>JAVBNY010000014.1:0-50240 GCA_031551205.1 Oscillospiraceae bacterium | reverse complement strand
ATGTGCTAATGTGTTTTTGTCCATTCGGACACCTCCTTTGCTTTCTTTGATGCAGTTGGTCAGACTGAATCCATTTTAGCATCGGAGGTTTTTTTCTTGAAGCTAAAGCTTTTTTATTCCCCCGGCATAGCCGGGGGTTTTCGTCTCGCTTAAGCCACAATAAAAAAAGGCCCTGCAGGGCCTTTTGAAATCGTCTCAGCGCCAGGATCTGTTAACAGGCCCTAGCTGTCCTTATCCGTTAACCTCATCTGCTTGAGGTTTTGCTGTTTTTCCCGCCTTTTCTCAAGCTCTTCCATGAGCTGGGTTATCGGGATATCCATCTGCGCGCAAAGCACAAGCATATGGTAAACAAGGTCGCACAGCTCAAGTACAGTTTCGTCCCTGTCGCCGTTTTTGGCCGCAATGATCGTCTCAGCGCATTCTTCACCCACCTTTTTCAGGATCTTGTCGAGCCCTTTTTCAAAAAGATAGCAGGTGTATGACCCCTCCTGCGGCTCAGCTTTCCGCCTAAGGATCAGCTCATAGAGCCCGCTCAGCGTGTTTTCCATCAAAACCTCCAAAGACCTGAATTATTCCTGGGATTCGCACACTCGCCTGAAAAAACACGACCTTCTCCCTGTGTGGCACGTCGGTCCGTCGGGCGAGCAAATCAGCAGCACCGTGTCAAGGTCACAGTCGCACAGAATGTCTCTGACATGCAGAAAATTGCCGGAGGTCTCGCCTTTGTTCCACAGCCTTCCCCTGCTCCTGCTGAAAAACCAAGCGGTTTTTGTCTCCAGCGTCAGTCTGAGCGCCTCCTGGTTGGTGAACCCGAGCATCAGGATATCTCCGCTTTTAGAATCCTGCACAATCGCCGGAATCAGCTCGCTTTTCTCGAAAAGATCTTCAAAAAAGACCTCCTCCATCAGATGTCAACCCCGTTTTCCCTCAGATATTTCTTCACATCTCCCACGGTCAGCTCGCCGTAATGGAACACCGACGCCGCCAGCGCCGCCGCACATCCAGTCTCGCGGAAGACCTCAAGGAAATCGGCAAGCTTTCCGCACCCGCCAGATGCCGTGACCGGGATCGAAACAGCCCCGCACACGGCCTTCGTCATCGGGATGTCATACCCGTTTTTGACGCCGTCGGCGTCTCGCGAGGTCAGCAGAATCTCGCCCGCGCCAAGGGCCTCGCACTCCTTTGCCCACTCCACCGCGTCGATCCCAACGGCTTTTTCGCCGCCGTTAATAACAACCTCAAACATGCCGTTTTCGTTTGTAATCGCGTCTATCGCGACAATAACACGCTCCCGCCCGAAGCGCTCGGACGCCGCCTTTATAAGCTCTTTATCCAGCACAGCGGCCGTGTTGACGGACACCTTGTCGGCGCCCGCCTCAAAGATATACTCAAACTCCTCTATGCTCTTTATGCCCCCGCCCACGGCAAACGGAACGGTGACAGCCCCTGACACCTTTTTGACAAGCTCGGAAACCGTCCTGCGTTTCTCATTTGTGGCGGTTATGTCGAGAAAGACAAGCTCGTCCGCGCCCTGCTCGCAATATCTGCGCGCAAATTCCGCCGGATCTCCCATGTCACGGAAATCGACAAAATTCACTCCCTTAATAACCCTGGCGTCCTTTACGTCAAGGCATGGTATGATCTTCTTTTTCATCTGAGCCCTCCCTTTTAATAGCTGCCGAAAGCCGCTTAAAGCGCCGGTCGGCTCAGCCGCACTCTTCGATCGCCCTTCTCAGGTCGACGTCGCCGGTATACAGCGCCTTTCCGATAATAGCGCCGTCAAGCCCAAGCTTTTTCAGCATTAAGACATCCTTGTTGGACGCGACGCCGCCGCTGGCGATCACCTTGCACCGCACGGCCGACTTCAGAGCCTGAAGCCTGAGCATCGACGGCCCCGAAAGCATGCCGTCCCTGTCGATATCCGTAAAGATTATCGTATGGACATCGAGGTCCTCCATGCGCTGCGCGAACGTGATGTAGTCGATGTCGGACTGCTCCGTCCAGCCCGCGGTGCTGACCTTGCCGTCCTTCGCGTCTATACCCACGGCAATACGGTCGCCGTACCGGCTGACGGCCTCCCTGACAAACTGCGGGTCCTCGACCGCGGCGGAGCCGATGATCATGCGCCAGACGCCGAGATCCGACACGCGTTCAAGCTCCTCCATCGAGCGCAGACCTCCGCCCATCTCAATCTTGCATGACACTCCGCTGACAATTTCGCGCACTATGTCGAGGTTCCTTTTTCCCTGATGGAGAGCGCCGTCGAGGTCAACCACATGTATAATCTCCGCTCCTGATTTTTGGAAGGCGGCCGCCACCTTCACAGGATCGTCCGCCACCTTGTGCACTGTCGCGAAGTCGCCCTTGAAAAGGCGGACGCATCGCCCCTCTTTCAGGTCAATCGCCGGTGTTACAACCATAACTTGCCCTCCCGTTCATATTTTTAGACAGCCCTGGCGCCGAAAAAAATTTTCCCGCGCTCAGGCGCTATAAAACCCCCTTGGTGGAAGGAACCCCGTCCCCTTCAACGCTGAAAGCTCTTTTCAGCGCGAGGGCGCAGGCCTTGAAAAGCGCCTCGGTCATATGGTGCGCGTTATTGCCGTACAAAACGCTGAGGTGCAGCGTAAACATCCCGTTAAAGCAGAGCGCGCGCATAAACTCCTCAGTCAGGCAGGAATCAAATGCGCCTATCATCGCCTGCGGGAATTCGGCGTCAAAGCGCAGAAACGGCCGGCCGCTTATATCCACTGCCGCCCTTGCCAGCGCCTCGTCCATCGGGACATGCTCGCATGAAAACCGGGCGATGCCGATCTTCTCCCCGAGCGCCTCGCGAAGAGCCTGCCCGAGCGCGATTCCCGTGTCTTCAACCGTGTGGTGCGCGTCGACGTGCGTATCGCCCTTTACCTCGGCCTTCAGGCCGAAGCCGGCGTGAAAGGCAAAGCTTTGCAGCATATGGTCAAAAAAGCCTATCCCGGTTGAGACCTCGACCGGGCCGCCGTCCAGATTAACCGCAAGCCTGATGTCCGTCTCCTTTGTCCGCCTTATTACCTCAGCTCTTCTCATTTTGCAGCTCACCCGCAATCCTTTCAAAGCTTTTGAGAAACCGCCGGTTTTCTTCCGGGCTCCCCGCCGTAACGCGCAGGCAGCCGCAGATGTGTCTGACGCAGATCCCGTCGTCCAGAAGTCTTTTTTGCAGCTTTTCGGCGAGCGGGGTTTTTATCAGAACAAAGTTGGTCTTTGTACCGATAAGCTCGAAGCAAAGCCGCCCCGACATACCTTCAAGCGCCGTGTGAAGCTCTTCCTTCCGGCTGAGTATCTCCCGCGCGCAATTCTCAAGCAAGGCGGGGTTCTCCATCGCCGCGGAGGCGGCGGCCTGCGAAAGGGCGTTTACATTAAAGGGAGATTTCGCCTTTTTGATATATCCGACAAGCTCCTCGCGGCCGATAGCGAATCCGAGCCTGAGCGCCGCCAGCCCGAGCGCCTTTGAGCAGGTTTTGAGGACGATGACGTTTTTCGGCAGCTCGGGGAGAATCGACCTGCCCCAGAAGTCCATATAAGCCTCGTCAACGACGACAAGGCAGTCGAGCGCGCGCGCGAGTGACAGCACCCTATCAGGCTCCACCCCCTGCCCTGTGGGGTTGCAGGGGTTTGAAAATATTACTATCGACGCTTTTTCCCTCTTCGCGGCTTCAAGCATCGCTGCGGTGTCAATATCCCCGCCGAGCGCCTGCGGCACACAGGCGCACCTCGCCTCGGCAATGGCGCAGTAAAACGCGTACATCGAAAAATCCGGTTCGTTTACAAGAACCGTCGAGCCCTTTTCGGAAAACACGGAGATAATGACCGAGATCAGCTCGTCGGAGCCGTTTCCCGCCACGATATTCCGCTCGCCCACACCGTAAACCCTAGCTGCCCTCCGGCAAAGCTCCTTTGCCTCCGGGTCGGGATACCTTCTGAGATCCACCGAAGACACCGCGCTCTGTATCCTCCCGCAAAGCTCCTCCGACGGCGCGATAAAGCTCTCATTCGCGTCCAGCCTCACCTCGCTGGCGCCCTCCGCCGGGATATACGGCGCCATTCTCACAAGCTTATCAGGGATTATCATTGCCTTCAAACCTTATCCTTATAGAATTCCCGTGCGCCGTGAGCTGCTCCGACGAGGCCAGCAGCTCAATTTCACCCCTCACGCGCTCAAGCGCCTCCCTCCCATAGCTCACCACGCTGATGCGCTTCAGAAAGGTTTCAGCCGAAAGCGGGGAGAAAAACCTCGCCGTCCCGGATGTGGGCAGCACGTGCGACGGCCCGGCCATATAGTCGCCCAACGGCTCAGGTGAAAACTCACCCAAAAACACGGCCCCGGCGTTTTCAATCAGCGGGAGGAGCGCTTCAGGCTCCCGCGTCATTATTTCAAGATGCTCCGGGGCGATCGCGTTTGCGATAGCCGCGGCCGACTCAAGGCTGTCACAAACCACTGCGACAGAATGATCTTCAATAGATTTTTTTATTATATCATACCTTTTTAGTATTTTCGCCTGCGTTTCCAAACTTTGTGCAACTTTTACAGCTAATTTTGTGCAATCTGTCAGCAGCACGGCGCTCGCGAGCACATCGTGCTCCGCCTGACTCAGCAGATCAGCCGCGATGAAGTCGGGATTCGCGCCCGAGTCGGCAATCACAAGCACCTCGGAGGGCCCCGCGACCATGTCGATGTCGAGCTCGCCGTAGGCCATGCGCTTTGCGGCCGCGACATACGCGTTGCCCGGCCCGACGAGCTTATCGACCTTCGGGATAAAGCCCGCGCCGCAGGTCAGCGCGGCCACGGCCTGCGCCCCGCCGACGGCGATTACCCTGTCCACTCCGGCGATCTTCGCAGCGGCCAGCACGGCGGCGCTCATATGCTCTGTCGGCGGCGTGACCATAATCAGCTCGGATACGCCGGCGACCTTCGCCGGGATGGCGTTCATAAGCACGGAAGACGGATAGGCCGCCGTTCCGCCCGGCACATACAGCCCCACACGCCGGAGCCCGCGCACAAGCTGCCCCACAGTCCCCCCGTCGGGCGAAAGCCAGAGGCCGGAGCGCTGAAGCAGCCGCTGCTGATAGTCGCGGATGTTCCCCGCCGCCTTTTCCAGCGCGGAGATCAGCTCCTTGCCGCACGAGGCGTAAGCGCGCTCAATCTCGCCGTGAGATATCTCGCGCGCGGGCGACCCGTCGAGCCGCTCGGAGTATTCGTTAACCGCCTCCAGCCCGCGCGAGCGTACGTCCTCCATAATGTCGCGCGCCACCTTCTCGATCCTGCTGCTGATTCCGGCGTCCCTCTTTCGCATGTCGGCAAAAAAGCCCGCGCTTTCCCTCTCGTCAATAACCTTCAGCATAACGCCTCCCTGCCCCCGCGGCACTTTTCGATAAAATCACTCACGAGCGGCTTTTTCATCTTCATGCTGGCGATGTTCACAATCAGCCTCGCGCTGATATCGTGTATATCCTCAATCGGGACAAGCCCGTTCTCCCTTAGCGTAATACCTGTCTCTACAATGTCGACGATGGCGTCCGCGAGGCCGAGTATCGGCGCAAGCTCAACCGAGCCCTCGATCCTGATAATCTCCGCGTCCATGCCCTTTTTCAGGAAAAACGCGGCGGCCACCTCTGGATATTTAGTCGCTATCCTCGGGCTGCGGTACAGGCTGTATATATCCGTCCCTTCGCAAACCGCGAGCGCGAACCTGCATCTGCCGAACCCAAGATCGAGCACCTCAAAAAAAGATCTCCCCTTCTCGAGGATCGTATCCTTCCCGACGATTCCCATGTCGCAAACGCCGTGCTCGACGTATGTGATAACGTCGGGCGCCTTTGCGAGCACGATGTCAAGCGGATAATTCCCGAGAGGGTGAATCAGCTTCCTGCCCCCGGCCTTCAGCGACGCGCAGTCGAGGCCCGCGTCCTCAAAAAGCTGGACGGATTTCTTCTCAAGCCTGCCCTTTGTCAGGGCTATCCTGAGCCTGTTCATACGATGACCTCCTCGTCCCTCCACCCGTCGGCCGAGATATTTAGAACGGCGGACACGCCCTTTTTCCTCGCAAGCTCAAGCGTTTCGCTCAGCGTTTCGCACGGGGAGAGCTCACACGACCCCGGCTCCCTCGCATCAAGATACGAAAGCGCCTCCTGCATCCGTCCGAGCTCAAAGTGCACGAGCTGCCTGAGCTGCGCCGGCTCCGGCTTGGCCGCACACTGGCAGAGCTCGTCGATATCGATCGCGAAGCCAGTCGCCGGCGCTTCCCTGCCGAAAAGCCCGGCCATCGAATCATACCTTCCGCCCGTAAGCACAACCCCTCCAGCGCCCTCGGCGTATCCCTGAAACACGACACCGGTGTAATAGTCGAGCTTATGCACAAGGCCCAGATCAATCATAACCCATTTGGAAAGCCCCATCTCCTCGAGCTCGCCAAAAACCGCCGACAGATAGTCCACGCACCATCTCGCCTCCGGGTCCGACGAGAGGCTTCTCGCCTCTTCCAGCACCTCCCTGCCCCCAAACATGTGGATAAGCCGCTTCAGCGCCTCGCAGGCATCCCCGGAAAACGGCTCAAGGCAGTCGTTCAGCGCGGCAAAATTCTTCCTCTCAATGAGCATCCTGATCTCCTCGGCGGTGTCCGGTTCGGCCCCGAGAGCCCTGACCAGCGCACGGAACAGCCCCGCGTGCCCGATCTCAATGCGGAACGACCTCGTGCCCGCCGAGCGAAAGGAGTCAACCGCGCAGGATATGACCTCAAGGTCGGCCTTAATGCCCGGAGCGCCGATCAGCTCTATCCCGGCCTGAGGGATCTCGCTACCGCGCCCTCCGTGTTCCTCTCCCGCGCGGAAAATATTTTGAAAATAATAAAGCCGCAGAGGGACGGGCGCCGTGCGCAGCTTGGTGGCGAATACGCGCGCTATAGGCGTCGTCATATCCGGGCGGAGCGTTAATATCCTGCCCTTTCTGTCGATCAGCTTCTGCATGGTCTCCTGCGGCACCGCGCCTCCCGTCCTCAAAAACACCTCAAGATATTCTGTCGCGGGCGTGATCACTTCGGAATATCCCCGCTTCAGGAAGAGGCCCGAAAGCCTTTCCTGCACCTCTCTTTGCGCGCGGCACCTTTCAAAAAGCTTGTCGCTTGTGCCCTCGGGCGTTCTGATAATGGCGTTCATCCGGGTCCCCCTTTTCAGTCGTTATAACGCTGCCGTGCTTGTCACCAGGGCAGCCGACGTTTGCTTTGCCACTTTATCATATTAACACGATAAAGTAGAGCTGTCAATCCTTTTTAACACAAAAACCCCAAAACCCTCTGGAACAAGGGGTTTGGGGTTTTGACTGGCAGGGATGGAAGGACTCGAACCCTCAAAGACGGTTTTGGAGACCGTAGTGTTGCCATTACACCACATCCCTAAAATATTCTCGTGCGGCTGCACTTAAAAAGTTTACAATAATGTTAGCCGTTTGTCAATATAAAACTTCACAATCCACGCCGCGATGAATCTAAACCGCGGTGCTTTCGGAAGCAAGCGGAGGCCGCCTTATGGCGACCTCCGCTTGTGCCTAAACCTCAAATTATGTCAGGTACTCAAATGTCACCGGTTCAGCTGCAATGCGCCAGGGGCGTGAGCAAAAACAAAAACACCCATTGGCGCACTTGTGAGCAGGCCCTCGGGTGTTGAGATACGTCTCTGAAAGATCGTATAATCTGGAGCGGAAGACGAGATTCGAACTCGCGACTTTCACCTTGGCAAGGTGACACTCTACCACTGAGTCACTCCCGCTTATCTATGCTCGGATTATATCAATATCTTCTCGATTTGTCAATATGCTTTGCACCGCTATTGTAAGATTGATTTTATCGTGAAGATCCGAATTTACCTAAAGGCATGGGCAGGTGTACCCCTGCCCATGCCTTGCTTCTTATTCAGTAAGCAAACTTTTCTGCCCTAATGGCGTTCGATTTTGTAAGCACAGTCATTAGGTAAGTAGACAATACACTTTACTAATGCAAAGAGTCCAATGACCGAAATGAACAATGAAGTTGCGCCGAGGAATACCAACGCTATGAAACTGGTAAAAGCGGGAGTCACGGTTGTTGCCAGTGACAAAACCGACAAAACCAGCAGTGCTAGTGAAGAAAAAAGGGGCAGTAGTAAGGATCCGTACATGCAGCTCCGATATTCCTGCTTTTGAGCGAGAATTGTCAGAACTATAGAAAATATCAAGCCTATGACAGCCGTTGGTACAAAAATTGAGTTTATATCAGGTGCATAGCCGTTGGCGAACATAGCGGCAAAAAGCGCCCCCAGCAATACTCCGAAAACAATCACACACCAAAAATTTGTTGAAGCCCTGTGTACTGTAATATTCATAATCTCACCTCCAATCTAATACAGTCTATGATTGTCTGGCGGGATTGTTGCAAGCCGGATATCGTTGAATAAGAAAATCGCAGTATGGTTACAAATATAAATTATCTTTGCCTGTCTTACTATAGCAAAAACCTACCAAAAAAGCAATTTCAGCTTTTCAGGCAGGTTTTTGCAGATGGTGGGAGAGGGCGGATTCGAACCACCGAAGTCACTGACAACAGATTTACAGTCTGCCCCCTTTGGCCGCTCGGGAACTCTCCCATATATCGTGACAACGAGTGTTATTATAAACGAATTTGTCGGCAGTGTCAATACCTTTTTTGCCCGGCTTAAATATGGGTCTCCCCGTCCCGGGGGGCCGATAGCGCGGCGTAGCGCCCTCGGTTAGGTAAAGTTGTTTCTTTTTTTTTCGATAAAACTATTAAGCCCTGTTTTGCGTAAAAGATACCAAAAAAGTGCTTTATTCATTATAAAATACAGAAGAAGAGGCGGCCGGCGCACAGCCTCGGCAGTGATGAAAGGAGACTTTCTTGTGAAAACACGGATTAAACATACACTTTCAGCTATGCTGACAGTGGTTTTTTTAATCTCAGTCATCCCCTTTCCGCAGGCGGCGGATCAACAACACACAACCCCGGCGCTTACAATTAACCTGCCGGGTGAGCGGCTTGAGGGCGCGGTTGCAGGAGCCTCCTACCAGTACAGCACAAACTCAGGCAGCACCTGGAGGGAATTTGTTGCCGACGCAAGCGGGAATCTTGACATATCCGGTATCCTCAACGGCGTGGATATTGAGCTTTTGTTGAGGCGCGCCGCGAGCGGAGGCTTCTCGGCCAGTGAAAAAGCCGCCCTGACGCTGCCAAAAAAAGGTGCGGGCCCGAGCCGCGACGAGGTGAAGGTGAGCTATGCCGGCGCTGACGAGGGAAAGGTGAAGTTCCTCATCGATTCTCTGGGAAACACTATAGAATACCGCAAGGCATTTACATCGGATTGGATCCCATGCGCCGCGAGCGAGCTTGAGCTTGACGCGCCCAGCGTTATTGAGCGTACGTTTACATTCAGCTTCAGATATCAGGGCACCGCCAGCACAGCCCCTTCCTCGGTAATAAACAGGACGGTTTACGCAAAAAAACCGGCCCCTAATATTGCCTTCAGCCTTTTTAACGAGGTGATCGCGAATATTCAGAAGGGGAAAATGGAGATTGATATCGACGACACGGGCTATGTCGACGTCGAGGACTTCGCGCCGCACTACAGCTCGGCTGACAACAAGATCTATCTGCGAGATATCATCGACACGATAAACACGCCCGAAACGCGCATCATAAAGATACGCCTCAAGGGCACGGACGATTCTCCTCCGTCGGCCGACAAATATATCACGCTGTACGGCAGGCGGGAGGCGCCCGACAGCCTTTTTTATGACTATGTGAAAATGAAGATCACCGGCATCACCAGCCAGATGGAATACAGAATCAAGCCCGACCCTTCGGAATATAATACTAAAAAGTGGTCCAGCACGACGAAAACAGAGCTTGATATCTCAAAATTCCTTTCTCCCGACAGCGATGTTCAGTTTGAGGTGAGATACCGAGCCACAAAAACGACCGCCGCCTCACAAACGACTGAGGATATTACGCTCAGTATGCTCGCGCCAGGGCCGACAGTCACCATAAATATGCAGGAACAAAGGCTGGAGGGGCTTGATCCCTATGAAAACTACCAGTACAGCAAAAACAACAAAACCTTCACAACCTTCACGGCAGACCAGGACGGAAATTATTCCGTCGCAAGGCTTTTGGGTTCCGCTAGCTTTAAGCTCTTTGTACGAAAGGCGGCAACGCAGTCAGAGCCGTACACTGCCGCGACAGAGGTCACGGTAGGCAGGATATCGAACATTACAACAGTTTTTAAACTTGAATACAGCGACAACGACGTCAAGATCGCGGGCACAACGGCCGCGATGGAAT
This sequence comes from Oscillospiraceae bacterium, assembly GCA_031551205.1. Taxonomy (GTDB): domain Bacteria; phylum Bacillota; class Clostridia; order Oscillospirales; family JAVBNY01; genus JAVBNY01. The sequence goes on along the minus strand of JAVBNY010000014.1, from coordinate 39,885 downwards.
ACAGGGTGCCCCCGTCGAAGGACTGGATATCCTGCACAGACGACATGGTGCTTCCCATCCCGGAATCCACCATGACAATCGCGATACGCACCAAGGGCGAAAGCGGCAAATCTCCCTCGGCGGAGAAGACTGTAAGGATAAACGCGGGCAAGGCCTCGCCGACGTCCATTAAGTACGACACCTCGACAGAGCTTTTGAGCGGCCTTGCCGCAAACATGCAGATATCGTATAATGACGGCGCGTTTACAGACTATGCGGGCAGTCCGGAGACGACCTACAGCCTTTCGGACAAAATTACGGCGCTGGGTGACGACGAAAAGCTCACGGTGAAGGTCAGGCTGAAGGCGATCGGCACGCAGCCGGCGACCTCGCCAAGGATTTTTACGATCTACCCGCGCCCCGACCAGCCCGATTCATTTGATTTTGACCCGGACGCTCAGAAGATCCTCGGAACCGGCAGCAAGATGCAGTACCGGGCCCTCAAAGCAGGGGTCTGGACAGGATGGTCGGGCATATCCGGCTCATCGCTCGGGGTATCAAAGCTGATCCTCGATGGGTTCGAGAAGGTCGAGATACGCATCAAGGCCGTGACCGGAAAGACCTCCGCCTCGCTCGCGAGAGAGGTGTCAATCGCCCCGTAAGGCGCAAAAAGCCTGGACGCCATTAATTTTTGCTATCATCCTTTTATTCTTCCTTCCCATTTTTCCCTTCGCTTTGGGCACGCCCGGAGCGGAAATTTCTCTCGCAGGCGGACAAGCGCCCAGCTTTTCGCCTCAAAAAACGCCTGCCTGTGCATTACACAGGCAGGCGTTTTTCAGTTTATTCACGGCAGTCGTCAAAGCTCCTCGTTCGGATCCATCTTGCTCTTCTGCTGCTTTTTGTCCTTGCTCAGCATCGACGACACCTTGTCCACAAGGCCCGGGATCGCCTCTATCACCCTGTCGACGCTGGAATTCGGCGGAGCTGTGACAGGCAGAAGGCGCACGTCACCCTGCGAGCAGATCAGAAACGCGATCGGAACAATGCTGATGCCCGCGCCGCCGCCGCCGCCAAAGCCCACCTTGTCGTTTTCGCCTTTTCCCATCTTGTAGTCGGTCCCGCCGGAGCCGAAGCCGAAGCATACCTTTGAGATCGGAATTATTACCGTCTCATCCGGCGTTGTTATCGGCGCGCCGACAATTGTGTTTACGTCGACCATTTCGCGTATCTTTTGCAGTGTCGTCGACATCAGGTCGTTAATCGGATGACTGTTCTCCATTTATTACACCGTCCTTTTCGCACGTTTATTATTTGCAGCCCGAAGCCTTAAAAACCCGGAAGCAAGCGAAGCTGCGATAACAAAAATCTGCCAAATGAAAATCGATATTTTGACCGAGGCGCTTATCCGCGGCTTTTTTGCCTCAAAATCAAGATTTATGTCGATTTTTCTGCTTTTTATCCTGAACGCCGCGTCCAGCGCGGGCATCAGGCCGCCGTAAATCGCCCAAGCGGCGCCGTAGGTTATCCCGGCCGCGGCGGCGTCGGGCCCCGAAGCGGTGAAAGAAATATGGAATCTTTCCAGCACAATTTTTTCCCTGAATTTTGCGGCCGCGTCCAGCACGATATGGATAAACTCAAGCGCCTCGTCAAAGCCAAGCTTCTTTTTCTCGCGCTTTTTGACCGGTTTTTTTTCTTTTGGGGCTGCCTCGGCCTTTTTTTTGGGCTTTTTCTCCTTAGCGGGCAAAACGCCGATCGAAAAAGGGCCGACGTGCAGCGTCAAGGTAAGCGCCTCTCCGTATTCGCACGAAACGCCTACCCGCAAAAGCAGAGGCAGCAGCAGAATAAGCAGAATCACGCCTGTTACTGTAAGCGCCATAAGGAATCACCCCACAAAAAACCGGCGCGGGTTCTAGCTCTGCTCTTCATCAGAGAGCTTCATCTGTCCCTCCAGGCCGGTGTCCTGAAGCCGCGGGAGCTCATCCAGCGACGAAAGCCCGAAAACCCGCAGAAAATTATGCGTTGTGCGAAACTGCATCGGCCGCCCTGCCACGTCAAGCCTTCCGGCCTCCTCTATGAGTTCACGCTCAAGCAGCATGTTCACGGTGTAGCTCGAATCAATGCCCCTGACTTGCTCGATATAAGCCCGCGTTACGGGCTGATAGTATGCAACGATCGACAAAACCTCGACAGCCGCCTGAGACAGCGCCGGAGTTTTCCTCATGTCGAGGCAGCGCCGGATGCTGTCAGCGTATTCCGGCGCGCTGCAAAGCTGCCAGGCGTCGTCCAGCCTCAAAAGCCTCATCCCGCGCCGCTCAAACGAATAATAGTCAGAAAGCTTTTGCAGGACAGATTCCAGCGTTTTCCTGTCAAGCTCAAGCGCCACGCAAAGCCTGTCGGCCGGCACCGGCTCTCCCGATGAGAACAGTATGCCCTCAACGACGCATTCTATTTCCCTGTACTCCATTTTTTTGCCTCATTATTCACGATTTCCCTTAAGCCGGAGGTCAGCCGTCCGCCTCCTCCGGGTTCAGGCTCACACGCATGTCCCCGCCGTCGCCCTGAAGGGATATCCTCCTCATCTTGATGAGCTCAAGTATCGCGAGAAACGACGCGACGATTTCGCTGCGGCTCCTGCTCAGGCCGAAGATCGACCTGACCTTTGAGACCCCGGCCATAATCAGCCTTTCGACAATCTCCGATATCTTTTCTGAAACGGGGTAGACCTCTTTGCCCACAATCCCCAAAAAAGACGTGACCGGCGGAGGGAGCCTGCGGCCCCTTCTTTTAAGCAGCTCTAAAAACGCGGCGGGGAGCTCGTCGGCCGAGTGCCTGCGGGTGTAAGCCGACTGTCTGCCGGGCAGGCGCATTGGCCGCACGAACACGGCCCTGCCCGCGCCCTGCCGGCGCATTAAAAACTGCGACAGATACTTCGCCTGCTGATATTCCTCCAGCCGTCTCCGCTCTTCAAGCGAACGGATAAGCTCCGCCATCTCGCGCTTTGCCTCCTCATCCTCAATGGACAGGAGCATCTTTGTCTTGATATAGACCAGATGCGAGGCCATGGCGACAAACTCGCTGGCTATCTCAAGGTTCATCTCCGTCATGCGGTCGAGATACTCGAGATACTGTCCGAGTATCTGTGAAATCTGGATGTCCTTTATCTCAATCTTGTTCTTGCTCAAAAGGCTGAGGATCAGGTCTAGCGGGCCGACAAAGTCCTCATAGTCCTCTCTGTGGTTCTTTATAACCTTTTGCAGCCGGTAGGTCGGTGTTTCCAAGATTTCACCCCTAAAAGATATACGGTATCCCGTAGATTGAAACCATCAGGTTGAGCACCCGGCTCACCGACGTTGTGAGCACGTTTGAAAACACGCCCGAAACGCACAGCAGGATGACCAGCACAAACCCGTACCGCTCGACGCTCAGCAGTCGCATATAAAGGTTGTCGGGCAGGAGGGAAAAGAGCACCTTTGAGCCGTCAAGCGGCGGGATAGGGATCAGGTTGAAAACCCCGAGGCCTACGCTGAGCATCGCGGTGTAAAGCAGCAGGCTCGAAAAATAAACAAACACTTGATTGCTGTAAAGCTGCTCGGAAACCGGCAGCAGCGCCCAGATTGTGATCATAAGAAAGGCCAGCACAAAGTTCGACACAGGGCCGGCCAGTGCCGTCAGCGCCATGCCCTGCTTCGGATTTTTAAACGCACGCGGGTCAACATGTACGGGCTTGGCCCAGCCGAACCGGAAAAATATCAGCGCGAGCGTACCGACAATATCGATATGCTTCAAAGGGTTCAGCGTCAGTCTGCCCTCATTTTTCGCGGTTGTGTCCCCCATCGCGTAGGCGGCGAGGCCGTGCGACAGCTCGTGCACGGTCATCGAAATCAGCGCCGCCGGGGCGAGAAGCGCGGCCTTTGAGAGCGTCTCCCAAAGGCTTCCAAGTATCTCATTTAAAAAATCCAACCGTATCCTCCTGCCGCCGTATAATCTCCGAAAGCCTGGAAATGGCGTCGCTCACGGTACCCGCTCCTCCGCATATCACGATACCCGGCACCTCGGCCACAGCGGGCGAGCATCCCCGGGGCGCGAAGCTATACGCCGCGAGCCTCAGCATGTCGGTATCGTTGTCGTTATCGCCGGCACAGCACACCCTGCCGGGAGCTATGCCCAGCCGACGGGCAAGCCGCTCCACGGCGGCGCCCTTCGCGGCGCCGGGCGCGAGCACCTCCAAGAGATACTCGCTGGAAAATGTGACGCCGAGCTCGGACGCGAAATTTTCGGCAATATAGTCTTTTATAAGTCTGAGCTCCTCGGGCATCCCCGCGAAGAGCGCTTTATACCACGGGCGCGTGATCTCGCTGAGCGGCGCTGCCTGCGGCACGACGCCCGCGACCTCAAGGTGGTCGTATGTAATCTCGTTTGGCCTGAAGGCGAACACACTGTCGAAGGTGTAGACCTCCATTGCGGCCGACGGGAACCTGTCCATCAGGCAGATCAAAATCTCCTGCGCGCAGTCGGGAAGAGGTACGCTGGAGACCATCTCGGCCGTGTCAAAGTCATATGTCTGAGCGCCATTGGCAAGGATTGCCGGGGCATTAATCGGAACATTGCCCTTTATCTTGTAGTACGAGGAGTAGGCCCTGCCGGTGGCGACGGTGAATATGCCGCCCTCGCTGATAAATTCCCCGGCGGCGCGTATGTTTTCCTCCGATACCCTGTGGTTTTCATCCGTAAGCGTGCCGTCAAAATCCGACACGAAAAGATATCCGTCAAATCTCCCCATAATACCTCACTGATTTTTTTGTTCCAGTCGGCTGAGCGCTGCGGTAAAATACTCCGGCAGCGGGCAGGAAAGCTCTATGCGCTCACCTGAGCGCGGATGGGAAAAGCAAAGCCTTTTCGCGTGCAGGCACTGTGAGATGAGCCCCAGCTCGCCCGGCTTCCCGCCGTAAAGAGGGTCGCCCGCGACGGGGTGCCCCACGGAGAGCATATGCACGCGTATCTGATGCGTGCGCCCGGTTTCAAGCCGGAAGGCCATGTGCGAATACCCCGGATAGACGGCAATCGTCTCGTAATGAGTGACGGCCGCGCGCGCATACGGTCTTCGCGACACCGCCATCTTCTTCCTGTCCTTTTCGCTTCGGCCCAGCGGCCTGTCGACCTTTCCCGCCGGAGGGTCGAGCCTGCCCCTGACTATGGCCTCATAGCCTCTGAGAAGGCTCCTGTCCTTTATCTGCGATGAGAGGGATTTATGCGCAAGGTCGTTTTTCGCCGCTATGATAAGGCCGCTCGTGTCCTTGTCGAGGCGGTGTACAATGCCCGGGCGAGCCTCTCCGCCAACGCCAGAGAGCGAGCCGCCGCAATGGAAAAGCAGAGCGTTGACAAGCGTGCCCTCGAAATGCCCGGCGGCGGGGTGCACCACCATGCCGCACGGCTTGTTGACGACAATCACGTCCCCGTCCTCAAAAACGACGTCGAGTCCGATATCCTGCGGAATCGGAAGCGGACATCTGGGCTCCGGCTGTGAAAATAACACCTCGTCGCCCGCGAGCAATATACGTTTTTTTAGGGCCCTTTCGCCGTTGACCGATACATGGCCCTCTTCAATCAGCCTTTGGGCGGCGCTGCGCGACAGGTTTTGCGCGTTTTCAGAGAGAAAGCTGTCAAGCCTCCGGCCTGAACAGCTTTCCGTAACCTTCAAAATCTCCATTCAGACCCTTGCTCTCCGTGGCGCCTTCTTGCCGCCGGTGTATTTTTCGTGGATAAACAGCAGATAGGAGCAGAACAGCACGCCGCCGACCGTGACAAAAATGTCCGCAAAGTTAAAAACAGCAAAATTTATAAAGCTGAATTCGAACATATCCACGACGTACCCTACAAACGCCCTGTCGATAAGGTTGCCGGCGGCTCCTCCAGCCAGCATCGTGACCGACCACACCGCGAGCGGATGCGTCAGCTTCCTGCTGTAAATTATATAAGAGGCCGCGGCAAGGCCGATGACCGTGACGGCAACAAAAATATAGCGCATTTCCTTCATAATGCCGAAGGCGGCGCCCGTATTCTCAAGGTAAACCATGTGTACAACGCCCGGGATAAGACTGACGCTTCCCCCGTACTGAAGCGACGACACAGCCCAGAACTTTATAAACTGGTCAACCGCGACGATAGCGGCCACGGCTAAAACGTAGATCATTCCTAACCTCCAACAAAGCGCGGAATCCTTCCGATGCGCGGGTTTACGCGGCCCCGGTCAGGCCTGAGCAGAGACCACCCCAGCACACCTTTCGCACAGCTCCGGATGGCTCTCGTTTCCGCCGATCTCATGGGAATATGTCCAGCAGCGGACACATTTTTCGCCTCCGGCCCTTGAAATCTCTATGCCCTCAGGGCCGTCCTCCAGCCTGACCTCGGACACGATAAACACCTTACCGAGCTCTGGCAAAACGCCCTGTAAAAATGCCCTTTCCGCAGCTCCACATCGGATAGTTACGCAGGCTTCAAGCGGTTTCCCGATCAGCTTGTCGCGCCGCGCGGCCTCAAGCGCGAGGTTGACCTCGGTCCTGAGGGCGAGCAGCCTTTCCCATTTGTCGGCGGCGTCGGCGCCGAGCTCAAACTCCGGACTGACGGAAGGCATCGCGTTAAACAGCACAGATTCGGCGTCCGCCCCTTTTTCGTGCGGCATAAAGCTCCATATCTCCTCGGAGGTAAAGGCCAGGATCGGCGCCATCATGCGCACCAGCGCGTCAAGTATCAGATACATCGCGGTCTGCGCGCTAAGGCGGCCGTGTGAGTCCTTCCCGCTGCAATAAAGCCTGTCTTTAATGACGTCGAGGTAGAAATTACTCAGCTCGACAACGCAGAAGTTGTGAACAGAGTGGTAGATAATGTGAAACTCGTTGTCCTCATAGGCCTGGGTGACCTTTTCGGTGAGCCTGTTCAGGCGGGAAAGCGCCCAGAGATCAAGCTCAAGCAGCGAGGACGGCTCGGCCATACTGTCGGGGTCAAAGCCCTCAAGGTTCCCGAGGATAAACCTGCATGTGTTGCGTATCTTCAGGTATATCTCGGAGAGCTGCTTGAAGATTTCCTTCGATATCCTGACGTCGTTCCTGTAGTCCGCCGAGGACACCCACAGCCTCAGTATATCCGCGCCGTAGTCCTTTATTATGTCGCCCGGAAGAATTGTGTTCCCAAGCGATTTCGACATCTTTTTGCCCTCACCGTCCACTATCCAGCCGTGAGAGAGGACATTTTTAAAAGGCGCAGTGCCCTTCGTGGCGACCGAGGTCAGCAGCGACGACTGGAACCACCCGCGGTACTGATCACCGCCCTCGAGGTAAAGGTCGGCGGGGCTTTGCAGCTCCTCGCGCTTTTCAAGCACGGCCGCGTGCGTCACGCCCGAGTCGAACCAGACGTCCATGATATCCGTTTCCTGCGTAAACGACGCGCAGCCGCACTCGGGGCAGACGATCCCCTCCGGCAAAAGCTCAGAGGCATCCTTCGCGAACCACGAGTTTGACCCCTCGCTCGCGAAAACGGAGGACACCTTATTTATCGTATCCCTGTTTATAAGCGCTTTTTTGCACTCGCCGCAGTAAAAAATCGGGATTGGCACGCCCCAGTTGCGCTGGCGCGAGATGCACCAGTCGGATCGCTCGCGCACCATCGACACCATGCGCTCCTCACCCCACGCGGGCGACCACTCTGCCCCGCGGCACGCCTTCTCGGCGGCGTCCTTGATAGCGTCTACGGAGCAAAACCACTGCTCCGTCGCGCGGTAAACCACCGGGTGCTTGCAGCGCCAGCAGTGCGGATACGTGTGTGATATCTTCTGGGTGGCGAGCAGCAGCCCGCTCTCCGAAAGAAGCTCCTCAATCGGGGCGCCCGCCTTTGCGTAGTAAAGCCCCGCGAAGCGCCCGGCCTCCTCAGTCATAAAGCCCTTCGCGTCAACCGGCACGATAACGGGCAGGTCGTACCCGCGGCACGCGGCAAAGTCCTCATGCCCGTGCCCCGGCGCGGTGTGCACGCAGCCGCTGCCGGCGTCAAGCGTGACGTGATCACCAGTTATTATCAGGCTGTCCCTGTCAAGGAACGGGTGCCTGGTTTTCATATGCTCAAGGTCTGCCCCCGAAAGCTTAATGCCAACACTGTAATCGTCTATCCCGGCGGCCTTCATAACGCTCTCCAAAAGCTCGGAGGCGACGATATAGTTCTCGCCGCCGGCGGAAGCGACACAGTATTCAAAGCCGGGATTAACGGAGATGGCGACGTTGCCCGGCAGCGTCCAGGTCGTGGTCGTCCAGATCACAAAAAAGGTCTTTGAAAGGTCCAGCCCCAAAAGCTTTCCTTTGTCGTCCTCCACCCTGAACTTCACATAGATCGAGCTGACCTCCTGATCCATATACTCGACCTCGGCCTCGGCCAGCGCCGTCTCGTCATGCGGGCACCAATATACGGGCTTAAGCCCCTTATAGATGAGCCCTTTTTCGTATATCTCGCCGAAAACCTCGATCTGACAGGCCTCAAATTCGGGCGCGAGCGTCAGATAGGGGTTAAACCAGTCGCCAATGCCGCCGAGCCGCATGAACTGCCCGCGCTGCGTATCGACAAAACCGAGCGCGAAGTCGCGGCACTTGTCGCGGAATTCCGGCACGGTCATCTTAGAGCGGTCAAGCTTGGATTTTTTAATGATCTGGCTCTCTATCGGCAGGCCGTGCGTGTCCCACCCCGGAACATACGGCGCGCGAAAGCCGGACATATTCTTGTAACGGACAATAAAATCCTTTAAAACCTTATTCATCGCCGTGCCCATGTGGATATCGCCGTTCGCGTAGGGCGGGCCGTCGTGCAGAATATACAGCGGCTTTCCGGCGTTTTTTTCCATCAGCTTTGCGTATATGCTCTTCTCTTCCCAGTCCTTGAGCATGGCCGGCTCCCTCATGGGCAGCCCCGCGCGCATCGGAAATTCGGTTTTTGGGAGATTAAGCGTCGAGTTGTAATCCATCTTGTGTTTCCCGCTCCTTCTCAGGGGCCCCGCGGGAATTTTCCCCGCGCACAGGCCTCCGCCAATTCTTTTTTCTATCTCTTTGTGTAGTTATCCCCAAAACGCAGGTTATTCAGATCAAACTTGGACGGAACCTCTTTGCCCTCCTCAGCCTGGCTATCCTCGGAAAAATTCTCTTCAAAGACCTCGAAGCCGCCGGATCCCTCCTCACCGCCGCCGTCATATCCGTCCTCCGAGGGAGCCTGAGAGGCCTCCTCCTCAAAGCGCAGCGCCATCGAGTTTTCAATATCCTTCGCAAGGTCGGAAACGGGATTTTTTTCCTGCTTTGGCGCGGGCAGCTCAGCCGGAAGCGTCTCAAGCAGCGATATCCCGTCCGTCAGAATCCTGACGGCGGCGGATATGTACCGAGAAGTTTCGTCCTTAGCGCGCTCAAGCCTCGCCGTCTCGGCGGCGGTCTCGCGCTTTACCCTTTCAAGATGGCCCTCAGCCTCCGCGCGCGCCTGCAAGACTATCTCCTCGCTCTGACGCTTTGCGTCGTCGATCTGATCCGCTCCCATTTTCTGCGCGTTCAGCAGTGCCCGGCGCATCGCGTCGTCCACGCTGCGATATTCCTCAACCGTCTTCGCCAGCACCTTAAGCTTGCTTTTAAGCACGGCGTTTTCCTTGTAAAGCGCCGCGTAATCGGACACGACGACCTCAAAAAACTCGTCGACCCCCGCCATATCATACCCGCCAAAGACAGCCTTAATAAAGGTCCTCTCCGATATTTCCTGTGGAGTAAGCATAAATAATCCTCCATGCATCCGCTCAGTTTAACCCGCCGTATCCTCCGGCCGGCCATATCGCCTCCCGGAGCTCTGGGCGGCGGCGCCCGCCCTATAAACCGACATAAGGCCGGACCCGCCGTCCGGCCAAAAAATCAATAGGTGAATCTTGAGATAAGCTGCAGTATCCACTGCAAAACCGTCAGCGCCATGATCACGATTACCGGTGAAAAATCTACCGGCATATTTCTCATAGCGGGAATCCTGAACAGCATAGACCGAACAGGCCTCAAAACCGGCTCCGTCAACATGAAAACCGCCCGTATAAGCCTCATAATAAAGTCGCCCCTGAGCAGGGGCCCTATCCACGAAAAAACCACGCGGGCAACAAGCAGAACGTTGAAAGCAGTGATAAGAGAAACGAGAATCTGGTATATAATACTGTACAAAATACCCTCCGGACAGTCTCAAAAACCCCTGAGCTTAGAAATAAAGGCCATTGTTTTCGAGTTCATCGATCAGATCTCCCAGGATATCGACATTATATGGCGTAATGATATACGTCGAGTTGGCAACCTTCTTTATCTTGCCCTCGTTGGCATAAGCCACGCCGCTCAGAAAGTCGATAAGCCTTCTGGCGATCTCCTTGTTTGTGGATTCAAGATTTAGTACGACCGTGCGCTTGTCCCTCAGGTGATCGGCAATCTCCGATGCGTTCTCAAACCGCTCGGGCTTGACAAGCACAACCTGAAGCTGCGTAGTCGTATGTATATTAACAACCTTATTGCGACCTGAAACGGCGTGCCCGTCATCCTGGTCAAGCCTCTCGCGAGACTGCCTGGAGGGCATTATATCATCAAAATCGTCTTCGTCCTCACCGCTTCCAAAGGGTTGAGCCAGCCGCCTGATCTCATCAAAAAGTCCCATATTAAAATCCTCCGAAATTATTTATTTCCGGCGCCCGCGGATTACATGCGCCCACCGAAGATCGCCGTCCCCACCCTTACCATGTTTGATCCTGCGCGGATAGCTTCCTCAAAATCCGCGCTCATCCCCATGGACAGGAAATCCATACCTACATTATCGTATTTTTCATGGCTTATGTCAACAAATAGTTTGTACATTTTTTCGAAAAAGAATCCGCCCCCATACTGCGAAAAGACCGGCGGTATCGTCATTAGGCCTCTGACGCGCACCGAAGTGAGCCCCGACGCATCCGACACCGCGCGCATTATGTCTCCTTCAGAAAAACCGCTTTTACTGTCCTCCGCGGCGATGTTTACCTCCAGCAGCACGTCCTGGCATATACCCAGCGTGCGAGCCCGCGCGTCAATGTCCCTCAACAGTTCGATTGACCCGACTGACTGGATGAGGGCCACGCTTCCAACCACTTTGTTTACCTTGTTGCGCTGAAGCACCCCTATAAAATGAAGCTCGCAGCCGTCATAGGCCCCCTCATTGAGCTTTGAGAGCATTTCCTGCACGCGGTTCTCCCCAACAATTGAAAGCCCGGCCAAAACCGCCTCTCTTACCGCCCCGGCCGGATTCATCTTCGACGCGCCGACAAGCAGTATATCTCCCGCACCTCTGCCGGAGGCCTTTGCCGCGACCTCTATGCGCTCCCGAACCATAGCGATTTTTTCAGCAATTCCAGGCATAATATTATCCTCTCGAGATTACCTTCCCGTCCTCAAGGTCACGCGCCGCGACTATTATTTCATCCCCCGGCCTGAGCGCGCCGTCCTCTCCCGGGGTGTAGGCCGCGAGATAATAGTTGTCCTTCTCGTAAATAACCTCAACTTTTTTAAACCGCGCCTGCATGGCAACGACACAATAGACGCCCACACTCCCATCGTCCAGGATCCTGAGCGCCTCCTTCGGGACCTTTATGCCTGAATACGACGTCCTTACAATGTCCGCCTCCTGCCTTCGCACAGCAGATATCTCGTCCATCCCCCTGGTGCTGGAAAGCACAAGAACAACGCGGCCGCCCTCTGGTTCGCCCTTCCTCTCTACCTGCGTCTCGGCAAGGCCGGAATAATCCCTCCCGAAGCGAACGCTGATGCGCCCGTCCTGAGTGATCCATTCGGCGTCGGCCTGGGGGATCGACGTCAGAAAGTACCATTTGTAGCCGCTGATCATTTTGCCGATATACCCGCCGTCAGGGATCTCGGCCCTCCTCTTCGGAAGCGCCTCAAGCTCCGAAACAGTAACGTCCGGCAGCATCTGCGGCGTGAGAATCTCCTCATACCCGTCCACAACATGCGAAAAATATCCCGACGCCTTTGCATAAACCCCGCTGGAAGCGTGCCTGAGCCGGGTTTTTAGTTCTTCGCGCTCCGCCTCAAGCTCAGACAGCCGCCCCATAACGGCCTCCGTCTTCTCTGTAGCGAGTTCTTTTTTATAGACCATCGCCCTGAGGCCGGACATCACGGCCAAGGTCTTGTGCGGCTCGCCGCTGTCCGCATTTTCAGCGATCGCCATAACTGCGGCCGTAATCTCACCGTGCAGCTTCAGCGCCTCCTGAGCGGCGTCGGACGAATATCCCACCGCAAACTCAAGCTCCCCCATGCGCCGTTCCGTATCCGAAAGCTGCTTTTTTGCCTGGAGCGCGCCCTTGTCCGCGTAAGTTGTGGCAATCAGCTGCCCCTTGCCAACCCTTTCGCCCTCCAATGGAATCACGTCGAATATCCCGCCCTGGGCCGGCATCACGCTTTCTTCACGCACAAAAAACCCCGCCGCGGAATAAGTCTCCTCGGCGTCGACAAGCAGTGCGGATACAGTCCGGAACGGGTTTGTAAACGCGTCGAATATGTACAGGCACATATAGACTGAAACGCCGGCGAACAGCACGAACGTGATAAACCAAGTGAGAACTCTTCCCTGCTTCATATAAGCCTCACGTCCTGCCTTTCAGCGCTCAGGTCTGACCTTCGCCTTCGTCCTTCTCCTGCTTAAGGGACATAAGGTCGATCGGCCTGAGAGGAATAACCGTTGATATCGCGTGCTTGAAAATCATCTGCTGCTTTCCATCCGCCTCCACAATGACAATAAAATTGTCAAAGCCGCGCACAATTCCTCTTAATTGCACGCCGTTCATCAGGAAGATTGTCAGAGGAACTCGGTCCTTCCTCGCCTGGTTGAGTAGCATATCCTGAAGATTGTTCTGTTTCATAAGGCTCCCCCTAATATGTTTATTTATGTGATTATATATCATTTCGCACGCAAAATAAAGAACATTTTCAAATAATTTACCATAATTATCTCATTTATCAAAACTCGAGCAAATTATATAAATGTTGCCTTGCTAAATTACGATAATAATAGAAGATTCTCTCCCTTCACGCCGCATTTACCACAAATTTGAAAACAGCCCGGGCTTCCGCCGAGCCTAGACGTATATTCCACGCCTATTCTATCCGAATTACGGTGGATATGCAATATGCTGAAGGGAGATAATAAATTTATTTGTGTATATTTGTAAATAATGCGCGGCTGTTACCAATTTTTGCCCATCATTATTGAATGTTTATCTTCCTGATGGTAGAATGAAGCGGCTGTCTTAAATAATTACCCGCAGCTTAAATGCCGCGGGAGTTTGAATACACAGGAGGCATTTTTTATGTTTTCTTCAAAGGAGAAATTCAAAAGCGCGTTTATCATGAAGATAGAGACCCAGTTTGGCAAATCTCTCGAGGAATCGTCTCTGTCTGACAAATATGCCGCGCTGGCATCCCTGGTCCGCGAGGCGATGACGCCCAAGCTGGTCGCGACAAACAACTCGTATCTCTTCAATAAGGAAAGACAGGTTTATTATTTTTCACTTGAGTTCCTTTTTGGTAAGTTCCTCGACCAGAACCTTATCTATCTTAACGCGCGGGACATGTGCTTTTCCGGCCTGCGCGACCTCGGCATCGACCTCGACGAGCTGATCGACTGTGAACCCGACGCCGGGCTCGGCAACGGCGGGCTCGGCCGCCTCGCCTCCTGCTTTCTGGACTCAATGGCCTCAATGGGCCTCCCGGGTCATGGCTGCGGCATCCGTTACAAATACGGCCTTTTCAGCCAAAAGATTATCGACGGCTATCAGGTTGAGCTGCCGGACAACTGGCTGCGTGAGCAGAACGCATGGGAGATCAGGAAGCCGGACAAGGCAGTTGTTGTCAAATTCGGCGGAGACGTAAGCTGTGTTTTTGACGGGCCCGAGCCCCGCTTTGTGCATGAAAACTACCTGCCTGTGCTGGCCGTCCCTTACGACATGCCGGTGCTGGGCTACCGCAACCAGACCGTGAACACGCTGAGGCTGTGGAGCGCGGAGGCCGTGAACCGTGACTTTGATTTTGCGTCCTTCAGCCGCGGCGACTATATGAGCGCCGTGGCTTCAAAGTATCAGGTCGAGGCCATAAGCGAGGTGCTCTACCCGGACGACTCGAACTATCAGAACAGGCAGCTCAGGCTGAAGCAGCAGTACTTCTTCGTCTCCGCCGGCCTTCAGAGCATTATCAGGCGCTTCAAGAAGGGCGGAAACGACATCCGTGACTTCTCAAAGCTCATTTGCATACACATTAACGACACGCACCCGGCCCTCGCAGTGCCCGAGCTCATGCGAATCCTCGTTGACGACGAGGCGCTCGGCTGGGAAGAGGCCTGGGAGATTGTATCGAGCAGCATTGCCTACACAAACCATACGATTATGCCCGAGGCTCTTGAAAAATGGCCCGTCGAGCTTATGCAGGAGCAGCTGCCGCGCGTATACATGATAATAGACGAAATACACCGCCGCTTCGAGACGGATCTCTACGCGAAATATCCTGAAAACCCGGAAAAGGTAAAGGGAATGTCGATTATCGGGGACGGGACCGTCCGGATGGCCAACCTCGCCGTCGTCGGCAGCTTCAGCGTGAACGGCGTCGCCGCGGTGCACACCGAGATACTGAAAAATGAGGTCATGCGTGACCTGTATGAGACATTCCCCGAAAAATTCAACAACAAGACAAACGGGATCACGCACAGGCGCTGGCTCCTGAAATCGAACCCGGGGCTCTCCGATGCGATCAGCGAATCCATTACTAAAAAATGGATAAAAGAACCTGTCGCGCTCAAGAAACTGAACGACCTGAAGGACGACCGTGCGGCGCAGGAGAAGTTTTTTTCGATCAAGCGGGCGTGCAAGGAGCGGCTTTCGGACTATGTTTGGAAGCATAACGGCATCAAGCTTGACCCTGACTCGATCTTCGACTCGCAGGTCAAGCGCATCCACGCCTACAAGCGCCAGCTTCTCAACGCACTGCACATACTGCACCTTTACAACGAGCTGAAAGAGGACCCGAAAAAGGAGATCCATCCGCACACGTTTATATTTGCTGGCAAGGCCGCGCCGTCCTATTACTACGCCAAGACCGTCATTAAATTTATTAACGTGGTGGCCTCGCTGGTGGACAGCGACCCGCGGATTTCGGAAATGCTGAAGGTCGTATTCCTGGAAAACTACAATATCTCGGTGGCCGAGCTGGTATTCCCCGCGTCAGACATCTCCGAGCAGATATCCACGGCCTCAAAGGAGGCCTCGGGCACCGGGAACATGAAGTTTATGATGAACGGCGCCGTCACGCTCGGGACTATGGACGGGGCGAACATCGAGATCTGCGAGAAGGTCGGACAGGAGAACTTTATCACCTTCGGACTCTCGGTTGGCGAGGTTCTCGGTTATTACTCCAACGGCGGCTACAACTCATATTATCTCTATGAAAACGACCCGCGCATCAACCGCGTCCTGAACCAAATTTCAGGCAAACTGAGCTCGAACGTCCCCTCCGACGAATTTAGCTCCATCACAAGGAGCCTGCTTGAGTATAACGACGAATATTTCGTGCTGCGCGACTTTGACAGCTACTGCAAGGCGCACAGGCTCGTGGATGAGCTTTACCGCGACCGGGCAAGGTGGGGCTCAATGTCAATAGTGAACATGGCGATGTCCGGCGGGTTTTCCAGTGACAACACCATCGCAAAATACGCGCAGGAGATATGGAAGATCAAACCTGTCAGCCCCCAGACAGACCGCGGCTGATAATATGCCTATACGGGCGGGCCTCGCGCCCGCCCTTTGATTTTTGCCTTTGCGGTCTAAAAAGAAAGCCGGAAAGTATACCGCCGCTTGCAGGATTATTACGGATATGATGCCTAATCGTAACTGAATTGTAATTGTTTTGCCCACCCCGTTAATATATAATCTTAATGTGTAATGGAAGAATAGATATTTGACCGGCGCGCTTACCGCTGCTCTGTTCTTTGAAGAAAAAACTCACGCGCGCTTTTAATTCACAATAATTTTTGAGGTGGTTTATTTGAGCAACACAGCTGGGGTGACCGAACCCCGCCAGGATCAAAACATAAAGCTTGTCTCCTCCAGAGGACGAAGGTCCGGCGGCCCGAGGCTCCCGCTGATTGTCGCGTCGTGCGTGCTGGGCGCAGTACTTCTCGCGTTTGCCGGGGTCATGGTGTATGCCACGGTTTTCTATAGCGACATCTATCCGAATGTCTCTGTAGACGGCCTTCTTGTGGGCGGACTCGACAGCGCCACGGCCGAGCGCAGAATAATCGGCATGTCGCAAAACGAGCTTTCAGGTAAGGAGCTACCTGTAAGCGCCGGAGGCGAGCAGCTTTTATTCACGCCCGAAGAGACCGGAGCGGGCATTGACGCCGAGGCGACGACCGTCGGCGCCCTCAGCGTCGGACGCTCGGGGAATATCTTTGAAAGAGTCGGGGCAATCATCGCCACTGCCGTCTCAGGCGCCGAAGTGGAATCCATTTTTTTCATCGACAGGGATTACATAGCTTCAAAGGTTAAGGCCGTATCGGACAAAATACGCCGAGAGAAGGTCGATTACGCGTCCGACATACGGGATGACAAAATCATCATTCAGGTCGGGGTCGAGGGAAAGAGCTTTGACGATCAGGCGCTCTGTGATGCCATCGCGGAGCGCTTTAAAGAACGTGATTTTTCACCCCTGACGGCTGAGCTCAGGTCGGATACCCCGGAAAGTCTTGATGTTGACGCGCTTTACGACATGGTTTTTGTCGAGCCGCGTAACGCGAGGCTCGGCACGGTTGAGGGTGAATCAAAGATAGAGCCCGAGGTCACGGGTGTAAGCTTTGATAAAACGCTCTGCCGCGACCTGCTGAAAAACGCACAGCAGAGTACCATCATTGTACCGCTGATCTATACCCACCCGGAGATTACGGCGGAAAAGCTCGGCGCAAACCTCTTTAAAGACGTCCTTTCCGAGAAAACAACCTTCCTGAACGCAGGGCTTGTAAACAGAACGGCGAATGTGCGCCTTGCGGCGAGCAAGGTTAACGAAACCGTCATCGCGCCCGGCGAAGAGTTTTCTTACAACAATGTGGTCGGCCCGAGGACCACGGACCTCGGCTACAAGATGGCGAAGGTATATGTCCAGGGCAAGATAATCGACGATGTCGGCGGAGGCATCTGCCAGGTATCGTCCACCATATATCTGGCCGCGCTTTACGCCGATATGGAGATCGTCAAGCGGTCGAATCACCAGTTCACCGTCGGCTATGTGCCGCTCGGCCAAGACGCCACGGTTTCCTACGGCAGCGTGGACTTCAAATTCCGCAACAACACGAACTACCCGATTAAGATACTCTCGCTTCAGGAAAAAAACTATATGAAGGTCACAATACTTGGTACGAAGGAAAACGGCAACACTGTAGACGTCAAAAGCTATCAGCTCTCCTCCACGCCTTACAGCGTCGTCACCGTCGAGAACCCCTCGCTTGAGCCGAACGCAAAAAAAGTTACGACCGAGGGGCATACCGGCTTTGTCTACGAGGCGTACAGATATGTGTATAACGAAGCGGGCACGCAGATCAGGAAGGATTATCTTGGAAAGAGCACATACCGCAAGCTCGACGAGCAGGTCGAGGTCGGCCCCGGCGCGGCTCCGCCTTCTCCTGCGTCTCCGGCGCCGTCAGATGCGCCGCCTCCGGACGCGACGCCAGTCCCGCCTCAAACCGACGTCACGCCCCCCGTCTCCCCCTCGCCGCAGACTGAAGAAGCATCCCCAACTCCTACGCCGACGCCGACGCCGACGCCGGCCCAGCCTTCTCCCGGCGACTCGGAACAGGATCCGGCAAGCCTTCCAAACCAGTGACCAAAGCGGACAGCGCGTGGCGCGTCAGCGCCGCGTGTGCATAACCAATAAATTCTTGAGGATATCTCCCGCGCGGCCTGCGCGGGAGATATTTTTTGCAAATTATACTGAATACATCCGTCAAAAGCAATTTACAGTTGATTTTGAATAAATGATTGTATATAATACTTTGGTAGTACTGAATATTGGCCATAATTGGAGGGTATTTAATTGAAAACATCCATATGTAGACTGCTCGCCGCCGCGGTCGCCGCAGTCATGCTCCTCGGTCTTTGCGCCTGCTCACAGCAGACTGTTACGCTCGAAAAGATTCGCGAAAAAGGCTCCATTACCGTCGCCACAAGCCCGGACTATCCCCCGTTTGAGTTTGAAGACCTGACGAAGACCGGCGACGACAGATACGTCGGACTCGACATGTCGCTGGCGAGGTATATCGCGAGCGAGCTCGGAGTGACCCTCAAGATAGAGGCCATGGATTTCGATGCCACACTCACGGCCATCACGACAACTCGGGCCGACTTCGGCATATCCGGCTACAATCCGAACCCCGAACGCGCCAAAAGCGTGGATTTCACGGATATGTACTATGTCGGCGAGCAGTGCATAATTATCCGCAAGGCCGACGAGGCGCTTTATAAGTCGATAGCGGACTTCAGCGGAAAATCTGTCGCGGCCCAAAGCGGCAGCACGCAGGAGGCCATAGCGAAGGAACAGTTCGCGAGTGCCAAGCTTGAGCTCATGGTCAAGGTGCCTGACGAGGTGCTCTCTCTCCAGTCAAAGCGCGTCGAGGGCGTTATAGTAGACCTTCCCGTCGCGAGAAACTATGTCAACAACAACTCGGATCTCATGATTGCCGACATCAAAATCCCGTTTGAGGCAGAGGGCTTCGCCGCGGCCGTCAATAAGGGCAACAGCGAGCTTCTGGCCGAGCTAAATAAGATTATAAAAAAGGCCAAGGATCAGGGACTTATCGACCAGTGGGCGGCCGAAGCCAATGATCTCTCCGGCGATCAGGCCGGCTGACGCGCTGAGGTCAGGAGATAGCTTTGTTTATTACTGAAGTTATTGGCGTTTTTACCTCCTATCCGGACGTGCTGATGACAGGCGTGCTGATCACGATCGCGCTTACTGCGTGCTCGCTGATTTTGGGCGTGTCGCTTGGAATTCTGCTGGCACTGGCCCGCCTTCCTCAAAAACGAAAGGGTATTTCCGGTGCCCTGCTCTCGGTTCTGGCGTTTCTGGCACAGGCGTATATCGAGATTATTCGAGGCACGCCGCTTATTTTGCAGCTCTTTGTGTTTTTCTTCGGCTTCGCCCAATTCGGGCTGATGCTCGACCAGTTTACGTCCGCCGTTCTCGCGCTTGGCCTGAACAGCGCGGCGTATGTCTCCGAGATCATCCGCGCCGGCATACAGGCCGTCGACAAGGGGCAGACCGAGGCTTCCAGAAGCCTTGGTCTCTCCTCGGGCAGGACGATGCGTTTCATAGTCCTGCCGCAGGCTATCCGGAACATCCTGCCGGCGCTCGGAAACGAGTTTGTCGTCATGATAAAGGAATCGTCCCTCGCCTCCATCTTCTTCGTAGGTGAGATTATGACCGGTTACAAATCCATTACAGGCAAGACCTATGCGCCGATGCAGGCGCTGATTGCGGCCGGCATTATCTACTTTATACTGACCTTCTCGCTGAGCAAGGCGGTGTCGCTGTTTGAGAGGAGGATGAGCGCCGGTGACTGACGTTTACAAGGCTACCGACGAGATAATCCGTGTTGAGGACATACATATCTGGTTTGGAGCGAACCACGTGCTGCGCGGCATCACCGAATGTGTGAGTAAAAATGAGGTCGTGTCGATCATCGGGCCGTCCGGCAGCGGAAAGAGCACGTTCCTGCGCTGCCTCAACCTGCTCGAGGAGCCGACGAAGGGCTCGATCTTCTTTGAGGGCGTAAAGATTAACGAGCGCGGCGTGAACGTTGACGTGCACCGCCAAAAGATGGGCATGGTGTTCCAGCAGTTCAACGTCTTCCCGCATATGACCGCACTTCAAAACATCACGCTGGCGCCCCTGAAGGTTAAAAAATACTCAAAAAAAGACGCTCACGATCTTGCCATGAGCCTCCTGATACGCGTGGGACTGGAGGAAAAGGCCGGCGAATATACAAGGCGCCTCTCCGGAGGACAAAAGCAGCGCCTCGCGATTGTGCGTGCGCTGGCGATGGAGCCCGACGTAATGCTTTTTGATGAGCCCACATCGGCGCTTGACCCGGAGATGGTCGGCGAGGTGCTGGACGTTATTGCCGAGCTTGTCGGCGGGGGGATGACAACCGTCATTGTTACCCATGAGATGGGCTTTGCCCGCAGGGTATCGAACCGGGTGCTTTTTATCGACGAAGGGATCGTCGTTGAGAGCAGCAGCCCCGATGATTTTTTTGACAACCCCAAGACAAAGCGAGCCCAAGATTTTTTGAGCAAGGTTTTGTGAGGTGCCCTCCGCCCGCGCACCGTGGGAAGGGTTGCTGATAAAAGCAGTCAAATATTATGTAAAACGGAGGGAAAAAGTATGTTCTGCCCGAAATGCGGAACGCAAAACGCCGACGCGGCTCAATTTTGTTCCGACTGCGGCCAAGCGTTCCAAGCAGCCCAAGCCTCTCCCGGTGACTATTCCTACGACAAGGACGCGCAGGAAAACAAGGTGATCGCGATTTTATCGTATTTTATCTTCTTCATCCCCCTGCTCACGTCCAAGGAAAGCAAATTTGCACGCTATCACGCCAACCAGGGCCTGCTCCTGCTCATCTTTTGCGTCGCGGGCAATATCATTCTCTCAATCCTGAGCGCAATCTTCGGCCTCCTCGCCTTTGTCGCGCTTATACTGATCCCGATTATCGGCCTGGTCTGGCTCGTTTTCGGCGTTGCGATCCTCGCCCTTCTCATTGCGGGCATAATCAACGCCTCGAACGGCAAGATGCAGCCACTCCCGGTTATCGGCACCATGTTTACGATTATCAAGTAAAGCGGCTTGATGTTTTGCCCGCGGGCCTGATGGGGGTTTTCACCCCAAAGGTTCCGCGGGCTTTGATTTTACGGTGCCTGTCCGGGCTCTGGAAAACCGTCCGTTATCCGCCATTTTTCGACCAGTTTTCCGAATGTGCGGCTGCTATTGGCTGAGATTTTATATTAATTTTGTCTTATTGACATACATTGTTAACATTTTAAGTGTATAATTACTTGTATAAAAAATGGCACGGCAAAAGAGGATGAGGTGATTTGCGGTCATAGGGCGGAGGTGTTTATGGAAAATTTGGGACGTTTTGAAGGCCTGAGAAACTCTATTGCAGACTACGAACAGAAGAAGAGGGACATCAGGACAGGCATCGAGGACGAGGCTCGCATAAAGATGCGCCGGGATACGATACTCGATTACTTTTCCGCGACGGAAGCGGACTGGGCCAGCTTCGAATGGCAGATAAAAAACAGGATAAAAAAGGCGGATGACCTGAAGGCGCTGCTCGAGCTTACCGGCGAGGAGGCCTCGGCGGTTGAAAAGATAAGCAGAAAATACCGTTTTGCCATCTCACCCTACTATCTCTCGCTTATTGACGAGAAAAATCCCTGCTGCCCGATAAAGCTGCAGAGCGTCCCCTGCTCCTCAGAGCTGCTGGAGATCGGCGAGCTCGACCCGATGGATGAATCCGGCTCTAAGCCGGTTGAGGGCGTCACGCGGCGTTATCCGGACAGGCTTATCATAAAAACCACAAACATGTGCGGGATGTACTGCCGGTTCTGCCAGCGGCGAAGGCGCATTGGCGAGGAGGACGTCCACCTCCCCGATGAGCACATAAGCGAGGCGCTTGACTATATACGAGCGAACAGCGAGATACGCGACGTGCTAATCACCGGAGGAGACGCTCTGATGCTCTCCGACGGGGCGCTTGAGCGCATCCTGACAGCGCTTCGAGCTATTGAGCATGTGGAGATCATACGGATCGGCACGCGCGCGCCGGTCACGATCCCGCAGAGGATTACGCCGGAACTGACCGCGATGCTAAAGCGTTTTCATCCGCTGTATGTAAATGTGCACTTCAACTCGCCGATGGAAATTACCCGAGAGTCGAAGGCGGCGTGCGAGGCGCTGGCCGATGCGGGTATCCCGCTCGGGAACCAGATGGTGCTGCTCAGGGACATAAACAACGACCCGTTTGTCGTCAGAAAGCTGAATCAGGAGCTTTTACGCATCAGGGTCAGGCCGTATTACATCTTTCACCCAAAGAATGTGATCGGCACCTCGCACTTTTGGGTGAAGATCGAAGAGGGGCTTGAGATCATGGATTCCCTTCGAGGCTTTACTTCAGGCCTCGCAATTCCGACATATATAGTGAACGGCCCCTGCGGCCTTGGGAAAACGCCGCTGCTGCCAAGCTATCTGCTTTACCTCGGCAAGGACAAGGCCGTGCTTCGCAGCTGGGAGGGCAAGGTATTTTCGCTCCCGAACTGAACCCCTGTATTCACAGGCCGAAAATGGCCGCATAAAAATATAAACTGAGGTGCCATGGCCCAGCCGCACGGCGCCCCGGAAAGTGGGAAAGACATGTCCTGGTTTGAAAACTCGGCTTTTTACCACATCTATCCGCTCGGCTTTTGCGGATGTCCCGAGGAAAACGACTTTTCCTCCCCGCCGGAGGGCAGGATCGCGCGCGTCGGCGATATCTCCGCTCATATCAGCGCCCTGAACCTGAACGCGCTGTATCTCGGGCCGGTGTTTGAGTCGTCGCGCCACGGGTACGACACCGCGGACTACCGCGTGCTCGACCGCAGGCTCGGTACAAACGCGGATTTCGCGGCGGTGTGCTCAGAGCTGCACAGCCGCGGCATAAAGATTGTGCTCGACGGCGTTTTTAATCACGTCGGGCGCGATTTCTGGGCCTTTCGCGACGTTCGGGAGCACGGCTGGGCGTCACGGTATAAGGACTGGTTCCATCTGCGTGAGGGCAACAGCGGCTTTAACGACGGCTTTTTCTATGAGGGCTGGGAGGGCTGCTTCGACCTTGTCCGCCTGAATCTCGCGAACCCCGAGGTAAAGGCCCACCTTTTTGAGGCCGTCGCCCTCTGGGTGCGCGAGTTTGACATCGACGGCCTGCGACTCGACGTGGCCTATTGCGTTGACAAGGGCTTTCTGCGCGAGCTCAGGGCCTTCTGCAAGCCGCTCAAGCCGGATTTCTTTCTTCTGGGAGAGACGCTTCACGGCGACTATAATCAGTGGATGAACAGCGAGATGTGTGATTCCGTCACTAACTACGAGTGCTACAAGGGGCTTTTTTCATCGCTGAACGACATGAACATGTTCGAGATAGCTTATTCGATGAACAGGCAGTTCGGCGAGGAATACTGGACGCTGTACAAGGGCAAGCACCTTTACGTTTTTCTCGACAACCACGATGTGTCAAGGATCGCGAGCCTGCTCAAGGTTCCCGAGCACCTGTCGCTTGCTTATGCCCTGCTGTTTACAATGCCCGGCATACCGGCAGTGTACTACGGAAGCGAGTGGGGCGCGCTCGGCCTCAAGTCCTCGAGCGACAGGGCCCTGCGCCCCGCGTTTTCGCAGGAGGATGTGCGGTCCCTCGGCTCCTGCGCCCTGGCGGAGTATATCTCTAAGCTCTCCATTCTCCACAGGACAAAGCCCGCGCTTTTCAAGGGGAAATACAAGCAGATCGCGCTGACAAGCCGGCAGTTTTTCTTTATGCGGAAGCACGAGCGCGACGAGATCTTTGTCGCGCTGAACATTGACGGCGAACGGTATACCGCGTGCGGCGATATGCACGGAGAGTTCTGCGACCTGCTGACCGGGGAGCTGCACACGCTCCAGGGTTCGCTTACGCTGCCGCCGTTCTCGGCCGTGATTCTGGAGAGAATGCCTTAGGCTCACTCTCCCTGTTGGAAGGCGCTTATGGTTTCACCTGACAGATACGCGTTTCTCTCCTCGGAAAGCCCCGACCGCGGGCATCTGGCCTCCCTCATCGAAGAGCTTTCCGAGCATCCCGACCCCGCGCTTTTTTCCCTTGCCGCCAAAACGCGCGACAGGGTCTACGGCAGACGGGTCTTTTTTCGCGGGCTGGTGGAGATTTCAAATTTCTGCCCGAGAGGCTGCCTCTACTGCGGGATCTCGCGCGGGATAGCGGACCTTCAGCGCTACCGGCTTTCGCCCGAAGAGATTATCTCCTGCTGCGCCGAGGGGTATGCCCTCGGACTCAGGAGCTTTGTGCTGCAAGGCGGCGAGGACGCCTATTACACCGACGCGATGCTTTGCGACATGCTGCGGGAGATAAAGTCACTGATGCCCGGCTGCTCGGTTACGCTTTCCCTCGGCGAGCGGACGCGCGAGTCCTACAGGCTTCTAAAAAGCGCGGGAGCTGACAGATATCTCCTGCGCCACGAGAGCGCGACGAAGAGCCACTATGAGCTGCTGCATCCGGAGGATTCATCCTTCGAGGGACGGATGGCCTGCCTTGAGGCGCTGAGAGCCGAGGGCTTCCAGACCGGGGCGGGCTTTATGGTCGGCAGCCCGTATCAGACCTTTGAAAACCTCGCGGACGAGCTGTTGTTCCTGAAGCGGTTCAGACCCCACATGGTCGGAATCGGGCCGTTTATCCCTCATGGAGAGACGCGCTTTGCCGCCTTTCCCCCCGGCTCCGCCCAGCTGACGCTTGTTATCCTCGCACTGTGCCGCCTAATGCTGCCCGAGTGCCTCATGCCCGCGACTACGGCCCTCTCCACCATCGACGACCGCGGCCGCGAGCATGGGCTCGACGCGGGAGCGAACGTGGTGATGCCGAACATTTCTCCGCCCGGAGTTCGCGCGCTTTACAGCATCTATGACGGCAAGAAAAGCAGCGGCCTTGAGGCCGGCGAGGGTATCCGAGATCTAAAGATCCGATTTGAGGCCATCGGATATGTCTGTGATTTCACCCGCGGAGACAGTAAGATGACGTTTTAAGGCTGACCACAGGCAAGAATATAGTATTGATAAAATAAATCTACTTTTTCGGTAGATTTATTTTATTGCCCCTATTGACAAACATTTGTTCTGGTATTATAATATATCTGTACTCAAAAACAGGGCCAAGGCTTCTTACGCCCTTCGTAAAAAATCTGCGCAGGCATACCGCCGCGCACGCCACAACAATTTTTCAAAATGAGGAAAGAGCATGAGCAGCAATGAAATACAAAAGAAGACCTCGATCAGGTGCCCTATCTGCGGAGCGCGCCTCTGCGACGCCGACCCCTCCAGGGTATGGCTTGTTGGCTCTCCGTATCCGCCGGGCAGGCAATCCGGTATTGTTTTCATCAAATGCGTCAGATGTGGAAAAGAGACCGGAATCGCGCTCATGAGGGCATAATTCGCTTATAATTACCAGAAAATGTTTTATTGAACTCCATTTGTACAGAGCCGGACATGCGCGCCTTATGCGCGACATAGTGAGCCTGACAGACAGCGAGAGCTGTTTGCCGGGCTTTTTTCTTTGAAAGGAGAGCCTATATGATGACGAGACGCCAAAAGGCCGCGGAGTGTTTTTTATCTGCCGCCAGGCAGGGCGCCGGGGCCCCTTTGTCGCTCGAGCAGCTTGCTTCGCTGGGCTTCGAGCCGAGAGATATTTCCCCCTGCGTTGAGGAGACGGTACTTTTGAATATCCGACGCCAGCGCTTTCGCCTACTGCTGGAGGCCTTGCCTTTGAGCGAACAGCGGTTGCTTTACGCGCTGTTTTTCCTCGAAATGCCTCCCCGCCTTCTTGCTCCGCGGCTTCAACTTTCTGAGGAAGATCTTACCGAGAGAGCCGCACGTATCTTGGCACGGCTGAGGAAAAAGGCGCCCGCCTTTATGAAAGATTTTTAACGCGCGCCCTCATCCGCGTGGCTTATTTACAATTTGAAGGTTTTATGATAGATTATTCAGGTGGAACAGAAAACCATAGAAAAGGGGCGAGTGTTTTGAGCGAAGAATTACGGCAGATTTCATCCCGTATACGAGAGATGCGCGAGATTTGCGGATATTCGGCCGAGTTCATGGCCGGCGAGCTGAAAATCCCGCTGGGCACATATAATGCTTATGAGGCCTCGGGAGAAAACATCCCTATAAGCGCGGTCTACCACATGGCGAATCTTTTTAAGGTCGACATGTCGGAGATCCTGACCGGGAGAACCCCCAGGCTCGACACTTACTGCGTTGTGCCCGCGGGCAAGGGCGAGAAAATTGACAGATACCCGGGATATTACTTCCAGGGCCTGGCCTATAAGTTTATGAACAAACTTATGGAGCCGATGGTCGTGACCGTTGAGCCCTCTGACGGCGACCCCGAGCTTGTGACCCACTCAGGACAGGAGCTGAACTTCGTTCTGGAAGGCCGCGTCATGGTTATATTTGACGACAAGCGGCTCATATTGGAGTCGGGAGACTCGATCTATTTTAATCCGACCCACCTTCACGGGCAAAAGGCGCTTGACGGAAAGCCCGCCAAGTTTCTTACCGTGATTGCAGAATGATCCTCCGCTTTTTGACGTGATAAGAGAAAAAATGAAGGGATAAGTTACCGATGGACAGGCTTATTGACCGATATCTGCCGAGAAAAAACTTTGATTCATATGAGGATTTTATTAATAACTACACCGTGAACGTTCCCGAGGACTTTAACTTCGGATTCGACATTGTCGACGAATGGGCGCGGCTGGAGGAGGACAAGAGGGCGCTCTGCTGGTGCGACGACAACGGCGGCGAGCGCGTATTCACCTTCAGCGACATATCCAGGCTGTCAAACCGCGCCGCGAACTTTTACAGAAGCCTCGGCATAGGCAAGGGCGATGTTGTTATGAACATCCTCAGGCGCCGGTTTGAATACTGGATCAGCGCGGTGGCTCTGTGCAAGCTCGGCGCGGTCTGCATCCCGGGGTCGCCGCAGCTCACAAAAAAAGATATCGTTTACAGGTCGAACGCCGCGCGTATCAAGGCGCTCGTTTGCGTTGACGACGACTTTGTGATCTCGCAGGTGATGGCCGCGCTGCCCGAATGTGAGACCGTTAAGTCGATTATTTCCGTCGCCGGAAAGCGCGAAGGCTGGCTTTTCTTCGACGATGAGCTTGACCGTTTTCCCGATACTTTTGAGCGGCCGGTCGGCGCCGCCGCCGCGAAAAACGATGATCTGATGCTCATCTACTTTACCTCCGGCACAACGGGTATGCCGAAGATGGTGGCGCATGATTTTTCCCATCCTCTGGGGCATATCGTCACCGCGCGGTACTGGCAGCGCGTCCAGGAAAACAAGCTGCACATGTCTGTCTCCGATTCCGGCTGGGCAAAGTTTGGCTGGGGCAAGATTTACGGCCAGTGGATCTGCGGCGCGGCCATCTTTGCTTACGATATGGACAAGTTTGTCCCCTCGCGGCTGCTTGAGATGCTTCAGCGGCACAGGGTGACAACCTTTTGCGCTCCGCCGACGATGATCCGTTTTATGCTTCAGGAGGACCTTTCGAAGTATGATCTGTCCTCGATTGAGAGCTGCGGCATCGCGGGCGAGCCGCTGAACCCCGAGGTATTCCGCGAATGGCGGAGGCTGACGGGGCTGAGTCTGCGGGAGGGCTTTGGCCAGTCGGAGTCGAGCGTTTTGGTCGCGAACTTTGAGTGGTTTAAGCCCAAGCCTGGCTCGATGGGCAAGCCGTCGCCGCTCTATAACATTGAGCTCATAGATTCAGAAGGCAACCCCTGCGGCGAGGGCGAGGAGGGCGAGATAGTCGTCCGCGGCATCGACAAAAAAATGCCGCTCGGCCTCTTTAAAGGGTATTATCTCGACGATGACCTCACGCGCGCGGCGTTTCAGGGCGGCGACTACAACACCGGCGACGTCGCCTGGCGCGACTCGGACGGCTACCTTTGGTTTATCGGGCGCTCCGACGACGTCATAAAATGCTCCGGATACCGTATCGGCCCGTTCGAGGTTGAGTCGGCGCTGATCGAGCACGACGCTGTTGTTGAATGCGCCGTAACCGCCGCGCCGGATCCTGTTCGCGGGCAGGTCGTAAAGGCGACGATAGTGCTGAAAAAGGGCGCCACAGCATCGGAGGAGCTCAAAAAAGAGCTTCAGGAGCATGTCAAGCGCGTGACGGCGCCGTATAAATACCCGCGCATTATTGAGTTTGTCGACGAACTGCCGAAGACGATCAGCGGAAAGATCAAGCGCGCGCAGATCCGCAAGGAGAACCACGGAGAGAAAGCGTAAAGGGGTTTTTTTCATGGGACGCAGGGCGGCAATATTTGCTTTTTCTTTTGCTGCCGCGGTGTTTTTGTGCGCTTTTTTGCCTGACGGTCGGGTTTTGTCCGTTTTGGAGGTTTGCCTGACGCTCGGAATTATCGCGCTCTGCGCCTTTTTCGCTGTATTCTTCCTCAAGAAAGTGCCCCGGCCGATTGTCGCCGTCGCTTTGTGCGGACTCTCGCTTGGATTCATCTTTTTCTGGGGCTTTTCGCAGCTTTTTTACGCGCCTGCCACGGCCCTCGCGGGAAGCGAGCTTGATTTTACGGCCACAGTCCAGGCCTATCCCGAGCAGACAGACTACGGCCAGTCGGTTGAGACGCGCCTTGAGGGCGTGGGCGCGAACGCCCGCGTTTTGCTTTACCTCGACCGCAATCTGACGCTGAGTCCCGGCGACAGGATATCCGCCCGCGCCGTTTTAGAGCTCCCGCGGGCGCGCGAGGGCTTTGACGCGCTGGAATACTACCGGTCGCGCGGCATCTTTTTGACGGCGCGGCGCCTGGCGGATATCCGCGTCGATGCATCAGGCGGCTGGAGCCTTCTGTACCTTCCGCAATATATCACGCGTGCGGTAAAGACGCACATCGACGCACTGTTTTCGGGCCAGGATGCGGCGCTTTTGCGCTCGATTATCCTGGGCGATAAGTCGCTGCTGAGCCCGGGGCTGTCCGCCGCGCTCAAGGGAGCCGGCCTTTCGCATGTCGTGGCTGTGTCTGGGATGCACATCTCTTTTCTCGTCGGGATGATCACGCTTCTTTTTGGAAGAAAGCGGCGCGTTGCGCTTATTATCCTGCCGGCCGTCTTCCTTTTTGCGGCGGTGGCCGGCTTCACTCCATCCGTTATGAGAGCGGCGATTATGCAGTGCTTCGTGATTTTGGGCCCGCTGCTGGGGCGTGAATCCGACAGGGTGACATCGCTGGCGGCGGCGCTTTTCCTTGTCCTGGCATTAAACCCGTTTTCGGCCTGTGGCCTCTCATTGATCCTCTCCTTTTCTTCAACGCTCGGGATTATCCTGTTTTCTCAAAAGCTAAATACCCGTATGCTTCTCTGCCTGCCGGCCGGGAAAAGCGGGAAATATAACCCTGTATTTACGTTTGTCTCCGCCTCCTTCGCGACAACTTTGGGAGCGCTTGTCTTCACCACTCCGCTGACCATGCTGTATTTTAGTACCGTATATCCGGGCGCGCCGATTTCAAACCTTTTGGCTGTGCCCGCCGTGTCGCTCGCGTTTACGTCCGGCGTGTTCACGCTTATTGTCTCGTTCATCGCCTTTCCGGCGGCGGCGCCCGCGGCGGCGCTTGCGGCCCTGCCTCTGAGGTACCTTCAGTCGGTGCTTCCTTTTCTCTCAAAGCTCCCCCTGATGTCGTACAGCACCTCCAATCCGACCGCCTGCGCCTGGGTAATCTTTATTTACGCGCTGGCGGCAGGCTTCGTTCTGATAAAGAGCGAAAAGCGCGACGTGCTGATCCCCTGCTCACTCGCGGGAGTGACGCTTTGTGTGACGGTGCTTTTTGCCGCGTTTTCCCCTGCCTCCACAGCGCAGAGCATCTGCGTGCTGGACGTAGGCCAGGGGCAGTGTATCGTCGTGACCTCAGAGTCTTTTACGGCGATAATCGACTGCGGCGGCTCGCGCTACCCGGGCGCGGGCGCGATCGCGGCCGACTACATAAGAAGCCTCGGACGGGGACGCGTCGACCTTCTTATGCTCACGCATTACCACGACGATCACGCGGGCGGTGTGGAGCAGCTTTTCGGCTTGATTGACGTCGGGCGCGTGGCGCTTCCATCCGTTGAAGGCGGCGAGGCGCGCGACAGAATTTTGGAGCTGGCCTCAAAAAACGGCGCGGAGATAATCATGATTGGCAATGAGACGACCTTTTCACTTGGCAGCGCGCGCATTGACGCCATCCCACCGCTGGGTCTTGACACTGAGAACGAGATGGGAGTGTGCGCCCTCATTTCTCTGGGAGAAAGCACTGGACTCGTTACCGGCGACCTGGGCGAGGCCTCGGAGCGGATGCTCGTCAAATACTACGACATTCCAAAACTCAGCCTGCTGGTGGCCGGACATCACGGATCGAGATATTCCAGCTGTCAGGATTTTCTCGATGTTCTGTCGCCGAAATACGCGGCTGTTTCCGTCGGTGAAAACACATTCGGGCACCCCTCGGAGGAAACGCTCGACAGGCTCGGGCAGTCGGGCGCGCAGATTTTCAGGACAGACCTTTCCGGAAATATTGTGTTTCGCTTTTACGGCGATTCTGGGGTGGATTATGGAACAGAAAGCGGCTAAAGACGCTCTTTCAAGGCTGAAAAAGCAAATATCGGGCGCCTCCTTGAGCCCGCTGTATATCTTTCACGGCAGCGAGGACTATCTCAGGGAGCACTATGTGGAAAGACTGCGGGCCGCGCTTATCCCCGACGGGACGGAGGCCCTTAACCTGACCTGCTTTGAGGCCAAGGGCCTCGATTCGCAGACATTGCTCGACGCGGCATATTCGATGCCGTTCATGGCCGAGCGCAGGCTGATAATCGTCCGCGATCTGGACGTGTTCCGCCCCGACGCAAAGCTCCGCGCGGCTATAGAGCAGCTTTTTGGCGACCCTCCCGAGACGGCTTGTATCGTTTTTGTTTACGACATCATTGAGTATAAACCCGACAGGCGCACGGCGCTCTTTACGCTTGTTTCAAAGACGGCGGAGATCGTAGAATTCTGCGAGCAGGAGCCGCGAGCGCTGATCGACTGGATATCGCGGAGGTTTTTAACCGCCGGACAGCATATCGGCAACGAGGAGGCGCAGTATCTTATATTTCTCTGCGGGAGACGCATGACCCCGCTCATACAGGAGATATCGAAGATATCGGCCTATGCCAGGGGCGACAGGATAACAAAAAAAGAGATTGACGCCGTGGCGACCCCGGTGCTGGAGGCGGTGATATTTGAAATGACCGACGCGATTGCCGAAAAAAACGGCGCGAAGGCGCTCAGGATCCTTGGCGACCTGCAGGCGCTGCGGCACGAGCCCGTTATGATCGCCGCCGCGATCGGACGTCAGGCGCGCAGGCTCTATTCCGCCGCGCTGATAGCGAAAAATGGGCTGCCCCAGTCAAGGCTGATGGAGCTGTGGGGTATGCGCTCCGCTTATCCGGCGACACTGCTGGCGAAATCGGCCAAAAAGCTCGGCCTGCACTGGTGCCGCGAGGCTGTAAAGCTTTCCGCGCTGGCGGACGTGTCGCTTAAATCGTCCCCGGTCGATAAAAACGCGCAGCTTGAGACCTTAGTCCTCAGGCTGCTCTGCATGGAGGAAACGGCTTGAAGGAGGGAAAGATCCGCGTCCGAGAGGCTATCGTCGTTGAAGGGCGTTACGACAAGAACACGCTTTCGCAGATAATTGACGGCGCGATTGTCGAAACCTCCGGCTTCGGCGTATTCAAAGACGACGAAAAGCTCCGGCTCCTTCGCAGGCTTTGCGAGCACAGGGGGCTTGTCATTTTGACGGATTCCGACGGGGCGGGCTTCGTCATCAGGAATTACCTGAAGGGCGCGCTTCCTAAGGACAGGGTAAAGCACGCGTACATCCCCGATATCAGGGGCCGCGAACGCCGCAAAAAGACCGCCTCGAAAGAGGGGACGCTCGGCGTCGAGGGAATGACGCGCGAGGTGCTTTTGGCAGCACTGAAAACTGCCGGCGCCACGATTGAGGGCGCCGATCCGTCCGACGCGGGGCGGCACGCGATCAGCAAGGCCGACCTTTATTTTCTCGGCCTTTCCGGCACCGACGGCAGCGCGGAGCGCCGCAGGGCGCTGCTCAGGCGGCTCGACCTGCCGGAAAAGCTTTCCTCCTCCGCGATGCTCGATGTTCTCCGCGCGCTCTACACGCTTTCAGAGCTCGAGGAAATCTGTTCAAATCTGTAGCTATCTGACCTCCAATGTGATTACATAGAGTTTAAGGCTGCCATAAAAGGTCCTTATTATACGTATTGTATTATTTTCCGCGATGTTTCGACCGCTTGCGCAAACGGAACGGCCGTTGTTAATTATTTGACAAATCATTAGATTTATAATACATTATACATACCAATTTGAAAGGCAGGATTTCACATGGACAAAGCCCGGGAGCAGTTTCAAAAGATAATCGAGATGCAGCGCGCGCGCGTGGAAAAAATGAAGGGGCAGGGAGACTTCATTGACTATCCGGCGCTCCAGCGCATTATTATAGGCGTTTGCGGGGGCGACGGGATCGGCCCCGCGATTACCGCTCAGGGGAAAAGGATCCTCGAGTCGCTGCTGCGCGGCGAGACGGCGAGCGGCAAGGTCGAATTCCGCGATATACAGGGCCTGACGATCGAGCGCCGCGCGGAGGAAAACAGGGCGATACCGGAGGATGTTTTGTCGGAGCTCAGGCAGTGTCATGTCATCCTCAAGGGCCCCACAACCACCCCGCGAGCGGGCGACCCCTGGCCGAATATCGAGAGCGCCAATGTCGCAATGCGAAAAGAGCTGGATCTGTTCGCAAACGTGCGCCCGGTAAAGGTTCCGTCGCAGGGCATTGACTGGGTCTTTTTCCGCGAGAACACCGAGGGCTCTTACGCCGTGGGCAGCATGGGCTTGAATCTGGACGACGACATCGCCGTCGACTTTACAATCACCACCACGCAGGGCTCGGAGCGCATCGCGCGCCTTGCCTTTGAGCACGCGAGAAAAACGGGACGAAAGCGCGTCACGGCCGTTACAAAGGCGAATGTCATTAAAACCACCGACGGTAAATTCCTCGGCATTTGCAAAAAAATTGCCGAAGAGTATCCCGAGATTGCCTTCGACGACTGGTATATTGACATTATGACGGCGAAGCTTGTCGACGAAAAGCGCAGAACCGGCTTTGAGGTCATGGTACTGCCGAATCTTTACGGAGATATACTGACGGATGAGGCCGCCGAGTTCCAGGGCGGCGTAGGCACCGCGGGAAGCGCGAATATCGGCAAGCGGTACGCCATGTTTGAGGCGATCCACGGCAGCGCGCCCCGCATGGTTTCCGAGGGCAGGGAGCAGTATGCCGACCCGTGCTCGGTGCTGCGCGCGTGCGTTATGCTTTTGCAGCATATAGGGTACACTGACAAGGCGTCGAGACTCGAGCGTGCGCTCGACATCTGCATGTATGATGAGCGCCGCCTTCAGATCACCGGCAGGGAAACCGGCGCGACCGGCGGGCAGTTTGCGGATTATGTCATGGAGGTAATGGAAAAACTGTAAGCCGCTTTGGCGCGCGCCCTGGGAGGGATTGTTTTTTATGGACAAGAAGGTCTCTATCGCGGTTGTCCGCAGGCTTCCAAAGTACTATCGGCACCTTGACGAGCTCTCGTCCGAGGGGGTGGCTCGCATATCGTCGGGCAGCCTCGCCGTCCGTATGGGGCTCACGGCCTCGCAGATCAGGCAGGATCTCAATTGCTTTGGCGGCTTCGGCCAGCAGGGATATGGGTACAATGTCGAGAGACTGCGCGACGAGATAGCGTCGATTCTGGGCCTCGACAGGCGCGCGAAGGCCATTATGATCGGCGTGGGCAGGATCGGCAAGGCCCTTCTCTATAACTTTGACTTCAGGCTCTGCGGCTTCGAGCTTGTCCGGGCCTTTGACGTCTCGCCCGACAGCGTCGGGCGAAGCTTCGGCGGCGTAATGACGGCCCACATCGGCGAGCTTGAGGAGTTTGTGCTGAGCGAGAGGCCGCAGTGCGCCGTGCTCACGCTTCCGAGAGAGAACGCGGCCACAATGGCCAGCAGGCTTGCTTTTCTCGGCGTGAAGGGCATTTGGAACTTTACAAACGTCGACCTGCACCTTGACGGGGCCGCTGTTTGGGTTGAAAACGTACATTTTGCGGACAGCCTGATGACGCTCTGTTACAGGATAAACGAGTAACCCTGCCGCCCGGCGAGAATCCGCCGGGCATACTTTTGCGCTGCTAGTATTTTTCTCTTTCCTAAGCGACGTGTATATGGTATTATTGCAGTATGAACAAGCAGGATATTAGGCCGGTTTTTATCGGCGACGTAAAAATCTCTCCCCCCGTCGCGCTGGCGCCGATGGCCGGGGTAACCGATGTGGCGTTTCGCCATATCTGCCGCGAAAAGGGCGCCGGACTGTCTTTCACCGAGATGGTTTCATCAAAGGCGCTTTTCTACGGCGACAAAAAGACCGAGGCACTTCTCCGGCTTTCCCCGCTTGAGCGCCCAGCCGGCGTGCAGATCTTTGGCTCCGACCCGGAATGTATGGCCTATGGGGCCGTCAAGGCGCTTTCGATTTCCGGCGCGGATTTTCTCGACATCAACTGCGGCTGCCCCACCCTGAAGATTGTGTCAAACGGCGACGGCTGCGCGCTGATGCGGGACATGCGCCTTGCGGAAAGGGTCATCTCCGCCGTCTGCCGCGCGGTTTCAAGGCCGGTTACCGTCAAATTCCGCAAGGGGTGGGACAGCTCTGAGATAAACGCCGTGGAGTTTGCCAAAATGGCCGAGAGCTGCGGCGCGGCGGCTGTATGCGTTCACGGGCGGACGAAGAAGCAGCTCTATTCCGGCAAAGCCGACTGGGACATTATCCGCGACGTCAAGCGTTCCGTTTCGGTTCCGGTCATCGCAAACGGCGACATTGTGTCCGCCGAATCTGCGCTGAAGGCGCTCGGTCATACCGGCGCCGACATCGTGATGGTCGGCAGAGCGGCCTTTGGCAACCCATGGATTTTTCGCGATATTTTAAGCGCGATGACCGGGGAGGCGCCTAAGCGGCGTCCGTCGATTGACGAAATCTGCGAAACCGCACTCTCGCAGTTTGCCCTGGCGCGCGAGCAAAAGGGTGAGCATGTTGCCTGCCTTGAGGCGCGGAAACACTACGCCTGGTATCTGCGAGGGATCCCGCACGCCGGGTTTTACAGGGAACAGATCAGCTCCATCTCTTGCTTTGAAGACATAGAAAAGCTGACAAAGGGCATAAAAAGAGACCTTACTGTCCCTTCGGAGGATGAAAGCGCGTCTTTCTGATCCTTACGCATACCTCTGAATATTCAGCGCCCCTCTTGGAAGGAGGCCGTGGCTTGGACAGGGATACTGAGCTTGTTAAAAAAGCGCAGCTTGGCGACTCTGACGCATTTGAGGAGCTTGTGCTTACATATGAAAAAAAGGTATACGGAATGGCTTTGAGGATGACCGGCAGTGCTGACGACGCCTTTGACGTCGCGCAGGAGGTCTTCATCAGGGCTTATCGTTCATTGCGCGGATTTAAGTTTGAATCTCGGTTTTCCACCTGGCTTTTCAGACTTTCAAGCAATATGTGCATAGATTTTTTAAGGAAATCCGGCCGGCGCAGCGAGTTTTCGCTGGATGACCGAGGCGAGGCCGGCGAGCGCGCAAACGAGATTCCCGACTTGCGGTACTGCCCTGAAACTGAGCTTGAGAAAAAAGAGCTTGCCCAGTCGGTTTCGCAGGCGCTTTTGCGCCTTTCGCCTGAGCACAGACAGATTGTTGTGATGCGCGATCTCTGCGGGCTGTCTTATGGCGAGATAGCGTGCGCGCTTTCGCTTGAGGAGGGCACGGTTAAATCCCGTCTTTTCAGGGCCCGCGAGCGCATGCGGCAAGAGCTCATTTCAAAAGGGAACTTTTTCTCCCCACCTCCGTCTAAACCAGCAAAAGGAGGTGAGCGGGCATGAGCTTTTGCGAAGAATACGCCGCCAGCATAAGCGAATATCTGGATGGCGAGCTCCCCGAAAATGAATGTGCCGCACTCGCCTCTCATCTCGAGAGCTGCCCCGGATGCGCCTCTCTTCTTGAGGCCTACTCATCAATGAGTGAAGCCTTGGCGCTGGAAACAGAGCTGCCTGAAAACTTTCATTCAGGGACGATGTACGCCGTCTCACTTGAAAAAAAGCGCGGTTCCTTTTTGGGCCGCTTCGCCTTCGGACGATGGACGGCCGCCACGGCCGCCGCCGCCATGCTGATCCTCGCGATATGGGGCATTTACGGCAGGGTTTATCCCTCCCCGGGCCTTTCGGGGCCGATGTCTGATTATCATTTGGACAGCGCCCTGCCCAACAGCGGGAGCGGCGTTATTGCCGGAGCGGACGCCCCCTACAGTGATAATTTTGCCGGATCGGCTGAAGACGCCGGAGAGAGCATACCGTATGCTACCTCTCGCGCACCTGACCCCGCGCCGGATCCGGTTCCCGAGCAAAAAAACTCATCTTCTCTTAAGTCCATGCCCCTACCTGAAGCGGCATCTCCCGACGCCGCCCGGCAGGACGCCGCCAAGGATACGCAGCCTTCCGGCGACTCGGCCCCGCCGCCCGCAGTCATGTTCAGCATGGGCCAGAGCCAGGGGTCCGACGCTGAAGACGCGACTTCGGCCGAGGCGGGCTCTCTTTCCTTTCCTTCATACATTGAGGGCACGTTTTCCTCCATCGCCTCCGTGAAGGCCCCGGCCGCGCCCGAATCTCTGTCCGGATATCCCTCGCAGGCGGACGTTGAGGGCGGCGTCGAGTATATCTTTGTGCCATCCTCTGATTTCCAGCAGGCACTGGATGCGCTGGCGGAGGCCGGGCTTGCCTTCCATATTTACTCTGAAGACGAGCGAATCGAGGCGGGCGCCGCCTCTTCGCTGGTTATAATCGTGAAGAGCTGACCCCCCATAATGTTTATGGCCGCGCCAAAAGGCGCGGCCATTTATTTTGGGCTGGCGCCCACATCCTTAAAGAAAACGCTTTACGCGGAAAAAAATCTGCTTATCTCGGCTTCAAATCAAGCAGGACATCGTCAAACCAGCCGGACATTGCTTCCAGCAGTTCTTCGTGCCGATCCGCCGCCAGGGAAATCTGATCGCGGGGCAGCTGAAGCTTGACCGCCCTGCCCAGCAGTCTTGCCCGGAAATCGGAAAATCCCATCCGCGCCAACGTATTTTCTGCATTTTCTATTTTTACAAGGGTCTCCGCGTCGAGCGAGACCCCGGTCGGCACGCGGGTGGCTAGGCAGGCATAGGCCGGCTTATCCCATGTGAAAAGCCCCGCCTCACGAGAGAGCTCACGAATTTGAGCTTTGGTAATGCCAACGTCCCTGAGGGGTGAAATGACCTTCAGCTCTGCCAGCGCGCGCATCCCCGGTCTATCGCCCGCATCGTCGCTCGCGTTGCTTCCATCCATCAGCGTGAAATATCCATCCCCCCGCGATTTTTTCATGATTGCCTCTAAGATTGTCCTCTTGCAGTGATAACAGCGGTCCGCCGCGTTTGAAGCTACCGCTTGATTATTGAGCACATCTAGCGTAATTACATCAAGATTTGCGCCGAGCTCTCCGGCAAGTCGTAAAGCATCGTTCAACTCAAATCTAGGCTGAAACTGTGAGCTAGCGCAATACGCCCGCACTTCAACACCGCTTTTCATCGCAGCATAGAGCAGATAACCTGAGTCGGCCCCGCCGGAAAAAGCTACGGCAGCTTTCCGGATCGGGATCAGGTAACTCACAAGACGCAGAGGAACCGCAGTTGTAAACTCATTTCCCATTTTTACGTCCCCCTCCGGCATGTGCCCTACCTCCGCCCGCTGTATTTATTGCGGTGCGTTACCCTGTGATTTTATTATACACCCATTGACGCAGTAATTTCAATCCACGCGCCCCGAGTGGGGCGCGACTGTTGCCGGTGTGTATGATAATCTAAAAACCCGCCACGAGGAGGTGTTAATTGACAAGCAGAATAGAAAAAATCCCCCTTATCCGTGAGTTGTCGAGTTTACCCGTAATAAGTGCTGACAACCTCGAATTTGAGGGGATTTTATCGGAAATATGCCGGAGCAGGTAATGTGAGAGCTCGTGCATGACCGCGAAGCGCATCGGGCCGGGGTCACGTATGTGATGGTTATATCCGATGATCGGAAGCCCTTCGCGAGTGAGAAGTAAAGCCCTGCCGGGGGAGGATATTCCAAGCTGCCGGAACCACCGGCACGTTACGCCGCAGGACTTTGCGAGATCCTCGGGATTAATGGGAAGTTCCTTTACGTCATTCTCCAGAATGATTTTCCACGCAAAGTCGCGTATACCGTTTTTGTACATATATTCATTAATGAATGTTTGGAAATTAAGGGGTTTATTTCCTTGTTCTAAAAAGGTAGGGAATCGTCTTCCTCGTCTCCATATTTCATGTAATCCAGGCTTTCCATGATGCCGCGAAGTTTTACAAAATCCTCTTGCGGCATGAATTTAACCGCTCTGATAGCCGGGTCCCGCGCCAAGGCTTCCTCAGCCCTGTCCATCATCGCGTCCTTTACCTCTTGTGGCAGCTCGCTCAGGCCGCCGTCGCGACCGAGCATTATGGTTGGTTGAGTACGCCCTAAAAGATAATCCACAGATACGCCTAACAAATCTGAAAGTTTCATTAGGTTTTTACCGAGCGGATTTTTCTTACCAGTTTCCCATTCGCTAACCGTTGGTCCGGACACTCCTAAATGGATCGCGATTTCTTTTTGACTCAGGCCTTTTGCTTCTCGCGCAAATTTAATATTGTTCATTTTCATCACCCTGCTCATAAATCTATCTTATAGCTAATTGAAATACAATTCAAGTTAAAATAATTAGCAACAAGCTATTTACATTGAGCACAAGTAGGGTATAATATGGCTATATGCTAGATATAGAGGATGGGGATCTATGAGGGAATGGCTCAGAGCTATTCGGGTGGGGAAGAATCTGCGGCAAAAACAAGTGGCTGAGGCAGCTCAAATAACCCAACCGTCTTACCATAACATTGAGTGTGGCAGCCGCAGTCCATCGGTGGAGACAGCAAAGAAAATAGCTGAATTCCTGGGTTTTGATTGGACAAGGTTTTTTAATTAATTTTTATTCACGTCACTTATCCGAAGCTGATCGGCGAGGAGCCGACTGACCATAAGGACGAGGGAAAGGAGGTGCAGGCAGATGGATGAAAGAGAGTATCAGGAGATCGTAAAACGGAAACTGTATATTAACGGCAAAAAAGCCTATGAAGGCATGAAGGTCAGGACTTTCCGCGAGGAGCTGGCAGTATTGCTCTGGTGGTTATTACGCTTGCCCTCGGCATTTTTGGCGATGGTGCGGTTGAAAATGTAGATGCCGATGTGCTTTTCATTGCGCAGGATTTCGGTGATGCCGTTCTTACCGAAGGGCTTGCCCGTGGCGGTGCGGTAGCCAAGGCGATTGAGCTCGCTTATAATTTCCGAATACCCGACGCCCTCGACCACGCGGCTGAAAATCATCTTGACCGCCTGCGCTTCCTTCTCTTTGATTTCGTAGCGACAGGTTTGTGGGTTAATCTGATAACCGTACGGCGGCTTGCCGCCCAGCGGACGGCATTGCAGCGCCGATTTTCTCATGCCCTTCATCACCTCGCGGGCGAGGTTTTTGGAGTAGTATTCGCTCATGCTCTCGAGTACGCTTTCCAAAATGACGCTCTCGGGGCTATCGTCGAGGTTTTCAAGCACCGAGAAAACCGAAACGTTGCACTTTTTTAGCTCCTTTTTATAATGCGCCGAGTCGTTGTGTATGATAATCTAAAAACCCGCCACGAGGAGGCAAAAGCAGCTGGATGTGATAGCATAAAAAAAGCCGCTTCAAGAGAGCAGCGAAATCACAAACGGAGGCAGGAAAGGATGGTCAAATTCATGGACAAATAGGAG
>JAVBNY010000004.1:0-348285 GCA_031551205.1 Oscillospiraceae bacterium | reverse complement strand
CCCAGTGAGTCTATAATGGGCAGGCCGGTTCGCCTCCGATGTGGCCTACCTTTCCGGCGGACTGGCCTATTTTCTCCGGCAGGGTGGCCTGTTTCCCCCGTGCACGTGGCCGAGTCGGCCCGGTATTTACAGATGGTGATGTTTTAATCTGTGAAATCTCTTCTCGGGGATAGAAACGAGCTCGCTAAGACTATCATATTTATTTGCAATATATTCTGATACTACTTCACTCGTGGTGTTCTGCTCTTCCCATAAAATAATTTGTTGAGCTATATCTATTTTTGCCTTTGCATACATAATTGCAGCGGTTCTATGTTGTTCTGCTTTTGATTTAAAGTTCAACCTTTGTTTTATGATTGTAAATGAAAAGAATAGTATTGAAACAATTCCAAAAAGCATGGCTATATTATCTGAGAAAACATTACGAAAATCAAAAAAGGTAACTCCACAAAATAATACAGAAGCCAGTATCTCAAGACAGTCAAAGACATTGTTCCAATAATTATATGAATCTCTCATTTTGCTATGCATAGAAACCATCATATCAAATATTTTCTTCTTTTTCTCGGCTTGCTCAATTACTACGCTCATAATAATTCCTCCACTATTCGAACAAGCCTTTTGTCACAGCTACAGCAGCTGAATCTGAGAACCTGCCGTTTATTGATTTGATGTGCTTGGAAGCCATTTGCCTTGTGATACTATTTACAACACCAAGTTCATCATCTACATTATTGGATTGCCCTGTCCTATCAACAATAGGGGATAAAACTGCCTTTTCGGCGTAAGTCAGTAAATGTTTTGTCATATCAAATAGCGTCGTCTTTCCGTTGTACCCTTTAAAAGCATCAACTGCCAAAGATTCTATATGATAACCTGAGAGCTTATATTTATCAGGTAACTTCGAGAAAAGTCCTTTGACTAATTTAATAGTAGGTATAGCTTTATTGTTTGTATTTTTATTTGTTTGTGTTAAAAGTTTTGTAAATGCTTTTAAATTTATTGGTGGCGATCAACCATTGCCCACATGTGATGGTATGTATAAGATGTTATTAGTTTTAATCGCGGGAAGAATTTGAATCTCGTAGTCAGAAAATTTGATTGAAACAGCAACAGCACCATTTTTTATTTCAGTATTTATTAGGAAATCGGTTTTTTAATAAATCAAAAAACTGTTTTTTTATCTCACTTGGTGAACACCTAGATATATCACCATTTATAACTGCAAAGGCATCTACATCACTTAAGCCTTCTATAAAAGTACTTTTTGAAACTGAGCCGCCAAATAAAATTCCATCAATTGTATCAATATCTTTCTCAAGAGCTTTCGCAATTTCTGCTAGGTGTTTTTGAATCGCTTCTGTATCCCTGTCATTATACTCTTTTAATAATAACTCTAAAAATTCATTGATTTCAATTTCAATTTGAGATGCCTGAGCATTCTGACTGCTAATGCCAACTTTAATGTTTGTATCAGAGCCTCCAAACCCAAGTCTGCCTCCACTTCCTCCCATAATTAAAACACCCCCAAATGCTCAATTATATCATTGATATACATATTACTCTCAGAAAGCAATACATTTTTTAGCTTACTCCTAATATCATTCATGTTATTTGTTGCAATAATGGACTCCATTTTGGTCTCCAAAGATTGCAAAAATCTTAAATTCTCACACATCATTAGGAGTTTATTGTCCGCTTCAGTATAATTAATCAGGTACTTTTCTGAACAATGCAAGGTGGAGTTACGGTAGTATCTAATTTTTTGCCATGATAACCCATCAAAAACTGTTGCTCCAGCTGCAAAATATAAAAGCAATATTTTTTGCTCTAGCCCCCCAAATATATGAATATTGGGGAACCAGCCTATCTCGGAAAAGTGGTCTTTAATCGCAATTAATGTCAGTAGCCGCTCTTTTAGTGTATAGCCCAGTTCCTTTTCGGTAAATCCAATTAAATTGAATGGCAAACAAAAACTATGTTCTTTAACCGTATTAAGTTGTTACAAGTGGCTTTTACTGTGCAAAAATAACTTCATCATTCATAAGGCGTAAAGCCTCTTGTTCCAAATTATACGCCTCATAACGTAATGAATTAGCTTTTAGTGCAAGCTGATTTATTCTGTCTTGAGTTGATCTATCCTCCAGTATGGGGAAGGGGATTTGCGCCACATGATTTTCGTCAATTTCGTCTACGACACTTCCATATGTAAATCTTGTGATCAACGAATATCCGTATTGGGAGGACAAGAAAACAAATAGATATCCAGCTATCTCATCAGAAGATGGAATGACACGTATGACGTGCTCATTTATTACCCATTTTTCCCAATGCTTAGGTGTTAGTGTAACTTTTCCAATCGTTCCGCTACGCGTTATTAACGTTATATTCTCATGTAATTCTAATTGGTCTTTGATTCTATTCCCATGTTGTGCCAGCGAGAGATATTTTTTATTTGAGGGGTCGAGTTCATATAACTGCTTACCGCCAAAGAAAACGCGTCCTTGACCTTCTTCAACATAAACGCGTTTGAAACGTCCCGGCAGAATGATATCCTTGCTTATCCGATCATCCCCCACGGTTGTAACTTCCGCAGCATGTTTATATAGATGCTCGATGATTGCCGGCACAATCGGAACATGGTATGAGCCGTCAAACCGACCCGACAACTGGGATAGTTTGACATTATAGTTATTTAAATCTGTTTCATTATCAAATTGCTTTGTCTCAAACTCACTTATCGGTGGCAGGTTCAGTTCATGTATTAACAAAGCCGTTGCTCGGTCAAGCAATTCATTTGACTCATCTCTTAAGTTAAAAGAGCGGACAATGCGGTTGTTGATTTTTTCTCGAATATCGACCGGAGCATTGGGAACGCGGATTTCTGCTAAATGCCCAGGCTCAATGTGAGTAATAACTGAACCATATCCATTTGTACGCAAAATTAAATTTCCAATTTCTGATTTAAAAAATGTATAAACATAGCCCAAATCATATCTATCCTTGAATGATATACGGATTACATCATCAGAGAACACACGGCCCTCTAAGGTCTTAGATACATATGACACGTTGCCTATCGTACCGCTACGTGTTAATAGCAGCGTATCTTTTTTTAAGCGCAACTCATTCATATCGCAATCTGCAAATCGTGATATATATTTTTCAGGCGATGGATAGACATCCATCATCTGTGAAGGAATATAAAACCCTTCTCCATATTGTTTATCGCACCATATCCGCTTCAGTCGACTCCGTTGCATCCATCCGGGGTAATAAGCTAATTCAATCAGTCCCTCTGTTCCATAAAGCGGCACGCTCTCCCATTTGCAGTTTGTAATAATCTCTCGAGCATGCTTTCCTTCCACATCAAAAACCGAGGCTTCTAAACGCTTATTCGCATTCAAAACATCAGACAGAGAAACAGTACACCATTTCACATCATCCTGTGGCTGCTCCGCCAAACGGAGTGCTAGTTCAGCATTAGTATCATCATTTTTAAGCGCTAACGCAGAGGTTACCATGCGATACCCTCCTTTTGCTTCCATTTAGCAAAGATATGAGGCACCTCGGGAGTTTGGTCATCAAGAATCTTTGTTTTGCGTTCCAGTGATGCAGTTGTATCACCGTCGGCAGTATCGCCCAAAACCCAGACATTGTCCGGGTCAGGAACAAGAATCTCATTACCTTCTTTATCCCGCTTAAATAATGGATTCCCACGCTTATCATGACCTACTTTTTCAAGCATGGCCATAAAAATATTATAATCAGCCATAACGCCGCTTTTTTCTTCCATATCCTTTTGCTCCTGCGTTTTCTTTTGCAAGACCAAAACAGAGGTCTGGGTACCATTACGCGGCTGGAATGTGTCGACATGCAAATCAAGACTGGCGATAATCCTAGTATTACGAATCAGCCACTCACGTATGTAGCCCAGCCCTGGTGAACCAAGTATGGAATCAGGAAGAACAATTCCTAGGCGTCCACCAGGCACAAGTAATTGAACACACCGCTCAATAAAGAGAATCTCGGGAGGAACCGACGATTGGAGGCGATTGGTTTTTACCCATGTTCCGGTTTTCCCTTTGTCTTCCCAAATGTGCGCAAGCTCAAATTGCTTTAGAATGTCTTCGTCCTTAATTGGAATTTTGCTCCCAAATGGCGGGTTTGTAATAATAACATCAAAGAAGCCTATGGTGTTTTGATTTCTTATGGAAGACTTTTCAACACCCAGTGCCTCGCTAAGTTTTGATTTGAAATCGTCAGTCCATTCATGTGGCGGCAAAAGGGAGTTTGTTTGAAGAATGTTTCCACTGCCATCATTATTCATTACCATGTTCATTTTGGTCGCTTTAACGAGATCAGGGTTAATATCAAAGCCATAATAATTAGTTTTGGCCATATCAGATATTTTGTCTTGGAAGGCACGGAGGGTATCGCTATCCCAGTCTTCTCTTTGTACCCCGATCTCTTCAGCAAAGTTTTCTTCAAGTGCACCTATAA
The DNA here is from genome assembly GCA_031551205.1 of Oscillospiraceae bacterium. Classification (GTDB taxonomy): domain Bacteria; phylum Bacillota; class Clostridia; order Oscillospirales; family JAVBNY01; genus JAVBNY01. Next base: position 343,782 of record JAVBNY010000004.1, on the reverse strand, counting down.
CGTGAGTCATTGCGTTGACGAGGAAACCGCCTGTGCCGCATGAACTATCAAGAACTTTCTCATTAATGGTCGGGTTTATCATCTCAACCACCATTTTCATAACATTTCTTGGTGTAAAAAACTCGCCCCGGTCACCGCGCAGATTTGCGCCTACAATTTCTTCGTAGGCTTTTCCCTTTATATCGATATTTGTGTTCAGTAGGCTATACTTCTGCAACTCGCTAACAATGTACGCAAGACTACGCGGCGCAAGAAGTATCTCTTCGTTTGCCTCAAATATCTTTCCATGCTTTTTCTTAACCCGGATAAAAATCTGTGAAATTCGCTTTTTTACTGTCAACTGTCCGTCTGGATTATTGCGCTCCTTTGATGTAGCATAGAACTCGAGTGGTGCTGGAATGTTCCGCTCATCTTCAATTTTACAAAAAATAACCTTGAGTAACTCAAAAAATGCGGGTTGCTTCTGCAAACCGTCATTAACATATATATGATTATGACAGGTCTTGAAAACAAATAACAGATTGTCGTCCGAAGCATTTTTTAATGTTGGACGTTTGGGACGGTCAATGTCATCGAGGTTTCCGTCCGCCGAAGGTATATCGTTGAAGTCTTCAAAGGTAATTTGCCCTTGCTCATTAAGCACCTTGCGAAAGACTTCTTTCTGTTTGCCGTTTGTCCACATACCCCATTCGCAGTTTGAGCAAGCAGACATATAGGATTTTAATTGCCCCACACCATCTTTGGCGCTGCTAGGTTCAACAGTTTCTTTCTTGCACTCAATGATAATGCGTATATTCTCTTGTTTATATTCCGCGCAATCTTTATCGAATATAACGATATCAGCACGTTTTTTGCTCGAACCAAGCTGCACGGTATATTCAATCTTAACCTGTTTTGTCGTATATTTATGCTCGATGATTAAGCGCTTTTCTAAGGTTTGACGAACATACTCCTCTGGAGTGTCATTACGGAATTTTCCGTCAATATAATCGCAAATCTTGCCCTCAGGGATTACAATTACTTTTGTGTCAGCCATCTATGGTTTCCTCACTTTCGTTTTGAGGCTTAACATAGATAACTATGTCGGCCAGTTCACAATTAAGCGCATAGCATATCCGTGCTAGCACATCAAAATCAGGGCGCTTAATATTATTCTTACAGTAGTTGTTTAACTGGGTTCTTTGGAGGTTAGCCCTTTCAGCAAGTGTGTTTTTGCTGATTTTGTTTTTCGATAAGTATCCGTCAAGGATTATTTCAAAACGCCCATAATCAACACCATCTTGCATAATTTTCACCGCCAATCATACCTATACTACCATGTCAAGAGAGGTATGTACAGTTGTAACTATTTGCACCCCAGGAATGCGACCAATGAAAATAGCGAAACGGCATTTCAACCGCTCCGCTATTAGTTTAGGCAAAAATAAACTCATGAAGGACAATTTCTTCTGCGCGATTCCTAATGTTATTCATTTTCCCTACCCAACACATTTGGTCTTCCTCTTTGAGATTTTCCGTTACGCCTTCACTTGCAGCCAGCTGTGTAATAAGGAAATCGAACCTATCTGCTGCCTGCTCGTTAATATCAGCAAGATATGAATGCAGTTTGCCGGAAGTAAGGAGTCCAGTAAACAGTACCTTTCTATGTTCCCGGATATATTTACTATGCCGCTTTCCCCAAATCCCAATCGGACGGTTATCCCCATCCTCCGGTAAAATAAGATCCGGCAAGTAATAGTCACCGTGCTTCGTATATGTTATCATTTACCCACCATACTTTCCGGCCCGAACATCTGCATAGCTAGAGCAGCGCCACACTGCATACCAATCTCCATATATACATCTTGGCAGGCACCTACATAGGCATAAACTTTATCCGTCACTATTATCCGCTCACCTTCATTTGGGAATCTATTTCGGATTATTTCAATGGCGGGGTTTTGGGCTTCGTCAATGCGTTCTTTAAAGCTTTTAGCACTAATATTCACTTCCTCTACGCCATGAAGCAAAAACTCTCGAATGTGCTGTATATGCGCTCTATCAAAAGATATCAGAAATATAGCTCATGCCAATACCCCCAAACTCTTTAAAATCCAGACACAGTCTTTTAACCCCTGCCTGTAAACTACCTCCGATTCACGTTCAGCCATGAGGCCGATGTCAAATAGGCACTCCTCCACAAGCTCTTTCTGGCTGGCTGTTAAGTTATCACGAAAGAACATGTCTATTTCGTCCTTCTGCTTTTCAACATACTCATGCTCTGTGGTCTTTTTGTATGCACCAATTGCATTGGTCAGCAGATTACTTAAAAACTCATTCCATTCTTCATGATTTGTCATTATGCAATATCCTCTCAAAAAGTAGTCAACCCTTGAAAGAAATCGCAGCGCATGATACAATATTTACGCTGTGACTGTCTTTTAGGCGGTTGCCGTATTGGAAGTGGCTTCAACTTTTGTGAGGGGGAGCCGCTTCCTCTCATTTTTTTAGGTCGTCTTTCAACTTTTTTATTCCACGCCTACCCGCTTCCATTACAGAAACTGACTCTTGTTTACAATAGGCATCAAGTATGTCTTTTGCCTCTTGGTCTAGCTTAATCCCTATTTTATAAGGCTTTGGATTATCGGTTGGGCGACCCATTTTTTTCTTGTCCAATGTATCACCTCACTTAAGGACATCCTAAGTATAGCACTTAGGATGTCCTTAAGTCAATAGTTATAGAATTTTACTTTGCATTATCTCTCGTAGCCTCTGCCGCGTGATCGACGCTTTTGGCTTTTCTCCTCTAGTTTTGCCTGCTCTAAAAGACTGTCAATTTGTTGATTTCCAAACACTTTACGAAGCAGATTATAATCTTTCACATTGTTCTTTATTTGGGCATTTTCTGAAGTCAAATTGTGGTTACTGCTGCGAAGGCCCTCATTTTCCCTGTACAGTTTTCCATTCTCTTGATTAAGCCTTTCATAATTATCTCGTGCTTGGAAATACCGAACAAGGACAGATTTTATTAAGCTCTTAAGTCTGTTGATAAGAGGCTCAACAAACCTCGATTTATAAGACTTTGCGGTCATTAAGGCAGGCGGTTCCGACAGTTTATATTCCGGGTCGGTGTCCAGCATCCTTTGCATATCGGCAATACTTTTCTCGCCCTGTTCAAAGTTTTTTACTCGTTTAGATAAAATATCAAATTCTTCTTTTTTATCAGTTATGTCTTTGCCTAACTGCTCAACCTCCATAATACGCACTTTCTTTTCATAATTTAAACCAGACAGATGCTTTTCGTGTGTTCCTTTTTGCTCCCATTCGATTCCGTGGCGCTCCATCACCGCCGCAAGCTGCTTTTTTTCGGAGGATACCCACTGATTCCACTCTGTCTCCTGTCTGCTACCACCCTTGAATCCTTGTGTTGTGAGCGCTTGTTTTAAGGAGACACGCGTATCCAGTCCTCGCTTGCTACCAGTGGTAAATGGAACAAAGTCAATATGCAGATGAGGCGTGGCTTCATCCATGTGCAGATGGGCAGAGAATACGTGTAGATTGGGATTTCGTTTCTGAAAGCGCTGCATGTACTCATCCAATACCTTGGCAGCAAGCATACCGTCTGCTGTTGTGGCGTTCATATCATCTTTGTTTCCGACTTGCAGGATGATTTCATGAAATGACTTTTCTTGCTTGCCAGATTGTATTTTACGATAGTAGTCCTTGATGATACGGTCTGTACGGGTCTGCTTTTCGTTGTACCGCTGAACAGCGGTATCGAATAGCTCGTGATATACTTCTGTGATATCCTCGTTGCAGTATGATCGGTTCAGTGATGTGCGCTCAGGGTCAGTATTCTCAGCATGGAATTTTCGGCTATTATGATTGACCGAGCCTTTGCCGACCATAACGCTGATTGTGCGTTTCATCAGATTCTCCTTTCTGTGGGATAACCGGCGCCAGCCGGGGTTTTGTTACTTTTGTCAAAAGTAACGCAAAAGCACTTTTGACACTCGCAAGCCGCCGCTTGCTCCCATCAAAAGTGCATTGCGCTCTCCGAGGGGGTAGGCCAGCTTACGCTGGCAGGGGCTTTGCCCCTACCGCCTGCGGACGGCTCCCCAGTGCTCATCACCCTTTGAAAAGGGTGGCCGCACGGCTAACCTAAACTTTGTTCCCGTGACAGTTGTGACGATAGTGACGGTGTTTTAGACACTATCATTTTCATCGTCACAACCGTCACCATCGTCACGCTGAGAAATCAGTTGGAGCGTAATTAACCGCTTAGTACGAAAGTGGGCGTTTTCGTAATGGATTCTATATTCATTACTCAATCGGCTCGCCTTGACATTTAAACGCTTGGAAAGCGCATTGGCCTTTATCTCCAGTCCCAAAGCATCAACCAACTCTGTAGGTGTCCCTGTCCATGAAGGCTGCTTCTGCGTCACCAGAGAAGCTACTGCATCCAGTATTGAGTCAGGCGGTTCTTTCCAAAGTTCAGTTTCAGCTCGTTCAAGCTGCCAGATTAAGTGTTCGACATCCTTTGTGAGATACAGCCGTTGGTCTTGTTGGTCACGTCCTGAAATATCCAGCGTAGCACTGTTGCTGGTACGTTTTTCTTTCTGGAGCAGGAATGCTCCATCGGCAGCGCCGAGCAGACCATTTGTGCCGGAAATCATATCGAACTTATCATCCGCCGGTTGTTTCCTCGTGTGATGCACCAGCAGCAAGCAGAGATGGTTGCTGTCGGCAAAGTGTTTGAGCTTTCCCACCAACTCATAATCATTTGCGTAGCTGAACTTATCACCGCCAGCTTCACGTATTTTCTGGAGTGTGTCAATAATAATCAGTTTGGTGTCAGGATGATTCCGTATAAATCCTTGAAGCTGCTCTACAAGCCCTAACCCAACATGTTTCGCTCCCCCTGTAGTAAAATGCAGATTATTGGTACTGTTTTCGCCAAACATACGGAACATGCGCCCTTGCAATCGCTTAGGGGTATCCTCAAGCGCCAGATACAGTACTGTGCCCTTATTAACCGTATAATCCCACAATCCCAGTCCTACACTGACATGGTAGGCAAGCTGCGCCATCAGAAACGACTTGCCCACCTTGGGTGCACCGACAAAGAGAAAGGTACCGGGGTAGAGCAGACCGTCGATAATCGGCGGCCTGCTCTCGTATGTTGTCTCGTAAAGTTCGTTCATTGTGAAGGTATTCATAAATGCGGGGTCATTCATCCTACGCATCTTGCGGACTAAATCCTCGAATCCCAAATCATCGTTGATTTTGGAGAAATCGTCTGCTATACTTAGGTCAGAGTTTTTTGAAAGCGGCTGTTCCCCATCTGTGCCAACAGGTGGAATCGGAACAGTCGATTTTTCATTTGTCGGAGGCATTGCACTCACCTCCGGGAATCTGGAACCCATAGAACTTTTGCTTGAAATACTGAGCGGAGCATTTCCCGGCTACAGTAAGATAACCCTGCTCTTTCAGTTCCTTATTCATCTGCCTTACAAGCTGGTATGACTTGCTTCTACTGATACCCATAATTTCCGCGACCTCTGTCGCTGTAATAAATTGCGCTCTCATAAGTACCTCCTTAAAATCTTAAGCGTTTCTCATCGTACGCACTTATTGTTCGCTCATCGTTTTCCGATTCAAGAATATGCGTACTTTTAGTTCATATTTCATTATACGCATATACAGTGCATCTGTCAAGAGTTATCAGAATATAAATATGCACTTGCAATTCGTAATTTCTTGTGATATGATGTGGACGAGGTGAATCAGATATGGACAATTTCGATTATCCCGCCATTGGACAACGCATCAAAGAACTGCGCAAAGCTAAAGGACTCAATCAGACAGAATTGGCACAACTTCTAGACAAGTCCCTCCGCACCGTACAGAAGTACGAAACAGGAGAGATTGAGGTTTCAATCGCCGTTGTGAATAAACTTGCTGATGTGTTGGAGACAACCCCAACCTACATTCTCGGCTACGAATCCAGTAATGCTGAAATCAATAGTCTTGCTGATATTATGGATTTTCTGTTTAAGCTAGAAACCGTTGATGGAATAGACTTCAAAATCAATGTGAAGAAACCCCCACGTGATGAACAATGGGAGTGCTCTATCACCTTTGAAGGCAAAAATGCAATAAACTACAATGCTGACATATGCCTGTTCCTAGAGCAGTGGAATGAAGAGCGTGGCAAATTGCTTGCGTATATGTCATCGCAGTGGGCCTACCGACGGTGGAAAGAGCGAACATTGTCCTATTACGCCGCCACTTCTCTCGAGTGTGTAGAACCAGAGGAGTTGGACAAAGACACAATGCTGGAGCTGCGAAACGAGTATTTTAAGAAGCTGCATTCAACTCCTGAAAATAAATGAATCCAATCAAAGCCTGATTCTGGAGGGAAGGAGGAAAAATGTCAGTTACAAAAGACGGAAACACCAATCGTTGGATGTCCCAAGTCCGTGTAACGGATTGGACAGGTAAGGTCATCCACAAGAAGAAAAGAGGTTTCCAAACCAAAAAGGAAGCACAACAATGGGAACGAGAGTACGTCAGCCAGTCAACCGGCAGCTTGGGTATGACCTTCGGAGATTTTATCGAAATATACCTTGCTGATATGGAGCAACGCTTGAAGTCTTCAACTGTAGCCAACAAGCGCTGGGTGATTGATTTGAAGGTAACGCCGTACTTTAAGAAAATCCCACTCAGTGAAATCAAGCCTACTGATGTGCGCAAGTGGCAAAACACACTCACCAGCTATCGTGATGAAAGCGGGAAACCTTATTCGCAGACCTACCTAAAGACCATAAATAATCAGCTTACGGCAATCTTCAACTATGCCGTGAAGTATTATGGGCTAAAAGAAAATCCCTGCCACAAGGCAGGGGGCATGGGCAAGAAACACGCTGATGAAATGCTGTTTTGGACGAAGGACGAGTTCCAGCGTTTTATCAAGAGCATGAAGGACAGAACAGCGAGCTACACTGTTTTTATGACGATGTACTACACAGGAATCCGTGAAGGCGAAATGCTTGCCTTAACCCCGGCAGACATCGACTTCGAGAAAAAGGAATTGACCATCAACAAGAGCTATCAGCGACTGGATGGCAAGGATATTATCACCTCTCCGAAAACGCCCAAGAGCAATCGCACCATTCCTATCCCTGATGGACTTTGCGCTTGTTTGAAGGAGTATATGTCCCGCTGCTTTGAGCTTAAGCCGAATGACAGGCTCTTTCCCTACACCAAGCACTTCCTGTATCATGAGATGGCGCACGGTGTCGAGGCATCCGGGGTAAAACGTATCAGAGTGCACGATATTCGTCACAGCCACGCCAGCTTATTGGTCGAGATGGGTTTCTCACCGCTATTGATTGCGGAGCGCCTCGGACATGAGAAGGTGCAGACTACGATGGACACGTATTCGCACCTTTATCCAAATAAGCAAATCGAACTAGCCAAGCAGCTTGACGGCCTAATGCCGTAAGCCCGCTGGCTACAAAAAATACCTCATATGTAGCCAAATTGTAGCCAATAAAAATAGAAAGCCCCTGAAAACGCTGTAATATCAGCACTTTCAGGGACTCGAAGAACACTAAATTATCATTCCCACTCAATTGTTGCCGGAGGCTTTGAAGAGATGTCGTAAACGACTCTGCTGACGCCCTCAACCTCGTTAGTCATACGGTTGGAAATCTTTTTCAGAAGGCTGTAAGGCAGCTCGGCCGGCTCGCCGGACATCGCGTCGACCGAGGTTATGGCCCTTATCGCGACAACGTCGACATATGTCCGTGCGTCGCCCTTGACACCCACGGTGCGGATTCCGGGGAGAACGGCAAAATATTGCCACACCTCCCGGTCGAGCCCGGCAAGCGCGATTTCCTCGCGAAGGATCGCGTCGCAGAGACGGAGCTTGTCAAGCTTCTCAATGGTCAATTCTCCGATGACACGGATGCCGAGCCCCGGGCCGGGGAAGGGCTGGCGCCACACTAGCTTCGACGGGATTCCAATCGCCTCTCCGAGCGCGCGGACCTCATCCTTAAACAGCATTTTGAGCGGCTCGACCAGCTCTCTAAACTTGCTGTCTTCGGGGAGGCCGCCCACGTTGTGATGGCTCTTTATAACCGCGGCGTTCCCTACGCCGCTTTCAATTATATCCGGATAGATCGTGCCCTGAAGGAGGCACTCGGCGCCGGTTTTCGCGGCCTCTTCCTCAAATACACGGACGAACTCGCGGCCGATGATCTTGCGCTTCTGCTCCGGGTCGGCAACGCCCTTCAGTGCGCCTAAAAACCTCTCGGACGCGTCGACGTGGATGATCTTGAGGCCCAGCGTGTTGCCGTAGAACTCCATTACCTCCTGCGGCTCGTTAAGGCGCATCAGTCCGTGGTCGACAAAGATGCAGGTGAGCCTGTCGCCGATCGCCTTGTGGGCCAGTACGGCGGCCACTGATGAGTCGACCCCTCCGGAAAGGCCCGCGACGAGCGTCCCGCCCCCGACCTGTGCGCGGATTTCATCAATCATCTGCCCGGCAAGGTTTTCCATCTTCCAGCCGCCCTTTGCCCCGCAGATGCCGTATATAAAATTGGAAAGCAGGAGGCTGCCCTGGGCGGAGTGAGAGGCCTCCGGATGGAACTGAACGCCATAGATGCGGCGCGCTTCGTCGGCAAACGCGGCAAGCGGGCACGCGGAGGTACTAGCCAGCGCAGAAAAGCCCTCAGGCAGAGACAAAACCCCGTCATTATGGCTCATCCATACGTCCGACGGGGAGGAAAAACCTTTAAAAAGCGGATGGTTTTGCGCGGTGAGCTCCGCCTTGCCGAACTCCGCCTCGCCCTTGCCTACCGCGCCGCCGAATACCGACGCGATTAGCTGCATACCGTAGCATATGCCGAGCACGGGCACGCCGCGCAGAAGAGATCCGGCTTCCAATTTGGGCGCGCCGTCCTGATTGACGCTGGCGGGCCCTCCGGTGAGGATAAGGCCGATAAGGCCGTCGCTGTAGCTTTCAAACGCGGCGTCGTAAGGCACGATCTCGCAGTAAACGCCGAGATCGCGGATGCGCCTGGTAATAAGCTGGTTAAATTGCCCGCCAAAATCCAGAACGACGAGCTTCTCATTTGTGTTCAAGAAAATCACCTCTCCAATGGCAATGCCGCATAATCCGGCGTTGTGCAATGCGATATTGCCCTAGTATAAAGCAAAACATGAAATTTTGCAATAAAAAACTTGAAGTGCGCGAAATATTGTATATAATATTCGGTATAGATTACAGGCGCCCGAATAAGGAGATTTTTGATGATTCAGTTTGAAGAATATAAGCAGCGGATAATCGCGCTCAGGCCTGAGCTTTCAAAGCTTGAGGCCGCGCTCGGACTTGACGCAGCCCGGGAGGAGCTCTCCCGGCTTGAGGCAATGACCCACGAGGAGGGGTTCTGGTCGGACATCGAGCAGTCGCAGCAGGTGCAGCAGAAGATAAAGCGGCTTTCCGACAAGTGCATGTCTTTTGAAAAGCTAAGGGCCACCCATGAGGACCTTATGACGCTTTGCGAGCTTGCGATCGAGGAAAACGACGACAGCCTTCTTGAGGAGCTTGAACGGGAGTTTTCCTCCTTTGATAAGCAGCTTTCCGAGGCGAGCCTCGCGACGCTGCTCAGCGGCGAGTATGACAATTCAAACGCGATCATATCCTTCCACGCGGGCGCGGGCGGCACAGAGGCGCAGGACTGGGCGCAGATGCTCTACCGCATGTATACGCGCTGGGCCGAGAGGCACGGCTTTAAGTACAAGATACTCGACTATCTCGACGGGGACGAGGCCGGGATCAAGAGCGCGGTTATCGTCATTGAGGGCGAGAACGCCTTCGGCTATCTCAAGAGCGAGATGGGCGTGCACCGGCTTGTCCGGATCTCGCCTTTTGATTCCTCCGGCAGGCGGCACACGTCGTTTGCCGCTATCGAGATCATGCCCGAGATACCGGACGACGTGAAGATCGATATCCGCGATGAGGACCTGAAGGTCGACACATACCGCTCCGGCGGGGCGGGCGGCCAGCACGTAAACAAGACGGAGAGCGCCATCCGCATAACGCATGTTCCGACGGGCATCGTCGTTGCTTGCCAGAACGAGCGCAGCCAGCACCAGAACCGCGAGGTGGCCATGCGTATGCTCCGCTCAAAGCTTGTTGAGATCAAGGAGCGCGAGCACCTGGACAAGATCGAGGACATCAAGGGCGACCAGAAGGCCATCGAGTGGGGCAGCCAGATACGTTCATATGTCTTTATGCCGTATACGCTTGCGAAGGACCACAGAACCGGCTTTGAGTCGGGCAATATCGGCGCTGTTATGGATGGAGAGATCGACGGGTTTATAAACGCGTACCTCAGCGCGGCCGCGAACGGCACGCTCCTGAAAAAATAGGACGGCGGGAGCGCCGGTTTGACGAATTATCGCGCTATTCGATTGACAATGCCGCATGGTTATACTATATTAACAGGTAAAGTGAAAAACGGAGGTAACCGGATGGAACCGCTGATCAGGACCACAATCGGAGATATGTTCGACAAAATTGCCTCAAAATTTCCGGATAACGACGGGCTTTGCTACCCGCATCTGGATATAAGGCTTTCATACCGCGAGCTGATGGACGAATGCAACGTGATCGCGCGCGGGCTTCTCTCGATGGGTATAAAAAAAGGTGACCACGTATCTATCTGGGCGACAAACGTTCCGCAGTGGATAAAGGTTTTTATCGCAACGGCGAAAATCGGAGCCGTGCTTGTCACTGTGAACACGAACTACAAGCAGTTTGAGATCGAGTATCTGCTCCGGCAGTCGGACACGTCGACGCTTATACTTATTGACGGCTTTAAGGATTCCAATTACATCGAGCATCTGAGAAACCTGTGCCCGGAGCTGGATACATGCGAGAAGGGGAAGCTGGAGAGCGCCGCGCTGCCGAGGCTTAAAAATCTGATCTATATAGGGGAAATCGGCGATACTCCTAAGGGCATGTTTAATTTTGAGGAGATATACGGCATGGCGGAAGGCGTTTCTGAAGAAGAGCGCGTCAAGGCGCAGGCCGCGCTCGACCCGGACGACGTCGTGAACATGCAATATACCTCCGGTACGACCGGATTTCCGAAGGGCGTTATGCTCACGCATTTTAACCTTGTTAACAACGGCAAGTCGATCGGCGACTGCATGAAGTTCACGAGCAGTGACAGGCTCTGCATCAACGTGCCGCTTTTTCACTGCTTCGGAATTGTACTCGCGACGCTTGCGGCGCTGACGCACGGCACGTCGATGATATTGGTCGAGGCATATCACCCCGTGAGGGTTATGGAGGCGATACAGTGGGAAAAATGCACCGCCGTGCACGGCGTGCCCACAATGTTTATCGCGATGCTTGAGCACGAGGAATTCTCAAAATTTGACTTCTCATCGCTGCGCACCGGAATCATGGCGGGCTCGCCGTGCCCGATACAGGTCATGCGGCAGGTTGTTGAAAAGATGAATATGACGGAGATCACGATTGTCTTCGGACAGACCGAATGCTCGCCGGGCATGACGCAGTCGCGCACGGACGACTCGCTGGAGCTTCGCGTCTCTACCGTCGGCAGCCTGCTGCCGTACGTCGAGGGCAGGATTGTGGACGCGGAAACGGGGGAGCAGTGCCCGCCGAACGTCCCGGGAGAGATCGTGACGCGCGGGTATCACATCATGAAGGGGTATTACAACATGCCGGAGGCCACGGCGCAGGCAATCGACCAGGATGGCTGGCTGCACACCGGCGACATCGGCACGGTTGACGAAAATGGGTATTTTAAGGTAACCGGAAGGCTCAAGGACATGATCATAAGGGGTGGGGAGAACATTTATCCGCGCGAGATCGAGGAGTTTTTGTACACGCATCCGGCCGTGCAGGACGTGCAGGTTATCGGCGTGCCCGACCTCAAGTATGGCGAGGAGGTGTTCGCATACGTGATACCGCGCGAGGGCGCTGGAGTGACCGAGGAAGAGCTGGTCACTTTCGCCAAAGAGGGCCTCTCACGCTTCAAGGCCCCGAGGTACGTGGCGTTTATAGACGCCTTCCCCATGACAGCATCGGGCAAGATACAAAAATACAAGCTTCGGGAGAAGGCTATTGCCGATCTGCGGCTTGAACAGGCGGCCGGCGTGGAGACCGCGTAGACTTAAAGAGGTAATAATGTCAAAAAATGCGATAATTTCAATACTGGGGTCACATATTTACGACGAGAGCGAGGACGTAGTCGAGATTGTTACGCCGGGCACCTATTCAAAACAGGAAGACGGCTTTCTGATAACCTATGACGAGCCGGGCGAATCCGGAGAAGAGTCGTCCGACGTGCAGACCACGATCAAGACCGGTATGGGGTGCGTTGTGGTGACCAGGACGGGCGAGGCCGTTTCGCAGATGATTTTTGAACAGGGCAAGAGGCATGTTTTTTACTATCACACCGAGATTGGCGGTATGACTGTAGGCGTCAGCGCCAGCCGCGTTGAGGTCGCGCTGGACGATGAGCTGGGCGGCAGGATAGAGATCGATTATTCTGTCGACTTTGACAACGCCGTAACGGGAGACAACAGGTTTACGCTGAATCTCAGCCCCGCGGAGCACGCGCCGGTGCTGCCGGAGGGGTATGGTTCGGGGCTGTGGCCGCGGATATAGACGAGCTTTCTGCCCCCGCCTGCGGCGGGGGTATGCAGTTTGGCGCCGGACGGAGTATCTGACACGCGGCGTCAAAATTTAAAGAACCGGAGGACAACGCCAATGAACAATCCTGTGAGGGACGCAAAGGACAGGCTGCGCGCTCTTATCCATGCGGCGCTGCGCGGGGCCTTTGGAGAGACGCCGCTTGAGGGCGGCGCGGAGGCCATACCCGTAGAGATCCCCAAAAACACGGATAACGGCGATTTTTCATCGAGCGTGTGTATGGCGTGCTCGAAGGCGCTCGGGCTCCCGCCCAGGAAGATAGCGGAGCGGCTTGCGGAGCTGCTGACAAAAGAGAACGATTTTTTGGCCTCGTGCGAGATTGCGGGGCCGGGGTTTCTGAACTTTAAGCTGTCTGATAAGTGGTCGGGCGATGTGCTGAGGCTTGTTGAGGAGAGCGGTGCGGATTACGGTCGCGTCGACTTCGGCGGCGGGAAGCGCGTGATGGTCGAGTTCGTCTCGGCAAACCCGACGGGGCCGATGACGATCGGCAACGCGCGCGGCGGCGTTTTGGGCGACGCGCTCGCCTCGGTGCTCGATTTTGCCGGGTATGACGTCACACGGGAGTTCTATATTAACGACGCGGGGCATCAGATAGAGATGTTCGCGCTGTCGCTTGAGGCGCGGTATCTCCAGCGCATTTTTGGCGAAGACTACTGCGAGTTCCCCGAAAACGGGTATCACGGCGAGGATATAAGGCAGCTGGCGTTTGAGTTTTACACAATTAACGGCTCGAGCTACTCCGAGTGTGACCAGCGGACGCGCAGGGAGGCGCTGTGCCAGTTCGGGCTTGAGAAAAACATCAGGCGCCTGCATGACGACCTTGAGAGATATGGCATTATATACGATAACTGGTATAGGGAATCTGGGCTGCACAATTCCGGATACGTTTCGGAGACCATAGATATGCTTCAAAAACGCGGGCATATCTATGAAAGCGACGGGGCGCTCTGGTTCAGGGCGACGTCATTCGGCTGCGATAAGGACGAGGTAATGCGCAAGCAGAACGGGTTTTTCACCTATTACGCGGCCGACATCGCCTACCACCGCGACAAGTTTGAAAGGCGCGGCTTCGATATGGCCGTCGATGTTTTCGGTGCGGATCACCACGGGCACACCATCCGCTTCAGAGCGGGCATGGAGGCGCTTGGGATTGATCCCTCGAGGCTCAGATTCGTTCTCATGCAGCTTGTGAGGCTGACGCGGGACGGAGAGGTCGTAAAGGTCTCAAAGCGCACGGGCAAGGCGATCACGCTTTCCGATCTGCTCGACGAGATCCCGCGTGACGCAGCCAGGTTCTTTTTCAACAACAGGCAGCCGGATACGCACCTGGAGTTTGACATGGCGCTCGCCGTAAAGCAGGAGTCGGAAAACCCGGTTTACTACGTACAGTACGCCCACGCGCGCATATGCAGCCTGCTCGCGATGCTGAGGCAGGAGGGTGTGGAGCCGAGGCGATCCGCCCGGCTGGACCTTACGCTTTTAAAGCAGCCTGAGGAGATTTCGCTGATCAAGGCGATCGCCGCTTTCCCGGAGGAGGTCACGGTATCCGCACGCGAGCTTGAGCCGTCGCGCATAAACAGATATCTGGCCGAGGTTTCCGCGTCCTTCCACAGCTTTTACAACGCTTGCCGCATCCGCGGGCAGGAGGATGGGCTAAGGGACGCGAGGCTGTTTCTGGCGTGGTGCGCGAGGCAGGTTATCGCGAACGGGCTGCGGATCCTTGGCGTCACGGCGCCGGAGGAGATGTGACCCGGGGAGGAAGTTTATAATCAGGGCAAAAAAACGGGGAAGCCCGACTGACTGGCGGTGGTCATCCTGAGGAAAAAGCTCACAATCTCAATCTTTCTTCTGATACTGACGGCGCTTGCCGTCGCGAGCTTTCTGATCATTCTCATCCTCCAAAACTCAGAGACAGCAGAGGCGAGGAAAAACCTTCATGGCATAATCAAACTGGTGGACGCGGAGCTTCCGCACAGCGGCGGGGACGGGCGGTATTCCGAGCTTGACATGATGACCGGGCGCCTCAGAGAGGCGTTTCACATGCCCTCGCTTCAGCTCTCCGTTATCGGCAGAGACGGGGATATGCTGTATGATTCCTCCGCTACGGGGGATCGAGAGGGCAATCAGAAAGGGAAAAAAGAGATAACCGAGGCGCTGAAAAGCGGGATTGGGGACGATGTGCGCTCACCTACGCCCGGCGAGGACAATGTGTTCTATGTTGCGGCGCGCTCGAGAGGCGGCGACATAGTAAGGGCGTCTGTTCTGCAGTCGGCCGTTGACGACAGGGTGCTCTCGCTTATTGCTCCGATTCTTCTGGCGGCGCTGGTTTCAGCGCTTATCTGCACTTTTTTGATCGTCCGCGTTGCGAAGGACTTTGTGCGTCCGTATTTCACGCTTCAGTCGTCATTCAAGAAGCTGTCGCTGACAAACATGGATCTCGAGATGCCGGAAAACGAGTATGAAGAGGTAAAGCCCATACTCAGGGATTTCAAGCGGCTGACGGACAGCCTTTCCGAGGGCATACAGCAACTGAACCGGGACAACGCGAAGATCGCGCATATGCTCGACAACATGGACGAGGGCTTTATAATACTTGATCAGTTTGAGAATATTCTGATCCTCAACAAGAGGGCGAGAGAATACTTCGGCATCACGCAGGACGCTGTGGGCGTGAATATCATAACCTGCGTCGAGTGTGTCGACGTACTCGACGCGATCAGCCGTGCAATTTCCGGAGAGGGCTCCCGCGTTTTTGACAGCAGGGACTCCTCCTTCGGCGGGAGGACGCTTCGCTTCCATATCAGCGCGGTGTCGGAGGGCGACAACGCGAGCGCCACGGTACTTATCAGCGACGTGACGGATTTGCTTTCGGCTGAAAGGATACGCTCCGAGTTTACGGCAAATGTGTCGCACGAGCTGAAGACCCCTCTCACATCTATAAAAGGCTTTATGGAGATGCTGACGAAAGATCCGTCGATAACCGAGGAGAGCAGGGCGCAGTTTTTTTCCATGATAAACGTCGAGGTGGAGCGCCTTATCGCCCTGATAAACGACATCCTCATTGTCTCGGAGCTTGAAAACTCGGGGGCGGAGGACACGGTGAGCTGCGACGCCGCGGCGACCGCGAGGGAGTCGCTCAGGCTGCTGGAGGCTCAGGCGAAAATGGCGGGCGTCAGGCTTTCACTGGATGACGAGGACTTTAGGGCCAGGATCAGCGAGGCAAATCTGAAAGCGATGATAATAAATCTTGTGGAAAATTCGATAAAATATAATAGGGAAAACGGAGAGGTCAACGTATCCGTGAAAAGGAGGGATAAAGGCTTTTTTGTCCGTGTTGCCGACACCGGCATCGGCATCCCGCCGGAGCACATCGACAGGGTTTTTGAGCGATTTTACAGAGTTGACAAGAGCAGGTCGAAGAAAACTGGAGGAACCGGGCTGGGGCTGGCGATTGTAAAGCACATAGCGCAGTTGTACGCCGGGGAGATATCGACGAAGAGCACTCCGGGAGAGGGAACCGAGATAGAGATATTTTTCCCGGGGAGATAGACATAAAAAGAAGCAGAAGAGCAAAAGAGGTTGGGCATATCTTTTCTATTAATAAGGAAAGATATATGTAAGGCAAGTCTGCAAAGTGCCGAAAGGCATTAAAACGCATAGGGGGTAGCTTACATGTCCATTTCAAGAGGCAATGATATTTTGCTCGAAAGCGGAACCAACGAACTAGAAATTATGGAGTTTACGATCGCCGGAAGTGTCTTTGGGATCAACGTGGCCAAGGTCACCGAGATAATGAAATACTCCAAGGTGAATCAGATGCCAAATTCCCATCCGCATGTTGAGGGCGTGTTTAAGCCGCGCGACAAGATAATCACCGTTATAGACCTTCCGAGTTATATGGGCCTTCCCGAATCGGAAAACCAGGACCGCGACATGTTTATTATTACGAACTTTAACAAGGTTGAGTCAGCCTTCCATGTGCACACGGTTGAGGGGATACACAGGATATCGTGGGCGGACATCGAAAAGCCGGACACGAAGATATACGGCGGCTCAGAGGGCCTTGCCACCGGAATCGCAAAATTCAGGGATAAGCTTATCACCATTATTGACTTTGAAAAGGTCGTATTTGATATCAGCCCGCAGACCGGCATACAGATGGACGAGATTGAGCGGCTCGGCGTCAGGGACAAGAATGAGAAGCCTATCCTGATCGCGGAGGATTCCTCCCTGCTGCAGAAAATGATCCTCGACTCGCTGCATGAGGCGGGATATTCAAACGTGATTACCACGAACAACGGCCTTGAGGCGTGGGAGAAGCTCAATCAATGGAAGAACTCGGGCAATCTGCTGGACAGCGTGAATCTCATTATCACCGATATCGAGATGCCGAAGATGGACGGCCACAGACTGACGAAGCTCGTCAAGGAGGATCCCGTGTGCAAGCAGCTCCCGCTGATCATATTCTCCTCCCTGATTGATGAGACGATGTTCATCAAGGGCAAAGATCTCGGCGCCGATGCACAGATCACAAAGCCCGAGATAGGCAAACTTGTGGGGCTCATTGACGAGCTGATACTTTGACGCTGGGCTGTTTTGCCGTGGGCCGTGACCGCTGCGGCGATTTCCCAAAAAAACACTTGCAAAATAACAGAGTTTCTGTTATTATAATTAGCGTTGCGGCTTTATCTGCCTGAGGGCAGGGTCGGGTTGCAAAGTTGTCTGGGATTTGATTTACGCTGCTTAGAATGGAGGTGCGAAGATGGCAAAATGCGAAATCTGCGACAAGGGCGTTTCTTTTGGGATTAAGGTTTCCCACTCACACAGGCGTTCCAACAGGATGTGGAAGCCGAACGTCAAGCGTGTTAAGGCTCTTGTTGGTGGGTCTGTCCGCCATGTACATGTTTGTACAAGGTGCCTCCGTTCCAATAAGGTCACGCGCGCGGTCTAAAACGGATTTTAAAAGCCCTTGCGGATTGTCCGCAAGGGCTTTTTGCTGTTTTATGAAGTCTGGGGGCTCGGCTCAGTCGTATAAAAAAACCATCTCAAACTCCTCGGCGGTGAGCGGCCGGCTGAAGTGGTATCCTTGCAGCAGGTCGGCCCCGAGATCCTTGAGGATCTTCATCTGACCGGGCGTTTCTATGCCCTCGACACAGACAGTATAATTCATGCTGTGGGAGAGCTGGATGATCGACGCAATAAAGCTGCGCGTCGAGTCGTCCGTTTCTATGTCCTCGATAAACGACCTGTCGATCTTCATCTCGGTGGTAGGCAGGTTGCGAAGGTAGCTCAGGGATGAATATCCTGTGCCGAAGTCGTCTATGGCAATGTTTATGCCGCTCTCCTTGAGTTCACGGAGCAGGCGCACGCTTGTCTGCATCTCGACAATCAGCGATTCCTCGGTTATCTCAAAGACGAGGTTGCGCTTTTTCAGCTTGTTAACGTATATTGCCTCAAAGATCTCACTCTTCAGATGCTTCTTTACAGCCTGTTCAGGCGAAAGATTGATGTTTATCACAAAATCATCCGGCGCGCCGATATCAATCCACTTCCTGCACTGCGACGCCGCGCTTTTTATCATCCAGCTCTCAACAAGGCTCAGCACCCCCGCCTTCTGGAGCGCGGGGAGGATGACTTTCGGCTGGATCACATTCCCTCTGCCGTCATTCCAGCGCAGCAGCGCCTCAGCTCCGATAATCGAATCTGTGGCCGTTGCGTAGAATGGCTGATAAAAGGCCTGAAAGCCGCGGAAGCCGTCGTGTACGGCGCGTCTGAGCGCGTCTATCAGCTCAAGCTGCTCTATGTGCCGCTCTTTCAGCTCCGGGGTGAAAAGCGTGACTCCGTCGCCGGAAGAGGCCTTGGAAAGGTTTACTGCAATCTCCGCGTCTGTGATCAGCTCGTCGATCGGGTCATTGTGGCGGTATTCAACCACGCCGATAGATGCCTTCAGCCGAATGTCCTTGTTGTCGACGATGATGCCGGTTTTTTGCATCTCGCCTATATCGAACGCGGCCGACATGGAAAACTCCTTGTCTCTCCCCCTGAGGTTCAGCATAAATACGTCGCCCCCAAAGTGGAACAGCTCGGCGCTGTAATGCGCGGATTTGTCGACAAGCATCCCGGCGAGCTCCGCAAGAAGCCTGTCGCCGAAGCTAAGACCGAACATGCTGTTGACATTGTGGAAGTCGTCGATATCCAGCATGATGAGGAAGCCGTGCGCGTCCTCCGAAGAGAGTTGAAAGGCGAGGTCGTTTTTAAAGCGCAGCCTGTTTGGGAGGCCTGTAAGGCACTCTATCATAGAGAGCTCGCTTATGTATTTATTGTACTGATTCATGCCGCTGATGTTCGTTATTGAGCCCGCGAGCATGATGGGCGCGCCGCCGTCGTCATAGGCGCATTTTCCGCGGCATGAAATCCACACCGGGTTCCCGTCTTTGCCAATGAGCCGGTACTCGTTGCAGTGTATATCGCTGGTTTTTTCATAGATCGGCTTCATCGAGTCAAGAAAGCGGCAGCGATCCTCCGGCAGGATGTGCTCAATCCATATTTCAAGTCCTGGCTGGATAATGTTTGAGGGCAGGGAGGTTATATCAAGTATCCTTTTGGAAAACTCAATCCTGTTTTTCTCAATGTTGAATACATATACGCATTCAGAGCAGCCGTCGATGAGCAGGTCTGTCATCTGCTGAAGGAGAACCTGATCGGAGATATCCGTAATTGAGCCGGATATCGCGGCGGGCTTGCCATCGCTGTCAAAGCTCATTACTCCGTTGAAGGAGACGTGAATTGCGCCCTTTGAAGGACATTTCATCCTGAAGGTGGCGTTGATAGACGCCTCATCGGAGCTCAGAAGCCGGTTAAAATCCCTTTTAAACGACTTTTTATCTTCTGACGGGATAAAGGAGAGTATCTTTGCAAAGGCATTCTCTGTAAAAGGGGAGGGGAGCCTGAAGTCTTTTCTGAAGCCCTCGCTCGCATATGCCAGGTTGGAGTTGAGATCATAGTAAATAAGGTAGCATGAGAGCGATTCAGACAACAGCGAGACCATCCCTCCGTCTATCTCACGGCAGGCATATTCGTAGAAAAAGCCTATCGCCTGAACCAGATTTCCCTCTTCGTCGGGAATAAACCCATACGAAACAGACAACCATTTATAGCAGTCTCCGGAGGAACTCACGCGGAAAGACACACTTCTGCTTTGCACACGCTTGTATTCAAGTATGTCGGATATAAACTTTCGGTATTCATTAATGTCATCGGGGTGCACATATGAAGCGAAGTCGTCGGCGCTGGGGAAATGGCTGCTGAAATCGCTGCCGAAAAGGCCTTTTAGATTTGATGAGAAGGTCAGAGAACCAATGGTGAGATCAATCGAGAAGGCGACAGTCACGGCTGTGTCAAAAATTGTCATCAAATTTTCCCTAACCGCAACGGGACCGGAGAAAGAAGCCACCGACATTTTTTTCATCTAATCACCTGATCTAATATTTGTATGCAAAAAGGCATGCCGACAAAGGACCGTTTGAACAGACCAAGATAATACCACGATGGTATACATTATACGACACTCTTCATAGAATTTCAATAAAAAATCACCGCGCGCATGAGCGAGCTCGGCATTAAGCAAAAAAAATTTGTACAATAAAGATGAAAATACAAGAAAAATCACATACAGTTTGTCGAAAAACGGCACATTTTAAGAAAAACAGGCTATAAAAAATTATTTGATTTTCAAAGTATTTTTCCCTGAATACAAAGGCAGGGCAAAAAAACGACCCTTAAAAGCCTAAAAATATACAAATATTATAAAATTATTGCAATTAATGGAATGATCCATAGACAAAAAAGTGATCATTGTCTGAGGCGGAATTCAAGCCATTCGTCCTTTGTGATCAGGATTTGCCGCGGCTTTGATCCCTCAAACGGGCCAACGATGCCCCTCGCCTCCATCTGATCGATGAGGCGCGAGGCGCGTGAGTATCCAAGCTTTAGGCGGCGCTGCAGCATCGAGGTTGAAGCCTGTCCTGACTCAAGCACCACGTCGACAGCGTCGGGGAAAAGTTCGTCCAGATCGTCCTCCGGAGAAGGGGCGCCGGATTTGCCGTCGTATTCGGCTCGCCTGTCGATCTGCTCGATCACCTCGGCAGAGTATTCCGCCTGGCCGCCCTGCTTGATATGCTCCACAACCGCCTCGACCTCTCCGCTGGTGATCAGGCACGCCTGAACGCGCTGCGGCTTTCCGCTGCCCACCGGACTGTAGAGCATGTCGCCCTTTCCGACCAGCTTTTCTGCGCCTGTCGTATCAAGGATGATGCGCGATTCAATCTGAGAGGCAACTGTGAACGCGATGCGGGAGGGGATATTCGACTTCATCAGGCCGGTTATAACGTCCGCCGAGGGGCGCTGCGTCGCGATTATCAGGTACATCCCGGCGGCGCGCGCCTTTTGCGCGATACGGCAGATCGACTCCTCCACCTCTTTCTTCGTAGTCATCATCAGATCGGCCAGCTCGTCGATCACAATGACGATCTGCGGCAGGCGCTCGCCCTCGCCGCCCTGTCGGACGCTCTCGTTGTAGGCCGTGAGGTCGCGCACGCCGAAGTCGGAGAAGAGGCGGTATCGCCTGTCCATTTCCGTGACGGCCCAGGAGAGCGCGCCGGAGGCCTTTTTAGGATCCGTTACGACGGGGATGAGCAGGTGAGGGATGCCGTTGTATACGCTGAGCTCGACGACCTTCGGGTCGATCAGAATGAGCCTCACGTCCTCCGGAGAGGATTTATACAGCAGGCTGACAATCAGTGAGTTTGTGCACACAGATTTGCCGGAGCCGGTCGTACCCGCGATGAGCAGGTGGGGCAGCCTTGAGATGTCGCCTATAATCGGGGTGCCGCCGATGTCCTTGCCTATCGCGAACGTGACCTTTGACGGCCCTTGGGAAAATTCGCGCGTATCGATTACATCACGGATGAGCACGGTTGAGACGAGCCTGTTCGGAACCTCGACGCCCACAACGGAGATCTTGTTCGGAATTGGGGCGATGCGGACGGATGGCGCGCCCAATGACAGCGCGATATCGTCCGAGAGGCCTGTGAGCCGCGTCAGCTTTATGCCGCGGTCAAGCTCGAGTTCATAACGCGTTACGGACGGGCCGCGCGTGACGTTGATTATCCTCGCTTCGATACCGAAGCTCTGAATAGTATCGATAAGCCTCGCGGCTCCAAGCTTGAGCTCGGAGGAAGGGTCGACCTCCGGAAGGGAATCGGGCGAGCGGAGCAGGGAAAGCGGCGGAAAGCTGTAATCCTGAAGGTCGGAGTAGGGCATGGAGGGCACCAGTTCGCCCGGCGATGGAGCGCACTCCTCGATCCCGCGGGGGCTGAAGAGGATCGGCGCTTCACCTGAGTCCGGCCGGACAGGTGGCTCAGATGTGGGCGGCGCTTCAAACGGGCGGGGCACAGGGGCACCTGCGAGCACCTCGTCGGGCGTCTTAACGTCCTCAGAGCGCGGCTTAAGTACAATGCGGCTGTCCTGCGAGCCGAATGAGGCAGCAGCACCGCCGTTTGCCACAGGGCCTTCATCGAGAGGTATATCTATTGAGGGGCGGCTTTTTTTATCGCCGCGCAGGGAGAAGGCAGGCATATGAGGGGCCTTTTTCTCGCGCACGGGCTCAGGCTGCGGGACGTATTCAGGTTTCTCGCGGTTGAATATGCGCTCGTAGATGTCCGACGGCGTTATATCCAGCACGGCAAGGATAAAAAACACCATAAACCCAAAAAACAGAAGCGAGGCCCCCACTGTCGAAAATACAGATGAGAAGCCTTTCGCGAGCAGTCCGCCCAGCAGTCCGCCGCTTTTGAGCGCAATGCCGTCGTCGATCAGCGACTTAAAGATAGAAAAAGACCAATCGTAGCCGTCTTTTGCGAGAAAAAGGTGCAGCACCGCGCCGAGATCCACACAGAAAAGCAGCGTGCACCAGACACGCAGGCTGACGGGGCGCCCGCGATGGAACGCCAGGATGGCCGAGCAGATGAAAAGCGCCGCGGGAAGGGCGCAGAATCCGTATCCGCAGACAGCTTTAACAAGGTTCGCAAAGAAGCTGATGAATACGGCGTCTATTCCGAAAAGACCTAAAAGCGAGAAGCATGCGAGGAAAAAGCAGACAAACGCGCCAATTTCACGTCTTATAGGGCGCCGCTGTTTTTTTTGTGAGGCCTGTGCTCTTTTCGCGGCAGGCCTTTTCTTTTGTGCGGTTGCCATTATAACTCAGCCTTTCACAAGGTATTTGCCGCCGCTCACTTGCCGGCGAAAAGCGAATACGCGAGCACTCCGGCTCCCACAATCCAGCAGTAATAGGCGAAAACACCGAACTTTCCTTTTTTAACAAGCATGTCGATGAACTTTATCGCGAAGTATCCGACAATTGCCGACGTAAGCACACCGGCGACGCAGACCCAGGGGCTGACCGAGAGCCCGCCCGAGGATACGGCGTCTTTAAGCTCAAGCAAGTTTGCGCCGAGCACTGCGGGGATTGACATAAGGAACGAGAACCTAACGGCGAAGGCCCTGTCGAAGCCGCAAAAGAGGCTTGTCGCAATAGTTGTGCCGGATCGGGAAAGCCCGGGCGAGGTCGCGACGGCCTGCATCAGCCCTACGCAAAGCGCATCGGTGACCCGCGCGCTCGACTCGTTTTTTCTGCCTGGCTTAAATCTGTCCGAGATGAAAAGCAGCGTGCCCGTTACTATAAGCGCGCATGAGACAAACGTGAGATTCATGGACAGCGCCTCAATGTTGTCCTTAAACGGCAGGACAATGATCAGCGGCAGCGTAGCGACGATAATTAAAAGTATAAGCCTGACGGACGGCGGACTTTTGCGGCGACCTTTTTTGAAGAGGCCTGAAAGCCACGAAAAAAAGTCGCGCACCATTGAGACGATATCTCCCCAGAACGCAATGAAGACCGCAATCAGCGTGCCCATATGGAGGAGCACATCGAAAAACATGTCCCCTCCCTCCACCTTGAGATCAAAAATATTTTGAAATATCGCGAGGTGCCCGGAGCTGGAAACTGGCAGGAACTCTGTTGCCCCCTGGATAAAACCCAAAAAAATTGCCCAAAGTACGGTCATTTATGAACTTCCTTTCTATTGCGCTCCACTTTTTGTCGTTTATACTTGTGTGCGGTATTAAAAATCAGGTGAAAAGCCCTGTGCTGAGGTATTTTTCGCCCCTGTCGGGGAAAATCAGGACCACGAGGCCGGACTCGAGCCCGCGGGATATCTCGAGCGCGGCGATCATCGCGGCGCCGCTGCTCATGCCGACAAAAATGCCCTCCTCGAGCACTATCCTTCGGGACATGGCAAAGGCCTCCTCAGTGTCAATAATAACGCTTATATCGATCATCGAGGGGTCGTATATCTCAGGGACGATAGCCTCCTGCATGTTTTTGAGACCCTGTATGTAGTGCCCCTTTTCGGGCTGCGCCTCAACAATGCGTACAGCGCCGTTTTTCTCCTTCAGGTAGCTGCCAACGCCCATCAGCGTCCCCGACGTGCCGAGAGACGAGACAAAATGCGTCACCCTGCCGCCGGTCTGCGTCCATATCTCCTCGGCGGTAGTTTTGTAGTGCGCGAGCTTGTTGTATTCGTTTGAAAACTGGTTCGGGTTAAAATACCGCTCGGGGTCGGACGCGACGAGCCGCCTTGTCTCAAGGATGGCGCCGTCGGTGCCTCCTTCGGCGGGGGTCAGCACGATCTTCGCGCCGAAGGCGCGGATCATCTTCTGCCGTTCGACCGAAACGGCCTCGCTCATGACGATCACAACCTCGTAGCCCTTAACGGCGCCGATCATCGCCAGGCCTATCCCGGTGTTGCCGGAGGTGGCCTCAATGATCGTCCTGCCCTTTGTGAGCTTCTTTTCAACCTCGGCCTGTTCGATCATCCTGAGGGCTATCCTGTCTTTTATGCTGCCGGTGGGGTTAAAACCCTCAAGCTTCGCGTATATGTCGGCCCGAGGATTCGGGTTAAGATTCCTTATTTTGACGAGAGGGGTGTTCCCTATTGTTTCGAGAATGCTGCCGTGCATAGTATCACTCCAAATAAAAAAACTGCGGCTTTCGCAAAAGCCAGATAACATTATACACTATCCGATGCGAAAATAGAACAGAAAAAATAAAAAGCTGAGGGTTTATCCTCAGCCCGCAAATATGAAATAGGTCGTAGTCCCGTCGATATACGCGCCGTTCCCGGCGGGCAGGGCAAGAATCCTGTCGGATGAGCTGTGGTCAAGCATCCTCGGAGTGCCGCCTTGAATGGCAATGTAACTGAGAAAAGCCGAGAGCGAAGGCGGGGAATCCACATTGTCGTTGCCGAAGCGCATGATCCTGTCAATGTCGCCTTGCATGACGGCATCCAGCGTCTCCTCGTCGCGAGCCGCAGCCTCCTTCGGCAGCAGATAATGCGAAAAGTCGGCGGAGCAGATCAGCAGCACGCGCTTTTTGGCGGCCAGATTCGCGGCCTCATCGGCAACGGCGCGGACCGCGTCCTTTGAGGCGGAGGACGAGAGCAGACAGACCCCGACGGGAACGCCGGGAAAATAATGCGCCGCGTAGGGAATAAGCGCCGAGGCCGAATGATCGGATTCTATGAGACGGTCTGCCTTCGCCGCCCTGACAGAGCCGTTTTCCACAAGCGCGGAGGCAAAATCACCCTCGCACGAAACAGGGCCGAAGGGCGAGCTCCACCCGGCGGTTGTTGTCACAATATCCGAAACCCTGCCTGTGTGATTAGGCGCGACGATCAGAATCGCGTCAAGGCCGTCTGTCTTTTCAGAGGCCGTTTTGAAGAAGGAGGCGATCAATTCCCCGGCGACAAGATGGTGAGGCACCACGCCGGCGCTCAGGCTGCCCTCAAAGCTGTAAGCCTTGGCCGAGAGAAGCGATTCACGGAAGGACTTTTCGTAAAAAAAATTGCACTTCAGCAGCTCCTTCACGGGCACGGCCTCTTCACGCGACGAAGGGGAGAGAGAAGGAGGGGCATCAGCAACCCGGGGAAGACGGAGACAGGCCAGAACGACCGCCGCGCAGGCGGCGGCCGCAAAAACGACGCGTGGGAATGCCCTATTCATCGATCGTGACAAACGCCCTGCCGGAGGCGCCGATCATGTCATTTTGGGCGCAGGAGATATACGCGCTGTCGGAAACATACGTCCCGGGCACGGTGCATTTTACGGTGTAAACTATCGGCTCAACCCCGGCGCTGCGGTTATAGTAAAATGTTACGCGCTGCAGCTCTCTGGAAAGAAGGCTCCAGGCCCGCACGTCCCTGTCTTGCACGCTTACAAACCGCATCCCGGCCGGAATGAAGTCCTCGATAAAATAGCCTCCTGTCAGCGCGGCGCTGTCAAACTCAGGCGTGATCGTCACAACCGCGTTTTTGCCGGGGCCGGCGCCTTGGGGGAAGTCGATGGTCTTTTTGAGTCTGAAGGGAGGGTTTTCCTTAGGGGCGGCGTCCGCGATATCGCCGATGTAATACGCCTTTGCCATGACATCGCCGCCGGCCGTCTTGAAATTGGCGGCCTCAAGCCCGCTTTTGCTGAAGCTGATAAACCGCGTTCCGACGCGTCCGAGTGTTACTCTCTTATCCGAACCGTCGCTTGTGTACGTAAACGAGGCCTCTCCGGGCGAAAGCCTGTAGTTTTTCAGATAGACCACATACATGAGGCTGGGGCAGAAATCCTTGATGTCCGCCCGGATCAGGCTCCTCGCGAAGGCGTCCGCGTTCTCGTCCCTGAGCACTGAGGCCGCGATCAGCGCATAGGCCGTGGCCTGATTGTCCGAGATGTCGGGTGACGGGCTTTTCACAGTGAAGGCGAAGTCGCTCTCGGAAGACCCGGAGCGAACAATATTCGGAGTGACAAGCGCGTCGTAGGCCTTCGAGGCTCCGTCGCTGTCCCCGATAAGCGCAAGGGCGGTCATCAGCATAAGCTTTTCACGGAATCCCAGCTTTTCAGGGTTTTCAAGCAGATACCGCAGGTCGCCAAGCACGGGCTCTTTCATCGCGGCGAGGCCCATATAGGCCGCGGCGACCTCGGTGGCGCCGCTGAGCCGGGAAGCAGCGACACCCTGAAGATAGGAGGCGGTTATGCCGCGGTTAAGGTATTCCGGCACGGCGGCGGCGGCGAGGGCGGTGATCTCGGGATCCGGCTCAGAGTAACTGAACAGGCGGACGCCCTCATTTAAGACGTCCGACATTTCATCGGCCTGGAAGCCCGCCGCCGAGCCGAAGGACGCCATCATCTCGCGGGCATACCGCTCGGCGAGGCGCTGATCAGCCCTGCTGCCGCGCGAGAAAACGGACGACAGCACCTGAAAATACAGTGAGTCGCGCTTGTCATAGAAGCCGAGCACGACCGGATATCGCGCGGGGTTAATACCCGCGATGGCCGAAAGGTCAAGGTCTTTTGAAAGGGGCAGGTTCATCGCGGTTTCCACGATCTGAAGCTTTTTTTCAATCCCGTCGGAAAGATCCTTGCAGCTTGCCGTGAGCGTGAGAGTATACTCCCCGATGTCATCAGGGGCGCCGAGCTTCAGCAGCGCGTATCCACCGAGAGCAGCTTCGGCCTCCGCTTTGCGGGTGTAGCCTTCTCCCTTCAGCTCCGCCTTGAACATAACCTTTTCGCCGCTTTTCAGGCCTGCGCCGAAGCCGCGCGAGTAAACGGTGATCTCGTCGCCTTTCAGAAACAGCTCAGAGACAATCGGAGAGATGAAAAACGGCTTCGTAACAATCAGATTGCTGATTTTTTGCCCGGCGAGCATCCCGCTTTCGGCGGCCAGGGTTGTGACGCGCCATGAGGTCAGATTGTCGGGCAGCTTGATGGAGATTTCGGCTGAGCCGCCCGAATCCGACACCGCTGTGACAAAGCCGGCGGTGTCGAGAAACAGCCGCCTCAGAGAATCTGAGCCGCCCTCGCCGCCCTGCTCCGCCATGGAAGGGGGAAGGCTGCTGTGATCAATGAAAGAGGCGAAGGAGCGCACTCCTCCGCGGTCAATGCCGCTGTAAAGCCCGCGCAGGATATCAACAGACTGATCTCTGATCGAGAAGGCCGCCTCGTCGGATACGCTCACCAGCACGGAAGCGCCCGCCGCGGGGGCTCCGTCCGGCCTGAGCGCGGTGACGGTCAGTTTTGCGGTGTCGCCCGGCGAGTAGCTCTTCCTGTCGGCCTTCAGCTCCACGCTGAGCTCGCGCTTTTCCGGCGTATAGGACGCGTAATACGGGCTGAGTGTGTATATGTGCTTCCCGTCAAAATATGCTCCGTGAAGCTGGAAGCCGGGAACAAGCCTTTCCTCAAACAGGATATCTACTTTTGACGCTCCGGTTACCTGCGCCCCGCCGGGGCCGTCCGCCGTGTCAAAATACAGCAGTGAGCCTTTGTTTTCAATTCTGTCCTGATCTCTCGACAGCGAAAGCTCAAGCCCGCCCTCGTCAAAGTCTGAGTATGAATTACCGGCTGCGTTAAGGAGTGAATACTGGTTATTAGGGCCGTAGTAATAGTATGAGCTCCAGCTGCCGTAGGTCAGCTCCTCCAGTATAGGCCGGCCGGCGGTGTCGCCGCAGGTAATTTTCACGGAGTAGTACTCATTGTCGGCGGCCGGGGGAAGGCCGGTGACAACGTATTTTCCTCCGACAGTGGCATATTCCCATGTGCCGATAAGCTCGGTGCGTGGGTCGTAATCGTAGTGTACAACCTCTTTTTTACTCACAAAGTCGTACTCATGTGAACGCTCGGTACGCACATAGTAATGACGCGTAAGCTCAAGAGAAAACGGCATGTCTTGGGGCTTTCCCCGAATGTTGGAGGGGAAGTCTGTATAAAGCTTTTCGGCTGTGTCAATACGGGATGCGTCAATGAGGCTTGTTCGCACCTCAATCGTCCCGTCTTTATACTCGGGCTCAACCATAACGTCTCTCACGAGCACGGTCGTTCTGAAAGTCATGTAAAATGACTGGCTCTCCGGCTGGGCGTTTGAAAATTCAATTTCCGGATGCACCGGCCGCCAGGTTTTGTAATCATCTTTTATGGCCGCGGTGAGGCGCGCGGAGCCCGCTTCATTAATTTTAATGGTTTTGGGGACGACAAAACCGCTTGAATGCAGCGACGCCTCAAGCCCCTCGGCGGGGGTTCCGTCAAAGAACTCGGCGGAGAAGGAGAAGCCAATCTTCTGCTTTTGCGGCAGGAAATAGAAGTCTCTGTCAACGGCGCCGTCTATCACGTAGACGGGCTTTTCATATTCGGAAAACTCGACTGATTTCTCACAGAGCGTGCCGCCGTCGCAGACTACGCGAAGCGTGAAGTACGAAGAGATTAGCTTTTCGGCCTTGATTACGCCGGAGAACATGCCCCGGGAGTCGATCGTGACAGGCTCGGAATACAGCGCCGATCCGTCGTAAAACACAAGCTCCGCTTTGAGCCCCTCGGGAGGCTGAAGTCCGGCTGTACGCGGGCTGACAATCCCCCAAAAGCGCACATTGTCGCTCGGCTGGTACATCTCACGGTCGGTGTAGATATATGTATAATAAGAATTTTGAAGCTCGTTTTTCGGCAGGGAGGCGATATCGACGACCTCTCTGAATTCACGCGAGCCGTATCTAACGGATAAAAGAGCGTAAAAGCTCTCGGTGCCGGAGGAGTCGTCGCCGCGAAGATACGAATAGGCCTCTTTCGATTTGTCGGGGCGGCTCTGCGGAATACCTTCAAGATGGGCGAGGCCGCCGCTGCCTGTTTTCGTGGAGACGTCGCCGCCAGCGTATTCAAGAGACACCTCCGCGCCTGAGATCGGTTTGCCGATGTCGGTGTCGTTGATCCAGACAATGCCGCTCTCGCCCTGCCGGCTGAAATAGACCGACAGGTTCGAGACCTGCATGAATTTATAGAGCTTTCGGCCGCTGCCGCCGCTCAGCTTCGGGACGCTGATCTCCGCGAGATAACAACCCTGCCCGAGCTGCTCGGGCAAAAGGAGGAAATCCGGCCCCCAGGAGTTGCCTGAGCCTTGCTTCAGTGCGTCCGCGAACTGCATTACCTGACTAAGGCCGCCGGTCGGGGGCGCCATGACCGAGGAGTTTTCGCTTTTTTGCTGCACATACGCAAAGAGCGCGGAGGCGTAGTCCGACGCGGAAGGGTATTTATACACTGTGACGCTGAAATCGTGCCCGTCAAAATTTGCTCCGGCGCTTATTTCAATGAGCTGCGTCTGATCGGTCATAAAGGTTTCCGAATCTTTTCCGGAAAGCGAGGCATAGTCGTATCTGTCGCTGAGCTGCGTCCTGAAGGACATGGTATAGTCATCCCCCAGCTCCCCGCCCGAGGGAGAGACCAGAGAGCCGCTGAGCGTGACCTTGTAAAGCTCGTCCATCGCGAGAGAATCAGGCACAAAAACAAGCGTTTTTCCGTATTTCTCCACCCGACCCGAGATTTTGGGGATTATAGAGAAATTCCGCTCAAACTGATCCTCGCCGATATCCGCAAAATTAAACGTGAACTCGATGCCCGAATCAATCGGGACATATAAAGCCCCGTCGGCCGGGAGCGACGAGAGGAGGCGCAGGCGTGTTTCCGTCTGAAAAGCCCAGGATTTGAGGCTCTCTCCGTTTTCGTCGACGGCGATTACATTCACGACGGAGCCGCTTTCAAAGCCGCCCGCCTCAAGGCTGTAGACCCCGGTGCCTGTCTTTGTCAGGGTGAAGGCCTGCTCGGGGTAAATGCGCAGGCGCTGCTGCATTTCCGTCTGAGGGATGTCACGGGCGTAATTGACAAGGAAGCGGCTGTTGGACGCGATGCCGGCGCGGGTCTCATTTTCGGCGGTTACGCGCAAAAGGCGCACGTCAAAACCTGCGGGACTTTTTATCGAGCCGTCCGGCGAAGATGGCGGCGCTGCCGGGAAGGTATCCTGCTTGAGCAGGAAAAACGCGAGAACCAGCACCGCAACCAGGACAACGGACGCGGCGGCGATGACCAGAACGCGCCTGTCTCTAAAAAGCGACTTTATGTTCATATTGGAACCTCCAGACTAGTAAAAGCAAATGATAATACATTTTTCCGGCCTTAGTATATCACAGCCCCCCACATATTGCACTACAAAACGGTTACATTAAGAGAGCAATTTAGCTAACTCTCCCTCTTGAGATCCTAATTAGTCAATATTTCAGCAGTGTAAACCTGCTGCGCTCAAATTTGATCAGCCCCTCGTCACGCATCCGGCAGAGCTCCCGGGACATCGCGCTCCGATTGACGCAAAGGTAATCTGCGAGCTCGTCACGCGAGAAAGGGATTAAAAACGTGCCCTTGCCGGTCTTATCAGCCTGGCCGGAAAGGTATTGAAGCAGTTTTTCTCGAGTGGTTTTCTTAGAGAGGATATCGATCCTGCCGCTGAGCAAAATGTTTTTTTCCGCAATAAGCCGAAGCAGGTTTTCGATCAGCAAAACGTGGAAGGCGCAGGCGGAGGCGCAGGAAGTGACCACCCTTCTGATCGGCAGGAACATTATCTCGCAGTCCGTCTGCGCGGTGACGGACACAGGGCTTGATTCGATGCCGGCGCAGGCGAGCGCCTCGCCAAAGATGTCGCCCCGGCCGAGCTCAGAGAGGATGATCCTCGTCCCCTCGTCGTCTGTTTTTGTTATGTGGGCCTCTCCGCTCAGCATGAGGCCCAGCTCTCTGACCTCGTCGCCCATCAGCACAGGGCTCTCTCCGGGGGAAAAGCGCTTTTTTCTTACTCCAAGGCATGAGAGCAACGAAGGCAGATCGTCGCGCGATATCCGTGC
Source organism: Oscillospiraceae bacterium (assembly GCA_031551205.1). GTDB lineage: Bacteria > Bacillota > Clostridia > Oscillospirales > JAVBNY01 > JAVBNY01. The sequence goes on along the minus strand of JAVBNY010000004.1, from coordinate 312,237 downwards.
GAAGAGAATATTGTCCGACAGGACGTCAAGAACTTCCATAAAAAACACGACCTTTCGTTGCTTATGCAACTGAACAGCTATGGCCATCATAGTATAATCAGATCATAAAGTCAAGGAAAAGGAGAAACGAGTATGAAGAGAAGAATTATTGAGATAGATGAGAGCCTTTGCAACGGCTGCGGCCTGTGCGTCAACGCCTGCCACGAGGGGGCCATCGGCCTCGTCGAAGGGAAGGCAAAGCTCCTGCGCGACGATTACTGCGACGGCCTTGGGAACTGCCTCCCCGTTTGCCCGACGGGCGCGATCAATTTTGTAGAACGCGAGGCCAAGGAATTTGATGAGGAAGCCGTGAAGGCGCATATGGCGGCGGCGCCCAAGCACGCCGCGCAAGCCGGGGGATGCCCGGGAATGAGGATGTCTGTTAACGAGCGGGCGGCGGAAGCGCCGATTGAGGGAGCGTCTCAGCCGTCTGTCCTCAGGCAGTGGCCCGTGCAGATCAGGCTCGTTCCCGCAAACGCGCAATTTTTAAACGGAGCCGACCTGCTTATAGCCGCGGATTGCGCGGCCTACGCTTACGGCTCGTTTCATTCAGACTTCATGGCCGGAAAGGTGACGCTGATCGGCTGTCCGAAGCTCGACGACGACGATTACACTGAAAAGCTGACGTCGATCCTTACGCATGGGGGCGTCAGAAGCGTAACCGTCGTGAGGATGGAAGTGCCGTGCTGCGCGGGCATCGCAAAAGCGGCGATGGACGCGGTGAAGCTGTCCGGCAGAGATGTTCCCCTGAAAACGGTGATTATAAGAACGGACGGTACAGTGGCCCGGAACTGAGGACGCACACAGAAGAATTTGAAAGCGCGCGCAAGCGTGATGGCCGCCCTCTCGGGCGGCCATCACGGCTACTTAGCAGGTTATTTCGCGATACTAGCAGCAACGGTCGTCGCAGCTATTTCCGTTTCCGCAGCAGCATACGAGGCAGATGATAATTGCAATGATTATTACGATCCAGAGCCACTCGTCGTGCCCGCCAAAAAATCCGTTATTGCATCCCATAATGAAGATTACCTCCTGTTTTTGATTTCACTTTATACTATTCAAAAACAGAAAAAGTGTTACGGTGTTCCGGGATATTTGAGCCGGTTTGTCTTAAAAGCGGGCGGACGGCGCGTTCGCGTCCTTCGTGAGGGGGATTTCTGCGGCCGGACAGGAGAGAAAAACGCAATAAACCCGAACCGCCAACAAACGGTCCGGGCTTACTGCTGTGTCTCGTGGGTCTCTGGGGTTAGCTTCATCCTATCCCACCAATCGTAGTGGATTTGAGAGCGTCTCACATTCAGTGCGGTAGTCGCCATCCCTAGTCGGGAAAACTCAAGACGCCTTCTCAGGTTTAAAAATTACCTCTAAGCAGGTAACTCCTATGTAAAGCAGACGCATTAGCAGTGTGATCGGAACATATAACCTATTCGCGCCCTGGCATTTTCATCAGCACGGCTCTGCCGCCGCCAAACATATCGCACGTTCCTCTCATTCCGCCATTGCCCTTCTGCAATTACAGTATAGCATAGGGGGCGGAATAAGTCGTTACGGTTTAATTAATTTAAGATGTCAATATGGTAACAAAAGTCTTTCAAACTGCGAACAATCCGCGAAAATGCGACAATATATACAAAAATAGTTACAGAATGCGCAACGGTTTGCAGTGCTTTTCCATGGGGAGAAGGATCAGAAAGCCGCGTTAGTTATTGCGTCCGATGCGGATGAGGCAGCGGTTTTATCCACGGCGCCGGCGGATACGAGTGTTTCAAGAAGTGTTTTTCCGCCCGCTTTTACATTTGAAGACAGCGCGCGGCAGCACATAAAGACCATATTGTCGCGCAAAAAGCCGCCGGATTTCAGCGCCTCCGCCTCGTAAAGCGACAGGATGCCCCTGTCGGAGGCGAAGGAAAGAGCCTTATCCCAGCTGAAGTCGCCGTCCGAGTATCCCATCGCGCGCAGCAGAAAGGTGGCGAACTGGTCGGCGCTGACCTCGTCGGTTGAGCCGAACCGTGTCTGCGATACGCCTTTTGTATACCCCTTAGAATAGGCGTAGGCCACAAATCTGCCGGCCTGGTCGCCCGGCCAGACGGGGATATCCTTAAACGGATGAGAGAGCTTGCAGGCGAGGGCCGCGTCCTCTTCACCGGTGAGCCTGACGAGCATGATGAGCGCCTCAAGCCTTGTGGCGCCGCGTTCCAGCTCAAAGCCGTTGTTCGACCCTTTGAAAAGTCCGAGGTTTTTGAGCACCTCCGCCAGCGCAGTATACTTCGGACCCTGGGCGCCGGAGGTTTTGACGTACCCGTCCGCGAGAATACTTGAGTCTGCAAGCATCACAAAGCCCTGACCGGATGCCGCGCAGGACATATACCGCTCACGCGGCTTTACAGCCTCGCCTGAAGGCGCGTCTTTCCCGGAGGTGAGGCTGATCATCTCCGCCCCGGACACGCGCGCGCTGCCGGAGAGAAGCGTAACCGTCGTCCCGAGTCCGCAGATAAGGCTTTCGCCTTTTTTTACGCTCAGTATGCGCGAGGGGAAAAGGCCGTCCAGCTTCCGCTGTGCGTCCAGCTTTTTATAGGCGGCGTCCGCCCGGCCGGACACGCCCGCGGCGTCGACCCTACTGCCGTAGAGAGAAAGCCTTCTGTCGACCTCAGACGACAGGGCGCTGAGCCTGGCCGCGACAAGCCCTTCCGCCTTTGAAAGGAAATCTTTGCTGAAGGTGTCGCGCACATAGCTCAGCGACACCACCGGGTCGCCCTGAGATCCGGGCGCGGCGGCAAAAGCGGCCAGCGACAGGGAGGCGAAAATAGTTATGTAAACAATTGCGCTGTAGATTCTTTTCATTCCGTTCTCCTGAGAAAGCAAGTCCTCTTATACTTTTGTGGGTTTCACACATTATACACCAACAGGGTAAAAATCTCAAGGGCAACACCGCACAAAGAACGTCTGAAGACTTTGCGTGCGTCTTGTTTGCGATTTTACCGCCATATATTACAAAAAGCCTCGTGAATACATACAGTATTCACTGCGTTTTTTGTTTCATCTGACGAGAAAATCGCTTACGCAATACACACACAATCTCTGTGCGGTGTTGCCCAAAAAAAATGAAGGACCCGGGGCGCTTTAAAGCCGAGGGCCCTTCATTTTATTACTTAGCCGCGGTCAAAGACGATCTCTTTCCCCTCGGCGCGCGCTGTGATCGTGTCGCCCGGTTTTGCGCCCCCCTCAAGCACCAGCTCGGAGATTTTATCCTCGATCTTCGAGGTAATCGCCCTCCTGAGCGGGCGCGCGCCGTAGACGGGATCAAAGCCCTCGTCCGCGATCAGCCCGAGCGCGGAATCCTCGACCTCGAGCGTAACGCCGAGGTTCGCGATCCTCTGCGAAACGGTTTTCATCATGCGCCTAGCGATCTCGCTGATGTGCTCGCGTGAAAGCTGGTGGAAGACGATGATGTCGTCCACCCGGTTCAGAAACTCCGGCCTGAAGGCGCGCCTCAGCTCGGACATGACGGTTTTTCTGATCTCTTCGGGCTTCATAGTCTCGCTTCCGGGCTCGCCGCCCATAAAGCCGAGCTGCTTGCGTTCCGTTATGTTTCGCGCGCCTATGTTCGAGGTCATAACGATGACCGTGTTCTTGAAATCAACCCTTCTGCCCTGCGCGTCGGTGATGTGTCCGTCGTCGAGAATTTGCAGCAGGATATTAAACACGTCCGGATGTGCCTTCTCGATCTCGTCGAAGAGCACCACGGAGTAGGGCCTGCGCCGGATTTTTTCAGTGAGCTGGCCGCCCTCGTCATAGCCGACATAGCCCGGAGGGGAGCCGATGATCTTCGACACGGTGTGCTTTTCCATATACTCGGACATGTCGACGCGCACAATAAAGTCCTCGTCGCCGAACATTGCCTCGGCCAGCGCGCGGCAGAGCTCCGTTTTTCCGACTCCTGTGGGGCCGAGGAAGATAAATGAGCCCGTCGGGCGCTTGGGGTCTTTTAGGCCGACGCGCCCCCGGCGTATCGCGCGGGATACGGCCTCTACGGCCTCATCCTGACCGACGACGCGCTCATGCAGCAGCTTTTCCATGCCGAGCAGCTTCTCCGCTTCGCCCTCGGTCAGGCGCGTCACCGGGATGCCGGTCCAGCTGGAGACGATGGACGCGATGTCCTCCACCGTAACCTCGCCGGATGCCGTTGTCTGCGCCTCCTTCCAGCGGACGCTGTGCTCCTCGATCCTGGCTATGAGCGCCTGCTCCTCGTCACGCAGTCGAGCCGCCTTCTCAAACTCCTGCGAGCGGACGGACTCCTCCTTTTCCTGCGAGAGGCGCTCGGCCTCCGCCTGAAGCTCCTTAATATCCGGAGGGGCGGTCAGGTTTTTCATGCGCACGCGAGACGCCGCCTCGTCAATGAGGTCTATGGCCTTGTCCGGCAAAAACCGATCGGATATATACCTGACCGACATCTCAACGGCGGAGCGGATCGCCTCGTCGGAGATTTTTATCTTGTGGTGCGCTTCGTATCTGTCGCGGAGGCCGGTCAGGATAGAGACGGCCTCCTCCTGCGACGGCTCTCCCACGTTGACAGGCTGGAATCTTCGCTCCAGCGCGGAATCCTTTTCGATGTGCCTGCGGTATTCATCCAGAGTAGTCGCACCGACGACCTGAAGCTCGCCGCGGGACAGCGCCGGCTTAATGATATTCGCCGCGTCGATCGCGCCCTCTGCCGCTCCGGCGCCGACTATCGTGTGCATCTCGTCGATAAACAGGATGATATTCCCCGCGCGGGAGATTTCGTCCATCGCGGTTTTTATGCGCTCCTCAAACTCGCCGCGGTATTTTGTACCCGCGATCATACCCGAGAGGTCGAGCGAGAAGACGCGCTTGCCCGTCAGGTTTTCCGGCACGTCGCCGCTTATGATCTTTTGCGCCAGACCTTCAACCACAGCCGTCTTGCCGACGCCCGGCTCGCCGATAAGGCACGGATTGTTCTTCGTGCGGCGCGAGAGAATCTGAATTATGCGGGAGATCTCCGTGTCGCGGCCGATAATAGGGTCAAGCTTTCCCTCCCGGGCAAGATCCGTCAGGTCGCGGCCGAACTGGTTAAGTGTTTTCGTCTCGGGATGGGCGGCCTTCGCCTCGCCGTGCAGCTTCCCCGAGGGCGGGGCTTCTCCGGCGCCGATCATGCGGACGACGTCGTTATACAGCCGCGGTATGTCCGCTCCGAGGGAAGTGATAAGCTTTGAGGCCACGCTGTCGTATTCGCGCAGGATGCCGAGCAGCAGATGCTCGGTTCCGATATAGCTGTGATGAAGCCGCGCCGCCTCGGCGAGCGCGAGCTCGATAATTCTCTTTGTGCGGGGGGTGAGCCCCTGAGCGGGCATATCGCCAGGCTGGCCGACGCCTATGTGGTCTGTAATGGATTTTTTTATGGCTTCAGCGCTGATGCCCGAGCCTTTGAGCGCTTTCGCGGCGACGCCGTCGCCCTCAAGGGCGAGCCCGAGCAGCAGATGCTCTGAGCCAACATAGCTGTGCCCCAGCTCGCTGGCTGAATCGTGGGCGAGCCTGAGCGCCGTTTGGGCGCGTTCGGTAAATCTGTTGTCATTCATATAAAAACCTCCTTTGTCTGCGGTATCTTTCTTTTAATGCTATGCATTGGCGGCCTGAGCAAGACGCGAGCGCAGAAGCTCGGCGCGAACAATGTCAAGCTCCTTCGGAGGGAGCTGGCTGCCGAACGAAACGCGAAGGCAGGCGGGCTGTATGTCCCACAAAAGGCGGTTCAAATCGGGAGCGTCAAGATTTGCCACGATGCCCAGGCTGACGCCTGTGCGAAGCTCGGAGATGAGCTGCATGGCCTCGTCGGAAGAGATTCTTCGGGCAGACGTGAGCAGCCCGAGAGAGCGAAAAACCCTGTCCTCAACGCTTGTCCTGTCGTTTGAAAAGGCCGCCGCGCGCTGCCGTTGTTCCATATTGATTATCTGGATAACTACGTCTGTGAGTCTCTCAATAAGCTGATTTTCGGAAAACCCGAGCGTGACCTGGTTCGAAATCTGGAACAGCGCCCCCTGCGCGTTTGAGCCCTCGCCATAAAGCCCGCGCACGGCAAAGCCCAGCTTGCCGCAGTTCGCCGCGATCGATCGTATTGCCCCGCTTTGGGTCAGCGCGGGCAGATGCAGCATGACGGAGGCGCGAAGCGCGGTCCCCAGGTTGGTGGGGCAGTGCGTCAGATAACCGAGTGTTTCATCAAAAGCGTAGCTCAGCTTTGAGTCCAGGGCCTCGTCGGCCTTCAGCGCTCTTTGCAGGCATCCGTCGAGGCAGAGGCCCGCTCCGAGGGCCTGTATCCTCAAATGATCCTCCTCACAGACCATAATGCTGACGCCCTCGTCCTGGGACAAAAACAGCCCGCGCGCCTCGCGTCCCTCCGAGAATTCGGGGGAGATCAGGTGCTTTTCCATCAGAGAGCGGGCCTTGTATACATCGGCGTCGGTCAGGTCGGTGAATGTATACGCGGTCTCCGACTGCCCGAGAGCCTTCTCAACCTCCTTTAAAATTGACAGGCGGTGTTCTCGGCTCATCCTGCCGGGAAAGGGATAGTCCTTCAGGTTTCGCGCGAGCCTCACGCGCGAAGAGACGGCGATCAAACCGCATTTTCCCGCTTCCATATACCATTTGCTTTGCATCAGGACTCCGCCTCCAGTCTCCTTATCTCGTCGCGAAGCTCCGCCGCGCGCTCAAACTCCTGTGTGTGTATGGCCTCTTCCAGCTCCGTGCGGAGCTTTGACAGCCTGCCGCGCGTCCTGATCTCGTCGGCGGCGCCGACCGGGATCTGCCCGGCGTGCTCCGAGCTGCCGTGGATGCGGCGTATATACGGCGCCAGCATATCGTCAAATACAGAGTAGCATTTGGCGCATCCGACCCTTCCGCTGTGTATTATATCGTCTTTCGTCGCGCCGCAGAGAGGGCAGGCCTCCTCAAGGCGCTCAGGTGCGGGCGCCTCAAATGGGCTGACTGAAAGCAGCGTGGGAAGGAAAGAATCCAGCCCGAAGCCCAGCTGGTTAAACGGGATTTTCAGAAGCTCATCATAGCCGAGGGCTGAGGCGCATTCGGAGCAAAGGTAAAGCTCCTTCACAGTTAAGTTGACGGTTTCTTTATAATGGCATGTTGCCTCTTTTTTATTGCAGTTTTGGCACATCATGTTGATTCCTCCCTTACCATTATATTGTGTTAATCAAGGTTTGCTTAAATATCTCCGCGCGCAGGCGGTTTTTGGCCTCAAGCGGAGCCTTTTTCAGTGACTGTTCCCCCGTGGCGGCGGCGATCAGCCGATAGGCGCACTCCGAGATTATGCCGCCCGCATACAGGTTTTTAAGCAGGGCAAACGCCGAGGCCGCATCAAGCTCGGAGCCGACGGAGTTGATCGTGTGCATCAGCAGGCCGGCTTTGTCGAGGCTGGCGCGCGAAATGCGGATATACCCGCCGCCGCCCCTTCGGCTTTCGACAATGAACCCGTGCTCGGGGGAAAATCTCGTCGCGATTACGTAGTTAATCTGAGAGGGCACACATCCGAACATCTCCGCCAGCGCCGACCGCTGAAGCTCGAACACCCCGTCCGAGTCGTCGAGGGATTTGTAGATGAAGTTTGTGATCATATCCGATATTCCCATGTTAACCACCAAAATTTGATTTTGACTATCTTTGACCTTGCATAGACAGTATAACACTTTGGTCAGGAAAGATCAAAGCAAGGTTTTGGGCAATAAAACACGCAACGGGGGGTTTTTGAAAAATCAGCTTTTAATATCTCTGCCGCTCTCATCCGCTTGTCTGTTTTCTTCTTTTTTCAGCACCTGACTGAAACTTTTTTTCTGCTGATGTTTGAAGCTTCTGAGCATATGCGAACGGCTCTTGGGATAAGGCGCGTCCCCGGGCAAAAATTCGTTTGACGCTTCAATGAAGAAATCTTTTTTTCTGTCCATTTGACAATCCTCCAATCGGGTGCTAAGGTCTATTTGAGACACTACTCCGATATTTTTGCCACGTAAGGCGTAAATAATACAAAAGCCCCTTCCGCTGTCCGTGCGGAAGGGGCTCGTCTAAAAATTCAGGAATCAGGATTCTCTTAAAAGCTTTTTCATCGTGTAGGCATAGTGCGAAAACACGATACCCGGATCCTCCAGCTCGAAGTTATAGCGCTTATACCACTCGAGAGAGGCGTAGCCGTCAAATCCGGCGGCTTTCAGCGTCTTTATGCAGCTCTTTACCGGCAGATCTCCGTAACCGAGCATTCTGTAAACAATTTTGCCGTCCGTGACGACACTGTCCTTAAAATGCACATGCCGCACATATTTGCCGATGTTTTGCCATGTTTTTTCCGGCGGCTCGCCGAAGTTGCGGTACGGGTGCTGTATGTCCCACAGGGCCATCACGCCGCCGACGCTCTCAATCATTTCCCGTAAAACCGCGGTATCGGAAAACGCGCCGTTTGACTCCAGCAGCAGCGTCACGCCGCTCTCAGCGGCGTGCCCCGCAAGCTCTGAAAGGCGGGAGCGTACAAGTTCCATATCTACTGCGCCGCCCAGAGGGCCCCAGGAGTCGCCCATGACGCGCATATATTTTGAACCGAGAGACCTGGCAAGCGAAATGTGCGCGATGCCCTCCGCAATATAGTCCCTGTCTGAGAGGTTCAGCCGGCAGTCGGACGAGACGCAGGAGATCTCAAGCCCGAGTGTGTCGAGCTCGCGTTTTGTGGCAGCGACATTCTCGGGGGAAAACACCCGGATGTTCGGAATAAACAGATCTTCCCCGAGGCCGCGGAGCTCTATGCCGTCGTATCCGATGTCCTTCGCGGCGGAGGTCACCTCCTGCCACATCCAGTTGGGGCAGCCCAGCGTGGAAAAACAGATCTTCATATTGTTACCTCCCTGCGCCGCGCGGGGGCGCGCCGGTTATTCCGGACGCGGTGCCGGCGTATAATTGAGTTCTCATCAAAACGCTACATGTTCACAGAATAGTTCGGCGCTTCCTTTGTGATATAGATGTCGTGCGGGTGACTCTCCTTGAGTCCCGCGCTGGTGATGCGCATGAACTGCGCCTCGTTTTGCAGGATCTCGATATTCTGCGCGCCGCAGTAGCCCATGCCGGAGCGCAGGCCGCCGATCAGCTGGTATATCGTCTCGGAAAGATGGCCCTTGTACGGCACCCTTCCCTCGACGCCTTCGGGGACAAGCTTCTTGTTGTCCTCCTGGAAATACCTGTCGCGGCTGCCCTTAGACATGGCTCCGAGCGAGCCCATGCCCCTGTAAACCTTGAACTGCCTGCCCTGGAAGATCTCGCTCTCGCCGGGGCTCTCCTCGCAGCCCGCAAGCAGCGAGCCGATCATGCAGACATCGGCGCCGGCCGCGATGGCCTTGACGACGTCGCCGGAGTATTTAAGGCCGCCGTCCCCGATAATCGGCACGTCGTATTCCTGAGCGACGCAGGCGGCGTCGTAGATGGCAGTGATCTGAGGCACACCGATGCCGGCGACGACGCGCGTCGTACAAATTGAGCCTGGGCCGATACCGACCTTAAGCGCGTCGGCCCCGGCCTCGATGAGGTCGCGCGCCGCCCGCGCCGTGGCGATATTGCCGGCGATGAGCTGAGCCGAAGGGTACCGCGTTTTGATCATCCTTACGCAGTTGATTATATTCATGGAGTGGCCGTGCGCGGAGTCGAGGCAAAGCACATCGGCCCCGGCCTCAAGCAGGGCGGAGGCCCTGTCCATAACGTCGGCAGTTGTGCCGATCGCGGCGCCGACGAGCAGCCTTCCGTCGTCGTCGCGCGCGGAATGCGGGTACATGACGGCTTTCTCAATATCCTTAATTGTGATAAGGCCTTTGAGCGCGTAATTGTCGTCAACAATAGGGAGTTTCTCGATCTTGTGGCGGCGCAGGATATCCTTTGCCTCGGACATCGTGATGCCGACAGGCGCGGTAATGAGTTTTTCCTTTGTCATCGCGGCGCCGATACGCTGCGAAAGATCCTCCTCAAACTTGAGGTCGCGGTTCGTGATGATGCCGACGAGCCGCCCGTCGTCGCAGATTGGGACGCCGGAGATGCGGTACTTCGCCATGAGGTCGTCCGCGTCCTGCAGCGTGTGCCTCGGCGAGAGGAAAAATGGATTTGTAATAACGCCGTTTTCAGACCTCTTCACCCTGTCGACCTCGTCGATCTGCTGTTCGATCGTCATGTTCTTGTGGATGATGCCGATGCCGCCCTCGCGGGCGATGGCGATGGCCATGCGCGATTCGGTAACGGTATCCATAGCGGCGCTGATAATCGGGATGTTCAGCCGCATTTTGCGCGTCAGGCGCGTTGAAACGTCGATATCCTTCGGCAGAATCTCGCTTTTGGCGGGAATAAGCAAAACGTCGTCAAACGTGAGCCCCTCTTTACAGAATTTAGCTGAAAAATCTAAATTTACCATTGGCGCGCCCCCCTGATCAGCGGTTATTGATTATTTAAAATATCGTATATCCTTCAATTTGTTTTGTCAAGAGCTAATATTGCGCTTCCGGACGTTTCAAAAAAATCCGACTTTTCGAAAATAAGTGTTGCAAAAATGCCGATGTGGTGCTACAATACTAAATTGCATATAAGATAAATAACTTATTGCTGTTGGAGGAGGTGTACAGTTTGCCGAATATTAAATCCGCGATGAAAAGGGTAAAGGTCAACGCGTCGAAAAGGCTTGAAAACCAGATGGTGAGATCAGCGCTTAAAACCACGATAAAGAAGGCCGGCGCCGCGATATCCGAGGGCGGACGTGAGCTCGCCGACAGCGAGTTCAGGCTCGCGGTCTCGAAGATCGACAAGGCCGTCAAAAAAGGTATTCTTCATAAGAATACCGCTGCCCGCAAAAAGAGCGCTCTTGCGCTTAAGCTTGGCAGGATTGCACAGTAAAATTTTTGGAGTTAGGGGCCAGAGGCCGGTTTTCCGGTCTCAGGCCTTTAATAAATTCCGGCGGAGGTTTTTGTTTGAGTTCCCCTAATCTTAGAAATATTGCGATAATCGCCCATGTTGACCACGGAAAGACGACGCTGGTCGACGAGATGCTTAAGCAGGGCGGAGTTTACAGAGAAAATCAGGCCGTGGTAGAGCGCGTTATGGACTCGGGAGACATCGAGAGGGAGAGAGGCATAACTATTCTCGCCAAAAATACCTCGGTTAAATACGGCGATCATAAGATTAATATTGTGGACACGCCCGGCCACGCGGATTTCGGCGGCGAGGTTGAGCGCGTTCTGAAGATGGTAAACGGGGTTTTGCTTCTTGTCGACGCGGCCGAGGGGCCGATGCCTCAGACGAGGTTTGTGCTGCAAAAGGCGCTTGAGCTGGGGCACCCGGTTATCATTGTCATAAACAAGGTGGACAGGGCCGACGCCAGACTCTCCGAGGTTGGCGACGAGGTTTTGGAGCTGCTTCTGGAGTTTGACGAGGAGGGCACATATCTCGACTCGCCGATTGTTTACTGCTCGGCCAGAAACGGCGCGGCGGACCTCTCACCTGTGATGGAAAACACCGACCTCAGGCCGCTTTTCGATGTGATACTGAGCTATATCCCGTCGCCTGAGGCGGACATGGACGCGCCGCTTCAGATGCTTGTGTCGTCTATCGACTACAACGACTACGTCGGGCGGATAGCCGTCGGCAGGGTCGAGCGCGGCGTGGCGCGGCAGGGCATGGAGGTCACGGTAATGGACGCGCACGGCGATGGGAGCTACCGCTCAAAGATCGTCAGCATGTATGAGTTCGATGGGCTCAGGCGCGAGAGCGTTTCGGTCGCAGGCGCTGGCGATATTATCGCTGTTTCAGGCATTGAAAACATAACGATAGGCGACACTATATGCGACCCGTCGGCCCCCGAAAGGCTGCCTTTTGTCAAGATATCCGAGCCGACCGTGGAGATGACGTTTTCGGTAAACGACTCTCCGTTCGCGGGGCGGGAGGGCAAGTTCGTCACGTCGAGGAATCTGCGCGACAGGCTCTATAAGGAGCTTTTGAAGGATGTGTCGCTCCGTGTTTCCGATAGCGGCCAAACGGACGCCTTTAACGTCGCCGGGCGCGGCGAGATGCACCTTTCGATACTGATTGAGACGATGCGCCGCGAGGGGTACGAGTTCCAGGTCGGCGCGCCGCGTGTGCTTTACAAGGACATTGACGGCGTGCGTCATGAGCCGATAGAAAGGCTCGTGGCCGACGTGCCTGAGGCATGCGTCGGAGCGGTGATGGAAAAACTCGGCGCGCGCCGCGGTGAGCTTTCGCACATGGCTCCGCTCGGCAGCCGCATGAGGCTTGAGTTTTTGATCCCGGCGCGCGGGCTTTTCGGGTACAGAAGCGAGTTTCTGACCGACACGCGCGGGGAAGGGATTCTCAATACGATATTTAACGGGTTTTTGCCGCACAAGGGCGAAATTTCGCGCAGGAAATACGGGTCGCTCGTCGCGCATGAGACGGGCGAGGCGGTGTCCTACGGGCTGTTTGGAGCGCAGGAGCGCGGCTCGCTGTTTATCGACCCCGGCACCCCGGTTTACGCGGGCATGGTAGTCGGCGTTTCGCCCAAGGCGGGGGATATTACGGTGAACGTCTGCAAGCGCAAGCATCTTACAAACATGCGGGCCTCCGGCAGTGAGGATTCTTTGAGGCTTGTCCCGCCGGTGCGCATGAGCCTCGAGCAGGCCATCGAATTCCTGGCCGACGACGAGCTGCTCGAGATCACGCCGAAGAGCATACGCATGAGAAAGCGCGAGCTTGATCACGGGATGAGGATGAGAGCCCTGAAAAAGGGCGAGGCATAATGGATTTCTTTTGATACCCGGAGGTGTTTGACCTTGGATACGATAGCCGCCGTGTCGACGGCGCCGGTGCCGTCCGCGATCGGCATTATCCGCCTCAGCGGGAAGGACGCGGGTGGGATACTCGGAAAGGTCTTCTCGGGCGTGAAAGACCCTGTAGAGAACCCGCGCGAGATGGTGTACGGCAGGCTTTTAACGCCTGAGGGGCGCGTGCTCGACAGGGCGCTCGCCGTCTTTTTCGAGGCGGGCGCGAGCTTTACAGGCGAGAGCATGGCCGAGATACACTGCCACGGGTCGCCCGCGGTTCTGGAGGCCGGACTGAGAGCCGTGTTTCATCACGGTGCGCGCCAGGCCCTGCCGGGCGAGTTTACAAGACGGGCGTTTCTCCACGGCAGGATTGACCTGGCGGGGGCGGAGGCGGTTGCCGACCTGATCTCCGCCGAGACGGAGGAGGCCGCCGTTGCGGCCGCTTCGCAGCTTGGCGGCGCGCTTTCCCGCGAGGTGTCCTCGGTTTATGACGGGCTTTGCGGGCTTTTGGCGCACTTTCAGGCCGTTGTGGACTACCCTGACGAGGATATCGACGACTTTTTGCTCTCAAACGCGCTTAACATCCTGAACAGCAGCCAGAGCAGGCTTTGCGCGCTTGAGAGAAGCTATGAGCGCGGAAGGGCAGTGCGGGAGGGCGTCAGGTGCGCGATAATCGGGCGGCCGAATGTTGGGAAATCGTCGCTGCTGAACGCGATTTTAGGATACGACCGCGCGATTGTGTCCGCGCTTCCCGGGACGACACGCGACGTCGTTGAGGACAGGGCGCGCGTGGGCGGTGTGCTGCTCAGGCTGTCCGATACCGCCGGGATACGCGAGGGCGCCGGGGAGATTGAGGCGCTTGGCATCGGGCGCAGCCTCGCGGAGGCGAAGGGCGCGGCGTTCGTGATCTGCGTGGTGGACGGCGCATCCGGCCTGTGCGGAGAGGATATGGCGGCGATTGACGCGTGCCGGGGGAAAAGGTCGATTCTTGTAATAAACAAGTGCGATTTGCCTCAGAGTAATCATAATTTTGCGGAAACAGAGCGTACAGGCGGCTTTGAGGCCGTTTGCCGCGTCAGCGCGCTGACCGGTGAGGGGCTGCCCGAGCTTGAGCGGGCGGTTGCCGCGATGTTCAGCCCTCGGGACGGGGCCGACGGAGCTATGCTCACAAATGCGCGGCATCTCGGCGCGTGCCTGGACGCGAAAGGGGCTGTCGGGAGGGCGATTGAGGCGCTTCGGCAGGGCTTTACTCCGGACGCTGTGCTGCTCGATGTGGAGGGCGCAATGGAAAGTCTTGGGCTTATCACCGGCAAAACCGCCGGAGACGAAATCCTGAATATGATATTTGACCGTTTCTGCGTGGGAAAGTAAAATAACGATTGCTAACGTGCCTGAAATGAGGTATAATCTGCATGGTCAAAACTTGATTTGGCTTTCGGCAAGGCCGCACTATCCGGGGAATTAGCGGAGCCCTGTACCTGCAATCCGCTACAGCAGGGGTGAATCCCCCGCCCCCGGGCTATATGATGTGCCGTCCGCCCCCGCAGCGCGGCGATGAGGAGCCGGTCTCGCGCAATCGGGACCCGTGAACCATGTCAGGCGGGGAACCGAGCAGCATTAAGCGGCCATCCCGGTGTGCCGCGAGGGCGCCGGTTCTGAGCAAGCGGACGGGAAAGCGGGCATATCATATGTTCAAAGGCGGGGTGTGCGGCCTTGCGGGAAGCTGAATGTGACATTTTGCGGTCTGGGACGGAATCAAGGTTCCGGTCTTGGGCCGCTGTTTACGCTTGGGGGGATGTGCTTGTATCAGGCGCTCTATCGAAAGTGGCGGCCCAAGGTTTTTTCCGAGGTCTCAGGCCAGGGCCATATTACCGAGACGCTGAAGACACAGGTCAAAAAGGGGAGCGTCTCTCACGCATATCTTTTCACGGGGTCGCGCGGCACGGGCAAGACTACCTGCGCCAAGCTCCTTGCCAGGGCCGTCAACTGCGAAAGGCCAGTGGGGGGGGACCCGTGCAACGAATGCCCTTCGTGTCTCGGCATAATCGACGGCTCGGTCACGGATGTGCTGGAGATTGACGCCGCCTCGAACAGCGGAGTCGACAATGTGCGCGCGCTGCGCGAGCAGACGGTGTACACCCCGGCGCAGGCCAAGATGCGAGTGTATATCATCGACGAGGTGCATATGCTGTCGGCCGGGGCGTTTAACGCGCTTCTGAAGACGCTGGAGGAACCGCCGGACCATGTGCTTTTTATTCTGGCTACTACTGAACTGGGGAAGGTGCCCGCGACAATTCTTTCCCGGTGCCAGCGCTTCGCGTTCAGGCGCATAAGCAATGCAGACATTGAGTCGCGGCTTAAGCTCATCGCCGCCGGAGAGGGCATAAAGCTCACGGGTGAGGCCTGCGCGCTTATAGCCCGCATATCCGAGGGTGGGCTTCGCGACGCGGTTTCGATCCTCGACCAGTGCTCTTTGGCGGGTGGAGGGTCGGTTGACGAGCCTTCGGTGCTTTCGGTGCTCGGTCTCGCGGGAGAAAGAGGGAGCTTTGAGCTCGCGCTCGCCGTTGGCGAAGGGGACGCAGGCGGCGCGCTGCGGACGCTTGACAGACTTTACGACGCCGGGGGGGAATATGCCCCGATTCTCGACGAGCTGGCCGGTGTGCTGCGCGGCGCGCTGCTGTCGAGGCTGGGCGCGCAGACGGGGCTGAGTCTCACAAAGGCGGAGATCGACAGGCTCTCCGAGCTTTTCGGTGAGGCAAGACTTGTGGCGTGTATAACCGCCCTGCAGGAGGCGCTGACGCTGATTCCCAGGGCGTATAACAGGCGGATGTGCGCCGAGATGTGCTTCATTTCGCTCTGTGACGGACATTTTGAGGGCCAAAGCGCGGACATCTCGCCGTTGGTTAAGCGGATCGAGCGGCTTGAGGAGCTTATATCTGCTCAGAGGCAGGATAGACCTGCCGGGAAGCGGGCGGAGTCAATATCTGAGAAGCGCATGCCGGAAGGGCCGCTGCGGCCTGAGAAGGAAGAAATTCCACAACATCCGGACGTGGCGGAGGTGCCGGACGTTCCGGCTGAGGAGGACAAAGAGGGCGGCCGGGCGTTTGATTGGCAGGGGGTGCTTGCGAATGTGAAGGAGCGTGTTCCGCAGGGGCAGTTTGCCGCACTTTGCAAATGCGGGGCGGCGCTTTCGGATGGGCTTCTGAGCGTCTTCGCGCAGGATGAAATGACCTTCAGGCTCATAAACCGGAAAGAGGTGCTCGACGCTGTAAAGGTGGGCGCTGAGGGCCGCGCTCAAGGCGATATCAGGGTGGGGGCGGTCTTGCGCGCGCAGAAGGAAAATAATGCGGGCGACAGGCTTGACAGGCTGATCGGCAGGATCGGCGGCAGGAAAACGGACTAAGGCATAAAGGAAGCGGAGGGTAAAATCATGGCAAAGAAATTTCCGGCGGGAGGCATGGGCGGCGGCATAAATATGAACATGATCAAGCAGGCGCAGAAGATGCAGCAGGATATGTTAAAGCTTCAGGAGGAGCTGGCGGGAAGGGAGTATACCGCTTCGTCGGGAGGCGGGGCCGTAACGGCGGTTGTGGTCGGGGGTAAGGAGCTCAAGTCCGTCGCGCTGAGCCCGGAAGTCGTTGATCCGGACGATATCGACATGCTTCAGGACCTCATTGTCGCGGCTGTGAACGAGGCGCTGCGCACAGCCGCGGAGGAGGGTGAGGCCGAGATGAGCAAGGTCACCGGCGGCATGAACCTTCCCGGTATGTAGCCATGCAGCATTTTCCGCCGCATGTTGAAAATCTGATCGACCATCTGGCGCGCCTTCCCGGCATCGGTAGGAAGAGCGCGCAGCGGCTCGCGTTCCACATCCTGTCGCTGCCTCGTGAGGATGCGGAGGCCTTTTCAGAGGCGATCCTAAAAGCGAAGCTGACGACGAGGCTCTGCGGCGTGTGCCAAAATCTGACGGATGGCGAGACCTGCCCCGTTTGCAGAAGCGCAGGGCGCGATGTGTCCACAATCTGCGTTGTGCAGGATCCGAAGGATGTGGCGGCGATTGAGCGCACGTGCGAATACCGCGGGCTCTACCACGTGCTGCACGGCGTGATCTCGCCGATGGCGCACATCGGGCCGGACGATATACGGATAAAGGAGCTTATCGCGCGCGTGCATTCAGGCGGGGTGAGCGAGGTTATCATGGCCACAAATCCCGATACCGAGGGCGAGACGACCGCCATGTACATCTCTAGGCTGCTGACGCCGTTCGACGTGAGGATTTCGCGGCTCGCGTTGGGTATACCCATCGGCTCGCAGCTTGAGTTTACCGACGAGGCGACGCTTGCCCGCGCGATTGAGGGAAGGCGCACCATAAGAGGATAAATCCGTACGGACTTGGATCGCAAATACAGCTGGGGTGAAGATATGAGCTATAAAAAAGAGTTTATTGAATTCATGGTGTCGAGCGGGGTGCTCACATTTGGCGATTTTGTGACAAAGAGCGGCAGGGAGACGCCGTATTTCATAAACACCGGAAATTTCCGCATGGGCTCGCAGATCGCGCGCCTCGCGGAATGTTACGCCAGGTGTATACATGAGAATCTTGGGGACGGGTACGACGCGCTGTTCGGCCCCGCCTACAAGGGCATCCCGCTGGCCTCGGGGGCGGCCGCTTCGCTTTACACGCTTTTCGGCCGCGACGTGCCGTATTGCTTTAACCGTAAAGAGGTGAAGGATCACGGCGAGGGCGGGGGGATGATCGGTTATAAGCCTAAGAACGGAGACAGGCTCGTCATCGTCGAGGACGTCGTCACGGCGGGCACGGCGGTGCGTGAGACGATAGCTTTTTTTAAAAACGTGGCGGACGTGAGCTTCCGCGCCCTGATTGTCAGCGTAGACAGGATGGAGCGGGGTTCGGGCGAAAAGTCGGCCCTGCGCGAGCTCTCCGACGAGTTTGGCATTGAAGTTTTCCCGCTAGTGGACATCGACGAGATCGTGAGCGCCCTGTATATGCGCGAGGTCGGGGGAAGGGTCCTTATAGACGATGCGATGCACGAGAAAATTTTGAAGTACCGCAGGATGTACGGCGCTTAGCGCCAGGTAATCTGGCGCCGGAGGCGGCAAAAAAGGCAGACGGAGGGAGCCATGCATCCACATAACGGGCACAGGAACCGGCTCAGAAAGCGCTTCAGAGCTGAGGGTCTCGACGGCTTTAACGACCACAACGCACTTGAACTGCTGCTGTTTTATGCCATCCCGAGGCAGGACGTGAATCCGATTGCCCACGAGCTCATCAGCCGCTTCGGGAGCTTTGCGAACGTGTGCGACGCTTCCGCCGAGGAGCTGATGAAGGTGAACGGTATCGGAGAGAGCGCCGCGCTCTTTTTGAAGCTGATCCCGTCCGCCAGCAGGTATTACGGCGTTTCAAAGCTGAAAAATGAGAGATTTGTCTCCACGATTGAAGAAGCGGGGAGTTATCTTTTGCCGAGGTTTATCGGGCTGCGCAATGAGGCGGTCTATCTGATGTGCCTTGACGTGAAGGGAAAGATTCTCGATTGCAGAATGGTTTTTGAGGGCAGTGTCAACTCGGCCGCGATCAGCATAAGAAAGATTGTGGAGACGGCGCTGGCCTTTAATTCGACGTCGGTTATTATCGCGCATAACCACGTCAGCGGCATCGCGCTGCCGTCAAAGGAGGACGAGGTGACGACCCGCAGGCTTCGCGACGCTCTTTCCGCCGTCGGCATTAAGCTCGTTGACCACATAATCATAGCGGAGGACGACTATGTGTCCATGGTCAGCGACGGTTTTTTCTCCAGCTGAAGGACACATGGTATCGCGGAAAATATTTTTGTTAAAAAATTGACAAAGTATCGCAAAAGTAATTGACAAACATTTTTTGCGAAGGTATAATCATTTCACTACAAAAGGGAGACCTGTTTTCGATCACAAAACAGGTCGAATCTGTTTTGCGGTGCCTTGGCGGATACGGCATTTTAACGCGGCCGCCGAAAAAAATTATTGGAAAGAGGCGAATACAATGGCGCATGGCAGGATTTTTAACTTTTCCGCCGGACCATCAATGATGCCGGAGGAGGTGCTCCAGAAGGCCGGGGAGGAGATGCTCAACTTCGGGGGCTCAGGAATGTCTGTAATGGAAATGAGCCATCGCTCCAAGGTATATGACAATATTATAGTTGAGACGGAAGCAAAGGCCCGCCAGGTTATGGGCATCCCGGACAACTATAAGGTTCTATTCATGCACGGAGGGGCTACGGGCCAGTTTGCGGCGCTCGCGATGAACCTGATGCCGAGGACGGGCAAGGCAGATTACGCAATCACAGGGAACTTTTCAAAGAACGCGGCTGATGAGGCCAAGAAATATGGAACAGTCAATATTGCGGCCACGTCGGCGGACCGGAATTTTGCCTACATTCCTGCGCAGGACGCCCTCACACTCGACAAGGAGGCATCTTATTTCCATTACTGCATGAACAACACGATATTCGGCACAAAGTGGGATTATGTTCCCGATGCGGGCGACGTGCCCGTCGTTTCCGACGTTTCTTCCTGCATTTTGTCGGAGCCGGTCGACGTCTCGAAATTTGGACTTCTCTACGCGGGCGCGCAGAAGAACATGGGTCCCGCCGGGTTGGCATTTGTCGTCATCCGAGAAGATCTTGCGGGCGGCGCCTATCCCTATACTCCGAAGATCCTCGACTACGCGGTTATGATCAAAAACAGCTCGATGTACAACACCCCGCCCACGTATTCGATCTACATCATGGGCGAGATACTCAAGTGGGTTGAAAAGATGGGCGGACTCACGGAGATGAAGAGGTATAACACCGAAAAGGCGGCGCACCTCTATGATTTTCTTGACAACAGCAAGTTCTTTGCCAGCACCGTCGACCGTGAAGCCCGCTCGCTGATGAACGTGACCTTCAAGACGTCGAGCGAGGAGCTTGACGCGAAGTTTGTCAAGGAGGCCACGGCCGCCGGATTTGTCAACCTCAAGGGGCACCGCTCGGTCGGAGGCATGAGGGCCTCGATCTACAACGCTATGCCGATGGAAGGGACAAAGGAGCTGGCAGCCTTTATGGCAAAGTTTGAAAAGGAAAACGGCTGATCTTGTCAGAATACTGAGCAGAATCGACGGGCCATTGCCCGGAAGGGAATGAAACAGATGTATAATATCAAAACGCTCAACAAGATATCTCCGATGGGACTTTCAAGGCTCGACAGAAGCCGCTTCCAGATCGGGGACGATATAGAGAATCCGGACGCCGTGATGGTTCGATCCGCGGATATGAACGAGGCTCAATTCGGCTCAAATCTCAGGTGCATTGTCCGCGCCGGCGCCGGCACGAACAATATCCCCGTCGCGCGCTGCTCCGAGGCGGGCATCGTAGTGTTTAACACGCCGGGCGCGAACGCGAACGCTGTTAAGGAGCTCGTAATCTGCTCGATGCTGCTCGCCTCTCGCGACATTATCGGCGGTATCGAGTGGGCCAAGACGATTGCTGATCAGGGCGACGCAGTGCCTAAGCTCATCGAAAAGGGCAAGAGCAAGTTTGTGGGGCCGGAGATTGAGAACAAAAAGGTCGGCGTAATCGGCCTCGGCGCGATCGGTGTCATGGTGGCCAACGCCTGCCAGAATCTCGGTATGGAGGTTTACGGATACGACCCGTATATCTCGGTTGATGCCGCGTGGGGCCTGAGCAGGGCGGTAATCAAATCCGCCTCCACGAAGGAGATCTTTGAAAAATGCGACTTTATCTCGCTTCACGTCCCGCTCAACAATGAGACAAAGGGAATGATCAACTCGGCCGCTTTTTTGGGCATGAAGAGAGGCGTGCGAATCATCAACTTTGCCAGGGCGGACCTCGTCGAGAGCGCCGATATGATCGAAGCGCTTGACAGCGGTATTGTCTCAAAGTATGTTACGGACTTCCCCACAGCCGCAATGATATCTCACGACGGCGTTATCGCGATCCCGCACCTCGGAGCCTCGACGCCCGAGAGCGAGGACAACTGTGCCGTGATGGCCGCCTGCCAGATGGCGGATTATCTCGAAAACGGCAACATCAAAAACTCCGTCAACCTCCCGGATGTCTCTATGCCGCGCGAGGGCGCGATGAGGCTTGTGGTCATACACAGGAATATCCCGAATGTCATCAGCGGCATTTCCTCCGCGTTTGCCGCCGAAGGGATAAACATTGAGAATATGGTCAACAAGTCGAAAAAGGAATTTGCGTGCACCATTCTGGACGCGGCCGACAAATTCAGAGACAGTGTTATTGACAAGGTGCAGGCCATCGAAGGCGTGCTCAGGATCAGGGTTATAAAATAGTTTCCATAAACAAACACGGGCCTCCCGCCTTATGCGAGAGGCCCTGTTTTTGCACCTGGGGGAAAAAACCGGCGCCCGTTAGGGCGCCGGAGCAGCAGCTATCTTGTTTCTATGCCGTTTGTGCTCGGCCTGATCTTTGAGGGATCGATGTTCGTAGCAAGCTCTGAGGTCAGCGTGATGATCTTTGCCGCCTCGGCGCGGGTGACATACTCCTTCGGGGCGAACATTCTCTCCGAGCGCCCGTTGAAGACATGGAGCTTCGACATCTTAATGATGCTGTCATTTGCCCAGGTGAGCGTGGAGGATACATCGTCGTATATTTTTTCGCTAAAGTCCACGGTTGCGGGGGTGTTGGTGTAGTTTGAGGCAATCTGCGCGAACTCCTCGCGGGACACAAGCTTGTCTGGCTTGAAGGTGTTGTCGGTATAGCCGCCTATCAGCTTAAATTCGTGCGCCAGCGCTATTTCCTTCCTGGCCCAGTGTGTGCGCGAATCGGTAAAGTCAAAGCTGCTGTTCGGTTCCACGTTTGAGAGCCCCGCCATCCTGACCATCATCGTGGCGGCCTGGGCGCGAGTGAGGAGGCCGGACGGGTCAAAGCTGTTTGTGGTCATGCCGGAGACGATACCCATGTCGTAAAGGCTGACGATATACTGCTGAGCCCAGTTGTCCTGAATGTCCGTGAACGGAAGCCCGACAAGCCATGAGCGGAAGCTTGACCAGAACGTGTCGGGCTCTTGGCCGAGCGCCCATTCTCCGACGCCGGCGAGATTTTTGCTTCTGACCAGCGCGAGCTTCTCCTCCCATGACTGGTCGTTTTCATACCAGATCGTGTATTCGCCCTCAGTGATAACCCTGTTGCCCCAGATGGGAATTTTCTCATCTTTCTTTACCGTCAGCGTGATGCTCGGGCTCTTTGCCACGCTGTCAAACGTGGCGGAAAGACTCTTCATTGACATTATCGATTTGATATCGCCAGTGCCGATCCCGTTTCCGCTGCCTGGGACGGCCTCGGCCGCGCCAAGCGCCTTCGGAGTGGCCGTGACGCTCACCTTATCGCTCTCGCCGATGCTGTTTACTGCCGAGACGTAAAACGTGTACAGCACGTCGTTTGTCAGGCCGGTCGCCGTGAATACCCTGCCTGAGGTTACGGTGCCGATGAGGTTCGTGTCGCTGTTGCGGTATATCTTGTAGCTCGTCGCGCCGGGGGAAGCGGCCCAGAAGAGCTCGACGGATTTGTCGCGGGGAGTGGCCTCGAGAGTGGCGGGCTTGTCTGGTTTTGTGGGCGCCTTTGGCGTCGCTTTGACGCTTGGCGACTTGTCGCTCTCGGTGGTGCCAACGACTGTGGAAATATAAAAGGTGTATTCAACGTCGTTTGTGAGGTTCGTTACGGTGTACTCAAGAGGCGTCGTGGTCGCGGCGACCTCAACGATCGGGTTTGCGGCTTCGTTAACATATATCCTGTACTTCGAAGCGTCGACGGCGGCCTCCCACTTAAGCGTAACCTGCTTGTCGCCCGCAACGGCGGTGGGCGCCTTGGGACCGGCAAAGATTTGAGCCGAGGCATTGGGAGTTTCTGTCACCGCAGCCGACTTTGCGCTCTCGCCGAGCGTGTTGGTGGCTGATATCTTGTACGAATACGGCGTGTCGTTTGTGAGATCTGTGACGGTGTAGGTCACGGTAGCGCCGGAGGCGATCGTCGCGACAAGCGTCTCCGCCTGCGCGTTTGTCACATCATAGATCTTGTAGCCCGTGGCAAGCGGAGCCGCGGTCCATGTGAGCAGGATAGCGGTGTTGCCCGGCGCCGCGGCAAAGCCTGTTGGCGTATCGGGGATTTTATTTGGCGTTGCCTTGACGCCTGTCGACTTGAATATCACATCCGTTCCGCTGAGAGCCCGGACATAGAAGGTATACTCCGTTCCGTTGACCAGTGACGCTCCGCTGGCGAGCTTCGTCACGCTTTTTGTCAGCTCAACCGGGGAGATGTCGTCAACGGCGGGTGTGGTCTCGTCATTCACAAAGATCTGGTACTTCGTCGCTCCGGATACAGCGGACCAATCGAGCTTGACAGACGCATCGCCTGGGGTTGCCGTGACCTTTATCGAGGCGGGAGCCGTATAGCCCTTTTTCCAGATACGGCCGTAAAGCTGGATGCCGAGCAGCAGTTTGTTGTTGGGAATGCCCGACGCGATAGCGTTTGTGACCGAATCGGTTACGAAATTGATGCTGGCGACGGGCCCCGCATCACTGTAGAGGGAATGTTCGTCATATGACTTCAGGAAGAAATAGTCCGCTTTTTTGGTGAGTTCTTTATAGTCGTATGCCGCCACGTTTCCTGTTTTAACATCTTTCGGATTCGGAGGGACGGCGATTGTAAGGAGCGTGTCCTTTGGCATCCTGTCCTTGAGCAGAGATATAAATGTTGTGAAAGTTGTTTTGCTGGTCTCGGTGAGGTTGTCAATGTCAATAACCAGGCCGTCCAGCTTTTCGTTCTTGACAAAGTCCGCAAGCGTCTGAGACAGCGATTCTCTGGCGTCGAGCGCCGCCTCTCCGACGGCCTTGTCAAAAAGGCTCGTAACAGTGGGCAGCACTTTGATGTTTTTTGCGTGCATGTCCTCAATAAATTTGGTGTTTCGCTCGACCGTTTGGACGAGCTTGACAGTGCCAGATGAGTCCCCGGCCTGGAGGGTAAAGAAATCCGGGGAGACCTGATTGACATACCCCTTTGTGCGGTCCACGTTTTCTGTGTAGATTGCCATTGTGTCATTTCCATACAGGAACGCAAGGCTGACCGGAACACTCTGACTTTCAGTTTTGGCGTCAATCGCGGATGCACACAGTAAGGATGCTAGCATCGTGACAGACATCAAAAAAGAAATTACTCGCGCAGTCTTCTTTTTTCTCATTTTTTTCACTCCTGTTTCAGGGAGCAATGGTCCCCGTTTTTCTGCGTAAGGGCGTATAAGCATGCAGAGCGGACATTCTGTGACGCTTACTTTCGCACCTTAAGTTTGCAACAATTATTTTGGGATTTTGTTGATGAAAATATCCTGAGAAAGTTTTCCAAGCGCACATTTTTTCGCAAAAAACCGTCCGCATAAAACGGACGGCCTGTGATGAAAGGGCTAAAAATGGGGAGTGATACGACTAAAAAGGCTCTTCCACAACGCCGGAAAGGGCGTTTGCCCGCCTCGACATCAGGAAAAGAAGGTCTCCCACGCGGTTCAGAAAGGGCAGGCAGAGGCTGTTTGCTCGACGCCCGGAGGCCAGAAGGGCAGAGACCTCGCGCTCGGCCCTGCGGCAAACCGTGCGCGCTATATGAAGCCGGCAGGCGCTTTCCGAGCCGAGGGGCATAATAAAGCCGCACAGCGGGGGAAGGTTGCCTTCAAGGACGGATATTGCGAGCTCGACAGATGAGACATTCTCTTCGGTAAGCCTGAATGCGCGCGAATCGGCGACGGCAAGGTCGTGCCCGCAGCGCGATAAGAAAGGAAAAAGTGCGCGCAGGGCGAGCGAAAGCTCGCAATCAGGCCCCAACTGAGCCTCAAGAGAGGAGACAGACGCGCCCAAATGCGCGCAGAGCTCTTCGACAGCGCCACAGGCTCTTGTACAAAGGGAGTGCTTTTCCGTGACGCCGCCGAGCATGGAGGTCATGCCTCCGTCGCCGAAGCCGGTCGAAATTAAAGGGCGGTTATCAGACATTGTGCCACCTCATTTATGTGTTTGGGACGGCGCCATCATCGGAAGCGCCGGGAGGCAAAGCCCCCTGTCCTCCGTCATCCGCGGGCGGGACGTCCGGAACAGCATCGCCTGAGGGCGAGACCTCCGGAACAGCGTCACTTGAGGGCGAGACGTCAGGAACAGCGCCATCCGCCGGTGAGATTTCCGGAACGCCGGCATCGGTGGGTGCGGGCGGGGCCGTTTGCTGCGCGGGCGGGGGAGAGGGCTTATAGTATTCCTCGGGAGGGACGCCGTCGACGCCGATAAGCCTGCACCTGACGATGCGCCTGTTGACGGGGTTCTGAGGAGGGTCGCAGGTAAGAAGCGAGAGCATGTACCGTTCGTTTTTGTCCGGAAGCAACACCCATGTCTCATCAGGAGTGACGACAAATTGGGATACGGCGGCATATGTGTACTCATGGCCGGAAAAGCTTATCCTGATAAGGTCGCCCTCCGCGAGCATGTCGGCGTGCCTGAATGGGTGCATGCTGATCCTGAGCCTGTGCCCTGCGACAACGCAGTTGCCTTCAGCCCCGGGAAGCGCTGTGCCCCTGACGTGCCCTACACCCAGCGCAAGCTCCTTTCCGCTTCCCTCAAAAAGGTTGACCGAAACGCTCAGCTTAGGGATCTTTAGCGTGCCGAGGAGCATGTATTTCAGCTTGGCCCCCACGCTGTTGGAGCCTGAGTGCCTCTTTTTTTCGGCGCCTGAGCTGAAAAGGGTATCCTGCTCGGGAAGGGCGGAGGTTTCGTCGTCAAGCCAGTCGGCCTCTGTGAAAGCATCCTCCGAATACGGCACGATCTCGGCGCTCTCATCCGGGACGGGAGCCGGCGGGTCAGGCAGGATTTCCGCATTCAAGACCTCAGGAGGAGTGAACACGGCTCTCCAGGGATAGTTAGCGGCCTCGTATATGCCTGCGGTGAGCAGGCAGGCCACGCCCGAAAATATGAGAATCCTTGAAATGAGCTGCCTTTTGCCAAGCCCCAAATTTATCCCCACTCTCAAAAAATATCCTTCACTATTCTGGAAAAATCAGCGATATACTCAATGATAACACTAATGCGGAAAAAACTCAACTGTGCTCGCTTGAGCTGGCGGAGCGTATATTGTCGGGAATACTAGGGTGGCAAGTAATATCGTCAAAACGCTCTAAATACAGGGGAAATGCATAGATACAGCATACATTTGCGGGGGGAAGACAATGAGAAAAAGGTTTTCGGCTCTTTTACTTGTGCTTGTCAGTGTTTTCTTCATGGCGGACGCCGTTCCGGCCTCGGCCGCCATGAAGGACGGCTGGGTGAAGGAATTCAGCTCCGCCCTGGAGAGATATTATACCCGGATTCCCAAAGAAGACGCAAAGCGCGCGCGGAGTGTCGGCGCTTTTTTGACAGACATGGATCTGGACGGGGAGCCGGAGCTGATTATCGGGCTTTATGGGCCCTTCGGCGAGAGAGGCGCACTTGCCTATAAAAACATTGAAATGACATATAGTTCAGGAAACCGGGAGGAATCGATAGACGCTCCGTCTCTCGGCACATTTTTAGACGGCGTGCTCGCGGGCGCATGCGCCGACGATTATGGCAGCGACGGAATAAATTACACCGGAGGCTCTGTAACTCTATGGCGCGCAAAAGATACAGGATCGCTCACGTGGATATCCACGCGGGGATATACGTACCCCGGCGGAAGTATGCGCGTTGTGTCTCGCGTTTCGGCGTCCGACGGTGCGCTCAGAGACACGGTTCTGTTCAGGATGCGCAGGCATGACAAAAAAGACGGGGCCGGGCGCGACACATGGGAATATTCCTCAGGCTTTCTGGCCGGTGAAACGATGACCGCCCAGCAGATGAAGAGGGAGACCGATTCTTTTTTTAAGAGCCTTGAGAAGATGGAGGACAAAAGCGTGAGCGGGATCAGTCTGAGCGCTTCAAAAAGGCCGACCGACCGGGAGGTAGACGCTTTTTTGGGATCTTGGAAGCCGCTTTTTGAGTTTGCCCGTGTAATAAAGCCCGAAGACGAGGCGGGGATGACTGTGGGTGAAAAGAAAAGGCTTGCAATATCCGTTGAGCCCGCTGAGGGCAGATTTTCTTGCAAGTCGCTTGATCCGTCTGTCGTGGAGATAACAAGAGACGGGCTTATGCTGGCAAAAAAGGCGGGGACCGCAAGAATCTCGGTTGAAGCCTCGTGCGGCGGATATGAAGGTACCACTTCCTTCTGCCGTGTTTTAGTGACAGGAGAGGATACCGTGCCGCTCATCGTGGAGCCGCGGGTAATCCTGATGGAGCCCGGAGAATCATACAGGTTCAGCGTCGCCTCGCATAAGTACGCAGTTGTGACCGCCGAGGCGGAGGTGGGCTTGACGCTTATCAGAAATGGGGAGGCTTTCGCCGTAAAGGCCGATTCGGAGGGCGAGCGGTATGTCACGATACGGGCGTCGCTTCCCGGGATGCGGGAGGCGGAGGCGCGCGTAAAGGTGGTGTCGGCGAAAAGGGGTGCTGTCCCTAAAGGCTTTGTGACGGACCTCCCCGGCTATAACGACGCGACGAAGGCTTTGCCCTCGTCGGTTGAGCGTGTAATCCGCAACGCGGAGGCTGCACTGCTGTTTTCGCTCGGGGTGAAAATCGGGCAGGGCGGCGAGATAGGTGAGGCTCAGCTTAAAGGCATAAAAGAGTCGCTGCCCGGCGCGCTGCAAAAAATTCAGGCGGAGATAAACCTCGAAGGGCTTTCGCTGCCGCGCGCAGTCAGGGTATCGGCGCGCGCGGACGTCAGGGGGAGCGGCGGGTTCACGCTCAGCCTTGACGCGCTCAAGGCGCTTTCGGGTATCGATACGTTGTACGTTTTTGATGAGTCGGGCGCTGTTCTTGGGTTTGATACCGCGGCGCTTCCCGAGGGATTAAGCCGGCTGCTGGTCAGGATGAAAAAAATAGGCGAAGGCTTTGACCTTAGCTTTGAGGACGGGCAGGGGGCGGAGGTCACTCAGCTTACGGCGCCTGTTACCGTGATACTTCCGCCGGTCTCCAAAGATGTTGAGAGTCAGGCTGCCTTTATGGGGCTCGGAGACGGGGCCGTTTTCGCCGGAGGTGGATTTGATCCGCTGATGCAGGGCGTATCGTTCAAAACCTCGCGCCCGGGGAGATACAGCGTACAGGCCCTGAGCTCCGGGATAAAGGACATAGGCAAGGGGGAGGCGGAGCTTTTCAGAGCAGCGTCATACCTCGCGCTTCGCGGGGTTTTTGATGTGAAGGAAGGGGATTTTCGGGCGGAAGACCCGATGTCGCGCGCGGATCTGACCGCGATGCTCGCGAAGCTGTTCCTTACGGATGAAACAGGTGGAGAGACCTCGTTCGCGGATATCCGGAAAACTGACTGGTTTTTTCCCTATGTAGCGGCGGCTGAAAGGCTCGGACTTGTCCGCGGCATGTCAGAGCAGAGCTTTATGCCGAACAGGCAGGCCGACAGGCAGGAGGCTTATTCTATAGCCGCGCGTATTCTGGCCGCAAAGAAAAAGCATGCGAACCGGCAAAGCGCGGCCGATGTTCTCACAAAAATGCCAGACTTGAATGAAGTCTCTCCCTGGGCGGAGAAAGAGATTGCCTTTTGCATTTCCTCCGGGCTTGCGCCGCTTTCCGCGGGTGATCCATTTTTCCCGTTGAGGCCGATGACACGAGGCGAGGCCGCCGTGATGGCATGCAGACTTTATGAGAAGCTTTTTGAGGCGGGCGCCGTCAAAGCCCCGGAGGAAGCGCCGGAAGGGCAGGAGACTGTTGAGGTTGTGCGGCAAGACGAGGCCGGAGTGCCTCTGAGCGCCCCGGAGATAAGCGGCGGAGGCATCCCTCTGTGGATATGGAGCCTGCTTCTTGTTGTGGGCGCGGGGGAGGGCTTTGCCGTCTTCCGGATGGTAAAGAAAAAGAGATAGACAAAAAAGGCCGCCCGCAAACGCGGGCGGCTTTAAAAATCTGGACGTACTCAGAAAGAAATCATCCTCTCGATGTATCCTGCGAGGGAATCAACAGGGACGCGCTCCTGCTCCATCGAGTCGCGGTGGCGGATAGTGACGCACCTGTCCTCAAGCGAGTCAAAGTCAAACGTGACGCAGAACGGCGTGCCGATCTCGTCCTGGCGGCGGTAACGCTTGCCTATTGATCCGGCGTCGTCGAAATCAACCATAAAATGCTTCAGGAGGGCCTCATAAACGCGTCGCGCGTCGTCGGAAAGCTTTTTCGACAGGGGCAGCACGGCGCATTTGAACGGGGCGAGGTAGGGATGCAGGCGAAGCACTGTGCGTACATCACCCTTCTGTTCATCCACAAGCTCCTCGTCATAGGCCTCAATCAGGAACGCGAGCGCGACGCGGTCCGCCCCGAGAGAGGGCTCAATGACGTACGGCACATATTTTTCGTTCGTATCAGGGTCGAAGTATTCAAGAGATTTGCCCGAATGCTCGGTATGCTGCTTGAGATCAAAATCGGTGCGGTCTGCAATGCCCCAGAGCTCGCCCCAGCCGAACGGGAACAGATACTCGATGTCGGTCGTCGCGTTTGAATAATGCGACAGCTCCTCGGCGCTGTGGTCGCGCAGCTTGAGGTTCTCGTCCTTCATGCCCAGATCTCGGAGAAATTTGACGCAGTATTCTTTCCAGTAGGTGAACCATTCAAGGTCTGTCCCCGGTTTGCAGAAGAACTCAAGCTCCATCTGCTCAAACTCGCGGGTGCGGAACGTGAAGTTGCCGGGCGTAATCTCGTTTCTGAAGGATTTTCCAACCTGGGCAACCCCGAACGGGATCTTCTTCCTCGTAGTGCGCTGGACGTTTGAGAAGTTGACAAAGATGCCCTGCGCCGTTTCAGGCCTGAGATAGACCTCGGCCTGGCTGTCCTCCGTCACGCCCTGAAAGGTTTTGAACATCATGTTAAACTTGCGGATATCCGTAAACTCTGATTTGCCACAGCCGGGGCAGGATACGCCTTTTTCCCTGATATATGCAGAAAGAGCCTCGTTCGAGAGGCCGTCAACGCTGTCGGACATGCCCCTCTCGCGGTTGAAATCCTCGATGAGCTTGTCGGCGCGGTGGCGCATCTTGCAGCCCTTGCAGTCGATCAGCGGATCGTTGAAGTTAACGACGTGGCCCGAGGCCGTCCACACCTGCGGGTTCATAAGTATCGCGGAGTCAAGGCCGACGTTGTGGGCGGATTCCTGCACGAATTTTTTCCACCACGCGCGCTTGACGTTGTTTTTAAACTCCACGCCAAGCGGTCCGTAGTCCCATGTGTTGGCGAGCCCGCCGTAAATCTCGGAGCCGGCGTATACATATCCTCTGCCCTTGCAGAGGGCGACAATCTTTTCCATTGTTTTTTCCGCGTTTAACAAAGCAATTCCGCCTTTCGATTTGTAGAATAACACATTTGATTATACATTATGACGAAAATATGTCAAGTGCGGAGCGCGGGAAGCGGGGTCAAAACCTGAAAGGCGAGGATATACCCTCAATTTCTCAAATAATATCTGAGATGATAGTAAAAATAGAATTAAATTGGTAGACTTTACTGAGTAAGTACTCTATAATTGGGATAGCAATCCGTTAGGTTTTTGCGTATGACTTAAAAAACATATCTGCGGGGAGGTGAGAACGTGTCGTTGGAAGATGTGAGAAGGATTTCAGTGTGCGAACTTAAGGCGCATGAGGCTCGCGCACAGGCCCTTCAGGAGGCAAAAAAGTTGGCCGCCTCATCTGAGCGTGAGGGAAGGGAACTGGCCGAGAGCCTAAAAGCCTCAGCCGAGAAACAAGCCAAGGGATTTTTGGAGGACGCAGAAAAAACGGCGGCTGTCACTGAGGGCGAGATCAAGGCCAGGACGGCGAAGGAATGTGACGCGCTCAGGGTAAAGGCCGAGACAAACCTTGAAAAGGCCGCAGATTTCATTTTGGAAAGGATTGTGAACGCCTAATGTCGATTATCAGAATGAAGCGGCTGAGGGTGATCGCAATGGACTCGGACCGGAGGGAGCTTTTACGCGAGCTTCAAAAACTTGGATGCGTAGAAATATCAAACCCTTCGGATAGCGGGCTGCTTGACGGCGCAAGCGAAATCCTAAAGCTGGACGAGCCGGACCATCAGGCCCTTAGGAGTAACGCGCAGTCGGTGAAGGCCGCGCTTGACGCCCTGTCAAAATATGCGCCTGTGAAAAAGGGGATCTTCGCTCCGAAGGCCGTGGTCGGGTTGGAGGAGATATTCGACGAGGGCCGCGTGGCAGAGGCGCTTGATGCCGCAGTCGCGATCCATTCGCGCGTGGCAAAGATAGCGCAGCTGCACACGGAGGAGGGCAGGCTTCTCTCTCGAAGGGCGAGCTTGTTGCCTTGGAGCGCCATGGACGTGCCGTTCGACCTCAAACCGTTTTCAGAGACAGAGGTTATGTTCGGTGTGGCGCCCGTGTCGTCTGATATTGAGGCGTTGAAGGCCTCTCTGGAGGCCGGGTTTTTGCTCTCGGCGCTGTACTGCGTGGGGCAGGACCGCGAGCAGCACTACCTGATGTTTATATGTCACAGATCAGAGCTCGCGGAGGCGACGGAGCTGTTGAAGGGCTTTGGGTTTTCCCGCGTTCAGTTCAAGGACTATGAGGGTGACGCAAAGAAAAACCTGCACGACATAGATTCGCGCATATTGTTTATTGGGTCTGAGCGTGAACGCCTCATCCGCGGGTTTTCAGAATTTGACCCTATGAGGGCGGAGCTTGAGCTTTGCTTTGACGCGCTAAACATCGAGCTGGAAAAGGAGCTTGCCCGCGACAGGGTGCTCCGTTCGAGACAGACCTTTATTTTCGAAGGATGGACGCCAGCCCGTGAGATTGGGCGTGTCAAAGGCGCGCTGGAGAGCCTTGGCTGTGCCTACGAATACAGAGATCCGGAGGATGGAGAGAGCCCGCCCGTTTCGCTTTATAATTCGAAGATGCTATATCCGTTTAACATGGTCACGGAGATGTACAGCATGCCGGCCTACGACGGGATCGACCCAAACCCGCTTATGGGGCCTTTTTTTGCAATTTTCTTCGGCATTATGTACGCCGACGTCGGCTACGGGCTGATACTTCTCGCGATTTCACTGCTTCTCACGAAAAAGGCGCCTGTGACAAAGGGCGGACTGATGGAAAAGATGTTCAGCCTTTTGGGGATATGCGGCGTCTCGACGATAATATTCGGCCTGTGCTTCGGCAGCTTTTTTGGGGACGTGGTTACGACGTTTTCAAAGTATGTGCTCAATATGCAGGAGCCTGTTGTCTTCCCCGCGTTGCTTTTCGGGACAATGGACGCGGAGACGTTCATTCCTGGGCTTTCGGGGCCGCTGCTGCTCCTCTTTCTGACGCTGGGGCTGGGCGTGGTGCAGATTATCTTCGGCATGGCGATAAACGCCTATCTGCTCATAAGAGACGGGCACATTATAGATGCCATATTTGACGTGGGTTCCTGGTGGCTGCTCTTTGCGGGGCTCGTTGTGCTGGCCCTCGGGGGAACCTACTGGGTGGCCCTTGCGGGGACAATTATGCTTGTGCTCACGCAGGGGAGATCGTCAAAGTCCGTTATCGGAAAGATCATGGGCGGACTGGGCTCTCTGTACAATATTACGGGCTATCTCTCCGACGTGCTGTCCTATTCAAGGCTTATGGCGCTGTGTATGGCGACCGGCGTTATCGCCAGCGTGTTCAACATCCTCGGGGGCATGGCGGGGCCCATAGCCTTCTGGATTGTATTTCTCATCGGGCACGCATTCAACATGGGGATCAATATCATAGGCACATATGTGCACGCGGCCAGGCTTCAATACCTTGAGTTCTTCACGAAATGGTACCGGGAAGGCGGGCGGCGCTTCAGCCCGCTGTCCATCAAAACAAAATTTGTCAGTATTGTTAGGGAGGAAAAGTAAATGGAATGGCTTATGCAAATCTTCAGCGGAACTAACATCGCGCTTCTTGGGATCGCTCTCGCGGTCGCGCTGCCCGGCGTCGGGTCGGCCGAGGGCGTCGGCATCGTCGGCGAGGCCGGTGCGGGCCTAATAACAGAGGATCCCGGCAAGTTTTCCCAGATACTGATTCTGCAAATCATCCCGGGCACGCAGGGTATCTACGGTTTCGTTATCGGGCTGTTTGCGTCGATCAAGCTCGGCATACTGACCGGAAATATCCCCAACCTCACGATTATGCAGGGCGCTTCGTTCCTTATGGCCTGTCTGCCGATAGCCATTGTGGGCTGGCTCTCGGCCATTTCGCAGGGACGCGTTGCGGCCGGCGGCGTATCGATCATTACAAAAAGACCTGAAGAAATGTTTAAGGGCGTAATGTTCGCGGTCGTAGTCGAGTTCTACGCGATACTTGCGCTGCTCGTTTCGTTCCTCCTGCTGATTAACCTCAAGATATAGCCGGGGAGAATGCCCGGATGAATCTTGAAAGGAGGAGCTATGAACGGAATAGACAGGATAATTAAACGAATTGATGACGACGCCGCGTCCGAATCCGGCGCGATACTTGACAGGGCCAGGGCGGAGGCGGACGAGAGGATATCCGCGCTGCGCAAAGAGGCTGAGGCCGACGTGCGCGTTATCGTGGAACGCGGGCGGGCGCTGGCCGATGAGCGTGTTATCAGGCTCGCCGGCGTGGCCGAACTTGAGGCCAGGAAAATGAAGCTTGCGGCCCGTCAGGAAATGATCGGCCGCGCATTCGACATGGCTTATGAAAAACTGCTCTCAATGCCGGAGGACAGGCTGGCCGCGTTTCTCATCAGTCTGGCTGTCAAATCCGCCGGGAACGGAGGAGAGCTTATTTTCTCAAAGGACAGCCGGGAGAAGATCGGCAAAAAGATAGCCGAGGCAGCAAACAAGATACTTTCAGAACAGAAAATCGCGGCTGTCCTCACGCTCTCGGATGAGACGCGCGAGCTGGACGGCGGGTTCATACTTAAGGATGGCAGCGTCGAGATTAACTGCACCTTCGGGGCGATTATCCGCACGACGAGGGAATCCCTCGCGCCGGAGATCGCCGGAATCCTCTTCGGATAGGGGTGAGAGTATGAAAAAAACCAAAAAAATCAGAGATACGGACTATCTTTCCGCCACGATGCGCGTTCGCGTGATGGAGAAGTCGCTGCTTTCGAAAGAGCGTATGGACAGGATGCTTGACGCGAGAAGCGACGAGGAAGCGTCAAAGATACTTTACGAGTGCGGGTACGGTGAGTTCAGCGTGAAGAGCTACGCGTCGATTGAGGCCGCGCTCTCGGCGGAGCGCGCCAGGATGTATCTCCAGATGCGCTCTATCGTGGGGGAAGGCAGCCTCGTGGATGTTTTCCGTATTAAATATGACTATCACAACCTCAAGGTTTGGATGAAGGGCGAGGCGCGCGGCGAGGGCGGCGAGGCGCTTATGATCAATTCGGGCCGCAGCCAGGTAAAGGACATGCTGGAGATCCTGCGCCATAATGAGACGCGCTGGCTCACAAAGGCCATGCGCGCCGCCTATGAGGAGGCGAGGGACGTGCTTGCGAGGACGTCCGACCCGCAGATTTCGGACCTGATTCTGGACAGGGCATGCTTTAAGGAGATGGTGGACGCCGCCTCCGCCTCCGGATCGGATTTTCTGATGGGATATGTCCGACTGAGCATCGACGCCTTAAATCTTAAGGCTCTTGTCCGGGCGCATCGTATCGGCAAGAGCCCGGAATTTGTGAGACAGGTGATGATTTCAGGAGGGAATGCCGACACGGCAAGGCTCATATCCTCTGTCCAGTCGGGCGCTTCGATCGAGGATATTTTTTCATTTACCCCGCTGGAGCAGGCCGCCGCCGCGGGCGCCTTGGCGATGCGCGGCGAAAGCGGGCTCATGCAGCTTGAAAAGCTCTGTGACAACGCGCTGATCGCATATGCGTCGGCTGCGAGATATGTGTGCTTTGGGGAGCAACCGGTGGTCGCGTATATCGTTGCAAAGGAGCAGGAGATCACCGCCGTGCGCACGATAATGTCGGGCAGGCTCGCGAAGATGCCGTCCTACTCTATCAGGGAACGGTTGAGGGAAGCCTATGTATAGGATTGCCGCCCTGGGCGACAGGGATTCGGTGCTCGGCTTTAAAGCGCTCGGCCTTGATGTGTTTTTTGCCGAGACGACGGAGGCCGGCAGAAAATATCTGCATGAACTGGCCTCGAGGAATTTCGCGATAATCTATATTACAGAGCAGCTCTCGATAGAACTGAAGGCGGACATCGACAGGTACAAAGACCAGGTCACCCCCGCAATAATCCTGATCCCCGGCAAAGGGGGGACGCTTGGCCTCGGCCTTTCGGCTCTTAAGTCCGCCGTCGAGCGCGCCGTAGGCGTCGACTTGCTAAACTGAGTTTGTTTGCCGCCAAAGCGGCGTACGTTTCTGAAAGAGGGTAGGAAATGGAAAACAGCGGAAGAATTGTCAAGGTTTCGGGCCCCCTTGTCGTTGCCGAGGGTCTCGCGCAGGCCAACATGTTTGACGTCGTGCGTGTCGGTGAGCAGAGGCTTATAGGCGAGATTATCGAGATGCGCGGCGACAGGGCGTCCATCCAGGTATATGAGGAGACCTCCGGTATTGGCCCGGGTGATATAGTTGAGACAACGGGGGCGCCCCTTTCTGTCGAGCTCGGCCCCGGTATGATCGAGACGATCTACGACGGGATTCAGCGTCCGCTCGTCGAAATAATGAAAAAATCCGGAGATACGATTGCGCGCGGCATTGACCTTCCGTCGATCTCGCATGAGAAAAAATGGAGATTTACGCCTAAGGTCAAGAAGGGCGACAGGGTAGCCTCAGGAGATATCCTCGGCGTTGTGCAGGAATCTCCGGTTGTAGATCACAGGATCATGATGCCGCGCGGCGTCTCAGGTGAGGTTTTTTCCGTCGAGAGCGGGGATTTCACGGTTTTGGACGTCGTCGCGAGGATAAAATCGGACAACGGGGGCACCGTGGACATTACGATGATGCAAAAATGGCCGGTGCGCGTCGGGAGGCCTTATAAGGAAAAACTTCCCCCCAACACCCCTGTTATGACGGGCCAGCGGATAATTGACATGATGTTCCCGATAGCAAAGGGCGGCACGGCGACGGTTCCCGGCCCGTTTGGCTCGGGGAAAACGGTCGTGCAGCACCAGCTGGCCAAGTGGTCCGATGTGGACATTGTCATATATATCGGCTGCGGCGAGCGCGGTAACGAGATGACCGACGTTCTGCGCGAGTTCCCCGAGCTAAAGGATCCGCGCACGGGGGAGAGCCTGATGAAGCGCACCGTGCTTATAGCTAACACGTCCGACATGCCGGTGGCCGCGCGCGAGGCCTCAATCTACACAGGCATTACAATCGCAGAATACTTCCGCGACATGGGATACGACGTTGCGGTTATTGCCGACTCTACGTCACGCTGGGCGGAGGCGCTGAGAGAGATGTCTGGAAGGCTGGAGGAGATGCCCGGCGAGGAGGGGTACCCCGCCTACCTCGCTTCACGCCTCGCGCAGTTTTACGAGCGCGCGGGCCGCGTAGTCTGCCTCGGCTCCGGCGAAAGGCTCGGCTCCGGCGAAAGGCTCGGCTCACTGACGGCGATCGGCGCTGTCTCTCCACCGGGAGGAGACCTGTCGGAGCCTGTGGCCCAGGCCACGATGAGGATTGTCAAGGTCTTCTGGGGGCTCGACGCGTCGCTCGCGTACAGGAGGCACTTTCCGGCTATTAACTGGCTGAATTCATACTCGCTTTACGCGGACAGGCTGGGCGAGTGGCTCAGCGAGAACGTCGACCGCGACTTTGTAAAAAACCGCAACTGGGCCCTCGGCGTTTTGCAGAGCGAATCGGAGCTCGATGAGATAGTCAGGCTTGTCGGGGCGGATTCCCTCTCTCCGGGCGACAGGCTGACGATGGAAACCGCCCGTATGATCCGCGAGGACTTCCTCCAGCAGAACGCGTTTGAGGACATCGACTCCTATTCCTCGTATGAGAGACAGTTCAGGCTCTTAAAGCTTATCCGCATGTATGACGAACTGTCGCGCGAGGCTGTCGAGAAGGGCGCGCCGATGCAGGAGCTGTTCGATATCCCCGTCAGGGAGCGAATCGGGCGAGCGAAGGCCTTCCCCGAGTCGGATTACCGGGAGGCTTACGCGAAGATCGAGGAGGAGCTTTCAGCGCAGATAGGAGCTATAGCGTCCGGGGAGGTGTCTGTAAGTGATTAAGGAATACAGGACTATACGAGAGGTCGCCGGCCCGCTGATGCTTGTGGGCGGCGTTGACGGCGTGACATACAACGAACTGGGCGAAATAGAGCTTCAAAACGGCGAGCTTCGCCGTTGTAAGGTGCTTGAGGTCAACGGAACGAGCGCGCTCGTCCAGCTTTTTGAGAGCTCAGCGGGGATAAACCTCGCGGGGTCGAAGGTGCGCTTTCTTGGCCACGCGCAGGAGCTTGGCGTCTCGAGGGACATGCTCGGCCGAGTTTTTGACGGGCTGGGCAACCCTAAGGACAACGGGCCTGATATCCTGCCCGACAAAAGGCTGGACATAAACGGCCTTCCTATGAACCCCGCGGCCCGCAACTACCCCGACGAGTTTATCCAGACCGGCGTTTCGACGATCGACGGCCTGAATACGCTTGTACGCGGGCAAAAGCTGCCGATCTTCTCCGGCTCAGGACTGCCGCACGCGCAGCTCGCCGCTCAGATCGCCCGCCAGTCGAAGGTTTTGCAGGCCGACTCGCAGTTCGCGGTCGTGTTTGCCGCCGTAGGCATCACATTTGAGGAGGCGGAGTTCTTTGTCTCCGATTTCAGGCGCACCGGCGCGATCGACCGCACCGTATTGTTTATGAACCTCGCGGACGATCCGGCAATCGAACGCATAGCGACGCCGCGCGTCGCGCTGACGGCCGCCGAGTATCTCGCGTTCGAGCTTGGGATGCACGTGCTGGTCATTATCACCGATATCACAAACTACGCAGAGGCCCTGCGCGAGGTTTCCGCCGCGCGCAAGGAGGTTCCGGGCAGGCGCGGATATCCGGGCTACCTGTATACCGACCTCGCGACGATGTATGAGCGCGCGGGCAGGCGTATCGGCAACGACGGCTCGATCACGATGATCCCGATCCTGTCGATGCCGGAGGACGACAAGACTCACCCGATCCCGGATCTCACCGGGTATATTACCGAGGGGCAGATCATCCTCTCGCGCGAGCTCTACCGTAAGAACATTCAGCCGCCGATAGACGTGATGCCCTCGCTCTCACGCCTCAAAGACAAGGGCATCGGCCCGAAAAAGACGCGCGAGGATCACGCCGGTACGATGAACCAGCTTTTTTCATCCTATGCGCGCGGCAAGGAGGCGAAGGAGCTGATGACGATCCTCGGTGAGGCCGCGCTGTCGGACGTCGACAAGCTGTACGCGAAGTTTGCCGACGAGTTTGAAAAGCGTTATGTCAACCAGGGGTACGAGGAAAACCGCACAGTCGGGCAGACGCTGGATCTCGGGTGGGAGCTTTTGACGATTCTCCCGAAATCAGAGCTCAAGCGCATAAAGCCCGAGTTTATCGAGAAATACCTCCCTGTGAAAGAACGATAGGGGGCGCGGCTGATGGCAAGGCTTAATGTCAACCCCACGCGCATGGAGCTCACACGGCTCAAGCGTCGCCTGGCTACGGCGCGCCGCGGGCACAAGCTTCTCAAGGACAAGCGGGACGAGCTGATGAAGCAGTTTCTCGACATAATCCAAGAGAACAAGCGCCTGAGGGGCGTTGTCGAGGAGGCGCTGAAGGTCTCGCACGCTAGCTTCACGGTCGCGTCGGCGATTATGTCGCCGGAGATGCTGGAGCAGGCGCTGATATACCCGAAGCAGAGCGTTTCACTCGAGATGGAGTTTAGAAACATAATGAGCGTGAACGTGCCGGTATACTCATTTAGGACAGGCACCGACGACCCGGGTGAGATATACCCTTACGGCTATGCGCAGACCTCGGGCGAGCTCGACGACGCGCTCTCGACGCTGTCAAAGGCGCTCCTCGATATGCTTAAGCTCGCGCAGATTGAAAAAAGCGTGCAGCTCCTCGCGCAGGATATCGAGAAAACCAGGAGACGCGTCAACGCTCTTGAGTACGTCATGATCCCGCAGTATGAGGAGACCATACGGTATATTACGATGAAGCTGGACGAAAACGAGCGCGGCAACCTCTCAAGGCTGATGAAGGTTAAGGACATGATGGTGCAGCAGCAGATCGAGGCCGCCCACGCTCAGGATTGAGGCAATCCCGCACAGAGATTGTGTAAATATATCCTTAGCAGTTTTAGGCGCGCAAAAAACAGCTGTATACTGACAACATTGCCTGAAGATAAAAATTACAGGGGGAAATATTTTGAATAAAAATCCAACGGCCACAATCAGCATCCGCGGAGGGGGAGAAATCGTGCTGGAGCTCTGTCAGGAGGCCGCGCCGAACACGGTGGCGAGCTTTGTTGAGCTTGCGGAATCGGGCTTTTACGACGGACTCTGCTTTCACAGGGTAATAAAGGGATTTATGATCCAAGGCGGGTGCCCGGACGGGAACGGGACTGGTGGGCCGGGTTTCGGCATTAGGGGCGAATTTGAGGCAAACGGACATAAAAACCCGCTGAAGCACGAGCGGGGAGTTATCTCGATGGCGCGTTCAAGGCATCCGGACTCCGCGGGCTCGCAGTTTTTCCTCATGCACGCGGACGCGCCGCATCTCGACGGCAGCTATGCCGCTTTTGGCAGAACCGTATCAGGCCTTGACGTGATAGACGGCATCGCGTGCATAAAGACCGGCTCGGGGGACAAGCCGTCTGAGCCTCAGGTAATTGAGAGCATCAAAATTAACCGCGGCGACGCCGAGATAGGCAAGGCCGTCAGGGATTAAATTCGCCGAGAAATGCGAAAAAATAAATCCTTGAGAACGGCGTGGAGCGGGTCGCATAAGAAAAGGCCGGGAAATCAGGCCTTGCCGAGAAGACGAGAAGAAAAGATTTTCTATTGAAATAATTCGATAGAAAATCTTTTTATATTTAAAACAATTTGTTGAAATTATCCTAAGTATATGGTAAAATTAATCAGATATAAAAAGGTTTCCCAGAGCAGGCCTCCTTGGTTAAAATTTGGGAAGTGAACTGCGTCAATTACAAAGAGCTAATGCAAAGATTAGAAGCAG
The DNA here is from genome assembly GCA_031551205.1 of Oscillospiraceae bacterium. GTDB lineage: Bacteria > Bacillota > Clostridia > Oscillospirales > JAVBNY01 > JAVBNY01. The sequence continues at coordinate 272,109 of JAVBNY010000004.1, read as the reverse complement.
AAAGGGAGTTCATCATGAAAAAAATTCTTTCACTGGTATTGGCCGTCTGCATATGTCTTACGTTATTTACTATCTCTCTGCCCGCGAGCGCAGCGGAAGGCGGCGGGGTCCTTTCTTTTTTGCCTGCGGACGTGGTGTTTAACGGCGATGGATCCGTGATTTACCTGTCGGACAGAACGTCGAAAAAGGTTTACAGCATAGATACACAGACATTTGAACAGAAATCTGTCTCGTTTGATCTAATGCCGGAGTCCATGTATTATAAGGACGGCAAATTGTATGTATCGCTTTGTGAGCAGACACATAGTTCCTATTGGTGGGAGGAGGATCAGAGCGGTGCGTTTGCAATTATTGACTGCGAGGCCTTTACAAAAACTGCGCAGCATAATATCAAGATGGATCCTTATGATATAGTGGTTTCAAAGGGTAATGTAATCTATATCACGTCCGGCTCAGGACAATGGACCGACATATATGGGTTTGATCAGGATGGCAAAATTGTTGCAACGGGACAGACCCGGCAGATGTCAACAATAAAATACAACCCTGTTCTTAACAGAATTTATTCCATCACGAGCGACTCCTCGCCTCGAAATATGTCAGCTTTTGTGCTTGAGGACAACAACTCATTTGAAGACAGAGGCGGCAACATGGGAACCAGCTACGGATGGCCGTATCATGGGGATTACTCTATGGGCACTGTTTTCCAGGTCTCTCCTGACGGTGCCTACATATTTAATAGTTCGGGCAATGTCTTTACCTGCGCCGCGGACAGGTCAAAGGACATGAGATTCTACATATCGCTTAACAAAGGCTGGACCGATATTGCGTTTAATGAGGACGGAACGAAATTCTATACGGCCCTTAATAACAAGCAGATTTATGCTTACAACTATGACGGGTTTGAGGGAACGGCCACCTATGAGACAAAGGGATATCCGCAGTACATTTTTGTGAAAGACAATACGCTTATCTCGGTTTCAAAAGAAACATTAAATGGAAGCGTGTATTTTATCGAAACAATAGATCTGGCCGCGCCGCAAACCACCATTGGAACGACAATTACATCTAAAGCTCTTACATATGAAAACGGGCGAGCTCTACTCAGCGCGAAGACAAACACAAAGACGGTATTTAACGGCGACATGGTGTACATTGCTGACGGCATTGACAACGCCGTTTACGCAATTGATACGGCCGCGCTGACCGAGACTAAGATTATGTTCCAGGACACCCCCAATTCGCTGTACTATGATAATGGCGAACTTTTTATTGGGTTTGGCAACAACGGAGTGGTGGCAATCCTTGATGCTGAGACGTTGGAGCAGAAAGATCGGCTTGTTTTGGGGACGGTATTTTACGATATTGCCGTCGGAAAAGATGGATTTATTTATATAATTGAGAATTTTGGCAGCTCGGCCTTTAGTTATGCGCGAAGCTTTTCAAGGGCGACTGGACAGCAGATTTCAAGCATAAGCGTATATCCCAGAAATGGGAAATTTATGCCACATCCGGTTAATAACATGTTCTATTGGGCGGATACCGGGGTCAGCCCTCAGGATATAAACGCGCTTGTATATGAAAAGGGCGAGATTAAAAACGCATATGATTCTCCCTATCACGGCGACTATTCCATTGGCTCAATAATCAGAATCTCTCCTGACGGCTTAAATATTTTCGCCAGCTCCGGCAATGTATTCAGAAGCAGCCACGCGCTTTCGGAGGATATGCGATACAAAAACAGTTTTACTGCTTTTGTTGACCTGGTCTTTGACTTGCAAAATAATCAAATGTTTGCGTCGCAAAGCAGAGCGAACCTGATTGCATATGACTACACGACATATGAGAATAAAGGGTTTATCAGAACAGTATTCCCAATTAAAGAAATGACGCTAAATGATGGTGATATTATCGCGCTGTCATCCGAGAATAATGCCTTTTATCTTGAGCTTCTGGATTCATCCGAGGTTCTTCAGATTGCACCTGAGAGAATTAACGTCACCGTTGCAGACACCGTTTTCTTGACGGCGGGAAGATCTTTATCTCTGAATCCGTCCGTTTTATATAACGATGGAACCAGCAAAGCGGTCACAAATACCGCAGAGTATGCATCAAGCGATGAAGATGTTGTCACAGTCAGCTCATCGGGTGGGCTGCAGGCGAAGGCCTGCGGGCATTCTGAGGTTACCATTGAATTTGACGGCAAAACTAAAATTATCAATGTCTATGTGGATTTTGACATTACGTCAATCTCTGTTGAAGGATATGATATCGGCTTTTCTCCATCCAAGACATACTACGCCGTTATGCTCCCTGTAGACGCGACAGAGATTCCGAACGTCTCGTATGAAGCCCCCGATTACGTGGTTGTGAGCGAAACGCCGGCGATGGAGCTGCCCGGGACTACAACGCTTGTAGTGACAGACGCGGGAGGAAATTTCACAAAAACGTATTCCATATTCTTCTATGTTTCCACGCCTCCTGTCCAGAGTGATGAAAATCCATTTTTTATAGACGGATATTACGAAGTTGACGATGCGTTTGTTCATCTTAACGTATGGATAGAAGATAATCCGAATTATTATGGAGCGGCCCCAGAAGAATTCAGCGTGGTAATACAGCTGATGAGTTCCGTAGATGAAGAGCCGATCCTGATCTCCGCTACCAAAAACACAAGAGAGATCAAGCATGTCTTCAGCTCTGGATACTATGCGATCGTTATGGTGGTCGACAAATTTGGACAGAAGGACTACATGGGCATACTGTTGGCTGAGCCGAAGCGAACATAAAGAAGCAGAATGGGAACATTTTGCCGTATCTCTCCCCCCGGTTTGCGCGGAGAAATACGTATTTGGTAAAATAATCGGAGGAATATCCAATGAAAAAGATTTTCTCTTTGATACTGGCGGTCATGATAATAATTTCAAACACAGCGGTATCGCTTGCGGCGTCGGATTACAGTGTCCGGATCGATAAAACCGTCTACAGCCCGGGAACATACATGTCCATTGAAATAACGGCGGCCTCAAAGGAGTGGTTCAGCGTTGAAATATTAAAAGGCGAAAATACATTGGCGTCATTGCCGGCATCGGGAAATAACGTGGCGTTGAAGGTTTTGATACCTGCCAATTGGAAGAACGGCACAGACTATGTTTTGCGCGCCGGCAGAGGCTCTGACATTGCCTCCGTTGGTTTTGAGATAAGCTATGATACAGGCGGCGCAATATATGCCCTGTCGGTCGATAAAACAACAGTGAAAGTGGGAGACAAGCTTATTTTAAGCGGTACAAGCAACGTCGCGAACGCAGCGGTGCAATATTCTATAAATGCTTCCGGCGGCGGCTTTGCGCCGAAAACAGGCGAAGTGATTATTGAAAACAATCAATTTGAATGTTTTGTGGACATTGGGCCTGCTTACGTCGCTGGAACCTATGCCGTTAAAGTCGGCGGTAATAATGTTTTTTCGAATGAGTGCGTTTTTTCAGTGATAAACACACCGAAGGTTGGGGCAATCTCCGCTTTGCCGCAGTCATCAAAGGTTTCAGCCGGCGCAACAATCACCCTTTCGACCTCAACTCAGAATGCGGTGATATACTATACGTTGGACGGGCAGACGCCGACAAAGTCTTCGGCTCTGTATACAAGCGGCGGCATAACTATTAATTCCACGGCCACACTGAGGGCGATTGCCATGAGAGACGGGTATGAGAACAGCGATATTTTTACGCAGACATACACGGTTGACACCATAATAATTGGTGGCGTCGGCGGTGGTGCTGGCGGTGGCGGCGCGGCGAGCGACACCATCCCAGCGGCAGGCGGCGCGGTGTCGGTGAGCTATAACAAATCGGGCGGGGCGGTGACGCTCACCCTGCCTGAGGGCAAGGTGAAGGAGATCATCAAAAACGCCGTGGCCGGCACGGCCGGATTTGACCTCTCCGGCGTCTCCGGCGCTGCCGATGCGGTCTTCCCCGCGGCGGCGTTGGAGCAGATTGCCGGTGCAGAGCTTGACGTTAAGATCGTACTTCCCAAGGGAACGGTGACGCTGACTGCGGATGCGGCGGCATCGGCCTCATCAAAGGCAGGCGGAGAGAATGTGGCAATCTCACTTAATGCGGTCAGCCGATCTGATCTTACGGCGGTACAGAGGGAAGCGATAGGAGCCGGCGACCTGGTGTTTGAGATCAAGATCATGCACGGCGCGCAGGCTGCACATGATTTAGGCGGCAAAGTCATTGTTACCGTACCATATTCCGGCGCGCTCCCCGTTGCAGTATGGTATTTGAGCGATACGGCAGAGCTTGAAAAATTGGATTGCGTCTATGACGGGGCGGCCAAGACCGTTACATTTACTACGACACATCTTTCTCTGTATGCGGTGGGACAGGACACTGACGCGCCGGTTATAAACCCCTTTGCCGACGTTGCGGGAGGCACATGGTATTTCGGCGATGTGATGTATGTATATGGGAAAGCCCTGATGGGTGGAACGGCAGAAAACAGGTTCAGTCCGGACGACACCCTGACCCGCGCCATGATCGTTACTACACTCTGGCGCAATGAAGGCAGCCCGGAAGCAGAGGGCTCAAACGCCGGTTTTGCCGATGTGGCACAGGGTTCGTATTATAAAACGGCTGTTGATTGGGCGGCTGCGAGCAGTATCGTCCATGGCTACGGCGGCGGCCTCTTTGGTCCAGACGATCCAATAACAAGGCAGGATTTGGCGGTCATCCTAACGCGATACATGGATTATAAAAAAATCGAGCTGCCCGTCACGCAGCAATGGATAGTCTTCGCGGACGAGGCGGCTATCTCCGATTATGCCAGGAACGCCATTCAGATCCTGAATAAGCTAGGTATTATCAACGGCGTCGGCAACAACACCATTGACCCGAAGGGCAATGCGACAAGGGGGCAAGCCGCCGCTATGCTCCACAGGTTCATAACAGCGATACAGTGATTTCACATTAACATAAAGCACCGGTATTCCTCATTAATGAGAGACCGGTGCTTTATGTCAATCGGAGATCTTTTAGCCATCAAAAAGATGAAAACTTCTGTCGACAAACCCTTAAATGTGCTTTTTTATCTGATTTATCGCGTTTTTTTCAAGCCTTGAAACCTGCGCCTGTGAGATGCCTATCTCATTGGCGACCTCGATCTGCGTTTTGCCCTCAAAAAACCTCAGTGAGAGGATATGCCGCTCGCGCTCCCCGAGGTGAGTGACCGCCTCCTTCAGCGCTATGTGCTCAAGCCAGTGCTCGTCCGTGTTTTTAGTGTCAGACACCTGGTCCATGACGCAGATGGCGTCGCCGCCGTCGGAATAGATCGGCTCGTAAAGCGATACGGGATCACAGATGGCGTCCATCGCGAAGACCACGTCCTCACGTTTTAAATCCAGAATTTTAGCAATCTCTTCTATTGAGGGTTCACGCTGATTGTCGCTCATGTATTTTTCCTTTGCCTGGAGCACTTTGTAGGCCGTGTCGCGCATCGACCGACTGACCCTTATAGAGCTATTGTCTCTGAGATAACGGCGAATTTCGCCTATTATCATCGGGACGGCATAGGTTGAAAAACGCACGTTCTGGGACATGTCAAAGTTGTCGATGGATTTGATAAGTCCGACGCAGCCGACCTGAAAAAGGTCGTCAAGATACTCACCGCGGTTGAGAAACCGCTGTATCACGCTTAAAACGAGCCTCAAATTCCCAGAGATAAGCGTCTCTCTTGCGGAGAGGTCGCCATCCTTGGTTTTTTTCAGCAGAGACATGATCTCCGCGTTTGGAAGAACTCTCAGCTTAGACGTATTTACGCCGCTCAACTCGACCTTGCCCTGCATAAAAATCCCTCCCGAAAGATGGTGTTGTGGCTCAGTCTCATTATTTCCTTGCGCCGCTTTTTTCATACTGCCGCCGGGCAGGTATATTTTTGATTTGAGACGCGTATTCTTTTTTTTTCGACCGCGGGGGTATGATACTGAAAAGCTCAAAATTTCAAAAGACGCTGCAATAATTTCCTTTGTGAAGCGGGGGGCAATAAATACTTGAAAATAGGACCGGAATATGTTAAACTAATGTCGATACTTGTTTGAAGCTGTCTTTTGTCGACGCGGAGGCGTAGGCAAGGGCTCGTCCCGGCGTAAGGAGGAGTTTAATGCAAAGAATAGAGATTGACCTTTATAGGCATCAAAACCCTATTGTTAACGATGCCTATGACAGGCTGGTTGCGGCGATACATCTTAAACAGAGCAAAGGAGAGCTCAAGACCTGCGCTGTTTCGGGCTGTGAGCCCGGAGCCGGCACCACGACGATTGCGATAAACCTTGCCGTCTCGATGGTTGAGACGGGCAGGAGAACGATCCTCGTAGATACCGACATGCGCAAGGAGCAGCAGAACAAACGCCTGAACCACAATATTACCACCGGCCTTTCAGACTATCTCAGTGGGGATGCCGGGTTTGAGGATATTGTTTGCAAGACTAATTTTGATATGCTTGATTACATCGCCTGCGGGAACCTCTCTGAGAATCCCGTGGTGCTTCTGTGCTCTTCGCGCTTTGAAGAGCTTCTGAAAAGGATCGGCCAGGAATACGATTTCGCCATATTCGACTCCTCATCCATTAACGCGTCGGTCGACGGGAGCATTTTGGCCTCGATGACGGCGGCGACCATACTGGTAGTTAAATGCAACTCCACCTCCACAAACCAGCTTAAGTCCGCCCAGCGCGAGCTTCAGCACGTTGGAGCAAATCTCGCGGGAGTGGTGCTCAATCGTATGGAAAAGGACGAATATAGCAGATATCTAAAGAGCTATAATCACTATTTTAGGAAAAAGTAGGAGCTGAACAATGAAAAGATGTGTATCTGTGCTGCTTGCGGCAATGATTGCGGTTTGCTTTTTGCCCATGCTTTTCGCGTCGGCGGCACCAACCACAGTCGTTATTGAGAACGACGACGGGACAACGACGCCTATCTCCGAGGTGTTTGGGGGCGTCACTCCGGAGGTTTCACCGTCTCCGCAGACTCCGTCCTCTTCTCCATCCCCCTCACCGGCAGACACGATGACCGCGTCCGACAAGGACCGGGCCGACAGGGCGGCGCAGCGCCTTCTCTCAAACGTGATTGTTGACAGCGTGTCGCAGAGCTCGATTAACCCCGGGTCGGACAACAGGATCACGCTGAATGTTACGCTTCGCAACACCAGTACGCTCAACATTTCCAAGATGATTGTCTCACTGGCGGACATGTCTTCTGCCACTGTTTCACAGGTTGACGGCGCGGGGCAGAAGATAATTTCGCTCGCGTCCGGGAAAACGGCGACGGTTTCCTTTAAGCTGTATGTGAACCCGCAGATACTCTCGGGCAACTATCCGATCACGCTGTCTACATACTACGGCGGCGGTGAGACGGAGCACTATCTTCCCAGGGTTGTTTACGTGTACATAGACAGGGGCCTCGGGGTAAGCGGCACGTCGGCCGCCACAACGGTGCCGAAGCTTATCGTCTCGTCATATGACGTCGGTGCGAAAACCGTTGCCGGCGGTAACGACTTCATGTTAAAATACTCTATTAAAAACACGAGTGAGTCGCTTGAGGTTAAAAATGTAAAGATCTCTTTTGTCTCGGCGGGTAATATTTTCACGCCGAAGCCGGGCTCCACGAACTCTGTCTTTATTGATAAGCTGGGAAAAGGCGCGTCCTACAACGGCGAGATAACAATGAGGGCCAGCTCTAAGGCGGACACGGACGTCTATCCCCTTGAGGTTGTCATGACCTATGAAGATCCCGCCAGCACGCAGCGTGAGGCGAGGGATATGATGAGCGTTTCGCTCACAAAGTTTCAGACGATAAGCGTTGACGAGATTATCGTCCCCACGGAGATTAACCTCGGCGAGAAGATACCGCTCAATATCAGGTATTGGAATACCGGGCAGACCGAACTCTCAAACCTCGTTTTGCACGTTGAGGGCGACGTTCCGGAAAATCAAAAAACCTTTGAGGCCGGGATACTCAAGGGCGGCTCTTCAGGGTATATTGACTACTCGATTGAGCCGCAGACGGCTGGTCAGTTTACATTCAGGCTCAATTTCTCATTTTATGACAACAGCGGGAACGAATTCCTTGTGCCGATAAACAGCTACACCGTCAAAGTGCTGGAAGGCGGAGCTGTCACGTCCGCAAAGCCGGGCGGGCAGGTCACGCCTAAACCGGCCCCCGCGAATGACCCGGCCGGAAGGCTTGGCGGGACGTGGATTGTGCTTATCGTACTCGGTTCGTTGCTGGCGCTCGGCGCAGTGGGATACATCGTTTATTGGAACTTCTTTAATAAGAAGTAAATTGCAGAAATACCCATTGACATTACGCGCCCCGTGTGCTATATTTTGTTCATTCAACCGCGCTGAAAGTGACCTCCCGCGCATGGAAAGCCCGAAAGAGAAGCTGCGTCACCGGCTGAAAGCGCAGTGCGGGCGAGTATTGTGAGGAGCAACACATTTTCGGAGTTTTGTCTGGCAGTGCGCCGGGCCCAGAAAATTTCACACCGTACTAAGGGCGCTTGCGCTGAAACGGGTGGCACCGCGGGATCAAAAGTCTCGCCCCGGAGGAATAAATCCTCCGGGGCGTTTTTGCATTCAGTTTTTAGGAGGGGTTTTATATGTACAGCGGAACATACAGGACGCATAACTGCGGAGAGCTCAGGCTTGAAAACATCGGAACTCGCGCAAAGCTTGCAGGGTGGGTCGATACAATGAGGGATCACGGCGGCGTTCTTTTTGTCGACCTTAGGGATCATTACGGCGTGACGCAGGTTGTCTTCCACGATCCGGAGGCCGCAAAGCTCTTGGGGAGAGAAACCGTTATCAGCGTGGAGGGCCCGGTGGTTGAGAGGGACGAAGAAACCGTCAACGAAAAGCTCAAAACCGGCAGGATTGAACTGAAAGCCGAGAGCATGACGATCCTCGGGAAATCGCATCATCAGATGCCCTTTGAGATCGCCTCGTCAAAGGAGACGCGCGAGGATGTGAGGCTCAGATATAGGTTCCTTGACCTGAGAAATCCTGTGCTGCACCAGAATATCGTGCTGCGTTCCCAGATAATCAGCCGTATGCGCGGCAAGATGCAGGAAATGGGCTTCACGGAGATTCAAACTCCGATTCTGACGTCTTCTTCTCCCGAGGGAGCGAGGGATTATCTTGTGCCAAGCAGGAAGCACAAGGGCATGTTCTACGCGCTTCCGCAGGCGCCGCAGATATTCAAGCAGCTGCTGATGGTTTCGGGCTTTGACAGGTATTTTCAGATTGCGCCCTGCTTCCGCGACGAGGACGCCAGGGTTGACCGTTCCCCCGGTGAGTTTTACCAGCTTGACTTTGAGATGGCCTTTGCCACGCAGGACGACGTCTTCGCGACCGCTGAAAGCGTGCTGTATGACACATTCACCGCGTTCTCAGACAAGAAGGTTTCAAAGCCGCCGTTCAGGCGGATAAAATACGCCGAGAGCATGCTCAGGTACGGGACGGACAAACCGGATCTCAGGAATCCGCTGCTTATTGAGGACCTTTCTTCCTATTTTGCCGAAATCGATTTTGCCCCGTTCAAGGGCAGGCCGGTCAGAGGTATCGTCGCGCCGGGCTGCGCGCTGATGTCGAAGTCGTTCTTTGAGAATATGCTCTCTTTCGCGATGGATATCGGCATGAAGGGGCTCGGATATATCTCGGTGCTCGAGGGCATGGCGCTGAAGGGGCCGATCGTCAAGTTCCTCTCCGAGGAAAAGCAGCGAGAGCTCATCGACATGCTGTCTCTGAAGGAAAACGACACGCTGTTTTTCATCTCGGACGGTGAAAAGCTTGTAAACAGGCTTGCCGGGCAGATACGCTCGGAGCTTGGAAAAAGGCTGGGACTGATTAAAGACGACGCCTTCGAGATGTGCTTCATCGTGGATTTCCCTATGTTTGGAATTAGCGAGGAGACAGGCGAGATAGAATTCACGCACAACCCGTTTTCGATGCCACAGGGAGAGATGGAGGCCTTGCAGACAAAGGATCCGCTCGACATCCTCGCCTATCAGTACGACATTGTGTGCAACGGCGTCGAGCTTTCCTCCGGCGCGGTCAGGAACCATGTGCCCGAGATAATGGTGCGCGCGTTTGAGATAGCGGGATACCCCGAGGAGCAGGTTAAGGAGAAGTTCGGCGCGCTCTATAATGCGTTTCAGTACGGGGCTCCGCCGCATGCCGGCATGGCGCCGGGCGTGGACAGGATTGTCATGCTGCTGACCGGAGAGGAGAGCATCAGGGAGGTTATCGCGTTTCCGATGAACTCAAACGCGCAGGATCTGATGATGCGCGCGCCGGGAGCGGTTACGGAGCAACAGCTCCGCGAGATTCACATCAGGATCAGATAGCGTCGGGCGATCTCCTTAAAATGGGAACATCCTAAAAATACGGAGGGATTTTTGTGAGTTTTAATATTGACGAAATGACGGCTCTGGAGCAGATGGCAAAGCTCAGCCTGTCGGCAGATGAGCGTGTGCAGCTTTTTGAAATTATTTCTTTCCTGGACGCGGGGGCCGCCACGCTGGAAAAAGTGGACATGGAGGGCGTTTTGCCTATGGTATACGGCGCGGACATGTCGAATGTGTTCAGAGACGACGTTTCCTCGCAGATGCTCCCGAGGGAGGAGCTTTTGCGCCTGGCGCCCGAGCACAGGGACGGTTACTGGCAGGTCCCCAGAACGCTTGAATAGGAGTGATACGATGCATATTAAAGACATGAGGATCCTCCTTGACGACAGCGTGATGCAAAGAGGGGAGGAGACGACGATCGGATCCCGCATACTGCGGGGCTTTGTGCCGCCGTTCGGGGCAGAGGTCGCCGACAGGCTTGAAAAAGCGGGCGCGGTGATCGCCGGGAAGACAAATGTTGACGAATTTCTTATTGGAGATACCATATGCGACACGGTCGAGGCGGTGAAAAGCGGGCGCGCCGCGGCGGCTGTCGCGTGCGACGTGACCGGGGTTATTGCCTCTCAGGCGTCGCGCGCAGGCTTGTTTTTTCTCAGGCCGACTTATGGCTCCGTTTCCCGTTTCGGGCTGATATCCACGGCGGCGTCGATGGAGCAGCTGGGCGTTGTATGCGCGGACCCCGGTGAGGGAGCGGCGGTGCTCTCGGCCATAGCCGGCCATGACGCCAAGGATGGAACCTCGTCGCCCGGCGAGCGTTATGACTACTCCTGCGAGGGAGGCGTCAAAGGCATGAACTTCTGCCTGCCGCAGGGAGAGCCGGGACTCGAAGCGCTGGAGGAGAGGCTTTTATCCCTCGGCGCGAGGGTTGACAGGGTGAATTTTGACACGCTTGAGTACGCGCCGCACGCGGCATTTATCATTTTCTGCGCTGAGCTGAGTAATAACATTACGCGCTTTGACGGGATAAAATTCGGGTACCGCACGCAAAACTTTCGACGGCTCGACGATATTTATGTAAATTCGAGGACAGAGGCCCTCGGGATTTTTGCGAAGCTCGCGGCGCTTTATGGAGCGCAGGTTCTCTCGAAGGGGCGATTTGACTCAAGGTATATGAAGGCGATGAAGGCCAGAAGACTAATAAAGCACGAAACCGAGGATCTGCTCTCCAGATATGACTGCATTGCGCTGCCCGTAGGGGCTCCGCCGATTGAGGGCGAGGGCGCGTTCGGGTCGGTCAAACGCCTTCTCGGCAACATCAGGTGCGGCGCGCTCCCAGGCCTGACCGGCCTGCCCTCGGCGGCGATGCCGCTGGGCGTGCTGGTTTCCGGTGCGCATCAAGAAAACGCCCTGCTGCGCGTGTGCAAAAGTGCGGCAGACGTGTGAGGGGAGGGGGAAAAACAATGAAATATGAGCTTGTTATGGGCCTGGAGGTGCATGTTGAGCTGGCCACGGAGTCGAAGCTTTTTTGCTCCTGCTCGGCAAAGTTTGGGGCGGACGCCAACGAACATGTCTGCCCGGCGTGCTGCGGGATGCCGGGGCTGCCGGCAGTGCTGAACAGGAGAGCGATTGAGCTTGCCATCGCTGCCGGGATCGTCACGAACTGTGAAATCTCGCGCTATACCACCTTCGATAAAAAGAACTATTTCTACCCCGATCTGCCCACGGGATATCAGATTACACAGCTTTTTAACCCAATCTGCACAAACGGACACATCGATATTGAGACGCAGGAGGGCAAAAAAAGCATCAGGATAAAGCAGATACATGTTGAGGAGGACGCGGGCAAGCTCGTCCACGACACGGCGAGCGGCACCAGCCTCGTCGATTACAACCGCGCGAGCGTCCCACTCGTCGAGGTCGTCAGTATGCCGGATTTCAGGAGCGCCGACGAGGTCATAGCTTACCTTGAGAAGCTGCGCGCCCTGCTCACCTTTGCGGGGGTTTCCGACTGTCGAATGCAGGAGGGCTCGATGCGGGCCGACATAAATATCTCGGTCAGGGAGGCGGGCGCTGAGGAGCTTGGCACCAGGGCGGAGATAAAGAATATGAACTCGCTGAAGGCGATCGCAAGGGCGATCGAGTTTGAGACGCAGAGGCACATCGACGCGCTTGAGACGGGTTGTGAGGTGCTTGTGCAGGAAACGCACCGCTGGGACGACAACAGGGGTGAGAGCTTCTCCATGCGCGAGAAGGAGAACGCGACGGATTACCGCTATTTCCCGAACCCGGACGTCATGCCGGTGAATATTGACGAGGGCTGGATTGAGCGGGTCAGGGCATCGCTCCCTGAGCTTGCCCACGAAAAGCTTGAGAGGTACACCTCCGAACTGGGACTTCCCGAGTATGACAGCAGGATTCTCACGTCATCGAAACGGCTGTCCGATATATTTGACGAGATAATGCGCCATTGCGACAGCCCGAAGGAGGCGTCAAACTGGCTGATTGTCGAGCTTATGAACGTAATCAAGACCGATGGGAAGTCCGTTGAGGACGTCTCGGTTGACGGCCGGAAGATCGCGAGGCTGATAAAGCTGATTGAGGATAAGGTCATTAACCGCGGGCAGGCCAAAAAAGTGTTCTTTGAGATATACTCCAAGGACGCGGATCCGGACGCGTACGTAAAAGATCACGGGCTGGCTATGCTGTCGGACGAGGGGGCTATCCGGTCGGCGGCCGAGAAGGCGCTTTTGGAGAACCCGAAATCCGCCGCCGAGTACAGGGCAGGGAACGAAAAGGTCGTCGGCTTCCTGTTTGGGAAGGTGATGCGCGAGACCGGCGGAAAGGCGGACCCCTCCGTTGTCAGCTCGGTTCTGAAAGAGCTTCTGTCTTAGACGTCTGAGATGTCTGAATTAAAAGGGCGGCGTTGATATCGCGCCCTTTTTTCATGCTCCACAAAAATATGGATATTCAACGCTTGCACGAAAGCAAACGGGTATATTATAATAGAGCATAGTGCGAACAAGACTGAAGGGGTGGACGGATGAAATCAAAATTTGAAAGCTATTTTGCCGCACTCAGGGGCAGAACGGCCGCTGTCTGCGGGATTGGAGTCAGCAACATCCCCCTTATCAAGCTGCTGATCAGAAGCGGAGCAAAGATCATTGCCTGCGACAGGAAGAAAAAGGAGGACCTCGGCGCCATAGTTTCCGAATTTGAAAGCCTTGGGGTCGAATTTCGCTTCGGGGCGGATTATCTCACGGGCCTCGACGCGGACGTGATCTTTCGAACGCCGGGGCTCAGGCCGGACGCGCCGGAGCTCGTTGCGGCGCGGGAGAGGGGCGCGCAGATCACGTCGGAGATGGAGGCGTTTTTTGAGACCTGCCCATGCAAGATTATCGGCGTTACGGGCAGCGACGGAAAGACGACCACAACCTCTATTATTACCGAGCTTCTCAGGGAAGAGGGGAAGACCTGCTACCTCGGGGGGAACATCGGCAGGCCGCTCCTGTCCGACGTTGACGGCATGGTCGAGAGTGACTACGCGGTTGTGGAGCTCTCGTCTTTCCAGCTGATGACAATGAAAAAAAGCCCCGATATCGCCGTTGTGACAAACATAACGCCGAACCACCTCGACGTGCACACTTCAATGGAGGAATATGTTGGCGCAAAGGAAAACATATTTCTCTATCAAAGCGGCGGCGGGCGGCTCGTGATCAATTACTTAAACGACCTGACGCGGGGATTTGCCGAAAAGGCGCGGGGAGAAGTAATTTTCTTCGGAGATGAAAGAATCGGGCAAAACGGCGTATACTATTCGGAAGGAAGCGTCTTTTGCCGTGATGACGGGAAAAATGAGGAAATACTCGAGATTTCCGACATCGCGATCCCGGGTATGCACAATGTGGAAAACTATATGGCGGCCATCGCCGCGCTGCGCGGCATAGTTTCAAACGACACGGTGAGAAAGGTCGCAAAGGTATTTCACGGCGTGGAGCACCGGATCGAATATGTGCGTACTGTGGGAGGAGCAGCTTATTATAACGACTCCATTGCCTCCAGCCCGACAAGGACGGTGGCTGGCCTGCGTTCGTTTGACAAAAAGGTGATCCTTATAGCCGGCGGCTATGACAAGAATATTCCCTTTGACAAGCTCGGTGAGGAGATTGCCGCGCGCGCGGAGCTTCTATTGCTCATGGGCACGACGGCGGAAAAGATCAAGAGCTGTGTTTTAAAGGCGCCTGGATACAAAGAGGGAGAGCTGCCGATACTTATGTGCGGGAGCCTTGAAGAGGCTGTCAAAACCGCGCACGGACTGGCCTGTGAGAGTGATGTTGTGCTTTTTTCGCCGGCCTGCGCCTCTTTTGACATGTATCCGAACTTCATGGTCAGGGGAGAGGAGTTTAAGCGTATTGTGAGGGATGAGCTTGAGTAAGCTTGACATGCGTGACACGCTGAAGAGGCTCTGCCTCGCGCCCGGGGTATCAGGGTTTGAGTCCACGGCCGCTGGGACGGCTGTGGAGCTTCTGGAGAGATTTTGCCCGGAGATAGGAATCGACGCGCTCGGGAATATCTGCGGGATCAGGCGCTGCGGCAGAGAAGGGGCAAAAAGGCTCCTTTTAGACGCGCATATCGATGAGATCGGGCTCATTGTATCCGGCCACGAAAAGGGCGGATTTCTGAGGTTTCTGCCGGTTGGCGGCGTTGATCTGCGCGTACTGCCCGCAAGCGAGGTGACGGTCCTGGCGGCTGAGCCGCTTTTCGGAGTAATAGGATGTATGCCCCCTCATGTGCAGACGCGTGAGGAAGCTGAAAAGCCCGTCTCGGAGGGCGAGCTCTTTATCGATACCGGACTCTCTCTTGAAAATGCGAGAAAAAAAGTGCCGGTCGGCACGCCGGTCTGTCTTAACTCGCGTTTTGTCGAGATGAACGGCACGGTGTTCTGCAAGGCGCTTGACGACCGCGCGGGAGTGGCGGCCATTTTGAGGACGATGGAGATAATCGCAGATGAGGAGATATCGGTTGACATAATTGTGCAGATCAGCGTACAGGAGGAACTTGGGACGCGCGGCGCGAAGACAGGCGCATACTCCGCGCGCCCGGATATGGCCGTAGCGATTGATGTGGGGCACGCTGAAACGCCGGACGCGTCAAAGGATGTGTTTGAGCTTGGCGGCGGGGTTATGATCGGCGTGGGGCCGAGCCTTTGCCGCGATATGACGGACAGACTGCGAGAGCTTGCCTCAGAAAAAGGGATAAAGCACCAGCTTGAGGTCATGGGGGGGGACAACGGAACGAACGCGTGGCCGATACAAGTCAGCCGCGCGGGCGTGAAAACCGCACTTCTGTCCCTGCCGCTGAGATATATGCACACCCCGTGCGAGGCTGTCTCGCTGGACGACATCGAGTCAGCGGCGGTGCTTCTGGCCGGGTTTATCCTGAAAATCCCCGCGCAGGAGGGAGGGGAGGGCCATGCTTGATCATCTTAAGGAGCTTTGCGCGCTTGACGGAGTTTCAGGCTGGGAGGATCAGGTCAGAGATTATATACGCGAAAGGGCCGCACGTCATTGCAATACTGTTACGCAGGACGCGCTCGGCAGCCTGATATGTGAAAAAAAGGGCGCTAAATCCATAGGGCAAAGGGTTATGCTCTGCGCGCATATGGATGAGGTGGGACTGATCATTAAGAGCGTGACAGACAAGGGATATCTGAAATTCTCGTTTGTGGGAGGCGTTGACCGCCGCGTCATGTTCGGCAAGCGCGTGATTATTGGGAAAAACCGCGTTCCCGGCGTTGTCGGCCTTAAGGCGCTTCACCTCTCGGGGGAGGCGGAGCGCAAGTCGGTGCCAAAGCTTGAGGACATGTATATCGACATCGGCGCGGGAAGCCGGACGGACGCCGAAGCGCTTGTGTCCCCGGGCGAGGTGGCGGTTTTTGACTCCGAGGCCGGGCTCTTTGGCGACGGTATGATAAAGGCGCGTGCGCTGGACGACCGAATTGGCTGCGCGGTTATGCTGTCACTGATGGAGGAGGAGCTGCCCATAGACGCGGTGTTTGTTTTCACCGTGATGGAGGAGATAGGCACACGCGGTGCGGCCTCCGCGGCGTACGCGGTGCGGCCGGATATCGCGCTAATCCTCGAGGGTACGACGGCGGCGGATCTGCCGTGCGTCCCGGGGCAAAAGACGGTGTGCACGCCGGGCGGAGGCGCCGTCATCCCTTTCATGGACAGATCGGCCATATACGACCGCGGGCTTTGCGACATGCTCCGCAACTGTGCGGAAGACAGCGGCATAAAGTGGCAGTATAAAGAATTTGTCTCCGGTGGCACAGACGCCTCAGCCATACAGACGGCGCTTGAGGGCGCAAGGGTCTGTGCGCTGGCCGCCGCCGTCAGGAATATCCATTCGCCCGCGTCGGTCGCGTGCCTTTCGGATATCGAGGACATGCGGGAAATATCCAAGAGCTTTCTGTCGTTGCTGGGAGGTGACTACTAATGTACGACGTATATGAGACGCTTCAGGCGATTTCGCCCTCTTTTGCCCCTTCGGGGCGCGAGGCGGGAGTGGCTTCGGTACTGTCGGAGCTCTGCGCCCCGTTTGCGGACGAGATAAAAATCGACACGCTCGGGAATCTTATCGTACGAAAAAAAGGCAGGGGCAAAAAAATAATGCTCTCTGCCCATATGGACACGCACGGGCTTGTTGTAAGCCATATCGAAGAGAGCGGGTTTTTGCGCTTTGCCTGCGTGGGGGCTCTCCCGGTCAAGGGTCTTCTTGGCCTGCCCGTAGTTTTTGAAAACGGCGTCCATGGGGTGATACAGAGCGAGGAAAAGGCGGAAAAGGATCCAAAGGAACAAAGCCTGTTCATTGATATCGGTGCTTTTTCCCGCGACGACGCTCAGGCGGCCGTTGAGATAGGCGACATGGCTGTGTTTCACGGCAGAGTGAGGAAGCTGACTGGAACGCGCGTCTCGGGCGCGTATTTGGACAACCGGCTGGGCTGTGTCACTCTTTTGCTCGCGCTGGAGGCATGTCAGAAGCCGCAGAATGACCTCTATTTTGTATTCTCGGCGCAGGATGAGGTTGGTCGCCGCGGGGCAAAAACGGCGGCCCACAGACTAAAGCCGGATATCGGCCTTTCGGTCGATGTGGCCGATACGGGGGATACACCTGAAAAAGAAAGAAAAAATGAAATAAAGCTTGGCGCCGGAGCGACGATAAAGATTATGGACAGGTCTGTTGTATCCAGTCCCGCCGTCGTCAGATGGCTTGAGCTTTGCGCCCGCCGGAATGACATCCCATACCAGTTTGAGGTTCAGACATCAACGGCGACCGACGCCGGGCAGATAAGCCTTTCGCGCGCGGGCGTGCCGTCCGGAGGGGTTTGCGTGCCGGTGAGGTACAGTCATTCTTATTCCGAGGTGGCCGACACGGAGGACGTAAGGTCTGCGGCTGCGCTAATCGCGGCGGTTGTGTGCGGAGATACAGATGTTGTCTAGCATTCCCATTTAAGAGAGGTGTCTTTTATGTCCGAGGGGATTGAATGTATTGCCAAAATATTGGAGTCGCAGGGTGTTTTTATCGGGCTCTTTAACATTATCAGGATCGTAGATGTTAAAAAAGGAGTTCTGATAGAATATTCCAGTGAAGGTAAGCTTGTGGAAACGGGAGTGTGCTGTACCGACCTGCTCAATGCGTCTGAACGGTGCAAAAACTGCACGTCCTCAAGGGCATATTATACAAACGAGACGGCCGTCAAGCTTGAGTATCTTAACGGGGCGGTTATGCTGGTTTTCTCAAATCCTATTGAGATTGAGGGAGAAAGGTATGTCGTGGAGCTTATAAAGGATATCTCCAAAAGCATGCAGGTGCACATTGAGGACGAGAGCAGGGTGGGGGAAATCACAGGCATAATCGACAACCTGAACAGGATTGCGATGACGGATTCGCTCACAGGCCTCTATAACCGGCGCTATATTGACGAGCACCTGCAGGATATTATTAAATACAGCGGCGAGGTTGAAGCGCCGCTGAGCGTCGCTATGGCCGATCTGGACGATTTTAAGCTCGTCAATGACACATACGGGCACGCGGCAGGCGACTTTGTATTGTCCTCCATAGGCGCCATTATCTCGATGAACATTCAGAAAAAGGCGAATTGGGCAGCAAGATACGGCGGAGAGGAGCTTCTGATCTGTTTTCCTGGAACAGATGTAAGCGAGGCGACACGCATTGTGGAGCAGATTCGTGAGCAGATACAGAATACGGCGTTTGAATTTGAGGGGCTGAAGCTACATATCACGTCGAGCTTTGGGGTGGCCCAAATGCTTATGGGTGATACGAAAGAGTCGCTGCTCAGCGCCTGCGACGGGCTTTTGTTCAGGGCGAAGAACAATGGGAAAAACCGCGTCGAGATCTGGCGGAAATAATGTGTTCAAAAAGCCGCCGGTAACGCGAAAAACGGCGCTGCCGCATGAAGGTAAAGGAAGTATAAAAAAAGGGCCTCAGCGCAAAATATTACCGTGCTCATTTTTTTGAGCGCGGTATTTCTATTTGCATTGAGGTAAGATATGAAGAAAATATGTAGCTTAATCTGCGCCACTTTGTTGCTTGCGGGATCGGCCATGGCTGCCCCCACGACGTATACGGTCAAGAGCGGAGACAGCCTGTGGGCTATCGCGAGTAGGTATGAGATTGGGCTTGCGGAGCTAAAAAAGGCAAATTCGCAGATCAAAGATTTCGGCATGATCTACCCCGGACAGAAAATTACGATCCCGGAGGCGGCGCCGCTTGCCGGGCTCGAAAAGCAGGTGTTTGAGCTTGTGAACAAGGAGCGCGCCAATAATGGGCTCGGCCCGCTTACTTGGGATTGGCAGGCCGCGCGCGTGGCACGAACTAAGTCGCAGGATATGATCGACAAAAAATATTTTGCGCACGAGTCGCCGACATATGGCTCGCCATTTAAGATGATGGAGAAATTCGGGCTGAAATTCTCCGCCGCCGCTGAAAATATCGCCAAGGGGCAAAACACGGCGCAGGCAGTTATGACCTCGTGGATGAACTCACCCGGCCACAAGGCGAACATCCTTTCAAAGCAGACTACGCACATAGGCGTGGGCGCCGCAAAGGATTCCGGAGGAACGCTTTACTGGACACAGATGTTTTTAAAACCTCTTGGGTAAAGCTCCGCATCTGATCTCCTTCCCTGCATGATAAAGAAAAGGCCCCGCGGCGTTTTTGCCGCGGGGCCTTTTGGCGCGTAAATGCTATACGACAAGGTCGACCAGAAGCCCTCGCACCTCGTCGATGGAATCTATTACTTTTATGTTGTCGGCCTGCTCGCTCAGCAGGGCCTGTGTCATGTCGTCAAGCTTTTCATTGACTTTTTTAACAATGGAGTATAC
Organism: Oscillospiraceae bacterium; assembly: GCA_031551205.1. GTDB lineage: Bacteria > Bacillota > Clostridia > Oscillospirales > JAVBNY01 > JAVBNY01. The sequence continues at coordinate 252,304 of JAVBNY010000004.1, read as the reverse complement.
TCTGTGCCGTCCCCGGGCGTCAAAAGAGGAGTCCTTTTTAAACTCGTGGGAGAACTTCACGGCCTCACGGAGAAAATCGGAGACCATCTCCTTGTATTTCTTCAGCTCGGTGATATCCATGCGTTTTTTTACAAGCTCGCCCTGAGAAAAGATGTTCTCAGTCATTGCGGTGAGCTTTTCCATGTAGTTTTTACCGGTAATGTCCGAAAGCTCGCTTCTGAAAGCGGTGGGTTTTGCCCCGGGCTCCCGCCTCTCCGCACCGGAAACGCTGCTCAGCGGCCTGTTCATTGCGTTGACATCCTGAATCCTAACTCCCATAAAACTCCCCCTCACAGCGGGCAAAACGCCTTAAATAAGTTGCCTGAATGAAAAACAAATAACGTCCAAGCATTTGTATTATATCAGAGCCGCGCCGGAATGCAAATCCTAGTTTTGCCTGTCGAAATAAACGGAGGACACATACCCGGGCTTTACCGGATCGTACGCGTTTCTGCTCTGCTGAGATGTATTAAGCCGTTTGAGTTCCTGCCTGAGTTCATTCAGGCGGCCGGTGGCAAGCGACTCGTTTAGTTTGTCCTGTGAGACGATTTCGAGCAGCACCTCTTGAGAGGCCTGCTGAAGTCCCTCCGATTCCGGGGAAAAGGGGATACCAAGCTTTTTCGCTTCTTCAAGCCGGGCTTCGATCTCACTAAGCATATCGATCAGCAGCTGCCTTGCTTCGATGTTCTCCATCAGTTTCAGTGCAATCTCGTCTTGTCCGGCGCTGTAAGCTTCCGGCTGCTCTTTCGTAACCTCGAGCACCATCTTAAGCAGCTCGGTTTTCTTCCCGCACAAAAGCAGAACGTCCTCCGGGGATTTGATCTCGCCAATCTCAAGCTTATTTTGCATGTAAACCTCCTGATCGGTATTCCAAAGCGGCGAAAGCGCAAAGCCTCCGCCGCCTTATTTCATATTGATCCGGCTTCTTCGTATGACTGCTGCCTGTTCAGCTTCACAGCCTCCTGCCAGGCCTCCCTGATGCCGGAGAGTATCTCAATCGCGTCGCCGAGGCCCTCGTCCGACTTGGAGATGTTCGAGGCGGAAATCTTGTCAAGAACGAATTGGTAAAGCGCGTTAAGCTGGCCTGCAATCTCGTATTGGCTGTCAAGTGTCCGTACAAGCTCAAACACGATATCCTGCGACCTCAGAAGCGATTCGTTTGTTTTTTCAATGTTATTTTCGCATATGTACATCTTTCCCAGCTTGAGGTTTTTGATGCAGCCGTCGTAAAGCATAAGAGTAAGCTCGCCGGGGCTCGCGGTCATGATATTCTGCTGTTTATACTGGGCGTAAGGGTTTTGCCTGAGGTTAAGGGTGGTCATCTACATACCCCTCCATGTTTCTTTCCAAAATCCTGAGCGGCTTGGCGCTCAACATTTATATCGAAAGCCGCGGCGCTTTCAGTAGTGGGATTATTTGGAGTTGTTTCCGTTATTCAGCAGGCCGGCGAGAGAGCTCGACTGGTCGTTCAGCTTGGACAACGCCGTTTCCATCGCGGAAAACTGCTTATAATACCGCTCACGCAGCTTGTCGAGCTTATCCTGCTCCTGGGTGATCCTCTTGTCGTAGGAGGACAGCGTGTTTTCAATGGCCTTGAGAGGGGTGTTCTCGGATATCATCACGCCGCTCGAGGTGGTGCGCCCCGTTGAAACGTCGACTGTGAAGTTGAGCATCGACTGAGAAATGCGCGAGAAAAGTCCGCTCTCCCTCATTTTTGTGCTGGAGACTGCCGATGATGACGTGGCGGTGAGCATTGAGAGCACCTTGTCCGGGTTTTCGGTTAAGGACGACTTAAGCTTGTTCTGATCTACAGTGATCTTGGGCGCCTCACCGTATGCATAGCCGACGGTGAAACCGATTGACGCCAGAGACGCGCCGGAGTTCTCGTCGCCGACGAGCGAGGTAACCGCGCTGCGGATTTCCTCAACAAATTTGGTTAAATATGGGTCGCGCTTCATGAGGCCGGCCTTCGCCTTTGTCTCCCAAAGCTCGATCTCCTTTTCACTCATAGCCTCTTTCTGGGCATCGGTCAGAGGAGTGAATTTATACTCCTTTTTCTCTGTGTAGGCCGTATAGAAATTCTTTATCAGGGTGTTGAGCTCGGTTACAAACTCGTTTATCTTAGTCACGCTCTCGTCAACGTCACGGCTGACCGAGAAGCTTATATTTTCGCCGGGCGCAGTCACCTTTGAGAGGTTGTACGAGATCCCGTCGACGGAAAACGAGTTAGATGAGCGCGTGCCCGAAATGCCGTTGATCGAAAACTGAGAGTCTGAGCCCAGCGTGTAGTTGCTCTGGACAGCGTTTCCGTAGGCGTCCGTCCCGGACTTGCTCTTTGAGCTGACGTTAAAGGCCGAGAAAAAGTTGCCTGAAACATCGCCCAGGGTAATCTTCGACGTCACGCCGGGAACGTTTTCAATACTTAGCCTGTCGCCGGAGAAAGACATGATGGCCTTGCCGGAGGCGTTGACCTCCGTCATTATGTCGTCCAGAGAAGCAGTGTCATTAAAGGAAAATGTCTGCCCGTTAATATCGAAGCTGAGGCCGCGGGCGGTCTCAAGAATGGGGTTTCCGTCCCCGTCAAGGACGGGATCGCCGTTTCCGTCGAGCTTGGTTTGCTTAATCGTGCCGAGGGTCAGCTTGTTGTCAAGCTGGTTAAAGCCGGAAAGGTTTGTCAGAGAGGCGCCTGTCGAGATGGGCGCGCCGACCTTTGAAACATCTGAGGCGCTCTCAAACGATGAACCGTCGGCAATGCCAATTGCCTCTAAGAAGTTGCCTGAGACATCTCTCAGCAGGACATTGTTTGTGCCTCCGTTTGATTTTTTTTCGCCGGAGGTGGTAGAGGTGATCGAAAACCTGTCGCTCAGCTCCGAATACGACATCTTGACGCCCGCGTCGCTTGAGTTGACGGTGTCAATAATATTGCGCATCGTTGCGCCGGCCTTAAATTTGAAATCCTTGCCGTTTATATTAAACTCAACAATCGAATAGGTCTCGGTTTTCATCGACTGACTCTCCGCATCATAGACCTGCTTGGATTCAGTACCTGCATAGAGCGATTCCTTGAGCGTACCGGCGCCGAAAAGGGAGTCAAGCTTCGAGGTAAGCGAGATACCCTTACCGTCTTTCGAGATGCTGTCCGCGCTGGTGTACCCGGCGGCGGTGGCAAGCTTCTCAACCTCGAGCGTATAGGAGCCGGTCGAGGCGGTGGAGAGCGCCTTAATCGACGCATACGACGCGTACTTGTCGGCGCCTGCTATATCGACCTTGCCGGTCGTGTAGGAAGACGCGGAAAGCATATTCTTCGAGGGATTCAGCGCGCTCATATAAGTCTCGCGGAACTTGCGCAGCTGATTATTAAAATCAAGATATGACGTCTTGCGCCACTCAACCTGCTGGCGGCTCTGCTTGATCTTGTCAAGCTTTGCGCCGGCCGCGGACATCAGTTTTTCGACCATGGCATCCGTGTCAAGGCCTGAATTCATCCCGGAAAGCCTGAGCCTGTTAACAGAGCTGACTGACATAATATTCCCCTCCAAAAGCGATTTGCTCGCAGCGTGTGTTTATCCTTCGGATACATTTGCCGTCATGGGCACAGAAGTGCTTCAATGCAAATGCATTACACCGTATATATCGTAGCTGCACCACAAATCTTTAACCTCGGAGGTATTATTAAAACGGAAATTATTGGATAATATTCCGGAAAAATATTTTTACGGAAAGAGCTGTGGACGCGAAGGCGCCACCAACGGCGCGGCGGCGGCGCGGCGGATAAAAAATGAGTGCTCTTGCGGTCTGCGAGACGGAAAGCGTGTCAAACGCCACCGCGCTTTCCACACGTTCTCAGAAAAATTTTCCTGAAAAGGTCAACGGGTACGACGGTCAGCGCCAGCAACAGCGCGCAAAGCGTTTCTCCCGGCAGCAGCACAGTCGTCCGGAGGAAACTTCCGCCAAAATAGATCATTGTGAGCTGGATTGTTATAACCAGGCACATGATGAGGATAAACGCCTTGTTGCGCCATATGTGCGCGCAGAGATTCAGCCTGTGAGTCCTGGCGTTAAAGCTGTTGAAAACGCCGAGAAACATAAACATCGTAAAAAACGCGGTCATAAATACGATGTCGCCGGAGCTTTCGCGAAAGAGGGAATGGGCGAACGGGCTTTTTAGAAACCAGACGCACAGCAGCGCCGTATAAGACCCGGTAAAAAGTATCTCACCGATCATGTACTTGTTTATTATCGGCTCGTCCCGCCGTTTCGGCATTTCAGACATGTAGTCCCTGAGAGGAGGCTCGCCCCCGAACGCAAGCCCCGCCAGTGTGTCCATAACAAGGTTTACCCACAGCATCTGGATGATCGTGACGGGAGATTCAACGCCGATAAACGGACCGACGCATGACAGCCCGACGGCGCAGAGATTGACGGAAAGCTGGAAGATGATGAACTTCCTTATGCTTTTGAAGATTGTACGCCCATAGCGTACCGCGTTTGCGATCGACGCAAAATTGTTGTCAAGGATGACAATATCCCCCGCCTCCTTCGCCACCTCGGTTCCCGAGCCCATCGCGAAGCCGATGTCGGCGGCCTTCAGCGCGGGCGCGTCGTTTATGCCGTCGCCCGTCATACCGGCCACAAGCCCCGCCTCCTGCGACAGCCTGACGAGCCTCGATTTGTCCGCGGGGGTCGCGCGCGCCAAAACGCGAAGGCTAGGAAGGGATTTGAGAACCTGAGCGTCGGACATGCCTGAGAACTGCGCCGAAGTGAGGGCAAGATCTGCGTCGCGACGTATGATCCCAACCTCTTTTGCGATTGCGCGCGCGGTGTCCGCGCTGTCTCCGGTGATCATCACGACCTGAATGCCAGCGCTTTGCGCCTCGCGAACGCCTTTTTTAGCCTCCGGGCGTACCTCATCCCGAATAGCCAGCAGGCCGATTAGCGTAAGCTCGCGGAAATTGCCCTGAGGCGTCACCGGAAAGTCGGACATGCAAACGGCGATCAGCCTGTAGGCGGAGCCGGAGAGCCGGGCGATCTCACTTTCAATGCGCTTGCGGTCAAGAGGGGAGAGCCTGCCGTCCGCGCCCAGGTACGAGCTGCAGTGGGTGAGCAGCAGGTCCGGCGCGCCTTTTATAAACGTCTTTGAGAAATCTCCCGTGACGTGTGAAGCGGAGAATTTGAGCTCACTGGAAAAGGGGATGCGGTTGACGGCGTCAAGCTTTTTGGTGCCGCCCGGCTTTTGGCATACAAATTCGAGGACGGCGCGGTCGGTGGCGTTGCCGCCGGCGGCCACCCCTTTTTTGCTTGACATCACCGCCGAGCAGTTGAGCGCGATGGCGGGGAAGAGCATTGTCCAAAACTCACGTCGGCGATAGGCCTGCTCGGCGGTCAGCTCGGCTCCCTCCCCGTCGAGAAGGAACGCGGCCTTCAGCCTGCCGCCTGTCAGCGTCCCGGTTTTGTCGGTAAAGAGTATGTTCATGCTGCCGCTGGTCTCAATCCCCACGAGTTTTCGCACCAGCACATTGTCGCGCAGCATTCGTTTCATGTTTGAGGAGAGGACCACGGTGATCATCATTGGCAGCCCCTCGGGGACAGATACGACTATCACGATGACCGCGTATGTAACGGCCTTCAGAAGTTCGGCCAGAGCGACCCCCGGGTTATGAAGCAGGGCGAGCGTGCCGCTCATCGAAAAGCCGGGCTCGATCACAAACGAGCGAAATATATGAGCGAACGCGACTAGCCCCGCTCCGGTGTACCCAAGCTTTGAGATGATGTCGGCAAGGCGGCCGAGCCTCAGCTTGAGCGGGCTTTTGCGCGTCTCGACCTGAACCTCTCGGGCCAGCTTCCCGTAAAAGGTGCCGTTCCCAACGCGGACGGCTTCGCACTCACATTCCCCCCGCGTGACGACGGTCCCGCGAAAAAGCGCCTGCCTGCACAAAAAATCTATCCCATCATTGAAAATCGGGCGCCTGCCGGGATATTTTTTTGCCTCCTTTGCCTCGCCGTTTAATGCGGACTGATCTACCTCAACACTGCCTGAAACGATCACCGCGTCGGCCGGAATCCTGTCGCCGGCCTGAAGGCAGATCAAATCTCCGACAACGACCTCGTCGGCGGGGAGCTCACACAGGGCGCCGTCGCGCCAGATAGCGCAGCTGACGCGCGAGGCCTCCTCTTGGAGACGCATGAAGGTGCTCTCACTGCGATGCTCGGAGATTGTGGAAACCATTGTGGCGATCATCACCGCGGCGGCAATGCCCAGAGGCTCCGCAACCGAGGCGCCTCTGAAAAGCATCAGGATATTTATCCCCAGCGCGATCAGCAAAACCCTGATAATAGGATCGCTGAAGCCCTCGAGATAACGGCTCATAAAGCCGCGTTTTTTTCCGCCGGATATGCTGTTTGCGCCGTGCTCGTCCCTAGACAGCGCGGCTTCCCTGTCGGAAAGCCCTTTTTTCTTTTGCGTATCTGCACGCAGAGCAAGGCTCATTTTTCTTCCTCCGTTTTCCGTTAGCTATAGATAAGTACAAGCACATTTTTATGCCGGAGAAGAGGAAAAAATAACCGCTAACGGATGTATAAACCATCGAGGCGGTGTAAAGAATATACCTGTAGTCCCAAAAAAATGAATTTGAAAGGAATGCTTTAAATGTCAAAGGAACAAAAGAAGAAGAAAAAGGCCGCTGCGTCATCCTCGATTGACAATACTATGACATCAAAGGCGACGGCTACGTCCGCGGGAGGAACCGCATTACCCACTTCTAGGAATACGGCAAATCCAAAATAAGGCCGGATAAGAAAAGATTTAGCAGATCGAAAGCCGGGCCGCCCTGGGCGGCCCGCATTTTTGTCAGATAAAGACAAAATATACCAGTAAAAAAACCTAAACGCTTCTTGAAGACTTGCGATATATATGCTACAATAGTTAAAGTTCTTTTATCGGAAGGGGTGGGGCACATAAGAGCGCTAGGATCAAAGATACACCTTGATGCTTATGACAGTGATATTGCGGTTGAATACTACGACTGCGTCAGCGATATTATCGGTTCTTGCGAGGTGCAGAGTCTGATGGAGCACAGGCAGCATATGAATGTGAACAGGCTTCAGCACAGTATAAATGTTTCGTACTACAGCTTCCTGCTTTGCAAAAAACTTGGGCTTGACAGCAGGGCCGCGGCAAGGGGAGGCCTGCTTCACGACCTGTTTTTTTACCAATTCAGCGATAAGGACGCGCCCGCCGGGTGGCATATTACCGTGCACCCAAAGCAGGCCCTTAAAAACGCCGAACGGCTGACAAAGCTGTCCCGTAAAGAGCGCGAGATAATAGTGAAGCACATGTGGCCGTTTTGCGCTTTCCCAAAATATGCCGAGACGCATATTGTCGCGCTGGTTGACAAATATTGCGCAATGTGCGAAGTCGGAGAATCGGCCTCGATCAGCTTGCGGCACAGAAGGGGCAAAACGCCCGCATTCTCCGAAAAATAATACTTTTGGATATGAGAGGGATGGCAAGTCCGCCTATTTGGCGGGGCGCCGTCCTTTTTTACGTTGGCCACAATAACAGGAAAAGGCCCGGGGGCAAGCTGGCATGCCACCGGGCCATTGTATTTAGGCCGTGTTAAAAGTGCAAGCGGTTATCCGGCGTAGTGCGGCCGCCGGATGCGAAAAGGCCGCGCCGCCTGAAATTGTATCAGTTCACTTTCTCGTACAATTTAAGCGGGGCGTTGGCCTGATAAGTCGCTACAAGGTTGGGATCACTGATGATATTGCCGCCTTCGCCAACGAATCCGTCCGCGCTTCCAAGCAGCGCGAAGGCCCATACGTTCGACTCGTCATTGTCGGAAACGCAGAACGCGGATGTCTGGCCGGTTACAGGGTCAATGTTCGGGAAGAACCATATCGCCCGATGGTTGGCGCCCGAGAAGGCATTGTCCGTGCGCAGAGGCGACGTGGGCTGGGCGTTGCTCGATTCCCTGTGCAGCGAATAGGTGCCGGCGCCGGACCCGGCGGGGCTCGTGTTCGTTATAAAGAATCCGTTGGGGTATTTTACAGAGGCGTGTTCGTGTCCGGTTCCAGTGGTGAAGGTCCAAATCATGTCGGCCGGAATTTCAGCCGGCGTAACGATATAGTCGCCTGTCACGGTGACATCCGTCGCGGCAAGACCTCTCTGTGAATAGCTGACGCCGCCGCCGACTGGAACACTGGATACGCTGCTGTTGGTCAGCGCTTTGCTGGAGTTGGCGGAGACGATGACATAGCTTTTGCCCGCTTCGATGGTTTTCGCAAGCTTCCAGGCTCCCGTTGCCACTCCGCCTTCCGCCACAACCGTAAACGAGAAACTGTAGCTCGGGAAGAGGTCGGCGTATTTGACGCCCGAGATCGTGATCTTATCACCGGCAACGGCCTTGGCGGAGGCGGTGAGAACCGCGCCGCTGACACTGAGGAGCGCGTTGTCAAGAGCGGCGCCATCGCCGATCTTCACGGCCTTCTTCGCCTCGTTAAATGTGATCGGAGCGCCGAAGGTGACTGTGAAGCTACTCTCGCCAAGGGCGACAACGGGGGCCCAGAGGCCGACTGGCTCGGCCTCGCAGACGACGCTGGCTGTTTTCGCGGTTTCATTGCCGTCTACATAGGCCACAAACTTGTAGGTACCGGCAACGGCTTTTCCAACCCTGAAGAGGCCAGAAAGGCCGTTTACGCTGTCAAGCTTTGTGCCGTCCGGCGCAAACAGGGCGATCGACACGGACGCATCCTCAAGACCGGACTTAATTGTGACCGATACAGGGAGGTTGGCCGCGCGGCCGGCGACGATCTTGGAAACGTCGCACTTTACCGATTCGACCACGTCGGAGGAGATTTCGTCAACTATGCTGCCGGCGATGATCCACATCGCGGCGGAGTTGATGACGGCTTCGGTTTCAAACCACAGGAATCCAAAGTTGTCAATGCATTCGGGGAAGTCGGGCTGGAGCGGGACATATCCCGGGATCGGGCCGCCGCGGACATAGGTCTGCTCGGCGCGGCTTCCGCCGTAGGCCACAGTCGTCGACTTCGTGCCGATGCCGTTGAGCCAGGAGGTATCGGAGCACGGATGCGTGCCCAGGAGATAGTCGGCCGTGCGGTAGATATACTCGGGGTTCACAACGTCGGGGAAGGCTCTGTAAAGAACTCCAAGCCTCTGGCCAACGTTGAGCACGCCGTCAATGCCGCCCCACATGCCAGAGGTCGTCGGCATTCCAACGGTGGGATTATTCAGGTTTGCGTTGTAAACGGAGTCGGAATAGGCCTTGGCGGCCGCTCTGAACGTTTCGACCTGCTCTTCTGTCATGAAGGGCTTGAGCAGTGTGAGCAGTTTGCCGTTGTTTGCCATCTGGTTCTGAGCAAGCATTGAGGGAAGCATGGCCTCTACGCGGGTCTTGTAAGGCTCCGCGCCGTCGGTGGCGAGGTAGAGCCACGCGGCCGGGGCCCAGTCGCCCGTGCCGGAGGTGTGCGTGTTGGGATACTGCTCCCAAAGCTTCACGGCGTATTCAAGCGCTTCCGCCGCGTACTCGGGGTAATATTCCTTAACGACATAGGCTGTGGCGGCCAGCGAGGCGCACACGGTGTGCTGGTTCGTGGTGGGCATGCCCATGGGGAACACCCAGCGGCTGCGGCCTTCCTTGCGGCCGGTTCTTCCGTCGGCGGTGATATCGCTTGCCGAGGCTCCTACAGCGGAGTCGTAGAAGAGCGGAACAAATTGATCCTTCGTCCTGTCATAGAATCTACCGCCGTAAGTCATGTCGGCGACGTCGCCGAGGTGCGTATATGAGCGCAGCGTGCTCGGCTCAAGCACCTTGTTGATATAGCCGAAGACCTTGACCTGTGAAAGGATGCCAAGCGCGCCGTGCCAGGCGTGCTGCACGATATCGGGGATTCCGTCGGGCCTGTGGATCTCGGTTTCCTTCGCGTCCCAGTCAACCGTGATCTGATCCCAGGCCCTTACGTTCGGCAGGGTTGCGGCGTAGGCCATGTCCGTGGTGACCGCAACCTCTCTGCTCATCTGATTGTCGAAGTCGCCCGCGTCATACCATCCGCCGACGTTTATGCCGGAGATGTGCTCGTAGGTTTCATAACGGCTGTCCATATTTCCGATGTTTCCGGCGGCGTCGAAGTACGACCTGTTGGCTTCGCCTATCTGAGCGTCGTCCTCAGCTCCGGCGGCGTGATGGATGAGATACCCTTCGCGCACTTTCATGTGATCCATCTGAACGGTCATCCAGGTGTCCAGGGAAGGCTGCCAGATGTTCTTGTAGGCGTCCGCCGCGATCGGGAACAGGTCTGTCCTCACTCCGGCGTACTCAATTACGTACATTCCGGGCTCCTTGACCTCAGTGAAGTCAAAGTTAACATACCTGTAGCGCAGGTACGATCTGACGTTTTTGTCAAGCGGGCCGGTGAAAACCGACGTAAACGTGCCGTCGGAATTCAGGCGCAGCACGGATGCCTCTTTGGCGAAATCGGTATCGTTCCTGTCCAGCTCCATAACCGCAACCTTGTTGCGGTCAGGGGTGTAACCGGCCTGGTTGTGGCCGATAACCGGCTCTCTGATCCAGTCTTTCTCGACGTCAACCTTGATGTGCCATACGACTGCGTTGTCGGTTTTGTCGGCGGGAAGCATTGTGCGCAGCACATACCAGCCGTTCTGCGACCTCATGCGTCCGTCATAAAGCATCAGCGGGCCGCTGTCGGAGGAGACGTTGACGCGGCTCATGCTGTCTTCGGGGGCAAGCGTGATGTTTCTCTGCGCGGTGTCCATCGGGAGGGGCTGATACGGGCCTCTCATGTCGTTCCATTCCTGGACGTAGATCGGCTGGCGCTCAACGGATTTTTCCGGGCGCGGGGTGTCGGCCAGCGGGCCTTCGGGGCTGAGAGGGAAAACGCCTTCAATGGCGCCGTCGTCCATGGAATAGGTCTTGCCCTTGTAAACGGACGGGATGAACTCGAGGTTGAAGCCGGCGAGCCCGACGAGCTCTTCCGGCAGCGGGTTGGCGAGGTTAACCGTAACCTTAACGCCGCCCGGCTCGGGGGTTACTACCATCGTGTAGGAAAAATTGTAATGCGCCCAGGTAAGAGTCGAGGACATACTCTGATCCGCCTGACTTACGCGGCGGTTCGAGAGCGCCGGTATCGGGAGAACGTCCCACTGCTCAGGCGTGGGCAGCAGATTGACGCAGCCGTTCGTGGCGACGCGCTTTTCATGCAGGATAAGCTCCATGTCGGAGCAGTGCTGATCGCCAAAGCCGCCGTCATAGTTGGTGCTGTAAAGGAATACGTTAAAGCCGGGTGTCGCGAGATAGCCGTTTCTGGTCTGTGCGCCATCGATGCCGGCAGGATAAAGTTCCATCATAAAGTCGTTTTTTCCGGACTCCGTTGCAAAGGAACCTATCGGTATCAGGCTGAGCAGCATGCAAAGGGCCAGAAGAAAGGAAAGAATCTTTCTGCTTTTAAACATGAATCAATACACTTCCTTAATCATAAAAATTGTTTCCGTATTGTTGCCAAACGTGTAAATTACTTAATGTAATCCACGGTGCCCCTTGCGATTGCGTCGGCCGCGTTGCCCAGGACAATCCACTTGGCGGAGACATCGGTGCAATACTCGTGCGTGAACCACAGCATGTTGAAATCGTCATTGAATTCGGGGAAGTTCGGCTGAATTGTGACATAACCGGGGACAATGCCGCCGCGGATAAAGCTTCTGAAGCCGCGGTTGTTGCCGTAGGCGCTCTTCACAGACTTTGTTCCGACGCCCGTCACCCATGAGGTGCTGGAAACCGGATGCGTGCCGAGAACATAGTTGAGGGCGCGGAGCGTGTATTCGGGGCCCACAACGTCCGGGAAGGCCTTGTGCAGCATGTACATCCTTATGCCGATGTCAACAACGCCGCCGGCGCCGCCCCACATGCCTGTGGTCGTGCTCACGCCGTACGGGGTGGAGGCCATCTGATTGTCAAAATATGTTTTATAGCTCTTTACAGCCGTCTCAAGCTGGGTTTTGAAGGCGGCGTCCATGAAGGGAATGAGCCTTGTGGCCTTCCAGCCGTTGCTCGCTATCTGGTTGTTGGAGGAAAGCACGTTCGGGAATATGGCCAGGATGCGCTCCTTATACACGTCCTTGCCTGTGGCCAGGAAGAGCTCAACGGCTGCACTCCAGTCGGCCGTTCCGGTGTGAGGCTCATCAGCCCAGATCTTTTCAGCCCAGCGGAGGCACTCAGCCGCGAGAGCGTCGTCATAGTTCTTATCCTTCAGGGCAGCATACGCGCCGGCCAGGGAGGTCGCCGCGGTATACTGCGAGCTGGTGGATTTTGTGGCCGCGAAGGCGAGACGGTCGTCGGGCCTGCCGGAGGTGCCCTTTGCCGTGTTTACCTCGTTCGGGCCGAGGGTGGGATCATAGAAATAGCCGTCGGTGTCGCTCGAGCCGGATCCCAGATGCGTATACTGCCGCAGCGTGGGAACCTCGAGGACGGGGAAGGTGAATCCTACGGCGTTGAGCTGAGCAATGAGCTGCAGGGCGCCCTGCTTGACCTGATGCAGGACATCCGGGGTTCCGTCAGGCCTGTGCATCTCGGCATCCAGCCAGTCCCAATCAACTGTCGTGGTGTCGTAGTCCATCGGGAATTCGGCGGCGGCGAGATTCAGGTGCTGAAGGATTACGTTCTGGCTTCCTGTCTGGATATCGAAGTCGCCCGCGTCATACCAGCCGCCGATGTTCAGGCCGGGGATGCGCTCGCCGGGCTTGTATCCGGAGTCTATCGTCGCGCCCATAGACCATCCGTCAAAGAAGGTAATGCTTGCGGGTGCCTGGCGGGCGTCGTCCATGTGAGAGGCGTTGTGCCAGATCTTGTAGCCCTCGCGCACCCTCATGTGGTCCATCTGCTCTACAAGGAAGCTGGAGAGGGCCGGCTGCCAAACCTCGCTGTACACATCGTCCGCAATGCGGAACAGGTCGGAGCGCTTTCCGGCATACTCGATCACATACATGCCGGGCTCCTTGACAGACGAGAAGTCAAATTTTGAATAGTTGTAACGCAGATAGAAAATAGGATCGCCTATGGGGCCCTTAAACACCTCGGTGAAGGCGCCATTGCTTTCCCTGCGGAGCAGCTTGGCCTCCTTGGGAGCGTCGTAGTTCGGATCGAGCTCCATAACGGCGACCTTCTGGAAATCGGGCGCGTATCCAACCTGGCTGTGCGTAATAACGGGCTCGCGCGTCCAGTTCGGGATGACGTCCGGGCGGATGTGCCAAACCACAGCGCCGTCTGTCTTGCCCTCGGGTATCAGTGTACGGAGCACGAACCAGCCGTTCTGCGCGCGCATGCGTCCGTCGTAAAGCGACAGGTCTCCGCTGTCGGAGTTGATCGTAATGCGCGTTTGATCGTCTTCAGGGGCGAAAGTCATGCTGGAGCCCGAGGCCATCGGGGTCGCCTGATAAGGCCCTCTGTCCTTGTCCCATTCTTTGACCCAGAAATTTTTCGAATTTTCAATTGGATCACCTGGGATTACCGGAACCTCTTCCATCACGCCGACATAGGGGTTGTCCGGAAATACGCCAAATTTTTCGTTGTCAACTCTGTAGCTCTTGCCGATATATGCGGAGGGCAGGAACTCGAGGCTGAAGGCCGCGCGCCCGGCAAGGATTTCCGGAAGAGGCTGAGCGAGGTTCAAGGTTACTTTGAATCCGCCAGGCTCGGGCTCGGCCACCATCGTGAAGTTCATGGAGTAGGCGTCGAAGGCCGCTGTCGCCGTGAGGCGGTTGTTGGCTATATCGGAGTTGCGGCTGATGCGCTTCGGAACGGGATCCCACTGCTCGGGTGTGGGTGAAAGGCGGACATAGCCGTCGGTCGCGATGCGCTGTCCGTGCATGACTATCTCCATGCCGGCGCATTTCTGGTCGCCAAAGATGCCCTCGGCGGTGGTGTTGTACATAATAACGTCGAGGCCCTGCGTAGAGAGAGTCCCGTTCGTATCGTTCGTTCCTCTTTTCACTGTCATCATATAGCCTTCGTCTTCCGCCGTGAAAGCGCTCATCGACATCAGGCTCAGCAGTGTGCACAATGCGAGAAAAATAGAAAGAACCTTTCTGCTTTTTAACATGAATCAATACACTTCCTTATTTAAAATCTTAAAGAAAACATGCTTCGAGCCGAAATTTTTTTTACCACCTCTTTATCATCTGAAATATGTTCCGGAGGGTCAGGTGCTGCTCTGCTGTTTCAAATTCGCCGCGGAAAACCATCTTAATACCAATCTTGTGTGCTCGAGCAAAGCACGGCCAAAAGCAACACTGATTAAAGTTGCAGATGTGTCGGCAAAAGGATGGAAAAGTCCAAATATGTATTTTATGAGCAATAAGAATCCAATAAAATCAACGGTTTTTATTAATTTAGCCAATAATTGACAGACAAAAGCTCCTGCGCCTCCGGGTTTGCGGCGGATAAAAAGCTTCAAAAAATCTAAGGCGTGTGTGCGGGCACATTCGTTTCAAAAACGCATGATTCTACAATAAAAACGCATTAGAGTGCCACAGAGTGCCACATCCGCGATGAGAAAAATAAAGCTAAATCCGCGCTCTAAAGGGTTTTAAAAATATTCCTCCTTTCCTCAAAAATAGATGCTTTGGCAAAAATATTATATCCTTTTACTTCCTTCTGGTCAAGCAATTTGATGAAAAATTTAAACTAAATGCCAGATGAATATATTAATTTTGCATAAAAAATGAAAATTCGAAAGAAAATGATAGTATATAATAAAAAAACAAACTAATTTGAATTTGGCAGGCTTCCTTTTGAGGGCTTGGTGGTGGAGGGCGGAGGAGCGTTTCGAATTTAGAGTAATGGCCATATTGTTTTGCTTGATTTTTGCGGGCATTTATGAGATTCTATTCAAAAGGAAAGGATGTCCGAGAGAGGGGGATAAGCCATGACCGATATTAGGGAAACAGATGGAGCAATAGAGATTACGTCGGGTGAGGCTGTGCTTTTCAGGCACTCGCCGGAGCAGCCCGCGTTTGAGATGACCGCCGGAGGGCGGGAGCTGAGAAGGGTGCCGCTGAAGAACGCCGTGCTGGATGAAAGCCGGGGGATGCTGCGATTCGGAAGTGAGGGCGCCTCGCTGGCCTATACAGTAAAAAAATCCCAAAAAACTGTGACGTTTGAGCTGGTGCGCGCACCGGACAATGTGAGCTCAATGAGGCTTCACCTTCCCGGAGAATGGACAACGCCTGTATTCGGCGGCGGAGGGCACCCCGGCCAGTTGAATCTGAGAGGGAAGGCGGCTGTCCAGCCCAAAAAGCATTCGTCATTTCTCTCAAAAGGGAAGGCGGAGGCGCCCGATCTCCCTGCCTCTGTCATCTTGAACGGCGACGGTTCGTTTGTGTATATCGAGTGCAGCGGGGCGTGCCGGTTTGATTTCTCCGACAGAAGAAGGCATACCGTGTCGCTGTCGGCCTGTCCGGATAGGATTACGCTTGGGAGCGCCGACAGCCCTGCTGAATACCTCGGCCTGCTGAGTGGGGCGGTCGGGGGAGCTCCGCATGTGCCGGAATACTGCTTTGACGGCGTTTGGGTCGGCGTGCAGGGCGGGAACGAGGAAATGCTGAAGGCTATTGTCCGGCTGTCGACAGGAGGGGTGAAGATCTCCGCGCTGTGCGTTGAGGACTGGACGGGCCGCTCCCAAAGTGGAGGCACATTCTGGGACTGGGTTTGGAGCAGGGATAGCTATCCGAAGCTAAACGAGGTGATACAGCGTCTCCTAACCAGAGGCGTGAGGGTTTTTGCGGGCATCGCGCCTTATTTTTCGATTGAGGGGCGGCTTTTTGCGCAGGCGGATGGCGCGGACTTCCTGCTGAAAGGCGAAGACGGCAATACTTACATAGAAAACAGGCTCGGCAACACTGTCGGATGTCTGGATCTTATGAATGAGTCCGCGAGGCGCTGGATGAGAAAAATCATTGAGGACAATATTTTTTCTGTTGGATTTTCGGGCTTTTTTGCGCTGGCAGGTGATGTTCCAATGAAAGGAGCGGCGCTTGTGCAGGGGGCCTCTCCCGACGCTGTGTCCTCTCTGTGGACCTCGCTCTGGACGGAGACATGTATCTGGCCGACCGACCCCGACAGGGTCGCCGTTTCGGAGCGTACGGGCGGCGAAGGCCTGCCATATTTGCTTGATGTGGACGTGGGGGAGCTGGAGTGGGCCTCCTGCGGGGCGCTTTCAGCTGCACTGCCGAGGATGCTTTCGCTGGGGCTCAGCGGGTATGGCGCGTCGTTTCTAAGCCTGAGGCCTTCCGGCGCACTCACGCCGCGGCTCGCGAGGGAGCAGTTTATGCGCTGGGCAGAGTTCGCCTGCTTTTCCCCTGTGATGAAGCTCTGCGCCGAGGCGGAGGGGTCATGGAGCTTTACGCAGGATGATGAATGCGTCGCCCTGCTCGCACGCATGTCGAAGATACACGCGCGCCTCTCGCCGTATATCGCAAGCTGTGCCGGGCTCTATGAAACGGCCGGGCTGCCGTATATGCGTCCGATGATGGTCGACTTTCCTGAAAACGACCGGTGCGCGGAGATTGGAAGCCAGTATATGCTCGGGCCGGAGCTGCTCGTCGCTCCGGCGCTCATGCCGCACACAACGGGCAGGACGGTCGTGCTCCCGGAGGGGAATTGGACACATCTTTTCACGGGAGAGCCTTTTGAGCAGGGCGAGCGCGAGGTGGCGTGCCCCTTTGGGTCGCCGCCGGTGTTTTATAGAAACGGCCCGCATGAAGAGATTTTTAGAAAGATATCAGAAAATTTCTGAGGGCTATTTACAAAAGCCATATTTATTGTATAATAAGAATTATTACTGATAGGAAGGAGCATACATTATGATGACAAAAAAGCTTTTGGAAGCTGTGCAGAAGCAGATAAACGCCGAGATCTACAGCTCATATCTCTACCTTTCGATGTCGTCCTGGGCTGAAAGCGAGGGCTGGAAGGGCGTGGCCAACTGGATGCGCGTCCAGGCGCAGGAGGAGATGGCCCACGCGATGAAGCTGCACGACCAGCTTCTGGAGCGCGGCGAGCGGTCTGTGATGTTTGCGGTCGACATGCCGCCGTCCGAGTGGCCGTCGCTGCTGGCAATGGCGCAGGATGTGTGCGCGCACGAGGAAAAGGTGACTGCCAGCATCAACAATCTGGCTACAATCTCGATGCACGACAACGACCACGCATTTTATCAGTTTATCCAGATGTTTGTAAAAGAGCAGGTCGAGGAGGAGGCAAACGCTGGCGAGCTCGTCGTGCGTTTCCGGCGTGCGGGAGACAACGCCGCCATGCTCGACATGATCGACCAGAGCCTCGCCGCGCGCGTGTTTACGAACCCGTTCCCCGCCAGCGCGACGTGATCTCTTGAAAGCCGGATACGAAAAAGCCCCTGCGAGAGGCATTTTGCCTCTTGCAGGGGCCAAATTCTTCAGGATAAGAATCTGCGGACATTGTTTGTGCCGAAAACATACTTTCCGAGGATCTGTCTGCCGTCCACCATACCTACCTCCTGGCTGCGTGAATCCAGGCTGTTGTTGCGGTTGTCGCCCATGACAAAATAGCAGCCCTTTGGAACCGTGCACGGAAAACTCACAGACTCGCGGAGACGCGTACGCTCGGCTATATAGGGTTCGCTCTGCCGGACATTGTCTACGTAGACCTCGCCGGTATGGAAGTCGATGTCGACCGTTTGCCCGCCCGTGGCGATAACCCGCTTGACAAGCGCCTCGGGGTCGTGATTGTTTTTTCTAAAGATAATTATGTCTCCCGGCTTAGGAGGCAAAAAAGCGCGGACAGAGAAGGCTATATCGCGGTTGCGCAGCGTTGGGAGCATCGACTCGCCTTTGACCTCGACGACGCGGAAAAGCAGCGTGACTATAAAGACCACGGAGACAGCCGCGACCGTGATCATACCGCACACTTCAAAGATCCCGGAGCAGATCCGGTAGTTTTTATTGCGTTGCCTGAGCCTGTAATACAGCATACATCCCGTCTCCAGTGTTTCAAAAGAGATCAGACAAAGTCCGCCCCTTCACTCAGAAGAAAAGCCGTTCTGATATAGCTCTGCGCGGCCGGCTGCGCGTCCGGGAGATATTTCCGCACGGCGGCCTCAAGCAGCGATGGATTAATCGCCGAGGGGAGCTCGGCCTCAAGCGTAACGCCGCCGCCTTCTTCGGAGATATCGAGCCTTCGGATCAGCTCTCTGAGATTTACGTCTTTGACGCCGCTTTTTGATTTCTTCGCTACAATTATATCGTCAGATTCAAAGAGCCGCTCAAGCTCAGGGAGCATGTTCTCCGTTTCAAACCTGAAAAAGACGCGGTACCGCGCAAAAGAAAGCTCCTTCACAGCGTGGATCGGCTCGCCGCAGTGGAGCGCCGTGATCCCCTCCGGCAGAGCGCCGTTTAGCCGCTCGGTCAGATCCGCGCACGAAGCGTCTTCATGAAGCTGAAAATCCAGCAGCTCGCACTCGCTCTCATACCCTACAGAAAGAGGTACAAGGATCGAAAGGTACGGGTGCGGGTTAAAGCCCTCGGAGTGCCTCAGCATAATGCCCCCTCGCCTGAAGGAGCGCTGGAAAAGGCGCATAAGGTCGAGATGAGAGATAAACCTCGAGCGGGAGAGCTTTGAGAACGTGAGCCGGCGCTTAAAAAATTCAGGCATCGCACACGCCCCCCGTCAGAAGGCCGCTCGCGCCGCAGGAGGAGCACTGCTGCCTGCAGTCCGGCGAAATCTCTCCGCGAAAGGCGGCCTCGCGCTCGCGGAGCATATGTTCGCGCGTAACCCCGGCGCTAAGATGATCCCAGGGGAAGACCTCGATTTCGCCGCGCGTCCTGTTTGCGTAGAACGCGGGGTCAAGCCCGCAAAGGCTGAAGGCCTGAAGCCAGTGCTGCAGGGAGAAAAACTCGCTCCAGCCGTCGAGGCGGCAGCCGGAGCGCCACGCGGCCTCGATCACGGCGCCGAGGCGCCTGTCCCCGCGCGCGATCACGGCCTCAAGAAAGCTCGTTTCCGGGTCGTGCCAGTTGTAGGTGATGGATTTTCGCATCGCATCCTTCAAAAGCTGCTGCTTGCGGCGAAATTCCGCCATCGTATCCTGCGGCTCCCACTGGAAAGGCGTCATCGGCTTCGGCACAAAGCACGAGGTGCTCGCGGTGACGCGGACGCCGCGCGATTTGTCGTTTGTCGTCTGCCTCCAGGTGTAAAAAACACGGTGGGCAAGCTCGGCGATGCCGAGGATATCCTCGTCCGTCTCGGTCGGCAGGCCCATCATGAAATAGAGCTTCACACCGCCATATCCCGCCCCAAAGGCCAGAGAGCAGGCGGAAAGCACGTCTTTTTCGGTCACGTTCTTGTTGATCACGTCGCGCAGGCGCTGAGTTCCCGCCTCGGGGGCGAAGGTCAGGCCGCTTTTGCGGACGCGCTGCACCTTTGACAGAAGCTCGAGTGAAAAATTATCCGCCCTGAGCGACGGGAGCGAGACATTTGCGCTGTTGGGCACGCAGTATTCCAAAAGGCCGTCGCAAAGCTCATTCAGCGGGCGGTAATCACTCGTGCTGAGCGACGAAAGCGATATCTCCTGATAGCCCGAGTTTTTGAGCGCCCGCGTCCCCTGGCCGATCAGCGTTTTGGCCGACTTCGCGCGCACCGGACGGTAGACATGCCCGGCCTGACAGAAGCGGCACCCTCGGATGCAGCCGCGGAAAACCTCGAGCATGACCCTGTCGTGCACAATCTCGGTTGAGGGTACGATAGGGGTTTCGGGAAAATACGCGCCGTCAATATCCTGCAAAATACGTTTTGTGACGGTTTCCGGCGCGCCGCCCTCGGGCGTGACGGCCGCGACGGTGCCGTCAGGGTTGTAGCTTACGCTGTAAAGCGAAGGGACATAGACGCCGCCTATGCGCGCCGCGCGGGACAAAAACTCGCGCTTTGAAGCGCCCGCGCGTTTCATGTCTCTGTAAAGCTCCGTCAGCTCCACATTGACCTCCTCGCCCTCGCCGAGAATGAAAAGGTCAATAAAATCACAGAGCGGCTCCGGATTAAACGCGCAGGGCCCGCCCGCGATGACAAGCGGGTCACTTTCCGCGCGGTCCGCCGCACGGACGGGGATGCCGGCGAGATCCAGCATATTAAGAATATTCGTGAACGACAGCTCATACTGAAGCGTAAAGGCTATTATATCAAAATCCCTTAGGCTGTCGCCGCTTTCAAGCGCGAACAGTGGGATGCGCCGCTGCCTCAGCCGTTCCTCCATATCGGGCCACGGGGCGAAGGCCCGCTCGCACCATACGCCGTCAAGCTCGTTCCACAGCCCGTAGAGTATCCTCAGGCCGAGATGGCTCATACCGATCTCATAGGTATCCGGAAAGCAAAAGACTATGCGCGTATCGACAGAGCCTTTGTCCTTCATGACGGCGCCGAACTCGCCCCCGGTGTATCTCGCGGGCTTCTGAACCTCCAAAAGCAGGTGTTCAATCTCTTTGTACATTAATTACCCCTGCGGCGCGTATTGCGCGGCCGTATGACCAAATTTCTTGCCGCAGGCGTCGGAAAGGACGCGAAGCTGGCTCATCAGCGACTGGAACTCCGTCGGCCTGAGCGACTGTGCGCCGTCTGAGAGCGCGTGCTCAGGATCGTTGTGTACCTCTATTGTGAGGCCGTCGGCCCCCGCGGCGAGGGCCGCCTTTGAAAGCGCAGGCACCATCCACGAGATACCTGCCGCGTGGCTTGGGTCGATGATGACCGGCAGGTGTGAGCGCGCCTTTAAAAACGGGACGGCGGAGATGTCGAGCGTGTTGCGTGTCGCGGTTTCAAACGTGCGTATGCCGCGCTCACAGAGGATGACGTTTCGGTTCCCTCCGGCCATGAGGTATTCCGCGCTCATAAGAAGCTCCTCAAGCGTGTTCGCCAGGCCGCGCTTTAAAAGAATGGGAGTCCTGATCCGCCCAAGCTCCTTGAGAAGCTCAAAGTTCTGCATGTTGCGCGCTCCGACCTGGATTACGTCCACATGCTCAAAAAGCGGAAGATGCTCCGCGCTCATGATTTCGGTCACAATCGGCAGGCCGGTCAGGCGCTTGGCCTCAAGCAGCAGCTCGATGCCCTCGGCGCGCATACCCTGAAACGCGTAGGGCGAGGTGCGCGGTTTGAACGCGCCCCCGCGCAGAAAGGTCGCGCCTGAATCTCTCACGCTCTGCGCGATGCCGAGTATCTGCTCACGCGACTCAACAGAGCACGGCCCGGCGATCACGTGGAAATAGCCCTCGCCGAGAGAGCTCTCTCCAAAGTTTATTACCGTGTCGAACGGATGCATCTTGCGGTTGGCGTTTTTATAAGGCTCCTGTATGCGGCGCACGTCCTCAACAATCGAGATCGAGCGCACCATGTTCAGGTCGAGCGACGACGTGTCGCCCACGAGGCCGACGATCGTGATGTCAGAGCCCCTTGATATATGCGTATCCAGCCCCAGGCTGTGAGCCCAGTCCAGAAACTGCTCAAATCTTTCCTCAGGCGTCTGAGGCTTAATAATAACTATCATCTTTGTGCCTGCCTTTCAAGAGATTGTATTCGGCAAGCAGATCATACCACAAAAGGCAGCATGATTGCAAATATTATATGCCTATCTCATGGCAAACTCGGCCGCCTGAAGTATGTTCTTGGCCTTCAGCACCTCAAGCCCGTCGGGAAGGCGGACGCCCTTCAGGCTCTGATGCGGCATTACGCAGCGCTCAAAGCCGAGCCTTCTTATCTCAGAGAGGCGCTGCTCAACGCCGGATACCGCTCTCAGCTCTCCCGCGAGGCCGACCTCTCCAAAGGAGGCGAGATTCCGCTCAATAGGCACGCCGCGAAAGCTTGAGGCAATCGCAAGCAGCGCGGGAAGGCCTGCGCCGGGCTCGTCCAGCCTAAGGCCGCCGACGACGTTTATATAGGCGTCGCAGGCCCCGATGTTGTAGCCGCCGCGCTTTTCGAGTATCGCGAGCAGCAGCACAGCGCGGTTGTAGTCCATGCCGCTGACCATCCTGCGCGGATTGCCAAACGTCGTCGGGCAGACGAGCGCCTGGATCTCGGAGAGAATCGGGCGTGAGCCCTCGAGTACGCAGGCCACGGAGGACCCGGGCGCATCCTTCGGCATACCGGAGAGAAGAGCCTCGGACGGGTTTTTAACCTCGATCATGCCGCTGTCGCCCATCTCGAAGACGCCGATCTCGTTTGTCGAGCCGAAGCGGTTCTTCGCGGCGCGGAGGATCCTGTGCGAGATGTGCCTGTCGCCCTCGAAGGACAAAACGCAGTCGACAATGTGCTCAAGCGCCTTCGGTCCGGCTATGGCGCCCTCCTTGTTTACATGGCCGACGATAAAGACCGTGACGCCGCTCTCCTTGGCGAGCCGCATCAGCGCCATAGTGCACTCCCTGATCTGCGCGACGCTTCCGGGCGCCGTCCGGCTTTCCCCGGTGCACACGGTCTGAATCGAGTCAATAATCAGTACATTCGGCGACAGCTCCGAAACCGTCTCGAAGATGTCCTCAAGCACGGTCTCGGCGAGCAGGAAGAGCTCGTCGGTGGATACGCCCAGCCGCTCCGCGCGCAGCCCGATCTGACGGAGAGATTCCTCGCCGGAGACATACAGCACGCGCCTGGAGGCGCAGATATGCCCGCATATCTGAAGCAGGAGCGTGGACTTCCCGATACCAGGCTCTCCGCCGAATAGCACAATAGAGCCCGACACCGCGCCGCCGCCCAAAACCCTGTCAAGTTCACCCATCCCGGTGTGAAAGCGGCTCTCCCTGTCGAGGCTGACGTCGCGCAGGCGAAGCGCGGCGGCCTTCGGCCGGCCGGAAAGGCCCACCCCCCGGGCGGCCTTTTTCTCCGGCGCCGCCTCATGCTCGGAAAGTGAGTTCCACGCGCCGCAAGAAGGGCACTTTCCGTGCCACTTGGGGGTTTCATTTCCGCATTCGGTGCAAAAAAACACAGTTTTTGGTTTCATATTCGTCTCCGGTCGGCAGGCGCAGGCTCACCGGGCCGTTTCTAAAAACGTCGCCGCGATCACCAGCGCGAGCTTTTTTTGATAGTCCGCGGTTTCGAGCAGCGCGGCTTCCCGTGGGTTTGAGAGGAACCCGCATTCCAGAAGCAGCGCCGGACAGGTGATATGCTTAAAAAGGAAAACAGAGTCGGGTACGGGCTTTGGCAGGCGGGTGTTATCTGGGCTCAGCCGCAGGTGGATAGCCTGCTGCAACTGCTCCGCGGCGGGGCGGCTTACCGGGTTCTTCGAAAAAAACACCTGCGCGCCGCTGTAGCCGCTCTCTGTAAATGTATTTTGATGAATGCTGATGAGAAAAGCGTTCTCAACGGAGTTAATGAGCTTCACGCGGTTATTCAGGTCTGAAACCTTCTTTTTTCTAATTGTGTTGGCGCCGCTGTCATGGATCGAAACGTCGCCGTCGCGGGTCATCACCGTGTCCACGCCGAGGAAGTCGGCCAAAAGCCTCAGCCTGAGCGCGACGGCAAGGTTAATCTGGGATTCCGAAGTTCCCGTAACGGAGACGGCGCCCCCGTCCACGCCGCCGTGCCCCGGGTCGATGACGAGTACCTTTCCGGCCGGATTAAACGGTTTCACAGTGTAAACATAGCGGTGCTGCCGGAAAAATGGAATGAGCGTCAGGATCATCGCGAAAACTGCCGCGACCGCGAAAAAAGCCAAAATCTCACGTCTGGTTATAATCAAAAAAATCCCCCCAAAGTCTTCTATGTTAACTAATATGGGGGAATCGCAGATATATGTATCGGAAATCAGCGCGCGGGCGGGCTGCCGTCCTTTTTAAAGAGCAGGCTGTAAAGCGGCTTTCCCGTGTGCCCCACGAGGTACCCCG
The DNA here is from genome assembly GCA_031551205.1 of Oscillospiraceae bacterium. Classification (GTDB taxonomy): domain Bacteria; phylum Bacillota; class Clostridia; order Oscillospirales; family JAVBNY01; genus JAVBNY01. Next base: position 228,351 of record JAVBNY010000004.1, on the reverse strand, counting down.
CGTATGTGAATATGGGCATGAGCGGAACGGGCAGCAGGAAAATAAAAGGCTGCGCACCCTCAAGGATAGAGAAGAGCCATGTAAATGGGGAATAGAGCACCTGCTGGAAGAGGCAAAGATATTTGAAGATACCGGCCTTTTCAAAAAACACAATCGCAAGGATAACCGTAAAAAGCCCGGGAAGCTGGGATAAAAGGCCGGCCACGGCCCCTTTTTGTCTTTTAAAATCCGACCTGCCATAATGCTCAAGCCCTAGCTCACGTGAGCCGAAGTGCCAGGCCTCAAGGTAAAATGAGCAGCAAAAAAGAACACAGCTGGCCGTGCTTGTGACAAGCAGGCCGGTCTGCGCGTTTTCAAATACGGCGGAAGATACGAAGATTATCAGAAAGCTGAAAATTCCGTACAGTGCGTTCAGCTTAAACAGTCTGTAGACGACATCCGCCATTGGGTTTTGGTTTTTCACTTTTTTTTCTGACGGCAACTGAATACCTCGGCAGCAAAAGATTCATAGGATACAATTCTCAAAAAATACAACGGAGCGACGGATCAGATATTTGTATACGGCCCGAAGTCAAGCTCTACAATCTTGTGATGCGACACGCGCTTTTCCACGGGGGGGAGCTCCATGTAGTCGCCGTAAAGATGAGAGAGAAAGGCGTGGCAGTCTCTCGGAACGGGAAAGGTTTTGGTTTCAAACTCGGCTTCTCCGAGCGGGAAGATCCAGTCTTTATTAAAGGTTTCGCGGCGCATTCCCCATGATCCGAAGATATTACACACCTTGCCGGTTTTTATGCTCTTCAGATTTTTATATACCCTGTTCTGCGCGCCTCTCAGGAAGTCGATAGAAAAAAAGCTGGAGACAAACCCCGCAAGCGCATGTAAAACCGAGAGTGAACGATATTCTCGTCCGATGAGCTTAGCAAAAATCAGTACTCGCAATAACGTGTGACGTATTCTAAAAAGGAGAAAACTCAAGCGCGACTCGGGGACGTTGTCGAGCGGGAAAATGTCGATATAGATCCCCTTATTTTCACAGGCGTTCATGTTCGATTCGGCGTAAACCGTGCCTTTCACGCGAATCTTGGCAAAGTTTTGGGGATAGTTTTTCTCTGTGTTCCAGTCCTGCCAGAAAAACTCGCTTCTCAAGGCCTTTGGCATGATCTCCTGAAGGCGTTCATAGTCCTCACGAAGAAGAGCGACGTCGATATCGTCGTCCCAAGGGATAAATCCCTTATGCCTGACTGCCCCAAGAAGCGTCCCGCCTATCAGGATATACGGTATGTCAAAGTTCTTGCAAATTTTGTCAAACTCGAGCAGTATCATATATGTGATGGCATGAAGCTTTTTCTGTTCATCGGGCTTAAGAACCATTGTCCACCTCTCGTGTCTGCGTCCAGTACTGAGCATAACCGAAGCTAGCTTACCTTTTATTATATAATGAAACGCCATATGTTTTCAACTCAAATTTTCGTATTAAGGCGAATAGATTCGAAAAAAGGATTTTAAGGTTGAAAAACAGCTCTTGAAAAAGCACGGAATGTGAGATATAATACTGTTACATAAATAGCTCGCAAAGAGCAAAAGAACAAAAGAACAAAGGCAGAATGATAGAAGAAATATAGAAAAGCATGATAGAAAGCGGACAAAAGTCTCGGTGGCCACGGCTGCCGTGTTTTTCTCGCATGGAGAATTTTCTATGTCTAATATCATTTATGCGGTTGTGTCCCTGCTAATTTGCGGGGCTGCGGTACTAATCTTCGCGCTGACGTTTTCTCCGCGCAAGAAAAAAAGCAAGCCCGTTTATCTGCGGGCTTTTTGCGTTTGTCTGGTTATCTGGGTTCTCGGCACCGCAATGCTTTACGTTATCCCGGACAGGGAGCTTGCCCTCAAGGTGCATCTGCTGAAGTATGTCGGCATCGCTTTTGGCCCGGCGCTGGCATTTCAGCACGTCAGGTCACAGCTGGTCGGCAGGCAGAGATGGTGGGACATTACGGGGCTGCTTCTGATCGTGCCGGTGATAACCGCTGCGATTTCCATCAGTCCGCTCAGATGGCTGCTGGTCACGAATGTTTACTATATAAGCGAGCCTCCCGCCAGGATGGTGATGATGGAATACGGCCCGTGGTTTTACATCCACTGTGTTTATTCATACGCGCTGATAGTCACGGCCTCCCTGCTGCTTATCAAGACTTTTGTCCTTATGCCCAAATATTCAAGGCGTCCGATCATCCTGATGATGACCGGGATGCTTGCGCTTGTGCTCAGCAATATTATAGTTGTGTTCAATTTTGTGTATTTTCAGTATGATATCACGATCTACGGCTCTGTAATGCTGCTTGTCATGTTCTATCTGGTTCTCGGAGTGATGAGCACGGCGAACATCGTCATCACATCCAGGCAATGGATATACAATAACTTTTCGAGCATGATCATGGTGCTCGACGCGGAAAAGCTGGTGATCGACTGTAACCCGAAGGCGAAGATGCTGCTTTCCGGACTGGGAATGCCCGAAACCGGATTTAATTTCGATGATTTCAACAGCAGATGGATCAAGCTGCAAAACGGAAGGATATCCGAGTATGACAACAGTATCCTGACGGTTGAGACGGGCGGATCTGAGCAACATTACAGGATAATAATACAGGAATGTGAGGAAAACGGGGAGGTTGTAGGGTATTTCGCGGAGATACAGGAGATAACCCAGCTGTACTCAATGTTCCGCCTGCTTGAGGAATCGGCGACCTATGACAAGCTTACGGGGCTCTTCAACCGCAATTCATACACTGAGCGGCTGAGCGCGTGGTCGGGGGAGGACGTTTTGCCCCTTGGCATTGTTTTCGGAGACGTAAACCTGCTGAAGCGAGTAAACGACAAGTATGGGCACCTTGTGGGAGACGAGATGCTCAAGGCCGCGGCCGCCGCGATTCTTGATTCCAGCCCGGAGAGGGCATTTGCTGCCAGGATAGGGGGAGACGAGTTTGCCGTACTGATCCCGAACAGCAGCAGGGAGGAGCTTGACAGCCTCTGCCAAAGGATACATGAGCGCTTCGCCGAGCACAACGCGGGAGAGTTCGGAGGAGCGGGCATCGCGCTCGGCAGCGTGCTTAGGGGAGACATCTCCGAAGATCTGAGGCAAATGCTCCGAGAGGCCGACAGGCTCATGTACAGCGACAAATACGACAGAAGGAAAAAAGGCGCATCTCAGTGATAAGAAGGCCCGGCTCCCCGCAGTTACGCGGGAAGCCGGGCCTTTTCGGGCCTTGTTGCATTATGGGTGGATGATTATGCCTGTCAGGCCGGAGAAGATGGGAACGTCACGGTAAATGTGAACGTGTAGCTTGGGAAGAGGTCGGCATACCTTACCTTTGAGATCTTAAAAACGTCGCCGGGCTGCGCCGCGTGGCTGATGATCAGCGTGTTGCCCGAGCCTGCCGCGACGGCCTTCGCCGCGCTGTTGACGCTGACCTCATAGCCGCCCGCGCCGGGGGAGATCGCCCGGCGGAAGCTGGCGAGCGTGTTGCCGCCGTCCCTGCTGAGGCCGACAGTCCAGATCGCGTCGTCACGCGGGACGACGGTGATAATACTGGAGGAGCTTACAAAAGCTTCTCCCATGTGGGCGTAAACAAGGTATTCCCCCGCGGACGGCGCTTTCGGAATGCGGAGGGCAGCCGTGAAGTCATCGCTCGGGGCCGTTACTGTCTGCGTAATAGGCTCGGGAGCTTCCATTACAATCGTGATCTTCTCGCCCGCGATGTTCCTGCCCTTTATGCGCAGGATGAGATTCGCGGCGTATCCGGAGACAATATCCGCCCCCGTGAGGTTTTCAGTCGATGTGACCCCGTCGGTGAACATGTCCTCGGTGGCAATGTAGTCGAAGATGTATTCGGACGAGAGCTCTCCGTCGGATACCTCCAGTTTGATTTTGTAAATTCCGGAGGCGATGATACTTATGAAGGTGCTTTCTGCATCTGGGTCAAAAGCACATATTTCTGGGGAGGAAATGACGTCCCACTTGTACGTGAGTGCTCCGCCAGGCAGTCCGTCGTCTGAGACAACAGGGACAAACCTCCTGACAATACAAGTGGGGCCGGTGACTTCGTCCACTACGTCAACCCGCTCAATAACCGGGGCCTTGTTGACCGGAACCGCCTCGAACACGGCCTCAACCTTCATGCCGCCGCCCGGCACATTCCGGGTAATTGTGCCGTCATAGTCTGAGGCGGGCTGGCCGGAGCCCGAGGTGACAATGAATCTGACAAACCGGAAGCCCTCGTTCGGAACGGCCTTAAACGTCTGCGCAGTGCCCTGGAAGTAGTATCCGCTCCAGTTTTTCGGGTCGGCCACGCCCTTCGTGCCGGATGCGATGTCGATGCCGTTTAAGGAGATAAAGCCCATCTCCGGGTCGGCCGAGGTGGTCACGGTCTGCGCGGACTGGAGGCCGAACTTGCCCGCGAGATTGGCCCTTACGACCGCGGCGCGCCCGTTTGCAAAGTTGACAAGACCGTTTACCTGCGTGTTCCAGGCGCTTAGATTGCTCGGATTGCCGCGCCAGCGCGCGAACTGCTCCGGTATGATGGTCTCAACGGCGGAGCGCATCGCATTTACCTCCGACGCGACATACGCCGGGTTAAAATTGGTGTTCATAATACCGCAGAGGCGATTAATGAACTTTGCCTTAAACGTGTCGTTTTCAAGCAGTTTTCTGAACATTAGCGTCGACCAGGGCGCATTGCCGTTTACGCCTACGGTGCTCGTCGCCCAGTTCAGCGTGTTGCTATAGAGGTTTCGGAAGCCGTAATCGGTGTCCTTCAGCATCCAGCGCCATCTTCCGTCCTGACCGTAGGGCGCGCCGGGATTGAGCGCATCTGTTTTGTATCGCCAGATAACAACGTTGTTGCCCGGCCAGTCGGTGTTGTCAAAGTAGATCTCGGAGGCGAAATAGTCGATGAAATTGTCCTCATCGATATACGTAAGAGCCTTTTCATAGTTTTCCTGCGAGGCCAGCGAGTTGCCGCTGAAAAAGCTGTACATCTCGTTGTAGGCCGCAACGTCGGAGGCGTCGCCCTCGCCGATTTCCGGGATGTTGTTGCAGTCCATGTTGAGCTCCAGCATGGCCACCTTGTTTATGTCCGAAATCCTGTAGGTTGCGCCGATATACTCGTTGTCATAGCGCTCGCGGATGTTGTAAAGCCCCCAGAACTCGCCGTTTAAAAACAGCGCTGACGGCCTGTAGGCCTGAGTGTCCATATTGAGGTCTTCGACAAGGCGCTGCATCATCCCGTCCCTCAGCATCGTGGCAGTTGCGAAGCTGCTGGGGTTGTCGTTTCCGCTGTTGCGAAGGATAATCCTGCGGAAGGAGGTAATCGGGTCGCCGTAGATGTCCTTCGCCGTACCCTTAAAGATGTCATAGTCAAGAGCGGGATGGTCGGCGTCATAGCCCTTCTTGGCGTAAAGCCTGAGCGATTTTTGCGGGATGCGGCGGGTCCATCCGCCGTGGATGCGCGTGCCCATGCCCTGTGAAACAACCGGCGTGCCGTCTTCCTCGAAGATCTCGATGTAGACAGGGCGCTCCCACTCCGCGCCGGAGTTCTCGAAATTCGGCCTCATATAGATGCCGGTCGTGGAATCAAAGAAGTTCGCCCTGTCGGTTGAAAGAGAGATTATCGGGAGCTTATATTTTGAAAAAGCGTTTGAAAATACGAAATATGTATTTGTCTTAACTGAGGAAAGCATCTTGCCGGAGGAACTGAACGCGGCGGCCTTGACGACGGTGCCCTTGGAGACGTTTGCGGCGGGCGGCGTCTCGTTACCCGAGCTGCTTATGTTTCTGATAGCTGATAAAACGTTCGGGTCGCTCGTGCGGTCTTTGATTGTAAGCGGGGCCTCATAGACTGCGGACTGCGCCGTCGGCGTGGAGCCGTCAAGCGTATACCGGACAAAGGCGTCCTTAAAATCGGTTGAAAGCACAAGGCTTTGCTGCGAGGTGTAAAGCCCCGCGGGAATCGAGAACATGAGCTCCCTCTCGGAAGGGATAGGCGGCTCTGCATCTGAGCTCCATGCTCCATCCTTCAGGCTGCGCGGCCTGACCTCCGCAAGCCTTGCGTCGGAGATGCCGGAGGCACGGTAGTCGAGCACCTCAAAATCCACGCTGTTGTTGTCGGTGTCTGAAAAGGCGATGCGGCGGGCCGTCTTCTGCTTGGAGATGCCGTCAATAGCCTTTGTCTCGGCATAGTCGATCTTTGCCCCGGCGCCCAGAAGGTCGATTACGCCGTCGGCCGCGGTCGGATTTACGACGCTGAGCGCGGTCTTATTTTCCACCAGCGCGATCTTAAACAGGTCGTTGCTGAAAAGCCTGTCCCAGCTGATGTCAAAATCAGGTATAGCATACCTTGTGGAGAGCCCGTCCAGCGTCCCTCCGCGGATAAGATACGAGTGCCCCGCGGGGATGGAGCCTGCAAGGTCAAGCTTTTGCCACGCGGCGCCCGTATCGGCGTATTGCAGAGAATATCCGGAAATGTCGACCGCCGCGTCGGTGGGATTGTACAGCTCGACAAAGCAGTGGGAAATCGCCGCGTCGGCTTTGTCTGCGCGGCCGTAGGCCTGATTGATAATCAGGTGGCTTGCCGGGGCGGCCGAGGAAAGCTGGAAGGACATCAGAGACAGAACAAGGGCTGCTGTCAGGATAAGGGACAGGGTTCTCTTCATTTTTTTGCACCTCCGAAATCTGTTAAGAATCTGCTGATTACCTCTGCTTTTTCGCTTCTCTGCAGTCATTTTTCATAATGACCGCACATTTTAACATTTTAACTATATCACAAATTACCTATTTTGGCAACGCGAATAAAAAATCACACAAAATAATAGTATAACTGCGAAAAAAGCCATAAAAAGGCCGGCGCGTTATGCGCCGGCCGCTTAAAACCGATGTTTTTAGGGAGATTACGCCTTGCCGCTGCATCCGAGGACGCTTATGAGCTTGTGGCGGACAAGATCCTTAATGTTGCTTCTAGCGGGAGTGAGATACTGCCTGGGGTCAAAATGGTCGGGATGCTCGACAAAATATTTCCTGATTGAGCCGGTCATCGCGAGGCGGAGGTCGGAGTCGATGTTGATCTTGCAGACAGCCATCGTGGCTGCCTTCCTGAGCATGTCCTCGGGGATGCCAATGGCGTCGGGCATCTTTCCGCCGTTTTCGTTGATCATCTTGACAAACTCCGGCATGACAGACGAGGCGCCGTGCAGGACGATCGGGAATCCGGGAAGGCGCTTTGAGACCTCCTCAAGGATGTCGAAGCGGAGCTGCGGATTCTGGCCGGGTTTAAATTTATAGGCTCCGTGCGACGTGCCGATGGCAATCGCGAGCGAGTCGACGCCGGTTGTTTTGACAAATTCCTCAACCTGGTCGGGGTCGGTGTAAGACGCGTCCTCGGAGGATACATTGACTGCGTCCTCAATGCCGGCAAGCCTTCCAAGCTCGCCCTCAACCGTGACGTTCCTCTCGTGGGCATACTCGACGACCTTCTTCGTGAGAGCCATGTTGTCCTTAAAGCTGTGGTGCGAGCCGTCGATCATAACGGACGTGAACCCGCCGTCGATGCAGTCCTTGCAGAGCTCGAAGGTATCGCCGTGGTCGAGGTGGACGGCTATCGGCAGGCCGGTGTCTTCAATCGCGGCCTCAATGAGCTTCATAAGGTATACGTGCTTGGCGTATTTCCTGGCGCCGGAGGAAACCTGGAGGATGAGCGGGGCGTTTTCCTCCTTTGCGGCCTCGGTTATGCCCTGGACGATCTCCATATTGTTAACATTAAACGCGCCTATCGCGTATCCGCCCTCATAGGCCTTTTTAAACATGTCCCTTGTATTGACAATAGCCATAATCCCATCTCCTTATAATACTTCCATTCTGAGCTTTTCTGATTTTATCAGCTATTTGGGACAAAATCAAGCGTAGATATCCACAAATATAATGTATAAGAAAACTTTCTCGTTGTTGTGATAGATAAATTGCAATTTTGGTGCGGATATGATATATTACCCTAAGAAAATCACCCGCCTTACGCGGGAGGAAGAATATCGGGAGGAATATAAAAGATGAGTGAACTAAGAGGGGCATGTATAATAGGGCAGTCCGGCGGGCCGACGTCGGTAATAAACGCCAGCGCTTACGGAGCTATCCGCGCCGCGCTCGACGCGGGGCAGATCACGCGAGTGCTGGGCGCGGCTCACGGCATAAAGGGCGTGCTTGACGACGTGCTTTTTGACATGGGCATGGAAGACCCAAGCGAGCTTGAGCTGATGAAGAACACGCCGTCCTCCGCGCTCGGCTCGTGCAGGTATAAGATAGCCGACCCGGACAAGGACGACACTGATTTTAAGCGCATTCTTGAGATCTTCAAAAAGTACGACGTGCGCTATTTTTTCTACAACGGCGGCAACGACTCTATGGACACCTGCACCAAGATTTCAAAGTTCATGCTCAAGTCCGGATACGAGTGCCGCATCATGGGCATACCGAAGACGATCGACAACGACCTCTACGGCACGGATCACTGCCCCGGCTTCGGCAGCGCCGCGAAGTATATCGCCACCTCCTGCATGGAGATTCACAGGGACGCGCGCGTCTACGACATTGGCATGATCACGGTTATCGAGATCATGGGGCGCAACGCCGGCTGGCTCACTGCCGCCTCCGCCCTCGCCGGCCATGTGGGCGAAGGACCGGATCTTATCTATCTCCCCGAGGTTCCGTTTGACATGGACACCTTCCTCGACGACGTCAAGAAGGTCTACGACAAGCACCACAAGGCGATAATCGCCGTTTCCGAAGGCATCCGCGACGCGGACGGCAAGTATATCGCCGAATACGCGACCGACGGCGCCCAGGCGAAGGATGCGTTCGGCCACCAGCAGATGGGCGGGCTTGCCGCATATCTGGCGCACAGCGTCAAGGTCAAGACCGGCGCGAAGGTCCGCGGGATTGAGCTCAGCCTGCTCCAGCGCTGCGCCGCGCACTCGGCGTCTGCAACGGATATTGCCGAGAGCATGATGGCAGGAAAAACCGCCGTTGAGAGCGCTGTTGCCGGGATTACAGACAAGATGGTCGCGTTCGAGCGCGTTTCGCAGGAGCCATATAAGTGCGATATAAAGCTCATTGGACTGACCGAAGTCGCGAACGTGGAGAAAAAGGTGCCGCGTGAGTGGATAAACGACGCGGGGAATGGGATACTCCAGCCGTTTATTGATTATGCGCTCCCGCTTATTCAGGGCGAGCCCGATATGAAAAAGGAGCACGGCCTTCCGCGCTTCGCGAGGCTCAAGAAGGTTCAGATCCAGTAGGACAGGGCTTTTGGCCCCTCCGGCGATAAGCCGGAGGGGCCTTTTGGCACCAAAAACCGCCCGGAAGTTTTATTCCGGGCGGTCGCGCTGTCAGTATTTTGAATATTAAAGGAATATGCCTCGGCTCTTCTGCGCCTGCGAGATACGCTCAATGGCGACCATGTAGGCGCCCAGACGTAGTGTAGAGCCGTGCTTTTTCGCCATGTCCCAGACATTGTTGAAGGCGGCGACCATAAGGGACTCAAGCCTGTTGTTGACCTCGGCCTCCTCCCAATAGAACCGCTGGAGATTCTGAACCCACTCAAAGTACGAAACGGCAACGCCGCCGGCGTTCGCCAGAATGTCCGGCACAACTGTCTTTCCGGCTTTTTCGAGGATCTCGTCCGCTTCGAATGTCGTCGGGCCGTTAGCGGCCTCGATAATCAGGCTGGCCTTGACGTTCGGTGCGACCTCGGCGTCAATCTGATTCTCAAGCGCGGCCGGGATCAGCACGTCGACGTCGGAGACGAGCACGTCTTTGTTCGAGATGCGCTCAATGCCGGGCGCGTCATAGCCCGAGAGAAGATTCCCGCGCTTTGCCATGAGGAAATCGCAGATGGTGGGGATATCAAGCCCGTCGTCCTTGCTGATGCCGCCTGAGACGTCGCTTATCGCAACGATGACGCAGCCCTCGTCGTGGAGAAGCCTCGCCGCCGTGCCGCCGACGTTGCCCATGCCCTGGATGGCGACGCGCGTGCCCTTAAAGGACTTGCCTAGCTTTGACAGCAGCTCGCGGGCGGCGAGCATAACGCCGCGGCCGGTGGCCTCGGGGCGGCCGAGCGAGCCGCCGAGCTCAAGCGGCTTTCCGGTTACGACGCCGGGCGTTAGGCTGCCCTGAAGTGCCGAATAGGTGTCCATGATCCAGCCCATGATCTCGCCGGTCGTGTTGACGTCGGGAGCGGGAATGTCCCTGTATGGGCCAATGATCGGGGCTATGCCGGCAGTAAACCTGCGGGTGAGCCTCTCAAGCTCGCCCTTCGACAGCTCGGCAGGGTCGACCTTGACTGCGCCCTTGCCGCCGCCATATGGGATATTGACGACCGCGCACTTGAAGCTCATCCAGGCCGCCAGAGCCTTGGCCTCGCTCATATTGACGTCCTGATGATAGCGAATGCCTCCCTTGCAGGGGCCGCGCACGCTTGAATGCTGAACCCTGTAACCCTCGAAGACCTTCGTATCCCCGTTGTCCATGACAACCGGGATAGAAACCTTGAGCTCACGCTCGGGGTATTTAAGGGTTACATAATCCTTCTCTTGAAGACCAAGCTTTCCGGCAGCGCCTTCGAGCACCATCAGCATGTTTTCATACGGATCGTAATGTGCCGACATTGAAATCTCTCCTTTACGAATACAAAATCACCGGGATTGTCTTTTTTCAGCCTCATTTAAGCTAATGCCCCATATTATATACAGTTCAAATTTTAAAATCAAGAAAAAATTTTTCCCCTGAGGCCGCTGACGAAACAAAAAAATCGCAATAATAATGCAAAAAAAAGAACAATTCGTCGTTTCAGGTTCAAATTTAATTAAGCTTGATAAAAAAACTGGGCGGACACGCCAAGAGGCCTGAAATGAAAAAAATACAATCTGCCTCCATTTGTCTCTGAGTCCCCTACAATCAGAAGTAGAAAAAGCACAAGCGGGAGCGGCGACAGCGTGAATGTGACATAAAATATGGGGGTAGGCCTCTGGTTTTTGAAATTTTTGTATGCTATAATCGACCTAAAGATAGAGGTTATATTAGGAGAGGTGATACGGTAACGTGGACAAGACTGTTTCATATCCTATTGGAGAATGTAATCCCAAATTTGTCGAATGGTTTTATGAAGCTACAGTTTTATCTCTTAAAGTTATGTCGATTGCTTTTATTGTTAGTGTTCTCTATTTCCTAGTATTTTTCTTAATGGGAAACATGTTGTTTTTTTTCTTTTTTACTTTTCCTGTTTTAACTCATATGTGGCTTCTTTATTTTGGCAGAAAAAAGATTAACAACCACTTTAGACTAAAAAAAACAAATACATGCTTTTATTTTGAAAAAATTGAAAGAAGTAGCGGCGCTACATATACGTCTGTGTGGGCACTTATATTTTTAGTTGGTTCGGTGATACGGTTGTGCTGTGATATTAGGAATTTGATGGTTTTTGCGGAATATAGAAAGTCAAATTCATAGTATAATCGTATTCCGCGTAAAAGAGGACCTGAGAAAATATTTCTCAGGTCCTCATAGTGTTCCGCCCGTTAATGGGCGAATTTTTGGCACGCCGCAAGGGACTCGAACCCCCGACCTTCTGGTTCGTAGCCAGACACTCTATCCAACTGAGCTAGCGGCGCTTATCGAATTTTTCCAAGCTAAATTATACTAGCATAAATAACCCGCAATTGCAAGCACTATATTTGAAAAGCCGCTTAATACCCGCGAAACCTGAAAAAGGAGCCGGCATTGGAAAAATCCAATGCCGGCAGAGCCTTCAGCTATCAGTGAAAAAGTGTGCTGTCGCCTTTTTTAGCCTATAAATTTCTGGCGAACCTTTGTAATCTCATTAGAATCGGCGGGCTGCACCTGATACCATCCGCGCGTCTGCATCTCATTGAAAAGATCTGACTGGATGCAGTGTTCCTCTTTGAGGATATTCAGGAATTCATCTCTGAGCTGAGCGTTGACGCATTCACCCGCGAAGGTGTTGTACGCGGAGGTTGCCAGCTTCTGACTGGCGAGGCAATCGCCGAGAGTTTCCTTGTCGCCCATGGTTCCGGCGGTCATGTTATTTGTGTTGCTCATCATATTCGTCCCCTCCTTACTTCAAGAAGCCGGCAAGCTTGTCGTAATGCTGCTGGTGCTTGCTGGCTATGCCCTCGAGTCTTGTTTTGAGCGCAGTGTCGTTGCATTGGTTTGACATTGTGCGGTATTTTTTAATTAGAACCTGTTCGTATCCAAGCTGATCTTCCAGCGCTGTGAGTTCCTTGGAGGTCAGATTTGCCATAACTGCTTCACTCCTTGCTTTTTTCTGCGCAACTTGCGCGTTATTATTATGCCTCGTTTCAGCCGCGATATCGTATGATTTTTTTGCCGTTAAGATTTGATATATCTATAAAAAAGTGGTAAAATCAGATTTAATCGATTAGTGAAACGGATTTCGCATATATGACGGACGTCTATGGCAATGCCGCACAGAGATTGTGTGTATTGCGTAAGCGATTTTCTCGTCAGATGAAACAAAAAAACGCAGTGAATACTGTATGTATTCACAAGAATTTTTGTGATATATGGCGGTAAAATCACAAACAAGACGCGCGCAAAGTCGTCAGACGTTCTTTGTGCGGTGTTGCCCTATAAACAAAGGAGGATCAATATGTCGATATATGAATTCAATCTTAGGACGCCGCGAGAGGGGTTGATCGGCATCACGCCACAGGTCGGACAGGCGGTTTCCCAGAGCGGCGTTAAGGAGGGTCTCTGCGTTGTATTCTGCCCGCATACAACAGCCGCAATCACGGTAAACGAGAATGCCGACCCGGACGTCGCTCGCGACCTTATTGTCGGGCTCTCCGCCGCCTTTCCGGACAGGGATGATTTCACGCACTCAGAGGGCAACTCGGCGGCGCACCTGAAGGCGTCGTGCGTGGGCTGCTCGCAGACGCTGGTGGTTAAAAATGGCTCGCCTGTGCTCGGAACATGGCAGGGCATATACTTTTGTGAATTTGACGGCCCGCGCAGCAGGCGATTCTTTGAACTGGTGCTGTCAATGATAGGCGGGGCGCGCGGGTTCCGGCGCGCCCCTCATATTATATAATCACCGCTTAGTATTCAAGAAGGCGGGCTCCGCCGTGTTCAAGTGAGGCCCTCACATCTATAATCCGCTGGTTTTCACTGCCGGCAAATCGCTTTGCCAGCGTCCTTTTTTCGAGCACAAACGGGCCGTCCACAAGCGCGTCGGCAAACGACAGCAGCTTTTGCACATGCTGATCCTTCAGCGCGAGAAGCTGCTCGAAGGTATACCCGGAGTAAATCCAGAGTCCGAGGCCCTGATCCCGTATCATCTCGGCGAGCCCGCAGAGCGCCTCCGCCTGGCAAAACGGCTCGCCTCCGGAGAAGGTCACGCCTGAGAGCAGCGGATTCCGCGAGATGTCATCCATTATCTCATCGGGGTGCATCACGGCGCCGCCGGAAAACGGGATCGCCTTGGGATTGTGGCATCCGCGGCAGTTGTGTATGCAGCCCTGGACGAATACGACGTAACGAAGCCCGGGACCGTCCACAATTGAATCATGTGTTATTGAGGCGACGTTAAGTTCCTGCATCTGATGAGGCACCTGCTCTCAGCAGTGCTTGATCCTGTCGTGCTCCTCGGCGCGCTTGGCGTTGTTAAAGCGGTCGAGCGTGCCGACGAGGTAGCCCGTTATGCGCCTGATGCGCTCAAACGGGACGCCGTCGTCCTCCCGCCTGCCGCATCCGGGGCACTGGTCCCGGATGATGCCGGAAAAGCCGCACACGGGGTCGCGGTCAACTGGATGGTTGATCGAGCCGTAGCCCACTCCCTGCTCCTTCATCGCGCGGACAATCTTCTCAAACGCCTCGATATTCTGTGCCGGGTCGCCGTCCATCTCGACATATGTGATATGCCCGGCATTCGTGAGCGCGTGGTACGGCGCCTCCAGCCTGATTTTATCATAGGCCGTGATATTATACCCGACCGGTATATGGAAGCTGTTTGTGTAATAGTCCTTGTCCGTTATGCCGTCGATTTTGCCGAACTCCTTGCGGTCGATCTTGACAAAGCGGCCGGAAAGGCCCTCGGCCGGCGTCGCGATCAGAGAGAAGTTCAGCCCGGTTTTTTTTGCCTCATCATCCATGCGCTCGCGCATGTGGCCGATTATCTCAAGCCCGAGGTTCTGCGAGAGCTCGCTCTCGCCGTGGTGCGAGCCCGTAAGCGACTTCAGCGCCTCGGCCAGGCCGATAAAGCCGACAGTGAGCGTTCCGTGCTTCAAGACCTCGCCCACCTCGTCGTCGGGGCCGAGCTTTTCACTGCCGATCCATACGCCCTCGCCCATCAGGAACGGAAAGTTGCGCACGCGCTTTTTCGCCTGGATAGAAAACCTGTCGAGCAGCTGCTCGATAACAAGGTCGATCTTTCGGTCAAGCTCCTCGAAGAATATCTCCGAGTTTCCGCCGGATTTTATCGCGATCCTCGGAAGGTTTATGCTCGTAAACGAGAGGTTGCCGCGCCCGTTGGATATCTCCTTGGAGGGATCGAACACATTCGCGATGACCCTTGTGCGGCAGCCCATATAGGCGATCTCCGTTTCCGGCGTGCCCTTGTAGTAGTGGAGGTTATAGGGCGCGTCCTGAAATGAGAAGTTCGGGAAAAGCCTCAGCGCGCTGACCTCCATCGCGAGCCTGAAAAGGTCGTAATTCGGATCCTCCTTGTTGTAGCTCACGCCCTCTTTGACGCGGAAGATCTGTATAGGAAATATAGGCGTTTCCCCGCCGCCGAGCCCGTCCTTTGTGGCGAGCAGCACATTTTTGATGACCATGCGCCCTTCCGGCGAGGTGTCCATCCCATAGTTGATTGAGGAAAAAGGCGTCTGCGCGCCGGCTCTCGAGTGCATCGTGTTCAGGTTATGGATGAACGCCTCCATCGCCTGGAAGGTGGCCCTGTCGGTCTCCACCTCGGCGCGCCTCTGAGAAAACGCCTGCGCCTTAGCGCACGTCGCCTCATCGACGAAGACCTCTGTCAAAAGCCTGAGCTCACACTCGCGGTATTCATCGCTTTTCGTAAGCGCCGGAAAATGACCTGAGAGCTCGGCCGCTTTTGCCAGGATGGGCTTGAGCTCGGCGCCGGTCACGTCTTTCTCAAGGTATATGGAAAGCGCGCGGGCAAGGTTTTCCCTGTAGAGGCGCCGGTACGTCTTTTTTACGCCGAGCGCCATGCCGTAGTCAAAATTAACAACGCTCTGCCCGCCGTGCTGGTCGTTCTGATTGGACTGGATCGCGATGCAGCACAGCGCGGTGTAGCTAGCTATGTCGTTAGGTTCGCGCAGCGTGCCGTGTCCGGTTGAAAACCCGCCCTTAAACAGCTCAATGATGTCGATCTGGCAGCACGTCGTTGTGAGCGTCAGAAAATCCATATCGTGGATATGGATCTCGCCCTTTCGGTGCGCCTCGGCGTGAGATGGCTTTAAAACAAACATCTCGTAAAACTGCTTTGCCCCCTCGGAGCCGTATTTCAGCATCGTGCCCATCGCTGTGTCGCCGTCGATGTTCGCGTTTTCGCGCTTTATGTCGCTCTCCGACGAGCTTGAGAACGTGATGTCCTCATAGATCTTCATCAGGCGCGTATTCATCTCGCGGGAGCGGCTGCGCTCCGCACGGTAGATGATATACGCCTTCGCGGTTTTCACATAGCCGTGATCGATAAGCACGCGCTCGACAACGTCCTGTATATGTTCGACGCCGGGCGTGGGGTCGCCCTCCGATTCGAGAATGTCGAGCACCTTGCCCGCGAGGCGCTCGGCCTCAAGGCGCTTGTCGGTCTTATATGTTGCGCAGAAGGCCTTGTCTATGGCCGCGGCAATCTTGGAAAGGTCAAATTCAGCGATTCTCCCGTCCCGTTTTTTTATGCCGGCAATGCGAAAATCCTCAACGCCAAATTCAGCGCTGAGGCTGAGCTGTGTCGCCTCATTAACCGTCTTCATTTTCAACATCCCCCTGAAATGCTTATGCATTATACTATATATAGTCAGTATACCCTTCCGGTGCAATATATATAGTACACCTTGGGCTTGCATATGTCAAGTGATCATAGCGATCTTTGGTTACTATTATGCGCGAGATTAAAGAGGCGAATCATCATTGGAGTTAAAAATACTTTGTATATGCCATAAATACATTGCCTAAGCACGCGAAGTTGTATATAATATTACGCGGCGGCAAGATGCAAAATTTTTTAAAAGGTCGGCTGTGCGGCGCCGTTATATTTGAGCATGCGCTTTATGCAAAACGAAACGAGGAAGCATATGGAAGGACTTTACAGTGTGAAGCTCGGAGCTTTGATCAGGGAATTTAACCTAGAGGTTCTGTACGCTCCGGAGGGGTATGAAAAAACGCAGATCATCTCGGACGACATTAACAGGCCGGGCCTTCAGCTGACGGGTTTTTTCGACTATTTTGACGCGAGCCGCATACAGGTTCTCGGCAAGGTCGAGGATACGTATCTTTCGACGCGCAGCTATGAGGATCGGCGCGCGGTCTTTGACGTGCTTTTTTCAAAAAAGGTTCCGGCTCTTGTGCTTTCGCGCGGGCTTGAGCCTTTTGACGAGTGCCTCGAGATGGCAAAAGAGCACAAGATCCCCCTTTTGCGCACGTTTGACCCAACATCGTACTTTATCAGCGCGGCGATAGCATCGCTAAAAGTCGCGCTGGCGCCGAGGATAACGCGTCACGGCGTACTCGTCGAGGTTTACGGCGAGGGAATACTGCTTCTCGGGGAGAGCGGCGTGGGCAAAAGCGAGACGGCGATCGAGCTTGTAAAACGCGGGCACAGGCTCATAGCGGACGACGCGGTGGATATAAAGCGCGTTTCGGCGAAGACGCTTGTGGGCTCGGCCCCGGAGATTATCAGGCATTATATTGAGTTGCGCGGTATCGGGGTAATCGATGCGAGAAGGCTTTTCGGTATGGGATCGATAAAGCAGACAGAGAAGATTGACCTGATAATTAACATTGAGGTCTGGCGCGAGGGCGCCCAGTATGACCGTCTCGGGGAGGACAATTTGTACACGACATTGCTGGATGTGCCGGTGCCCTCGATTACGGTTCCGGTGAAGCCAGGGCGCAATCTCGCGATTATTATCGAGGTTGCGGCGATGAACAACCGGCATAAAAAGATGGGCTATAATGCGGCGCAGGAGTTTACACAGAAGCTCAATGAGTATTTTGAGCAGGCGGCCCTGGGCGCGGAGGACTGAGATTGAATATTATTGCCGACCTCCACACGCATACGCTGGCATCCCACCACGCATACAGCACTGTTTATGAAAACTGCCTTCAGGCTTCCGGGCTGGGTCTGCGGGCGCTCGCCATTACGGATCACGCTCCCGCTCTTTCAGACGCGCCGAACGAGTTCCATTTCCGAAATCTTCACTGTCTTCCACGCAGAACGCTGGGCATTATTCTGCTTCGCGGGGCGGAACTGAACATACTCGACACGAGCGGGAGTGTTGACTTGGGGGAAGGGATACTCAAAAAGCTCGACTATGTAATCGCTTCGTTTCACGAGAGCGTTTTCAGGCCGGGGGCGGAGGAAGATCACACAAAGGCATTGCTCCGCGCGCTGGAAAACCCGTATATAGACTGCATCGGCCATCCGGGAACGCCCGCTTTCGGATTCTCTATACCGGAGGTGCTTGAAATGTGCCTCCGAAAGGGCAAGACAGTCGAGATTAACAGCCATTCACCGATTGTCAGGAGGGGCAGCGAAAAAAACTGCGCCGAGATCGCGAAGGAGTGTATGAGGATCGGGCTTTCCGTCGCGATGGGGTCCGATGCGCATTTTATGACCGGCGTCGGTGAGTTTTCGCGCGCGGTCCAGCTCCTCGAGGACGTCGGATTCCCTGAGGAGCTCGTGATAAACTCGAGCGAGGAGCGGATGCGCGCGTTTTTTTTAAGGCGGCGCGGAAGAGATATCTTTGCTTTGTAAAACATAGCAAAGACGGCCATACGCCGCACTTGAACGGCGCAGCAGATTTGATTTAAGCGCGTGGGCCGGCACGACCCACATGCGCGAAAACTTCATGCGCCGTCCGCTTGGCATTCATCCCGGTGCGCCGCGGAGCGTGAAGTTTTGCAGAATAAAAAATCCGCCGCGCGGGCACATGGCGGAAAATTGGAGGGAGAAAAATGTACTATATTGGCGTTGACCTGGGGGGAACGAACATCGCTTGCGGGCTTGTTGACGAAGATTGCAACATTATTCTTAAAAAATCTGTTCCCACGCGCGCGGAACGCGGGGAAAAGCCGGTTGTGGACGACATAATCGGCGTTGTAATGTCGGTTTGCTCGGAATACGGCATAAGTATCCAGAGTGAAATCATCGGTATCGGTATTGGGAGCCCGGGCGCCGTCGACACCCGGGGTGCGGGCAAGGTGGTGTTCGCGGGGAATGTGCCGTTTAAGAATACGCCGGTCGGCGACATGGTTATGGAGGCCTGCAAGGTCCCCGTTCGGATGGGCAACGACGCAAACTGCGCCGCTCTCGGAGAGGTCTGGGCCGGAAGGGCAAAGGATTGCGCCGATGTCGTCATGGTGACGTTGGGTACAGGCGTCGGCGGCGGGATTATTATAAACAGGAAGATATACTCGGGGTTTAACGACTGCGCGGCCGAGATAGGGCACATTGTCATTGAGGTGGACGGCAGGCAGTGCACCTGCGGCAGGCGCGGATGCTGGGAGGCTTACGCCTCGGCGACCGGCCTGATCAAGACGACGCGCGAGGTCATGCAGAATTACCCCGGCAGCATTATGTGGAAGATGTGTGAAAACGACCTGAACAAGCTCAGCGGCAGGACATCTTACAAGGCGATGCGCGAGGGCGACGCGGCCGGACGCGAGGTCGTTGAGATATATACAAAGTACCTGGCGGCGGGGATTGTGGACATGATAAATATCTTTCAGCCCGAGATGCTCCTGATCGGCGGCGGTATCAGCAACGAGGGAGACGCGCTGCTCGTCCCGCTGATGGAGCATGTCAGGCGCGACAGATTCTCGCGCGATGTGCCGCAGACGCGGATTGAGCGCGCCACGCTCGGGAACGACGCGGGCATAATCGGCGCGGCAATGCTTGGGAGATAGCATCCCGGGGACTTCACGGCGGGGGATATTCCGCTGGATTACAAAATATACTTAACCGAGGCACGTTTCGCTGCCTTAGATTCAAATTGGGGGTAGCCTTATTTTGAGCTCTTTTTCAGACGCCCTCCGTGCCGGGGCGGGGACGGCGCGTATTCTCGAAGAAGAACCTATGAGCTTGCACACCTCGTTTAAGATCGGCGGGCCGGCGGAGGTGCTCGCGGCGCCGTATTCCGCCGAAGAGGTATCAAAGCTGTGCGCCTGCGCCAGGCGTTTTTCGGCGCCTGTGCTTGTAATGGGCAACGGTACGAACCTGCTCGTGTCGGACAGCGGCGTCCGAGGGCTGGTAATAAAGCTCTCGGGCGGGCTTTCTGGAATAGAGCTCAGAGGAAATGAGCTTGAAGCAAAGGCGGGGACGCTGCTTTCAAAGGCGGCGGTCTTCGCAAGGGACGCTCACCTTTCCGGGCTGGAATTTGCGCACGGTATCCCGGGCTCGGTCGGCGGAGGCGTCTGCATGAACGCGGGGGCATACGGCGGCGAGATGAAGGACATTGTGGTCCGCTCTGTCTGCCTCGGGGAGGAAGGCGGGATATTTGAGCTCCACGGCAAGGATCACCGTTTCGGTTACAGGCGCAGCTATTTCACCGAAAACCCCGGCAGCTTCATTCTGAGCACGGTTTTCAGGCTCGAGGGGGGCGACCGAGAAGAGATACAGGCGAGGATGGACGATTTCCGATTAAGGCGCAGCTCCACGCAGCCACTTGAATTTCCCAGCGCGGGCAGCGTGTTCAAGCGTCCGGAGGGATATTATGCGGGTAAGTTGATAACCGACAGCGGGCTAAGAGGATTTCAAATCGGGGGGGCGCGCGTGTCGGATATACACGCCGGGTTTATCATAAACGTCGGGGGAGCCACCTGCGACGATGTACTTCGGCTGATTTCGCACATCCAGGAGACGGTTTACGCGCGCTTCGGCGTAAGACTTGAAAGAGAGGTGAGGGTGATCGGCGCCTGACGGCGCGGCGGATGAATATTTGATGCCGCGGTTGCCGTGCTGGTCATGATATATGGAAATACTGGTTGTAACAGGCATGTCCGGGGCGGGGAAAAGCCAGGCGGCCTCCATCCTTGAGGACATAGGCTATTACTGTGTGGACAACATGCCGGTTCCTCTTATCCCGAGATTTGCGGAGTTCTGCATAGCCGCTAAGGGGCGGTATGAGCGCGTGGCGATTGTGACGGACATCCGCGGAGGGCAGGATTTTAAGGAGCTTTTTGATTCTTTTGAGGAGCTGTCAAACATGGGATGCGAGGTCAAGGTCCTGTTTTTGCAGGCGGATATCCGCAAGATCATTTCGCGCTATAAAGAGACTCGCCGCCCGCATCCGCTGCACGCCGAGGGAGAAAGCATGGAGGACACAATTCTGCGCGAGTCGGGCATACTCACGCCGCTCAGCGACCGCGCCGACTATGTTCTGGACACCTCGAACATTACGCGCGGGCAGCTCAGGGAAAAGCTCATCGAGATTTTCGGCGGGGGCGCGATGTCGAAGACATATCTGTCGGTGGACGTCATGTCCTTCGGGTTCAAATACGGCATACCGATTGAGGCGGATCTGGTCTTCGACGTGAGGTTTCTGCCGAATCCCTTTTATATAATGGAGCTCAGGGAAAAGACGGGGCTTGACGCCGATGTGCGGGAATATCTTTTCAAGTGGGAGATGACGGTGGAATTTCTCAGGAGGATGGCGCCGCTCTTTGATTTTCTGCTTCCAAACTATGCGGATGAGGGCAAATCGGCGCTGACGATCGCCGTTGGATGCACCGGCGGGAGGCATCGCAGCGTAGCGATGGCGGAGGAGATATGCAGATACATTCTCGGACTGGGGTACAACGCTTCCGTCAAGCACCGCGACATAACGCGCTCTCCCGCTGAAATCAGAGAACCGGATATCAGACAGACCTGAGAAAGGCGACAGATATGAACGAGATGGAGTATCTAGATCAGCAGGAGCAAGATGCCGAAAGAGAACTGGCGCGGGCAGTGGGGCCCAATATTGTCGCCATCGGCGGCGGGACTGGGCTCTCCACCATGCTGCGCGGCCTCAAGGAATTTTCCGACAACATTACCGCGATTGTCGCCGTTTCAGACGACGGTGGGGGCTCAGGGGTGCTTCGGCATGAGATGGGCATACTTCCCCCGGGAGATATCAGGAACTGCATACTCGCGCTCGCGAATACCGAGCCGCTGATGGAGCGACTTTTAAACTACCGGTTTAAGGAGGGCACGCTCGCGGGGCAGAATTTTGGGAACCTGTTTCTCGCCGCGCTGGACGGCGTGTGCGGTACGTTCGACGAAGCTGTGCGCCGCATGAGCGAGGTTCTGGCCGTGAAGGGCAGGGTGCTGCCGGTCACAACCGCGGATGTGTACCTTGAGGCGCAGTTTGAAAACGGCGGGGCGGTGCTGGGTGAGTCCAAGATAATGGAATTCAAGAAAAAGCAGCACTGCCGCATCAGCAAGATAAGGCTTGTTCCGGAAAATCCGCAGCCCCTTCCGGAGACCATCGAGGCCATAAGAAACGCAGACATGATTGTGCTCGGGCCGGGGAGCCTTTATACAAGCATTATCCCGAACCTGCTCGTTTCCGGCATCGGCGATACCGTGGCTTTGTCGCGGGCACTGAGAGTCTATGTGTGCAATATCATGACGCAGGAGGGCGAGACGGAGGGATACACGGCGTTTGACCACGTTCAGAGCCTGTTTGATCATTCCCGCCCGGACCTCTTCGATATTTGCCTTGTCAATTCAACGCCGGTTCCCAAGGGCCTGCTTGAAAGATACAGCCCAGAGGGCGCGGGGCAGACCGAGATGGACAGCGAAAGATTCAGGGAGGCCGGGATTGATCTGGTAGAGGGAGACCTGTTTTCCGGAGGGTCGAATTTTGCGAGGCACGACCCGCACAGGCTCGCCTTCCAGCTGATGCGTCTGCACGCGCAGCACAGGCACCGTCCCGGCATATACGGGCACTACGACAGGATGATGGTCGAGCTGCCTTAACTGACAATTCGTACGGAAAGTGGGGAGGGCGATGTCTTTTTCATCCGATACAAAGAAAGAGTTGTGCGCCCTGAGGATTGGGAAAAAATGCTGCGCCTCGTCGGAGCTTTACGGCGCTTTCCTTTTTTCTAACACATTTTCACCCGGCCTCCTGAAGATAAATACCGAGAGCGGTCAGTTTTCCGAGCGGATGCGCGCGCTGCTCAAATTCCGGCTCGGGGTTGACTTTGACGGGGCGGCCAGGAGCGAAAAGGGAAAATACACGCTGCTGCTGTCAGACGCCGGAAAGCTGTCATCTGTGGCGGCTCTTTTTGGGCTTGACGCGCGCAGCGGGCCCGCGCTGCATCTGAACGCGGCCGTTGTTGAAGATGGCTGCTGCCGCGAGGCGTTTCTCAGGGGCGCTTTCCTCGCGGGGGGCTCGGTTACGAATCCTGAGACGAAATACCATCTTGAGCTGGTCACGCGGCACTACAGCGTGAGCCGCGAGCTCCGTACGCTGCTGCTGGACATGGATTTTACGCCGAAAGAGACGCTGAGGAAATCCAAATATGTGCTTTATTTCAAGGATTCCGAGAGCATTGAAGACTTTCTGACACGCGTCGGCGCGCCGGCCTCTGCGCTGAAGATCATGGAGGTCAAGGTTGAAAAAGACCTGAAAAATACGGTCAACCGCAAGGTTAATTTTGAGACGGCGAACATATCGAAGACAGTGGACGCCGCCCAGCTTCAACTTGAGGCGATCAGGAGACTGAGGGACACAGAAGGGCTCGATTCGCTGACGCCCGCGCTGCGCCAAGCGGCCGAACTCCGCATTGATAACGAGGACGCGTCGCTTTCAGAGCTCTGCGAGCTCCACTCGCCGAAGCTCTCCCGTTCTGGGCTTAACCACAGACTCAGAAAGCTCATCGAGCTCTCCGGCATTGAGGAACGAAAAAATGACTGAATTTGCGCATCTGCATCTGCATACCGAATACAGCCTGCTGGACGGCGCCTGCAGGATTGAGCGCCTGCCGGCACTCGCTCGCTCGCTGGGGCAGGAGGCTGTCGCGATCACCGACCACGGCGTGATGTACGGTGTGGTTGATTTTTACAAGGCCTGCAAAAAAGAGGGCGTAAAGCCCATCCTGGGCTGCGAGGTCTACGTTTCGCCGCGCTCACGGACGGACAGGCAGTATGACCTCGACGCCGAGGCGAGGCACCTTGTCCTGCTCTGCGAGAATGAAACAGGATACAAAAACCTTTTAAAACTTGTGAGCATGGGCTTTACCGAAGGTTTTTACATAAAACCGAGGGTTGATCTCGAGCTTTTGCGGAGGCATAGCGAGGGGATTATCGCGCTGTCGGCCTGCCTGGCGGGAGAGATCCCGAAAAGGCTCGTCCGAGGGGAATACGACGCCGCGAAGGCCGCCGCACTCGAACTGTGCGATATCTTCGGGAAGGGCAATTTTTTCCTCGAGCTGCAGGATCACGGCATACCAGAGCAGAGGGAGGCGGCAAAGGGGATCATCAGGATTTCCGACGAGACGGGCATCCCACTTGTGGTTACGAACGACGCGCATTATCTTGAAAAAAGCGACGCGTATACGCAGGATGTGCTGATGTGCATCCAGACGAACACGACGGTGGACGCCGAGAGCCGCATGCGCTTTCAGACTCAGGAATTCTATGTCAAATCCGGTGACGAGATGGCCGCGCTGTTCCCCGAGAGGCCGGAGGCCTGCGCGAACACGGCCGAGATCGCCCGCCGGTGCAACGTGGAGCTGGAATTTGGTAAGCTGCACCTCCCCGCATTTGACCCTCCCGAGGGATTTTCCTCGGAGGAGTATCTGAAAAAGCTCTGCGCCGAGGGGTTCGCCGTGAGATATCCGGACGCCCCTCCAGACTACAGGGAAAGGCTCGAATACGAGACCTCGATGATCTCGCGCATGGGCTATGTTGACTATTTTCTGATTGTCTCGGATTTTATCGCGTTTGCGCGCTCAAGGGATATACCGGTTGGGCCGGGGAGAGGATCGGCCGCCGGCAGCATTGTTTCATACTGCCTCGGCATCACGGACGTGGACCCTATGAAATACGGCCTGATCTTTGAGCGTTTTCTGAACCCGGACAGGGTTTCAATGCCGGACATAGACATTGACTTCTGCGTGATCAGGCGGCAGGAGGTCATCGACTATGTCATTGAGAAATACGGGGCCGACCACGTCTCGCAGATCGTGACGTTCGGAACGATGGCGGCGCGCGGCGCCATACGCGACGTCGGGCGCGCGCTCGGGATACCGTACGCCGAGGTGGACGCCGCGGCCAAGCTGGTGCCCATGCAGCTGTCGATAACAATTGGACACGCGCTGGAGATATCCTCCGGCCTGCGCGAGCTTTACAGCGGCGACGAGCGCATGAAAAGGCTTATCGACACCGCGAAAAAGCTTGAGGGCATGCCGCGGCACGCCTCAACGCACGCCGCCGGGGTTGTAATCACGAAGGAGCCGGTTTCAAGCTATGTTCCGCTCGCAAAAAACGACGAGGCTGTGGTCACGCAGTTCGCGATGGGTACGCTTGAGGAGCTGGGCCTGCTTAAAATGGACTTCCTCGGCCTGCGCAACCTGACCGTAATCGACATGTGCGTATCGCTTATACGGAAAAACGAGCCTGATTTTGACATCAGGAATATCCCCGAGGACGACGCGGCCGTTTTTGCAATGCTTACAAAGGGAGATACCTCAGGCGTGTTCCAGCTTGAGAGCGGGGGCATCACAAATGTCTGCATGGGCCTGAGGCCGCAGTCGATTGAGGACATCACGGCCATACTCGCGCTGTACAGGCCCGGGCCGATGGATTCGATCCCCAGGTTTATTGAATCAAAACACAACCCCGACAAGGTGAGGTACCGGCACGAGTCGCTCAGGGAGATTCTAGACGTCACCTACGGCTGCATGGTATACCAGGAGCAGGTGATGGAGATTTTCCGAAAGCTCGGGGGATATTCGCTCGGTCGCGCGGACATGGTGCGCCGGTATATCTCCAAGAAAAAGCAGGACGACCTTGTGCGAGAGCGCGCCGGCTTCATCGATGGCGCAATATCCCGTGGGATTGACAGGAAAACCGCCGAGGATATCTTTTCCGAGATCCTCGATTTTGCGAACTACGCGTTTAACAAGGCGCACGCCGTTTCATACGCGGTGATCTCTTACCAGACGGCCTACCTCAAGTGCCGCTATCCGCGCGAGTATATGGCGTCGCTCCTGTCCTCCGTGCTCGACTACGCGCCAAAGGTCTCCGAGTATATCTCCGTGTGCAGGGAAATGGGCATCCGCGTTCTCCCGCCGGACATTAACGAGTCGGAGGAGAACTTTACGGTCTCCGGCGGGGACATCCGTTTTGGACTCGCCGCCGTGAAAAACGTCGGGCGGGGATTTGTTCAGGCGGCGCTGCATGAGCGTGAAAAGGGCAGATTTGAGTCGTTCAGCTCGTTTTGCGGCCGCATGTTTGACACGGAGCTGAACCGCCGCGCGGTTGAAAGCCTTGTCAAATGCGGCGCGTTCGACTCTGTCGCCGAAGGGCACCGCGCACAGCTGATCGCGGCGTACGACCAAATCGTCGGCGCCGTATCACAGCACAGGCGGCGCAATCTCGAAGGGCAGATCGGCCTGTTTTCCGCTGAGGACGGAGGACAGCAGGCCGAAGCCGCCGCCCTGCCGGAGGTCAGACGGCTTTCGCCCCGGGAGCAGCTCGCACTTGAGAAGGAGGCCATCGGCCTCTATGTCTCGGGGCACCCGCTCGACAACTACGCCGGGGCCTTCGCCACCGCGGGAGCCGCGGGGATTGGGGATATCCTGCTTGACGGGGCCTCGGAGGAGGGGCCCGCCCGCTTCCGTGACGAACAAAAGGTAACGCTGCTGGGGGTAATTTCGTCCGTGCGCGTTAAGCTCACTCGCTCGAACGCTCAGATGGCTTACGCCATGCTGGAGGACCGAAGCGGAACGCTTGAGCTGATCATCTTCCCAAAGGTGTTTTCCGCCTGCGGAGCGTATCTCCGCGATGATTCAATCATAGTTGTAAAGGGCAGGATATCCCTGCGCGAGGATAAGGACCCGCAGGTCGTGTGCGATGAGATCAGGCCTGTTTCCGACCTTGAACGCGCGCCGGATGCACGTGTTGGAGAAACAGTGACCGCCGAGGCATACCCCGGAGGCGGAGAAAAGCTCTATCTGCGGATGAAGGCGGAGAGTTCGCTTCTCGCCAGACGCATAAAGGCCACGGTGTCCATGTTTCCGGGCAAAAAGCCGGTTATCCTCTATTATGAAGATACAAAAAAGCGCGAGGGCTCGACAGCCGCGTTTGATGAAAGGCTGCTGAAAGAGCTTCGTGCCGTGCTCGGAGAAGAAAACGTCGTGATGAAATAATACTTGGGGCGTGATACATATGAAAGCGGTAAAATGGATACTTGGTGCCGTGCTGACTCTTGCTCTGTCCCTGTCGTCGGGCATACTGTTCGCGAACCTGTACCGTAACCCGATTGCGGATTTCGGAGGGGACGGGAGCTTTGGCAACCCTGATGCGGTGTTTGTCGCAGCTTCGGCGCTGGCCTGCATTCTTATACTTCTGGCGGGCTTTTTCGCCGGCCGCGCGGGGAATTACGGCGTACCGCTCGCGTTTCTGCTCGTTTTTTTTGCCGTGGCGGCATATTTCGCAGCGGTTCGCTATGAATCGGTGCAAAACGACATCTCTGTTCTGAACGAGGCCGCGCCCCTGATCGTTTCCGTCTATTCTGTTGGGATGATACTCTGCGCGACGTTTCTGCCGCTCACGGACGCGCTCATGCCGGGCAGTCTTGTCTTCCCTGCCGCCGTTTTCGTTTTGGGGATTTTGGCCTTCGCCGCGGGAAGGCTCAGCAAAAGAGACTGACACCCCTGTATTGAGGGGCGACATAAGAGGAGGGAGAAAAGCTGTGCTTGATTGGGACGAGCTTTACAGCGCCTGCCGCGCGTGTGAAAAATGCCCGCTCAGCGAGAGCAGGACCAACGTGGTTTTTGGCGTAGGCAGCAGGGAGAGCGAGGTATTGTTTATCGGCGAGGGGCCGGGAGAACAGGAGGATCTGAAGGGCGAGCCATTTGTCGGAAGGGGAGGCAGGCTGCTCGATGAGATGCTGTGCACGATCGGGCTTGACCGAAAGCGCGTATATATAGCGAACATTGTGAAGTGCCGCCCGCCGCAAAACCGCGATCCTCTGAATATCGAGCAGGAGGCGTGCATCGGCTGGCTGAGAAACCAGGTGTTCCTGCTAAAGCCCAAGATAATCGTATGCGTCGGGCGCATAGCCGCCGCGAGGATTATCGGCAAGGACTTCAAGATAACTGCCCAGCACGGCCAGTGGTTCGACAGATCCGGGGCCAGGATCATGGCGATTTATCACCCGGCGGCCCTGCTGCGTGACCCGGGGAAAAAGCCCGACACCTTTGAGGACATGAAGCGCCTCGAGGCCGAGATCAGGAGCCTGTGCCCCAGGACGGTGTTTGACACGTATTAAGTGGTATAAATCTCCGTTATTCCAGCAAATTGTCTGTACAAAACGTGAAAAATAGTTTAGAATATAGACGGGATAAAAATAATGAATAGGGAGAGTGGAGCATTTGTTCTGTACAACCTGTGGAAAAGAGATTCCGGAGAACTCTGCCGTCTGCCCAAGCTGCGGCGTTTCCGCTTCGAGTGAGGCATCAGGCGGTCAAAACGGCTACAGCGCGCCCCCCGTGTATCAGCCGCCGCAGCCAAACCAGTATAATCAGTATCCGGCGGCCCCTAAGGAAGAGGACGAAAAAACCAAACCGCTCGGCATCGGACAGTGGGTTCTCACGCTCATAGTTATGGCCATCCCGCTGGTCGGCTTTATAATGATGATTGTCTGGGCGGTGAGCTCCACGACGAACGTAAACCGCAAGAACTACTGTATTGCGGCGCTGATAATTGGCGTAATTACCTTTGCCCTTTTTATGGTGTTTTTGTTTACCTTTGGTATTGCGGCGATGACAGCTTTTTCGAGGGAATATCAACACGGCTTTCCGCGCGAGGTTCCGCCAGGGTTTTATTTTAACTGAGCATACGGCGCGAAATTCGGTGCAGTCGAAAAAACATCCCCGTTATGGGGATGTTTTTTCGTTCTCGGAACTCTCATCGGGTGGATCGTCGCCCTCAGGCTTCAGCCTTTTTTCAAGCTGCTTGTCGATTATCAGCGATTTAATCGTGGCGAAGATCGGGATCGAGAGGAATACGCCGAGAAATCCGCCTATGTCCCCGCCTATGCAGACCGCTATAATTATCATAAGCGGGCTTATCCCAACATATTTCCCCACCATCTTCGGGCCGATTACAAAGCCGTCAAGCGTCTGTATCGCGACCATGATAATCAGCGCGTAAACGACATAGACAGGCTTAATGCATAGCAGGATGACTACGGTGATAACCCCGCCGATGTACGGGCCGAAATACGGGATCATGTTGAAAAACCCGGCAATCAGCGCGAGAAACGGCGAAAGCGGGAGGTTAAATATCTGGTAGCATATCAGGCTGAGCGCGCAGATTATGCTCGAGTCGACAAACTTTCCTATCATATACTGCGAAAAGATCATGTTTGTGCCGCGCAGGAACTCAAACGCGGATTCAGCTCGCTTTTTGCCTGAAATAGCGATGAAAACGCGCTTGAGGCTGCCAAGTACGCTGTCCTTTTCCAAAAGCGCATAAACGGAGATCATTATTCCGAAAAACAGATCAATAAAAAAGCGCGTAGACGACTGGATAAACGACTGCATGGCCGTGACGTTAAGCTGTGTGGAAATCAGGGTCCAGAAAAAATTCGATATGCTCTTGACGTATTCGTTAATAATTTCCCTTTGCGACTGGTCGAGCGTGGCAATAAAGTCGTTGATATTTGACATAATGCTCTGTGAGAGGCCGGGTAGGAGATGGTTAACAAGAATGACCACGTTGTCGTAAACCGGCGGGATAAGATAAAAAACCATGCCGACAATCAGCGCCAGCAGCAGAACATAGCTCAGGAGGATAGAGAGGCCGCGCTTGAGCTTCAGGCGCTTCTGCATCCACGTTACGAGGAAGTCGATGATATAGGCGAGCCCGAAGCCCAGGATGAACTTGTTGATTACATAAAAAAAGCTCGAAAGGGCAGAGGAGGCGAAGGCATACATCTCCGAGCTGTTTGTGAACGCGGCGAAGATCAGGACGCCGAGGATAAACGGGATCAAATACTTGAGATAGTCCTTAAGTTTGCTGAAAAACATGCCAAAACACCTCTGTCCTGCGATTTTTTACCTATAGCGGGTCGGACGATATCCTCGAAAAGCTTCGGGGAAAGCGCGCCGGCGTCTGCGACGTTTTCCTGATGACGCACAGCCTTGAAGGTAGGCTCAATTCAGGCACGGTGTAGTCAACAATTTCGGGAGGCTCCCCGCCAAGCAGGGATATGGCGCGGGAGGCCTCGTCCAGTTCGTCTCCGCAGCGCTGGGATTTTATAGCTATGAACCTCCCGCCGGGCTTCACATACGGCATGCACAGCTCGCAGAGCACATTCAGCCTCGCCACAGCGCGGGCGCAGGCGGCGCCGAAGCTCTCGCGCATCCCGGGAGAAATCGCCTCCGCGCGCGACTGCACGCATGAAACCCTGTCGAGCCCGAGCGCGAGGGCCACGTCCGAGAGAAAGTCCACGCGTTTTTTCTGCGCGTCAAGCAGTGTAACCTCGAGCTCCGGCCTGAGAATCTTCACCACAAGACCGGGAAAGCCGGCGCCGGAGCCCACGTCGACAAGAGTTTTTGCGTCCTCGGGCAGGGCCTTGAGGAGGTACGCCGAGTCGAAAAAATGCCTCCAGGCGATATCACGTTCATTATCAACAGCGGTCAGATTCATGACCTTGTTGCGCTCTAACAGCAGGCGCGCGTAAAGCTCCAGCCGGTCAAAGGCGGCGCCGTCGGGGCATATGCCCGCGGCAAAAAGCGCCGCTTCAAGTTTTTTTTTCATCCTTTTGCCCCCTCGACTCCAGATGTATAATAAGCGCCGCGATATCGGATGGGCTAACCCCTGAAATGCGCGAGGCCTGCCCGAGCGAAGAGGGCCGCGCCTTTGAAAGCTTTTGCCTGGCCTCGATGCGAAGGCCCTGGAGCGCGGCATAGTCAAAGTCCTGAGGAAGAGGGCGCTGCTCCATCCGGCGCATCTGCTCCGCGTGGCGCAGCTGGCGCTTTATGTAGCCGTCGTATTTTATAAGAATGTCCACCTGCTCGGCCTCCTCGCGGGAAAGCGGAGGCCTCTCCGTGTCAAATGCGTGCAGATCCCCATAGCTGATCTGAGGGCGGCGGATAAGCTCAATCAGCGGCGCGCCGCGCTCGCAGGGGGGAAAGCCCCGGGATAAAAGCAGGGCGTCAAGAGCATCACATGGGCGCACAAAAACGCGCGATACCCTCGTAATCTCACTCTCGACAGCGGCGTATTTCCGCTTTACGCACTCAAGGCGTTCGTCTGAAATCAGCCCCGCCCTGTGACCGAAGCCGCAAAGCCGGATGTCAGCGTTGTCCTGCCGGAGCAGCAGGCGGAACTCCGAGCGGGAGGTCATCATCCGGTATGGCTCTGAGGTGCCTTTATTTATGAGGTCGTCAATCAGCGTACCGATGTATCCGTCGGAACGCGAAAGAAGCATCGGAGGCTCGCCCTTCAGTGACAGCGCCGCGTTTATGCCCGCGACAAGCCCCTGCGCCGCCGCCTCCTCATATCCGGAGGTGCCGCAGAACTGTCCCGCACCAAAAAGGCCGGGAAAATCCCTGAACTCAAGCGTCGGCAGGAGCTGAAGAGGGTCGGCGCAGTCGTACTCTATCGCGTAGCCGAACCGAGTTACCTCCGCGCGCTCAAGGCCCTTTATTGTGTGTAGCACATCCAGCTGCACATCCTCCGGCAGCGAAGATGAGAGCCCCTGGACATACATTTCGTCCGTGCGTTCACCCATGGGCTCGACAAATATCTGATGCCGATCCTTATCGGCGAAGCGAACGACCTTATCCTCAATAGAGGGGCAGTATCTTGGTCCGATACCGTCGATTACGCCCGAATAAAGCGGCGAGCGGTGCAGGTTTTCCCTGATGATCGCGTGAGTGGCCTCGTTTGTGTAGGTGAGATAGCAGCAGGCCGTGTTTTTGAGAGCATTAGGGTCAGTCTCAAAGGAAAACGGGCGCGGGTCACTGTCGCCGGGCTGAGGCGCCATCACCGATGGGTCAATCGAGGAGCGGTTTATCCGCGAAGGCGTCCCCGTCTTGAAGCGCAGAAGCGAAATGCCCAGCTTTCTGAGGCTGTCGGACAAGAACCTTGCCGGAAAGAGCCCGTCAGGTCCGGATTCGTAGGAAACCCCACCGGTAATGACACGGCCGCCGAGGAAGGTGCCCGACGAGACGATCACGCGTTTTGCGCTGTAGCACGCGCCTGAGCGCGTCATCACGCCGGAGGCCCTGCCGTTTTCAGTCAAAATCTCCGTGACCTCCGCCTGTTTAAGCGAC
The DNA here is from genome assembly GCA_031551205.1 of Oscillospiraceae bacterium. Taxonomy (GTDB): domain Bacteria; phylum Bacillota; class Clostridia; order Oscillospirales; family JAVBNY01; genus JAVBNY01. The sequence continues at coordinate 196,535 of JAVBNY010000004.1, read as the reverse complement.
AGCCTTTCCTGGCGCTCAAGCGTGAGCTTCATACGCTCCTGATATGCGCGGCGGTCGGTCTGCGCGCGAAGGGAGTGCACCGCGGGGCCCTTTCCCAGGTTCAGCATCCGGAACTGGATGCTGCACTCGTCCGCCGCTCTCGCCATCTCGCCGCCGAGCGCGTCGATCTCACGCACAAGGTGCCCCTTTGCGGTGCCGCCGATGGAGGGGTTGCACGGCAGATTTCCAACTGAGTCGAGGTTAATTGAGAAGCAAACGACGCGCATTCCCATGCGCGCGGCGGCGAGCGCGGCCTCAATCCCGGCGTGCCCCGCGCCGATAACCGCAATATCAAATTCACCGGCAAAGTATTTTTCCATAAAACTCCCACGCTCCGCGCATACTGAGCAGCGGAATAAGCAAAATATATCACAGAAAATTAAAATAAACAAGCTGCATAAAAATCAATGCCGGGCCAAGCAGAAGCTGCTGGCCCGGCCGCGGATTATCTGAACTTTTTTTTCTTTGCGCGGGCCGCTTCGGATTTCTTGCGGCGCTTAACGCTCGGGCTTTCGTAGTGCTCTCTTTTTCTCAGCTCGGAAAGTACGCCGGCCTTAGCACAGTTACGCTTAAATCGCTTGAGCGCGCTGTCCAAAGACTCGTTATCCTTTATTCGAACTTCCGACATTGTTTTCCCTCCCTCCGAGCGTCAAAATAAATCAACGCGATGAGCTTAAGAATACATCGAGAATATATTGGCCATTACGGAAAACATACGCCCTGCATCTCTTGCTTCATATATTATAATTACTTGAAGGCTTGTTGTCAAGTGAAACATTATGGCTGCCCATTCCGCTTTTTACTTGCAATCGGCAATATGTCCTGATATAATCGCATTTTAGAATACATAAAAGGAGAATTTAATATGACGCAGGAAAACGGCGCCATGCCCGAACAGGAATTTGGCGAAGATACCGGAAAAAAACTTAAGTGGGCAAATTTTATTGAATCGCAGGTGGCAGATTTTTTTGTTGGGTACAAGCTTGAAAAAATGTCTATAGAGGACGGAAGCGGCAACAAGGCCAAGCTTTCCCGCACGAAGGACAACAACATCAAGGTGGAGTACACTTCCACAACGACGCTCTGAGTATAGATTGCAAGGATAATCCCGATTTTTGCAGCGTGCCGGCAAGGAGTCTGCGGCGCCGCGGACGCAACATGCACCGAATTATGAGGTATTGCCTTAGTTAACGAGGCTGGGGCCGGACGAAAGTCCGGCCCCTTTATTGTATTATTGGGTGGGAGTGTCCACGCGCCCTAATTTTTGCGCATGTCCCAACAAATTAATTCGCATTTAAATCTTTGGGCTTAAATCTCAGCCATCTTGGAAGCGCCGCTTTGAAACCGCCGCTTTTGCCACGCCGTGCTATAACTACGCTCTGAAGCAGGATGAAAAAGCAAAGCATAGCGCCGGTGGTTATACTCTGCCACCAGGGCTTTGTGAGCCCTGAGGTGACAACAATGGAGTTGATTGTCACGAGCGAAAGCGTGCCAAACAGCGTGCCGATCACATTGCCGACGCCGCCGGTGAGTAAGGTTCCGCCTATAATCGACGACGCTATGGCCTTCATCTCGAATGCGGTGGCGTTTGAGGCGTTGCCCGCCCCGGTATGTAAGAGGTAGACATAGCCGCCAATTCCGGAGAGCAGCCCGCAAAGAAGATAGGAATAAAACTGTGTGCGTTTTACGTTTATGCCGAGCATCAACGCGCTCTGCCTGTTGCCGCCCACGGCGTAGAGACTGCGCCCGAACCTTGTCCATTTCAGGATAACAAAAACCGCCAGCACAACAGCCAGCGCGATTATTACGCCGGGCTCAATCTTTGCGGGCATGAAGTTGCCCGTTTTGCCGTATGACCCAAGCCACGGGATTTCTATACGCACATCTTTAAGCGCCAAAAAGGCCTTTTGATTTGCCGTAACCGGATTAACGCTCACAATGGTCGTCATCCCTTTTGCAAAAAACATGCCCGCCAAAGTGATAATAAACGGCTGAATCTCCAGATACGATATCAGAAAGCCCTGGATAAGTCCAAACGCAATGCCTATGCTAAGCGCCATACACAATGAACCGAAAACGCTTCCGCCCTGGCCGTTTAGAAAAACGACGCAGGACATTGTCACCAGAGCAGTGACGCCGCCCACCGAGATATCGATACCGCCCGCGATCATCACAACGGTCAGCCCGCAGGATAGGATAATGAGCGCCGCGTTGTTGTTAAACGTATCAATAAACTGCTGCGGGTTTAGAAAGCCCCCGCCCCAAATGAGCATAGCCAGTGCATACATGCCAAAAAATATGCAAACTGTTATCGTTAGCAGCAGATTGGTGTCGGTAAGAGGCTCCCTGCGTTTACGCGGCGTGACGCTGTTTTTCGACATGTTATATATCCCCCTGCTTTAGATTGTGCCGGCACGAGAGCAGAATGTTCTTAAAATTCAGACGATTCATCTCATGATAACACTATCTAAGACGCCTCTTTGATTGCGGGCGTCCCTTTATTATTTAACAGTCTGCCCCATAGCCTACCGGCGGCCTGCTTCACTATCGGCGATCCGATAATTACGATCGCTATGATGACAATCGCTTTATAGGCCTTTACGTCTGTTGAAGGAACCTTCATGGCGTAAAGCGTAGTCGTCAACCCCTGGATTACATACGCGCCGATTACGGAGCCCACCATGTTGAATTTTCCGCCGCTCAGCGAGTTGCCTCCGATGGCCACAGCCAGGATTGCGTCCATCTCAATCCCGGAGAGGATAGTTTCATGATTTATCAGGCCCAGCCTGCTGACGCTGATAGCGCCCGCGAAGGCGACGCAAAGACCCAGTATCAGAAATACCAGCAGCTTTATCCAAACAGCATTAATGCCGTTCAGGCGGGCGGCTTTTTCATTCGCTCCCACTGCCTGCGTATAGAGGCCAAGGTTCGTAAGTTTTAACACGAGGGCAAAAATAACCCCGCATACTATTACCGCGAAAATCGGGGTGGGAATTGGAATGCCCGGGATAAAGCCTCCAAAATACTTTACGCGAACATCGGAAACCGTGGGCGTGGCGCCGCCGTTAATCCAATAGGCTATCGCCCGGCCGATGGTAAACAGTATCAGCGTCGCGATCATCGGCTGAATCTTGAATACGGCGACCAGGGTGCCGTTAAACGCGCCAAAAAGCGTCGCCACAGCACAGCTCGCCAAAAAGGCAAGGATTATTACTCCCCATGTAATCCGGCCCATCAGAAGAATTTTAACAAAAACGCTGCCCGCTATAGCCGTGGCGGCGCCCACGCTGATGTCCTGCCCGCGCGAAGCGGCGGTCACGAGTGTCATGCCCATTGCCAGGATAACAAGCTCGGAGGCCCCGTTTAAAATGGCGATAAGATTCCCCGACAGAACAGTATTTCCATAGGAGTTAACTGTAAGATTTATAGAAAAAAAGCTTGGATCTCTGATCAGGTTAAAAACGATGAGTGCAAAAAGGGCGAGCAGCGGAATAATTAATTGGGATCTTGATTTTTTTTGCATTGCCTCTTTGAAATTACTCATCTCAGACCGTCTCCCCCGCAATAGTGCGCATTATGTTATCCTGCGTAACCTCGCCGCCCCTCAGTTCGCCCACAATATTTCGGTCCCTAATCACAATTAGACGTGAACAGGTGCGCACCATCTCCTCTATCTCAGAGGAGATAAACGTGATGCTCATACCCTCTTCGGCAAGCTTCAGCACGAGCTTTTGGATCTCTACCTTTGTGCCGACGTCTATGCCGCGCGTGGGTTCGTCCAGTATGAGGTATTCCGGATGCGTGAGAAGCCAGCGGGCCAGAATGACTTTTTGCTGGTTCCCGCCGGAAAGAGACCTGATCGGCGTATCCTTGGATGCCGTTTTGATATCCAGCAGCTTTATATATTCATCGGCGAAGGCCTCGGCCTCGGCATGGGAAAACGGCCTGAAAAAGCCCTTCATAACCTGCAGCGCAAGGATAATATTGTCACGCACCGACAAATCGGCGATTATTCCGTCCAGCTTGCGGTCTTCGGGCAGATAACCTATTCCGCGCTTCATCGCGTCAATTGGACTAGATATCTTGATGGTTTTTCCGTTTATACAAACCTTTCCTCCGGTAATCCTGTCCGCTCCGAAAATAGCACGCACGCATTCACTGCGCCCGGAGCCGAGGAGCCCGGTAAACCCATTGACCTCGCCCTTGCTGATTTTAAAATCAAAAGGTCTCACGCCCGCCGCGCTGGAAAGTCCTGACGCCTCATAAAAAGGCGCGCCCCCATTGTCGGCGGAGAGCATCTCTCTCTTGTGCAGCTCAGAAAGATCGTCAAGCTCCTTGCCCACCATTTTGGCGATCAGTTCAACGAGCGGCAGATCTTTGACCTCGTATTCCCCGACAAGCTCGCCGTTGCGCAAAATTGTTATCCTGTCGCACACCGCGTAAACCTGCTCAAGAAAATGAGTGACAAAAACAATGCCCACGCCGCGCGACTTCAGGTCGCGCATAAGTGTAAAGAGCTTTTCGACCTCCTTCTCGTCAAGCGAGGATGTCGGTTCGTCTAATATAAGTACCTTACAGTCCATATCCACGGCGCGGGCAATGGCTACCATTTGCTGCACGGCCAGCGAACAGCCGGCAAGTTGCTGCGAGGGTCTTGCCGGGATGTTGAGCGTATCAAGTATCAGGCTCGCTTTTTTTTCCATGGCGCGCCAGTTGACAAATGTATACTTGCCTCGCCCTATGAACATATTTTCGGCGACAGTCAGGTTCGGACAGAGCGTAATCTCCTGGTAGACAGTGCTTATGCCCAGGTTCTGCGCCTCCTGAGGCGACCTGAGCGTTATCGCTTTGTCTATATCCGCTATGTTAATCTGACCGGCGTCCTTATGATAAACCCCGGTCAAAACTTTAATCAAGGTTGACTTTCCGGCGCCGTTTTCACCCATAAGCGCATGAATCTCACCCTTTCGGAGCGTGAAATCTACATTTTGCAGGGCACGCACACCGGGGAATATTTTACTTATATTCCGCATGGTTAAGACGATATTATCTTGCATCATGCATTCCTCTTTTGGATGTATTTTCTTGCTCAACAAGAAAGAACCGGTGCGGACATGCGGGTTTCATCCACATAATCCGCACCGTGTGACTCAGGTACGATAACCCGGTTGTTTGAAAAAGTTCAGATAATTATTCGCCGAGACCGTATGTATCGATGTCAGCCTGCGTAAGCGTCTTGGCGTCGAAGCCCTTTTCTTCAGAGATGATTTTCTTCGCTCCGGTATAATCGCCGGCTTTGATTATTTTGTCAATGACAGACGCCTGGAAGGGGCTGCACTGGCCGTCGTAGTTCCAATTGCCCGCAAGCAGTTCCCTGAGGGCCCATCTGTTGCAGTCAAAGCCCATAATGACGACGTCTCCGTTAACGCCGTGGGTGATGCCGTTTTCGTCAAGAGCGGCAACGGCGCCCTTGGCCATACCGTCATTCTCAGCGTAAATAACGTTGAACTTCTCGCCTGAGTTGATGACTGACTCAACGATCTGCTTTGCCTGCGCCTCATCCCATGTTGCTGTCTGCTGGACAACCTTTTTCATTGCGCCGGAGGCAAATTCAGCGTCAAGCGCGCCGGTGCGGCCGATCTGGGCATCAGAACCCATGGCGCCCTGGATGTGAATGACATTGTACTCGGGCAGCTTCTGTTCCTTCAGCCAATTGACGGCAGTGGCGCCCTCGTTGGCCATGTCGGAAACGACGGCGGCCTCATAAAGACTTTCATCACAGTTGATCATGCGGTCAAACAGGAACACTTTGGTGCCGGCTTCCTTGGCGGAGCTCAGAACGGCGTCCCATCCGTCTGTTGCGGCCGCGGAAATAAGAAGATAATCCACGCCGTCGGTAATAAACTGCTGAGCCGCATTGAGCTGCTCATCATTGTTAATGCTGTAGTAGGTTCGGGCGTCATATCCGTTATCTTTCGAAAAAATGGTTTCAAAATCCTTAACATTGGCTTCGCGGTAGCCGGATTCAGACGGGGGGTTATTGACTATGCCTACCTTGATCGGTGAGCCTCCCTGACCGGCGGGCGGGTTGCTGGGATTGACGCCGCAGGAAACCAGGGTGAACACCATGGCCGCCAACAGCACAAGCGCAAGAATCTTTTTCATCGTATTTCCTCCTCAGAAATATTTTGTGCATGATGCACTAATCAAGCACAGTGCAAGCACATTTATTATATCTGAAGCCATACCGGATGAATACAGAAATATTTATTAAAAAGGTTTGTTTAATTACGATCATTTTCGGGCCTCCTGGTTCCGCATCACCGTTTATGCGTCGGCCTCGGCAGAACTCGTGTGCGGAAGGAAACTGTAAAAGAGCTGCCTTCTCCCGGGCGGCTGTCAATTCGAATCTTGCCCCTGTGCTGCTTCACTATCCAGTGGGCGATTGAGAGACCCAAGCCAAAATTCCCGTTTTTTGAATCGCGGGAATCATCAACTCTGAAAAACCGCTGGAAGATTCGTTTTTGGTCTTTTCGGGCTATGCCCACGCCGGTGTCTTTAACCGTTACCTCGATCTTCCCCCCGGACTTCACGGCACTGAGCCACACCGTTCCACCTTCCGGGGTGTTTTCGATCGCGTTTTTAAGCAGGATGGAAAAAAGCTGCCGCAGCTTCTCATCGTCTCCCCGTATGTAAATCTCCCCGCATTGGAGATCCGCAAATCTCACGCCCTTTTTCATAGCGATCACCTCCATGGGGATATAGGTCTCAAGCAGCAGCTCCTGGAGGTTTATTTCGGATATCTCAAGCCGGATCCGCTTCGCGTCAGCCCTGGATAAGAACATAAGGTCGCTTACAATATTTGCGGTTCGCTTTGTCACATTGTTCATGATGTCGAACATGTCTTTCTGTTCTTCGGTTACAGTGTCCTTCATCAGCTCCAGTGTGGCGCCGGCCACCGTAACAGGCGTCCTCAGTTCGTGCGAGGCGTTGGCAAAAAAGTCTTTCTGCTGCCTCCACGCGCGTTTCGCGGGGCGAACCTCCCAAAAAGCCGACAAAAGGCTGAGCAGGCACACCGCGACCATAGCGATCCTGATGATATTATTTACATTTCCAATGACATAAAAGAAATATCCGGCGTTTTCACTGTTGTATATCACATACAGCTTGTATTCCCCCGGCTCCTTCTGCGCCATAAGCTTAGACGAATAGTACTTTCCATCTATGGAGATATGGTTAAATCTGCTGTCCTGCGGCATGACATTGACGTTATAGTTCCGTTCCTTCTTAATAAAATACTCGTTCCTTGTGTAATTGGCAAACATATTTTTTATATCCGCATCCACATCCGGATCGCTGATATCCACTCTGTCACTGCCGGCACTGATGACGGCGCTAAAAAACCTGTAATCCTCAAACATGGGATTATCCAGCACCGAATCCGAGCCTGTTTCAATTATATAGTTGAGCATCTTTTCACGCTGCATGTTTGGGAGGCGATACATGAGCGTAACCGTGTAAAACATGATAGGCGGCAGCAAAAACATGAATATGAGAATGTTGCGTATGACAGACGCGGCATAAAGCCTTTTAAACATCTCACCCCTCCTCAACGATCCTGTATCCATACCCCAGCCGGGTCTCTATTGTAAATCCGGATGCCTCGGGGGGGAACGCGCGCCTCAGCATATGTATATAGACCTCCACACTGTTTGACTGTATCGCCTTGTCAATTCCCCACACGGAGTTCAGCAGCATCTCCTTGGATACGAACTTTCCCTTGTTCTTCATCAGGCAGTCGAGAAGGTTCGCGCCCTTTAACGAAAGCTTTACCTGCGTCCCGCCGATCATAACCTCCAGATTAAACCTGTTGATCCGCGTGTTCCCGGCAGTTATGTAAGAATCGTCCAGGATATTCCTGGAGCGCCTTGTCAGCGCCCCGATCCTAAGCAAAAGTTCTTGGTAGGAAAACGGCTTTACAAGATAATCATCCGCACCCTGCTCAAACGCTTTACATTTGTCTTCGATCTCTTCTTTGGTGGTCAGCATCAAAACGGGGGTCGTGTTCCCCTGCTTTCTCAGCGTATTCAAAACCTCAAAGCCGGACATCTCAGGAAGCAGTATATCCAGAATAATAACGTCGTACGTACCGTTAAGCCCCATCCAGTATCCGGTGTCGCCCTCATTGGCAAACTCGGAGGTTATACCGTTTTTAGTAAAAAGCTTTCCCAGCGTGTAACACAGGCCCTTGTCATCCTCGATAAGTAAAACCTTCATATCAGCACCGCATCCCGTCAAAATTAGGGTAATCCAGCAATTTTTTGTGTTGCCTTAGCTTTATTATAACAAAATGTGGAGGCAAATCAACAGCTTTGCCGATGGGAAGGGCGCCCCGGCAGAAACCGCGGCGCCCTTTCGACTGAGCAGAGAGGTTAAGCTATTGTATACCTCGCGGTAAATGTAAAGCTATAGCTCGGGAACAGCGTGGGATACTTAATCCCGCTGATGACAAAGGTGTCGCCGTTCTGGGGCTTGTGCTGGCAGACAATGTCGTTGCCGTTTTGCACGGCCGTCGTGGACGCGCCGTTGACCTTTACGTCAAACTTGGACGTGTTCAGCGCGATGTCGGCGTTAAAGCGGATAATCGTGCCGTTCTCCTGTGGCTCGAGGCTTACCTTCCAGATGTCGTCATTTCTGGGGGCGACGGCAAACGGGATAGAATCGTATGTAGTATCATTTTTGGAGAAAGCGATCAGGTATGTCGTCCATTCTTTTACTTCGGGCACCTGTTCTTTTGTCAGCCTTAGCAGCGCCTTGCCGTTATGGATTATCGCGCTGCCAATTTTGGGGCTGTTCCCGACTGTGTCCGCGACAAGGGAAATCTCTGTGCCTTCAAGGTTCCAGCCCTCAACCTCTACAGGAATATTAGCCGCGTATCCCGAAACAATTGTTGACGCGTCCAACTTCCAATTTGTTATTACAGGGGTGCCCTCCGGCAGCACTTCAATATAGAACATTTTCATCGCGCCGCTGAGCGCTCCGCCTATCTCGTCCGCCCTGACTATTATCATATAAAGGCCTTCTTCTTCCGGCGTCCCGGACAGCAGACCGTCGGAGCCGAGAGTTACCCCCTTCGGCAAAGCGCTGCCCTTATTTGACACGGAGAATTCCACAGAGGTGGAATATCCCTTGGCGGTAAATTGCTGGCGTATACTTTTTCCCACAGGGACATCAACATAATTACGTGTAGGCTCGGTTATCGAGATGCCCGCGTCGACATACAGCCAGAAGGTCCCCTGGATGCTCGCGGTTCCCATCGTCGCGTTGATGACGAGCTTGTGATAGCCGAAGTCGGATGCGCCCGGCGTCCACGCGATAGCGCCAGAGTTGGCGTTCAGCGTGAGGCCGTTGGGCCTGTCGCTGGAGGCGTCGAATGCGTATCTCTTCGTGCCGGTGCCGGAGGCGAACACCGAGGTGCTGTAGGGCACGTTGGCCTTCGCGTCGGGCAGCATCGCCCCCGTGACAAAATCAAACTCACCCGAGGCGTCGTAGACAGTAAACACAAACGGCACGTTAACCGAGATGCTCGTGCCCACGAGGCTGGCCTTCACATTGGCCGTATAGGTTTTTGCCTCGGCGCTCTCCGAAACGCTGCCCGCGATCAGATAAAAGCCGTAATCCGCGGCGACAAGCCCCGCAGGAAGTCCGGTTACCTCATACGTGAAGGTGTCGCCAAGAGATCTTGAGGCCTCAATCGTTATATAGCCTATGCTCTGACCCTTTGCAACCAGCATCGGGCTCGAGGCGCTGAATGTGATGTCAATATAGTCGAGCAGCTTAATGGATGCGGATGTTGAAACAAACTTCCCAAGGCTGTCCTGATAGTTTATTACCAGGCGGAAAGAGCGTCCAATCTCTTCGCGGGAAGACGGCGTTCCCGAGATCACGCCGGTGGCCGGGTCGAGGGTGAGGCCCGTCGGCAGCGCGTCGCCTTTTACCGTGTCGAGTGAGAACACATCGGGGGCAACGCCGCCCACAGCCTTAATCTGATAGGAATATTCCAGGCCGATGCGCGGATTTGGAAGCTCGGCAATGATGACAGCCGGCTCAATCTTGAGCGTGAGAGCCTTCGTCGCGGAGTTGCCAAAGCTGTCTTCAACCTTGAAGGTTATTGGATAGCTGCCGCCGCTTCTCGATGCCGGAGTGCCGACAATAGAGCCGTTCCCAAGGAGCGACAGCCCGACGGGAAGCGCCCCCTCAGAGATTGAGAACCTGTAGAAGGCGGTGCCCTCGCTGCCGGTGGCGAGCAGCGGGTTGGTCTTTTGCGTGCTGTAGCTTACAAGCTCAATGCCCGAAGGAAGCGACGTGCTGAGTATGGCGAGGCTGCGCTTTGCGTGGTACTGAACGGTCTTTGCGGGATTTATGAGGCCCAGGTTGTATTTTCCGCCGTCAAAGGCGTTCTTGCTGCCCATAATTGTGTAGATCACGTTTGCGGCGTTGCGGCGCATGTCGGCCATGCTGACAAGTCCGTCGTCACGTCCGCCTACGATCGCGTTTCCGTGCTCGTCCTTGGCATACTCGTCGACGATGCCGTAATACAGCTGATCGGGAATCGAATATCTGGTGTGGCGGCCGGACATGATCATGTCGTTGCCGGAGCGCATCTCGTTGGCCGCGTGCGCAATATCGTCGTAATCGCCCCAATCGGTGACGACATAGCCCTTAAAGCCCCACTCAGCCCTGAGGATGTCGATGAGCAGGTCGGAGCTGGCGGCGCATTCCTGTCCGTTCATCTTGTTGAAGGCCGACATTACGCAGCGCACCGCGCCGGTCTTAACAGGAAGTTCAAACGCGCGAAGCGTGATCTCGCGCAGGCCGCGCTCGGAGTTCACCGTATTGATCGCGTCTTTGCTCGTGCCGGCTGTAACGGAAGCCGGGGTATAGAGCCCGCGTCTATACTGCTCCTGGTCGTTGCCTGCAAAGTGCTTGAGGCATACGGTCACGCCCTGGCTGGCTACGCCGCGGGAAATATACGATGAGGCAAGACCGGAGAGCATAGGATCCTCGGAGTAGTACTCCGTGTTGCGCCCGTTGAGCGGGTTTCTGTGCAGGTTGATGCTGGGCGCGAGCCAGATGTCAACATTTATGTTGCGCATGTCGCGGCCGATTGCCTGCCCCCAGGCATACTGCAAATCGGGATTCCATGTGCAGGCCGCGCCGGCAGAACGGTTATATCCCGCGTTGCGGTCGATGCCGAGATTTGTGGCGATCGCTGCCGAGATCGAGATGCCCGCGCCGCCGTCGGCATAGGTGACAGACGGGATGCCGAGGCGCTGAATATTGCGCGAGGTGCCCGCGCCGCCGACGCGCACATTACTTTCGGTCGGCTTGGAATGCACATCCACGAGGGGCACATTCTTGTCGTCCGAATAGTAGCGGAAGGGGTTGCCGCCCACGGCCGAGGTTGTGCCGGTACCTCCAGAGAGGAGGGCCGCCAGTTCGTCCTTTGTCAGCTGGGCAACAAAGTCCTCTGTCTTAACGTCGCCGTTTACAACGGACTGAAGCGTGTAAGCCGCGTCGGAGGGTGCTGTTCCGGGGATAAACGCCTCAAGGCCGGGGGACGCTATCTTCACAACCGCGTCCTTCGCGAGGGAACCCTTCACGCAGGACAGTTTGTCAGAGGCGTCGTTTGAATTTACAAGCGGCTTGCTGGTCTTCTGGCTGTTGAGCCTGATCGCGTCAAATTCGGACTGGTTGTCGGCCTTGCCCGCGGGGTCAGCCTCGTTTAAAGTCAGCTTGTTTGAAAGCTCTTGAACGGTAATCTTTTCAGGGACGGTGACTATTCCCGCGATGCGAGTATTTCGCGAGGAATTGCCCGCGCGGAAGATGAAATCGCCCGGCTCCATAATATAGGATGCCGTGGCCTCATCATAGGAAGCCATATAATACACAGGAATGTCCGCCGAAACTCTCTGCGACTCGCCCTTTGCGAGCTTTTGCGTTTTGTTGTAGCCGACCAGGATCTGATACGGTTGGTCGAGCTTTCCGGTGTTCGGAGCACTGAGATACACCTCGAGCACCTCCTTGCCGGAGGGAAGCGCGGCGGAATCGGTGGTGTTTGTGATCATAGCCGAGACCGTGAAGGCCTGCGTTTCCGCGTTCCATATTACATTATAATCTGAAAACGTGAAATCTGAGTAAGATTTTCCAAAGCCAAACGGATATTTCACGGGGTCGTCGGCCTTTCCGGCCTTGTCGCCGCAGAAGGTGTCAAAATAGCGGTATCCCGAGTAGATAAACTCGTTGTACACAGTGACGGGATCGTTTGCGCCCCAGCGTGTGCCATATGAAGCGCCGTTATTGCCAAAGCCGTTTTTCGCGCCGTTTTCGCCGTATGTCTGGCTGCCGCCAAACGTCGCGGAGGTGAAGTGGTCGCCCCACTCGTATGTAATGGTGTCGGCGAGCTTGGCCGAGAAATTTTCCTTGCCGTACATCAACTCGGCGAGGACAAGGCCGTGATACGAGGCCGCGCCGTACATCCAGACGATTGAGCGGATCTTTGAGGCGCGCTGAGCTGCCTGCGCCTGCGTTATCGCGCCGCCGTCGTTGTAGTCGGGGTCGTTTGCGAGCCAGTCAAACGAGAGGAAAGTCATGTCGATGGCGCCGGCTGTGTTTACAACTAGCACAACATCGTCAAACTTGTCTGTCACCTGCTTTAAAAGCGTCTTTTCAGAGGGATTGAGGTACCAGTCTGAGGGCTGCGGAGGGCCGGATGCCCTGTCCATTTCCTCGGTTCCCACATTTCTCTGGAGGTATACAACCGCGACATTGGCGCCGCCAGTCTTTGCGCCGCCGATAAGCCCGTTCGGCGTGACAAGCCCGTCGTCAAGCTTCAGCTCGGGCGCGGCTATCGGGGATCCGCGGTTCCAGCCCGTGCCGGAATACTGCGATACGCCCCATTTACTTTTGTCCGAGTTGTCCCAGCCGTGCGTCGTACCCTTGGAGTCATAGTAGGCGGCGAGCGTAGTGTCATAGCTCGCGCCGAACTCCTTCAGCCCTTCGATAAGCGTGTAGGTGAACGCGCCGGCAACGGTCCCCGAGCCGGAGCTGCCGTTTATCGGCGCACGCTGACCGTTTCCGAATACGGCGACTTTGTCCGCCTCTTTGCTGAGCGGAAGCATCAGCCCCCCTGTCGAGCGCGCGTTGTTTTGCAGCAGCAAAATGCTCTCAAGCTCCGTCTGCTTGGCGATGCTGAAATTGAGGGAGCCGTTTTCCGTTGTGGGCACGGGCGTCGTCGACGCCAGCACGTTCAGTTGCAACAGGGATGCGCATAATGCGAGTACCAGGATCAGCGACAGGACTTTTTTTGTTTTCATTGCATTTCTACCTCCAGATTTAATATAGTTTACTGCTAGATCAAAATGTCCGCTTGTCCTCCTCCATCTTATTTGTAAAAAGTGCAAAAGTAAAGAGAAATAATGTGCAAAAACAATATAACTTATAACTATTAAAAAGTCCTTAAAATTGAAATGGATTTTTTAGATAAGTAAAATATTTTCCAGGGCAATACCGCAAAGTCGTCAGGCGTTTTTTGTGCGGTGCTGCCCTAGGCACAGTCCCGAGTGTGCGGAAAAAGCGGAAGATTTAAGGCGATGTGTTTCACATAGCCTTCTTCTATGCAAATAGTATCCCCCGGCTTACGCCGGGGGATACTATTTGCCGATCAAACCGTATAGAACTCAATATCGTAGAGTGCATTGCTCCAATCCATGTTCTTGTCCTTCACAGAGACCATGATATAGTAGTCGCCCGGCTCAAGATAATCCCTGTATGCCAGCACGTCATAGTCACTGTTATAAGAGGCCGTGGCAATCTGAGTGTGGCTGGCTGAATATATTGTGAGCCGCAGTCCGGAAACGTTTTCGCAGAGGAAACCGCATAATATACCTATCTCAGACCTTTTGCCAACAGTAAACTTGTAATAGTCCTTGTCGTCGGCATTTCCAATTTGAGCAAATATACTGATTTCCAAAGGAAAGTAGTTCGCGTACTCAAAGTCGTTGTTGGGCTCAAATTCCGAGCGATAGGCACTGATGTAAGTGCCGGATTCGGGCTTGGGCGGATCCTCCAGGTAGAAAAACAGCCTGTAGGGCACCTTTTCCCAGTCGCCGTCGCCCTTAGCCGTGACCTCTATGCGGTAATCCCCCGATTTCGGCATATACCCGTACAGAAAGGAAAACGCCTCTCCCTTGTAATGCGTGACGGAGTGAATCGTATCCCCCGTTTTCGCGTCGATAATCCTAGCGTTTATGCCCTCGGCGTGCTCCACGTCCGAAAGCACGCTCAGGAACACATTCTTGGGCGCTTCGACCTTTATCTCATAAAGGTCAACATCGTCGGCGCCGGATATAAACCCGTTCAGCGCCTCGTCGGAGCCTATGCTCTGCGGCGAATCCTGATCGGCCGCTTCATCCTCAACGAGGTCGGCTTTTTCACTGTTGTAGGGTACAAGCGACGCTGTGCCGTGAGCCTCAAGATACTTAAAGGGCCAGGGTTTTTCAAGGCGGTGAACCCCGGCGAGAAAGCTTATCGGCACGGCGAAATTCAGGTTTTGCGCATTCGTGCCCGACGATGTTACGCCAACCACCTGCCCGTATTCGTTTATCAGCGCGCCTCCGCTGCTGCCGGGGGAGATCGGCGCGGAAATCTGAATAAGCTGCTGCCCTTCGTGCTCTTTCTGCGTACTCGAGACCAAGCCGTTGGATATCGTGTTTTCGTAGCCCAGAGGACTTCCTATACAGTATATCGTCTGTGCCACGCGCAGCGCATCCGAGCTTCCTATATTAAGGTGCTTAAAGCCGGAGCCCTTTACCTTTATCACAGCCAGGTCGTTATCTCCATCCACCGCGAGAACGGACTCAACGTCATATTCCTTGCCGTCCGCCGTCCTCACCTTCGCGGAGCTGGATCTGGTCACAACATGCATGTTAGTCACCGCCACGCCGCTTGACGTAATAAAAAAGCCGCTTCCGCTGGCATACTCCTCATCGTCCCCGCTTTTCAGTGCTATGTAGAACACCGCTCCCGAGCTCGCCGCGAAGATCTGCTCGGAACTGAGCACGCCTCCCTCGAGAATATTGGAGGCAATGCCGTATACATTGCGTATCATCGCGACGTTGTCGTCTTCTCCGGCGGCAATAAGCTGCTGCTTTGTTACGGCGCTGTCCGCTGAATAAAGCTTGTCAAGCAGCTGCCTTTCGGTACCCTTAAGGGGCGCAAACAGCGCGTAGTATGACAGGGCCGCGACTTGTCCGCGCAGGGCCGACGCCCCCTGAGAGAAGTCCCTTTCGTCAGACGCCGAGATTATTCCGAGCTCGCGCATCTTGGACAGCGCCTTGTCCCAGGCGAAGTCTCCCTTCGAGTCGTCATATCCGAGCGCGCGGAGGAGATATGTAGCGTATTGTGCCGCCGTGGAAGGATCGGCAGAACCGAACCGGGTTTCAGATACGCCCTTCGTTATGTTGTTGGAGTAAAGATATCCCACATATGGACTTGCCCAAGCCGGAACGTCCGTAAACGGGTGACCGGCGGCGCCGGCCTTGGCCGCGGCCTCCTGCCCCAAAATCCTGACGACCATGACGGCAGCCTCAGCGCGTGTCGCCGCCCTGTCCAGCTCAAAGCCTTTATCCGTTCCAAGGAAAAGCCCCAGGCTTTTCAAAACCTCGGCCTTGTCGGTGTAGTCCGCGTTTTCCGCAAAGACAGGTGTGTACATTGAAAGGGAGAGCGCCAGGACAAGGAGGAATGCCATAATGCGTTTCTTCATTTTTTAATCTCCAATACAGGTTTAATGTGATTTATTCGGCGGTCGCAGATGCTTACAGAAGATTGTTACGGCGCGGCATGAATAGAAATATTAGCTATATTATACATTATTAGCCTTGCCTTGTAAAGCATATGTCCAGCTGTAAAGGATGAGAAGCATGAAGCCGGTAAATGCCGGGCCTCGGCATTTACCGGCTTCATAACCGGATCTAAAACGGGGGGCATGTCAATCTCTGTGCGGTATTACTCTAAAGACTTTATGCCTTAATTGTAAAGGAGAACGAATAGCTTGGGAACAGTTTGGCATACTTCACGCCGGAGATCACAAACACGTCACCGGAGCCCGCGACGTAATCAATAACCAGAGCGTTGCCGTCCTGAACAGGCACAAATGACTTCGCGCCAACCGTTACCTTGTATCCGTTTTTGGTGGAGATGTCGGCCGCGAACAGGAACCTTGTCTTGCTCTCCACCGATTTGTCGGTCTGCACCGCCCAGATGTCCGTGTTGTACGGCACAACCTTGAGGGTGGCGCTGCCTGAGGATGTGCCGGAGGTGGCGACTACGTCGTAGATGCCGGCCGTGATGTTCTTTGACGCGGGGATGCTGACCGTTCCCTTGCCGGCGCCTGTTATGTCCGTTTCGCCGTACACGGTCTGCCCGTCTTTTGACACGATCTTGACGTTGACGGTGCCGAGATCATTGCCCTCAACCGTCACAGGCACGTTAGCCGCGAGACCAGCCACAAGCTGCGTAACGCCGACTCCGACGCCTATGTCTGACGCCGTGTGGTCAAACAGCCACGCAAACGGAGTGCTCAGATCCGGCTGGGATACATCTTCCGTGTTGTTCAGCACCGGTACCCACGCCCCGTGGTTAACCCTGAGTTCGGCAGGATAGTAGGTGGTGCGCACTTCCACGGGCGCAGGTATCAGGTTGGAAAGCGCTGAGACAGTGGCCTTGGTATTTGCCGGCGAAACAACTCTGTCGTCCTCGGCCTGGAACACCCACATGGGCGTCTTTGCGAGAAGGGGAAGATCCTCCTGAGGAATAATTGCACCTGCGTAGGCTCCCAATACACTCATGGAATTGACAGAATAGGCCGGGCAGACAGGCATGGCGGCCGCAAATTTGACGGCTCCAATTGCCTTCTGTGAATAAATGAGCTGTGCGTTAGTCTGGCCTCCGCCCATCGAGCATCCCGCTACATAGATCCTTGCGGTATCGATGTCCGGGTTTGCCGCAATGAGTTCTTTGACTAGCGCGTCTATCCTGGCAGAATCGTCAAATTTACCTGTTAGCCAGTCCCACGCACAATCAAAACTGTCCCAAACGGCGTCCGGGCTGCTGTTTTTTTTGTCGGCTTGCGGGGTTACCACATAGGTTTTTGGAATCGTGCCGTTTTTTTGCGCCTCAACCCAGGCGGTGCCGCCCATATTCGCTACGATGGGCGTGATGGTGCTGACCACCTCGGAATCCGGGTTGCTTGCGTCCGCGGGATATGCCCCTTCGCCATTGCCGTGCAGCCATATCACAAGCGGGTAAGTTTCGTCTTCAGCGGCCTCCGGCTTATACATGCTGTAGTGCAGGCCCTTGGCGGCGGGAGAAGCGGCCACCCCGTCCAGCACCGCAAAGTCCTCAAGTATAAGGTCTCTTCTGCCGGCCTTGCCGGCCTTCATTGTATACTCAGTGTCCTTGCTGAGGAGCGTCTCATCCCCAGATTTAACGTCGGCGGATACCGTAACGGTGTAGCTGATATCGTGTTGAGTGTTTTTGCCTATGGTGCCCGATCCGAAGGCGGCGCCGTTGGCCGTCTCGAGGATTATGTAGCGCCCTGAGGACGGCGCCTCCAAGATTACGTTGGGCTCGTTATTGACGTAGATATTCCTGACGGCGCGGGAGCCGTTAAATTTTGAGACTCCGCTCAAAGTGTGAATCCCCTTCACAGTAAAGTCGGCCATGTTGAGATCCGCTGTGTTAACGGAATTGCCTTCACCAAGGTCGATTGCAGCGGCAATAACGTTCTGCCCGCCGGAAAGCACCTTCGTGATCATGGTGACCTTGCTTGCGGCGTCTTCAATGTCCGCGGCCTTGTGATCGAACAGCCACGCAAACGGGGTGCTGAGCGTAGTCTGGGAAACGTCTTCCGTGTTGTTCAGCACCGGGACCCACGCGCCGTGGTTAATTCTCAGCTCCGCGGGATAGTAAGTGACGCGCATTTCCATCGGTGCTGGGGTCAGGTCGGAAAGCACCGCGACAGTGGCTCTTGTGTTGGCCACCGGGATAACCCCATCGTCCGCCGAATGGAAGATCCACAGCGGCGTCTTTGCAATCAGCGGGACATCCTCCGCCGGTATTTTTGCGCCGTTGTAACGATTGGGTATCGGATCAACCGACCACGCCGGGCAAACGGGCATAGCGGCCGCGAATTGTACGGCCCCTTCGTTTTTTGCCGAGTAGATGAGCTGCGCATAGGTCTGGCCTCCGCCCATCGAGCATCCGGTTACATATATCCTGGAGGTGTCGATATCCGGATTTGCCGCAAGGATCTCCTTGAGAAGCGCATTTATTCTTTTTGAATCGCGCGGCGTGCCCCTTTGGGTCTCAGTCCAGTCCCACTTGGTGTCGTCGCTGGTCCAGGCGGCGTCGGCGGCGGTTATCTTGGCGTCGGCCTGAGGGGCCACCACATAGGTCTTGGGAATAGTGCCGCCCAGTTGGGCCTCAACCCAGGCGGTGCCTCCCATATTTGAGAAAAGATAACCGGTTGTGTGGACAAGCTCCGAATTGGGGTTGCTTGCGTCGGCCGGATATGCGCCTTCGCCTCCGCCGTGCAGCCACAGAACGAGCGGGTATGTTTCGCCTTCTGCCCCCTCAGGCTTGTACATGCTGTAATGCAAACGTTCCGCGTCAGCGCTGGCGGCCTCCCCGTCCAGAACCGCAAAGTCCTCGAGGATAAGGTCTCTTCTGCCGGCATTTCCGTCCTTCATCGTATACACGGAATCCTTGCTCAGGAGCGTCTTGTCACCGGATTTGATGTCGCTGGCAACAGTGACCGTGTAGCTGAGGTCGTGCGGTGTGTTCCTGGTGAGCGTGCCGCCGCCGAAGGTAGCGCCGTTAGCTATTTCGAGGATTATGTGGCGCCCGGAAGACGGCGCCTCGGCAGTGACGTTTGGCTCGTTGTTGACGTAGATATTCCTCACGGCGCGCGTGCCGTTAAACTTTACGGCGCCGTTCATAGTATGGATTCCCTTCACGGTGAAGTCGGCCATGGAGAGATCTGCCGCGTTAACAGAGTTGCCCTCGCCTAGATCAATTGCCACCGCAATGACGTTCTGCCCGCCGGAGAGTACCTTCGTGATCATGGTAACATTGGCTGTAACCTCCGCAGCTTCCACAGCAACAGCGGAGAACCCTCCCGCCGCGAAAAGTCCGATAACTAGAGTAAAAGTCAAAATAAGGCTAAGCAGTCTTTTTCTTGTCATCTTTATTGCTCCCTTTCGATTTTTCACTTTCTTGGGCAACACCGCACAAAGAGCGTCTGAAAACTTTGCGTGCGTCTCGATTTTACTGCCATATATCACAAAAAGCCTCGTGAATACATACAGCATTCGCTACATTTTTTGTTTCATCTGACGGGAAAATCGCTTGCGCAATACACACAATCTCTGTGCGGTGTTGCCCTTGGCGTTTTGGAAGATAAACGCGGCGGTCTCCTCAAAGTGCACACGGATTGTTTAAAAGTTCAGGAGGCGCCGCCGATTAAAGGCGCAATCCATGACCGCAGTGCGGTACGGTCGTAAATCACGACTGTTTAAGTGTATCATATTCTAAGGGCATTATCCATAAATAATCAGACATCAACTAATAATAATCAGACATGTTGCCGGAAAATTCCGTACATTTGGTGAGAACGGAAGCTTGATCAGAACAACCGTTCTAAAGCACTTTGCAAAAGGGGATTGAGAACCTCAAGCTCCGGGTCGGCGATCTTGGATAGAGTAGCATGTTATCAAAATACCTTGTTTTTCCGTTCGGAGTGTGGTATATTAATATCTTAATAAAATTTTAAACTAGGAGATAATGAACATTAACACATTTCAATCATTGCCACTTTCGGAAAACCTGTTGCAAGGTCTGAGCGATCTTGACTTCACCGCCATGACGCCGGTTCAGAGCAAAGCGATTCCAATTATCCTGCAAAAGCGGGATGTTTTAGTACAGTCACCCACGGGTACCGGCAAAACCTGTGCCTTTGGCATCCCACTTGTGGAGGCTGCCGAGCCTAATAACCACACAGTTCAGGCTCTCATACTTTGCCCAACCCGCGAGTTGGCGCTTCAAACGACCTCTGTATTGCGGCAGTTGACAAAGTTTATGGAGGGCGTTAAGATAGCGTCTGTATATGGCGGTGAACGCATTGATAAGCAAATCGTGACCTTGCGCCGCAGGCCCATGATTGTTGTGGCGACGCCCGGCCGCGCCTTGGACTTTTTGCAGCGCAGAGTGCTGAAGCTTGAGCATGTCAAAACCGTCGTGCTGGATGAAGCTGACCGTATGCTTGATATGGGCTTTCGTGATGATATCAATACGATTTTGCTCGCAACGCCGGGCGACCGTCAAACAGTTCTTTTTTCTGCTACGATCAGCGGCGAAGTCGCGCGTATCGCGGGAGAGTATCAGAGGGACGCCGTTACGATTAAGATTGTTCAGGAGACGGCGACGGTAGACAGTGTTGCCCAATTCTATATCCGTACAGAGCAAAGAGCAAAGATTCCCACGCTCTCAGCGCTCTTGCAGGAGAAGAAATTCTCGTCCTGTCTCGTATTTTCCGGAACAAAATCGATGACAGAAACGATTGTCGGGCATTTGGCGCAGAGCGGTTATCGCGCGGCGGCGCTTCATGGCGATCTTCGGCAAAAACAGCGTGACTTTGTTATGAGCCAGTTCCGCGGGGGGGCTCTTAACGTGCTTGTGGCCACCGATGTTGCCGCCCGCGGCATTGATGTCAGCAACATTGACGCGGTTATAAATTTTGACATCCCTCAAAACGCGGAAAGCTATGTCCACCGCATTGGCAGAACCGGACGGGCAAAGCAATCCGGCCTGGCTTACACGTTTGTGTATCACAAAGAGTTGCAAAAGCTGCGTGAAATCATGCGAGAAACCAAGGCGGACATACAGCCTGTCTCGATTCGTGTTACGGCGGGGGCCGCAAGCACGCGGCTGCCCGAGGCGTCAAAAAATAAGCCTGACAATAAGCGGACCGCTCCGCCGATTCCCAGAAAAACAATGGAGATCGTCGATGCCGCGCTCCTGCTGGAGCGTGCGCGGATGTTTATCTCCTTGGGTACGAGGGATAAGATCGACAGGAAGAATATGGTTGACCTTATAAGCGAAGAATGTGACATCCCCGCCAAGCAAATAGGCACCATTTCGGTGCTTGATTCGTATTCGTTTTTCGATATTCCCGCACTCTACGTTCCCCAGATAAGGCATGGTTTTAAGGGAAAGTCACATAATAGACGGGCGATCACGGTAGAGCTGTCAAAGGGCGCCGCCAGAGGCGGCAGATCTTCAAAGAGAGCGGTAACCGCGTAATGGCGTTCGGCGGATAGGTTCATTATATCCGAGCAAAACACATCCCTGAAAATGGATAAGCGAAGCCAAACTGTTTGATTTGGCTTCGCTTTATTAAAAATACGAAACATTGAGGTGCAGGTTGAATGTTGATAGCCGCCGAAAAAATTACCAAAAAATACGGAGAAGAAGCTCTCTTCAAGGAACTTTCCTTTTTCGTTGAGGAGTCAAGCAAAATAGGCGTTATCGGTATAAACGGAGCGGGAAAATCCACCCTGCTGCGAATTTTGGCGGGGAAGGAAACGCCCGACAGCGGAAAAGTGACATGGCGGGCGCTGTCGCGCATCGGGTATCTTCCGCAGATTCCCATGCTCAATGAAGATGCCACCATACTCGAACAGGCGCTTTCCGGCGCCTCCGAAACACACGGCGGGGCGCAGGAATATGAGGCGAAAACCATACTGAATAAGCTGGGGCTTGCGCACTATGATCAAAAGATAGCCTCTCTGTCGGGTGGGCAGAAAAAGAGGGTGGCGCTGGCCGGTGTGTTGATAGCACCCTGCGAGGCGCTCATTTTGGATGAGCCGACAAACCATTTGGATAACGATATGGTCGCGTGGCTTGAAAACTTTCTCATCCGATATACGGGCGGAGTTGTCATGGTGACGCATGATCGCTATTTTCTCGACCGGGTGGTCTCAAGGATCGCGGAGATTGACCGGGGCGGCCTATATACGTATGAGGCGAATTATTCAAAATTTGTGGAACTTAAGGCACAGCGCGAGGAAATGGACGCTGGGACCCAACGAAAAAATGCGAGCATTCTCCGAAAAGAGCTCGCATGGATGCAGCGGGGCGCGCGGGCGCGCGGCACAAAAAGCAAATCAAGAATCGAACGGTTTGAGGAGCTGAGTGAAAAAAGTTACGTCGGTTCCTCTTCAAAGCTGCGTCTCGATTCGGTATCCACCCGTCTGGGCAGGAAAACCGTGGAGATCGACGGCATATCCAAAAGTTTTGGAGAAAAACAGGTGATCCGCGATTTCAGCCATATGATCGCGCGTGATGCCAGAATAGGGATTGTCGGACCTAACGGATGCGGCAAAAGCACGCTTTTAAACATCATCGGCGGACGATTGACGCCTGATAGCGGCAGCATCGCGCTGGGCGACACGGTGAAAATCGGGTATTTTTCGCAGGAGTGTGAGGATATGGACGTATCTTTGCGTGTGATCGACTATATTAGGAGCTTTGCTGAATATTTTGTAACCGTAGACGGAATTCTCAGCGTTTCACAGGTGCTCGAAAAGTTTCTCTTCCCACCCGACCTGCAATGGAACACCATCGGCAGGCTCTCCGGCGGCGAACGCCGGCGGCTGTATCTGCTCAGTGTGCTCATGACGGCGCCGAACATACTCCTTTTGGATGAACCCACAAACGATCTGGACATCGAAACGCTGATTGTTTTGGAGGATTATCTGGAGAGTTTCAACGGTGCGGTAATCGCCGTATCACACGACCGATATTTTCTCGATAAGGTAGCCGATCTTATTTTTGCGTTTGGAGACGATGGGGAAATTAAAGAGTGGCTTGGCGGTTATTCTGATTACATGGAGGAGCGAAACACAAGTACGGTAAAACCGGAGACTGATAAAATAAAAGAGCCGGGAAAAAGGCGCGAGACATCTGCCGCACCGCAAAAGCCTCGGTTCACCTTTAAAGAAAAGCGCGAGATAGAGACGATTGACGGCGAGATTGCAGAAATCGAACAAAAACTGGCGGCGCTGGAGGTGGAGCTCATCTCGGAGGCAAGCAATTATGAGATGCTGCCGCGGCTTTTGGCTCAAAAAGAGGAGATTGAACAGACGCTGAATAAAAAGACTGAAAGATGGTTTTACCTGCACGAGCTGGCGGACAAAATAGCCGGGCAGGCGAATGACAACCCGGCGGTGCGTTAATTGATACAGACAAAATGAAGATGGAAAAAATAAGAGCGCTTAAAAAGCCGCTTATGTAAAGAATAATATTTTGTATTGCATATAACAGCATTTGATGGTATAGTATGGGCAACATTGATCTATCGGCGTCCGATATTCAGTGATTATTTGTGCGAATTGCTATGATGGGGTGGTGCTGTTTATGACTATCAGAGAGCGCATGGCATGCTGCCAACTGTTTACCGATGAGGATCCGAACTATCCGGAGGAGGCGGCGGAACTGGCCCTTGCGCGACAGCGGTCCAAAGTGCTCTGCTATGAAATCAACCGTTTGCATCCCGACGCTATTCATGAGCGGACAGCGCTGATGAAAAAGCTATTCGGACAAATGGGAGATTCCGTGTGGCTGGAACCACCTATTCATATGGCATATGGATGTAACACCACACTTGGCAATTATGTTTATATTAATTTTAATCTCACCGTGGTAGACGATTACAAAGTAACCATCGGCAATTATGTTATGTTTGGCCCCAATGTAACAATTGCGGTGACAGGCCATCCCGTGCATCCCGATCTGCGCCGTGAGGGCGGAATGTATGCCCTGCCGGTTGTGATTGATGACGACGTTTGGATCGGATGCAATACGGTTATTCTGCCCGGCGTTACAATCGGCAAGGGCAGTGTAATCGGGGCGGGAAGCGTGGTTACAAAGGATATCCCCGCAAATGTGATAGCAGTTGGAAATCCGTGCGGAGTGCTGCGTGAGATCACAGAGCGCGACAGGCAGTATTATTATAAGGATATGCGCGCGGACAAGGTTTTGTGGTGACACTTAGGAGCGCCGGCAATACATAGAACATTCCAGACTGTGTCCGTTTTCTAGCAATTACCTTTTTAGCCCTCTTGATCCCTCGTGATATTGTTAAGCCACCGGTATTGACGAAACCGAAATGTGGCAACGGGTAATTTAATAAACTCATCCAGGCAAAGAACAATATATAAAATTACAGGCGGTACATGCAGGACAAAAGCGCATATACACCCCAATGGAACCACAATGCCCCACATAACGGCGGTATCGCACCAAAAGCCAAACTTTGTGTCGCCGCCGGCACAGAAAATGCCGCTGATCAAGGTAGTGTTTAAGGACATACCGACGCAATAGAAGGCGCAGATGTAAAGCATACTGTCGAGGTATGTCCTCGCGGTGGCAGTTAAATCGATGAATTGAAATACCAGAGGCTTCATAAGCAGTATCGTCACCCCGGCTAAGACGCCCAGAAACAGCGCGTACCAATACAGCCTGTTTCCTGCCTTTTTAGCCGTTTGAATATCCCCGTTCCCAAGATAATTGCCGATAAGGACGCTGCCGCCGCCCGCAATGCCGCTGCAGAGAACAACGGCCAAATTCCGGACTACCACGGCAATCGAGTTTGCGGCTACCAAGTCGGAGCTTACATGGCCCATGATTGCGGTTGAGGCTGCCAGGGCACATCCCCACACAATGAAGTTTGCCTGAACGGGTGTTGTATACCGAAGATAATCCTTAAAGAGGCGCTTTTGCGCTTTGTCGCGCGACGGCAAGCGAAACCGTATATTTTTTCTTTTCAGCGAATCGAATACACAGCACAAAAGCTCTGCAAAACGGGCGCAGACTGTTGCCGCCGCGACGCCAATGACAGCTTTTCCGGGCGCTCCGGGAAACAGCACAAAGACACTTACACCGTTTAGAATGATATTCAAAAGCAGGCATGCGGAGGTGACTGTCGCGCTGAAACGCGCTTTACCCATGCTCTTGGCCACGCAAAGATACATTTGCGACAGGCTCATCGCAAGATAGGAAAAGGAAACCGACCGTTGATATGCTGCGCCATATGTAATTAGTTCGGCGTCATTAGTAAAAACGCGCATCAGTAAATCTGGAAAGCCTATTGAGGCGACAAAGAACAGAAAAGATATGAGCGCCGAAAATATACAGGCGATGTTGAAAACCCGCTGTATGGCATCGAGGTCATGTTTCCCCCAATACTGGGCCGCGAGGATGCCGGCGCCGGTGGAAAGCCCTAAATAAAACAGTGTCAGGACAAAGGTTATTTGGGCTGCCAGCGATATTGCGGACATGGCCGACTGGCTGATCATCCCCAACATGACAACATCCGCCGAGCTGACCATTGCCGAAATCAGGTTTTGCAGCGCGAAAGGGACAACGAGTTTTACAAGCGCACCGGTAAAATTGGTTTTATCGATGAGTACGGATGCTTCTGTTTTTTTGATTTTGCACACCTCCTAATTTTACATAGCGCTGTACATTGCTTAGTATACCGTTTTTATCCCTTGCTTTCCAGTGTTTGCAAAAATGTTCTTAAGGCAATACTGCACGCAAAGCCCTCAGACGCTCTTTGTGCGGTGTTGCCCTAACAATAAATTTTGGAGGAAAGAAATGAGAATTAAGCGTATCGTTGCTGTAGCGCTCGCGGCCATAATGCTCATCGGGGCACTTGTCGCCTGCAAGGGGGAAGAAAAAAAGACACCTGAATTACCCGCAAGCGTAGATTCCCTGCCCCGAAACGAAACCCTGTACTTAGCCGGAGTCCAATGGGGCCCAATAAGCGGCTGGAATGCGTTTTCCCAGGATACAAACAATACCATGGCTATTGCTGAGGTCGCGGGAGGCTCGCGCGTTGTAATGTTTGAGACCCTGTACATGTACAACATTTTGGACGGTTCTTTGAAACCCCTTTTAGCCGACGGCGATTACAAGTGGAACGACGACAAAACCGAAATGTCTGTCAAACTTAAGCAGAGGGCAAAATGGAGTGACGGCAGCAAGATTACCGCCGCTGATATCGCCTATACGTTCGAGTGCAGCGTTAAGTACGAAAATGCGGTTGGCGTTGCCTTTAAGCCTTACATAGAGGCCGTTGAGGCGGTTGACGAGTCTACTCTGAAGATTAAAAGCGTTGTTGTGAACGGTGCGCCCGCCAATCCTTTAATGCTGCTTACTTACCTTGAGCAGGCCTATGTTTTGCAGAAGGCATGGCTGCAAAAGCTGGAGGCGCGCTGTAACAATGACGGAGCAGCAATGAAGCAGGATCCCGGAGAGGACGTGGTGTGGTCCGGCCCGTACACAAAATTCTTTGCCGACGACACAAAGGTTGTCATGATCCGTGACGAAAACTACTGGGGTCAGGACAAATCCATGTGGGGCAAGCTGCCGGCGCCCAGATACCTGGTAAGCGTGCTGTACGCCGACAATAATGCCGGAAAGGTAGCGCTGGCCGCCGGCGAGGTGGACGTTGCGCACCTGTTTGTACCCGATGTGCAGGACATGTGGCTGAAGGACGGGTTGCCAATTTCAACCTATAAAGACAAGCCCCCCTACGGCGTCTGTGTCACTATGCCCACGGCGTTTTACAACCTTGGATCCTATGGCCTCGACAACGTGTCGGTGCGCAAGGCTATCGCGCTGGCGGTGGATTATGAGGCCATTGTGGCCAACGCCATGACAGGGCAGAGCCCAACGTTTAAGGATGTGCCGCGCTCTCTGATGAATCCGACTGATTTCGAGCAGGCAATGTATAATCATGATGCGGTCAAATCCCTGCAGTGGACCGGCGGGGACATCGACGCCGCCAACAAGCTGCTGGACGATGCCGGAATTAAGAAAAATGCTGACGGCTGGCGCGAGCTGAATGGCAAAAAGCTGAGCTATAAGGCATGCTGTCCCAACGGCTGGACCGACTGGATGGCCGCTGTAGAAATCGTGGCGGCAGCCGGACAAAAAATCGGCATTGAAATCACCACCAACTTTCCTGAGTTTGACGCTTATACCGCTATCGCCACCGCCGCTTCACAGTCCGATTATGATATCTTTGTCATGTGGACAGAAGGGGCCACCCCCGCAATGCCTTGGGCACGTATGCGTATGCTTATGAGCTCGGAGTACAACGGCGTGGAGGGCAACTGGTCGGGGAACTGGGGACATTACACAAACGCCCGCATCGACGAGCTGATCAGGCTTATACCGCTGGAAAGCGACCCGGATAAACTGAAAGCGTATTACACCGAGGCCGTTCAGATATATTTGACGGATGTTCCTTCCTTCTCGCTGATGTACAGCCCGGATCAGTTCCACGTCGTGAATGAGTCGGTATGGACCGGCTTTACCGAGGCGGGCGACGGCCGAAACATTCCGCCGGTGCACAGCACGGATGCTTATGGAATCGCCGACCTTTATAACATTAAACTGGTCGGCTGAGAGGCGAAAACAGCATATTGGGAGGCGGTCATGCACTGTTCTGGCATGGCCGCCTTAAAATGCGCCAAAAGATAGGCGTCCGGCGGCAGCGCCAACACACCCTGGTATTATGGGAGATGAATTTGCCCATGAAAGGCTACGAAAAATATTACAAAAAAAAGATTATATGGTTTTTCATTACATTGGTGGCCGCGCTGATACTCAATTTTTGCCTGCCGCGCTTAATGCCGGGAGACCCGGTAGCGTCAATTACGGCCAAGACGGCGCAGGGCATTTCAGATACGGCGGCGGTTCGGGCAATCTATGAAAATTACGCGCGTGAGTTTGGTACCAATAGGCCCATAATTGAGCAGTTTTTTATTTACGTCGGCAATCTGCTGCACGGCAATTTTGGCCTGTCTTTTTCGCAATATCCACGTCCGGTCTCCGACATCATCCGAAATGCGCTTCCCTGGACCATTGCTCTGCAATTTCCCGCCATACTGGTCGGCTGGCTGATAGGCAATATTCTCGGGGCATTGGCCGCCTATATACGCAAGGGCTTCGACAAGGTCTTGCTGCCGGCCGCGCTGTTCCTTTCCGGCATTCCCGCTTTTGGCATGGCTGTTTTTTTGCTGACAATTTTCGGAATAAACCTTAAGATTGCGCCCATCGCAGGCGGATACGGGAGTGACTTGATCCCTTCACTTAACTTCACCTTCATTCAGTCGGTCTTTCGGCATTACCAGCTCCCGTTCTGGTCCCTCGTGATTATCGCAATCGGCTGGCAAGCCACCGGAATGCGGTCTATGGCTCTCTACGAGCTCAATGCTGACTATGTAAAATACAGCCGTTACATGGGCATTAAGGACTCTAAAATCGTGCGTTATGTATTCCGCAATGCGATTCTGCCGCAGATTACCGGGCTGGCTCTGTCTATTGGCACAATGCTGGGCGGGGGGCTGGTGGTCGAAACTATCTTCTCTTATCCCGGACTGGGCACCATTATGCTGCAGGCAATCTCAAAAAACGATTATCCGCTTATCTCAGCCATTACGCTTATCATCACAATCATGGTACTGTGCGCCACGTTTATTATGGATATCCTGTATGGCTTAATTGACCCCAGGGTCAAAGCCGCGCAGGCCGAATAGGGGGCACAAAATGAAGAACGCACTGCGAAAGACCTTTTGTACGCCAAAGTTTTTGACTGGGCTTATCCTTTATGTTTTGCTGCTTTTAACCATGCTTCTCTATCCGCTTCTTTCTCCCGGCAGCCCTCTGGAAAGTGTTGGGTTGGGCACTTTTTTTAAACCGGGCACCTATGTTTCTCTGTATGACAGCATCGACACAGGGAGGGTCTATACGCTCAAGCAGGATGACGCGGCGGCCAAGCGAATTTCAAAAAAACTGTCCCTCGACGAGCGCGCGGACATGAAGCAGTGGCTGATGCTGTTTGGTATTCCCAAAGAGGCCGTTGATACTGGTAATACTGAAGATCTGCTCCGTCTGTGGTGGAACAATTATGACGAAACCGTTCGGCTTGAAATGACATCGGCTAAACGCAAGCATTATGTCCGCCTCAACGAAAAGGTACAAAGCCTTCTGGGTGCCGAAGACCTGATTGTCATTCGGACAAACCCGGATATCGGTGAAACGGAAGAGAAGATGACAGTTAAGGACACAGACTATGTAAACATCGACGATATTGCCAATGTGCGCGTTTTGCCGCTTGGCACCGACAACTTCGGGCGCGATGTATTAAAGGAGCTGGCCGCCGCCGCCGCTACATCCATGGGCATCGGCCTGGCGGCAGGGGCCATTGCCACTCTGATAGGCCTCTTGCTGGGGTTGTTGGCCGGTTATGTTGGCGGTTTTGTGGACGATATTATCATGTTTTTCACGAACCTATTCACCATTATTCCGGGTATTATACTGCTCATTTTGATCTCTTACAGCATCGGGCAGGAGCAACGCGGCGCCGCGACGGTGGCAATCGTCATTGGCCTCACCTCATGGGTATGGACGGCGCGCTCAGTGCGCGCACAGGTTATCTCTTTGCGTAACCGCGATCATGTGAATTTGAGTAAACTTTCCGGGCATTCCCTGATATACATTCTCATGAACGACATCCTGCCGTATATTGCTTCTTTTGTAGCTATGGCCCTTATCCTGCAGATTTCCTCCGCCATTTTAGCCGAAGCGCAGCTGTCCATGCTGGGGTTGGGGCCCAAGACCACGGAGGTGCCCACGCTTGGTTTGATGATGAACTGGGCCATGCTGTATTCAGCGCATTTAAACGGCGCATGGTGGGCCTATTACCCTGTAATCCTGACCATTGCACTGATCTACTTTGCTCTTAATCTGATGAATACCGGGCTGGATCAGGCGTTTAATCCGCAACTACGCTCATAGGAGGGCGCTGCATATGGGAAAAACAATACTGGAAGTCAGCGGTCTCACGGTCCGGTACGTCACACGTTCCAGTGAAAGCGTTTATGCCGTGGACGACGTATCCTTTGCCCTGGAAGAGGGCAAATCACTTGGCATCGCGGGAGAGTCGGGCTGTGGAAAATCCACTCTGGCGCTCAGCCTGATGGGATATTATTTTCCGCCGCTGCATTATACCAAAGGTGATATCGTCGTCGACGGCCGTAATATCTCCGGAATGGACCCCGACGATGTGCGCCGAAACGTCTTGGGCACAGAGATCGCCTATATCCCGCAAGCGGCAATGAACGCGCTTAATCCAACACAAAAGGTCATTCATTTTATAGAGGACGTCATATGGGCGCATGATCCCAAGGCGGGCAGAAAAGACATCCATGAGCTGGCCAGAGAGCGCTTTGCGACCCTGAATCTTCCGGCTGAGACACTGGAGAAACATCCGGTAGAGTTGTCCGGCGGCATGAAACAGCGCACGGTTATCGCGATTTCCACAATCCTTTCACCCAAGATACTCATAGCCGACGAGCCGTCATCCGCTCTTGACGTAACCAGTCAAAAAATAGTCGTTGAGATGATTCACAATCTAATGGAGATAGGATATATAAAAGCCATGATCTTCATTACACATGAACTGCCGCTGCTGTATAATGTAACTGATGATATTGCGGTCATGTATGCCGGGCAAATTGTTGAGCGGGGCACGGCCGGACAAATTATCTTCGATCCGCTTCATCCGTATGCCAAGGGCTTGGTGGGTTCTATTATTATTCCAGAGGAAGGTATACGCGAGGTTGCGCTGGCCACCATTCCGGGAACGCCGCCCAGCCTTAAAAAACCGCCGCAAGGCTGCCGTTTCGCAGAGCGCTGCAGATATGAGACGCCGCAGTGCAGAGTGTCGGCTATCGAATTTTCACATGTGGATAATGGACGGGGATATCGCTGCAGGATGACGGAGGGACGGATCAGGGAGGCATATCGCAATGAGGCATGAAAAGGAACCCTATCTTTGTGGGGCCGGCGTAACCAAGATATTTGGCCTTGGAAATAAAAAAAACATTGCGGTTGACCATGTGGACTTTCAATTTTATAAAGGCGAGCTTGTCTCTATTGTGGGTGAGTCGGGCAGCGGAAAAACGACGCTGGTCAAGCTGCTGTTGGGCCTCACCGGTTTGACTGAGGGCGACATATACTACATGGGGCAAAAACGTGATATCAGGTCGCGCGCAAAGAAAAAGAAGTACTGGCAGGGCATACAAGCCGTATTTCAGGATCCCTTCTCCGCATATAACATGTTTAACAAGGTAGACCGGGTGCTGCTGGACTGCGTGCATCTGCGCGGCGGGCGGATGCTGCCGCATCAAAAAAAAATTGAAATGATAACTGAGGCCTGCCACTTTGTGAGTCTGGATTTTTGGGAGATAACAAACAAGTATCCGTTTGAGCTGTCAGGAGGGCAGATGCAACGCCTGATGATCGCGCGTATTTTCCTGCTTAAACCCAAAATTCTGTTGGCGGACGAACCCACATCTATGATCGACGCCTGTTCACGAGCCACAATTTTGGATATGCTCCTTAAACTGCGAAATGAAAACGGTATGATGATTATCCTTGTTACGCATGATATTGGCCTTGCCTATTACATATCGGACACTGTTTATATCATGGAGAAGGGGAGGATCGTAGAGTTTGGCTTGGCCGACGACGTCATTCTTAACCCGCAATCAGAATATACTAAGCGTCTCATTGAGGATGTTCCCAAAATAAATAAGCCTTGGGATTTCACATTTTCTGCTGGGTTGCGTGCTAGCAAGT
Organism: Oscillospiraceae bacterium; assembly: GCA_031551205.1. GTDB lineage: Bacteria > Bacillota > Clostridia > Oscillospirales > JAVBNY01 > JAVBNY01. The sequence continues at coordinate 164,663 of JAVBNY010000004.1, read as the reverse complement.
GATGCGGTTGTACTGCGTATATATGTATGGTAAAATTGTGCGGTATTGCAATAAAAAACTGAGCGAGGAGTTTATCCTTCGCTCAGTTTTTCCGTATTTCGCATTCGCTTCGGCAGGCCCCAGAGTATGAGGGTTACTTCCCAAAAAGCGCGAGCAGGAACCCGGCCGCGACGGCTGAGCCAATGACCCCGGCCACATTCGGCCCCATAGCGTGCATCAGCAGGAAGTTTGAGGGGTTTGCCTTCTGCCCTTCGACCTGGGATACGCGCGCCGCCATCGGGACGGCAGAAACCCCTGCCGAGCCGATCAGCGGGTTTATCTTCCTGCCGGACAGGATATACATAACCTTGCCTAAGAGCACTCCGCCAACCGTGGAGAAGCAGAATGCGAACAGCCCGAGGAAGATGATCATCAGTGTGGAAGGGTTGAGGAATCTGGTTCCAACGGCGGTCGCCCCCACGGATACACTGAGGAAGATGGTGACAATGTTCATAAGCCCATTCTGCGCGGTGTCAGACAACCTCTCCACAACGCCGCATTCGCGCAGCAGGTTGCCGAGCATCAGCATCCCGATAAGCGGAGCGACAGAGGGAAGCAAAAGCACGCAGACAATGGTAACCGCGACAGGGAAGATGATCTTCGTGGCTTTTGAGACGGGCTTTAGCTGCTCCATCTTCGTTTCGCGTTCCCTCTTCGTGGTAAGCAGGCGCATTATTGGAGGCTGAATGAGCGGGATGAGCGCCATATACGAGTAGGCCGCGATTGCTATAGCGCCCAGCAGCTCAGGCGCTAGCTTTGATGTCAGGTATATCGCTGTCGGCCCGTCGGCGCCTCCTATTATCCCGATCGACGCCGCCTGCGCGGAGGTGAACCCCAGCAGCAGGGCGAGAATAAACGCGCAGTAGATCCCAAGCTGCGCGGCAGCCCCAAGAAGCAGGCTCTTCGGGTTCGACAGCATCGGGCCGAAGTCCGTCATCGCGCCGACGCCCAGAAAGATAAGTGAGGGGTAGATCCCAAGTTTTATGCCTATATACAGGATGTCGACAAGCCCGCCTTCGCGGAGAACCTTGCCGTAGTCGATGTCCATCGAAGCCTGAAGGCCGCCCTCAGTCAGCATTACCTTGCCGACCTTGTCGCCCACAGTCACCATCTCGCTGCCGTTCATTATCGCCTTATAGATCGGCTGATCCTTTAAAATTTCGTCAATGGCCGCCTGATCCCCTGCCATAACCTTGGTATAGAGGCTTTGCGCAAGCTCTTGGTCTTTAGCGTCGCGGGGGTAGTTTGGCAGCACGACACCTATGAGCTCGCCCTTTGTTCCGTCGTCAAGCAGCTTAAAAACATCGGCATAGCCTTTTTCCTGGTTGAACTCAACGACAGTGTTATACTGGAAAAGATCGGGATTGTATACCCCGGAGAGAGGCAAGTTTGTCAGCAGCATACCGAATGCGATGCCGACCAGAAGCAGCGGCTCAAACTTTTTTACAATCGCCAGGTATAAAAGCAGGCAGGCGACGCCGATCATAACCATCTTCTGCCATTCGCCAATCATGGCAAAGCCTGAGGTATCCCACAGCTTTACAAGGACTTGATTTACATCCATAACTTTCCCCCTAGCCTATGACCAGGAGCGGAGCTCCGGCATCAACGGCGGCGCCCTGCGCGGCAATAACCTGCTTTATCGTGCAGTCGTGCGGGGCCATAATCTCGTTTTCCATCTTCATTGCCTCGACAACCAGAAGCACCGTTCCAGCCTTTACGGACTGGCCCGCCTGCACCTTTATCGAAAGAACGGTGCCGGGAATCGGCGCTGTGACCGTCTCTCCTCCCGCAACAACGACCGGAGCCGTCGGCGCGGAAGCGACGGCAGGCGACGTGGTGTGAGCCGCTGCCGCCGGAGCGGACGCCGCCGACACATCGACCAGCAGAGCCTCACCCTCCACGACCTCTATCTCATAGTTTTTTCCGCCAAGCGTAACTGTATACAGCATAACAGACTACCCTTTCCATCTAATTTTTGTTTTCCCCATAGTTAATCCGGGGATCAGTCGACCTGCCTGATCGAGATAAAGCGAAGCCTGTTCAGCGGGAGCTTCATGTCGTCCGCTACGATTGCCATAAGCATGGCGGCCGTCGCTTCGTCAACGTTACCCAGCGCGACCTCGCCGGCGGACCCATTCGCGGGGACAAGGCTCGCGCCCGCCGTGGCGCCCGCGGTAACTGCGGCAGGGCCGTTTCCCCTTGATTCGGCCCAGGCGATTATGGCGGAAAGGGCATATATCAAAAACATGAGGAACACGAGAGCTGAAAATACAATCAGCATCCCCATCCCCGAGATTCCAAACATCTCGGCAACACTCAGAGCCGCAAAAATTGACACATCAATACCTCCTGTCAGAGCGCGGGGCTAGGCCCGCGACACAATCTTGTAAGAGAGCGTTCTCTCCGCTTTTTCATTCCTGGATTTAAAAAATTTCTCCGCTATGGTGGGGAAAACAATGTAGGAAAGTACGTCTTCCTCGCTTTTCGCAAGCGGGCCCGCGTCTTTCTTCCCCTGTGCCATGCCGGGTTCAAGCGTCGACGCGTATCTCTCGGTTATGCGCGGCTCATCGCCGAGGATTTTCTTTACGATCTCGGCGTCGATCTCGCCCGGAGGCGTGCCGTACTCTCCGCGGACATAGGACCTTATCTCCTTCGATACGTTTTTGTACCGCTCGCCGGAGAGCACATTATTCGCCGCCTGAACGCCCACCATCTGGCTCATAGGCGTCACGAGCGGAGGATATCCCAGCTCCTTCCTGACCTTAGGCGTCTCAATCAGAACCTCCTCAAGCCTGCCGAGCGCGTTCTGCGCCTTGAGCTGTGCGACAAGGTTCGAGAGCATGCCGCCCGGGATCTGATAGTTCAGGGCGTCCGTCTCAACGCCGAGTACAACCGGCTCAAGAAGCCCTGAGGAGAGACAGTCCATCTTAACAGGCTTGAAGAAATCGTTTATCTCCTTGAGTTTCTTTTCGTTGACGGCGATTTCAAATCCCAGCTGCCTGAGCGCGTAAACCATCGACTCGGTGGCGTACTGCGAGGTGCCGCCCGAAAAGCTGGATATCGCGGTGTCGATCGTGTCGCACCCGGCCTCAACGGCCTTTAAAAGCGTCATCGGCGCGAGACCGGTGGTCGAATGTGTGTGAAGCTGTATCGGAACCTTCACGTTCTGCTTCAGAGCCTTTACGAGGTCAAAGGCCTCTTTCGGCCCCATGATGCCCGCCATGTCCTTGATACATATTGACGAGGCGCCCATGCTCTCCATATCCTTGCCGAGCTTCACATAAAGATCGAGGTTATGGATAGGGCTGGTCGTATATGAGATCGCACACTGCGCGTGACCTCCGCGTTTTATGGTCTCTTTGACGGAAACTTCAATGTTACGCAGATCGTTCAGCGCATCAAATATCCTGATGATGTCAATCCCGTTTTCGATGGACTTCGCCACAAAGCTCTGCACAACATCGTCCGGATAGTGCTTATAGCCAAGAAGGTTCTGCCCCCGCAGAAGCATCTGCAGCTTCGTCTTCTTGACCTTCGCGCGGATCTTACGCAGCCTCTCCCACGGGTCTTCGTCAAGGTATCGCAGGCAGGAGTCAAAGGTCGCCCCTCCCCACATCTCAAGAGAGTAATAGCCCGCCTCGTCAAGTTTTGGCAGAATACTCTCAAAAGCCGCGAATGGCATCCTCGTCGCAATCAGCGACTGATTCGCGTCTCTGAGCACAGTCTCGGTGAAATTGACCTTCATATATTACCTCCTCCATCAGTCCACAAAATTCCCTGATATTCTATCATAATACGGCTGAGAATAGAATACACAAAATTCAGCGGATATTCGCCCAAAATTGTAGTTATTGCACATTCAGCCCAGATATCTGCCTTTATTTGCCTGAATTATCCTTTTCCGGCCTCATACTGAGCGAGATGCGCTTCCTGGCGGCGTCGGCCTCAAGCACCGTCACATCTACAATGTCTCCAATGCGCACGACCTCTGACGGGTGCCGCACATACCGGGATGCGCCCAGCTCGGAAATATGCACGAGTCCGTCCTGGTGCACGCCGATGTCGACAAACGCGCCGAAATCGATAACGTTCCTAACCGTTCCGCGCAGCCTCATGCCCGGAACAAGATCGCCGATATCGAGCACGTCGGTGCGCAGAAGGGGCGGAGGGAGCTCGTCGCGCGAGTCCCTTCCGGGCTTTCTGAGCTCCGAGGCAATGTCCCTCAGCGTGGGAACCCCGATGTCGCAGTCGCTAGCCGCCCTTTCCTCGCCTATCGCACGGAGCTTTTCCGCGATGTCTGAAACCGAACCGGACGCCACGTCTTTTTCCGAATATCCGCAGAGCTTTAAAAGCTTTCCGGCCGCGCCGTATGACTCCGGATGCACCGAGGTGTTGTCCAAAATATTCCGCGCGCCGGGGATTCTCAAAAATCCGGCGCACTGCTCGAACGCGCGCGGCCCGAGTTTTGACACCTTTTTGAGCTCGGAACGCGCGCGGAACGGCCCGTTTTCATCCCTGAACGCGGCGATATTTTTGGCCACTGCGGCGCTCAGCCCCGCGATATGCGACAAAAGCGCCGGGGAGGCCGTGTTCAGATCCACGCCCACGCTGTTCACACAGTCCTCGACAACTCCCTCAAGCGCCGTGTCCAGCCTCGCGGGCGGCATATCGTGCTGATACTGCCCCACGCCGATCGCCTTCGGGTCAATCTTCACCAGCTCCGCCAGCGGGTCCTGCAGGCGGCGCGCGATTGACGCAGCGCTCCTGAGCGATACGTCCACTCCCGGAAGCTCATCTGCCGCGAGCTTTGATGCCGAGTATACCGAGGCGCCCGCCTCGCTGACGACCATATAAGAGAGCCTGCCCTGATATTTTTTGACGACCTCCGCCGCGAATATCTCCGCCTCCTTTGAGGCCGTCCCGTTCCCGATCGCGATTATCTCGACACCGTGCCGTTCTATAAGCCCGCATATGACAGCTTCAGCCTCTTCAACGCGCTTTTGCGGCGGCGTGGGATAGATCACGGCGGTATCCAGCAGCGCGCCTGTTGCGTCCACCACAGCAAGCTTGCAGCCAGTGCGGTAGGCGGGATCAAGCCCGAGCGCGACCTTCCCCTTCACCGGAGGCTGCATCAGAAGATCTCTCAGGTTTATGGCGAACATCTTAATAGCCTGCTCCGATGAGTCCGTCGTGAGCTGCGCTCGCACTTCGCGCTCAATGGAGGGGAAAAGCAGCCTGTCACAGGCGTCACGTATCGCCCGTTCGAGATGCTCGGCAAAAAAGCCGCCCGGCCTCACGCGCATCGCGCATACGGCGCTCACGGCCGCCTCCCTGCCGAAGCTGACCGACACGCGCAGCGCGCCCTCCTTCTCGCCCCTGTTCAGCGCGAGCACCCTGTGGCTCTGTATCCTGCCGACGGGCTCGGAAAAATCGTAGTACATGCGGTAAACCGTGTCGTCCTCGGTCTTTGCCTTTGAAACGATCGAGCCGCCGCGCATGACCATCGCGCGGACCCGCTTTCTGACCTCCGTGTCGTCGGCGATTCCCTCCGCGATTATGTCCAGTGCGCCCTCAAGCGCGCTCTCAGCATCAGGCACGCCTTTTTCCGCGTCAACGAACTCCCGAAGAAGCTGCTGGAGCGGCATGGGAGGCCTCTCTTGCTTAAAAATAATTCCCGCGAGCGGCTCAAGCCCGCGTTCCCTCGCGACGGACGCTCGCGTCTTCCTTTTGGGGCGAAACGGCCTGTAGATATCCTCGAGTTCAGACAGGTTTAGCGCGGCATTTATCGCGGCCGCAATATCTTCTGTCAGTTTTTCCTGGGCGAGGATCGCCGCCCTGACTTCATCTCTCCGCTTTTCCAGTGCCCTGAGGCTTTCCAGCCTGTCGCAGAGGCCGCGCAGCACCTGATCATCAACGCCTCCCGTCATCTCCTTGCGATATCTTGCGATGAATGGGATTGTGTTCCCCGCGTCAACGAGCCCAATTATGTTATTTACAGGTGCTGCCTTCAGGCCAAATTCCCCCGCCAAAATCTCGTATATCTCCATATGTCCCTCCAAAAGCTTTGTTTCCACAAATAATCCCGCTCGGACCACTGTATAACAGCATAACGCAAATGAGCAAAAAAATAAAGTGGATATCCCGGCCAAGCCGGAATATCCAACAAAAAAACTCTATGTATTTTATCAAAAAAAATTAGGAATTCGGGCTCACAACATCGTGCAGGCACTTGTCGGGATCGTCGCCCTGAGTGTGAATCCCGCAGAGAAGATCGGAATAATCCGAGGGGCCGGGGCCCATATAGAAGAAGCCGGGAGTGGTGGTGCGGGTAGGGCAGAGCTGAAGTGCCACACGCTCCTCAAGACGGAGCATAAGTTCATTAACAGAAGGCGCATTATATGTTCTCTTCATAATATCTCTCCTTAGTACTAAAATATCTTGGTCAGAAACTCCCGGATCAGGAATAGAGCTTATCCGGATAAACCGCGATGGCGCAGCCAGCAAGAGGCCAGTAGTGACCGTCATCAGTCTGGTTCTCAAAGCGGATGGCAACCCTGGTGCCGTCGTCCTTAATAATCCAGATAATCCCATCGATCTCACAAACGGAAATCGCCACGCGCTCGTTCACAGATAGGTCAACCAACGAAAGGTTTGGGGCATTGTAAGCTTTCATAAAAAATCTCCTCCTAAAAGTCCATAATCATCTGCCAAAAAATCCAATTCTACCGCCGATCACATTCCGGTAAATCCCAAATCTACTGCTTTTTCTATTATCCAGGACAATTAAGTACAAAAGTTATAGCAACCACCTCTTGCTTAGAGCTCCCGATCACAATCCGGACCATCCAAAACGCGGCCGCGTCCCGGAAAGCAAATTTGCCCCTGACTAGTATAGAACACACAACTCCTAAGGTAATCACATTATAACATCCATATTTTTATATGTCAATATTTTTCTGCCTAAAAACCACTTTTTTTTTCGAAATATGTACGCTATTTATCTAGATTAATAAACATAACCGACATATTCTTCTTTCTTCGTGCAAAAGACTCTACCCAATATGCTCAGAATATCTCCATAATATCAGATGTGATGGTGTTCCAATAGAACTCGCCGGTATCGCATCGCACTCTGATGACCGGCCACGCGGTGATCACCTGGCCGAACTGCTGCGCAAAATATCCCGACTCCGCCATATATATCGCTCCGCAAGGCCTTCCCTGCGCTCGCAGGCTTTTAACCAGCTCTAAAAGGCAGCCTTCGGCGGTCTGCGCCGCTCTGTCGCCCGTTTCCTCAAACCGCGGGAATATCCACTTGCCGTTTATGCCTTTTAGGCCGTCTTTGCCGTATGACAGCTTGAGCGAGCAATTAAAAAGCGGACTGCCGCCGACAAACTGGGATATCTCCGCGGTTTCTGCGTTCATTGCCCCAGTTTCTCCGGCGATGCCCATCGCGCCAAAAAGCCGCACCATCTCGCTTTTTTTGCCGACGCCGTCCGGGATATTTACCGGATCTTCGATCTCGAGTTCAAGGGCGCCCCCGGGCCGCTTCCGAGCCCAGCCGGCTGCCCCACGATATAGCAGCGTGCTTGCGCCCTGATCCTCCGCCGCTGTATCCCCCAGCACGGCCGAGATTGACCTGAGCTCCGCCGCCAAATCTGTTTCTGCCCTAAAAACCTTCATACCCTCGACGCCCTCCGGGATAACGCCGGGATATATTTCTACGTCAAGCCTGTCCATCACCTGTATCAGATCACGGCGGGCACTATCGCGCACTGCCTTTTCGTCCGCCCAGCGCACAAAAAAGATCGCGCCCAGGAAGAAGTCGACCGCGAGCATCATAAATATTAAGATTGTCTTTATTCTGGTCCAGTTCAAGCAAAAACCTCCGCCGCCTCAGCGCAAAACCCATTCCGGCTCAATGTCGCCTGCCGCTTCGTCAATATACGCAGTCACAATCGCGCCGCCCTGACGCGTGGGCAGCGCCGCGGCCTGAGTCATCGGAAGAAGCGCAGTCTCTTCCCGAAGCGTCTCATATCGCCTGACGTAAAGCTGCAGCTCCGTGATCCTGCCACCGGATATTACGGCGTCCGCAGCCTTGCCACCCTCAGGATAAACCGGAATCCCATTCACGACATATCGGAACGTCACCCTGAACCCTCCGGAAGGCAGCTCTGAAAGCCTGTCGAAATAAAGCTCTGCGTCGCCCCAAAGTTGACTCATGGCATCGTCCGCAAGTCTTCTTACAAACTCGACTACGGCCGCCCTGTCAGGCTTGTCGGATATAAAAAGCCTGTTCCACAGGGCCTCTCCTGGTTCGCTTTTGTTGCTGTAACGCACGAGCCCGCCCGGCCCTATCCTGAGCGTGCAGGCGTTGTCGACGTACACAATTGTGCCGTCCTGCTCGGTATACCGCGCGTTTGAGTAAGGATTCATGTCGACGGCGCGCAAAATACGCACGCTATTCTCGGCATCGAGCGGGTTTGACGCCCTTATTTCCGGAAGCGAAAAATCCCCCGGCCTGATAATAGTTTCCGGAGGAACATTTTTGTATACCGCAGCATGCTCAAACGCGAAAAACGACCCGTCAGGCTCATATTCGGAAATCAGCTGCGACAGCGCGACGCCGTTCACCGCGCAGGCGCTTCTGTAATAGCTTCCGGTTGCCCCGTCTCTGAAAAAAAATGATGTGTCGTCTCCGTTTTGCGGCGTGAGAAGCATCTCTGACGCCTCCATGTCCGAGAAAACCGCGGTGCTCGTCCCGAACCACGCCGCAAGCGCCCCGAGCGGCACCGGGCTGAAATAGTCTAGAAATACCCCTCTGCCGCGCAGCGCCGACAGCCACTGATCCTCGCTGACGTTCTCAGGACTGGAGGCCGACCCCATCGCCTCTCCCAGCAGCGGCGCCGTCCTGAGATACAGCACCTGCATATCTGCGCCACCAAATCCGGCGGAGGCTCTGCCCGCGTCTCCGGAGAGCATCCCGCTTCCGGGCTTCGCGGCGGCTGTAAGAACCGAGGCCATGCCCCCGCCGCCTGTATGCCCGCCCGCGATGGGAGAAAGCGCCGGCTCATATATCCATGTGTTCCACGCCAGCCACAGCGCGAGCAATGACAGAACGCACAGAGCCGCGTTTTTTAATATCTCCCTCACATCAGCCTTCATCCGCGCTCTCCTCCGCTTCCTCCGGCGGCTCCGGCGGGAGCCATATGCGCACGCAGGTTCCCTTGTTTTCCACACTGCGGACATTTATCGTCCCCCCGTGGCGCGTTATTATCTCCCGCGCAATCGACAGACCGAGCCCCGTTCCGCCGGATTCACGTGAACGCGCCTTATCGACGCGGTAAAACCTCTCGAAGAGGCGCGACATGTCCTCTTTCGGGATGCCGATGCCGGTATCCTGCACCTCAACCCAGACCCCGCCTCGCGAGGCCCCGGCCAATATATCGATCTCTCCGCCTTCGGGCGTATACTTCACCGCGTTCGACACGATGTTGACGATTACCTGCTCGATGCGCTCTTTATCGCCCACAATACAGCCCACCTGATCCTGAAATTCAAGCGACATCTGGTGCCCCCGCTTTGAGGCGTCGAGGTACATTGCCTCAAAGATGCCCTGGAGCACTGTCCTGAAGTCGAACGGCTCGAAGCGCCAGTCCATGCTGCCGTAATCAAAGCGCGATAGCGTGAGAAGATCCTTGACAATCCTCGTCATACGGTCAGATTCGCTGATGATCACGCGCAGAAAGCTCTGCTCCATGTCCTGCGGGATGTCCTCCCCGCTGTCGAGCAGGGTCTCAGCGTAGCTCTTTATATTTGTAATCGGCGTGCGCAGCTCATGCGACACATTGGCCACAAACTCGCGGCGCGTCTTTTCGAGCTTATGCTGCTCGGTGTTGTCATGGATAACGGAAATGACGCCGCCCTCTGCGTCGTCCTGCCCGAAGGGAGCGATAAAAAGCTTCAGATTGAGCTCCCCTGTCGAGAAGTCGCGCTCCAGGTAGCCCGATTGCTTGATTGACAGCGCCTCCCTGAGAGGGACGATCTTGCCCAGCACCTCCGCATAGCTCGGCTCAGACTGCGCCGCGATGTGAAGAAGCCTGAGCGCGGCGGGATTTATCTGAATCAGGTCGCCCGACCGCGTAAACGCCATGACGCCGTCGGTCATGTGCGAAAAAAGCGCCCCGAGCTTGTCGCGTTCGCTTTCCACGGCCTCAAGAGTCTGCTTCAGCTCCAGCGACATGTCGTTAAACGCGCTTGTGAGCATCCCGATCTCGTCGCGCGACTGCAGCTCAATCCTGCCGCCAAACTCGCCCGAGGCCATCAGGCGCGCCCGCTTTGTCAGGTTCTCGATCGAAGTCGTCATTGTTTTTGAGAGCAGAAAGCTCAGTATTACGGCTATCAGCAGTCCAAAGAGCAGCGACTGTAAAATTATCACGAAGAGCTCGCCCGTCAGGTTTTGGACGACCTCCTTCGTGTCTTTTATATACACGATATACCCTGATTCTCCGCCTGGGAACGGGACAGCGGCGTCAATATACGGGCTGTTCACGGTTCTGTCGTATCCGGGCTGCCCGGCGAGCGCCTTCAGCAGATTCGGCGTTGTGACAAGCCGTCTGCCGCCTTCGTCGTCCGACCCGGTTATGTAGTCACATGTTTTGCCGTCGAGAATGTAAAAATTCCTGTAGGTTGAGTCTATCCCCAGGCTCCCGGAATATGCCCTGAGCACCTCGCCGAGCCTTTCTCCTCCGCCATTTTCCTCCGCTGCGGCACGGCGAAGATTGTCCACAAACTCCAGATTATCGGAAAACATGGAAGACATCCTGTTTGAAAACTCATTAAGGTGAAAGCTGACAACGCCGTTAATGAGAAACGCGCCCACAACCGCCATCATAGATATTATCAGCAGAACAAGTATCAAAACCAGCTTCATATGAAGGCTGCGGAACATGCGTCTTCCCCCTCTCTTTTTTGTCAGCGCGCGGGATCAAATGGGCCTGCGCTTAAAATTCAAACACTCAATACCTGCAAAACAGGTATCCAACGCCCCTTTTTGTAAGAATATATTCCGGCTGGGCGGGATTTGTCTCAATCTTCTCACGCAAACGCCGCACAGTGACGTCCACAGTGCGCAGGTCGCCGTAATACTCATAGTTCCAGACTTTTTCCATGAGCTCTTCCCTAGTAAAGACTTTTTCCGGCTGTGAGGCGAGGAAGAAAAGCAGGTCGTATTCCCGCTGGGTGAGGTCGATCTGCTGCCCCCGCTTGAAAACCTCGACCCTTGCGTGATCAATCTTGAGCTCTCCGGCGGAGATGAGCGAGCTGTCGGGCGCATGCCTCTCCATCCCGTCCATTTTCTTGCGCCGCGTGTTCGCCTTGACGCGCGCGACGAGCTCGCGCATTGAGAACGGCTTGGTGATATAGTCGTCCGCCCCTGTCTCAAGTCCCAGGATCTTGTCAGCCTCCTCCTCGCGGGCCGTGAGCATAATAATCGGAGTGACTATCCCCGCCTTGCGCACACGCCTTAGCACCTCAAAACCGTCCATCTCGGGCAGCATAACGTCGAGCAGCACAAGGCCGTATTCCCCGCCTAGAGCCAGCTCAAGACCGGAAAGGCCGTCAAGCGCGGATGTTACAGCGTAGCCCTCCCGTCTGAGGTTAAATGCAAGGATATCGACGATCTTCGGCTCATCCTCTATGATAAGTATCTTTGAATCATTGTTTTCCAAAATAACCCTCACTCCTCAAAAACCTCTGTGCCATAAAATAGGCGCTGACCGTTTTAGAGTCCCTTATCTCGCCGGACATGATCATCTCACCGAAGCGCTCAAAAGGGATGAGCTCGACATTTAAAAATTCGTCCTCGTCGAGGTGCGCCCCTGTGTGTGAAAGGTCGAGCGCGAGGTACAGGTGAATGATTTCGTCGCAAAAGCCGGGGGAAGGATAGTTAAACCCGAGGTATATAAGCTTTCCCGGGACGTATCCCGTTTCCTCGCTGAGCTCGCGCAGGCCGCACACGCGGTGATCCTCGCCTTTTTCGAGCTTACCGGCGGGGGCCTCAAGCAGATCGATCCCAAGGCAGTATCTGAACTGCCGCACCGCCACAACATTGCCCGCGGGATCCAGCGGCAGCACGCAAACGCCGCCCGGATGCTCCACCACCTCCCGGCGCACAATCTTTCCGTTCGGGATTTCGGCCATGTCCATCCTGACATTTACTATGAGCCCTTCGTATACAAGGTTCTTTTCTACGGTTTTTTCGAAAATATCCATAAATCCCTCCAGCTTCGGCTCAGGAAATCGATAACAAATATAGCGTTACCCTGCCCCAAAGCGCCGCACGATATGCCGCATCATTATACCATAAGCACAAAGCGCCCGTTGTGGCATATGTATTTTAATTTGTATAATAACCGCTTGCGGATATTATATCATCAGCGGGCTCTCTTGTAAAATACATAAATAAGCGGCCGTCTGCCGGAAGCCTCCTGTCTTGTAAAAGGCATTTCTGTATGCTAAAATATTTTTTCACATTTGTTTTCCGCATATTTCGCGCGCTGTGCGTCATAAACTAATTAAGGCACATGCCGCATCAAGCGGAATTGTCTTGAGTATGCGACTTTTGATTGGGGGGATTTGCTCTGAACAATGTGGCCTTTTTTCTGTTTGGCGTGCTCACAGCGCTTGTGCTCGCCGCGGCAGCCGCCTGCCCCTTTTACTTCCGGATGAAAAAGAAGCTGTCTGAATACAAGTTTAAATCCGCGATTATTGACTCCATACCTCACTATATTGCCGCGGATAACACGGACGGAGAAGATATTTTTGCCAACGACGCGGCCTATAGGATGATTGGCGCGGAAAAAGGCGCCCCTCTTACTAAGGAGCAGGTGCATGACGAAAAAACCCTCTCATTTATGAAAGAGGCGGCGTTCCCAATTGCTTTGCGCGACGGCGTATGGTCGGGCGAATGCGTAATCAGGCGCTCAGACGGGGAGAAGCTCGACGTCAAGCAGTCCATCTTTCCTGTGTATGACAGGGGCGGCCACAGGCTGGGCAGCGCCACGATAATGCTTGATATCACCGAAGAGAAGCTGCTGCAAAGGGCGCTAAGCATTAAATCCTCGCTTCTGGAGTCCTCGCAGGACTTCATAGTCGCCGCCGACACGGACTTTAAGATTATCTACGCCAACCCGGGCGCATACAAAATGACGGGCTATTCCTCAGAGGAGGTAGGCCTTGACATCACCCCGGACCTTGTGCACGATACCTCAACTACAGAGCGGGTGCTAAGAGGCTTTGAGAGTGCCATCAGAGGAAATGTCGTTATAGGCGAATCCAGGCTTATAAAAAAGGACGGAACGCGTATAGAAGTGCAGTCTCAGATCTTCCCGATCTACAGTTCAAACAGGAAGTCCGTCGGCATAGGCTGCATAATGCGCGATATCTCCGATCTGAAGAAATACCAGCGCGAGATGCTGGTGAAATCCGCAATTATTGAATCCTCAAGGGATTTTATTGCCGCGACGGACAGGAATATGAACTGCGTTTACGGCAATCCGGGCGCTTATACCATGAGTGGATACTCGCCCGAGGAGATCGGGCTCGACATCGGCCCCGACCGTATGCATGACGAAAAAACCGCGGAAAAGATCAAGGCTGCGTGCTATAACAGCATCTTTCACGGCATTGCCTGGCAGGATGAATCCGAATTTATATGCAAGGACGGCACTATAATTGATATCCAGCAGCAGCTTTTCCCCCTGAAGGACGAGAATGGCGAAATAACCGGCACGGGGACCATTATACGTGACATTTCAGATATAAAGGCGGCCCAACAGATGCTCAGCGACGTCAACAGGCGGTATGAAATCGCTCTTTCGGCCTCCTCCTCCGGGATCTGGGACGTCGACCTGAAAAACAGCGTTGTAACCTACGACCAGAACACCGCCCTTCTATTTGGCCTTGACATTTTGAAGAAAAAAATCCTGCTTTCCGACCTTTTGGATGTTCTCCGGCCCTCACTCAGTGATAACCCCTACTCCTCCGTCAGTGATTTCTGCGATGTGCTCACGGGTGATCTTTCGGGAAGTTCCGACCCGCTGGATTTCAGCCTCGGCGGCCCGGGCGAGGGAGGCTGCCTGCTCAGATGCCACCGCAAGACCCTCATGGGAGAGGACGGGACGCCTTTAAGAACAGTCTGCATGGTCACGGACATAACGCATTGTGCGGAGCTTGAGCGTGAAAACGAGCTCCTCAGAAAAGAGCTTGAGGATACCCTCAAGGCCGGCGGCGCCGGATAAAACACCGACTGACAACAAAAAAAAGCGGCGCCGCTTTTGGGGCGGCTTCATAAGACAGTATTTGTCTTGTGTCAGACCGGTGTAGCTACCCGCTACGCCGGTCTTTTGTTTGTGTGGTTCTCTATCACGTCCGTCTGTGGTATGGAAAGCTCCGGCAAAATCCCCACAAAGTCGTAGCTGATGTGGACGGCCTGCTTGCGTTTCCCGCTGGACTTGTCCGCCGCGCCAACAAACACTTTATGAATCAGGTCGTTCAACACCGTGGCTGTCAGTTCTTCCAGCCCCTCATGCTCCTTGCACTTTTCAATGAACCTTTCCACGCCCACAGTGCGCTGCTCCTGCTCGTCCAGTTCAGTCTGCCATTGCTCCAGTTTGCTTTCCAAATTGGCCTGCTCGGTTTCGTAATCGGCAGAGAGTTCCTCGAAGCGGTTGTCGGGCAATTTCCCGCTCACATTGTCCTCATACATACGCTTGAACAGTCGGGACAATTCTTCCAACCGCTGCTCTGCTTTCGCCATCTGCTTTTTCCGCTGGGCTGCTTCCCGTTTCAGGTCTTCCGCGCGCTTCGCATCCAGCCTGCGCCGGAACTCGTCCTCGTAATGTGAAACGAAATAGGTCACGGCTTGCAGATGCCGCAGTACCAATTCTTCCAGAACGACCGCACGAATAAAATGTGTCGGACAGATTTCCTTGCCCCGTAACCTTGACGTAGAGCAAACAAAGTGGTCTTGGTTCACATTGAGATTCTTGGCGGTGCAAAAATATAACTTAGCTCCACAGTCAGCGCAGTGGACAATGCCAGAAAACGGATTGGTCTTGCCCGTCTTGGTCGGCCTGCGTCTATGCTTGCGCAGTTCTTGCGCCTTTTCCCAAGTTCCCACGTCCACGATAGCCTCATGTGTATCCTCAAACACCATCTGCTGGTCTTCGGGATTTGCTACCGTTTTCTTCGATTTGTAAGACGTGCGGTGTGTCTTAAAGTTGACGGTATGTCCCAAGTATTCCTTGCGCTCCAAGATATCTACCACGGAATCAGAGCGCCATGCACATGGATTATGGCTGGGAATCGAATTGGTTGCTTTTCGGCCTTGTGATACGGCATAGGCTGTTGGAATCAGCACGCCATTTTCTTTCAGCACTCGCGCAATCTGCGACGGCCCCTTGCCCGCCATACAGAGGGCGAAAATACGCCGCACAACCTCCGCCGCCTCTTCATCCACAATCCAGCGTTTTGGATTCTCCGGGTCTTTTTGATACCCATACGGCGGAACAGTGCAAAGATGCTCGCCCGCTTCGCCTTTGCTTTTCATAACGGCACGGATTTTCTTGCTGGTGTCTTTCGCATACCACTCGTTGATGATGTTGCGGAACGGCGTAAACTCGTTGTCGCCTTGGTTGCTGTCCACGCCGTCATTGACGGCGATGAAACGGATGCCCTTTTCAGGGAACAATACCTCGGTGATAAAGCCCACTTTCAGATAGTCGCGGCCCAGCCGGGACATGTCTTTGACAATCACCGTTTTGACTGTTCCGGCTTCGACCTGCTCCATCATGTCGTTCCAACTCGGCCGCTCGAAATTCGTCCCACTGAAACCGTCGTCAACGAAAAAGATAGGGTTCGCAAAATCATGTTCTTGCGCGTACTTGGAAAGCAATGCCTTTTGGTTCAAAATACTGTTGCTGTCACCCTGCAATTCGTCGTCACGGGAAAGGCGAAGGTACAAGGCGGTGATTTCATCTGGCTGCCTCAAATCAATATCCTCCTTTTGCGGGCAGCCTGCCAATGTTCGGATGTCTGTAAAAATGATACCATTTTCACGCTTGTTTGTCATTACTTGCCCTCCGTCAACAGCGTCGAATGCAGCACTTTGGCGGGCAGTGTGTGCTTACCATCGTAACTGCAAGATACGTGGTATTCCGTGTTGCCAATTGTTTTCTGCACCTCCACCTTTGGCAGTGCCCACAGCATAGGCACTTTCACCGTGATATTGCCCTGTTCGTCGATAGCTCTTTTCATCATACATCGTCCTTTCTGTAATAAATTTGGGCATGAAAAAGCTGCTGCAACTTTGCCAAGTCACAACAGCCAATCCGTGCCTATTCGGTTGAGAGGGTACACTTACCCGTAAAAAGCATACCAACATTTTTCGTAATGTCAATCTATTTCAGAAAAAAATACAGACTTTTTTGCTGGCAAACTGGCACTCGTTTCCTGCATTTAGAACCCCGTTTTGAGCCTTCCGAATGATATATCATTACCCACCCCAAAAGCGCGGATCTTTTATACGGTATATCGTGTTAAAAAGTGACCTAAATCGTAACATGTACATGCGGCTTTTATACGATTTCCGGCCAGAACGATTTTCGGGGCGTGCCTATCGTCAGAAAAGGACGATGCCTTTAGGACAAATGAGATGCATAGTTACCGTCGTACTACGCACCCACATCACGCTAAACTTCCGTAGCATTGCAACGGCGCACTTATACATCCTGGGATGTTGCGCGATTTTCTGAACAGCGCACTTATGTACCACGGAGGTGGTACGCGCGCGTCTTCTCCTGCGGAGGGCGCGTTGAACCTCTCGGTTTCAACAGGAATACTGATACGAAAACAAAGGCGCGGCGGCCATTTGGCTGTCGCGCTTGTTCTTCACTTTTTGTCTTTTTCGGCTAGTTTGACAGTTTGTAAAAGGGCCTGCAAAATATCCTCGACCTGTTGAGAGTATTTAGGCGGTATCTCATGCAAGGTTTGGGCGGCAGGCGTCTTGGTGTTACCAGTGGCTTGCCGTCCAAACAAAATGTAGTCCGATGACGCACCAGTTCGCTCACATATCTTAAAAAGTGTTTCCGCCGACATGCCTTTTTTGCCGTTCTCAATCTCCGCCAAGAACTGCGGGGATATTTCTATTTGTTCCGCAAACTGGTCGCGCGTCAAAGACATGCTTTCGCGCTGTCGACGTACCCGCTTGCCAATCAACTCTTTGTCCATGTTGTACCGCCTTTCACACTCTATTTTACCTGTTGCTTTCAGTGTATAAATAAGCTATAATATGCTTATTACGCTGTAAGCGTAAAACAGAAACAATAGGTGGTGTTGTGCCGTGCCGGACTACAAAACTATGTATTTGCATCTGTTTCGAGAGGTTACAAAAGCGGTGAAAATTTTGCAGGCCGCGCAACAGAAAACGGAGGATTTTTATCTCAACAGTAAGGAGCCGAGGGTAGTTCCGTTCCACGAGGCGAAGCAGCCGAAAAAGTAGTGTTCTTCCACTGGCAAACAGCAAAGGAGTAGGCAATGAACGAGGGTATGGTGTGTGCAAATTGCGGCAAGGTTTTGAGTGCGGATTCAGGCAGCAACGGCTGTAAAAGCTGTCTGGTGAAAGCTACAGTAAAAGAGATGTTTTCCAAGTCGATTGGCCCACTTGCTTTGGCGGCCGTCCTCTTGCTATTGGGGTCGGCGATTGCCGGTGTTCTAGCGCAATCGTCTATGAAGCTTGACCCCGTATTTACGACATTGGTACTTGCGGGCATCCCGTTTGGAATGAGAAGAATGTGGCTCGTTCTTGTGCCCACAGGGCATGATATTAGCGCAACATTGTGCATCATTATATTCGATTTTATTATTGGCGGCATCATCGGAATGTTCGTGCTGGCATGGCGTGTGATTTGCGCGGTGGTCAACTTGGTGAAATCCAGTATCACACTGATTCAAATTGCCCGGATGTCTGCGTAAAAAGCAACGCGAAAAAATAATGGAGCCTGACGGCGAAATTGTCCGTCAGGCTCCGTTTTTGTATCAATGCCGATTGCTTTTCGTCGAACCGAGAGGCACGATGCGCCAACTGCAAGTTCGCACATTGCCCGCTTGCGGGTCATAAGTGCGCTGTTGGATAAATCGCACGATACCACCGCTGTGGTATGTAAGTGCGCTGTTGATAGATACGGCACGGTTAGTCACGCAAAGCCCTTTTCGTAAGCCCGTGTCTTTTCTCGATTTCTGCAATCACATCATCGGCAGAGACTTCACCGCGAAGCATACGGCGCATATCCTCTTTATTTTGCTCGGTCAAGCCCATATCTTCAAACGACATAATGGCCGCTACGTTGCGTACGATTTTTTCAATTTCCACTTCGCTCCGCACTTGTGTTTTTGCTTCTTGCATGAGTGCCTCCAAGCCTTAAAAACATCGAATACCTATTAATATTATACCGCAAACGCAGACAAAACACCATGAAAATATCGATGGATTTATCTGTTTTTAGTGCCAACCTGTTTGTAAAAGATTCTGTTGCTGTTTCATGGTATACTGGATTACATTGGTGTAGAAACAAAGGAGGAATTATGAAATTCGAGTGTTTTGGTATTGTTGGCCTAGTCTTAATAATTGTCGTTCTGCTTATTCTCATGAGAAATAGAAAACGACAATTTGAGAAAAAAGTGGAACAGCAACGAAACCAATATGAGCAGCAATTGAGTGAGCAAATTGACGAGGCCGAAGAATATCGAAATGAAATGAATAACAACTTCAGAAAGGCTATTCCGTATGGGGAACGTCGGCTTATTAAGATCTTCCAAAGTTTATTTTCGGATTCGACTTTTGCGGGTTTCTCAATATATGGTCACTTGGAGTTTGAGAGTAGACATGGATTTAAACAAGTAGACTTTTTCGTTGTTTCGCCGAAAGGATTTTTCGTTATTGAATCCAAGCGATGGAAGGGAACGACATACATTTATAGTAGTTCATGTCCCGACTTATTTCAGAATACGGAACACCATTCATTTGGCGTGGGCAGTAGCGATAATATCCGCGTGTTCAACGCGAAAAAAAGTGAAGACAACGATGACCGGATAGAAATTTCTACATATCGGAACCCTGTTGCACAAGTGCGAGAATATAGCCAGTGCTTACGTGAAATTCTCAAAGTCACACCAATAAAAAACATTGTGGTTTTTGATGTTGGTGAGAGATATGCTGTTTTGTATGATGGCAATCTTTTACACCATGAAACCATCAAATATACCAGTCTTGTCACAATTGAATCCCTGAAAGATTTTTTTGTGAATTTACGACCGGATACTGCAATTGACCAACAATACATTATCAATTGCATTGAAGACAATAACGGAAATTTCGTTTATGGATTCAAGATGGATGACAGCAACTACCTTCAAACACCTTACGGAATAATCTGATTTAACGGCAGAACAGCATCGCCACTATGGCGATGCTGTTCTAGTTAGACACCCTTATTGGCGGCTACCCCGCAATTTAGTAATGTGGCCGAATCCTGTCTTACGGAGTCCCGCCGTTTGCGGCGCCGCTTTTTTTGCGTCTATCAGAGACTTGAAACCTGCGCTATCTCAGCGTCGTTGAAATTAATAGTAAAGGTGAAAGAGTAGCTCGGGAAGAGGCTTGAATACTTGACGCCGGTGACAACAATTGTGTTTTGTCCCGGGTTCAGATCCATTACCATAGCCTTCAGCTTGATGACTCTGTCTGTCGCGCCGATGGTCTCGTCGAGCTTGCCGTTCAACTTTAAGCTGAACTTATCGGGGTTAATCGTGATGTTCTCAAAGAACCTGACGCCGAGGGCGTTGCTCGCCGCGACGACGTCCGGCTTCCAGACATTCACCGAGGGATTAATGACGTTGATCTTTGCGGTACCGATCAGATCATCGCCGCTCAGAACCGTGACGCTGTAAGCGCCGCCGGACACCGCGGCGGGAGCGTTGAGTATCTTGAAGGACGCGGATTTGCCGACAATCTTACCGGACGCGATTACGTCGCTTCCGTTATTGATGCTGACATCCGCTCCGTCGGGGGCTTCGGCGCTGATCGTGATGTTCGCGTTATAGCCGGCGGCGATGTTCTCGACATTCGGCGTGACCAGAACCTGCTCGGTGGCCGTGCCTATTGTGATGTTCCTGATCGTTGTGGCGACATTGCACGCGGCCGTGTCAAGCCTGACGCGGAGGACATGATCGCCTGTCGTCAGGTCGAAAGGCATATAATAGTACCTGTAGGTGTTGTTCGGAGTCTGGTCTACCGCGTAGACAACCGGGTCTCCGCCGTCGATGGCAACCGTCAGTCCTCCGTTGTTGGCGTTGTTGTTGCGCATAACCTCAAGACCCACGCTGTATCTGCCGGCGTTCTTGACGCCGATCTTGTACTCAACCCAGATCTCGCCGAACGCGTTGCGGCTGTTGCCGGTAATCCCGCTCGGGAAGGCGCGGGTGCTCATAGAGATGTTTCCGCTCTTTCCGTAGACCGGGGCGTTGTTCGCTATTGTCGCGAGCTTGCTCAGGGATACCTCAACCGGCGCTCCCTGGCGGAGATCCGCTGCCGGCGGGACTATAGCGGCGCCTGTTTCGCCCTTCTTGAGACCAAAGCCGTTCGGGAACATGAAGGGTTTCGTATAGTCTCCGACCCACTCGGAGTACCACGCCCAGGGGAAGGTCGTCTTGCCGGTGAAGTCGGCATCGCCGAGCAGCACGTCGGAGACGCCCTCTCCGGAAGAGCCGATCCAGCCGGCGTGTACCCATCCGGTAAAGTCATTGACGTAATCGCCGACTATCATCGGGCGGGCAAAGAAATCAAGCGCGATAACCGGTACGCCGGGATAGTTCGCCTTGACGTTCTGTATCGCCATCCAATCGAGATAGTCGAGCTGGAGCGTTCCGCGCGAGGTCGCGGCTGTGATGGCGGCGTCGCCGCTGCCCTCGGCGTAAGGAGACTCGCCTATGCAGAGCACTATGGCGTCATAGTTTGTCGTGTCTCCCTCGATCTTTGCGCCCGTTTCGCTGAAGTTGATGGTCTTCGCGGGGGCGGCCGCCTTCATGGCATTTAATACGGTCGTACCGGCGATTTTCGCAATGTCGGAAGCTCCCGTAACGCCCTGCCACTGGATTGTCCAGCCGCCGGACTGCATACCCATGTTGTTGGCAAAACGGCCGGCAACGAGTATATTCTGCTTATCCTTAAGCGTCCCTACGACATTATTATCGTTTTTGAGAAGAATCAGCGACTTTTGCACAGCCTCTCTCGCAAGAGCCATATTTTCGGCGCCGGCGACCTTCTCCTGGAGGGCGGTGACGTCCGGCTTCGGGTTTTCGAACAGTCCGAGCTCAAACTTGACGCGCAGGATCCTGGCCACGGCGTCGTCAAGGCGGGCCATAGTGACAGAGCCGTCCTTGACGTTTTCAATCATTGTCGGAACCCAGCCCGTCGCCGCGGTGGTCTGCGTCAGAGAGACAACCATAGCGAGGTCGGTGCCGGAGTTAAAGCAGTTTGCGTTCCTCATTTTCGCGTTCTGACCATAGGCGTTGCCGTTGGCGTTGTAGTCCGAAACGACAAAGCCGGTGAACCCGAGCCCGCCCTCTGATTTGGGGAGCTTGAGAAGATCGACAAATGCCTTGCCGTCGTGCATTTTGACGCCGTTAAGCGAGTTGTAGGACGGCATCATGCTGCGGGCTCCCGCCTCTGTGAGCGCTTTGTAGGGCTCGAGCAGTGCGACGACCTCCGGAATAGCCAGAAGCTGCTGAGGCGTGAGGCCCTTGAGCGTATCATAGGCCAGCTGGTTTGCCTCGTTATACGGATATGTCATGCTGGAAACGACCGGCAGCCCGGGAATGTTGTAGTTTCCTGTGTTAACGCCGTTCGGCACCTGGCCCTCGCCGAAGTAATGCTTCATCGTCGCGACGGCCGTGCCGGCTGCGCTGAGATAGGCATACTGGTTCGGATGCTCTGCATCGGTGTTGAGAGCTGAATAGTCGGCCGGGACGCCGCCCTGAAGGCCCTTGACATACGCGGAGGCAAGCCTTGCGGCCATCTCCGGGCTGTCGCCGTAGCCCTCGTATGAACGGCCCCAACGGACGTTCTGCGGCCACGGAATGCAGGGGGCAAAGTTGCCGTAATGCCCGACCGCGCGCATCTCTTCCGCCGTTGCCTTGCCTATTTTCTCCATAAGCACAGGATCGTTCGCGGCGCCGAGCGATGAATTGTGCGGGAATATCGTGACGCCGGAGACGTTGCCGTCGCCGTGTACAGCGTCAATTTCGTAGATAAGCGGGATGCCGAGCGGGGTCGCGAGCGCGGCGTCCTGATAGTCATAGATCATCTTGATCCAGCCCTGAAGCGTATTGCCGTAAGCTGTCTCAACCCCGTCCCTGATTGAGGAGGGAGGCGTAGCGCCGCCGCCGGAGAGTATTGAACCCAGGTAGTATTTATTAATGTTGTTAAGGATAGTCGTCGAGGGATACGCGTTTTCCCTTTCAAGCTGAGTGGTTTGCCCGACCTTCTCGCGCAGCGTCATCTGAGAAAGCAGAGCCTGAACCCTGACCTCAATCGGCTTCGTGGGATCCATGTACACGCTTTTGTCAATTACGCGGCCGGGGTCAAGAGGATCAAGGTCCGGGATCTGAACCGGTTCGTCTGCAAGCGCCGGGAAATTAAATGCCGATACGCCGATAAGAAGAGACACTGTGAGAATAAGCGCGAGAATCCTTCTGATTTTCATTTTCTAACCTCCGTTTTTTATCGCTGACCGGAACGCCAAAAGCAAAATTATCACCGGGTTCAGCCCCTTCCGCCCGATCGCCAGCTTTTTTCCGCTATAAAGTACAAAAAGTGTCTATTACGATAAAAACACAGAAAGGGCTCTCCCTGCTCCGCGTGCGAACGCAGCGCCCGCCCGCGAAGAGTGCGCAGAGTCGGCCTATCGACGGTATTATATTCCCGCTTTTTGACAAAGTCAATATGGATTTGTCGATTTATTTTGTATACTTTCCATTTTTTGCGTCGGGACAAGGATGCATGCAGGATTCCGCTATCCCGGCGGAAATCCCGCCGCCCAGTATTTAGGTATTTTTAGATGCCGAATATGTTTGCTTCCGCTAAAGTTCCCGCAGAGAAAGCACGATTAATCCAATATATGAAAATTTTGCTGTAACCAAAATCTAACAAAAGGGTGGTCATCATGAGGCAGCTGATTACAAATGACATCGACACCTGTGTGGGCTGCAACCGGTGTATTCGCGTATGTCCGGTCGAGGGCGCAAATATAGCCTATTCCGAGAACGGCAGCATAAAAGTGAAAATTGACGGAGAAAAATGCATCGGCTGCGGTTCGTGTATCCAGACCTGCCGCCACGAAGCCCGCGGGTATGTGGACGACACTGAGGCTTTTATCAGCGATCTGATGCGCGGCACTCCAATATCGATGTTCGCCGCACCGGCCAACCGCGCCAACTTTGGCAGCTGGGGGCGTATACTTACCTGGCTCCGCTCCCTCGGCGTAAGAAAGATCTATGATGTCTCACTGGGCGCAGACATTTGCACCTGGGCTCATATAAGGTATATACAGAGATACAGTCCGGCCTCTGTAATCACGCAGCCATGCCCCGCGATAGTCAACTATATCCTCATGTACCGTCCGGAGCTCATCGAATACCTTTCGCCCGTTCACAGCCCGATGCTCTGCACGGCAATCTTCATGAAAAAATACGAGGGTATTACGGACAATCTGGCGGTCCTCTCACCCTGCATCGCCAAGGCAAACGAATTTGACGCCACAGGCTATGCCAAATACAATGTTACTTTCAAGAAACTGGCCGAGTATATGCGCAGTCACAACATCACGCTTCCACGGGAAGAGAGCGGCTTTGACGGGCTCGATTCCTCACTTGGAAGGCTTTACTCAATGCCCGGAGGCCTTAAAGAAAATGTGGAATTTTATCTGGGTAAGGCGTTGAGGATCGACAAATCAGAGGGGCAAAGTGTTGTTTACAAGGCCCTTGACAGCTTCTCAGAAAAGGATAGGCGCTATCTGCCCGCGATTTTTGATGTGCTGAACTGCCCTGAAGGTTGCAATCTCGGTACCGGCTGCGAGCATAATAAGGATATGTTTGAAATCAACACGATCATGGACAATGAGCGCAGAGAGGTCACGGATGGCCGCGAAAAGGAATTTTTTGACGAGCTTTACGCTCATTATGACCGCACGCTGGACGTCTCCGACTTTCTGCGGCGGTACACGCAGATCCCAGTTGCCACGCACAGTGTCACGTCGGCGGCGATCGAAGACGGTTTTAGCCAGCTCGGAAAGGAAACCACGCTCCAGCGTAAATACGACTGCGGCGCCTGCGGCTCGGATACATGCTACGACATGGCGAGAAAGGTCGCCCTGGGACTCAACACGCCTCAAAACTGCATCGACAAAACCAGGAATGATATCCTGCTCGAGCACTCTGCGGTCATCGAAATGCAGAGCATTAACTCAAAAAATCTCGGCAATATGCTCAGTGACATTACAAATATGAAGACGATGTCCGAGGATATCCTGAACAGCATCGGAAACGTGAATACGGCATTCAGCAAATACAGTGAAATGGCCAGTAAAATCGATATGATCGCGATGCACATAAATATCATCTCGCTGAACGCGTCTGTCGAGGCGGCCCGCGCCGGCGTGCACGGAAAAGCTTTTGCCGTTGTAGCGGAGGAGATACGCAACCTGGCGAAGAGCTCAAAGCAGGCGGTTGCAGACACAGAAGATATTTCCCGTCAGGCCATCTTCGCGACAAGCTCTATTAACGAAAAAGTGAAGGAGATCGGCGAGGCAGTTTCCGAGTCCTATAACAAGATATCCGAAGTATCAAAGAACTCGGCAGCGTCGGCCGCAAAAAAGTGATAAGACAACAGCCTGCCGTCTGCAATGGCGCTGAAAAAAGCAAGGCAATAACAAGGACAATACCGCACAATCTTTGCGCGGTATTGTTCAAGAGTAAATTGTGAACACATTCCGCAAAGAGAACAAAATATGGTAGGGCAGGGGTGAAATCGTATCGATTTCACCCCTGCCCTACTGTCGCTTTAGCGGGTCTTAGCTTCTGCCGGAGTAGGGTAGAATCGCACGCAATACACACAATCTCCGTGCGTCTTGCTTTTATTAAATTCAGAGGTTTATTCGGCTGCTGCTAACTTCATTGTATCACTCCATTTTTATTGTTTAAGCGCGGAATGAGGTATATAATAGAAAGAAAAAGCCCTCCGAGTGGAAGGGTACTATTGCGCGTAAGTGCATAAAGCTGATAAGCAATATTTCTTTTTATAAACGGAGGGGTCAATAAGGTGGCAATTGAGATGACCAGCGCGATGGTTAAGGAATATGGCATGAATGCAGGGGCGGATGTAGTCGGGATAGCCGCTGCCAAAGGTTTCAGTTTGGCGCCGGAGGGGTTTAAGCCCTCCGATGTGCTCCCGGAATGCCGCTCCGTTATCGTTTTGGGCGCTACTTTTTCGCCGGATGTCTTAAACGACATAACCGAATACACCGCAAGCCGCAATGCAATGCTTACCGCGATGACCACCATGGCTAAAATTGTTGCAAAACGGATAAAGGCCGATGGGTATAAAACAAAGGCCATAAGTGCGGCGGGCGGCAAATGGGTGCAGGGTGATGGAAGAAAAGAGCAAGTTGGATACATTTCTTTGAAACATGCAGCAGAAATTGCGGGTCTTGGCGTCATCGGCAAAAACTATTTACTTACGAATCCGCAGTACGGCAATCTTCTTTGGCTCAGCGCTGTTCTTACGGATGCAGAGCTGGTTTCGGATGAAAAAACGGAATCTACCATGTGCTTGAATTGTAACAAATGCGCCCTAGCCTGCCCTGTGGGAGCGCTTAACGACCTTTCCGCATTTGGGAAAAAGGGATGCTCCAGTTTTTTTGCAATAGAGGATAAAAAGTTCAAGATAAAGTGTTTTTTATGCCGCACCATATGCCCCCACGCTTTTGGCATATATGACGATACACATTGACGGCGATCAACTATAATCTACAGTATAAACAAAGGTAGCGGTGAGATAAATGGACGCGTATAAGATCATTATTCATGATTTGTCAAGTGACGAAATCAGCCGATTCGCCCTTAATCCTGAAAATTGTCTTGTCATATCCGCGAAAGGAAAAGCGGCATTTTGCAAAGGGTGCTTTGGCTGTTGGCTCAAATCACCGGGGAAGTGCGTGTTTCAAGATAAACTTCAATATATAGGCGCAATGATGGCTCAAAGTGAGGAAGTCATCGTTATTTCAAGGAACTGTTACGGCGGGTACAGCCCCGATGTTAAAAAGGTATTTGACCGGGCAATATCCAGCAGCACACCGTTTTTTACCTATCGTGATGGAAAAATTTATCATGTAAAGCGTTATAAGAACAGCCCGGTGTTTACTGTATATATGTACGGAGAAATAAGCGACTTCGAAAAGCAAATTGCCGGTGAGCTAGTCAGGACAAATAGCGTCAACATGGGGCGGCGGGACGCGAAATGCCATTTCGCCGATGATATCTCGCAGTTAAGGGAGCTGTTTGCATGAATGTTTTGATTCTTAATGCGAGCCCCAAACGAAAAGGCGGCGCTTCCAGATGCTTTTCGGAGCTGCTAAAATTCCTGCTCCTGGGCTGCAAAATTACAACGGCAGATATACACGGCCAGGCGGATTACTCAAAAGCGCTTTCACTTTTGGGAGAAGCCGACGCGGTCGTAGTTTCAGCCCCACTGTATGTTGATGGTATCCCTGCACACATGCTGCCATTTCTGCAGGAGGCGGAACAAATCTGCCGGCAAAAACATTTGCATTTTAAGTTGTATGTGCTTTCGAACAGCGGATTTGTGGAGGGAGTCCATAATAAACTGCATCTCAATATGTATGAGGCGTGGTGCAGGCGATCGGGTATCGAATGGGGCGGCGGATTGGGAGTCGGCGGCGGGGTAATGCTGCAGGTAATGTTTGTTCTATTCCCAATCACTGTTTTGATTCGCTGTGCGCAGATCGCAGCTACAGTGATTGTGGTGGGTGCAATCACCGGCCGGGAAGTATGGTCGCTGTGTTCCGGCATTCTTATAACGGGATTTTTCCTTTCCGGCGCTCTCATCTGCGAAATAATACTTGCCCACGCGATAAGAACTGGCCACGGCATTAAAAATCTTTATACAAGAGTTCTGGTTCCTTCTTTCATTTTTCTGATTTGTGCGGATATTTTTATGTTTTTGTCCGCTCTTTTTCACAAAACGGCGCCGCATGCCCTGTTTCGAAAGATATCATCGGCAGAAATAGATGAGCGAGCGGCCTGGATTAAGGGAGTGAATATATGTCAGATACAATGTTCAAAAGAAGAAGACTGAATGAGGACAAGCTTCTTTCATTCGGGTTTTGCGAGGATGGCGGCAGCTATATATACACCACAGACATTGCAGGCGGACAGTTTCGAATGACGGTTGTCGCAGCGAGTGATGGAGCGATCAGTACAAAAGTAGTCGAATCCGAATCAAATGAGGAATATGTGCTGCACCGTGCATCGGGGGCCTCCGGGTCATTTGTCGGCACGGTCAGAGCCGATTATGAGGACATTCTTTGTGAAATTTCCCGAAGGTGTTTTGAGCCGGATGTGTTCAAAAGCGATTATGCGCGAAGCGTTATCCATTATGTGCGAAATACCTACCACGATGAATTGGAGTTTTTGTGGCAGCGTTTCCCAAATAACGCGGTTTTCAGAAGAAAGGATACAGGCAAATGGTATTGCGCGCTGCTTGTCCTGTCTAAGGGGAAGCTGGGGCTTGATTCCGATGAGGTGATAGATATTCTTGATTTGAGAACCGAGCCGGAAAACATAGGATCCATCGTAGACGGTAAAAGGTACTTTCCGGGTTATCATATGAACAAGAAACACTGGTATACGATTTGCCTGGATGGCTCCGTGCCAATTGATGAAATACTCAGGTGTATAGATGTCAGCTATCAATTATCTTAAACGTGATTTTGGGGAGCTAAAAGGAGCGGCAGAGTAATGGATAGGATTAACCTCGTATATTTCAGCGCGGCAGGGGCAACAAAAACGGTGGCGGCAACTCTGGCGGAGAGCCTGCAAAAGGAGATAATTGAGTACAACCTGCTCCGGCGGCCGGCCGAGCATTCCGTTCTTTTTGGGCCGGCCGATCCGGCGATCTTTGCCATGCCGGTGTATGCAGGGCGCATCCCGGCGATATGCGCGGATATGTTAAAGCGGTTCCAGGGTAAAGATACGCCTGCTGTTGCCGTTGCGGTGTACGGGAACCGCGACTATGACGACGCCTTGCTTGAGCTAAAGGATATTCTCAGCGCACGTGGTTTTGTGGTTGTTGCGGCGGCAGCCATTGTCGCCCAGCATTCTATCTTTCCGGTTGTGGCAAGCGGCCGACCTGATCAAAAGGACAAGCAAGCCATTGCCTCATTCGGAGAAACATGCAAACGCGCTTTGGAGGAATTTACCGGGACGGAGAAGCTCGGCGTCAAGGGGAATCACCCATATAAAGAACCGTCGGGCATACCGCTCAAACCATCCGGAGATTCCAAATGCAATGCCTGCGGCGCTTGTGTAAAAATCTGTCCGACACAGGCGATACCAGCGGAGAAACCCCGCAAAACCGACAAAACAAGATGTATTTCCTGCACGGCGTGTATCGCGGTTTGTCCTCAAGACGCGCGCGCGTTTCGTGGGCTATTGTACGCTTTGGCGGGCAAGTCTTTCGCAGGCAAGAACAGCGCGCGAAAAGAGCCGGAATTTTTCTGTTGCGAGTAATATGGGAAACGATTTAAATATGAGAGGACGTTATATATGAACAGCAATATAAAACTTTGCCAGAGCTGCGGAATGCCGTTCGACAGCGCGCACAGCGACCTTATTGCGAAAGAGAAGGATGGCTCCGCCAGCCCGTACTGCGCCTATTGCTACAAAGACGGCGAATTTCTCGCCCCCGATGCCACCGTCGCCGATATGGTGGAAATGGGCGTGCCGCATCTCGCCGCAAAGGTCGGTGAGCAAGCCGCCCGAAGGCAGCTCTCCGCGCTTGTCCCTACGCTTTCCCGCTGGGCAAAGCAAGGGATGGATTTCACCCCGGGAAGGCAGCGCGTGCTCCCATTTCTGACCTTTAACGGCAATGCGGAGGAAGCTATGAACTTCTATGCCGCTATTCTTCCCGGCGCGCGGATCGAAGCTCTGACGCGCTTTGGAACGGGCCAGCCGAACGGCGACGAGGGCAAGGTGCTAAACGGCGTTCTGTCGTTCTTGGGGCAGCGTATTCTGTTTATGGACATGCAGGCGGCGTATCCGTGCCCGGCATTTAGCTGGTCGGCCTCGCTCTTTATCACCTGCAAGGATGAGGCGGAGTTCGACGTGATTTTCGCGGGGCTGTCGCAGGGCGGCACGGTGATGATGGGGCCGGAGGCTGTTATGCATATTCGCAAATGCGCGTGGGTTACAGACAAATTTGGCGTCACATGGCAGCCAGTGTGGGAATGAGGCGTGGGCAGAGATGACAGAACAAGTTACTCTTGCCGCGAACCCGGCCTATCCTCTCGAGGCGATTTTGACGCTGCCGGACAGCTGTGCCGGGACAGTACCGGCGGCTGTACTGGTGCATGGCTCCGGCCCGCTTGATAAGGATGAGACAATCGGCGGGACCAAGCTGTTCCGCGATCTGGCGGACGGACTTGCGGCCAAGGGAGTTGCATCGATTCGATATGACAAGCGTACCTGCGCCCACGGCAAGCAGCTTCTCGAGGAGCTCGGCGGCAGTTTCTCGGTGGAGGAAGAGATCATCCAGGACGCGATTTTTGTGGCGAACACGCTTAAAGCGGATGCTCGCGTG
This sequence comes from Oscillospiraceae bacterium, assembly GCA_031551205.1. Lineage (GTDB taxonomy): Bacteria > Bacillota > Clostridia > Oscillospirales > JAVBNY01 > JAVBNY01. Next base: position 134,635 of record JAVBNY010000004.1, on the reverse strand, counting down.
GACGCTGGCCGTGTGTTCATCATAGGCCACAGCCAGGGCGGGATGCTCGCCCCAAGAATCGACGCCGAGGGCGGCGGTTTTGCGGGACTAATCATCCTTGCCGGCACCATGCGGACGCTGGATGAGGTGATTATGGATCAAAATGCAGACGTGCTGAGCCAGATGCAAGAAGCACAGCGCGAGGCGGTACTTCCACAAGTTGAGGCACTGAAAGACAAATTCGATTCCATCGCGGATATGGCTGATGAAACCGCGAAGCAGACCGTGCTGGTGCCGCAGAATAACCTTTACGCCTGGTACCTCAAGGAGATGAAAAAGCATCCCGCCAGAGAGTATCTGGAGCAGTCTCAAAAGCCGGTTTTCGCCTTGCAGGGGGACAAGGACGTGCAGGTTTCCGTAGAAAAGGATTTCGGCCAATACCGCGAGATACTGTCGGGGAGGCCATACTCTGTATTCAAGCTCTATTCCGGTCTGAACCACCTGTTTATGAAGGCCGTTTACGGAACCTTGAAGGATATTCAGGAAGAATACAAGATCCCGCAGACCTTGGACAGTACCGTTTTAGACGATATCGCGCGATGGATATTGAGTGGTTGTCTTGGAGGCCGCCGGGGGGATAATCTTGTATGAATACAAAAACCAAAGTGAGGCTTGCGGTAATACTGCCAGTTCTGCTTGTCGCAATATTAATAGCTGTGTTTTTCATGCCATTTAATAAAACCAGAGCATTTACCGCGGATGAGTTTCATTATGATTTGGATTATTCCAAGGAGCTGGCCAATATCCCCATTTTAGCACAAAAAACGGGCTATACCTGCAACGTCGTCTCTATGGCAATTGTCGAAACATACCTTGGGATTGAGACAACTGAGCGGGATTTGAGAAGCGGCTTAAACCTGTTGGAACACGCCGAAGGGATGCTTCCCAATGAATATCTGGAATATGCCAATGAGGCTTTTGCGATGTTGTCCTACTCCGTTGCATTAGCTAACCCGACGTCCGAGGCTGAAATATTAAATGTGATTTCCGCTTCACTGGAGCGCGACCTGCCCGCGGTTATTTTTTATTCGGCCAAAGACGACTGGAATAAGCCGCACTATAATACTCACTACGCTGTGATCTATGGAATCGATATGAAAAATAAGACTGTCAAGATATCAAATCCTTATGGATATCTTGAGGAGCTGTCTTTTGCGGAATTGTACGAGGGGCTCGATTTTACAAGCTACAAGGCGCAACCATTGCTCTTTCGGCTTGGAAGACGTGTTGGAATGATAAAAAACAACAATGTATTCGTGCTTGAGAGTATCCATTAACCGTGGGATCCAATAAAGGCGCCCCCCAAAAAAGCGGGAGGGCGCTTTTATAAAGCCCCGGGCGCTGGCGACAACTCATTCTTCCGACACAACGGAATTTTTTCCGAGCCTTTTTCCGTTATAAAGATTTTTGTCTGCGCGGGATATCGCTTCCGTAAACCGGTTTTCACGAACAGGGGAGAGGCCAACCGTGATTGTCACCGAAAAATCGACCTTATTATACCTGAAGATCTCCTGCCGCGCGCGTCTGACAAGGTTCCCGGCTATTATTTTAGCCTGATTAAGACTGACGTCTCGAAAGACGATCAAAAATTCTTCGCCGCCCCACCTGAAAAGGAAGTCGTCCTTGCGGATGCCTGAGCGGATGGCGTCCACAATGCGTTTCAGCACCGCGTCGCCGGCGTCATGGCCGAAGCGGTCGTTGACGGTTTTGAAATCATCTATGTCCAGCATCGCCACACAGCACTCTTCACAGTGTCCGTTTTTGTCAGTCAGAGCTGCTATCTGCGAAAAGACGATGTCGGCATATCTGCGGTTAAACAGGTTCGTCAGTGGATCCCTGTAGCTTTGCTCCCGCAGGTTGTCCATATCTTTTTTGGCGATAATTGAGAGGAACCCCCGCACAAGGTTTTCGGCCAATATCTCAAATATCAGCTCCACAACCACGAGTATAGAATTAAAATAGTAAAGAAATTTGACGGTGGGGCAGTCTGCCAGCGGAGGTGTGAATATTGCGCTGAACGCAAGACATAGAGCGATGGCGACGACAATTAACACGCAGATAACCACGCGGTATACGTTTTTAAAGTCGATGTAAAAGAAAACAGGGATGGGCAGCAGGATAAGGTACCAATGAACCTGAGTCCCTGTTCCCATAAAAATTACGGTAATAATACTGAATGCAAAGACCTCAAAACATACAAGGCTTGCCAATATCAAAAACCTGTTTTTTACCAGATAGTAAGAGATAATTAGGTAGAAAAGAACACTGATAAGATTAAGCACGAGCATGGGAATGATTTCGGCAACAAAAAAATAAAAGCTGAAAAAGATATGTGGAAGCAGCGCGGTGCCCCATAGAAGCGCCATCGTGACCTTTTCCGCCATAACCTTTTGCCCGACCTTGTTGTAATAGTTCCCAAAGAAGTTGACCAGTATAGATTTCATCTGCTTTCTCCTTGGAGGGGATATTCCGAATATTGCCAAACTGAATACGAATATCTTAATATTTTATCTCTTTTTTATGTTTTTTGCAATAGCAAAGAACATATCTGAAGACTATGTTGCAGTATAAACAAGAATGCTTCTATTGAAATACATAGCAGGGGTTGGCGGAGTCCTATTTGCTCCTGCGTCCTAAAACTCAGGCATAAGATAGGTAATACTCAGCGGGCTGGAGGCGGCCGACCACACAAAGTATGTTTTTAATCGATATTTTTGCCGAGCATCTTCAAAAATGCCCGAATCAAAATGCCGCAAATAACACAAAAGAACCCGCGCCATGTTCAGGTGCGGGCTCTTTTGTAAGGGAAAAGATTTGCGGACGGCAGTTAACAGCTATGAAGGGCGCGTCAACCTGACCCTGAGCCTGAGCATGAGCCTGATGAGCTCCGAAAGGAGCACAACCGAAAACGCCACGGCAAAAAGCCTGCCCCACATGTAAAGCGGCAGAGGGACCGTGCCGAAAAACGCGCCGGCAAACTGGATGATCAGCACCTGAAGCACAAAAGTGAAGCCGACGACAAGCAGCATCAGCCTGTTTTTGAGCAGGTTCTTAAAGATGCTCGTGGCGTGCAGCTCGCGGCAGTTAAACGCGTTGAAGAGCTGGAAGAGGGCGAAAAGGGTGAACAGCACGGTGGGTATCTGACCGTACGCCGCGCCGAGGAAGTTGAAGAGGTACTGGCACAGGAACACGACGGATATATAAAACCCGGTCAGCCCGATCTTTATCATCATTGACTTAGAGATAATATTGTCGCTTCTGCTGACGGGAGGGCGGCTCATCAGGTCGTCATATATGGGCTCAAGGCCGAGCGTCAGCGCCGGAGGGCCGTCCATTATTATATTTATCCAGAGCAGCTGAAGCGCGGTAAACGGCGCTCTCATGCCCATCAGAATAGATGCCAGCACAACCGTGACGGACGAGACGTTGACGGTGAGCTGGAAGCTGATAAAGCGCTTGAAGTTCTCATAGATCCCCCGGCCCCACTGCACAGCCTTCACAATCGTTGAAAACGAATCGTCCAGCAGCACGATCTCGGCCGCCTCCTTCGAAACGTCTGTGCCGGAGATGCCCATGGCGACGCCGACATCTGCGTTTTTCAGCGCGGGAGCGTCGTTGATGCCGTCGCCCGTGACGGCGACGACGTTACCCTGCGCCTTCAGAAGGTTGACGACCCGCATCTTTATTGTGGGCGTGCTTCGCGCGATTACGCCGATATGCGGGAGCATGGCGGAGAGTTCAGCGTCGGAAAGGCCGTCGATCTCGCGCGCTTCAACGCACTTTTGGCCGCCCTCGAGGATGCGGAGCTCATTTGCAATCGCGGTCGCGGTCAAAAGGTTGTCGCCGGTGAGCATTTTAAGCGAGACTCCGGCGCGACGGCAGCTGTTCACCGCGTCGAAGACATCCTCGCGAAGCGGGTCTGAGATTGCGACAAATCCGTCAAAGCTCATGCCGCTTTCCATCTCTCCGTGGAGAAGCTCGTCCTCAAAATACTCCATCCGTGTAAGCGTTTTGTGGGCGAAGGCGATCACGCGCATCGCCTTTTGCTGTGACGCCCTTATATACGCCTGTATCTTTTCCTCCTCGCCGTCCGCCAGCTTGCACATCAGCAGCACGCACTCCGGGCTGCCCTTGACGTATGAGATTATCCTGCCGTCGACGCTTGAGATGGTCGTCATGTGCTTGAGCTCGCTTGAGAACGGGAAGACGTGCAGTATCCCGTGGTCGGCGCGCTCATCGCGGTATGACTTGCCGCTGATTTTTCGCCCGTCGGATCTCTCATAGAATTGCAGGAGCGCGCACTCAGTCGGATTTCCGATGAAATTGCCGCTTTCCCCCAGGTCCGCGGTTGTATTAAGGCAGATGTTGTGAATCAGCAGATCATAGTTAAGCTCACCGGCGGCTTCGTGCATGGTCCCGTCATAGAACGCGTTGACGGTCATCCTGTTTTCGGTCAGCGTTCCAGTCTTGTCGGAGCAGATCACGTTTATGCACCCGATAGTCTCGGAGGCGATCATTTTTTTCACCAGCGCGTTCTGTTTCGACAGCTTTATGATGTTGATCGAAAGAGAAACCGCCACAATGGTCGGGAGGCCCTCCGGCACGGCGGCCACGATCAGCACAATGCTGGTTACAAAGGCCTCCATAACCTTTTCCAGGATGTTCACCCCGAGAAAGCGCAGGCTGATCAGCTGGGATATAAAAACAATAGCGGCGGCGATCACGCCGAAAACCGTAATCGTTTTCCCGAGGCGAGCCAGCTTTTCCTGAAGCGGAGTTTGGTCGGCCTTCGTCCCGGTCAGTTCGCGCGCGATCCTGCCAAACTCCGTTCCGTCGCCGACAGACGTGACAACCATTTTGCAGACGCCGCTCGTAACGTAGCAGCCGCAATAGAGCATATTCGCGCGCTCAGCCAGCGGCGTTTTTTCGTCGTTTGTGTTAAAGTGGGCGTCTTTTTTCGCGGGAACGCTCTCTCCTGTCAGCGAGGACTCATCCGAAGAGAGCCCCGTGCTTTCAATAAGGCGGCCGTCGGCCGGCACCCTGTCGCCGGCGGAGAGCAACAGGATGTCGCCCGCCACGATCTCCTTCTGGCTGAGCAGGACAGCTGCGCCGCTGCGCAGCGCCTTCGTCTGTGTGTCGTTGTTTATCTTTGACAGCGCCTCAAAGGCCTTCGCGCTCTTGCCCTCCATCAGGACGGTGATCACGACGGAGAGGAAAATGGCGGCAAATATCCCGATGCACTCAAAGAAGTCGGCCGCTCCGCCTGTGGATGCGCGGATGATATTGACAGCCAGCGCGATGATCCAGGCCATAATCAGCATGATGAGCATCGGCTCGCGGGCCGCATTCCATATGCGCATGAGCATGGACTCAGGTTTCTCCCTCGTCAGGACATTTGCGCCGAAAGTCTCGCGGTTCAGGTCCGCCTGAGCGGGCTTGAGCCCTGAGTTAATATCGGTGTTCAAGCTGCGGACGATCTCGCTTGCTTCAAGCATAAACTCGCGCATGTTATTACCTCCAACAGACTATTTGAACATGTGACGCCGCACATATGCCTAAAAACAAAAAGACCATGCGCAGCAAAAGCCGTACATGAGTCTCGTTAATTAAGACAAGCCAGACCGGAAGCGGCCAAGATGTTGACTTGTCGCGCAAAGCGCAAACTACTCCCTCAATTGAGCAACTAAATTGTAGCGGAATTATAGCACAAAAACCGGATGAGGTCAACAGGTAAATTTATTATCCTGAAATTCAGGCGGATTGCTGTTGCTTTGTCCCGTGTACATGGTATAGAATACTTTCGAAGAACCCGCTTCCAACAATCAGGTGGGACAAAGAGACTTAAAACAGGAAATTACGGGAGGGCTGAACATGCCGATAGTGACACAGATTGCCTTGATGGAAAGGCCGGAGCAGAACACGCTGTCAATCCGCACGAAAACGGCGATAGGAGAACTTCCGGGGCTGATCGGCCGGTGCTATCAAAAAATAGGGAAGCGCCTGAACGAACTCGGAGAGCTGCTCTCAGACGTTCCATACGTCGCCTACCACAACCTGGACATGCAGGATCTCGACGTTGAGATCGGGTTCCCGGTGCCGCGCGCTCTTTCCGGGAAAGATGACGTTAATCCCGGCGCCATTCCTGGAGGAAAGGCCGTTTTCTGCGTCTACCGCGGAGCTTACAGCAAGATCGAGCAGGCATACGCCGAGGCGCTCAAATGGATCGGCGACAACGGTATGGAGCCAGCCGGAACGTTTTACGAGTATTACTACAACGGCCCGGATATTCCCGAAAGCGAGCTGCTGACGCGGATAATAATCCCTGTGCTCTGAAAGGGGTAAAGGCAGGGGAGGGGAAGCCTTGCGGGTTCCGCTTTATACCACGCGGTCGCGCCCGCTGTTTTTTGCCTTATACAGGTTCCTGTCGGCGTTCTCGATAAAGGCAGAAAGAGAGATGCCTTTTATATACGAGCTTACACCGCAGCTCAGGGTGATGTGCGCCCCGTTCGGCCAGCGGATACGCTTCACTGCACGCCGGATTTCCTGCGCTTTTTCCTTTGCCTCCGGCAGCGACCGGTCACGAAATACAACGAGGAATTCCTCTCCGCCGTAACGGCCGAAGACGTCTTTTTTTTCAAGGCATGAAAGCACGGTTTGAGTCACGGCAACGAGAACCTCGTCTCCGAAATTATGGCCAAAGGTATCGTTCACCGACTTAAAATGGTCCAGATCCAGGATACATATACAAAGATTCGTGCCGTCGTCATAGCACTTTCGCATCTCCTCGTCGACGCACGCCGTGAGATACCGGCGGTTGTATACGCCGCAGAGCGGATCTGTCAGGGAAAGGAGCTCAAGCTGTCGGGCGAGCGAGGTTTCGTCCCGCCTCGCTTTTTCATAGCGACGCATGACCAGGTACGCGAGCGCGGCGTTCACCGTAAAGCTGAGGGTTATGCCGATAATCAGATCTGTATACCAGGCGAACCGCGTTGGGTACGGTATAAATATATCCGGAACCAAGTATTCGGCGACAATAAAGCTGAGGCACATGGCCAGATCGGCCACAAGAATAAAAGAACGCGCGATTCCCTTGAAAATGATGACCACGCAGAGTCCGCTTGTAACCAGAAGCGAAAGGGTGGAGCCGGTGGCCCCTCCCGTGGTAAACCACAGTGACGGGAAAAGCATGAAAATAGAGCTGCCCAACGTAATATAAGCCGGCCACTGCCAGCGTTTTGTCCTGATTGACCATAGTATGCAGCCCACGTCAACCACAATGAAAAGGGCTGGCGTGACAAGCGAGATCGCGCTGAGGTTCAGAGATGCGTTGCCTACGATGCCCACTGCGGCCATAAAAATGCCGGCGAAGGCAACACATAAGAACACGAAATGCTCCAGTGGTATGTTCGTCCCAAATATTTCGCGGAAAATGCGCATAAAGAAGTTTTTTAGTTTTGTCATAGCCTGCCTAAAGGGGATATTACATCCGCGAAGCGGGCCTGAGGAAAGTCCGCATTCTTGATTGTCGAGCCTCGGAGGTGCAATATCCCGATAATAATTTTAAAGCATATTATACTAAATATTTCTCGGAAATGCAATATCCTGTTACCGAAAAGAATTTGAAACAATATGCGGGAGATGCGAAGGTTTGCCATTTTTCTATAGAACCCTGCAATATTACAATTAGATTACAAAATCCTGTTGACAAGCATACCCCACAGTGCTATAATTAACATAAACCCTGACAAAAAAGGCAGTACCTGATTTGGAAGGCGGATAAGTTTATAACGCGGGCAGCTGCTCGTGTTAAACACGCCTTTCTTCATGTTTCGTGAGAGAAAGGCGTTTTCAATTTTATTTTTGGGGGATGAGATAATGGCAAAGGCAGCGGTTATCAGCGCTATTCTTGAAAATCCACACGAGAGCCAGCAGGAATTCAATTTGATTGTTTCCGACTACCAGGACATTATCCGCGGCAGGATGGGGATTCCTCTCGGCGTGGGCAGGCCGTCGCTTGTATCATTCACGGTTGTCGGCTCGATGGACAAGATAAACAGCCTGACGGGAAAGCTGGGCGCGATACCCGAAGTGTCGGTAAAGGCGTCGGTTTCAAAGATCGAGCTGGACGACTGAATCTTACCCCGCCGCAGGGCGGGGTTTTCATTTTTTTGCTGAGGAGACGAGCTTATGAATCTTGACCACGACAGAATACTCTCCATGCTCGAGGCGGGGAAGAGGGCCCCGCTTGAGGAGACAGACGCCGCGCTTTGCAAGGCAGAGCGTTTTGAAGGCCTTGCGCCTGAGGAGATTGCCATGCTTCTCCAGACGGAGGACGAGGGGCATATCAAAAGGATATTCGACATTGCCGGAAGGATCAAGGAGCATATTTACGGCGACAGGATAGTCATGTTTGCTCCGTTGTATGTGAGCGACCACTGCGTGAATAAATGCGCTTACTGCGGGTACCGATGCGACAACGTATTTGACAGGCGCCGCCTGAGTATGGACGAGATCCGCGAGGAGGTGCGCATACTTGAGGGCATGGGACACAAGCGTCTGGCGCTTGAAGCGGGGGAGGATCCGAAGAAATGCCCGATTGATTACATTCTTGAGGTAATTGATACAATATACGGTATGCATTTTGAAAACGGAGAGATCAGGCGCGTGAACGTCAACATCGCCTCGACGACTGTGGAAAACTACAGGCGCCTCAAAGATGCAGGCATTGGGACATACATCCTTTTTCAGGAGACGTATCACCGTGAAACCTATAAAGAAGTGCATATGGCCGGGCCAAAGTCGAATTACGACTATCATATCACCGCGTTTGACCGCGCGATGGAGGCGGGCATTGACGACGTTGGGGGCGGTGTGCTCTTCGGACTTTACGACTACAAGTACGAGGTGCTCGGGCTGATGCTGCACAACGAACATCTGGAAAAAAAGTTCGGCGCCGGGTTTCACACGATCTCGGTGCCAAGGATACGTCCGGCCGACGGAGCCGACATCACGGTGGCAAGGCACATTCCCACAGACGAGCAGTTTCAGAGGCTTGTCGCGATCATCAGGCTCGCTGTTCCGTTCACGGGAATGATCGTCTCAACGAGGGAGACAGCCGACATGCGCGCGAAGCTCATAAGACTTGGGGTGTCGCAAATATCCGGAGGGTCGGCTGTGGAGGTTGGGGGCTACGCGGAGCGCGAGCGCCACGGGTCGGGTCAGTTTGAGGTTTCTGACAACCGTGCGCCGGAGGACATAGTAAAGTGGCTGATGAGCGAGGATTTGATCCCGTCGTTCTGCACCGCGTGCTACCGCCAGGGCAGGACGGGGGACAGATTTATGCAGCTTGCCAAAAGCGGCAATATAAAAAACGTCTGCCTTCCAAACGCGCTTATGACGCTGTGCGAATACGCGCAGGATTACGGCGATGAGGAGACTCTCGCGAAAGCCTCGGAGATTATTTTGAGAAAGCTGCCCGATATCCAGAACGAGAAAATCAGGAAAAGGGTGGAGGAGAGCATAGAGCGGATCCGCGGGGGGAAGCGCGACCTGTATCTGTAAAGCTGGGGGCGACGAAATGATGGACAAAACACCCGTATCCCTTAGGAGGCACGTTACGATATTCGGACCGGTAAACGCGGGGAAGTCTACGCTGTTTAACGCGGTGCTGGGCCATGAGATGGCGATTGTGTCGAGCCACAGCGGCACCACGACCGACCCCGTGTCGAAGGCGATGGAGCTTATTCCTTACGGGCCGATTAATCTCGTCGATACGGCCGGGCTTGGAGACAATACCGTCCTCGCCCCCGACAGGCTGAAAAAGACCTTTGAGATGATCGGCCGAACCGATCTTGCCGTTTACGCGGCCGATTGCGAAGACTTCGACGAAGAGATGTACAATAACGCGGTTGAGGACTTTTTCGAGCTCGAGGTCCCGCATATGCTCGTCTTTACGAAGCGCGACCTTGCGGGGGAGGGCAGGGCAGAAGAACTCGGAAGACGCTATCCGGACGCGCTGTTTGTGAGCGGCGGCAGTGACGAGGACATCGCAAGGCTGCGGGCGGAGCTTTCTAAAAGGCTCTCCGCGCTTGCCCCGCAGAATGAAAATATGCTCTCCGGGCTGGTTTCGGCGGGCGACACGGTGCTGTTTGTTATCCCACTTGATTCGCAGGCGCCGCGCGGCAGGCTGATCGCCCCGCAGGTGCAGGCGCTGCGCGACTGCCTTGATATAGGCGCTGCGGCGGTGTGCGTCAGGGATACCGGTCTCGAAGAGGCTATGAAGAACATAAGGGAAATAAGCCTTGTTGTGACGGATTCTCAGGTCTTCGGAAGTGTCTCGGCAGCTGTGCCGCAGGAGATCAAACTGACGTCGTTTTCCATTTTAATGGCGAGGCAGAAGGGGGATGTGCACGGGCTTGTCGGCGCGCTCAGCGCCATAGAAAAGCTTGAGGACGGCGATATTGTGCTGATTGCCGAAAGCTGTACGCATAATGTTACGCACGAGGACATTGGACGCGTCAAAATTCCGGCGCTGCTCGAACGCCGGACAGGGAAGAAGCTCCGATTCGAATTTGTTGCGGGGCACGATTTTCCGTCCGACCTGAGCGCCTATAAGCTCTGTATCCATTGCGGCGCATGCATGACGACGCGCAGGGCGTTTTTGACTCGACAGACCGTATGTAAGAAAGCCGGAATTCCGATGACCAATTACGGGATATTTTTGTCGTGTTTGACGGGTGATTTTAGCCGAATTACTATTTGACATTACGACAAATATGTGCTACAATCGACAGTAATATCCAGCATGCAACCAGATACACATAGAGTCTGACGCAGACCAACAGAGAACAGAAGAGAATGATAGATTAAGAGGTTTTTCAGCAATGAAGAGCTTCCGATGTCTAGCGTTCTCTTTTTTGTTATTTTAAGGCCGTTTCATACACTTCACATGAGAAATCAACACATTAAGAAATTGGAGGCTAACATGAAAAAACAGAAATCAACAATGAGAAAGCTTATCGTCGCAACTTTGATGCTCGCCTTTATCTCGGCGCTCTGCCTGCCGATGCACGCTTCAGTCAGCGAAGCGGGGTATGATGCCGAGACATGGAACTCAAATGGTATGCTGTATTTCGGGGACGGCGTGCCGGATCTCGACAGAAACGTAACATGTGACGAGTTTTTTTCCACAATTGACCTCACCCTGAACTTTCCTGAAAACTGTGCCAACTACTTCTATGGATACAGCATGAGGAGCCCGGGGTACAACGCCGTTTCATATGCCTACGAACAGGGCTGGCTGAGCGAGATGTACCCCGATAATACCTTCCCCGAGGACGAGGACATTATGCTGCAGGAGATTATCACGGTTCTTGGGCAGTATTTTGAATTTTCCGGCTGTGAATACATTGGCTGCGAGGATGAGGCCCTAATCGCGGACTATGCGAAGAAATATTTTTCCAGCGCGCTTGATCTTGGCTTTATATCAATAAACAACGGGTGCCTCGAGCCTACAAAAACCGTTACCTACCGTGAACTGACAGGGATACTGAGCCGGGTTTTCAGCCATTTCGGCTGCATGCCGGAATATAATGACAACCCAAAGGATGAGCCGGCCGCAATCCCCGAGCCCTCGATTGAGCCGGACCCCGTAAAGGAACCGGATAAGGATTCCGCGGAATCTCCCGATCAGGAGCCGGTTTCAAGCCCGGAGCCGACGCCCCAGCCCGTTCTCCCGGAAGCGACTGAACCGGTTGTCGTGCTTGAGCCGGGCATCATTCTGAATAACGGGGATGAAATTCTGCTCTCCGGGCCGGAGAGGAAGACAATCAGTATTTCAAATATTAACGAGTACGACTCGGTAGAGGTCAAGGCTGAAGGCGGGCCGGTCACTCTCATGGCCAGCGGCGCTAACGCATATATAGTCACTCAGAACGGCATGGAGGCCACTGAGGCGACCATAAACGTCACAGCGCAGAAAGACGGGTTTGCTGATGGGATGGTCAGCATTGAAGTGCGCAATCTGTTTGACGGCGGAAAAGGCACTGAAAAAGATCCGTATCTGATCTCGGGCGCCGAGCAGTTTGACGCGATAAGGAAGTATTCAGGCTACAGCTTCCGCCTCACGAAGGATATCGATATATCCAAGCTGGGCTCATGGGTTCCGGTGGGCAGCCAGAGCGCCCCTTTCAGCGGCACAATTGACGGAGCCGGGAAGACAGTTTCCGGCCTGACTATAAATATGGCGTCGTCGTCTTATGTCGGGCTTATCGGGTATCTGTCAAACGTTGGATACATAAAAAATCTGAAGGTTAAAACAAGCGCTTCCGGAGTTGCCGCGGGATCTTACGCTGGCATCGTGGCGGGATACTCCAAGGGTGATATCTCCGGCTGCACAGCCGAAGGCAGCATAAGGCTTACGGGTGACAGCCCGATTGGCGGCGGCATCGTTGGATACGCGGAAAAGGTGATTAAGGGCTGCTCTTCCTCCGCGGCCGTTGTAACCGACAGCCCGGGCGCAAAGATCGGCGGCATTGCGGGCTTTGCGGCGGGCGGCGCCTCAGGATGTGCCTTCACCGGCTCTGTCACAGCAAACGGAAAGTATAACAGCAGCACAAATGTGCCCGCCGGTTCTTACGCGGGAGGCATCGCGGCCGCGGGATACAGCCTGATCTCGGATTGTACGGTCGGCGGCAGCGTGTATTGCAGCCTTTACGGTGGCGGCGTCGTCGGATACCTCAACGGCACGATGGATAACTGCCGCTTTTCCGGCAGCGTGACGACATTCGGAAATACGAGCTATACGGGCGGAGTGGTAGCCAAATTGAAGGGTATCGTGAAAAATTCCAGCTCAAGCGGCAAGGTTCTCAACAAGGAGTGCGATTCCAGAGTAGGTGGCGTGGTCGCGTATGTGCCTGCAGGCTCCGAGGTCTCAAGATGCTACTCTACAGGGTCGACCGTTTGCGAAGGCTCGCTGAAAAGCTATGTCGGCGGCGTCGTGGGAGATATAGAGGGAGGCCTGGTCAAGGAATGTTACTCAACTGGCACTGTCGGCGCCAAGAGTATGAGCTATGTCGGCGGCGTTGCGGGAATTCTTCATGGCGGAAAGCTGACGGCGTGCTATTCGACAATAAACGTCAAGGTAACAAGCGGCTCCATTGCCTATGTCGGCGGAGTTGCAGGGTATATTAATGACGGGATAGTTGAAAACTCTTATTCTACGGGAGATGTGGCCACTTGCGACTCAGGATATGCCGGCGGCGTCGTCGGGACATTAAAGACCGATAACAGCTATCTCAGGAATTGCTATGCCACCGGCAAGGTGACATCTGCAAACAATGACTATACGATAGGCGGCGCGGTAGGCGGCGCGCTTGGGGGCACGGTCGACCACTGCGTGGCGGCGAACAGCGTGGTAAGCGGCAAAAATCCCAGCAGATTCGGAAAAATCTCCGGCAAGAGCGTATTTGAGAACAACTATGCCTACTCCGGAATGCTGGTGAACGGCGTCACATTACTTGGAACGCAGCTGAAGCTGGGCACAGATGCCACGCTCGCGAAGGTCACATCCAAGGCGCTTTACACAACGCTCGGCTGGAAGTTCGGTTCTACGACCGAGTCTCCGTGGGTGTTTAACGAAAAATCAGATTATAAGCTTCCGGTGCTTTATTGGCAGTCGGACGACACAATAAAGTCTGTGAGAACACTTGTAAGTCTGTTCTAGAGATTTACTCAAAAATGCGGGAGGTCCTCTCGGTTGAGCTGAATCTTACCTTTGAACAAAAGAGCTGCCTCAAAGGCGGCTCTTTTGCCTGGAGGGAGATTAATGGCGGCGATAATTGAAGCTTGACCGGCAAGTGGAAATTATGGAAATAAAGAGGGAGTTGATTTATTGTCGAAAAAACTGTATAATATTATTCCATAGCATCCCACATTATCACAGATTGGGCCTTCGCTTGCAGATGACGGGATGTCTCTGTTTTCTGACGGGCTTTATCCAACACCTGCACCAAAGCATGCCATTTATTGCCTGACGACTGCGGCGTCGCGGGAGCGTATCATAAAAAGGAGAGCGTGTTAATGAAAAGAATACTGACTTACGGTACTTTTGATTTGCTGCATTACGGGCATATTTTTTTGCTCAAAAGGGCCCGCTCGTTTGGCGATTACCTGATTGTCGCTTTGTCAACCGATGAGTTTAACGCCGTCAAAAACAAAAAGAGCTATTTTTCTTTTGACGAGAGGAAAACTGTTTTGGAGTCGATCCGATATGTTGATCTGATTATTCCGGAGGAGTCCTGGGAGCAGAAATTATACGACGTTAAGTATTATAATGTAGACACATTCGTGATCGGCGACGACTGGAGCGGGAAGTTTGACTTCCTCAAGCCGCATTGCGAGGTCGTATATCTGCCACGCACGCCCGAAATTTCAACCACGGTGATAAAGGACGACTTTAACGGGGCGCCCGAATTTCAGTTCTAGACGCGCCGTGTTACAGCGATATTTGCCTCCGGAAGCGGGCTTTGGCCTGTCCTCCGCGGGCTTATTTTTTTGCCGCGCGCCGGCGGGCGTGAAGTTTTTTGGCCCGGATTCCTTAAACGCGCCTCAATCGCGAAACCTTTACGGCCTTCCGGCATAACCTAAATTGCAAGGGAATAATGGGAGGTCTTCATATGCCGAAAGGTGTTTCATCACATTTTTTTTTGGGCGCGAACTCGCCCACAGGCTTTTTTTCTCTGTACGACGGCCTGATTGATCTCAAAACAGCGGACAGCGTATACATCATTAAGGGAGGACCGGGCTGCGGGAAATCGACGTTTATGCGTCTGATTGCGGAAAAACTCACAGAAGCCGGCGCCAACGCAGAATACATAATGTGCTCATCAGACCCGTCCTCGGTGGATGGCGTAGTATTCGAAGGACTAAAGACCGCCTTCGTAGACGGGACCTCACCGCATATAGTCGAACCCCAGTATCCATATGTGGTCGAGCGGTATATAAACCTCGGAGAATTCTATGACACGGAGGGTCTGAAGGAGCATAGGGAGGACATCATCGAGGCCTTCGACACGTACAGGAAGTTCTATCAGAGCGCCTACAGCTTTATCAGGGCCGCTCGCAGTATGGAGGACGACATGTTTAACGCCGTGGTCTCCTCCACGGTTCTTGATAAGATTCTAAAGCGTACAAAGGGAATTATCCAGCGTGAGATACGCGGGAAGGGAGATGGCGGAGGCGTCAAAAAGCGCCTGCTCAGCGCCATATCCCCGGATGGCATGATCTGCAGGTTCGATACCGCGCGCGCGATCTGCAGCCGAATTTTTGAAATCAACGACAACTACGGACTGGCGCATTTTATGCTGACGCGGATTCTCGAAGCGGCCCAGAAGGCGGGATACGGCTGCTACGCGCTGTATTGTCCGATGAACCCGTCTACTAAAATCGAGCACGTCCTGATCCCGGGGCTTGACGTCGGTTTTGTGAGCTCATCTTCGCTGTATCCTTACGATGCGGAGCCGTTTCGCCGTATCAGGCTTGATGCCTGTATCGATCCGGAGCTCATGAGAAGCCAAAAAAAACGTCTTAAGTTTGCAAAAAAAACGCAAATGGCGCTTCTTGATGAGGCGGTGGCCTCAATAAAAACTGCAAAGCTTCACCACGACAGGCTGGAAAAGCTTTTTAACCCTTACGTGGATTTCGGCGCGGTGTATACCCTGGCGGACAACGTGGCAAAAAATCTGCTAGAAAAACTGGATTGAACCGGGGCCTGTTAACATAAATACAATGCGCAAAAACTGCCAAAAAGACGTGCCGTTGGCTTTATGTTAACAGAATCCTGAATAAGGCGGCCGACAAGCTCAAGGCAATACCGCACAACCTCTGTGCGGTATTGCCTTGAGCTTGTCGGCCGCTTTACTGTGTGCTCCCTTTGCCTCATGCGGATGCGCCGTAATATATACAGTGCAAAAAACAGTGTGGTTATTGTTTGCCGGTCATGGTATAATCATCTGAATGTGAAGAAGCCCATGCAATACATACACAATCTCTGTGCGGTATTGCCATAATTCATAACGGGTGAAGAGGAATCAAAATAAATGAAAAACGTGATTGAGGTTAAAAACTTCACAAAGAAATACGGGAGCTTTACGGCGGTTGACAATATCTCCTTCGACGTAGAGGAGGGCAGCATTTTTGCGTTTTTAGGGCCCAACGGCGCCGGCAAAAGCACGACGATCAACACGCTCTGCACTATCTTTGACAAAACCGAGGGCGCCATGCGGATTGACGGCAAGGATGTCGCCAAGGAAAAGGATCAGGTGCGCTCGGTTATTGGCGTCGTGTTTCAGGATTCAACCCTGGATACTAAGATGACATTGGAAGAAAACCTAAAGATGCACTGCCATTTTTACAATATTGATAGAAAGCTAATGCCTGAGCGCATTGATTTCGCGCTGCGCATTGTGGATCTTCTTGACTGGAAGAAAAGGATGGTGGGCTCGCTGTCGGGGGGCATGAAGCGCCGCGTCGAGATCGCCCGCAGCCTGCTGCATACGCCTAAGGTGCTGTTTTTGGACGAGCCGACAACCGGGCTCGACCCGCAGACACGCGCCCATATCTGGGATTATATCGTCAGGCTGCAAAAGGAAAGCAACATGACCATTTTCCTGACCACTCATTATATGGACGAGGCCGAGATCTGCAAAAAAGTCGCCGTAATCGACGGCGGCAAGATTGTAGCGATGGACACTCCGTATGAGCTCAAAAAAAAGTATACGAAAGACAAGGCGTATATTACCACAAGCGACGGCCCGGCGCTGGAGCTGCTGCTGAGCCGGCATGACATGGAATTCAAAAACAAGACAACCCATTACTCGGTTACAGTCGGCAATATGCCTGCTTTACTTGAGCTGATAGCGGAGCATCGGACGCGCATCACCGATATGGAGATTAAAAAAGGGACGCTTAACGACGTGTTCTTGGAAATCACGGGAAAGGATATCAGAGAATGAGGATTGTTACCGCTCTGTGGCTCCGCAGCCTTAAAGCGTTTTTGAGGAACCGGCTTCAGCTGTTCTTTACGATTGCAATGCCGTTTTTCTTCCTATATGTATTCAGCGCGGTTTTCAAGGTTGAGAACATTGAAGACCCGGTCAACTATATGCTGGCGGGTATTGTCATTACAAACGTGTTTCAGACAGCGCTTAGTATCGCGTCCTCCACCATTACGGACATTGTGTCCGGGTTTATGAAGGAGGTGCTGGTCAGCCCGGTTAAGCGATTTCAGATTGCTTTGGGCCAGCTTTTGGCCGCCGCGACCATCTCCACGATGCAGGGGATCATCGTGCTGATCATCGGCTTCTTCATCGGCCTGCATTTCACGTCTTTTCTGACGCCTCTCGCGGTGATCGGCGTGATGATCATCGTGGGTCTTGTGTTCTCGGCGTTTGGGCTTTTTCTCGCGGCGCTTGTTAAAAACGCGCAGACGTTTCAGATCATGGAGACGGCCATCAGTATGCCGCTGACCTTTCTCTGCGGCGCCTATATGCCGCTGAGCCTGCTGCCGGGGGCCCTGCGCGTTGTGGCATATTTTAATCCAATGACCTATACCACAGCCTTTTTCCGCACGGTCATTCTGGAGAAAACATCCCTGACCGCCGATCAGCTGATCGCGGAACAGCTCGCCTTCAAGTTCGGCAGCTTTACAGTAACTCCTTTTGTAAGTATGATCATTGTACTGCTGTTCGGCGCTTTATTCCTGACACTGTCTACCCTTGTGTTTTCAAGAGTGGACTTCTCGCGTATGAACCGCACAAAGGCCGCCGATTCAGATATTTGGGCGTAAGGGCAAGACCGCACAAAGAGCGTCTAACGACTTTGCGTGCTTCTTGGTTAGATATTGAGAAATAAAACCGCCGGAGCTTAGTATATAAGCTCCGGCGATTTTTTATTTCAAACAGAATATTCCATAGGCGTATAGGAGTGAATCGCTGTTCTACAGTAAACAGTAAGCAGTTAGTTTCCGCAGAGTAAGCATTAAGGAAATAATCCCTGCTAGTAAGCCGCAAGCCTGGTACCTTCTTTTATGTCTTTTGCCGCAGCGTTGGCAACCACTTTGTCCCCTTCGGCAAGGCCGGATTCTACCAGAACATTAGACGAGCTCTGCGCGCCTTTTTCAACCGACCTCAGAACGGCGGCCCCATCTTTGATAACCCATACCGCCGAGCCGGTTTCGCTTTGAAATACAGCTGTTTTTGGCACTGCAATGCTATTCTCGATATGAGAGGTAATGAACCTAATGTTTAACTCATATCCTGTGCCGAGCCTCTCAAAATCGCTCTTTGACATCTCGAGCACAACGCGTACGCGCTTTTCATTCATGCCGGATCTGATCTCGGCCTTATTCTCAATCTCAGTTACTCTCGCCTCAAAAACGGTATCTCCAGCATTTTGCTCAAGGGTCGCCTCAGCCCTGCCGCCAACGGTAACACCGCCAAGGTCCTCAAGCAGAACAAAACACTCCAGTTCAAATTTTTCCGCATCGTTAATAGTTGCGAGAAGCGTTCCCGCGGGAATTGTCTGCCCGGCCTTCAGCGGATTCTCAATCTTTCCGGAGGAAGAGGCCTTTATTACAGACTCATCAATCTTTTTATGTATCTCGGATATGTTCACTTCAGCGGTCAACCTTTTTGCGTTGAAAGCGGCAGTCTGCCCGGACAAATCCACTATACGTATATCACGCAGCCTTGCTTCCTGTAGCACGAGCGCGTCGGCTTGCGTGCCGAGCGATGCAATCTGAGCGTCCAGATTCGCCATTGTGCTTTTTTCTGAGTTGAGTACAAGCAGCGCGTCATCCACATCAGAGCTGGATATCTCACCGAGGTCGAATAGAGACACAGCATCCCGGTATTTTTTTTCGGCGTTTTTCAATATATCATCCTGCATAGCCTTCTGGGTCTCAAGAGGGGGTATCTGGCTGCGAACAGTCTCAAACTGAGTCTGAACCGAATAGATCTGAGCGTCGATCTGCTTTTGATTCTCGAGCCTGTCGATGTCCGCCTGTTTACGTTCTCCCTCAAGCTCGCTGAGCTGGTTTTGCAGTTGCTTGAGCTGGGTTTCATAATCTGCAGTGTCAAATAAAAAGAGTATATCGCCTGATTTAACGGCATCCCCGTCCTTGAAAAATGCCTCTTTAATCAATCCTCCGTTTTTTGAGAAGATATCTTGCGGAGCCGGATCCATAATCTCGCCCTTTTCCTTGAAAGACGTTTCCCAGGTTGCCCGTTTGACAACAACCACCTTTACACTCGTTGGCTGAGAAATGAAAAAAAACAAAACGAGGATTATCACTGCGGCCGCAAGTGCGCCGACCCCCAATCTGACTAACTTCCGCATAAAAAAATTTCCCCCACAAGTTTTAGATAGTGTCAACAAGAGAGCAAAATGTCCTTAAAATCCAGGCCATTCATCTCATATCGACTTTATCTGGAGAAACAATGAACAGAGATTGTGCGGTGTTGCCCCAGAAGATACTACAAAAAACCATGTTTCTTTTATATCTTCTTTATTTATACTTTAATAGTCTATATCAACAATAGCCTAATTGTCAAGGAATTAAACTGTAATAACTTTACATTGATTCTTTTAGAACCCTCACGTCATGCAGCGGCACTCATGTGCTTTTTTTCCAATGTCGGGCATGCGGCTATTATGTCATAAAATTGGGAAAAATCTTGTTGCATAATGTGGATCTTTATAGTAGAATATTAAAAATGGATAGCAAAGAAAGTAAATGATGGTAATATTTATCTGAAAATTAAGATGGAGCGTACGGGGATCGAAGCCTGTATCTGTATATACGTGATGGGAGCCTGATAAAGGATTATTTTTTAGGGCAACACCGCATAGGGATTGTGTGTGTATTGCGTAAGCGATTTTCTCGTCAGATGAGACAAAAAACGCAGTGAATACTGTATGTATTCACGAGGCTTTTCGTAATATATGGCGGTATAATCGCAAACAAGACGCGCGCAAAGTCGTCAGACGCTCTTTGTGCGGTGTTGCCTTATATTCTGCAGGCAAGTGAAGCTATGGTTTATATTTTTGATGAGCTGCGTGCAATCGACGATAACGTTCTCAGATGGTGCACACGATATCTTCCTCGCGACAGGGCAGAAAAGGCAAGCAGATACTACCGTCGTGACGACAAGGTTCTGTGTGTGCTCTCGTATCTGCTGCTGAGATATGGGATATACAGAGAGTATGGCATAACTGATGCCCCGTCGTTCAGATATGGAAGCTGCGGGAAGCCCTACCTGGCGGAATCTGAGGGAATCTTTTTTAACCTCAGCCACTGCAGCTCGGGAGTTGCCAGCTTTGTTGCCGATATCGAAAACGGTATAGACATCCAGGACTGGCAGAGGTATGATCAAAAGCTGGCTGACCGCATCTGCGGAGAAGGCGAGCGGATAATACTTGCCCAGGCGCCGCAAAGGGACGAATTGTTCACCATTCTTTGGACATTGAAAGAAAGTTATTACAAATGCAGCGGCGCGGGCATTTCAAACGGCATGAGCCGGGCAGATTTTTCCCGAAACTGCGCCGACGGATGGATTAAGCCGGATTTCAAAGAGTTTGGGCTTTGTTTTAACGTGAAGCTGCTTAAAGGCTTTTGCGTTTCCATATGTCATCGTGGTGAAAAACCAGAAGTGGAGCACGTTTCACTCAGGTCGCTGAGAAGAGAGCTGTGCAATATGAGGCAAGGATAGCCGAGACGGGACGCCGGAGATCCGGAAGCGATAATGCTACAAGGGTAGTCAATTGGGGGACAATCGACGCATTTTATTATTGGGGGATGAACTGTGAAACTTATTTGCCTGCCGTATGCCGGAGCTCAATCTCCAATCTTCAGGAATTGGTTGGAGGGGGTTGAGCTGGCGGAGCTGGCCCCTTTAGAGTTGCCGGGGCGGGGCGCCAGGCATACCGAGCCGCTTCTGGATGATTTTGAAGACATGCTTGAAGATTTGTTTTGCAGGTACAGGCAGCTGTTTCTGGAACCTGGATATATGATGTTCGGCTATAGTATGGGCGCCATACTTGCGTTTGAGCTTATCAAGAGGATATATAAAGCCGGGGGCGGTGGCCCTGAGCACGTATTTCTCTGCGCCTGCGATTCTCCGGATACGATTTTGCCAACTTACGGCTCTCTCCCATTTGAGGAATTTTGTGAGAAGCTGAGGCAGATGGGTGGGGTGCCGGATGAGATTTTTGGAAACGAAAAACTGCTCAATTTTTATCTGCCGATTGTTCACGCTGATTTTAAGGCTATAGACAGCTACAGATATATCGATGATCACAAGAAGCTGGGATGCGCTATTACACTGATAAATGGGGACAGTGACGCGGAAATACGCAGGGATAACACACTGAGGTGGCGTAATTTTACCACGGAGGATTGCTTTTTTTATGAATTTGATGGATCTCATTTTTTTATAAGAGAGCATAAGAGCGACGTTTCAAGCATAATAAACCGCAGGCTAAAGAACAAATAAAAATGCGGTGCAAGGAGAACGTGGATGGTATGAGTGATAATCTGCGTGAAATGCTGATCGCGGCGGGAAGGCATGGTAAAGGAATCGGGTTTATACGCTCCGACGGCAGTGAGGAATTCTTATCTTATAGCCAGCTCTATCACAATTGTCTGCGCATTCTGGGCGGACTGCAGCTTCGAGGGATATCAAAAGGCGACGAGCTTGTCTTCCAGCTTTCGGACAATCGGGATTTTATTCAGGTTTTCTGGGCATGTATCCTCGGAGGGATAATCCCGGTTCCGGTTACCTATGGGCTGACGGGGGAGATAGGGCTCAAGCTGATAAAGATCTGGAAGTATCTCAGCTCGCCAAAGCTGATCACCACCCATAAGAATGCCGGCAATCTGCGTGGGCTGCTTTCTTTGGCGTCCGCCGAGGATTGCCGGAGAATAGGCTCCGAGATCATTGAGATAGAGCATGTCTCCGGCGGCGGGGAGGGCAAGCTGCCCGCGCTGTGCGAAGAGGACATAGCCTATGTGCAGTTTTCCTCAGGCTCCACGGGAGACCCAAAGGGAGTCATCCTCACCCACAGGAACCTGGTTACTAATATTAATGCGATTGCGAAGGGCTGCGGAGCAGATTCTTTAAAAGACAGCTCATGCTCATGGATGCCTCTTACGCATGATATGGGCCTTATCGGTATGCATATGACGCCGCTCAGCCTTGGAGCGGATCAGTATCTTATGACGCCGTTCCAGTTTATAAAGAATCCTCGCCTCCTTTTGGACAAGCTGACACAACATCGGATTACTCTTACAGCTATACCAAATTTCGGATATTTACACCTCCTGTCTTTTATCAGGGCCAACCCGGGATCATGGGACCTTTCGGCCCTGTCCGTTATCTTTAACGGGGCGGAGATGATCTCGTACCATGTCGTAACGGAATTTCTTGAGGAAGCGGAAAGATACGGTCTGAGGCACAGCGCGATGTTTGACGTGTACGGCATGGCGGAGGCGAGCCTTGCCGTCACCTTTCCTGAGCTGGGAGAGGGAGTTAAAAAGGTAATCATCGACCGGCGTGCGGTTTCAATCGGACAGAGAGTATCTGAAAAAGAGTATGAGTCGCATAACGATATTGTATTCGTGGAGCTTGGCCGCCCCATTGAAAACTGCGAGATAAGGCTTGTTGACGATAAGGGCGGAGCGCTTGATGAGATGACGATCGGGAATATCCAGATCAGGGGCGACAATGTTACAAAAGGCTATTACGGCCGGGAAGACCTTGCAAAAGATGGTTCCTGGCTTGATACGGGGGACATTGGGTTTATAAAAAATGGCAGCCTCGTGGTGACCGGACGCTCAAAGGACGTTATCATCATCAACGGGCAGAACTACTTTTGTACAGATCTGGAGAGCATTGCGAGAAAATACTCCGGCTCTCTGGCCGACCAATTTGCTGTGACATGCTATCAGGACGACAGACAGACGTCGCTTCTGGTTTTCGTCAACTATAAGAGAGATGTAGAGTCGTTTCTCGACCTGGAAAATGAGATCAGAACCGGTTTTTCCCGTGAAACAGGGCTCACGGTTAAAGCGGTTATCCCAATTCACGTAATCCCCAGGACAACCAGCGGGAAGGTGCAGTATTTCAGGCTGATAGAAGAATATGCCGCGGGGAGCTACGATGAAACGATACTCAGGATCGGCAGACTGAGAGACGAGAGGTTCGTCTCACGGACGATTGAGAAGCCATACACGGAGGCGGAGAGCGATATTGTTGAAATGGTTGAAAACGCCACTGGCATAAGTCCGATAGGGATCAACGATAATCTTTCTTATCTGCATCTGAATTCCATTCAAATATACCAGGTGTATGAGGAGATCAGCGCGCGGTACCCCAACCGGATCAAGGTCTCCGATATTTTCCGTTACAGCTCCATCAAAGAGATAGCACAGGCCATCGAAAACTGTCAGGAGATAACGCTTGGAGGCGTCCTGTTGCCTGCGGAGGCGCGCGTCTTTGATCCCGGACGGATTGACTATGCAGAGATGGATTTCTGGATTACTCCCCACAGGGCCTCAATCGCGGTTGCGTATATGCGTGCTTCTGAAATGGGCGTAAATGAGTTTTTTGCGGCGCTGTTTGCATATCTTGTCTGGGAAATCTCAGGGTCCAGTGAGATCAGGCTAAGTGCGATGATCGGGGACAGCGAATACATAGAGCGCCTTGAGTTTAACTTTGATGAGATTGATGACATTGCAGAGCTGTTTTCACATGTGAAGAACGGCGTGTTCGATAAAATCGGGTCTGAGCTTGTCAGAGGCCAGAAGAACGATCGGGACTGCTGCGAGATAAGGGCACTGGTCTATGACGCCGATTTGATAACGCGCGCGGATATCGAGGCGGTAGAGGCATTTGACCTGTTGTGGGGGATCAGATCAAGTGGGGATCGTATCTGTATTACCGCCAGATTTCACTGCGGGAAATTCAGTGGCGCGAATATGCAAATGTTTTTCGGGGTAACCGACCGGATAATTGAGGAGCTGAATCAGGATTTAAGATTCGATGATATAGGAGAACCTGAGCATGAAAAGCATCTTAAAACCAGGAGAGAGTTTGGACTTGCATAGCTTAAACGGGATCGGACAGGGCGGCGGGTCTCTTGAAGATACAGACAGTATTGCAGTGATAGGCATGGGGCTGCGTCTGCCGTGCGCAAAGACGCCAGATGAATTTTGGGATATCCTGAAAAGCGGCATTGAATGCGTCGGCGATTTTCCTGAGGAGAGGGCGGAGGATCTTGCCCCTTTTATTCATCAAGAGTATGGCGGGAACGGCGTCAGTTTTATGAGGGGCTCGTATATTGAAGAGATAAAATCGTTTTCCCCCGGCTTTTGGGGCATTACCCCCAAAGAGGCGCAGCTAATGGACCCAAGCCACAGATTATTTCTGCAGACATCATATTCCGCAATTGATGCGTGCGGTTACAGTGGGGCCAGGATAAGAGGCAGTAATACCGGTGTATATGTTGGAGCTATCAGCGACATTGATATCCACAGCTATAAAGAAATGATCAGAAAAACTATGCCGAATGAACTGATGGTAGCGATAACGGGAACACTCCATTCCACAATGGCGGGCATGCTGGCGCATCATCTGGATCTGAGAGGGCCGGTACTGGTGATTGATACGGCCTGCTCTTCATCGCTGATTTCAATACACTCGGCCTGTCAGGCGCTAAGGGCGGGGGAGTGCGACATGGCCATTGCGGCGGGGGTAAAGCTGCATATGGCCCCATTGGACGAAACAATCTATAAGATTGGCATAGAATCCTCCAACGGCGTTACCAGAACCTTTGATAACGCTGCGGACGGATCGGGCTTTGGAGAGGGAATTGTGGTGCTCCTGCTCAAGCCCGCAAAGGCGGCGATACGGGATGGGGATCATATCTTCGCCGTGATAAGGGGCAGCGCAGTTAACCACGACGGTTTTTCACTGGGGCTTACGGTGCCCAATCCCGCCGCTCAGGAACGAGTGCTGACTGACGCGTGGAAAAGGGCGCGGATCAACCCCGCGGATATAGGCTACATTGAATGTCATGGCACCGCGACTAGGTTGGGAGATCCAATTGAGATCGGGGCCATCACTTCGGCTTTCGCGAGATATACCGACAGGCGGCAATTTTGCGCCGTCGGCTCCGTCAAATCTAACATTGGGCATTTGTTTGAGGCCTCAGGCATTGTGGGGACGGTGAAGGCGATACTCTCCATGATGCACGGAGAGATACCTCCCACCATCAATTTCCGGACTTCCAACGAGGAGATCAACTTTATCGATTCTCCGGTATATGTGAATTCAGCGGCAAGGAGATGGGATGCCGCCGGCAAACCGCGCATATGCGGCGTCAGCTCCTTTGGCATTAGCGGCGTGAACTCGCATCTTATCCTTGAAGAGGCCCCTGTGCGCCGTTTTGGCGATAGCCGCGGCGATGTAACCGAGGTTTTCACGCTCTCAGCCAGGACTGAGGAGGATCTGATTGCGTTTGCTGAAAAATATTCCAAATATTTTTTAACTTGCGGTGAGGAACATTTTCTGAATGCCTGTTATACGACCAATACCGGCAAGGATGAGTTCCAATACAGGCTTGCTATCCTGGGGGGCTCGTGCGAGGAAATGGCTTCAAGACTGAAAGCGTTCACGGTAAGCGGATTTAACGGTACTGAGAGGTTGGACGGAGTGTGGTCGAGAAAGGTCGGCGCTGCGACGTCTGATAGCAATGGCACGATGGGACGGAAGACGGTAACCCTGGCACAGACCAGGCAAAGCAGCTCCAGAGAGCAAATGGAAGGGCTTTGCTCCGATTATGTGTCCGGCGGCAGCATCGATTGGAGGCTTTGGTATAAGAACCTCTCTGTAAAGAAAGTGATAGTGCCGACATATCCATTCGAAAATGAGCCATGCTGGCTGGATTTTTCTGAAATTGAGATTACGCAAAAAAAAGACGAGAGCAAACCACAGCTGTTTTATAAGGTGAACTTCGTCAAAACTCCGCCTGATAGCGCTGCGAAAAGACGTGTGCAGAAGTCGTTCATGATTTTCTCGGACGGCGGCGATTATTCTAACAGACTTGTAGGTGAATTGAGGAACTCAGGGAAAAGGGTAATCGCGGTGAGCGCGGGAGACGCCTATGCAAATCCCGGTATCGACGATTATTCCCTTTGCTTTGACAAGAATAACCTTCTGATGTTTTTTCAGCGCATCCAGTTTAAAGGGGTGGACACGGTTATTTTTGTAGGCGCGGTTGAAGGTGAGCATACTATCCGGACGGTCGAGGATCTGGACAAGCGAATTGAAAATGGCTTCTACGGGCTTGCAGCGCTTGTTCAGGCGCTTGCAGAGTACAGAGTCAGCGCAAAAACCGATCTTGTCATAGTTACCGACTCGGCCTACGAGGTGGACGGATGCGAAGAGGTGTGCCCGCATAATGCCGCGCTGATCGGGCTGGGGAGGAATATCAACCTCGAATTCTCTCAAATCAGATGCAGAGCCATTGATATCTCCGGTGACGAGAGCACAGGATCTGTGATGGATGAGCTCAGTCAGATGCATGGCCGCTATCTCATCGCGTACCGGTCGGGAGTGAGGTATTCCGAAGAGTTCTCTCAGGCGGTCGTGGAAGAGAAGGAGCCGCAGGCGGAGGTAAAGCCGGGTGGGGTATATATCATTACCGGAGGGACGGGGAATATTGGCCTTGCAATGGCGGAGCATCTGGCGTCAAAATGCAGCGTAAGACTGGTTTTGGCGTGCCGCAGCTCTCTTCCGGAAAGATCCGATTGGGAGAAAGTAATCGTGGACGATCAGGATGAAAGGCTCTGCGCGATACTGAAACGCATAGTTCAGATGGAGCAAGGCGGCTCAGAGATACATATCTTCAAGTGTGACGTCTCGAAGGAAAAAGCAGTGGAATCACTCGTGGCCGACACCGAACAGAGGTTTGGCACGATACATGGGGTTATTCACTCCGCTGGAGTAACCGGTTTTGGGCTTCTTGTATCAAAGGACAGAGCTCAGATGGAGCGAGTCATCCGGCCAAAGATATACGGAACCTGGCTCTTGAACCATTATACAAAAAAAGACGGTCTGGATTTTTTTGTAATGTGCTCTTCGGGCGCAGGTATGATCGGTGAGATCGGGCTGGCGGACTATACGGCGGCAAACGCCTATATCGATTCCTTTGCCTTTACAAAAAGCGGAGCCGCCATGATGTCATCCATTGACTGGGTGGTTTGGAAGGGCTCTCGCATGGCCGAGGGGTTTTCAAAGAATCTTGACGGGTTTTTCAAGCCTCTGGAAAAAAAACAGGCACTTATGGGCTTTGATATGGTATTAAGGTCGGGTATAAGGCGGGTTTTGGTTGGCGAAATAAATTTTGGCAGCGAATACCTAAGATCAATAGATTCAATACCCATGTCCTTCGAGGCTAATCTGAGGGAAAGGGCCCTAAAATCGCTGCAAAAGCAGCCTGACCCCACGTTCAGTCCTGTAAAAAAGATGATCGCGATCCGGGGCGGTGAGGAGTGCAGCTATTCGGACGCGGAGCGGATCCTGTCTGAGATCGTGTGCAGGATACTGGGATATCAGGAGATCAATGTGCATGACAATTTCTTTGATCTGGGTGGGAATTCGATCCTGCTCAACTACATGTGGCGTGAACTTGAGCAGATATATCCGGGCAGGATTATGATTACCGACCTGTTTGCAAATCCGTCAGTCCATAGGCTTGCGGAGTTTATCTCCGGAGAGGGTGATGAATCCGGCGAAAGGGAAACCACCGGCTCCATCCGCCGGAGCGACGCGGAGATGGAGTACGAGGTCAACAACCTGCTTACCATGCTGGATAGCTCAGGAAATATAGAGGAGGCCCTCGAAAGACTGAAAAACTTGTAACGCAGGTGCGTTCTTGAGATAAGTATATGGAGAATAAGGTGGGCAATCAGATGGAAGGGCTTTACCGTTACATTTTAGAGCAGGTGAAGGAAGGCGGGATCTCAAACAAGGCTGCCACAGTTTTGCTGAAGCAGCTGAAGAAAGATGAGATACGCGATAAGGATATCGCCATAACTGGGATAGCGGTGAGGCTGCCTTCGGCTGATTCTATTGAGGAATTTTGGGATGTGCTCTCCAATGGAATAAACTGCATCGGAGAATTCCCGGAAGACAGGAAAAGGGATATCGAGCGGTATCTGCATTTCTCAAAAGACGACATTTCCGAAGCTGGGTACACAAGGGGCGCTTTCCTTTCGGATATTGACACCTTTGACTGCGATTTTTTCAGAATAATGGCAAAAGAGGCATCTCTGATGGATCCAAGCCAGCGCATATTCCTGCAAACCGCGTTTGAGGCCGTCGAAGATGCGGGCTATGGGAACAACAGGCTGAAGGGCACCGAGACGGGCGTCTTTGTGGGATACGCGGGCACACTCAAGGACAGCTACCAAAAAATGATATACGAGCTTGACACATCGCTGGTTTCTGAATCAATCGCATCGAATTTGGGCGCAATTATCTCGGGGAGGCTTTCATATCTTTTTGATCTGAGCGGTCCCGCTATTGTGGTGGATACGGCGTGCTCATCTTCGCTTGTGGCGGTTCATCTGGCTTGCAAAGCGATCATCAACGGCGAATGTGATCAGGCAATCGCCGGCGGGATAAAGCTGCATACGGTGCCGATAGACGCCGAGTTTTCCAAGATGGGGATCGAATCCTCCGACGGGATGACGAGAGCGTTCGATGAATACTCAGACGGAGCCGGAATTGGCGAGGGCGCCGTGGCTGTTTTTCTCAAACCGCTCAATGCCGCCATCAGGGATAACGACAATATTTACGCTGTGATCAAGGGCAGCGCTGTAAATCAGGACGGGACCTCTGTGGGCATCACTGCACCAAATCCGCGGGCACAGGCCGATGTGATTGTAAAGGCCTGGAAGGATGCGGGCATCAATCCGGAGGAAGTGCAGTATATCGAGGCTCATGGTACCGGCACGGCGCTTGGAGACCCAATTGAGATTCTGGGACTGAGCAAGGCATTCAAAAGATATACGGCCAGATCTCAGTTTTGCGCTGTGGGGTCACTCAAAACCAATATCGGGCACCTCTACGAGTCGTCAGGGATAGCCAGTCTTGTCAAGGCGGTGCTCAGCATGACGCACAAGACCATGCTTCCATCCATCTGCTTTGACCACCCAAATGAAAAGATCGACTTCTGCAATTCTCCTGTCTATGTCAACTCGGCTCTGCGGGCGTGGAAATCGTCCGGGAGACCAAGACTGTGCGGCATCAACTCGTTTGGATTCAGCGGCACGAACTGCCATGTGGTTCTCCAGGAGGCTCCGGTCAGGGCTGCTTCTCGTGATATAGATGAAATTAACGTACTCACCGTATCCGCCCAGAGCGAATGGTCACTTTCTGAGCTGCTGCGCGCATATGCTGGCTATGTCTCCGACGCAGAGGATGAGGATATCCACGATATATGCTACACCGCGAATACCGGCCGCGGTCATTACGCCTTCCGAGCCGCTATTTCGTTTCACGATATAAGAGAGCTGGAAGATAAGCTGAGCTCCCTCATAGAGCAATCGGACAGCTCCGGGAACAGCATCGGCGGGGCGTACCGGGGATACCATAAAATTGTCGCAGAAAAGTATATGGACATCGATAAGGGAAGGATAACCGAAGAGGCAAGGGGCGCGTTATCCGGAGAGGCCGCGGCGCTGCTTGAGGCGTTTGTCAGCAAAAAGAGTGCTTCGGAGGAAGATATTAGCCTGTTGTGCGGGCTGTATGTCAAGGGCGCTACAGTAAAGTGGAGCCAGCTCTATGAGGGGCAGAGCAATTTCATAGTGCGAAATCCGTCATACCAGTTCGAAAAAAAGAGATGCTGGCTTGATTTTCCCGCGATCCCCGAAGAGGCGCAGGATACCCCCGCAGATCTGTTCCAGCTTGAATGGCGAGAGAGCACCGGAGAGGAAGGTCTGTCGGCAAATAACTTTGACGCCGTGTTTATAATAAATAATGACCAAAACACACTGGCGGAAGCAATATTTGATATGCTGCGCGGCATGTGTGAAAACGTGGCTATGGTCATTCCGGCGGGAATTTTCAGAGTGGATGGCCGGGACAGATATTTTATAAACAGCCTCAGGGATGATTTTGAGGCTGTTTGGGAGAAGTTCGCCTCCTGCCTGAGGATAAAGATTATCTACATGTTTGAGCAAAGCGCCGACGAATCGGCAGAAGGACAAAAGAGGCTGGAAAACTACTACCACTTGATAGAATCGCTGCAAAGCTTTAAAGAGAGGCAGCTGCATATTGATGTTGTGCTGCAAAACTGCCATCATGTTGTTGCGGGCGAGATCTGTGTATCGATTAACAGGGCCATCTCCGCCATGACGGATGAGTTGAGGATTGAATACCCGGATTATGTATTCCGCGTATTTGACATTGACGGTGAAACCGGTCCTGATGAGGTCGTCAATGCGCTTATTACAACCTCTCCCAATTTCGTGACTGCGTTCCGACGCGGGATCAGATACCTGCCTATACTAAGCAAATTGGATGAGAGCAGCACAGCAAGAGAGGACAAAAAGGCCGCCTTCACAGACGGAGGAGTATATGTTATCTCCGGGGGATTGGGCGAGATCGCCCTCGAGGTGGTAAAGGACGTTTCTCGGCACTATAGAGCCGTATTCGCGCTTCTCTGCCGTTCTCCGCTTCCGGGGAGAGAAAGCTGGAACGGTATCCTGTCGGACACGTCGGATGATAGTGCCGCTATCAGGAGTCGGATAAGCTCAATTCTTGAGATTGAGGATAACGGCTGCGAGGTGTCAATGATATGCTGTGATGTCACTGACGCGCACATGACAGAGCAGGCATTAAGCATGATAAGGAGCGCATATGGCAAGATAAACGGCATACTCCATGCGGCCGGGATTGCTGGGGACAGCCTATTCTCATCTGGAAGGCTGAGTTCGTTCTTATCGGTCACTGACCCGAAGATACGCGGTGCGCTCAATCTTGAAGCCGCTTCTAAAGATGACGCTCTGGACTTTTTTATCTCATTTTCCTCCGTTGCCGCGCTTATTCCCGCACCCGGCCAGTGCTCATATTCCGCCGCAAACGCTTTTTTAGACGCGTTCTCCACATGCGGCGAAAACAGGCTCACCATCAGCTGGAGCACATGGAAAGAGGTGGGAATGGCAAGGAGAAGCGGTTTTCTGTCGGAGACGATGTTTAAATTGCTTCCTACAAAGGTATGTTTAAACGCTTTCAATGCCGCTATTGCGTCGCGGCGCCCCTTGGTTTTGATAGGCATAATAAACAAGGATAAAAGATACGCCGCGCGCTGGAGGCGTGCATGGTTTGAGCTCGACGGCGAAGTTGGCGCCGACCTATTACATATGGATTCGGTAACCGCAAAAAAACCGGAGATACTTGGAGAATGCAGGATTATGGGCAGGGATGACGGCGCTTATTCCGCGACGGAACAGCAGCTCGCCGGGGTACTTGCCAGGCTGCTCGGGTTCTCCGAGATATATGTTTTCGATAACCTGTTTGAGCTCGGACTGGACTCAATCTTAATGGTGAAAGTTGTAAATGAGATCTCTCGAGTCTGGAACGTAGAGATAAAACTGCAAAACTTTTTTGAGGGTGCTTCCGTTGAGAAGCTGGCCGCAGAAATTGACGCCTCATCCGTCAGCGGTAATACTACGGCGCTCAGCGGCAGGGCGCCGGACAGGGGAGATGAGTACGCGCCCTTTGATCTGACCGAGGTTCAGTCCGCCTATCTTTCCGGCCGGAGCGAGGTGTTCAGCATTGGGAATATCTCCACCCACGCCTATCTGGAGATCGAGACAGGGCTTGACATAGATTTGCTCGGCAGGGCGTTTCGCAGAGTAATTGAGAAGCACGACATGCTGAAGGCAGTGATAACCGGTGATGCGAGACAGCGGATTCTTGCCGACGTGCCCGCGTATGAGATATCCTGTGAGGATCTCAGATACTCTGAAAATCCTGAAAAGACGATACTGGATGAACGCGAGAGGATGTCTCACCGTATGTTTGATCCAACCGTATGGCCGCTATTTGAGATAAAGGCTTACCGGTTGTCCGATGAGAAATGCCTGCTCCTTTTGGATTTTGACATGATCGTGGCTGATGCTGCGAGCCTTCAGATAATAGCCCGGGATCTTGCGGATTTTTATCAGAACGAGGCCCTTGAATACGCGCCGTTTAGCTACTCGCTCAGGGACTATATAGAGGACTACGCGGCGCTTAAAAAATCCGACCATTATGTGAATGACAGGGAATACTGGCTGTCACAGCTCGAGGACTTTCCTGAGGCGCCGGCGTTGCCCCTCGTCAGGTCGCCCGAGGCAATAACCCTTCCGCATTTCAGCAGGCTGCGCCATATGTTCCCGTCCCGCTGGTGGGAGAGATTGAAGGAGCTGTCTTCCGAATATGGCGTAACCGCATCCGCGTTCATCTGCGCGGCTTTCAGCGAGGTGCTGGCTCTTTGGAGCAATCAGAAACGGTTTGCCTTGAACCTTGCGACCTTTAACAGATATGCCTTTCACAGTGACGTTGAGCGTCTTGTCGGAGACTTCACTTCTCTCCTCCTTCTGGACGTCGATATGGAAGCGTCCTACGATTTTAAGAAAAAACTGACAGGACTTCAGAGCAAGATATTTGAGGCTTTGGACCACAGGCGGTATGAAGGCGTGGAATTTCTGCGCGAGATCGCCAAAAACAGGGGGATGAAGACGCAGGCGGTTATGCCTGTCGTGTTCACCAGTATGATCTATCATGATGATGTGGATTTTTTCGGCCGTCTGGGGAAAAGGACATATGGTATCAGCCAGACGTCGCAGGTATATCTGGACTGTCAGGTAACAAACTCGGCAGACGGGCTGGAGATTGTCTGGGACTATGTGGATCAGCTGTTTGACCCGGCGCTGATCGCCAAGATGTTTGACGGCCTGATCGGGCTGCTGAACAGGCTCCTTGAAAACAGGGACGGGATCGCGCTGCCTGACTGCGACAAAGCCGTATGGCAGGACTATAACGCCACAGGGGCGGATATTCCCGATATGACGCTGACAGGCCTTTTTGAGGACGCCGCAGCCAGATATCCGGACAATAGCGCGGTGATCTTCGGGGAAAGCTCAATCACATACGCGGAGCTTGACCGGCGCTCAAATCAGGTGGCGCGGTATCTTTTGTCGCTTGAAGCGAGACCCGGCGAGCTCATCGGGCTCGAGGGGCAGAGGCAGATCGAGACGATCGTAAACATACTGGGGATTTTGAAGGCACGAAAAGTCTATGTGCCGATCGATCCGTCTTACCCGCAGGAGAGGATAGACTATATCCTTGATCACAGCAATGTGGAGACAGTGCTGAGGCCGGGCGCATATGAGGAGCACCGCCTGTCGGAGCTCTCGCCCGAGCCGCCCGGACTTATGCGCGCGCCAGAAGAGCTCGCATATGTGATATACACGTCCGGGAGCACGGGAAGGCCAAAGGGAGTTATGATTTCGCACATGTCTGCGGCAAATACGATTCAAGACATCAACAATAAGTTTGACGTGATGCAGTCAGACAGGATTGCCGGCATATCCTCGATGTGCTTTGATCTGTCGGTTTACGACATATTTGGGGCGTTTTCCGCCGGCGCGGCGCTTGTGTTGGTGGAAGATCAGCACGACATCGGCAGATTGCTGAACACAGTCAGGCAGAATGGCGTGACGATCTGGAACTCTGTTCCCTCCATACTGGAGCTGTGTCTCAACACAAAAGACGCGACCACTATGCTCAAAGGTGTGCGCCTCGTGATGCTGAGCGGCGACTGGATACCGCTTACGCTATTTGAAAAAATTAAAGAAAACATCCCGACGGCGGAGGTTTTCAGCCTTGGCGGGGCCACCGAGGCGGCAATCTGGTCGATCTACTACCCGATAAAAAGGATCGAGGAGGAATGGAAAAGCATACCGTATGGCATCCCAATGGCCAACCAGACTGTATATCTGCTCAACTACCGTCAGGAGCTCTGCCCGCTTGAGGTGCAGGGAGAGATATACATCGGCGGGAAAGGCGTTGCCGAAGGCTACTGCAATAACCCTGAACTTACAGAGCGGGCGTTTATCCGGCATCCCCTGCTTGGAAGGCTATACTGCACCGGAGACTATGGAGTTATGCATAACGTCGCCGGAAAAGGCGTAATTGAGTTTCAGGGCAGGAAGGATTTTCAGGTCAAGATCAGAGGCTACCGTGTGGAGCTGGGCGAGATCGAAAAATGCATAATGAGGCTTGAGCATATTGTGAACGCCGTCGTGCTGGATACAAAAGATGAAAACGGCGAGACGCTGCTCTGCGCCTATATCGTCGCCTCACAGCCGGTTGATGAAAAGGAGATCAGGGAAGAGCTTGCGAGGTCTGTGCCCGCATATATGATACCCGCTCAATTTGTTTTTGTCGAAGCGTTATCTTACAACGCCAACGGTAAGGTAGACAGAAAAGCTCTGCAGGCGTTGCGCCCGGTGATGGCCGCGCGCGAGGAATATCTTGCCCCCAGAAACGATATTGAAGCATACCTTGTCGGGATATTCGAAGAGGAGCTCGGGCGGGGCGGGATTGGCGTTGCGGATGACTTTTTCAAGCTGGGTATATCCTCTGTCTCGATGATCCGGCTGGTTGATAAGGTTTGCCAGAGATACACGACCGTCGAAGTTAAGTTTAAAGAAGTACTTGAGAAAAGCTGTATTGCCGAGGTTTCTGAGATGATCGAACAGAAACTGCGGCAGGAGGGCGGAGAAGGCCTGGAATCCGTCCCGGCGTGGGAATATAACTCCGGGAGCCAATACTATTGGCAGCCCACAGTCCAATTCAGGATACATGAGGGCTCTGTCTTCATCAGGGGGAGGCAGTATGCGCCCATCGGCACGCAGGCCTTTCTGGATATTTACTCATCGGCGCAGAATGGCGTCACAATAGACCGGCTGATTGAGTTGGCGAGTTTAGATGAGAGGGATAATGCGGCCCGGTTTGTTCAAGCGCTGGTTGACGACAAAGTGCTGATCCGTTCGATTCCCAGCCCGCATGAGCTGCTTAGGAATATTGAACTCCCAATGTACAGCGTGTATGGAGAGGAGCTGCAGATCGACGCGGAGAAAAGCAGGGCATTCAAACTTGAGCAGCTCAACCGCAGAGTAGAGTCCGGGTTTGAGGAAGTTGTTCCGCTTCGGGATGATATTGATCTGCCGCCTGAGATCTTTGGACGGAGGTCTCTGAGAGCTTTTGACAATGAAAAGAGCATCCCGTTTTCGGATTTCTCGAGGATGGTCTCAACGCTCAGACAGATCGGATCTGAGGGAGAGATCAGGTATTTCTATCCCAGCGCGGGAGGGCTGTATCCGATCGATACGTACCTCTATGTCAAGGAGGGTAGGGTTGAGAATGTGGCGGAGGGACTGTACTATTTCTGCCCTATTGATAACCGGCTCTATCTGATTGACGGGGAATCGAGGATCACCGACGCATATCATAAACACACCAATAAGAGCATATTCAACGCATCGGCATTCTCTGCTTTCTTTGTATACAATACCTCGGTTAACATGCCCAAGTATAAGGCGGAGGGATATCTTTACGCTTCAATTGACGTTGGATGTTTGATTTCAACCTTCACCGCTGTGGCTGAGTCTTCAAATGCGGCCGTGTGTTCAATCGGAGACATGTTCTTTGATAAGCTGGCCGGGCCGCTGAGGCTTTCAGAAAAACAGGTGTGGATCCACACAATAGAGGTTGGACTTAAAAGAAAAACGACAGAGGTAGAGCCTCAAGGCTCAGACATGTTATAACATTTCGTGTGTTTAAAATAATGGTTGAGGAGTGGGTTTATGGATGGCAAAAAAATCGTATTGGGAGTTGTAGGCGCCGGGGTTATGGGAACAGGCGTCGCGCAGAGGTTTGCGCAATACGGATATGATATCCGGCTGATCGACATTTCGAAGGAGAGGCTTGAAAATGCCCGCGCCGATATTGACAGGAACATCAGGATTTTCAACATGACGCATACGGACAGATTAGATGCGGGGGAGATCCTCGGCCGAATATCCGTCGGCGTTGACTATGCGGCGCTCGAGGACGCGGATTACATTGTAGAGAACGTACCTGAGATAATCAGCCTCAAAAAAGAGGTGTACGCAAAGATAAGTGGTTTTTGCGGCAAAGTTTCTGTTATTATGGCTAACACATCATGTATCCCGATAACAAAGCTTGCCTCATTTACGGACAGGCCGGATAGTGTGATAGGCGTCCATTTTATGAATCCGGTTCCCGTAAAGAGGTTTGTCGAGGTGATCCGCGGCGTACATACCTCTCAGCAAACGGAGGACGCGGTAAGGGCACTGCTGGGCTCCGCCGGGTTTGGCTGCACCTGTGTGAACGACGGGGCGGGCTTTGTTTCAAACCGCCTGTCGCACATATTTATGAATGAGGCGGCGAATATCGTGATGGAAGGCATAGCCACCGCCGAGCAGGTAGATCAGATATTCAAAGAAGGTTTTAATCATGCGATGGGGCCTCTGCACACAGCGGATCTGATCGGACTTGATACAGTGAGAGATTCACTTGCGGTGTTGTATGAATGCTATCAGGATCCAAAGTACAGATGCTCCCCGCTGCTGCAAAAGATGGTTGACGCAGCATTGCTCGGATGCAAAAGCGGGAAAGGTTTTTTCGAATACTGATTGTTTTTTTGTCGTGGCGACTTATTGAAGCGCGGAATCAAGGAAAGACCGCTGGAAGCAGTAATGTTCTCTTTATCCGCATATCAAAATAATCGCATAAAGCGCACAAGTCCTGATGCCTTTATGCACAGAAGGGGTTGGCTTTCTTATGGATAATAAATCAAGAATCAGGGCTTTTATCGCAAGGTTCACGGGGGACGCTGCAGTAAAGGACGACGATAACATTTTTGAGCTGGGGCTGGTGAACTCTCTGTTTACGATGCAGCTCGTTGTGTTTATCGAGAGAGAGTTCTCATTGACCATTCAGAATGACGAGCTGAACCTGGACAATTTTAAGAGCGTCGACGCAATCAACGCTTTAATAGACTCGAAGAGCAAGCCGGGGGATGTTTACTTATAAGGAAACACCGCACAAAGAGCGTCTGACGACTTTGCGTGTGTCTCGATTTTACCGCCATATATTAAAAAATTCTCGTGAAAACATACAGTATTCACTGCGTTTTTTGTTTCATCTGACGAGAAAATCGACGACGCAGTACACACAATCTCTGTGCGGTATTGCCATAATTTTTGGAGGAACACATGAACGGAAAAAAGATCAAATGTGTTGTGTGGGATCTGGATAATACCGTTTGGGATGGGGTCCTGGCAGAGGACGGTGATGTGAAGCTGCGCCGCGAGGCTTTGAAAATTATCACAGAGCTGGATCGCCGCGGCATACTCAATTCCATCAGCAGCAAAAACAGCCATTGCCCCGCCATTAATAAGCTGAAGGAGTTTGGTATTGACGAATTCTTTCTCTGCCCACAGGTCGGTTGGAATCCCAAATCGGAAGGTATAAAAACGATAAGGCAAATATTAAACTTCGGGATTGACGCCTTTGCTTTTGTGGATGACCAGCAGTTTGAACTGGACGAGGTTGCTTTTTCACTGCCGGATGTGCTGTGTATCCATGCGGACGCAATGGACACAATCCTGGAAATGGACGAGATGAATCCCCGGTTTGTTACGAAGGACTCGGTGAACCGAAGGAAACTCTATATGAACGATGCGGAGCGTGGGAAGGCGGAAGATTCTTTTAAAGGCTCAAAAGAATCTTTTCTTGAGACGCTTGGGATGATTTTCACTATCAACGAGGCCGCCGAATCTGACCTGAAGCGTGTAGAAGAGCTCACAGTAAGAACGCATCAGCTCAACTCCACCGGCACCGTCTATTCATATGAGGAGCTGCTCGGTATGATCAACTCACCGCAATATTCCGTGCTAGTAGCGCAGTTGGAGGACAGATACGGCGATTATGGAAAGATCGGGATATCGGTGATAGAGAAGAAAGGCAGAGTTTGGGAGCTAAAGCTCCTACTCATGTCGTGCAGGGTTATATCAAAGGGCGTGGGCTCTATAATGCTCAACTACATTATGGACAGCGCATATGAGAAAGGGG
This sequence comes from Oscillospiraceae bacterium, assembly GCA_031551205.1. Taxonomy (GTDB): domain Bacteria; phylum Bacillota; class Clostridia; order Oscillospirales; family JAVBNY01; genus JAVBNY01. The sequence goes on along the minus strand of JAVBNY010000004.1, from coordinate 96,323 downwards.
TCGTACTGTTTGCGGATTTTGTCCCCACCGAACACAACAGGATTATGTATATTACATATAAATTTGCGGGGTTTGAGGAGGCGGGCGAAGAGAACGGGCAGATAAGGCTTAAGGCAAATCTGGAGGGATCGAGGAACTATCCCGGATATGTGAGTATTATCAGGGAGGAATAGGCTGTTTGAAGGGGCCGCCAAATCTTTAAAAGGAGCCGTATGCGTTCAGCATACACGTGGGATTTATGAGAAACGTGGCAGCCGTGTTCGCGGGGCAGGGGAGTCATTTCATAGGAATGTACCAGTCTCTGGCGGAGCAATACAAGATCGTCAGGGATACGATTGAGGAGGCGGAAGAAGCGACCGGCGTGCATCTGCGGGAGTTGTGCGCCTCAGGCCCATTGTCGGTTTTATCTGAGCCTCAAAACGCGCATACAGCTATTGTCGCCTTCGGAGTAGCAGCTTTTCGTGTGTTTATCAGCGAAACGGGGTGCGTTCCAAAGCTGTGTGCAGGGCACAGCCTGGGAGAATACACCGCACTGATCTGCGCGGGGGCACTGAACTTCTCGGAGGCGCTCCGGCTGATTCAGGTGAGGTGCAGGATTGGTCAGGACGTAAAAGATTCTACGCGAGGCGGAATGACAGTCGTTGACGGGATGGACGTCCGCCATGTTGAGGATATATGCGGCAGACAGCGACAGCTCGGCAGCGAGGTGTATCTGTCGTGCCGCAATACCGACAGGCAGTCATCGATCTCGGGCGTGGGAGGCGCGCTGGAGGATACCGAGAGGCTGCTCAGCAAGTCGGGCGCTTCGGTGTCGCCGCTGTTTGACAGCGCCCCTTTTCACAGCCCGATCATGAAAGGCGGCGCAGACGCCCTGAGGGCCGAGCTGAAAAAGATGCGGATCGGAGAATTCCGATATCCGGTCATGTCAAATTTCACCGGCAAGCCATACGGGGGCACGGGAGATATCATGGATAATCTGCTCTGCCATCTTACAAATGTTGTCAGATGGTCAGACATCATAGCCTACTTTCAAAGGGTCGGCATAACCACGATAGTCGATTTCAGCGCGAACAATATTTTTGGTAAAATGACAAGAAATGCCATCTGTTTTGGAAGTAAAAAGGGCAGAGACACCCTGTTCGGATACTCTGAAAAGCTTGGCCGTCATAACCTGGATTTTGCGTCAAAGTGCATGCGTGCGGCTGTTTCCACGCAGAATCTTAACAACAATCCCGAAGAGTACCGCACCGGCGTAAATGAGGCATACCAGAGGCTCAGGGAGATAAGCTCCGGAATCAAAAACGGCTCTCTCAATTGCTCAGAGGATGCGAAGAGAGAGATGCTCAAACTCCTTAAAAAGATTTTCGACACAAAAGGGGTCGGCGCCCTTGAACAGGAACGGTGGATATATTCAATCCTGGAGGAGACCGGCTCAGTTTACCAGCAATTATTACAGCAATAAACAGAAGGATAGCGCGGAGCATACTTGCCAGAGAAGGATGTCTTTGCCCGAATGAGATGATATGTGGCTAAAGAAGATAAAAAAGAAAGGACGGCAATTCGCGCTGATTGCCGTGATAATGATGCTGTCCGCCGCCATATTCTGTGGATGCATCGGATTTGTTCTCTCCGTGTATAGCTATGTATACGCGTACTATTCAAGTGACGACTTTAGTGGGATATTTGTAACGACAACGTCGGATGAAGTGGTCGCTGAGATGAAAAAATGGAAGGGAGACAATCAGGACATTAAAGAAGTGAACACACTGGACGGGTATTACATCAGCAGCACGTTTAAGGCAAACGGCGCAAAATACGACCCGACATACCTGTATGTACTGCCCGTAGAGGATTATAGTCAGCTTACATGGGATATGTCAATACGGGAAGGTGGTACGGAAAGAGTGCCTGAGGCCGGAACGGTCTGGGTATCCGGCGTTTTTGCCGACAATTACGGCGTCCATGTCGGGGATGACATATCATTTTCCGGGGGACACGGATTGGATTTTACTGTGGGCGCGATTGTTAATAACGCGCTGGTGCCCTCCGCGATGCTGGGTTTTGACTACATATTTATTAGCCCAAGAGACGAGGGAAAATTTTCCGCCGCCAATTACTATGATACGCACCTTATCTCGGTGCAAAAAAATGACGGGGCGGAGTATGACTTAATATACGATGACCTTGTAGACCTGATAGGAGACCATATTGGCGGAATCATCATGACAAACGGGCTGATGATTGGCGTCACAACCATGGTTCCGAATATTCTGGGCGGAATAAGCGCCTTTTCGGCGTTCCTGATATTCATTGGCGCCATAATGGTAATTCGGTTCATTCTTAATAACGACCTGCAAAAGGAATATCAGGCCATAGGCTGTTACAAGGCCGTGGGGTTCCGCAGCGGGCAGATCAGGGGGATATATATTAAGGGCTATGGGCTCGTCATAGCTATTGCAATACTGTTGGGCATAGCCATCAGCATCCCCGCCTTTCTGGGCATCTCAAAAGGCGTGCTCATAAACCTGGGAGAGTTCGTGCCGGACACCGGGATTATCGCCGCGGTTTCCGGTGTGACATTAGTTTTGCTTACAATGATTGTTTTGCTGAGTCTGTTAAGCGCTACAAGAAAAGTTAAAAAGCTCTCCCCGATGGAGGCCATAAACGCTTCAAGCGCCGGTGCCGCGTCAAAGACGGGAAAGCCGGTGGTACGCTTTGCCTCCACTGCTTTCGAGACAGCGCTGAACAGTATCTTCAAACACAAAAAGATAAACCTTATCACTTTGATTGTGCTCATTCTCTCGATGTACCTGCTCACACTTTTTGTCAATATCAACTATTCTATCGGACGCATCAGAGAGAACGCGAACATCTGGTTTGGAACGCCCCGCTGTTCAGCGGCAATCTCATGCGATTTCACTTCGATTAAAGACGATATCGAGTCCTATCTGTATGAAACTGAAGGGGTCGTCAGCTATGTTGAAGGCGATATGATACTTCCGTCCGGCGTGACGCTTGATACGCTGAAATACTCGCTAAACAACACCAATATTGGCGTTGCGGCCTTCAACGCCTTTTCTGACGAGGCAGATTTCCCCGTCGTCAGCGGGAGGAACCCGCAGCGTGATTTCGAGGTCTCGGTTAATAGGAAAATCCTTGAGGAATCCGGGCTCGAGTTAGGTGACCAGCTAGAGCTCAAGGTAAATGGCAAGCTTGAGGAATACACCATTGTGGGGAGCTATGCCTCGTTATTAAACCTTGGTTACAACATCCGGATACTCACAAGCAATATTGAGAGGGGCTGGAGCGGCTATGTGTTCGGCAATATATTCGTTCGTCTGAAAGATTCCTCAGCCTTTGACGAGATAAAGGCGACACTTGAGGACAGGTATGATGACCTTACTGTGGAGGAGATCCCGGCGGATATTAAGGATACTCTCACTACGGTTGAGGCTATTGTCGACCCGGTTATTAAGATTTTGGTGGTTGTGTTCATCGCCTTTGCGCTCATCAATATTATAAATATTATCGCTCTGAACAACATTAATAACAGAAGAGAATACGGGATCATGAAGGCGTTTGGGTTTACAACTGCCTATATTATAAAGCGATGCACGGTGATAATCATGGCTCTCTCTCTTTGTGGAGCTATTTTGGCCCTCGGCATACATTTTTCGGTTTCAGCCGAGGCATTTAATCTTGTATTGGGTGGGATAGACGGCATGGTGTTTGACATGTATGGAACGGTGAGGATAGTGACGGTCACGTTTGTCCTGATCGTTCTGGCCACCGTGGGCGTCAGTATTGGCATCAGGCAGATTTCTCCGAAGGAGCTAATTGAGGAATAGTGCTTATAATCATTGGGGTGCGGATATGAAAGAAGAAAAAAAAGTACTTATTGACGCAAGAAGGATTAACAAGACCTTCAAAAAGGGCCAATTGGCGGTTACAGTCATCGAGGGGATGGATTTGCAGATCTATGAAGGCGATTTTACCGTGATCATGGGTCGCTCGGGATCGGGCAAATCCACCCTGCTGTATTGTATCAGCGCAATGGATTCTCTGAGCGCAGGCGAAGTGTTTCTGGAGGGACGCAGGATATCCAATCTCTCGGAGAGGGATATCGCCTTTGTCCGCACGAATAAGCTCGCTTTTATTTTTCAGAGCTTCAATCTGTTCAGCGATATGACCTTCTTCGATAACATCGCCTATGTGGGATATCAGTCCGGGAGAGGCAAGCAAGCAGTAAATGAAAAAGCGGAGCAGCTGTTGGGAATGCTCGGGATATCCGGTGAGAGAGATAAATATCCGGGCGAGACCTCCGGCGGGCAGCAGCAGAGGGCGGCCATAGCCAGGGCGCTGATAAACGATCCGCAGATCATTTTTGGGGATGAACCGACAGGCGCGCTCAGCCTGTCCGCTGGCGAAAACGTCTTGAATATACTTTCGGAGCTAAACGCCGGAAACCTGACGATTATCCTAGTGACCCACGACGTAAATGTCGCAACAAGAGCCACACGGCTCTTGTATCTGACAGACGGGAGGCTTGACGGCGAGCTGTTGATGGAAAGGTATGAGGCCGCCTCTGCGGCTGAACGCAAGATGAAGGTTATCAATTTCCTGAACGAGAGAGGATGGTAATCCGGTCTTTTGCATGGGTGAAGGAGAGTTTTCGGGCAATAAAACTGTGAAGGAGAGACAGGAATGGAACTTGAGTTGACTAAAGAGCAGAAGATGTTTAGGGCCGAGATCATTGAATTCGCGCATAAGAATCTGAATGACCCCGCTCATCTGCAGAGCTTTTCCCCTGAGATGTGGAGGACGATATCCGAGTATGGCCTGTTGGGCATTGTTGTAGATGAAAAATACGGAGGGCTCGGCGAGAGCTTTGTGACCGCTGCCGCGGTCATCGAGGCATTGGGTTACGCCTGTAAAAACAATGGGTTTATTTTTGCTGTGAACAATCACATCTGGGTATCGCAAAATATGATTTTTTTTCACGGATCCGAGCAGTTGAGAGAAAAATACCTTTACGACATGGTGAAAGGCAAAAGAATCGGCGCCATCGCTATAACGGAGGCGGAATCCGGATCGGACGCATTAAGTATGAGGACGACCGCCACCGAAAAAGGCGACTCTTATATCCTTAATGGGAGCAAGATATTTATCTCAAACGGACCGATTGCCGACATTTTTCTCGTCTTCGCGGTCACAAAGTCCGAGACGAAAAGAGAGATCAGCGCTTTCGTAGTGGAAAAAGGCTTTGATGGGTTTGAGGTGAGCCCCGATATAGAGAAGATGGGGCTGGGCGCTTGCCCCACCTCGGAGATTGTGATGCGGGATTGTGAGGTGCCGAAAGAAAATATTCTCGGTGGGCTAAGCAGGGGAGAGTTTCTGATGACCTCTGCGCTGGAATGGGAGCGGTGTTATGAGTTTGTGCCTCATTTAGGCGCAATGCAGCGCATTATGGAAAGCTGTGTTGAACATGTAACGTCAAGAAGGCAGTTCGGAAAGCATATCTCGGAATTTCAGGCAGTGTCTCATAAAATTGCCAACATGAAGTCCGCCATCGAGATGGCGAGGCTCATGATGTACAAGATTGCATGGCTCAAAGACCAAGGGAAAAAAGCATTTCTCGAAACATCGATATTTAAGCTGTTTGTCAGCGAGGCCTACATAAACACCTGCCGGGATGCCCTTCAACTCTTTGGCGCCTACGGATATACAACGGAGTATGAGATCGAGAGGGAACTGAGGGATTCGCTGGCCAGCAGTATCTATTCAGGAACAAACGAGATGCAGCGCAATACGATCTACAATATGGCTGCGCTTAGTACCGGGATCAGTTAAGGCAACGAGGGGATTGTATGAACATTAATGTCTGTGTAAAGGCTGTACGGGCTGAGTATGCGGGGAGCCGGCAGCAAAATGACAACTCTCTGGTGCTGAATCCATACGATCTATTCGCGCTGAAAAGCGCACTCGAACAAAGAAAAAATTTGGATTTACATATCAGGTGCCTGAGCATGGGGCCATCCACCGTGCGTGACGCGCTTGTGAAGTGCTATATTATGGGGGCAGACCAGGTAGTTTTACTCAACGATCCTGCCTTTGCGGGATCTGACACCGTAGCCACATCGTATATACTCTCAGCCGCAATCTCAAAGCTGGGTGCAAGTGGGCTGACCGTCTTTGGGGGCAAATCAGTGGATAGTGAGACAGGTCAGGTGCCCGGGGGAGTTGCCGAGCGCTTGGGGATAAGATACATATCAGACGTCACGCAGATCATCAAGATGAGCGGAGACGACATTGTGTTGGAAACATCAAACGAGAGCTATTGCGCGGTCGTAAAGGCTGCGTTTCCGGCGGTAATATCATTTTGCGAGTTTTCCACCGAAGTGCATACGAGCTCTTTGATAGAGCTGAAAAGGGCCATGCGCAAGGAAATCATATCTTTGGGCGCCTCAGATATCGACGTTGACCCGGTTATGTGCGGAGCGAGAGGATCAAAGACCAGGGTTTTGGAAGTGACAGAAGCGTTTGAAAAAAGAAGCGCAATAAAGATGATGGGAAGGCCAATGGAAGAGGCCGCGACAATCAGAGATATCCTGATGGGCACAATGAGGTAGGCGCGATATGAATAAAAAGGAGGTATGGGTCATATGCGACCTGGAAAGGCAGGACGGGCGGCATTATCTGCAATTGGTGTGCAAGGCTCATATGCTGGCAAAAAGCCTCAATGCGGTCGTGTCGGCGATATGCCTTGGGAGGCATAACGAAGTCGCTTTTGAGAGCCTGAAGACTGCCGGAGCGGCAAGGATAATCCATTGTGAGTGTGAAGATTTAGGCAATGCCGTTGTTGCGGCGGATATCGTGGGACAGTTGATTGAGTCGCGGCCGCCGTTTTTAGTGATTATGCCCGCGACATGGCTGGGGAAAAACATTGCCGCCTGCCTTTCCGCCAGATTTAATGTTGGACTGACCGCAGATTGCGTTAATATTGAGGTTGATGAGCATAATGAGGTCGTTTTTTCGCGCACAGCACTGAACGATTCCGTAATTGCCCGCATCAAGTGCCAGAACTCGCAGTTCCTAATGTGTACTGTAAAGCCCGATTCCTTTGATGTGGTTCCAAACAGCGCAGAAAACGGAATCCTGCTAGAGCGGTTTTCACACAGGCCCGACAAATCGGCGGTTTCTATAATGGAGATTATTGAAAAAAGGGCCTTGAGCCGCCCGGTTCAACTCAATCTGCACGCGGCAAAGCTTGTATTTTCTGTGGGGCGGGGTATTGGCAAGGGCAAAACGCTTGATCTGCTGCACAAGGTAGCTCAAAAATTTCGGGCAGAGGTTGTAGGAACAAGGGCTGCCGTTGAAAGCGGACTGATAGAAAAATCCAGGCAGGTTGGGCAGTCGGGCATAAATATCTCGCCGAATATATATGTATCTTTCGGCGTTTCAGGCGCCAGTCAGCATGTTGTCGGCATGAGGAATTCAAGGATGATCGTTGCCGTCAACTCGGATGACAGCGCTCCGATATTTAATTATGCGGACTATGCCTTTGTCGGGGATGCCTTTGAGGTTCTGAAAGGGCTGGACGACTTAATCGAGAATGTTTAGGGCAATGCCTTTGCGAATCCCGGTTCAATTGCCATAGTAATCATGTTTTCGAGTGGGAGGAGATCCTGATGCCTTTAGGCTCAGACGTTTTTGACAAAATGTGCGAGATTGATACGCTGGAAGGGTTCCTGTATTGGGCGGCAGAGAGGCACAATGGGTATGCCGCGGCGATATCTGACGTAAACGGAGGAATGGAGCAAAAATCATTTGCGGATCTGAGGCGGGATGCCGACTCAGTGGCGGGATTTTTGAGGGGGCTCGGATTTCACAAAAAGAACATGGCGGTTATCGGAAAGCTCTGTTACGATTGGATCGCTGTGTTTTTTGGGATAGTCATCTCGGGGAATGTTGCCGTACCCGTCGATAAAAATCTCGGCCTGGAGGACATCGAGACGCAGATAGAGGTCGCGGATATCGTAACTGTCTTCGCGGACAATACCTGCGCTAAGACAGTCCAGGGCATAGACAAAGACTGCGAAAGGGTCGAGCATATATTTGGATTTTGTCCTTTAGGGCAATATCCGGGCGTTTGGGACGCGATGAATCGTGCAGAAAATTTGCATAATGCCGCTTCACAGAAGAAGATCCTGGCGGATCAAACCGCGATGATCGTGTTCACCTCGGGCACAAGCGGGCCAAGCAAAGGGGTAATGCTTTCCCACCGAAATATCTGCCACAATGTCATTTGCTCTGTCGTCATTATGGGCCTGCACAGTTTCTCCCAGGGAGAACACATCGTTCCCATCTTGCCGCCGCACCACATGTTTGAGGTGACGACGGGGATACTCACTCCCATGTATTACGGAGTTGCACTCTGTTTTGGGGGCGGTCTGAAATACCTTCAGGCAACCTTGAAGAAATACAAGCCTGTTATCGCCATTGTCGTTCCGTTGGTTTTGGAAAACATATACAAAAAAATTTTTATGGACGCGAAGGCAAGAGGCAAAGATAGGCAGCTCAGGCTTGTGGTATTGCTCAGCAGATGTCTCCTCAGGTTTCACATCGACGTCAGGCAGAAGCTGTTTAAAGAAATCCTTGATTCTCTTGGCGGGGCGCTGCGCATAGTTGTTTGCGGAGGAGCACAGCTGTCCTCCGATCTGGCGGCTTTTTTTGACGCCATCGGGATAGATCTTCTCAACGGCTATGGCATTACCGAATGCTCGCCGGTTCTGGCCTGCAATCGCTCGGGCAATAAAAAAAGAGCGTCCGTCGGGCCGGCGTCACCGGAGCCTTACTGTCAGGTTAAGACTGAAGACGGCGAGATACTGGTGAGAGGCAGTATAGTTATGCAGGGGTATTACAACGACGTGGCAGCCACAGAACAAGCCATAAGCGGAGGCTGGTTTCGTACGGGAGATCTGGGATATGTGGATAAAGACGGCTTTATCTTTATTACAGGGAGGAAGAAAAACCTAATAATCCTTAAGGACGGCAACAATATCTCGCCCGAGGAGGTCGAACGCAGGCTGGAACAGCTCCCTTTGGTAAAGAGCGTGTTTGTCCGCCCTGCTGAAAAAAACGGGGTCGATTTTCTTCAGGCGGTTCTGCATCCGGACTATGATTACGCCGAAGAAAACGGCATAGACGACATCATGGGGGAACTGACAAAAACTATCCGTGAGATTAATAAGAAATGGCCCAGATACAGACATATCCAGTCCATTGAGATTAGCGAAAATGATTTTGAGAAAACGGCCCTTGGAAAGATAAAAAGATTCAGATATTAGGGCGCAAACGAAAGGATGATAAAGATGTTAAATGATATCAGAAAACTCATAGGCCAATACGCATGTATAAATGAGGCGGATATCACATATGAAAGCAGCTTTTCCACTGATCTGGGGCTCTCCTCAATTGATCAGCTGCAAATGCTTGCCCAACTGGAAGAAAAGTTCCATATCGAGATTGAAGAGGAAGACTTCCCTGAGTTGTCCACGGTGAGGGATCTTGTGGAGTACCTGACTGTTCAAACTTCGAAATGAGCAGGCCGATGGGGGGCTTTCACTCTGCCGTTATATCGGGCTTGTTGATACATCATGTGATTTTAAATAATGGTGTTTGTATGGGGACGCACCGCACTGAACGTCTATTTTAAGACTGAGCGGTATAAAACCGAGCTAACGAGCAAGGAGAATGAATAATATGAAAACCAAGCTGTTTCTGATTCCGTATGCGCTTGTGGACAGGACCGTATATGACCCCCTGTGCAGTGAACTCCGGCGTCTGCTGCAAGGGGAGATTGACATGTTTCCGGTTGAATTAAGAGGACATGGCTCCAGAAGAAATGAGCCGCTGTATGAGAGTATAGACGACGCCGTCTCGGATGTGACGGATTTTATAAGAAAAAATTCCGGAGACGCAGACGAGGTTTATATCTATGGGCATTGCATAGGCGGCATTATCGCCTATAACATCTACATGAGGCAAAATGTTACCCGGGATCCGTTCATAAGAAAGATAATCCTTGGGTCTGTCGGGGTCAATCTGAACATTGAGCACAGCTATGAGGGGTTTTATAAGAATTTTATAAAAGGAAATATCGAACAGGTTCTGCATATCACAAGCAGGGCCTTGCTTGAAGAGGTGTATGAGCTATACAGGCCCATTTTGCAGCGTGAGTATGATTTGGTAGTTTCGAGCTATTCAAACGGCAGATTTGTTTTCGACAGCAACATAGTAATGATTAACGGGGACGAAGATGCTTTCTTCGATGCGAAGAGCGTGAGTGACAATGTGGAGAACTATGAGGCGGTGAAGCAATATATGGTTGCCGGGGATCATTTTTTTCTCAACAAAAGCTGCGGGGCTGTGGCGGGACTCATCTGTAACGAGATTACCCTGGCTTGAGGGGGAGGGCTGAGGCCTGCCCTGAGAGATAGTCCTGAAATCTCAATAGGTAACATGGATATGAAGTGGAGGAGATTGTAAAGTGATGGGATTTATTCAAACCTGCTTTCCCGGAGTGCTTATAAAGACGGTATTTTCTGTTGCCGTTCTGATCAGCGTTCTTTCTGAGGTTGTGATATTTGCCGGCACCAGCGTGATAAACAAAAGAAAAGACGGAGAAAAGCAGATAAAGGACCATGGAACCATCGTTACACTTATTGTGGGGTCATTAGTCGCGATCCTTGTTAACCCTGTTTGGGATATTGCCACATCCCGGTATCTGCCGGTTTTCTTTTTCTGGATCGGTGCGGCTTTTATACTGTGCGGTGTGATAATCAGAATATATGCCGTCTGGTCCATGAGGGAGTTTTTTACAACATATATTCAGATTGGCTCCAGCCAGAAGGTATTCAAGGCGGGCCCGTATAGATTTGTCAGACATCCTGCGTATTTTGGAAGCATTGTGTTGCTGGTTGGCTTTTCTCTGTGCTTTAGGACGATCTTTGGAGTGATTTCCAGCCTACTCATCTCAGCATTTATTTTTAGCTTCAGGATATCATTTGAGGAAAAAGAGCTGGTCAAGCGGTTTGGATCCGAGTATGGTGATTATAAGAAGCACACGTGGGGGTTAATACCGGGCATATGGTAAAATGGCCCAAATACAATTTAGTGAGATGTGGAATTTCATCCGAAAAAAGAAAACTTTGGGTCATCAAAGCTATTGACCTTAGCACAAGGCGAACTGTGGCCTGGGTGCTCGGCGGTCGTGATACTGCAACCTTCCGGCGGCTCTACGACAAAGTCAAACATTTGTGGGGAAAACCCGTATCCCGATCAGTACGAAAAGCCCGGAAGATCAGGACATTAGGATGACCGGCGCAGCCCAAGCCGCGCCGGTCATCCCGAAATAATTTCTTATGAGCTCCGGCCAAATGCCGGGCGGCCTTTTTGAGTATAGAGGGGGATTGTTAAGCGTATCGGGCGGGTGTATAATGTTTTCGGCGGGAACACCGCCAAAGCAGGCTTATCAGGGGGGATGACATGCCGCCAAACATACTGGTCTGTGTTTTTTGCGGCGCACTTGGGGCGATTTTCGGGAGTTTTTGCGCGCTGCTGGTTATAAGGTTGCCGGAGAAGCGGGATTTCATCAGCGCACCGTCGAGCTGCGACTTTTGCGGCGCGCGCATTGCCGCCTGCGATCTTTTGCCGATAGTATCGTTCCTTACCCTGCGAGGAAGGTGCCGCTGGTGCGGGGCGAGGATAGCGCCGGTTCATATTATATGCGAGGCTTCGCTGGCCGCGCTTTTCGCGGTGTGCGCGGCTTTTTACAGTGCCGGGCCGCTGCTGCCGTCGGCGCTGGCCGTGATATTCGTGGCCTTTCTGAGCGCTGTGATGGACATTAAGACAAGGACGATCCCAAACGGGCCGCTCCTGTTTCTCACAGCGGCCGGGCTGATTGCTCTTGCCATCCGTTTTTTCACCGGAGGAGGCGTGCTCGAAGGTGTATTCGGGCTGTTTTCTGCCAGCCTGGTGCTTCTCAGTATATCCGTCCTGTCGGGCGGCGGCGTTGGTGGCGGGGACATCAAGCTGATGGCCGCCTGTGGCCTTATCCTCGGCTGGAAGCTGATCCTGATCGCGCTCGCGCTGGGGTGCGTTATCGGCGCGGCGTTGCTTCTGCCGTCTTTTCTCATGGGAAAGCTCGGTGGAAAACAGGCTGTTCCATTCGCGCCGTTTCTGTCCTCCGGCGTGATCATCGTGACGCTGCTCAGGCCTTTTCTCACATGGATTTAGCGCAATCTAGCTCAGCACAAGCTTTAAAACCCCGGCAAGTATCAAAAGCGCGCCCGGGAGAAGCCTGAAGAATAGTCCGGTTCTTTTCCCGGCGAGCATCCTGCCGCACCGCTTTCCAAACAGCAGGAACGCCGATGACAGCGTGGCGACGAAAAGCGGGACCAGCGGGGAGGAGATGCCGAGCATCGCGCTGCCGAGTCCGGCCGTTAGCGAGTCGGCGCACAGTGCAAAGCTCAGAAAAAGCGCCTCCCTTACCGAGATGCGCTTTGAATCGTCGAAATCGCAGAGGGAAGGGTCACGGATGATGCTTATTGTCAGGCCGAGGCTTTTCAGCGTAAAGCTGCGCGCCTTTTGCTCTCCGGGCTTAGAAGCGGGGATAGGATCCGGCTCCTCGGCCTCAGAATCGTTTGAGGTGAGCGCGTTTTTTATCGACCACAGGCCCATACAAAGCAGGACGGACATGCCGGCCAGGCTGCCCGCCCACTTAGGGAGCATGGGGGCCAGCCTTCCGCCGAGCAGGATGGCCGCTCCGGTGTAAAGATACGTGCAGGCCGCGAAAATGAGGCATGAAAGCGGCGGGATAACGACCTTCTTAACGCCGTATGAGAAGCCTGCCATCAGGCTGTCAAGGCTCAGAGCGAGGCTCAGGATAATAATCGCCATAATAGCCTCCCGATAATATACTTTAAACCAGTATATGAAACGGGGGGCCGATATGTTAAAATTCTGGGTTCTCCGGGCGGCTTTTTTCTCGTTTTCTGGGAGGCAGCGGATCCCACCCTCCGAGCGGGAGGCCCTGCATTGAGGTAAATATCTTCTTCCTCAGGTCGGGATACCGGGCTTCAAGCTCCAGCGCCAGCTCCTTGACCTCCTGCCGCTTCGTGCCGCCGTTTTTGGGGCAGGTGCTTTTGACAACGGGCAGGCTGAGCTCCCGCGCGGCGGAGCGGAGCATCGACTCCTCCGCGTAAAGCAGGGGGCGGATCGCGGTGATTGAGCGCCTGTCGAGGAAGGTGACGGGAGTAAAGCAGCTGAGGCGCCCTTCAAAAAGAAGGCAGAGGAGAAACGTCTCAACAGCGTCGTCAAAATGGTGGCCGAGAGCGACCTTGCCGCAGCCGAGCGACAGCGCGGCGTCGTTCAGCGCGCCGCGGCGCAGCTTAGCACAGAGCGAACAGGGGTTGGACTCATCGCGGATGTCGAACACGATCTGCTTTATTTGTGTCTTTATAACCGTATATCTCACGCCGAGTTTCTCGCAAAACTCACCGACTCCAGACATGTCCATGCCGTCAAAGCCCATGTCGATTGTGACCGCCTCAAGCTCAAAAGGCTGCGGATAAAACCTCCTCAGATTCGCGAGCGCCCACAGGAGCGACAGCGAGTCCTTCCCCGCGGAGACGCCGACGGCTATCCTGTCGCCGCTTTTTATCATATCATAGTCCTCAACGCACCGCCTGACGCGGCTGAGTAGCATCTGCAAAGGCTTTTCCTCCAAAAATCATCGAATAAATTATAAATTGCATATTGAGTATGGGCCAGAAAAACAGAGATAACAGGCGATAATAAGAGCATTGTTCGATGTATATTAAAAAACAGGCTCAGGCGTGTTGACAGCCCCCAAAGAATGTGGTATAAACAATAGGTACGATTTTGAATGAATAATTGGAGGCACGAAGATGACCACATATATGGCGAAAAAGGGTGACATCCAGCGCAAATGGTTCATCCTTGACGCGGCGGACAAGCCGCTTGGCCACACGGCGGCTTTGGCCGCGACGATCCTTCGGGGGAAGCATAAGACAGAGTATACCCCGCATGTCGACTGCGGCGACTTTGTCATTATCCTCAACTCCGACAGGGCCGCGCTCTCGGGCAACAAGCTTGAGCAGAAATACTACCGCACACACTCCGGATGGCCGGGCGGCCTCAAGGAGGTCAAGTATAAGACCTTTATGCTGACCAAGTCCGATCTCGCCATGCACCTTGCAGTTAAGCGCATGCTCCCGAAAAACAAGCTGACGAGCAGCGCGCTGAAGCGCCTCAAGGTTTTCAAAGGCGCAGAACACGCTCACGCGGCGCAGAAGCCCGAAGCGTGGACGCTGTAAGGAGGAGGAAATAGATTATGTATAAACCGAAGAAGCCTTATTTCTATGGCACAGGCAGGAGAAAGTCCTCCGTCGCCAGAGTGCATATATTCGCTAACGGCACCGGCCGCATCACGATCAACAACCGCGACATCGACAGCTATTTCGGGCTTGAAACGCTGAAGCTGATCGTCCGCCAGCCTCTTGTCACCACCGATACCCTGGGCAAGGTCGACATCGAGACCAAGGTCGTCGGCGGCGGGTTCACCGGGCAGGCCGGCGCGATCCGTCACGGCATATCGCGCGCGCTGCTCCAGCTTAACGAAGAGCTCCGCCCCGCGCTGAAAAAAGCCGGGTTCCTGACGCGCGATCCGCGCATGAAGGAGCGCAAAAAGTACGGGCTCAAGGGAGCGAGGCGCGCTCCGCAGTTCTCAAAGCGCTGACCAGCGATTTTTATACGTCCCGGCTATGCGCCGGGGCGTATTGTCATTGAAAGAGAAACCGAGGCTATCCGGAGGATTTCAGCCATCCCGGCATCGGCCGCATCTTGACCGACGACACCACGCCCATCGCGGCGAACATCGTGACAACCGACGTGCCGCCATAGCTGAAAAACGGAAGCGTGATCCCGACGACGGGCAGGAGCTCGATGCACATGCCGATGTTCTCAAAGGTTTGAAATATCAGCATCGTAGCGATCCCGACGCAGATCAGCGACGACATGCCGGATTTTGCCCGCGCGGCGACAAAGAGTATCCTCAGGATGATTATCGTCAGAAGCAGCAAGATGATCATGCACCCGATCAGCCCGAATTCCTCTCCGGCGACGGAGAAGATGAAGTCGGTGTGCTTGGCCGGGAGGCGGTTTTTCTGAGTTTGCGTACCCTGGAAAAGCCCGCGCCCAAAGAGCTTTCCCGCTCCGAGGGCAATCTTGCTTTGCGCCGCCTGGTATCCCTTCCCCCGGCTCTCCGCATCCAGCGCGGGGTTCAGCACGACCAAGACGCGCATGCGCTGATCGTCGTTTAAAAACCTCGTCCAGATCAGCGGTATGGCCGCAAACAGCGCGACCGACCCGCCGGCGAACCAGCGGAGCTTGACTCCGCCGGCAAACAGCATGCCGACAAAGATGAAAATATAGATCAGCGCGACTCCCACGTCCTTTGACGAGACGACGATGAGGCCGCAGATGAACAGAAGGTGCCCTAAAAGCTTCAGCATCGACAGCGGCGAGCTCAGGCGATCCTTCATTGAAAACATCTGCCTCGCGAGCACGATGATGAAGCTGATCTTCACCACCTCTGCCGGCTGCACGCCGATGCTGCCGAAGCGCAGCCACGACCGGTTGCCCGAATCTCCGGCTATGCCGAAGATAAACAGCGTAGAGATGAAAAGTACGTTGAAAACCACCAGCAGTTTCCAGTAGTCGTTTGCGAGGTCCTCCATGTCGACAAGCGAGATTACGATGAACGCTAAGATCCCGAGCAGGATGGAGGCGCCCTGAATCACGAGGAAGTGGCTGTTGTTAAAGCTCTTTGTCGCGCTCAGAATCAGCAGCATACCGTAAAGCGAGGCTATGAGGCAGACCGTGAGAAGGAACATGTCAGCCTCTTTTAAAAACTTTTTTATGCCCTTTAAAAGCTCTTTCATTATCTCTCCTTTGTCTGAAGGCGCTTTGATTTATACCAGTATACAGCTTTACTGCGGCGTTTTCAAGCGCCTTTTGGACTTCGGAGGCTGCAATGTTTTTTCACACCAAAAATGAAGAGGAGACCGAACTTATCGGGGAAAGGCTTGGAAAAACGCTTCGCCCGGGTGAGGTGGTCGCGCTTTTTGGCGGTCTCGGCGCCGGGAAGACGGCGTTTGTTAGGGGCCTTGCGCGCGGGATGGGGTACCGGGGCGTCGTGCAGAGCCCGACCTTTGCGATCGTGAACGAATATCCGTCCATTCCGCCGCTTTTCCATTTTGACATGTACAGGCTTTCATCCTCCGAAGAGCTCTACGACATCGGCTGGGACGACTACCTTGAGCGAGGGGGCGTCTGCGTGGTGGAGTGGAGCGAGAGGGTTGAGGATGCGCTGCCCGAGAGCAGGACAGACGTGATAATCTCCGCCTGCGGCGGCGGGCGGGATATTGAGATACGCGGCGGCGCGCCGCTGGAGGATGTATGAAGCGGATGCTTTCAATTGAAACGTCGGGCAGGGCGGCCAGCGCCGCTGTTACGGAGGGCGGAAGGCTCATCGCACAGTCCTTTCAAAACTGCGGGCTCACGCACAGTGAGACGCTGCTGCCGATGATAACGGCAATGCTCAATACAAGCAAAACCGCGCTCTCGGATATATCGATGATCGCGTGCGCCGTCGGGCCGGGCTCTTTTACAGGTCTCAGGATAGGCATCGCGGCGGCGCAGGGCCTCGCATGGGGGCGCGATATCCCCTGCGCGGGCGTTTCCTCGCTGGATGCCCTTGCGCATACGGCGGCCCTCAATTCAGGGATTATCTGTTGTGCGCTTGACGCGCGGCGCGGGCAGGTTTACCGCTCGGTGTATGAATCAGACGGGAAAGTCCCATCCGTGCTTGTTGCCGACGGGGCCGTTTCACTTGAAGAGCTACATCATGAACTTTCGATGTATAAACAAAAGGTTTTTTTTGTTGGAGACGGCGCGGAGTTGTGTTATAATTACCTTATACCGTTCGGAATGGACTGCGCGCTTGCGCCTGAGCACCTTAGGTTCCAGTCAGCCAGCGGGGTGGCGCTTGCGGCTGTGTCGGTAACGCCGCGTCCTTTTTATGAACTGCTTCCGGTCTATCTACGTCTTCCGCAGGCGGAGCGTGAGAGGCTGAAGGCGCGTTCTCAGAGCGCGGGCCACGGGTCATCTCAACTATGAACACGCCATGACGTTTTTGACCGGAGAGTTAAGGCAATCTCTGTGCGGTGCTGCCTTAATTTACACAGGAAACCAAATGTACAGATAGGGGGGTTTTTATGGCAAAGCTTGAGATTTTGAACCATCCGCTTATACAGCACAAGCTGTCTATTCTGAGAGACAGGCAGACCGGCGTGAAGGAGTTCCGCGAGGTTGTGCAGGAGATTACGATGCTGATGTGCTACGAGGCGACGCGCGATCTGCCGCTCAAGGAGGTTGAGATCGAGACGCCGATGGGCGTGGCGAGGACGAAGGTCATCTCGGGCAAAAAGCTCGCCGTTGTGCCCATACTGAGGGCCGGGCTTGGCATGGCGGACGGCATCCTCCAGCTCATTCCCGCTGCGAAGATAGGCCACATCGGACTTTACCGCGACCCGGAGACGCTTCAGCCGATACAGTATTACTGCAAGATGCCCTCAGACATCGCCGAGCGCGACGTGCTGATCCTCGACCCGATGCTCGCCACAGGCGGTTCTCTCTGCGCCGCGATCGAGATTCTCGCGAGCTATAACACCAGGCCTAAGAAGCTGATGGTCATCATTGCCTCGCCCGAGGGTGTTAAAAAGGTGCAGTCGGAGTATCCTAATGTGGATATCTACTGCGCTGCCGTGGATGAACGGCTCAATGACAACGGCTTTATACTGCCGGGGCTCGGCGACGCTGGCGACAGAATTTTCGGCACAAAATAGCGTATTACGGAAGTATAAAACCCTATCCTCACGAAAAACGTGGGGATAGGGTTTTTGTCTGTTTTCTGGTGGGTTTTCATCTTCCGAAATACTTGTCGAGCGACCGGTATTGGATAGCCTCGGCTATGTGCGAGGAGGATATGTTATCCGCGCCGTCGAGGTCGGCGATGGTTCGCGAAACCCTTAAAATCCTGTCGTGCGAGCGGGCGGTGAGTCCGAGACGGTCAAACGCGCTCTTCAGCAGCGCCTCGCCGCCGGAATCCAGTTCGCAGAAGCCGACCGTCATCTCCCTTGACAGCTTTGCGTTTGGGGTGGGAAGACCGCCGGTTCTCTGATATGAGCGCGCCCTGGCCTTGTTCACTCGCGCAAGGATTTCGTCAGAGCTCTCGCCTTTATCCCTGCCGCGAAGCTCGGAATACGGCACGGCGGGGACCTCAACGTGCATGTCGATCCTGTCAAGAAGCGGGCCGGATATCCGTGACATATAGCTTTCCACCGAGGCTTGCGAGCACCTGCATTTGCCCGACGGGTGCCCGTACCAGCCGCAGCGGCACGGGTTCATTGCGCAGACGAGCATAAACGAAGCCGGATATGTCATCGAGCCGGATACGCGCGAAAGCGTGATCTCGCCGTCCTCCATCGGCTGGCGCAGGATCTCAAGCGCTGATTTGTCAAACTCGGGCAGCTCGTCCAGGAAAAGGACGCCGTTGTGCGCGAGAGATATCTCTCCCGGCCTGGGAATCCCTCCTCCGCCCGAAAGCCCTACGGCTGAGATCGTGTGGTGGGGGGCGCGGAACGGGCGCCTTGTAACCATCGGCTCAGCGCGCGACAGCATCCCGACGACAGAGTAAATCTCCGTACACTGGAGAGCCTCATCGCCCGACATGTCCGGGAGAATAGACACAAGCCTTTTGGCGAGCATACTTTTTCCGGCGCCCGGAGGGCCTGCCAAAAGGATGTTATGCCCTCCTGCGGCGGCAATCTCAAGCGCGCGCTTCACGTTGCCCTGGCCGCGCACATCCGAAAAATCCTGGCCTCCGCGCGCATTGTCCGCGGCGATAAACCGCTCGGCCGGCGGTATCGGAAGCCTGCCTGAGAGATGGCCCTCAAGCTCGGAAACATTGCTGACAGGGATGACCGTAAGGCCCTCTACAAGCGAGGCCTCGGGCGCGTTTTCAAAAGGGACAAACACGCAGGTTTTCCCCGCTCTGCGAGCCGCGAGCGCCATAGGGAACACGCCGGATACGCCCCTTAGCTCCCCGGAAAGCGAGATTTCGCCCAGAAAGGCGGCGTTGTCCGGCACTATGCCGATTTGCCCGCTGGCGGCCAGAATGCCCAGAAGGATCGGAAGGTCGTATATAGGGCCCTCCTTTCGCGTGTCAGCCGGGGCGAGGTTTATTGTTATCCGGCGCTGAGGGAAGTCAAAGCCGCAGCTTTTAGCTGCTGCGCGCACCCTCTCGCGCGACTCTTTAACGGCGGCGTCGGGCAGGCCCACAATGTCAAACGACGGAAGTCCGCCCGACAAAAAGCACTCGACCTCAACCTCATAGCCGCGAATCCCGAAAAGGCCCGCCGAGCAAACTCTTGAAATCATTGGGTCACATCCTCCGCATCAGTTTTTTGCAGATGCGCCCTTTGCCAGCTCAAGCGCCTTTTCAAGCTGCGTATCTTTCCAGACCTGCTTCTGTGAAAGTCTGGCGATGGCATTTTCAACAAGAACTACCGTATTTGAAGTCACGTATGAGGCCTCCGGCAGTTTTTCGTCGCGCCTGAGCGCGTTAACCGCCTTCAGAGTGCGCTCATCAAATACATCATCCGGCGCGGATGTCAAATATCCGAGCTCGTGCAGCCGCTGTTCAAGCGCGAGCACGTTTTCCGATTTGTCGCCCTGATTCATCTGTTTTTTCTCAAGCGGCGAAAACACGGGCATCGGATACGGCACCTTTTTCATCTCGACCCTTATGTCCGGCTCAACGCCCTTTTTGTCATATCCGAGCGAGATAGGGAGCAGCATCTCGGCGACGGTGACAACGGCGGTGGAGCCGTCGTCCATTGTCCAGTGTACCTGAGAGAACCCCTTGCCGTGCGTTGTGACGCCCACGACCGTTCCCAGACCGTTTTCCTTGATTGAGCCCGCGAAGATCTCGGACGCCGAGGCCGAGTTTTCATTCACAAGGACGACAAGCTTCTTCGGGACGAAAACGGCTTTTCCCTCAGAGCGGTAAACCTCGGCGAAGCCGGCGCCCTTTTCGGCAAAAAGGTTGACATTTTTTTGGGGGCATATATGGTTGAGGATATCGAACAGCACGCCCATGCCGCCGCCGGGATTGTCGCGCACGTCGATAACGCAGGCCTCAAAACCGTTTTCTCCCAGCTTGTCATATATGCCGATGAAGTCCTCGGCGGTTTTTTCGTCGCCAAAGCGCGTGATGCTTATGTAAGCGGTCTTGTCGCCCATATCCTCGAAATAGATATTCGAAACCGCGATTTCCGCGCGGGTGATCGTAAACCGCAGGATACCCGGCTTTTCATTGCGCCTCACGCCGACAGAGACGCTCGTTCCCACGTCTCCCCGCAGGAGCGGCGTGACCTCGTCATAGACAAGGCCCTCGACGTTCTTGCCGCCGATCTCGACGATTTCATCGCCGGGCATGATACCCGCCGCCTCCGCCGGTGAGCCGGGGAGTGCGGAGCTTATGACCAGCCGATCCGTCTCTACGTCTGAAAGCTGGACGCCGATACCGGCGTAGTGATTGCTTTTAGGATACGACAGGTCATATTCCGAGGGCGGTATGTAGTGGGAATAGTCGTCGTAAAGCTGAAACATCTTTTCGGCAAATTCGTCATAAAACTCAGGGTTTTCCTCAAACATCTTACCGAGCGCCCGCCCGATCGGATCGGGGTTGTCGGAGGAGTTTATATGAAAGTAACTCAGGACGTCGGCTAGGTCAACCAAGCCGGCGATATAGTCCTGCCCGGTCTTCTGGTCTGTGTCCGCAGCAACGGCGGGGGCGCATAACGATATGGCAAGCGCCAGGCATAAAATTAATGTGAAAATGCGTTTTTTCATCTTTTCTCCCTTTTTCTCCTTCTGGAACAGACGCAGTCACAAGGGGAAATCCCCCGGCCGGCTACCCTTCAACCTTTATGTTCTCCGTTCCGTTTTCCTCAAATTCGGCGATATACTCATCAATCCTGTGGTTTAGCTCATCGAGGTTGTTTATGTCAATCGCCTCGTCCTCCATGTCCCTCCGGGCAAGCTCTTCGGCAAGTATCTCAAAGAACACCGTGTCTTCGTAGTCCATAATCGCCTCGTGGATGCCGCCCTGCGCAAACGCGCGGGAGGGCACGATTTCACCGTCCTGCCTCTCAAACAGCGCGGTCATGCCGTTTTCCGAGCACTGAGAAAAGACGAGGCTTTCAATCTCGTCGTATTCCTTAATCCTGTCCGACCCTCGTGTTGAATTTAAAATCCAGTTCCCAATGTATACAAGATCAAGCAGACGCCTGAACTCCTTGGGCTTAAGTTCAATTTTCAAGCTCTCAGCTCCCCCTCCCGGACATATTTGGCCGCGCGGCGCGCCCTGTCCGTTACTATTATATCCCTTATCCTCCGGCATTTCCACAACAACCGTATTTTTTTCTTGTTTTATTTTTTTGGATGCCTTATTATATATGGTAATGTATCAGAGCGGCGGGACTGTTGCGGGCATATGAGCGCCGCCGCGGCAAAAATGCAGGTAAAGAAGGGGTTATATGGACAAAATTACCCTCTGCGTGCTGTTTGGGGGCGTATCGTCGGAGCATGAGGTGTCGTGCCGCTCCGCGCTCTCGATTTTGGAGAACATAAACAGGGAAAAATACGACGTGATGCCGGTGGGCATCACAAAAAGCGGCCAGTGGAAGCTTATTTCCGCCTCAGGCGAGGCGGGCATAGTCATGCCGGGGTGGGAGAATCATCCCGAAAACAGGGAGGCGTTTATTTCCCCGGTTCGCGGCCATGGCATTCTCATAAACGAGGGCGGGATCTATGTGCGGCGCGCAGTTGACGTGTGCTTTCCGGTGCTGCACGGGGAAAATGGGGAGGACGGCGGCATTCAGGGCCTTTTGCAGGTGGCGGGCATCAGGTTTGTCGGCTCTGGCGTCGAGGCCTCGGCGGTGTGCATGGACAAGGCGACAACAAAATCGCTGCTCGCGGGCACCGGGATACGCATGGCCTCGTGGAGGGCGGTGCGTGACGAGGAGTTTGCGCGCTTTCCCGAAAAGGTCGTCCTGAGGCTTGAAAAATGCTTCAGCTATCCGGTCTTTGTTAAGCCGGCCAGAACAGGCTCCTCGGTGGGCGTTTCCAAGGCAAAGGACAGGGCCGAGCTCGAGGCCGCGCTAAAGCTCGCCTTTGTATACGACACGAAGGCGCTCTGCGAGGAGTGCATCGACGGGCGCGAGATCGAGACCGCCGTGCTCGGGAATTCCGACCCTGTCGTATCAGGCTGCGGTGAGATCGTGCCCGGCGACGAGTTTTACACCTATGAGACAAAATACCTTGACGACAGGTCCGAGGTGCACACAAAAGCAGATATTGCGGAGGAGACCTCCGAGCGCATCCGTGAGGCCGCGGCGCGCATATTTACTCTGCTAGAGTGCCGCGGGCTGGCGCGGGTCGACTTTTTCCTCGACCGCATCGGCGGGGAGATTATCTTCAACGAGATCAACACGCTGCCAGGATTCACGAGCATCAGCATGTATCCAAAGCTTTTTGAAGAGGCGGGCATAGCCTATCCGCTGCTGATCGACAGGCTCATTACGCTTGCAACGGAGGAACGCGCGCATGGATAACAGGCCTGTCGGGGTTTTTGACTCCGGCATCGGCGGGCTGACCGCCGTCCGGGAGATCTTCCGCATCCTGCCGAGGGAGGATATCATCTATTTCGGAGACACCGGGCGCGTGCCGTACGGGAGCCGATCGCGTGAGACGATTCTCAAATACACGCGGCAGGATATCCGCTTCCTGCGCACGTTCGATATTAAAGCCATTGTCGTCGCGTGCGGTACTGTGTCCACCGCGGCGCTTGACGTCATTTCCGGGGAGTATGACATCCCGCTGATCGGTGTTGCGCGGGCGGCGGCCGTCCGCGCTGCGAAGCTGACGAAAAACAGGCGTGTCGGCCTGATCGGAACGGAGGCCTCGATACGCTCGGGCGCATATGAGCGTATGCTGTCGCAGTATTCGCCTGACGCTGAAATCATGGCTGTGGCCTGCCCGCTGTTTGTACCTCTGGTTGAAAACGGGCGGTTTCGCGCGGGCGACGCGGTTGTGGAGGCCGTAGCGGCGGAGTATCTCGAGCCGCTCAGGGCATGGGGGCCGGATGTGCTGATCCTCGGCTGCACGCACTATCCTCTTCTGCGGGAGGTTATCGCCGGAATAATGGGCTCTGGGGTTGAGCTCGTAGACAGTGGGGCGGAGGCTGCCGAAAACCTCCAGAGGGTGCTCACGATCACCGAAAAACTGTCCGGCGAAGAAAAGGCGGGCGAGGCCGGCTTCTTTGTGAGCGACAGTGTTGAGAGCTTTTCAAAAAACGCCGCGATGTTCCTCGGAAGCGAGTTTCGGGGAAAAGTTGAAAAGGTGGAAATTGAGAATTTCTGAGGATTTAATGACAAAAATCCCTACAACCGTTAAGGCAGTAGGGATTTTTTGTGGGGTGGATAGCCGGAATCGAACCGGTGACCCCCAGAGCCACAATCTGGTGCTCTAACCAACTGAGCTATACCCACCATGTGAAAGCGCCGATATTCGGGATATGGCACGCCTGGCCCGACTCGAACGGGCGGCCTACTGCTTAGAAGGCAGTTGCTCTATCCGGCTGAGCTACAGGCGCATATGGAGCGGGTGATGGGAATCGAACCCACGCGACCAGCTTGGAAGGCTGGAATTCTACCATTGAACTACACCCGCACATAACACACACAATCTCTGTGCAGTATTGCCTTAGAATTGTAGCACGCGGCGGCAAGCTTTGTCAAGTATAAAAATGGTTGCGCCGCTCTCTCGCGGCGTTATGGAAAAAAGACTGGAAAAAGCGCCGGATAAGCGGTACAATAGCTTTAACAGAGCTTTTTTCGGCGATCACCGCCTTTTAGGAGGACAGTATGCTCCGAACATGCGACGGTCTCATATTACGCGAAACGAAATACCGTGAATCGGACAAGATGTTGACGATACTCTCCCGCCATGACGGCAAGATTTCCGCCAGCGCCAGGGGCGCCAGGGCAGCGCGCAGCCGCCAGAACGCGGGCACGCAGCACCTGGCCTATTCGAATTTCACTTTTTTTGAAAACAGATCGAGAATAACAATAAACGAGGCTGAGCCGGTTGAGCTTTTTCTGGGTATCAGGGACGACATTGAAAAGCTTGCCCTCGCTAGCTACTTCTGTGAGGTTCTCGAAGCGCTGGCCGACGCCGACGCGGGCGATTCAGGTATGCTCCAGACCGCGCTTAACGCGCTTTACGCGCTTTCCGAGCTGGATAAGCCCAAGGAACTCATAAAATGCGCGTTTGAGTGGCGGATTATGGAACTTTCGGGGTATCGTCCGACGCTTGAGTCCTCGTGCGCGGATTGTGGGGAGGAAGCGCGCGTATTTTTCAGCCTGTCGGACGGGAGCGTGTCGTGCGGAGGATGCGGCGAGACCGGCGGCCCGCTGAGGATGCCGCTTTGCCGTGAATCGCTGGATGCCTTGAGGCATATCCTTTTCTGCGAGCCGAAAAGGCTGCTGTCATTCAGCCTCGTGGGGGGCGCGCTGAAAAGACTTTGCGACGCGTCGGAGGCATATCTGCACGCGCAACTTGAGCGTGGGTTCTATACGCTTGATTTCTACAAGGGGCTGGTTAATGATGGACAGAGATAAATCACTGAGGACAATTGAGCTTGACCGAGTGCTCGAGATGCTTTCCGGGCACGCGGTTTCAGAGGAGGCAAAGGCGCGCTCACTTGCGCTGCGCCCGGCGCAGGGCGCGGGAGAGGCGCAGAGACTTCAGGACGAGACGAGCGCCGCGCGCGAGCTTGTCGGAGTGCACGGGTCGCCGCCTTTTTCCGGCGTGAGGGACGTTTCGCTCTCACTCAGACGCGCCGATATGGGCGGAACGCTCAGCATGCGCGAGCTTTTACACATAGGCGCGCTTCTGACATGCACAAGGCGCGCGCGGGACTACGCCTCCGGCGAGCGGAAGAAGAAAACCTGTATTGACCACTTGTTTGCGTCACTGAGGCCAAACAAGTATTTTGAGGAGAAGATCGCGCAGTCGATTCTGTCGGAGGACGAGGTGGCCGACGGCGCTTCGGCCGAGCTTTCGGCAATCCGCCGCTCAATGAGGGCGGCCAACTCAAAGATACGCGAGGTGCTTCAAAAGATTATCACCTCACAGGCTTATTCAAAATACCTTCAGGACACGATTATCACGACGCGTTCAGGGAGATTTGTAGTGCCCGTGAAGAGCGAGCACAGGGGGGACTTTTCAGGGCTGGTGCACGACGTTTCCTCCAGCGGGGCCACGGTTTTTATGGAGCCGACACAGGTGGTGCAGCTCAATAATGAGCTGCGGGAGCATGAGGCGAAGGAAAAGGCGGAGATAGAGAGGATTCTCTCCGCGCTTTCTGCGGAAGCAGTCTCTTTCGCAGAGGACATTATGTGGAATTTTGAGGCGCTCTGCTCGCTCGACCTGATCTTCGCGAGAGGAAAACTCTCATACGCGCTTAACGCCATGAGTCCTGAGATCAGGGATGGCGGAGGTCTGGAGTTTATAAGAGCCAGGCACCCTCTGCTCGACCCGAAGACCGCCGTGCCTATAACCGTGAGGCTCGGGACGGATTTTGACACGCTGGTTATCACAGGGCCGAACACCGGAGGCAAGACGGTCACACTGAAGACGATTGGCCTGCTCACGGTGATGGCGCTGTGCGGGCTGCACATCCCCTGCGACACAGGGAGCTTTGTCTCGGTTTACGACAGTGTTTTTGCCGATATCGGAGACGAGCAGAGCATCGAACAGTCGCTTTCGACGTTTTCATCGCACATGCGGAACATTGTGTCTATAGTCGAGCTCGCCGGAGAGCGGTCGCTCGTGCTGTTCGATGAGCTCGGCGCCGGAACTGACCCTGTGGAGGGTGCGGCGCTGGCCGTGGCGGTTATACAGCACGTCCGGTCCCTGGGGGCCAATATCGTCGCGACAACGCACTATGCCGAGCTGAAGAGCTTTGCGCTGACGACGGCGGGAGTTGAGAACGCGTCCTGCGAGTTCGACGTGGAGACGCTCAGGCCCACCTACAGGCTGCTGATCGGCGTTCCCGGCAAGTCGAACGCGTTTGCCATTTCAAAGCGCCTCGGGCTTCCTGAAAAGCTTGTGGAGAACGCGAAGGCGCTCGTCGGCGTTGAAAGCAGCAAGTTTGAGGACGTTTTGTCCTCGCTCGAAGGACAGAGGCAGGCGATGGAAAACGAGCGCCTTCGCGCGAAGATACTGAGGCAGGAGGCGGAGAACGCCGCGAAAAAAGCGGAAAAAGACAGGGAATTTATAGAAAAAGAACGAAACAAGGCCGTAGAGCGGGCAAGGGACGAGGCGCGGTATATTATCGAGCAGGCGAGAGAGAAGGCGGACGCTGTCTTCCGTGAGCTGGACGAGATGCGTAAAGCGCAGAAAAAGGCCGGATTTCAGGAGATAAACGAGCAGAGAGCCGAGCTGAGGCGTATGCTCAACGAAGCCGAAGGAGCGATGGGAGGCGCCGACGACGAGGAGGCTCCCGCGCCGCCGCCGAGGCCGCTGAGGCCGGGCGATACGGTTGAGATTCTCAAGATGAAAACGCGTGCGACTGTGCTCACGCACCAGGACAGTTCAGGCAACGTTCAGCTTCAGGCCGGCATTATGAAGGTGACCGCAAACGTCTCCGGCCTTCGGCTTACAGACGCGGATGCCGCTGTGCGGGCGGAAAAATACGCCGCCGGGGTCGCCAGAGAGCTGAGAGAGCCTTCAGGCGGCATGGAGCTCGACCTGCGCGGCCGCGACGTATCCGACGCGCTGACGGAGCTTCAGCATTTTATTGACGGTGCAGTCATGTCCGGGCTTCTCAGTGTCAGGATCATACACGGCAAGGGCACCGGCGCGCTGAGAAGCGCGGTGCAGTCTGAGCTCAGGGCCATGAAGCATGTGAAAGCTTTCAGACTGGGAAGATACGGCGAAGGAGATAACGGCGTTACTATAGCTGAGCTGAGGCAGTGATTTTTGCCCGACGCTGTCGAAGTAAGGGGTATGTATTTCTGAGAATATGGAGAGAAATGTGAAAAACTCACTGAAAATGAGGCTATTGATTCGCTGCATATGTCAATTGCGGAAAAAAACCAGCAATATGCAACAAAATTATTAATTTTGGAGCGCCTAGTTGGGCGAAAAGCAAATTGACGAACCGGCGGAATGTTTGTTATGCTATAAATACAGAGATAATGGGCAAGCGAACTTTGTGTGCGCTTCAGACTGAGCGGAGCTCCATAGTGGATGAAAAGATATACCGGCGATGCAAAAAAGCGTATGGAGGTATCTTAATGTTTTCCAAAGAGGTTACAATCAACAATCAAGTGGGGCTGCACGCCCGCCCGGCTACCTTTTTTATTCAGAAGGCGAACGAGCATAAGTCCAGCATATGGATAGAAAAGGACGAGAGAAGGGTCAATGCTAAAAGCCTGCTTGGCGTTTTGTCGCTCGGCATTATCAAGGGTACCGTAATCACCATCATCGCGGACGGCGTTGATGAGGAGGATGCGGTTATCGCGCTGTGCGAACTGATTAATTCAAATTTTTCGGAGTAATATGCCTTTTTTGCGCCCGTCCTTTGGGACGGGCTTTTGCTGTTTGCATACTCCCGCAGTGAGGCGGGTATCTTTCTTTACTACTGGTGAAACGCTATGGTTGATCTGAAAAAAAAGGCGCTGTCACTGCCCATGAGCCCGGGGGTCTACATTATGATGGACAGGCGCGGCGCCGTTATATATGTCGGGAAGGCGAAGTTGCTTAGGAACAGGGTCAGCCAATATTTTCAGGATTCGGCGTCCCACAGCGAAAAAACGCGCAATATGGTTTCTCAGGTGAGCGATTTCGATACAATTATTGTGGACGACGAGTTTGAGGCCCTGCTCGTTGAGAATTCACTTATAAAGCGCCACATGCCGCGATACAATATCCTTTTGAAGGACGGGAAGGGGTATCCGTTTATCCGCGTCGGTCAGCAGGATGAATTCCCGCGCATCACTATGGAGCCGAAGATCATGAGCGACGGCGCGAGGTATTTCGGGCCGTATGGGGGAAGGTTTGTCACAAGGCAGGTCATCGACGCGGTTTCAGGCGCGCTGAGGCTGCCGACCTGCGCGAAGGTATTTCCCGGGGATATCGGCAAGGGGCGCGTATGCCTCAATTATCACATGGGCAGGTGTCTGGCGCCGTGCGCGGCGAAGATATCAAAGGGAGATTACGGCGGGCTTGTCCGGCAGGCGGTAATGCTGCTTGAGGGCAGGTTTGAGAGTGTGCTGGAGGATATCAAGACCGAAATGGAGGCCGCCGCTGAGGAGCTGAGGTTTGAAAAGGCAGCCCAGCTGCGCGACAGGTACACGGCAATCATATCCCTGAAGACGAAGCAGAAGGTTGTGACCGGTTCATTTTCCGACACCGACGTAATAGGTTTTTATACAAACGGCGTGCACGCCTGTGCGGCCGTGCTGCATTTTATTGAGGGGGCGCTTCTGGAGCGGGATCTCGACATGTTGCCTGAGACTTTTGAGAGCACCGACGCCGCGGTTTTGGGCGCCTATGTCAGACAATACTATCTTCAAAGAAGCACGCTTCCAAAGGAAATAATTCTTCCGTTCGAGATCGAGGATATGGACGCGCTTTCAAAGCTTCTCAGCCGCGAGGCGGGAGGAAAGGTCGCGATAACCGCCCCTAAAAAGGGGAAAAAGCTCGATCTTTCCCGTATGGCGGTGAAAAATGCGCGTGAGGAGGCGGAAAGGGTGACCTCCGCCGTGCAGCGCGTGAACAAGACGCTTGGACTTTTGCAAAATGCGCTTGGGATCGAGGAGTTTCCGAAAAGGATCGAGGCCTTTGATATTTCAAACTTTTCAGGACAGGACATTGTCGCGTCTATGGTCGTTTTCGTGGGGGGATCACCGCTCAAGCGTGACTACAGGCGTTTTGCGATAAAGGGCGCGAGGGGGCAGGATGACTATCTCAGCATGCGCGAGACGCTCTCGCGAAGGTTTAAAAACTATCTTGAGGGCGACGCAAAATTCTCCGCACTGCCCGACCTCGTCCTGGTCGACGGAGGGTACGCACATGCGAAGGCGGGGAAAGAAGTTGTGTCCGGCCTTGGGCTGGGCGTTCCGGTTTTCGGCATGGTCAAGGATTCAAAGCACCGAACGCGCGCGATCGTGTCGCCTGACGGCAGAGAGATTGGGATCGATGGCAATACAGCTCTTTTCAGCTTTGTAGGCAGGATTCAGGAGGAGGCGCACCGCTTCGCAATTGATTACCAGAAGAAAAAGCGCGCGAAAAGGCAGACGCTTTCCAGCCTCGACGGTATAGGCGGCGTCGGCGAAAAGCGGAAAGCGGCGCTTCTCAGGCATTTTAAAAGTATTGCCGCAATAAAAGGGGCCAGCCTTGAGGAGCTTGGAGAGGTTTTGCCGCGTGACGCGGCGAAAGCCGTTTTCGGGCATTTCAAAGATGCGGAGGAGAGATGAGATGAGGGTCATTTCCGGTGAGGTGCGCGGGAGAAAGCTAAAGACGCAGGAAGGGCTTTCAGCGCGGCCGACGACCGACAGGATTAAGGAATCAATTTTTAATATTATCCAGTTCGATATTGAGGGCCGATCCGTGCTGGATCTTTTTGCGGGCTCAGGCCAGTTGGGGATTGAGGCGCTCAGCCGCGGGGCAGAGAGGGCGGTTTTTGTCGATAATTCGCGTGAAGCTTGCGAGGTCATAGGCGAAAACCTTGAAACTACAGGATTCAGTTTGAAATCGAAGGTGGTGCAGACGGGGTTTGCGCCGTTTCTAGATGCATGCCGCGAGCGCTTTGATCTTGTGTTTCTTGACGCGCCGTACCTCT
The DNA here is from genome assembly GCA_031551205.1 of Oscillospiraceae bacterium. Classification (GTDB taxonomy): domain Bacteria; phylum Bacillota; class Clostridia; order Oscillospirales; family JAVBNY01; genus JAVBNY01. Next base: position 66,202 of record JAVBNY010000004.1, on the reverse strand, counting down.
CGAAGGAACATGAGAAGGCGCTTGAGCTGATATTTAAAATTGACATTTTAAACCCTAATGGTATAATTATATGTGAAACGGGAAGGGATATCGGCGTGCCGGAGGGGGACGGGCCCTATGCAAAGCTCAGAGACTACCTCTACGGCGGCACAAGAATAACAAAATATCAAAGGACGGTTTAGCATGAAAACGGCGATCTATCCCGGGAGCTTTGATCCTGTAACTATGGGGCATCTCGATATTATTTCGCGCGCTTCGCGCATTTTCGACAAGGTGATCGTGCTCACGTCGCGCAACTCCGACAAAAATCCGCTTTTTTCTTCCTCTGAACGCGCGGAAATGCTCCGCCTGGTTTCGGCGGAGTTTGAGAATGTTGAGGTTGAGGTGTTTGAAGGGCTTTTGGCGGATTACGCGTCGAGCATTCCTGAGTGCGTGATCGTGAAGGGTATGCGGGCGATCAGCGATTTCGAGCGCGAGTTTCAGATGGCGCTGATAAACAGCGCGCTCAGCCCGGGGCTGGATACGCTTTTTCTGACGACCAGCCACCGTTATCAGTTTTTGAGTTCAAGCGTTGTAAAAGAGGTTGGAATGCTTGGAGGGGACATCTCCGATTTTGTACCGACTGAGATAATGGCGCAGGTTCTTGACAGACTGCGCGAAAGGAGTGGGAGCAATGCCGGGAAGCGTTGAAGAACTTCTCAACACATTATACGACATGATATCCGACGCATGGTCGATCCCGATGAGCAAGGACAAGTGCGTCATTGAGAGGGAGCGTGCACTGTCGATTATCGACGAGGTCAGCACCTGCCTGCCGTCAGACCTGAAGCAGGCGCAGCAGATTGTCGAGTCGCGCAACGATATTTTGTCCGGCGCGAAGCGGGAGGCGGACGCCATAAAGCGCCAGGCCGAAGAGCGTGCGAGGCAGCTGGTTTCCCAGGAGGAGGTGCTGATCGTCGCGAGGCAGAAGGCCAACGACATGATCTCCGCCGCCGAGGCGAAGTCGCGTGAGCTGAAGAAGGCCGCCGGAGACTATGTCGACGATACGCTCAAACGCACCGAAGACGCGCTGAGCGAGGCACTGAAAGAGGTTCATCAGTCCAGAACCAGGTTTAAAACCGCTTCAAAGCAGGGCTGACTCATACAACTGAAAAAGTATTATGTAACCCGGGTCGCATAAAAGCGTCCCGGGTTTTTGCTGTGTAAAATTATGAACGCACGTTTGCACGAACGTGCGTTTTGTTGCAAAAACAGCATAAAAATAATGAAAAATCGACAAAAGGTTAGAAAAAAATTCTAATAAAAAGCTTGATTTTTTTACCGACAGCCTGTATACTTGATTATGTAAGTGGGGTAAAGTGGTGAACAAAGGGTAATAAAGCCACAAAAACCCGGGGTGAGGCATGACAGGGGAGTTCAGACACACAATTGACGTGAAGGGCAGGCTTTTCGTTCCCTCAAGGTTCCGTGAGGAGCTTGGGGAGAGTTTCTATGTCACGAAGGGTCTTGACAACTGCCTCTCCATATACCCCGAGGCCGCGTGGAAGGCAATTGAGGAAAAGGTCGCCGCGCTGCCTCTTTCAAAGTCACGCAATCTGCAGAGGACGCTTTTTGCCAGCGCGGTCAGGTGTGAGCTTGACGCGCAGGGGAGGATAGTTGTTCCGCAGAAGCTGCGCGATTACGCGCACCTGAGCAAGGATGTCGCCGTGATCGGCGTGTCCACGCGTGCAGAGGTGTGGGACGCCGCCCGCTGGGACGCTGTTGAAACAAACGAGCTGACTGCGGAGGGACTTGCCGAAAGTATGGACGAGCTCGGATTCTAAAAAACGCGCCGAGAGGTACTGATAATGGAGCACATGCCTGTCCTTTTAAACGAGTGCATTGAGGCGCTTGATCTGAAGCCGGGCGGAACCTATGTCGACGCGACGCTGGGCCGCGGCGGGCACGCCGGCGCGGTGCTTGAGCTTCTCGATGGCGGCAGGCTCATAGGCATTGACCGCGACAGCAGGGCGATTGAGGAGTCGTGCGAGAGGCTTTCGCGCTTCGGCGGCAGCTTTTGCGCGGTTAAGGGGAGGTTTTCCGAGCTCCGGGAGATACTCCGCGCCCTTGGAATTGAGAAGATTGACGGGCTTTTGATGGATCTCGGCGTTTCATCGCCGCAGCTTGACGACGCCGCGCGCGGGTTTTCGTATATGCAGGACGCGAGGCTGGATATGAGGATGGATGCGGACGAGCCGGGAAGCGCATACGAGCTCATAAACGGCGCGTCCTTCGACGAACTTAAAAGGATTCTCTACGAGTACGGCGAGGAGCGCTACGCTCCGGTGATCGCGCGCAGGATTATCGCAAGGAGGCCGCTGGAATCGACGTTTCAGCTTGTCGAGGCGATAAAATCAGCAATGCCGCCGTCTGCGCTGAGGGAGAAGCAGCATCCGGCAAAGCGCAGCTTTCAGGCCTTCAGGATCGCTGTGAACGAGGAGCTCTCAGAGCTTGAAAAGGGAATCGAGGCGGCGGCCGCGTTGATTGCCCCCGAGGGAAGGCTAGCGGTTATCACGTTCCACTCGCTTGAGGACAGGATCGTAAAAAACAGCTTTCAGCGCCTTTGCACCGGGTGCGTCTGTCCGAAGGATTTTCCGGTGTGCGTTTGCAAAAAGACGCCCCGTTTCAGGCCGATTACCAAAAGGCCCGTGCTTCCTTCAGAGAGGGAGACGCAGGAAAACCCGAGGTCGCGCAGCGCAAAGCTCAGAGTTTGCGAAAAGATATGAAAAACCTGTGGCGGTGAAATAAAACGCGGCGGTTAAGGCAATAATATACAGAAAAAGGGGCGTGCCAAGCAGCGGCTTCAGGCGCGTTCGAGGATTCGGAGGGAAAGTAAATGGAATCTGCGGCAAGGGTGCGCGCCGAGGTCGGGTACGATCTTTCACGCTTTGACAGGCGGCTCAGAGTGAGAGACGCGGTTGCCGATGAGATGGCGGTGCGAAGCGAAAAACGAGAAAAAACCGTGAAGGAAACTGTGAGGAAAAAGACGGCGGCAAGAATTTCCGCTTTTGCGGTTATGGGCTTTCTCCTGATTGTGGGGCTTCAGATGCTCTCTGTTTGGAGCGGAATGTCGCTGCACACTGTTTCCGCCGAGTCGGCGGCGCTGAAGTCTGAGCTGACAAAGCTCAAGGCCGAAGAGACGGCACTCAGATCTCAGTATGAAAAAAAGCTAAACCTGAAGGACATCGAGAGGCGGGCCGAGGAGCTTGGAATGTCCCGCCAGCAGGGCGGACAGATAGTTTACATCGACCTCTCGGTCCCCGACCACGCGATTATCTTTGATAAAAAAGATGAAGGCTCTTCCGACTTTTTAAAGGGCATTGGGGATGCTTTTGGTAAAATAATGGAATATATCAACTGAAGGCCTATATATTTTAGCATGGAGCAAAGGGAGCAGGGGGAAAAAGCCCTTGCTCTTTTGAAAACATTGCTGCCGGCGAGGGCAGCGCCGGGAATGCGGGGGGATATGCCGGATGGCGACAAAAAAGGCTGACAAGACAATACTCTGGCGCACGGTTTTGCTCATGTGCGCCTGCGGCGTGGCGACCTTCGCCGTGCTGACTGTCAAGCTTTACAATATCCAGATCAGAGAGCACGACAAGTGGGAGCAGAAGGCCGTTGAGCAGCAGACGCGCGACACCGAGGTCGCGCCGACAAGAGGAACGATCTACGACAGGAACATGGAGGCGCTTGCGCTTTCGGCAAATGTCGAGACAGTGTTCATCTCTCCGAGAGAGGTCGCGGGTGAGGAGCAGGCGCGCCTTATAGCCAAAGGGCTTTCCGAGATACTCGGCGTGGATTACGACAAGATAGTTGAAAAAACAAAGAAGAAAAACTATTACGAGATAATTAAAAAGAAGGTTGAACAGGAGGACGCCGACGCCGTCCGCAAGTTTAAGAAGGACAACGATCTCAAGGCGATTAAGTTTGGAAGCGACACCAAGCGATACTATCCGCTTGGGAACTTCGCCTCGCACGTCATAGGCTTCACCGGGAGTGAAAACCAGGGACAGTATGGCCTCGAGGCTACATATGAGGAGTACCTCAAGGGCACGCCGGGCAGGGTCATAACCGCAAAGGCGCAAAACGGGCAGGACCTGTCTTTCCAGTATGAGAAATACTATGACGCCAAAAACGGGCTTGGACTTGTCCTGACGATTGACCAGACAATCCAGCAGTTTCTTGAAAAGCAGCTTGAGAAGGCGTATATTGAAAACAAGGTTGAGAACTATGTGTCCGGCATTGTGCTTGACGTCAAGACCGGAGAGATTCTGGCAATGGCGACAAAGCCCGACTTTGACCTGAACAGCCCCAGAACCGTGACGGGCATGAAGGAGCTCTCAAAGATCGAGGCGGCCGGCACCGACGAGGAGAAAAACAAGCTGCTCGGAGAGGCGCAGCTTGCGATGTGGCGCAACAAGCCCGTTGTGGACGCATATGAGCCGGGCTCTACCTTCAAAATACTGACGACATCCATGGGCCTTGAGGAGAAGGTCGTGAAGCTTGACGACCAGTTCTTTTGCGGAGGTTCGGTCATGGTTGCCGGGTGGCCTAAGCCGGTGAGATGCCATAAAAAAGGCGGCCACGGGGCGGAGACCTTTCTCCAGGGCGTTCAAAATTCCTGCAACCCGGTCTTCATCGCGGTCGGCCTGAGGATCGGCGCGGAGAAGTTTTATGACTATTTCAGGGCGTTCGGCCTGACTGAAAAAACCGGAATTGACCTCCCCGGAGAAGCGGGGAGCATCTATCACTCATATAAGGACTTTTCACGGGCAGATATCACGCTCGCGGTATATGCCTTCGGGCAGACGTTTAAGATCACGCCGATACAGCTCATTTCAGCCATCTCCTCGGCTGCAAACGGCGGCAAGATGATGAAGCCGCACCTTGTTCGCGAACTCGTGGATGAAAACGGCGTCGTTCAGAAGACCTTTGAGCCGGAGCTTGTGCGCCAGGTCATATCAAAAGAGACGTCGGATCAGGTTAACGAGATCATGGAATCCGTCGTGAAGGTGGGCACGGGGAAGAACGCGTATGTCAACGGCTACAGGATCGCGGGGAAGACGGGAACCGCGGAGAAGATCGACCTCGGCGCAAGCGGTGAGGGAAAGTATGTCGTTTCGTTTGTCGCGTACGCTCCGGCGGACGACCCGCAGATAGCGGTGCTGGTGCTGCTCGACGAGCCGATGGGGCCGCCGGTCAACCTGCGCTCGGGTGGATTCTGCGCCGCGCCCATTGTCGGCGCGATCATGGCAGACACGCTGCCGTATCTCGGCATTGAGCCCCAATATACAGCCGAGGAGCTTTCCGCGATAGACGTCCTGGTGCCCGACCTCACCTCCAAAACTGAGTCGGAGGCCAAGCCCATTTTGCTTGACAAGAAGCTGAAATACAAAACCGTGGGAGAGGGCGACAGGATAACGGACCAGATACCGGCTCCCGGGGCAAAAATCCCCGCGACAAGTGAGATAATACTGTACAAGGACGCGCCCAAGCCAACGGAAACCGTCAAGGTCCCCAACGTGTCCGGCATGAGGCCGGAGGCGGCGAACAAGGCGATCGTCAACGCCGGGCTTTACATGAAGGCCACGGGGGCGACGGCCACGCAGGCAGCAGGCATAATAGCCATGTCGCAGAGCGTTGCGCCGGGGGCCGAGGTGCCGAGAGGCACGGTTGTGGAGATCAGCTTCCTTGACGCTACACTGAAGGATTGACGCATTGGAGGTTTATGCTTGAAGCTTTTTGAACTGCTTTCCGGCGTAGAGCTCCTGGGAGGCACCGCCTACGCCGGGGCTGAGATATCCGGCATAAAATACGACTCCAGAGAAGTGGGAGAGGGCGACCTTTTTGTCGCGATATCCGGGATGAGAACCGACGGCCATCTCTTCATACCTCAGGCTGTTCGGTCGGGCGCTCGCGTTATCGTGACGGAAAGGCTCATGTCCGAGGACATCCCGCAGTTACTTGTGAGAGATTCGCGCCGGGCGCTCGCGGTGATCTCGGCCAACTTCTATGGCAACCCGTCCAGAACGCTGAAGATTGTGGGCGTAACCGGAACAAACGGCAAGACGACGGTATCTTATCTGATTAAGGCAATACTCGAGCGGGCCACGGGCAAAAGCGTCGGACTTATCGGCACCAACGAGGTGATTATCGGCGGGAAGAGCCGCCCCTCAGACAGGACGACGCCGGAATCCTGCGGGCTTCAGAGTATGCTGCGCGAGATACTTGACTCAGGGAGCGAATACGCCGTCATGGAGGTCTCGTCCCACGCGCTGAAGCTCAGGCGCGTCGACTGCGTGGAGTTTGCGGCCGGGATATTCACAAACCTTACCCAAGACCACCTGGATTTCCATAAAAGCATGGAGGATTATCTTGAGTCAAAGGCGAGGCTCTTTTCCATGTGCTCTTTGGGCATAATTAATCTTGACGATGTTAGCGCATCCTATATAATAGAAAGCGCCGCATGCGATGTAAAGAGCTTTTCCGTAAAAGGGAAGAAGGCTGACTACATGGCCCTGAATATTGCTCTAAACGAAAACGGGGTTGAGTTTGACGCGGTTGCCGCAGCGGGCAGGATAAGGCTCAGCCTGTCGATTCCGGGGCGATTTTCCGTATACAACGCGCTTGCGGCCTACGCCTGCTGCCTGGAACTGGGCGTAGGTTCCTCTGTCGCCGCGGAGGCGCTGAGAGAGGTTCGGGGTGTGGCCGGCAGGGCGGAGGTTGTGCCGACGGACGCCGGTTTCACGGTGATAATAGATTACGCGCATACGCCCGACGGGCTTGAAAACATTTTGGAAACCATCAGAGGCTTTGCGGGCGGCAGGGTTATCTGTGTTTTTGGTTGCGGAGGCGACAGGGACGCGAAAAAGCGCGCGATAATGGGAGACATTGCTGTCCGCCTGTCCGATCTTGCGGTGATCACCTCCGATAACCCGAGAACCGAGGATCCCATGTCGATTATCAGAGAGATTCTTGAGGGCGTCGGTGAAAAAACGAACTACATTGCTGTCGAGGACAGGGAGGCAGCGATCGGATACGCTCTCAGCGAGGCAAAAAAGGGAGACGTGGTCCTTCTCGCGGGCAAGGGACACGAGACATATCAGGAGCAGAACGGCCTCAGGCGCGATATGGATGAGCGCGAGATTGTGAGGGCGTATTTTGAAAAAGAGGCGCAGGCGCGCTGACGGAATTACCCGGTTTTAGGCCGGGGGGAAGCGCAGGGCTTAAGTCCGGGGGGAAAAATGGAGAAGCTGACATTAAAACAAATTGCGGAGTTTTGCGGGGTTCCGGAGGGTTTCGGTTTTGAAGAAGCGAAGATCAGCGGCGTGTCCACCGATTCTCGGACAATCCGCCGGGGAGAGCTGTATATTCCGATAAAGGGCGAACGGTTTGACGGGCACGATTTTATTCCTGAGGCCACTAAAAGAGGGGCCGCCGCCGTTGTCTCCAGCAGGGAGGTCGATGCACCCGTCCCTGTGATCAATGTTCCCAGCACCCTCGGGGCCCTGCACACTATCGCCGCGGGATACCGCGGGATGTCGTCGGCGAGGGTCTGCGCGGTGACGGGTTCTGTCGGCAAGACGACTACGAAGGAACTGTGCGCCTGCGTCCTTTCGCAGGCGTTTATCACGCTGAAGAACGAGGGGAATCTGAATAACCTGATTGGGCTTCCGCTCTCGGTATTAAGGCTTGACAAGACGCATGAGGCGGCGGTTTTTGAGATGGGCATGAACCATTTCGGCGAGATGTCGACGCTGTCGCGCATCGCGGCGCCTACCGCGTCCGTAATAACGAACATTGGCGTCGCGCATATCGAGAACCTGGGCTCGAGAGAAGGGATTCTTAACGCCAAGCTCGAGGTGCTTGAAGGGATGGCAAGGGGAGGAACGCTGATACTCAACGGTGATGAGGCGCTTCTCTGGAACCTGAAAGACAGGCTGGATTACGACATCATCTATTTCGGCGTTGAAAACCCGCTGTGCGACCTGCGTGCCGTGGATATTACGATATCAAAGACATCGGTTTCGTTTACGATACAGTCTCTTAACGGACGCTTTGAGGTTTCGGTTGCCGCGCCGGGCATACATAATGTGTATAACGGCCTTGCCGCGGCCGCCGTAGGGCAGCGGTTCGGCGTGTCGAACGCGGAGATATCGCGAGGCCTCTCCGTCTTCAGGACATCCGGAATGAGGCAAAATATTTATGAAAAATCCGGATTTACGATCATTGAAGACTGCTATAACGCAAACCCGGAGTCGATGGGCGCCGCGCTCGGGATGCTCTCAAACGTCGGGGGGGAGGGCAGGCGCATCGCCGTGCTCGGCGGGATGCTTGAACTTGGCGATCTGTCGGCCGAGGCGCACAGAGAGCTTGGAAAAACGGCGTCAAAAATGGCGGATATGATTTTTCTGTACGGCGAGGGCATGGAGCACTGTGTCGCAGGCGCGCTCGAAGAAGGGATGCCCCCTTCAAAACTGAGGCTTTTTTATTCGCACAATGAGCTTGCCCGAGAGCTCGGCCTCGCGGCATGTGAGGGCGACGCGCTGCTGTTCAAGGGCAGCAGGGGGATGAGAATGGAAGAGGTATTAAAACTGTTTCTGGAGGCTGTAGGATGATTTTGTCATTTGTCATTGCGTTTGCCGTGACGATCCTCCTTGGGGTCTTTATGATCCCATACCTCAGAAGGCTCAAATTTGGGCAGACAATCCTCGAGGACGGTCCTGTGTGGCACATGTCCAAGCAGGGAACGCCCACAATGGGCGGGCTCATGTTTATAATAGGCATATCCGCTGCGGTGCTCATCGGGGGCTGGGGGCAAATGATGAGCGGGCAGTATTCCCATATCTTCATGCTGCTTCTGTCACTCGGTTTCGGGTCGATCGGATTTGTCGATGACTTTCTGAAGGTAGTGAAAAAGCAGAACATGGGGCTCACCGCCCCGCAAAAGCTTGCCCTCCAGTTTTCGTTCGCGGCGCTTTTTCTCGCGGCGATGCGTTATTCCGGGCATTTCACGTCAAACCTTTTCGTGCCGTTTCTTAACGTCACAATCGCGCTTCCCTGGGTTTTATACATGGTTTTCATCGCGCTTGCAATGGTGCTGACAGTGAACGCCGTTAACTTCACCGACGGGGTAGATGGGCTTCTGACCAGCGTGACGCTTCCTGTCGGCCTGTTTTTTATGATTGTGGCGGTGAAGTGGGCCGCCGAAGGAGAGATGGTCTTCGCGGCGGCGATATGCGGTGGCCTCTGCGCGTTTTTGATCTATAACTTCAACCCAGCCAAGGTTTTTATGGGGGATACCGGCTCGCTTTTCCTGGGAGGGGCGGTGTGCGCCGCAGCTATCGCGCTGGATATCCCGCTGATTATCCTTGTAGTTGGGCTGGTTTACGTAATTGAGATACTCTCGGTTGTCATACAGGTGGCATATTTCAAGGCGACCGGCGGGAAGCGGATTTTCAGAATGACGCCGATCCATCATCATTTTGAGATGAGCGGGTGGAGCGAAAAAAAGGTCTGTGCGGTGTTCACGGTTTTTACGGCGCTGTTGTGCCTGCTGGCCTATGTCGGGGTTTCGGCCAGGTATTAAAGCATGTGAAGCAGGCGGAGAGGCGCATATGGGAGGAAATAGATGGAGACTGCTAAAAGACTGCCGGTACATATGGAAGAGGAAAGGGCGATCAGGGGGCCTATGGACCTGCCGTTCCTGATCCTTGTGGTTTTGATCCTGAGCGTGGGGCTGATTATGGTCTTCTCCGCGTCATACGCGTCGGCGTATTATACCTACGACAATCCCGCATACCTTTTCTTCCGTCAGGGCATATTCGCTCTCGGCGGAGCGGCGGCTATGATCGTGATCTCGTTCATGGACTACCGGAACTTCAGGAAATGGGCGTTTCTCGCGCTTGTCGCCTCGATTGTTTTGCTGGTGCTGGTTCTTTTCATTGGAAAAACCGTCAACGGCGCGAAAAGGTGGATCGACCTCGGCCCGTTCGGCTTTCAGCCATCTGAGGTGGCGAAGCTGGCCGTGATCCTCTGTTTTGCGACAATGATCGAGCACTACAAGGAAAAAATGCGCACCCTGCGCTATGGGATACTGCCGTTTGGGCTGATCCTGGGAGTGATCGGCTTTCTGATGTTCAAGGAGCCGCATCTGTCAGGCACAGTGCTTATCTTCGCCACGGGCGCCGCCCTTATGTTTGTGGGGGGCGTGCGGGTCGGATGGTTCCTCGGGGCCGGCCTTGCGGTGGGCGGCGCGGCCTGGGTGCTTGTCAACAACATGGGCTACGCTATGGACAGGATAAATATCTGGAAGGATCCGTTCATAGACGCGCGCGACAAGGGATACCAGACGATACAGTCGCTCTACGCTGTGGGTTCAGGAGGGCTGATGGGCCTGGGTCTGGGAAGAAGCAGGCAGAAGTTTCTCTACCTGCCCGAGCAGCACAACGACTTCGTCTTCGCGATTGTCTGCGAAGAGCTCGGCTTTGTGGGGGCCTGTCTTGTGCTTTTGCTGTTCGCCCTGCTCATCGTGAGGGGTTATTGGATAGCGCTTCACTCCCGCGACAGGTTCGGCACGCTTATAGTCATCGGTATAACGACATTGCTTGCTCTTCAGGTTTTTCTCAATATCGCGGTTGTCACAAATCTTTTTCCGGTCACGGGCGTCTCGCTCCCGTTTTTCAGCTATGGGGGTACGTCGCTGATGATACAGCTTGCGGAGATGGGGATAATTCTCAGCGTCTCCCGACAAATGCCGGCAAAACCTGCCGGCTGACAGAAATAATTATAGTGCAATACCGCACGCAAAGTCGTCACACGCTCTTTGTGCGGTGTTGCCATAGTATATCTTTTGTGGGGAGTGTGGGAAATTGAGGGCGATATTCACCTGCGGAGGAACCGGAGGACATATAAATCCCGCGCTTGCAATTGCCAAGCTTCTTCGTGAAAGGCGGCCCGAGAGCGAGATACTGTTTGTCGGCGCCGAACGCGGACTTGAGACCTCGCTTGTCCCGATGGATTCCTTCAAAATCGTGACCGTCGACATATCCAGCCTCAGGCGGAGCCTGAGCCCCGGGGCCATTTCGCACAATATCCAGACTGCGATGAAGATGTCCGCCTCGGTTCGCAGGGCGAAGGAAATCATCGCGGATTTCCGGCCGGATATCGTGGTGGGCACGGGGGGGTACGCTAGCTTTCCCGTAGTCTACGCGGCGTCAAAGCTTAAGATACCGACAGCGATCCACGAGTCGAACGCGGTGTTCGGGCTCACGACAAAGCTCCTCTCCGGCAGGGCCACAAAGGTGATGCTGAGTTTTCGTGAGAGCCTTGCGCAGTGCCCCGATCAGGCGAGAGCCGTCGTTACCGGTATGCCGGTTAAAAACGATTTTATTCTGGCCGACAGGAAGAACGCGAGGCGTGAGCTGTCCCTGCTTGAGGGAGAAAAGCTGATTGTCTCCTTCTGGGGTTCGCTTGGAGCAAGGGACATGAACAGGATAATTGCCGATTTTATAAAGCTTGAAACGGAGCTCCGAGGCTTTAAGCACATACACGCCACCGGCGGGAGGGGCTATGAATGGATGCCCGCCTATCTGAGAGATTCGGGTGTTGATCTTGAAAAACACCAGCAGATCGACATGCGCGAGTATATCTATGACATGCCGCGCGCTATGGCCGCGGCCGACTTGGTTCTGTGCAGAGGGGGCGCCTCGACGATAGGTGAGCTTTGCGCGCAGGCAAAGCCTTCGATCATTGTACCTTCGCCGAACGTGGCCGACAACCATCAGGAGAAAAACGCCAGAGTTCTCGAAAAAAACGGGGCTGCCGAGGTGATCCTCGAAAGTGAGTGTACCGGCGAAAAGCTCTTTGGCCGGGCAATGGAGCTGATTTCGGATAAAGAGCAGCTTTCTAAAATGTCGAATGCTGCCGCGGACATGGCGATACTTGACGCGACGCAAAGAATATACGATGAAATCACGTCCATGGTGAAAATTGGATAAAAAGACGGCGATTTTCCCTCCTGAGCACGGGTGCGGGCCCGTTATTCACAAAGACCGCAAAACCTGCATAATATGTGCTGAGATGATTCACCTGCTCTTCTGGCAGGTTTCGTCAATATGCTCCGGCGGCGCTTCGCAATGCGGCCGGAAAAGATGCGGGGGACAGATAAATGAGCGCGTTCCTTATTGAAGGAGGCCGCCGGCTTTTTGGCAGCGCAAAGGTGCATGGCGCGAAAAACAGCGTGCTGCCTATCCTGGCGGCGACAATTATTGCAGAAGGCGAAAGCGTGATATCAAACTGCCCGGACCTTAAAGATGTCGATGCATCTATTAAGATCCTCAGGCACCTTGGTTGCGGCGTAAGGCGGGAAAACGGCAGTGTAATCGTGGATTCAAGCACAATATCGCGCTTTGACATTCCTGACGAGCTGATGCGCGAGATGCGCTCATCGGTTGTTTTCCTCGGGGCCATCGTCGCGAGAATGGGCGAGGCGGTTATGAGCTTCCCCGGCGGGTGCGAGCTCGGACCCAGGCCCATTGACCTTCATCTTGCGGCGCTCCGCGAGCTGGGCTGCGAGGTGGTCGAGCAGAGGGGGAACATTATCTGCAGGGCCGAGAGGCTTGAGGGGAGAGAGATCACGCTCTCAATCCCAAGCGTTGGAGCGACAGAGAACATCATGCTGGCGGCCTGCGCCTGCGACGGCGTAACCAAGATCACAAACGCGGCCCGTGAGCCCGAGATAGAGGACATGGCTGATTTTCTGATCCATGCGGGCGCAAAGATTCGCGGGGCGGGCAGCTCCACTATTGAGATTCAGGGAAAAGCGAAGCTATTTGCCTGCGAGCACGAGATAATCTCCGACAGGATAGTCTGCGCCACATTCCTGTCCGCCGCGGCAATGGCAGGCGGGGAATGCAGCCTTGAAAGGGTCAATTCCTCTCATGTCTCAACGGTGATCGACATTCTAACGGGTATGGGCTGCGACATAAGGTCGGAGACGGGCAGGGTACATATAAAGAGATCAGGGCAGCTTAAGGCCGTCAGGCCGATACGTACTATGCCCTATCCCGGGTTCCCCACCGACGCTCAGGCGCCGATTATGGCCGTAACCACAAGGGCCGAGGGAACCACCGTCTTTGTTGAAAACATATTTGAAAACAGGTTCAGGCATGTAACTGAGCTTGCGAGAATGGGCGCGGACATCCGTGTTGAGGGCAGGGTGGCGGTTGTGTGCGGGGTGCAGAAGCTTTACGGCACAACTGTAGATTCAACCGACCTGCGCGGGGGCGCGGCGATGGTGGTAGCGGCGCTTGGCGCTGAGGGGCAGACCCGTGTCACCAGCCTGAGGCATATCGACAGAGGCTACGACTGCCTTGAAAATACGCTTGAGATGCTGGGCGCGGATATTAAAAGGGTTGACTGATCTTACTTGGACTGCGGGGCAGCCGTGCGATACAGGGGGAAAGAAAGAGCGGAGTTGGCGGGAGGGGGCTTCCCTCCCCGCCCTGCCGGGGGATAAAGATGCAGAAGGGCTCATCACGCCGAAGGGGCGCGGCCAGAAAAAAGAATAAAAAGGGGCTTAGCTTCTTTTCCGGACTATTTACGATTGCCGTTATTTTTGCTGCGATTGTGTTTGGGATCACGGTTTTTTTTAAGATTACAAAAATTGAGGTTGAAGGCGCCTCGCGTTATTCTCAAAATGAGGTGGCGATTGCCAGCGGCGTTTCCGAAGGGGACAACCTCATTCTCATGAACAAATACAGCGTTCTTTCAAAAATAGAGAGTCAGCTTCCGTACATAAAGAGCGCGGAGGTCAGCAGGCGTTTTCCGGATACGCTGCTGATATCCGTAGAGGAGACAAGCCCCTGTGCGTTTATTGAGGTAAACGGGATATTCTGGCTCCTGGATGAGGACGCCAAGCTCCTCGGAACGGCCATGTCAGATGAGCTCAATGGGCTTATCAGGGTCTCCGGGGCAACGCCTCTGGCGCCCAGAGCAGGCGACCTTGCGGTGTTTTCCGAGGCTGACGGAACAAAGGAGCAGATACTTTCGGATGCCCTTGTCGCGATGGCGCAGGCGGGGATAATCGGTTCTGTTTCGGAGCTCGATATTGAAAAGACGTTCGACGTCTTCTTCAGATACCGCGAGCGGTTCACCGTGAGGCTGGGGATTCCCGGGGATCTTGAATACAAGCTTAAAACACTCACAAACGAGGCGCTTGAAAAGGAGCTGGAGACGACCTCGTCGGGCACGATAGACCTTTCAAAGAAAAAGGTGACAAGGCTTATCCCCGACGCGGCCCCGCCATCCGCCGCCCCGGACGAAGGCTCGGATGAGCCCCAGGGGCAGTAAACACCTTTAAGGAGGATGACCTGCGGGAATTTCCGCCGGGACAGGGAAATGGACAAAAAGAGCAGCTTCGCAATCGGATTTGTTTGTATGATACTTGGATTTTTGCTCACGCTTCAGTTTAAAAGCGTCGCGATGAACACCAAAACGACGGAGTCCGAGCGAATGAGGATGGACACTCTTCAGCAGCTCCTCAATGACGAAAAGTCAAAAAACGAGCTGTTGAATGAAAGTCTTGCGCTTTCAAAAACGGAGATTGAGCGCTTTGAGAGTGAGGCGGAAAACACCGGCGGCGTCAACGCCGTGCTGGCGGAAAAACTGCGTTCGGCTGAAACGCTGGCCGGCCTCACAGAGCTTGAGGGCCCCGGCGTGACCGTAACGATGTTTGACAGTGCGTCTGAGGGCGGAGGTGCGGAGGCGAGCTATATTATTCACGACGGGGATATCCTGAGCGTCGTGAACGAATTGCGCGACGCCGGCGCGGAGGCGCTGTCGCTCAACGGAGAGAGACTCATCGCTACAAGCGAGATCCGCTGCACGGGCGCAACCGTAAGCGTAAACAACAACAGATACTCGGTGCCGTTCCAGATTCAGGCCATAGGCGATCCGGATACGCTGGAGGGCGCGCTGCGGCTGCGCGGCGGCGTGCTCGATGTGCTTTCACAATGGGGAATAAAGGCCGAGGTAAAAAAATCCGATAATATCCTGATCGGCGCTTACGCCGGCGGCACGCAGTTCAGGTTTGCACAGAGCCTGAGATAGGCAGAGAGGGGGGATGGCTCTTGTATGTCGTTATCGGCATCCTTTTGGGCATGGTAGGGGCTCTTTTGCTGCCCGTGAGCATACCGGCGGTGTATTCAAGATACGTCGCTGTAGGTCTGCTCGCCGCCCTTGACAGCACGATCGGGGGGATCAACGCCAGGCTGAGGCACAGGTTCAAGCTGGACATATTCATGACGGGTTTTTTTGGGAACGCGCTGCTTGCCGGATTTATCACCCTTCTTGGGGACAAGCTCGGGCTTGAGCTTTACATCGCAGTAATTGTGGTTTTCGGCACGCGCCTTTTTCAAAATTTTGCAGAAATAAGAAGACAGGTATTGACCTCGAGGGTT
Source organism: Oscillospiraceae bacterium (assembly GCA_031551205.1). Classification (GTDB taxonomy): domain Bacteria; phylum Bacillota; class Clostridia; order Oscillospirales; family JAVBNY01; genus JAVBNY01. The sequence continues at coordinate 50,702 of JAVBNY010000004.1, read as the reverse complement.
AAAAGAGATAGAATAAATAAATAAATAAAAACAGGGTATGCGCGCATACAAAGGCGCATATTGCGCGATAATAGTTATTTTTCACCAAGATTCGCTATTTCTTTGAGGAGACACGCACGCTTTGTCCTAAATTGAGCAAACATGTGTCAGGCTGTATTGGCCTGATGAAACGGAGGATTTGGAAGATGCCCTTTGTATTTGAAGCTGACCCCTGTTCTGTAGTGTCAATAAAGGTGATCGGTATCGGCGGCGGCGGGAACAATGTCGTTAACCGGATGATCGCGGCCGACGTCAGAGGCGTCGAATTCATAAATATAAATACAGATAAAGCCGTACTCGATGTTTCTGCCGCTACGCAAAAGATTCAGATCGGCGAAAAGCTGACCGGGGGGCAGGGTGCGGGAGCAAACCCGGAGATTGGCAAAAAATCCGCTGAAGAGAGCCGTTCCCAGATACAAAAGGCCCTTGAAAACACGCATATGGTGTTTATCACCGCGGGGATGGGCGGAGGAACCGGCACCGGGGCGGCGCCCGTCATCGCGGACATTGCCCGTGAGATGGATATTCTCACCGTCGGCGTCGTTACTAAGCCGTTTACGTTTGAGGGCAAGAGGCGTATGGAAAAGGCCGAGGGCGGCATCGAGGAGCTCAAGAGCAAGGTCGACTCGCTTGTGGTCATCCCGAACGACAGACTCCAGTTCGTCTCCGAGCAAAAGATCACGTTTATTAACGCGTTTGAGGTGGCGGACGATGTCCTGCGCCTCGCGGTTCAGAGCATTTCCGATCTGATTAAGCTGCCCGGGCTCATTAACCTCGACTTTGCCGACGTCACGACGATAATGAAGGATGCGGGATTTGCGCACATGGGTGTCGGGCGCGCCGCCGGCAAGAACAAAGCGGAGGAGGCCGCGCGCATGGCGGTGCAGAGTCCGTTGCTTGAGACCTCGATCAACGGCGCGAGGGGTGTACTTATCAATATCACCGGCTCAATGGACATCGCGCTTGAGGAGGTCACGGTTGCGGCGGGGTTGGTGCAGCAGGCGGCAGACCCGGACGCGAACATAATCTTCGGCGCGGCTTTTGACGAGGCGCTTGAGGACGAGATAAAGGTCACTGTGATCGCGACAAGGTTCAATGAGACGGGGGTGCAGGCGGTTCCCGGCGCGGGGCTTTTCACCTCTGCCGCGATCAACAGCGCTATGCCGGCGGCTGCCGCGTCCGCGCAGCCAAAGCCGGAGGATGACACCGACGATATCTTTGGCCCGATCTACGAGATATTCAAAAGGAAATAATAAAGCCAACTTGGCCCGCCCGGTTCTCAAAGGACAGGGCGGGCCTGATAAAACGTACGCGGCGATGCCCGCGGCAGCTTACTGGCGGTGGTGTTGATGAAGAAAAGGATAGCCGCGCTGATCTTAATAATTGTCGCCGTCATTGCCCCCGTGATCCTTGCGGCGCCGGCGGACGACATCTATTTTACCGCCGTGAACGACAGAGTGCTCCCTTTGACGGACGATACGATGCCGTTCAAGGTCGGAGGCGTAGTCTATGTGCCCTACACCGTGTTTAATTTCAGCGAGCTTGAGGTTTACTACAGCAGGAAGGAATACTCGCTCTCGCTGTTTAACTCAAAGTCTCTGCTGACGTTTGACCTGGGGCGCAACATCTCCTACGACAGGCAGAGCCAGTATGAGCAGAGGGCATATGAGCGCAACGGAACGGTCTATCTGCCGATTTCATTTGTGTGCGGCTTTATGGGGCTGCGGTATTCATATGTTTCAAACCAGTATGGGCCGCTAATCAGGGTATGCAACGACAAGGCGGTGCTGTCGGACACCCTTTTTTCCAGCGGAGCGACCTATACGCTGATTGACAGGCTCACGCAGTACAACATTAGCAACGCCCCCACGCCGACCCCGTCTTCGCAGTGGTCCCCCGGCCAGCCGATAACGCCTACGCCTGTGACGCCGACGCCCGCTCGGGCGAAAAAATCGGCGTACCTGACCTTTGACGGCGCGGGGGGAGGCAGCACCGAGGCCATACTCGACATTCTGAAGAGCCGGGGCGTGAAAGCAACGTTCTTTCTGACAGACATCGAAGGATACGGCGACACCGCCCGGCGCATTATCTGCGAGGGACATTCAATGGGCATTAACCCCGGAGCGGACGGAGAGGCCTTCGCGCAGGATCCGCTCGGGGCGCTTGAAAGAGGAAACCTTGCGCTCAAAAACGAGACAATGCAGAAGACGAGGCTTATCAGGGTTCCTCAGGCTCTCGGTGCCCTTTCAGATGGTACGCGCGATCTGCTCTGCGGCTCGGGATACCGCATCTGGGATTACAATACGGACGCGAACGACACCCGTGAAGGCATCTCCGGGAAAACGGTCGCGGATAATCTGACGGGCAAACTCGAAAAACGCGAGACGACGGCGGTCATTCTTCTGCACACCGGCCCCGCCGCCGAGAAGGCATTGCCCGCTATACTTGAATATCTGCGCGACAATGATTACACCCTTCGCGTGATAAAGGATACCGAGGCCCCGGTGAATAACTATGGGGACGTAAGATAGACCGGCCTGAGGCCGGAAAGGGGTTAAGAGACATGTTCTGTCCGAGATGCAAAGGCGCAAATGTGTGCGTTTATCCGGTTACGGAAGAGAAGATAAAGCACAGGGGGTGTGTTGGGTGGTTTTTCTGGATCCTGCTCGCGGTGCTTACATGCGGGCTGATCCTCATCATACCCGCGATAACCAATACAAGATCAAAGATCAGGACTTATTCGGAGGCCATTTGTCAGGGATGCGGAAAACGGTGGAAGGTGCGGTAGGCGGCTGCGGCCGCTGGAAGGCTTATGATTCTATTAGGATTTGACCCGGGTATTGCAATAGTGGGCTACGGCGTGATTGATGCCCAAAAAACCGGAATAACCGCAGTGCAGTACGGTGTGATACGCACTGAGGCAACTCTCCCGCTCCCGCAAAGGCTGCTTGAGATTTCGCGCGATGTCGCGGAGCTTATCAGGCGATTCCGTCCCGAGCGCGCCTCTGTTGAGGAGCTTTTTTTCAATACAAACGTCAAGACTGCGATCAGTGTGGCGCACGGGCGCGGCGTTATCCTCACTGAGTGTATGCGCGCGGGGCTGGATATCTCCGAGTTCACTCCGCTTCAGGTGAAGCAGTCGGTCGTTGGATACGGCAGGGCGGAAAAAAAGCAGGTCATGGAGATGACGCGCGTGCTCCTTAACCTGAAGGAGGTGCCGAGGCCGGACGACGCCGCCGACGCGCTGGCTGTGGCGCTGTGCTGCGCACACACGCTGCGCTATTAAAGGAGGCTTTATGTTTTACTATCTTGAGGGGAAAATAGCGCTCATAGAGCAGAATATCGCCGTTATCGATGTTGGCGGAGCGGGATACGCCGTGCACACTTCCGGCAGGACCGTTTCCGGGATAAAGCAGGGTGAGAATGCACGGCTCTATACATGCATGAATATCAGGGAGGATGTTTTCGAGATATACGGTTTTCTGACCCTGGCGGAGCTCTCGTGTTACCGGATGCTCACCTCCATTTCCGGAGTGGGGCCCAAGGCCGCGGTGTCGATCCTGTCGGCCTCATCGCCGGAGAGCCTCGCACTTTCGATCTTGACCGAGGACGAGAGGGCGCTCACAATCGCCCCTGGCATAGGCAGAAAGATCGCCCAGCGAATAATCCTCGAGCTCAAGGATAAGCTTAGCAAGGAGCAGCTTCACGGCGCTCCCGCCATTAAGGGGGCGGCGGCGCAGGCGCAGATTGGCGGCACAGTCACGGAGGCGCAGTCGGCGCTGATGGTGCTCGGATATTCATACCACGAGTCGGCCTCCGCGCTCAGGGGTGTTGACGCCGCAGGCGCCACTACGGAAGAGCTTGTGCGCCTGGCGCTGAAAAGCCTGGCAAAAAGCTGAGAGCACCATAAAAAGAGCGTTTTTTCGGCAGATGATGCTCTTTTTTTATTTTTGACTAAAATTTACCACAGTTATTCCGATATAAAATTGGGGGAGGAAAGAGAATATGTCCGATTTGGAGAACATTAACAGAATTGGCGTTTTAACCAGCGGAGGAGACGCCCCGGGTATGAACGCGGCAATCAGGGCTGTCGTTCGTGCTTCCACGTTTTATGGAGTTGAGTGTCTGGGCATAAGGAGAGGCTATAACGGCCTCATTAACGGCGACATATACCGCATCGAGGACGAGGATGTCGGGCGCATAATATCCAGAGGCGGCACAATGCTGTATACTGCCCGATGCCCCGAATTTATGACCGAGGCGGGTCAGAAGCGGGCCGCAGACACATGTAAATACCTCGGGATCGACGCGATAGTGTGCATAGGAGGCGACGGAACCTTCAGAGGCGCCAAGGATCTCGCGAGTGTCGGCGGCAACTGCATCTGCGTCCCCGCGACGATAGACAACGACATTGCATGCTCCAACTATTCGATCGGTTTTGACACGGCGTGCAACACCGCGCTCGACGCGATCGATAAGCTGCGTGACACGATGCAGTCTCACGAGCGCTGCTCCGTCGTCGAGGTTATGGGCAGGAGCGCGGGGCATCTCGCGCTTTATGTCGGGATAGCCTGCGGGGCGACCGCAGTGCTGGTGCCGGAAAACCCGGTCAATTTCGACCGCGACGTTGTAGACAAGATACGCGAGGCCCGTATAAAGGGAAGAAGCCATTTTCTGATCATTGTCGCCGAGGGCGTGGGCAAGGTCGCCGACATTGCTGACAAGATAAGGGACACCTGCGGGCTTGACCCGAGGGTTACGATTCTGGGTCATGTGCAGCGCGGAGGTACGCCGACAGCCCGCGACAGGGTCACGGCTTCTCGCCTGGGTCATTTCGCTGTTAAGAGCATAATGGAAGGCGAACGCAACCGCGTCGTGTCGATACGCAACGGAGAGCTTCACCACTACGATATCGAGGAGGGTCTTGCGATGAAGCGCGGTCTCCAGAAGAGTATGTATGAAACCTGCGAGGTGCTCACAGGGGGCTGATGTCCATTATTTTCAGGATACTATACCCGCGTTGATTGTGATAGAATATATCATAAGACTGTCTGCCTGGGATCGGTTCACGACGAAGAAGGCGTGAATCGCTCCCAGGCCCGCGGGGAGTGATTAAATGCCCGGAAAGAGGCTCAAAAGCGCCGTAGCCAGGCTTTTGTGCTCGGCGCTTTTGCTGGTATCTTCAATTGTATGCGTCCGGTTTGCCTCTGGCAATCCTGAGACTATAGAATCATGGTATACGGGATTTTCCCGCGCGGTGTCGTCATTTTTGGGGCGGATTTTTTCCGTTTTTCCGTTCTCGCTCTCTGAGGCGCTTATCTGCCTGACGATATTATTGCTCATTTCATACATAATTTTCGGTATTGCGAAAAGCATATTGAAGAGAGACGCATACCCGATTCTGAGCGCCGCGATAAATACCGTTCTTTTATTCACGTGCGTATACGCGCTCTTTCTGACGCTATGGGGCCTGAATTACAGCTCGATGGGAATAAGCGTGAGGGTCGGCCTGAGCGCCCCGCCGGCAACAGTTTCGGAGCTTTACGGCACCACGCGTGAGCTTAGCTCGTTGGCCTGCGAATATGCAGAGAAGGTCCCGCGGAACGGGCAGGACGTGGCGGACTTCGGCGGATTCGATGCCCTTAAGGACAAGACGGCCTCTGGGTTCGAAAGCCTTTCAAGGAGGTATCCTTTTTTCGGCGCTTACAGCGCGCCGCCGAAGAGGCTGCTGTTATGGCCTGTTTTTTCTTATGCAGGGCTTTCCGGGGTGTATATACCCTTCACTGGTGAGGCCAACGTGAACCCGGACGAGGTTGACAGCCTGCTTCCTTTTGTCATGCTGCATGAGATGTCACACAGGCTCGGCGCCGCACAGGAGGACGAGGCGAATTTTGCAGCCTTCCTTGCGTGCCGCGAGAGCGACAGCCCGGAATTCAGGTATTCAGGCTATCTTTCAGCCTTCAGATACTGCCTTTTTGCGCTGGCGGGCGAGGATCAAGAACTCGCGGGGGAGGTTATCTCGGGCCTCAGCGAGCCGGTGCTTAATGACATGCGAGCCATAAATGAGCATTATTCACGCTACGAGGGGGCGCTTCAGGAGGCCTCGTCCTCCATTAACGACACATATCTGAAGGCCATGAGTGATCCGAGCGGCGTCAAAAGTTACGGAAAGGTCGTCGATCTTCTGATAGCGGAGCGACTTTCGCGCGAAGGAGCCGGCATAACCTGAGTTTTAATTCGCGGCAGGCGGTTTGCCTTGTTTTGTAGTTGTAATCCCGGGTGATTTTTTTGGAGGCAGGTGCATTTGTTTATGAACAATAAGGACCCGATGCTTGAAATGTTCATCTTTGAAAATTCCCAGCTGACGGAGCGTCTTGAAGAGGTGCTGGTCGAAGGGGATTCGAAGTCGGACCTGGACAGTGAGCAAATCAACGAGATATTCAGGATAATGCACACGATCAAGGGGAGCTCGGCCATGATGAGCTTCACAAATATGTCGACCCTGGCCCACTTCTGTGAAGACATGTTTTTCTACATCAGGGAAAATGAGGGTGTGCATCCGGATTGGGAGAGGATAATCGACCTTTGCCTCCAGTCGGTGGACTTTATCAAGGCGGAGGCCGCCAAGATTCAGCAAGGCCTCGCCTGTGACGGCGACGAAAACTCTATCCTCTCCGAGATTAAAGAGTATATGAAGGTGCTCAAGGGCGGATCTGCCGACGTGGCGCTGACTGAGGATGTGAAGGCCGACGTGAGCGCGCCGCCTCAGGCGGAAATTGCTGCCGCGGACGGCGAATTGCGTTACAGGGCAAAGATATTCTTCCAGCCGGACTGCAAGATGGAGAACATCAGGGCATACCAGATTGTCTCCGCGATTATGGAGATTGCGTCGTCGGTCACCTCAAACCCACCCGAGCTTCTGGAGGATTGCAGCGAGGACATCGTTAAAAATGGCGTCGAGCTTGATATACTCGCTGAGGCGCATATCGATGAGATCAAATCCAGGATTAAGGATTCTATCTTTGTCAGCAAGTTTGACGTGACAAAGGTTGAAAACGAGCAGCCTGCGCTGGAGGTTCCGCTGGGGGCGGAGGCGGCCTCAGACGCGGAAACCGCGGCGGACAGCGCTGCGCAGGCCGCGGAACAAAAGGCCGCGCCTGTCCAGAAAGCGGCGGCTGCCCCGGCCGAGACAAGCGTAAAACAGAGTTACATCAGCGTGAGCGTGGATAAGCTTGACAAGCTGATGGATCTTGTCGGCGAACTTGTAACCGCCGTGTCGATGGTAACCAAAAATCCGGATCTTGACGGTCTGCGCCTGGATAATTTTGAAAAATCGGCCGCGCTGCTCCGCAAAAACGCGGACGAGCTTCAGGACGTTGTTATGTCGGTGCGTATGATACCGGTGTCTTCAACGTTCCACAAGATGAACCGCATAGTGAGGGATACCTCGCGCAAGATGAACAAGGAGGTTGAGCTCCTGATACTCGGTGAGGAAACCGAAGTCGACAAGAACATCATTGACAACCTTTCAGACCCGCTGATGCACATTATCCGCAATTCGATGGATCACGGCCTTGAAAATACGAAGGACGACCGCCTTGCGGCGGGGAAAGCGGCGGTCGGTTCGATCACGCTGGAGGCGAAAAACGCGGGAAGCGACGTTATTATCAGCGTGACGGATGACGGTCGGGGCATGAACAAGGATAAAATCCTTTCCAAGGCGATAAATCAGGGCATTATCAAGGAAAACGCGGAGCTTTCCGACAAGGAGATATATTCCCTGACCATGCTGCCCGGATTCTCCACAAAGGATCAGGTTACGGAACTTTCCGGCAGGGGCGTAGGCATGGACGTCGTCAAAAAGAATATTGAAAAGGTCGGCGGAAGTGTTCTGATCGAGAGCGCCACAGGAAAGGGCACCACAACGACCATCAAGATCCCGCTGACACTTGCCATACTTAACGGCATGGAGATCAAGGTCGGCCACAATGTGTATATCGTCCCGACGCTGAATATCCGCGAATCTTTCAAGCCCTCCGCAAAGGACATCATCGTCGACCCGGATGGGAACGAGATGCTTATGCTCAGGGGCGAGGTGTACAATATCGTGCGCCTGCACGAGGTATTCGGGATTGAGGCGGCCAGCCGAAGTTTTGAAGACGGGATAATGCTGATGGGTGAGGACGAGGGCAAGACGATAGCCATCTTTGCAGACCAGCTGATCGGTGAACAGCAGGTTGTGGTAAAGCCGATTCCGTCGTTTATTCTCAAGCGTATCGGCACCATAAAGGGCGTCAGCGGATGCACGATCATGGGCGATGGAAGCATAAGCCTTATTGTGGACACCAAGGGTCTGATGGCCTGAACGGAAGCGCCGGCGGCTGCGCCAAAAATGATTGGGGGAGCTATTTATGCAGGGCATGCAGAATTTCAGCGAAACGGGGATTAACCTTGCGGACGGATTCCTTGACAATGAGATGGAGGACAAGTTCCTGACCTTTGCCGTTGATAAAGACGAATACGGCGTGGAGATCAGATATGTGGTGGATATAATCGGCATGCAGAAGATAACCGAGGTGCCTGAGCTGCCGGACTACCTGAAGGGTATTGTCAACCTCAGAGGAAAGGTCTTCCCAGTGATGGATGTGCGCGTCAGATTCAAGAAAGAGGCCATCGAGTATAACGACCGCACATGCATAATTGTCATCGACATGAACGATACAACGGTCGGCCTGATCGTTGATACGGTGCTTGAGGTAGTGGATATCCCCGAAAGAAGCGTTGTTGAGCCGCCGGAGTTGCGTTCGTCAACGCAGAATAAGTACATTAAGGGCATAGGAAAGGTCGGGCAGAATGTGAAGCTGCTGCTCGACTGCAACCGACTTTTCACAGACGGGGAGAAGCTTCCGATAGCCGACTTTGTATAGATTCACAGAGCGGATGAAAGCTTCTTGCATCGAAAGGGCCTCCGGCTATGCCGGAGGCCTTACTATATGCAGCTGGGGGGATAATGCGGCGTTCACAGGTTTTTAATCGCCCGATTCAAGCTTATAGCCGAAGCCCCAGACGGTCGATATGTAGTATTGGTAGGGCTGAATTTTCTCTCGGATGCTTTTCACATGCGTATCCACCGTTCGGTCGGTTCCGTCAAACTGCTGCCCCCACACCAGATTTAGAAGTGACTCGCGCGAAAACGCCCTGTTAGGGTTCCGGCAGAGGAAAACAAGGAGCCCGTATTCCCGCGGCGTCAGCCTGACGCGGGAGTTGTCGACGAATACTTCCTGCGAACTGATATTAATCCTAATCTTTTCGAAGTCAACGATGCTGTCGTCGGCTGAAACGCCCGAGAGCCTGAGGATGCTCTTTGCGCGCGCGATCAGTTCGCGCGGATAGAAGGGTTTTTGAACAAAGTCGCTGCCGCCCGCCTCAAAGCAGGAGAGCCTGTCCTGCTCCGACGACCTGCGGCTAAGGAAAATAACGGGCGTGTTTGAGCAGGCCTGCTCACAGACCATCATCCCGTCGATAATAGGCAGGTCGCGGTCAAGGATGAGAATATGGAACCTGTTTCGCCTGAGAAGCTTTATCGCGGCCACGCCGTCCCTTGCCTCGTCGAGATGCCACCCTTCTTCTGTGGAGCAGAAACGGAGTATGTCGCGAACCGTGGAGTCGGCGTCCGCAACAAGAAGCCTGATACCCTTCATTTCCACGCAGATCCCTCCAAAAAGAGACGAAAAAGCAAAAACCTAAGGCAACACCTCACAAAGAGCGTCTGATGACTTTGCTTGCGTCTTGTTTGCTATTTTACCGCCATATATCACAAAAAAGCCTCATGGATACATACAGTATTCACTGCGTTTTTTGTTTTGTCTAACGAAAAAATTGCCGACGCTACACACACAATCTCTGTGCGGTGTTGCCCTATGCTTTTATTATAATACAACAGTCAAATATTTCAACACTTAAATACGGCGGCCCGGGAAAAATCAATTCCCGTGCCGCCGTTTCGTCTTACCTGGCGGTATACTTCGCGAGCACCGTTTTCATGATCTCAACTGTCTCCTGAGAATCCTGAAGATCGCTCTTAAGCTTCAGGTTTTCCGCCTCAAGCTCAAAGATTCTCGGCGTTTCAAGATCCGACTGGCTCTGTTTCTGCACGCCGGCCGCCCTTGTGTTCTGCTTTGCCTGGGCAAGTTCGGCCCTGCGTTTTGTAATCTCATCGACCTCGCTGACAAAGGTTTCCTCCGTGAGCTCGTTGAATTCCCCCCGCCTGACGTAATGCGTGTGCAGGAGATCGTGTGATCTGTGCACGTTCGGGGCGCCGAGATATTCCTCGTAGAGCTTGATTACATATGGGTTTTCATGCGATTTTCTGAGTGTCTTACTCTCATCCTCGGTATAGAGCGAGGAAAGGCGCTTCATGCGGACGTCAGGGTCCTCGGATCGCGGCTGCCCTCCGCCCATGATGCAGCCTCCCGGGCAGCCCATGACCTCAATGAAGTGGTATGGCGAGGCGCCCGCAGCCACCTGCTTCATCAGCTTTTTTGCGCCGTCAAGTCCGCTTGTCACCGCGAGTCTGACATCCACGCCCTCAAGGAAGCTGTAAGCAGGAAGCGTCCCGGTAATCGTGACGCAGGCCTCCTTGATCTGATCAAGGCCGACTATCGGCGTCACGTGCAGGCCGTCAAACGGCAGCTCGCGACCGGTAACGATCTCATAAACCGTTCTCAGCGCGGCCTCCATAACGCCGCCGGTCAGCCCGAAAATATCCGCCGCTCCCGTTGAAAGCCCCATCGGGTTGTCAAATTCCTCGTCCGGAAGCGTGCCGAAATCGATGCCAGCCGACTTGATCATATAGGCCAGCTCGCGTGTCGTGAGCACAGCGTCGACATTGCGGTTGCCGCCGTTTTCCATTTCGGCGCGCTCAATCTCATATTTTTTTGCCGTACACGGCATGACGGAAACGACGTACATGTCGCCGGCGTCTGCGCCAATCTTCTCAGCGTAGTAGGATTTCACGAGAGCGCCAAGCATTGTGTGCGGGGACTTGCAGGTAGATAGATGCGAAAGCTCGTCGGGATATTCGTGCTCAATAAACTTTATCCAGCCGGGGCTGCAGCTCGTTATCATCGGAAGTACGGCGCCCTTGCCGGTCAAAGCGCTTTTGACACGGCTTAAAAATTCTGTGCCCTCCTCCATGATCGTGACGTCGGCGGCGAAATTTGTGTCGAATACGTCGTCAAAGCCCATCCTTCGCAGGGCGGCGGCCATTTTGCCGGTGACGCGCGTGCCCGCGGGAAAGCCAAACTCCTCGCCAAGCGCCACGCGCACGGCGGGCGCGACTTGTACAACCACACGCTTCTTAGGGTCGCCTATGGCGGACCAAACCCGCCGCGACGAGCCCGTGCCCTTCAGCGCGCCGACGGGGCACACTGTCGTGCACTGGCCGCAGAACGTGCAGTTCACGGCCCCAAGCGGCAGGCACATGGCAGGGGAGATTTCCGCGTCAAAGCCGCGCTTTTGCGGGAACAAAACAGCCGTGCCCTGTATCTCGTTGCATACGGTGACGCAGCGGCGGCACATAATGCATTTTGTCATGTCGCGCGTAATAGAGACGGACGCGTCGACGTGGAAGGCAGAGCGCTCGCCCTCAAACCGCGAGTTGTCGACGCCTAGGAGCTTGCCCATTTTCTGAAACTCGCAGTTCTGGTTTCTAGTACAGATCAGGCAGTCCTGTGAATGGTCTGAAAGCATAAGTTCATACAGCACCTTGCGCGCCTCTCTCACCTTGCGGGAGTTGGTCTTTATCACCATGCCCTCCGCCACCTCCGCGAGGCATGAGGCCAGCAGCGTCTTAGCGCCCTCGACCTCGACAACGCAGATACGGCAGGCGCCGATCTTATGGATGTCCTTAAGGTAGCAGAGGCTCGGGATGTTAATCTGATTCTGTCGGGCGGCCTCCATGATCGTCGTGCCCTTCTCGGCGCTGACAGGGATGCCGTTTATAGTGAGATTTACCACCGTCATGACCTCCTTTCACAGTGCAGGCAGCGCATGGACTCGGCCATTGCCGTAAGCTTGTGGTAGCCGAGCACGACTTCGTCGAACGAGTCGCGCCGACGGTCAAGCTCCAGCATGTCGAGCGGATAACGCCCGAGTTCGACGACCTCGTCGTCGTCGTAAACGGGATTGATCTTGATCTCGGTGCCTTTATTCAGGACGCCGCGTCCCCCGAGATACTTGTCGATGGATATAGCCGCCTTTTTACCGTCGGCAATGGCCCGGATAACGGTATCCGGCCCGCGCACGACGTCGCCCCCGGCGAAGACGCCCTTCATTGTCGTCATCATCGTTGCCTCGTCGACAGTGAAAGTGCCCCACGGCGTCAGCCCCACGTTTTCCGCCTTTATAAACGGGAAGTCGGCATACTGGCTGACAGCCGGGATTACCGTGTCGGCCTCAATAAAGAAGTTTGAACCGCTTATCGGCACAGAACGCTTCCTGCCGCTGGAATCGAAGTCGCCGAGGGCCATCTTGATGCATTCAACCTTGGAAACACTGCCGCTCTGGTCGGCTATAAACCTGACGGGCTGCGTCAGCTCAATAAGCTCCACGCCCTCCTCAAGCATCTCGTGGATCTCGGTCTGATAGGCCGGCATCATCCCTCGCGTGCGCCTGTAGACGAGCGTAACCTTTTTGGCGCCGAGCCTGAGGGCCGTGCGCGCCGAGTCGACGGCCGTATTGCCGCCGCCGATAACGACGACGCGCTCTCCAAGGCCCAGATCCTGCCCGAGATTTACCATCTTTAAGAAGTTTATGCCGTGGATTACGCCCTTGAGGTCCTCGCCCTCGATGTTGACGCGCTGCGGGAATTGCGTGCCGGTCGACACAAAAATCGCGTCGCTCGTATTTCGAAGCTCGTCGAAGCTGATGTCCTTGCCGACGGACGTCTCAAGGTGCACATTGACGCCCTCCTTTTCAATGAGCCCGATTTCATGCTGAAGGACCTCCATCGGCAGCCTGTATTCCGGGATGCCGAACGCGAGCACGCCTCCCGCCACCTTCTCGGATTCGTAGACGTCGATGTCATAGCCGATGCGCGCCAGGTAGTATCCGCAGGTCAGCCCCGCCGCGCCCGCGCCGATGATTGAGATGTGCTTCCCGTTTTTCGGGAAGATGACGTCCTTGATAATTGCCTTTTCGTGCTTGTGCGCGTAATCGGCGACGAAGCGCTTGATATCGCATATAGCGACGGCTTCGTCCATAGTCCTTCTGCGGCATTTGCTCTCACACGGACGTGTGCACACCCTTCCGCAGACCGCGGGGAACGGATTTTCCTGCCTGATGAGGTTATACGCGTCGACAAAGCGCCCCTCCGCGACAAGCGATGTGTATCCGGGGACGTTTATATTTGCCGGGCAGGTGTTTTCACACGGCGAGATAAAAAGCTCTCCGCAGACGCCGGCGCGGCAAGTTTTGTGCCTGATGTGCTCAATAAATTCGTCGCGAAAGTTCTGGATCGCGCTGAGAACAGGGTTAGGCGCGGTCTGGCCGAGGCCGCACATAGCGGTCTGCTGGATGGTTTCGCTCAGCTTTTCGAGCAGCTCGATGTCGCCCTCCTCGCCCTGGCCGGCGCAGATGCGCTCGAGGATCTCGAGCATGCGCTTTGTGCCGATGCGGCAGGCCACGCATTTCCCGCAGGATTCATCCCTGATAAAGTCCATGAAATATCGGGCGGTGTCGACCATGCAGGTGTCCTCGTTCATTGAAATGAGGCCGCCGGAGCCCATGATGGCGCCGAGCTTTTTCAGGCTCTCGTAGTCCGTCGGCGTGTTCAGATTTTGGCGCGTGATGCACCCGCCTGAAGGCCCGCCGATCTGCGCCGCCTTAAACTGCTTGCCCGCCGGGATGCCGCCGCCGATGTCGAAAAGGATCATGCCCAGAGGCACGCCTATCGGCACCTCAACGATGCCGGTGTTCGCGATGTCGCCGGCGAGGGCAAAGACCTTAGTGCCCTTGCTCGTCTCGCTGCCGAAGCCGGCGTACCATTCAGCGCCGTTATAGAGTATCGCCGGAACGTTGCACAGTGTCTCTACGTTGTTGATGATCGTAGGCATGCCGAAGAGTCCCTTCTGGAACGGGAAGGGCGGCTTCTGGCGCGGCTCGCCCCTATGCCCCTCGATAGATCCCATGAGCGCGGTTTCCTCGCCGCAGACAAATGCGCCCGCGCCGATGCGTATCTCAAGCTCGAAGTCAAAGCCCGAGCCGAATATGTCTTTTCCCAAAAGGCCGTAGGCCCTCGCCTGTCTCAGAGCATTCTCAAGCCTTTCGATGGCCAGAGGATACTCGGCGCGCACGTAGACATACCCGCTCGACGCGCCGATTCCGTACCCGCCAAGCAGCATACCCTCGATGAGCGAATGAGGGTCGCCCTCGATGAGGCTCCTGTCCATAAATGCGCCGGGGTCGCCCTCGTCCGCGTTGCAGACTATGTATTTACGCTCGCCCTTGGAGAGCCGACCGGCGTCCCACTTGACCCCTACCGGGAAGCCTGCGCCGCCGCGGCCCACAAGCCCCGATTTTTTGATCTCACGGACGACGTCCTCTCCTGTTTTTTCCGACAGATACAGGGCCGCCGCGTGGTACCCCCCGCGAGCGATGTAGGCCTCAATGCTGTCGTACTCCATCATGCCGCAATTGCGCAGCGCGATCTTGACCTGCTGACGGAAGAAGTCGATATCGTCAATCTTAGGCACATGCCGCCCGAGTGCAGTATCGAAGAAGGTGTATTTTTCAATGACCTCACCCTTAATAAGATGGGCGTGTATAATCCTGCGGACGCGCTCGGGCGTGAGCTTAGTATAGAAGATGCCATCCGGAAGAATCAGCATAACAGGCCCGACGGAGCATGTGCCCATACAGCCTGTTTCCATGACCTTTGTCTTCTGCGAGAGCCTGTGTTCTGCGAGCGACTGCACAACGGCCTCACGTATCTCGGCACAGCCGGATGAAACGCATCCCGCGCCGCCGCAAATGAGGATCTGATATCGGAAGGCTTTTAGAGCGCCGGTATACTCACTCTGGATATCCGAGAGATCGCTCAGCGTCCTGACACGCTTAATATTCACATCCGTTCCTCCCCTCAATATTTTTCGAGTATGCGCTCGAGCTTGTTGACATTTACCTGCTTGTAAACCGTGTCGTCGATCATCATAGCTGGCGCGAGTCCGCAAGCGCCGATGCAGCGCGCGATTTCAAACGTGAATTTTCCGTCCGCCGTCGTCCCGCCGATGTCCACGCCGAGGCGTGACTGAAGGTGCTCGACAATCTTCTTACCGCCCCTGACATAGCAGGCGGTGCCCATACAAACCCTGATCGTGTGCTCCCCTCTCGGAGCCGTCGAAAAGAACGAGTAGAAGGATACAACGCCGGAGACCTCTGAAATCGGGATGCCCATTCCCTTTGAAATGAACTGCTGCACCTCAAGGGGGAGGCAGCCGTATATCTCCTGCGCAAGATGGAGAACCTGGATAAGGCTGCCTTCCTTGTCCCTGTAGAGGTCGATGACGTTTGCGATCTGTCCCAGCTTGTGCTCCTTTTCCTCTGAGGAGCAATCTAAAATCGCCGTTTTGCTTACCACGCATATCTCCCCTTTACAAAAAACTAAAGTATACGGTCATCATCCTTATTATACAGCAAATGTATATGTAAATTATGATGCCAGATGTGAAATGTATAAAAAATAGCAAAAAAATGGAGGCTTATTGCCATGATTCATCACAATTTCATCACACATTTATCTGTTATTCATTACAAATAGAAAAAGCCCGCACAAGGCGGGCCGAAAGAAGGGTATGATGGCCTTTATGCCAGACCAAGCGCCCTGGCGGCGGAGGCAACGAAAAAGCAGGAGAAGATGCCGAGTGCCGTTGGAATAAGGATAGACACCGCAGTCCATTTAATACTGCGCGTCTCCCTGTAAATGGTCAGGCAGGTTGTCGAGCAGGGCCAGTGCATCAGCGAAAAAAGCATGAAACAAAGCGCTGTCAGCCAGGTCCAGCCGTTAGCCGACAGAAGCGCGTACAGCCCGCCCGCGCCGCCTGGATCAATCAAAACTCCGGCGGAAAGATACGACATGAGCGCGATCGGGATCACGATCTCATTGGCGGGCCAGCCCAGGATAAACGCCGAAAGGATGACGCCGTCCATACCCAGCGCGCGGCCGAGAGGATCGAGGAAGCCGGTCAGGCGGGACAAAAGGCTCACGCCCTCAAGGCTTGTATTCGACAAAAGCCAGATGACAAGCCCTGCCGGAGCGGAGACAACTGCCGCGCGCAGAAGCACAAAAAGGGCCCTGTCAAGTATCGAACGCGCCAGCACCCGTCCGACCTGCGGACGGAGGTACGACGGGAGCTCCAGCGCGAAGAAGGATGGGTGCCCCTTCAGCAAAGTGCGCGACAGTACGCGGGAGACCGCAAGCGAGGCGAGGATTCCGAGCGCGGTCAACCCAGTGACGGTTACAGAGGAAAGAACGGGGCCCAGCGCACCCGAGAAACCGACGGCAAAAAAGGCCGAGAGAGCTATAAGAGCCGGAAACCTGCCGTTACAGGGAATCAGGCTGTTTGTAATTATCGCGATGAGCCTATCGCGCGGAGAATCTATAATGCGGCAGCCGGTGACGCCGGCTGCGTTGCAGCCCAGGCCCATACACATCGTGAGCGCCTGCTTTCCGCAGGCGCCGCACCTTTTAAGCGTATGGTCGAGATTAAAAGCCACGCGCGGCAGGTATCCGAAGTCCTCAAGGAGTGTGAAAAGCGGGAAGAAGATTGCCATCGGAGGCAGCATGACGGAAACCACCCAGAAAACCACGTTTAATACCCCGCCGATGAGCATCTGCGAGAGTATAGCGGACGCTCCCGAGGCGGCGGATACCTCAAAAAGCCATCCTTGAAAAGAGAACAGAGCGCCGGAGAGCAACGAGGATATGAGATTCGCCCCCACAATTGTAATCCAGAGCACCGCCGCCAGAAGCGCGAGCATGACCGGTATACCGGTCAGCCTGCCGGTCAGTAAGCGGTCGAGCCTTCTTCCTGGCGGGTCGGACGCTGATGCGCAGGTGCCGACACAGCTGCTATAGATCTCCTCGGCGCGCAGAACGTAATGTTCGTCCTCAGGTATGCTGGAAACAGGGCCGCCGGAGAAACGCCCGGGCAGGGAGGTATATTCGTCAGGATCCATAAAACCGAGCAGGGCCTGCCTCAGGGCGGATGTGCCTCCGCGGGCGGAGCTCGATTGGACGACCCTTATGCCAAGTTCAAAAGAGAGCCTGTCAAAATCAATCGTTATACCTTTCTTTTTTGCCTCATCCATCAAGTTTACGCAGAGAATGGCGCGCGGGACGCGGTCAAGAATCTCAAGCGCGAGGATAAGTCCGCGCTCAAGGCATGTCGCGCCGCAGACGACGACCACCCCGTCGGCCTTGCCAGACAGAAGAAAGCTGCCTGCCGCCTCCTCCTCCGGAGAGGCGGCGCAAAGCGAATACGAGCCGGGCAGATCCACGAGAGCAATGTGCCCGCCGCCGGCCCGGAGAAGGCCTTCCGCGGCCGATACGGTCTTTCCCGTCCAGTTACCCGTATGCTGGCGCATACCCGTCAGCTTGTTGAAAACGGTGCTCTTGCCCACGTTTGGGTTCCCCGCCAGCGCGATTGTAATTCCGGGAATACTGCGGCGCCCCATCAGACGACCTCCACGAGGATATGCAGCAGATCCTCATCGCGCAGTGCGATGAGCGCCCCGCGGATTAAGAAGGCGGTCGGGTCGCCCGAAGGGCCCTTCAAAACCGCCTCAATTAAAGTGCCCTTTATAAGTCCGATCCCCCTGAACCTTGGGGAGCGGCGCTCTCCCTCAGGTATTAGGGATACCCTTGCGCGCGCACCGATGGGCAGAAGGCTCATCGGGATTGTTTTTTCACTCATCGACCCATCTCCAAACAATCAGGATTAGCTTAGGGAACAGTCTTCCTAAGGCTAATATATGGCCGATTTATCCGGAGTGTGAAGCTTTTACCTGGGGCGAGCTTTGCATGACCATAGTATCTGCCGCTGGGGGAAAGAGCCATCCGTTGTCCCCGTCGTAGATTATCAGGCGCGTCATTCTGCCGTCAACCGTGATATTCTGCCCCGCTATGAAGTATGCGCCTTCCAAGCGGATGGGCATCGCGGCCCCTAATAATCTGATTTTTGTCTTGCTTCAGCACTATAAATGCGCTAATATTATACCGGTAAAGAGAAAAAAAGACAGGTTCGGAGGAGAGAAAATGGAAAGCAAGATTTATGAATTTTACGCCGAGCTCAAAAAAGTCCCCGATATCGACGGCGCATATGTTGAGATCCCTTTTGACGTCAAAGAGGAGTTTGGGCGCGGGCGTGTTCCCGTTCACGCGGTCTTTGATGGCGAGCCATATGACGGGAGCCTGGTAAAAATGGGCACGCCGTGCCATATTCTCGGCGTCCGCAAGGACATCAGGGAAAAGATCAAAAAACATCCCGGAGACACTGTTCACGTCACGCTTGTAGAAAGAGAAAAGCCGAGGGGAGTGTAAACTGAAAAATACATCTCCCACAAAGAGGTTGATTATTATGAATAAACAGCAGTTATTGCGCGATCAGAGCATAGAGCCGACGAGCGAAGTCATCGCCGAGGGGCTTGGCGCGGCGAATAGCGCCTATACGAGGTTCGTGGAAAGTCTTAAAAGCCATAGTATACAAGTGGAATGGCGTTATTATAACGACGGCAAGGCCTGGCTCGGGAAAGCGTTGTACAAGTGGACAACCCCTCGGGGCGCTCAAAAAGAAATGACAGTCTTTTGGCTTTCTATCTGGGACGGATTTTTCAAAGTAAGCCTGTTTATTCCCGAAAAAGCCCGCGCAGATGCGCTGAACCTTCCGCTATCCGACGGGATTAAGGAAAAGATTGAGAACTCAAAACAAATGGGTAAACTAAAGTTTTTTCCGTTGATTTTAGATTTAAGCTCTGATGAGCTGTTTGAAGAGATCTATACCCTTGCAAATTTTAAGAAAGTAATAAAATAGGCGAGGTACGGATGTGCCGTATTGTAAAATTCATGTAAAACACAAAGTGTTGAATTGACTTAACAGAAGCCTTACGTATATAATGACTATGCGGTTTTTGTCAGTTTTAGAAATAAGGGCGCGGGATTGTTTTGGGCGCGCTAAATAAGATAAAAGACATGATAAGAGACGGGAAATGGAGAGTTTTATGCCGGAGCTTCATGGGAATGTTAAGTTAAAAACCGATAAAGTGAATTTATATTACGGCGGCCGTCATGCGTTGAAAGACATAACAATGGACATACCGGCCTGTGCCATAACGGCAATTATCGGGCCGTCCGGCTGTGGAAAATCCTCGCTTTTGCGTATATTCAACCGTATGAACGATTTGATCCCCGAGGCCCGTGTGGAGGGCCAGGTATATTTTGACCGGACGCCGATTTATGGCAACGGAATGGACGCCGTTACCCTCCGGAAAAAGGTCGGCATGGTTTTTCAAAAACCCAACCCCTTTCCAATGAGTATCCTTGACAATGTAGTAATCGGTCCGCGGCGCCACGGAATCAGACGCAAAGATGAGCTTGAGGCAATCGCGGAACGCTGCCTAAAACAGGTGGCATTGTGGGAAGAAGTCAAGGACAGCCTCAAAAAATCCAGTCTAAATCTGCCCTTAGGCACCCAGCAGCGGCTATGTATGGCCCGCACGCTGGCGGTTGAGCCGGAGGTCATCCTTATGGATGAATCATGCAGCGCGCTGGATCCGGAATCCACCATGAGGGTGGAGGAACTGATGCTGGAGCTGGCACGAACCTATACCATTATGATCGTTACTCACAGCATGGAACAGGCGGTTCGGATATCGGACATGTCTGCGTTCATGATGATAGGCGATGATAAGGTCGGTATGCTCGTCGAATATGCAACGACCCAACAGGTTTTTTCTTCTCCGAAGGACAAACGCACCGAGGACTACATCACCGGCCGATACGGTTAAAGAGAAAAGCAGGTGGGAGTTTGAAGCAGTTCAAACTTCATTTGATTTAAGTCAACACCGCACAAAGAGCGTCTGACGGCTTTGCGTGCGCCTTGTTTGCTATTTTACCGCCATATATCACAAAAAGCCTCGTGAATACATACAGTATTCACTGTGTTTTTTGCTTCATCTGACGAGAAAATCGCTTACGCAATACACACAATCTCTGTGCGGTATTGCCTTAAGTGCGTGCCGCCGGAGGCGGCATATGCACAATCTATGACCATTATTTTATGGTCGTTTTGTGCGTCACAAACCAGAGAAGGAATGGTCATAGATATGAAGCTTTCCAATAAAATCAAGAAACGGATACGGCCTGCCGCGGTGGCGGTGGCGCTGCTTTTAGCGATGTTGCTGCCCGGCTGCGACAGACTTGAAGCTGGCGTTGTCATTGCCGGCTCCACCTCGGTCCAGCCGTATGCCGAGATATTGGCCGAGGAATTCGAACAGCTTAACCAAGGCAATGAAATCGACGTTCAGGGCGGGGGCTCTGCCGCCGGTATTACCGCGGCGGAATCCGGCACGGCGGATATCGGCATGTCCTCGCGAAACTTGAAGGATGCGGAGCGAGAAAGAGGATTGTGGTGGGTCGAGATTGCCAGAGACGGTTTAGCCGTTATAGTGCATCCGGATAATTCCGTGAAGGATTTGACTTTTGAGCAGATCCGCGGCATCTATGCAGGAAATATACTGAATTGGAGCGAGGTGGGCGGTCTGGACGCAAAGATCCACCTCATTGCCCGCGAGGAGGGCTCCGGAACCAGAACCGCGTTTGAGGATCTTCTGATGGAAGACGAGCGAATCACTCCGAAGGCAATCGTACAAAACTCCAACGGTTCGGTCAAACAGCTGGTATCAAACGATCGGGATGCCGTCGGCTTTATTTCACTGGGGCTCGTAAGCGAACAGGTAAGGGCCCTTGGATTGAACGGAGTAGCGGCGACGCATGAAAACATCGTTAACGGCAGTTATGAACTGTACCGGCCTTTTCTGTTTATCGCAAAAAGTGAACCTTCCGGAACAGTGAAGCAGTTTATTGAGTTTATTTTGTCAGACGAGGGGCAGCATACACTGGCGCAAAAGGGTCTCATTCCTGTTGCGGAAGGGATAAATCCATGAGAAAATTTAAAGAGAAGCTCTCCGGACGGATATTCTTTGTGCTGGCACTCCCCTCCATATCTATGTTGGCGCTTATCACTGTGTTTATTCTCATAAAAGGCATCCCGCTCATTGCTGAGGTGGGGCTCTTTAACTTCATCTTCGGCATGTCGTGGGCGCCCAGCCGCGGTGAATTCGGCATCTTCCCAATGATCGTCGGCTCGGTATCGGTCACACTGTGCGCAGCTCTTATCGGCGTCCCCATCGGCATCTGCTGCAGTATCTTTCTTGCTGAGTTTGCCCCGGTTAGGGTCAGAAATCTGTTTCGTCCTGCGATACAGCTTCTGGCAGGTATCCCCTCGGTCGTATACGGATTTTGGGGGATGCTGTTCGTTGTTCCTTTGATACGAGATTATTTGGGCGGCCCGGGACTGAGTATCCTGGCAGGATCGATTATTCTGGCGGTTATGATCCTGCCAACAGTTATCAGTATTTCGGAGGTTTCACTGCTCGCGCTTCCGCGGCAATATAAAGAGGGGGCTCTGGCTCTCGGCATGACCCATTGGCAGGCCATCTATTCGGTTATGCTGCCATCTGCCAAATCGGGCATTGTCGCCGCGGTTGTGCTGGGGATCGGCCGTGCCATCGGGGAAACAATGGCAGTGATTATGGTACTTGGCAACGCCGTCGCCCTTCCCGAGTCGATTCTTGACCCGGTCAGGACTTTGACGACCAATATCGGCATTGAGATGGGATATGCCGAAGGTCTTCACGAGCAGGCCCTTTTCGCCACTGGCATTGTGCTTTTCGTGATCGTCATGCTTATAAATGGATTTGCGCAGTATATCACCCGTGACAAAAATAAAAAGCAGAAGTGAGATATGGAGCAGAGAAGTAATGAAGATAAAAAGCAACACCAGTGAGAGAATCGCTAAAGCAATAATCTGGGCCGCCGCGCTGCTTGTCATAGCGGTACTGGTAGCTATAGTCCTATATATATTGGTGGAGGGCCTGCCAACCATTAACTGGCAGTTCCTGACGGATATTCCGCATGACGGCGGCGCATCCGGAGGTATCGCCTCACCGATAATCGGAACGCTGCTGGTGACGCTTGTCGCCATCGTAATCGCCACGCCCCTTGGTGTCGGTACCGCGGTTTTTCTGGCGGAGTATACCAAAGAAAGCATCATCACCCGCATCATCCGCTTCAGCGCCGAATCACTGGCCGGCATACCTTCTATTGTGTATGGTTTATTCGGGTTTATCTTCTTTGTAATGTATCTTAATTTGGGATGGTCGATTCTTTCCGGAGGGCTTACGCTGGCGATCATGATTTTGCCAACCATTATACGCACGTCGGAAGAAGCGATACACACCATCCCTGCCGGCTATCGCGAAACAAGTTATTCTCTGGGCGCCACAAAATGGCAAACCATTTTTAATGTGGTATTTCCGGCTGCTATCAGGGGAATCACAAACGGAATCATCCTCAGCGTCGGCCGCAGCGTAGCTGAGACGGCGGCAATTGTGCTCACCGCGGGATCTTCCCTTAGGATGCCGGTTTCGCTCTTTTCTCCGGCAAGAACTATGGCAGTGCATTTTTACACACTGGCGATGGAGGATATCTCTCCGGCCAATGCTTTCGGTACCGCCGCTTTGCTTATCATCCTGATTTTCATCATTAATATCGGCGCAAATATGCTGATCAACCGGTTTGTTTCTGACAAAGGGCACAGCAAGAAACGTAGAGGTAAGCAAAAGTGACAAAGGCTAAATTTGATATTCAAAAGCTAAACTTTTTTTATCAGGATAAAAGAGTAATTCACGATCTCACTTTAATGATTCCCGCAAATGGGATACTGTCGCTCTTCGGCCCGGCCAACAGTGGAATCACCACATTGCTGAGGTCGCTGAACCGCCTGTATGAGCTAACGTCCGAAGCGCGGGTTGAAGGAAAGATATTGCTGGATGGAAAAGATATCCACGATCCGGATGTCTATGTGACCGATCTGCGCCGTAAAGTGGGGATGGTGTTTGACGTGCCAACTCCTCTGCCGATGACCATCCTCGAAAACATCACCTATGGGCCGCGGCTTAGCGGAATTAAGCGAAAAGATACACTTAATGAGATCGTGGAACAGTCGCTCAAAATGGCGGCGCTATGGGAAGATGTGCGAGACAGGCTGGATCATCCGGCCGTATCATTATCAGGCGGACAGCAGCAGCGGTTATGCATCGCCCGGGTGCTGGCGCTGAAACCGGAAGTGATCTTGCTTGACCGCCCCTGTTCAGGACTTGACCCCATATCAACGTCAAAAATTGAGGAATCGCTGGAAGGGATGAAAAAACAATATACCATCGTGATCGCACCGCACAACATTCAGCAGGCCGGACGTATCTCGGATCGTGCAGCGTTTATGCTTATGGGCCGGCTGATTGAACAGGGAGCATCCGAGGAAATATTTTCAAATCCGCAGGATCAGCGCACCAGCGATTATATTACCGGCAGATTCGGATAATCAGACAATAATAGTAAAACAACCGCATATTGTAAGTATAGAATGTATATGTTAAGGAGAAAAGACATGATACGTGCTCATTTTGATGAAGAAGTGAAACAGCTTCATATGGAGATCGTCGACATGGGAAGCTATGTCGAAAAGGCGATCAACGATGCGGTGACAGCGCTGAAAACCAACGATTTGCTGCGTTGTCAGGAAATTATTGACAACGACGACAAGGTCGATGAAATGGAGAGAGACATTGAGTCTAAATGCCTGTGGCTGATAGCCAAACAACAGCCGGTTGCCTCGGATCTTCGAAAAATCACCACCGCATTGAAAATCGCGTCAGATATGGAGCGGATCGGTGATCACGCGGCGGATATTGCCGATCTGGCAACGCGGATAACCGATCCAAGCGCCTTTTCAGAAGACGACATAATTTTCCGGATGGCGAAGGCAACCACAGAGATGGTCAAATCTGCCGTTACGGCATATGTAAATTTCGATCTGGAGCTTGCGCAGGCTACCGCGGTGAAAGACGATGTGGTGGACGACTATTTTAACATGATCAAGCAGGATCTGGTGGATGTATTCAGCAAACAGCCTCAAAAAATGGATATCGCCATTGATTATCTGCTGATTGCGAAATACCTGGAGCGCATAGCGGATCATGCGGTCAACATCTGTGAGTGGGTGCATTTCTCGCAGACGGGAGAGCACAAAAGCAAAAAGATTTTTTAGCGCGGGCTTGTATGGTAACGGCGCGTTTTTGTCGCCGCCCATCAGCGTCGGGACAGCAAAAGGCGGCCGGGCCTCAGCCCGACCGCTCTGATAATAACCCCCGGGACTAGCCGCCTATGTCGGCTGGGGTGTAGTACCCGCTATCTATGAGAATTTCCTTATAGTTTTGGCGAGTAACAACCGTCGGGTCGCAGAGGCAGGTCGGGACGACCTTCGCAATGTTATGATAATCGGTCGTGTTGTTGACCGTCGCCTCTCCGCCGCTCATGATGGCGTCGACCATCTTGACGGCATGGTCAGACAGAACCCTGGTGTCCTTAAAGACGGACATCGACTGCTTGCCTGCCCTTATCGCTATGACGTTGGGCCTGTCGGCGTCCTGCCCGGTGAGGATCGGATAGGGCTTGGCGGCGGTGCCGTAGCCCACGCTGTCGAGGGCGGCGACGATGCCGATCGCCAGGGAATCGTTCGGAGAATATATGGCGTCGAGCTTTGCTGAGGTGTAATGAGCGGCTAGCAGGATGTCCATCCTGGCCTGGGCGACATCGGATCTCCAGCCCTGGATGGCGCTCTTGGCAAAATCAATCTCTCCGCTGAGGCACTTGAGCTTGCCGCTGTCAAGATAGGGCTGGAGGATGGGCATCGCGCCATTGTTGAATATCTTCGCGTTGCCGTCGTCCGGAGAGCCGGAGAAGAACTCGATGTTGAACGGGCCGGCGCCGTTCTTGAGGCCGAGCTTCTCCTCGATATACCTGCCCTGAAGCTCGCCAACCTTGAAGTTATCAAACGTGACGTAGTAGTCGACATCGGGGCTCTCCATGATCAGGCGGTCATAGGCTATCGTACGGATGCCGACGGCTTTGGCGGATTTAAGGACATTTGTAAGGGCTGAGCCGTCAATCGAGGCAATGATAAGAACCCGGCAGCCGTTTGTGATCATGTCGTCTATCTGCTCTATCTGCTCGACTACGTCGTTGTCGGCGTACCGAAGGTCAACCTCATAGCCCTTGGCCTCGAGCGCGGCCTTCATGTTTGTGCCGTCCTGGTTCCAGCGCTGGAGGGACTTTGTGGGCATCGCAATGCCGACAAGCTTGTTGTCATCATAATAGCCCGCCGACGTACTGACCGATATCGTTTTTGTGGTTTTGTCCCATGTTACGCTGAAATCCAGGGCGTGGCCCAGGTCCCGCAGCATAAAATAGTTGTTCCCGCCGATATTATAGGCTTTCAGGGCGATTTCCCTGCCGTCCAGGTAGATTTTCGACGCCGTAGGGCGCGCTACTCTCAGATCGTCGCCCGCCGGGTCGGCCATTTCGCCCCCCACGGCGATATAAGCTCTGCCGCTTGCCAGCTCAATCGCTTTTTTCTCCGCGTTCCACAAGACCTCAAACTGTTTGGCTGTGCCGCGCAGCGCGAAGGCTATGTCACGAAGCTTGAAGTAGTTGCTGCCGCCGATGTTGAAAGCGTCAAAGACCTTTTCAGCGCCGTTGACAATCACCTTTGAAGAGGTCCTTGAGGCGATTGCCAGATTATCTTCCAGCGCCATGGCCGAAGATAATGACAAGAGCATGGCCGCTGCCAGAAACAAAGACAGTAATCTTTTCATGTCGGCTCCTCCTGCGATTAATTCATGTCACGACTGCATATCCCATGCCCTGATTATGCCACAACAGCCGTATAATGTCAACGCGTTGCAAGCCTTTTGGGAGGCTTGCGCGCTTTTCTCGGCTCTGCGGGGATATTCCCATCGGAGAACTATTCGGCGCGCATTAACAAGAAGCTTAAATATTTTGGCCCGGAGGTTCCTGTGAGCCTCCGGGCCATTGACATTGCATGGTTTTAAGTGCGGCGCATCCGGATGATCCGGCTTAGCGCATTTGCCCCTTCATGGCTAAACTCCGTGACTTAGATCGTAAATGTGAAGCTGTAGCTTGGGAAAAGATCGGCGTATTTCAGGCCGGAAACTACGATCTGCTTGCCGGTGGCATCGGCAGCGATGGTCAGCACCTTGCCGGCAGCGGTCAGCAGATTATCCGCAACCGGGTCGCCTCCCACAGTGACCGACTTCTTCGCCGCGTTGAAGCTGATGTCGGCGCCGAAAGTAATCTTCGTCTGTCCGGCGGAGATGGCCACGGCCGGCTTCCAGAGCCCCGCCGGCTCTGCCACGACGCTGATCGCGGCCTTCGCCACAATATAGTCTCCGTCCAGGATATCTACGCTGTAACTTCCAGCCGCGGGAATCTGGGCCGCGGTGAAGCTCAGGGCAGCCGTGCCGCCCGCGATATCGGCGGTCTTTCCGAACAGGCTGGCCTTGAGTCCGGAGAGATTCGGCCCCGCAACGCTGATGACCACGTTGGCCGCGCGGCCTTCAACCAGTGTTTTCACAGCCGAAACGCTCTCCACACTGGCCTTGGGAACGGTAACACTGATAATCTTCGATTCGCTCCTCACGCCGTCGGTTACGGTTACGGTCAGGTCGGCGGACTTTGCGGCCGCGCCGCGTATGACCTTGCCTTCGTTCGTGATTACGCTCTCGTCGCTGGATACGGCCGACACGCTGTATCCGTGCGGAACCGTGCTGAATACGATATCCGACGCTGCCGACGCGGGGACATCGTCGAACACATACCCGGCGACGTTGTCGAACGCCCACTGCATCATGTCTGCGGGGGTGTGCTCAACCACACCGTTGATTTCAAGCAGATACAGATACTCGTAGTAGACGTCGTAGAGCGTTCCGCCTCCGTTCCTTGTCGAGAAAAGGGCGAGCTTGGGGTTTTTGAGGTTTATCTCGAGCGGGTTGTCTACGTTGAACCAGTGGTAGTTAATGCCGTCGTTTGAAAAAGCCGTGCGGTAGATATTACCGGACTTTTTAATCCTGTAGTAGATGGTATACGTTCCGTCAGAGCCGGGAAGCGCCGGGTTTGTTGAATCCGTAGAGGTCCAAACGCCGTTTTTCTCTATGCCCGTATGTGTAAACAGCGTCACGGTCTCAGATTCGACCTTCACGTAGTTGTCCTCATCCTGCCAGGCCATAAAGATAGCCTGCGGATATCCGCCCGGGCCGAAGGTCACCGGCATAAACACCTTTACGATAGCGTCCCAATCGCCGGCGGCAGGGCGCGTAAACACGTTATAGATAGGTTTGCCCGCGGGATTGGGCCTGACCCACGCGATGTCGTTTGGCTGGGTCGGCAGGTTCAGCCCGCGGCCCTTCGCGACGGAGTATCTGTCGTTTCCGGTTCCGTTAAGTGTGCCGGGCGTCAGATCTATCGACCATTTATTGTCGATCTCCCCGCGCACAAAGGTGGATGACGTTGGGCTTTCCCCAAATGTAACGCTGTATTCCGCGTCGCCAAATTCAGACCATATTCTGATCGTGGCGACGCCCGGAAGGGTTTTAGCCTGGGTTACGGATACCTTGAAGAGTGCCTCGTCATAGACGCAGCCGACCACTGGAATGGGTTGCCCTTCCGCGAAGAAGGTGGAGTAGTCAAACATGTCCGGGGCAAATGTGTCGATATCCTTCCCGTCTATCGTGATCATACTGAGGCGCGGTGAGGCGAGCGATATGTCGCCGTAGACATTCAGATACTCATAGACGGCGGATATCGGCGGGGCGTCAAAGGCGCCGTTGTTCGCGAACAGCCCGAGACGAGGCATGGTATACTGAATCTCCGCCGTCGCGGCGCTCGTCCAGCTGTTGCCGTTAAGAGAATACAGGAACGAGTATTTGTCGTCACTCTTTACAATCTGGAGAAATACATCTGTCTGATCCGCTGAGATGACGGCCCCCAGCAGCGCGGGAGCTCCTCCGGCGGTAACTCTGTAGGCGCGGAATGCGTTCGGCGCGCCGGTGCCCCGCTCGTAGACAAACGTCACATAGTTGCTGTCGTCTTCATACAGGACCAGGCCGGCCTTCTGGTTGTTTACCGACGGAGTCTCGGAAAGGCTTAGGTGCGCTTTAGATGCCCAGTCGCCGGCAGCGTACTGAAGATATACGTTTTCGGGAAGCGCTTCCGTGCCGAAGGATCCCTTTGTTGTGCTGATCTTCAGCCCGCCCTCTACAAACGAGGCGTTAGCGGGAACGGGGTTAAGCACGCTCCATTCAGCGCCGAGCGGCGCGCCCTTCTTGAAGTCCGTTGTGACAGGAGCCGGGGCAAAGCCGACCCTGTAGGTGGTTACCGCCTCGCCGGTGGACGCTTTCTTAACCTCTATCACCGCGACGCCGGGTACTGTGGAGGCCTGTGCGACGGAGACGGTGAAGTCCTTGTTTTGATTGCCCACAAAACCGAC
This sequence comes from Oscillospiraceae bacterium, assembly GCA_031551205.1. Classification (GTDB taxonomy): domain Bacteria; phylum Bacillota; class Clostridia; order Oscillospirales; family JAVBNY01; genus JAVBNY01. The sequence goes on along the minus strand of JAVBNY010000004.1, from coordinate 21,924 downwards.
TGTTGGCGCCTGTGCTGTGCCGGACGGCACGGCGACGGAATAGCTCAGCCGGTCTTTTTTAAAGCTCTCAAGCGGCTCTCCGCCGACAGTAATGCCGTCAAGATACGGCTCGGAGACGACATAAACGACAAACTCTCCCGAGGCGGACACGCCGTTATATGTGACCGTTGCTGTAATTGTCGCGACACCGGACGCGATTGTCCTGATTGTGCCGTCGTCCTCAACCTTTACAACGCCCGGACGGTTGCTTGAGTACACAACCGCGGCGCCCGCGGGCAGCGGAACAGTGCCGATATGCGGAGGACTGGTTATCGGGAAGATGTTGTCGACGACAATCGTGCCGAAAATGCTCTCGTCGTTCATAGCGACGGCAACATTGGGGTTGACGACCCTGTCTTTGCCATATATCAGGCGCTCGCCGATGCCCTTTTCCACGTCGCCGTCCTGATTCGGCTTTGCCGTCACAATCGACGGCACCGGGGTGATGGCGCCGGAGACGTTTATTGTTCCTCGAAGCGCGACGTCCGCGCTGGACTTGCCGATCTGTATCTCATACGCGCCTTGATCTACGACGTATTTTCCGGCGGCCTCGTCATAGAAAGCGAGATCCGCGGCCTTCACGTCAAGAGTAACCGTTTTTGTCTCTCCTGCGGGGATGCTGACTTTGTCAAAGGCCTTGAGGCGCTTTATTGGCCTCTTGAGCGCGGCGGGAGCGTTCGGCTGCGCGGCATAAAGCTGAGCCACCTCTTTGCCGTCGGCGGGGCCTGTGTTTTTAATATCGAACGAAACGGTTATTGTGTCGTCCGCAGTGAACGCGGCGGCAGCCTCTCCGCCCTTCAGGATCTTCAGATTTGAGTACTCAAAGCTCGTGTAGCTCAGTCCAAACCCGAACGGATAGGAAACCGGGCCGGTGTAGTACATGTATGTGCGTCCGGGGCCGGTCTCGTCATTGTACAGCGAGTAGTCAATGATATCTCTGATGTCCGTCTCGCCGGTATCGTTTACCTTGGTGTACCATGTTCCGGCCGTCTTGCCGGAGGGATTTGTTTTGCCTAAAAGCACGTTCGCAAAGGCAACGCCCTTGCGCATGCCCGCGAAGCTCGACCACACGATGGCCGGGACGTCGTCTTCAAAGGTTGTGACCTCGACGGGGCCGCAGGTCTCCATAACCGCGACGGTTTTCGGGTTGGCCTTGCCCACCCTGGAGATGAGCTCGGCCTGCGCGCCTGGCAGCCGTATCGTGGAGCGGTCTCCGTCTTCCTTTGCGGTGGCTCCGTCGGTTCCGGCTACGACGATGGCGATATCGGCGGAGGCGGCAAGCTCAATTGCCGTGGGATCGATGTTCCACATAATGTTTACGTTTGTACCGCTGTCGGTGAAGCCCTTGTTGTAAACAATCTCAGCGTCGGGGTTGATGGCCTTGACGGCGTTTGTGATGCCGGTTTGAATATTTACAAGGTTGGCCGCCCCCGGGCTTCCGGAATACCCGCCGAGGAAGTTGCTGGTGGCCCAGTATCCGATAAGAGCTATTTTAATACTGCCTGTGGCAGGGATCTTGAGGGGCAGCAGCGCCTCGCCTCCGGCCTTGTTGTTCTGAAGCAGGACTATGCCGCCCTCGCCCATCTGCTCGGCAATTTTAAGCCGCTCAGGCGTCTGCCGGGGGGTGCTTCCCGAATAACTTGCCGCACGCTCGCGTGCATCCGTAACGCGCTTGATCTCTCCGTCAAAGTTGCCCACCTTCATACGGGCGAGCATCATGCGGTATGCGGAGATGTCATACTGATTCTCGGTAAACACTCCCATATCGGTCTTGACGCCGAGCATGGAGTTGTAATTTGTGGCGTACGATCCTATACTCTGGCTTCCGTGGCCGAAGGTGCCGCATTCGAGATCCTCGCCGTGGGCGAGCGCGGAGGCAAAAATCTCAGGAACCGTCAGCACTCTTCCGGTGTGCGGGTTCACATATCTGTGCCTGGCGATTGTCGACACCGAGTCACAGTCGGAGACTATGTATCCGCTGAAGCCCCACATCTGGCGCAGCAGCGTGTCCATAAGGTAGCTGTCCATTGAGACGGGGATGCCGTTAACATGGCTGTAAGCCGTCATCACGGATGATACGTCAGCCAGTTTAATGATATCACGGTAAGGCGCGGTGTAATACTCCCTAAGGGTGCGCAGATCCATATACGCGCCGCCGGTCAGGCGGTTTTGCTCGCTGTCGTTGGCTGTATAATGCTTAATAGTCGTGAGCATGGCGTTGTATCCGCCAAATTCCTCGGGAATCCGGCCGTTTCGATCCTTGCCCTCCATGCCGTTAACATACTGAGCGCCCATAACCCCCGTATGGTACGCATCTTCGGAATATGATTCGTCGTTTCGGCCCCAGCGCGGGTCGCGCGATATGTTCATTGTCGGAGAGAATACAGCCATATTTCTGCTGTCTCCGGTGGTAAGGCGAACCTCGCGGATTTCCTTCCCGATCTGCTCTGCCTCAAGGAAATAGAGGTCTTTGTCCCATGAAGAGCCGATGGAATAGTTTACGGGATATGACATGTTCGCGCCGGTCAGGCCATGAGCCGCCTCAGCGTTCCAGCCATAGGCCGTGACGCCCTTTGTCGCGGGCACTTCTGCTCCGACGCCGCCGTTGGCGTTGAGCTGCGCGGCGGTTATCGCCGGCGCGGAGTTCAGCAGTTGGCCGGCCTTTTGGGGAAGGCTCATCCTCGCGACCAGATCGGCCGCCCTTTCGGCAAAGGAATAGGAAGTGTCCTGAAAAATCGGGACCGGCACCGCGGTCTCGCCGTCGGCAAGGGCCGGACCTGAGACCGCCGGGAGCATACTCAGGCAAAGTACCAATGCCGTAAACATAGAAAGAATCCGTTTTTTTTGCATGATTGAAACCTCCATTCTGTTATATCATTCCTTTCTCTGCACTTCACACGAGAAAATTTGTTGTTTTTTTCGCCTCCTTGCGTCAGGCACACGCCGAATCGTTCGGTGTAGCCTCAGATTTTCCGCGGCTGAAATCCTTTTGCATCCATTCAAAAGGAGCTTGGCTCACCTTAATGCCAACAGGGTTTGCAAGTTGTGTCCGGGCACGGAAATCGGCATAGAAATGGAACATTTTTTCATTTTGAGATTATCACACCTGTATGTATTTGTCAACACGACAAAGCAATAAAAATATATAAAATACATATATATCACATCATATTTAAAAAATAATTGGAGCCTTTCTATATGTTGTCTGGAGGGAAACGCAGTTTTCACGATTACAAGTTTAATAAACCGCGCTGTCGGTTGAAAAATTCGTCCGATGTGATATAATGTTTTCCCGGCGACATATTAAAAGAAATATAGGGCAATACCGCAAAGCCGTCAGACGCTCTTTGTGCGGTGTTGCCAAATAAATTATAGCCGCTAAAGCTTCCTGAAGGAGGGGAACACATGCCGAGACACGTACTTATCGTCGAGGACGACGAGAATATTGCCGAGCTTTTGACGCTCTACCTTGAAAAGGAGGGCTTTCATGTCGCGCACAGCCCGGACGGCAGGGAAGGGCTTAATGAATTTCTGTCTGGCAGCTTTGAGCTTGTGCTGCTCGACGTCATGCTCCCGTCGATGGACGGCTGGAGCGTACTTCGGGGGATCAGGGAGCAGTCGAAGGTCCCTGTGATTATGATCACCGCGAAGGGAGAGACGTCGGACAAGGTCTCGGGGCTTTCCATGGGCGCCGACGACTATATTGTCAAGCCGTTTGAAATGAAGGAGGTCATCGCCCGCGTGCATGCCGTACTCAGGCGGTATGGGCCCGCCGCCGAGAACAAGCGCATCGCCTTCGACCGCCTGATGATCGACCTGGAGTCGTACGTCATTGTGGCAGGGGGCCAGAGGCTGGACGCGCCTCCCAAGGAGATTGAGCTGCTCTTCTTTCTGGCCACATCGCCGGGGAGGGTGTATACCCGAAACCAGCTGCTCGACGAGGTCTGGGGGTTTGACTATTTCGGGGATTCAAGAACGGTGGATGTTCACATCAAGAGGTTGAGGGAGAAGCTCTCCGGCATATCGGACAAATGGGAGCTTAAAACAGTCTGGGGCGTGGGCTACAAATTTGAGCTCATCGGAGAGCAGATATGAAAAGCCTGTATGCGAGGCAGCTAATCTCGACTATTGCGTTGCTTATGCTGAGCCTGGCCGTGCTTGGCGTCGCATTTGTCACGCTGACCTATGGTTTTCTCGCGTCTGAAAGCAGGGGAACGCTTGAAAAAAATGCTCGCGCCGTTTCGCGCACAGCGCAGGCGTATATGTTCGGTGCGGGATCGATCATCCCGATCGACTTCAACATGGTGCTTTCGATGGTTGCTGAGATGGGCGACACGCATGTTATAGTGTGCACGACTGCCGGGATGGTTATCGGCTCGTCGGATCCCCCGAGCAGCATGAGGCTCGGCGAGGTAATTGACGGCGGAATCGTCCAGAGCGCGCTTTCAGATCAGGAGTTTTTTGAGGTGGGGACGCTGGGCGGATTTTACAAAAAACCGGCTTATATCTACGGCACGTCCATAAGGCATGAAAAAGGTGCCCAGGCGATCGGGGCGGTGTTCGTTTCTTCGCCTGCCTCCGGGCTTTACAACATGATGATGAACTTTGCCAGGATTTTTGGGGTTGTGGCGGCGCTTGTGCTTGTAGTCGCCGCGGCGTTTGCGCATTTTTCAACGAGAAGCATGACACGTCCGCTGAGGCTTATGGCCGGGGCGGCGCGCGATTTTGCCGCAGGAAGATTTGACACAAGGGTCGACGCCGGACGCAGAAGGGACGAGATCGGAGAGCTTGCCGCGGCGTTTAACAACATGGCGGCGTCTCTCGAAAGAAGCGACAGGCTGAGGAAGGACTTTATTGCGAATGTTTCCCACGAGCTGAAAACCCCTATGACGACAATTGCCGGATATATCGACGGTATACTTGACGGCACTATCCCGCCGGAAAAGCGCGAAAACTATCTCAATGTCGTGTCGGGAGAAGTCCGTCGGCTCTCGAGGCTTGTTACAAAGATGCTGGCCATATCGCGTCTTGAGTCGTCGGCCGAGGCGCCCGGGACGGAGCGGTTTGACATCTGTGAGGCGGCGCGCCTTTCGATCCTCGCTCTCGCTCCGAAGATAGAGGCGCGCGGGCTTGATGTCGGCGCCGAGCTTGACAGCGAGGTGTTTGTCACGGCTGAAAAGGACTCGATCATACAGGTTTTCAACAATCTGCTTGAAAACGCCGTCAAGTTTTCACACCCGGGCACCACAATCAGCTTTGTGATTGAAAAAAAAGGGAAAAAGGCGCTGGTTTCCATCTCTAACAGCGGAGATACTATTCCTGAGGAGGAAATAAGTATGCTTTTTGACAGATTCCATAAGGCCGACGCATCCCGCGGGCTGGATCGCGAGGGTCTTGGCCTAGGGCTTCACATTGTGAAGACGATTCTTAATAATCATCATGAGTCCGTCAAGGTTGAGTCGAGGGACGGGGTGACGACGTTTTCGTTCTCGCTCCCGCTGTGCGACCCGGCGGGCTGAGGAATGCGTGTGAAAAGACTGACTATCATTTTTGCGGCGCTTTTATTTCTCTGCGGCTGCGTCAGGCTGGGCGAAGGCGGCACAGAGGGCGGCGTGGATATTTACGTATACTATGCAGTCAGGATGGACGGGCAGCAGGCCTCGTCAAAGACTGTGGATTCGGAAAAGCATACGTTCTCTGCCGGAGACGACATTTTGGGCAGGGTTATCGGCGCATGCCTTTCCGAGCCGGAAAGCCAGAAGCTTCGCCGGGTGTTCCCGGACGCAACGGCGCTTTTGGACTACAACCTGCAAGACGGGCTTCTCACGGTGAATCTTTCAAAGGAATACGGAGAGCTTTTCGGGCCGCAACTGACAATTGCCGAGAGTTGTCTCACGCTGTCGCTTTGCCAGATACAGGGAGTGGAGAGCGTGGTTGTTATCTGCAATGGGGAGAAAAATCCTAACAGCGAGAGGGAAGATGCTTTCAGTAGTGAGGATTTTGTGCTGGACGGAAAGGCTCTTCAGGAATTTGAGCGCGAGATCATCCTGTATTTCGGTAGCCCGGCCGGAAGCGGGGTCGTTTCTGAAACGCGCAATGTGGTTATACGCGAAAACGAATCTCCGGAGAGGCCTATAATAGAGCAGCTGATTAAGGGGCCGGAGGATAAAAGCCTGCTCCCGACAATTCCGAAGGATGTCAAGCTTCTCACGGTGCTGACGGAGCAGAAAAAATGCTATGTCAACTTTTCGGAAGAGCTCATCGGGGGCATCGGGGAGGACATGTCGCGCCGCGCGCTGCTTTATTACTCGGTAGCTAATTCCCTGACAGAGCTCGAGGGGATAAACGAGGTGGAGATACTCGTGAACGGCAACCCTTACGGGAGCCTTTTCCGCTGCAACTACGCCATCTCGAATGCCGGTTATGAAAGCACGTCCGTCACGCTGTACCTGTCCGACAGCAGCGCTGAGTATATGGTGCCCATGAAGGTGCCGGCTTCGGGCGGCGGAGGAGACGACCCTGAGGGCGCGGTTATGCGTCTGCTCGCCGGCGGCATTGACGGGCACGGCTGCCTGTCGGCCTTGCCGCAGGGCACGAGGATAATCTACTGCGTGACGTCGCAGAGCGGAGAGTGCACCGTGAGGCTCTCTAAGGAATACTGCGAAAACATCGGAGGAACCACACAGGAGACGGCGGCGCTTGATTCGATCGTCCTGTCGCTGACGGGTTTGCCGGGTGTCACGTCTGTCAGACTTTATTTTGAAAACGCCCCGCCGGACACGCTTCATCTGGATTACAGCCAGCCGTTTGCGCGCGACGAGTCCCGCATACATCCCGATTTCCGGTAGACAGTGTTGCCCCGAGAGCAACATAGCCGCTTCATCTCATGTCAGCACTGTCAAGCAGGAACTTTTTGGGTCTCCCGGCCGTCAAAACAGTAAGAGCCGCCGAAAGGCAATGATCCGCTGAAGGACGGATGGGGCGGCGGGATTTTGCGGGAGGGAATGTAATGAAAAGAGTTCTTTTTTCAATATTGGCCATTCTTATAGTTGTGCAATTATCCGCCTGTTCGGCACAGAACAACACGGCGACAGAGATGTACGGCGGTTCTACGCGAGCGCCGGATCTTTCGATGAAGAGCGGGGGAACTTCGCACGCGCCGCAGGCCGCACCCGCAGCGAACGCGAACTCCGCGCGGGACAGGGATGAGGAAGGGAGCTCCGCTTCGGGAGGGCAAAGCGCCTTTGACCCGGACCCTGCCCACAAGATTATCTTCTCCGCCGGACTGAGCATTGAATCGCTGGAGTTTGACGCTTCGATGGGCGCGCTCGACAGGCTTGTGGCGGACTTCGGAGGGTATATTGAAAGCTCGTTCGTCACGGGCGGGGCGCACCCTGTCGCCGATGGGCACGCATACAGGACAGAGGCCCGTCATGCGTCGCTGGCACTGAGGATTCCTTCAAAGAGGTTTGGAGAGTTTTTGTCGCGCGGAGGGGAGATCGGCAGCGTGACCGGCTCGTCCACAAACTCCGAGGACGTTACCGATGTGTATTTCGACTCGGAGAGCAGGCTGAAATCACTGCGCGTCAAGGAGGAACGGCTGCTCGCGATCTTCCGGAAAACCGAACAGCTCACAGACGTTATCCAGCTTGAACAGGAGCTCTCCGACACACGTTATTCAATTGAGAAACTGACGGGAGAGCTAAGAAAATACGATTCCCTGATCGCGTACTCAAAGGTGTCCGTCGATATTCAAGAGGTGAAGGAGCTCTCGCCCGAGCCGGCCACGGCTCTGGGTGACCGTATCGCGCTAAGATTTGCCTCGTCGGCCGTGTCGGCAAAGGGGTTCCTTGAGAGTATGGTCGTCTGGCTGCTTGGCGACAGCATACAGATCCTGTCATTTTTGTTGGTCGCGGCGGCGGCCATAATGCTCGGGAGATATCTCTTCAGGCGGCGTGCGAAAAGGGGAGCATTATCCTCAAAGCTGTCGCAGGTCAGCGTATCTCCGGCGGAGAGGCCGAGAGAAGGCGAAGGACAGCCACCGGAAGAAAATAAATAGCGCTTATGTTGCGCTTTTTGTGCGGTGTTGCCGCAGAAATCAGCGAGAGCCGGACAGTTGTCCGGCTCTCGTTTTTCATCTGAGAAAGGTGTCTTTCCCAGTATAATCTAAATAGTTGACCTTTGCGCGGCGGGGGCGGTTTTAAAAGAAGCCGCGCCTGCGGCGCTGTCCGCCGGGACACCGGGCGCCATGCCGGGGGTCATACGTCCGCCCTTCGAACACCCGCCCCTTTCGGGTGCCTTCGTCGGGTCAAAGCTCTCAAACTTTTTATACATCTCATCGGCTTTTTCCTGAGTAATCGCGCCGCTCGTCACTTTTTCGTCGAGCGCGGCCTTTAGATCCGCGAGCATGGCCGCCTTCGCCGCATCAGGCTCCATGTCCTTGTACTTCGACATGTCGAGATCCAGCCCTTTACCGAAGAAGCCGTCCTTCGAATGCCCGCCACCGGGGTCGCCTTTGTCCGACTGCTCCGCGGTCTTTGCGTACGCCGCCGTATTGAAAACTCCTGACGCGAAAGCTGAACCCGAAATCAGAAGGCTCGCCGCTAGGACGCTCGCCCCTATAATTACAAATTTTCTTTTTATCATATAATTCCTCCTTAAAAATTAATATCACAATTTATCTCGTCCGGTTTTCGCCTCAGACCATAGGCATCCCCCCTCTTGTTTTCCATCATCTCTTCCGGATGATTACAGTCTATCGCACAATTATGGAAAATCCATGTACTTGTTATAAATAAACAAAAAACTATACGTGAACAGATTTTGAACGAAATGGCTTGCCAGCGGAGGCCTATAGTGATAGTATATCCCAAAAAAGAAGAATGGGAGAGTTGGGCATGGAGCTTTGGTATACCGAGGAGCACACACCGTCAGTGAGGTTTTCAATAAAGGTGTCGCGGCATCTGTACAGCTTTAAGAGCGAGTTTCAGCAGATCGACGTGTTCGAGTCGGAGGAGTTTGGAAGATTTTTAACACTTGACGGCCTGATGATGCTGACTGAAAAGGACGAATTTATCTATCACGAGATGATCACGCATATCCCTATGGCGGTCAGCCCCGGAATCAGGCGGGCGCTTGTCATCGGCGGCGGCGACGGGGGCACGGCCCGCGAGCTTCTTAGGTATAAAACTGTAGAAAGTATCGACATGGTTGAGATTGACAGGGCCGTAGTCGAGGCGAGCCGCGAATTTCTTCCGCAGACGGCGGGCATGTTGTCGGACGCGCGCGTCAACCTATTTTTTGAGGATGGCCTGAGGTTTGTCCGCATGAAAAAGGACGAGTACGATCTGATTGTAGTCGATTCCACCGATCCCTTCGGCCCTGGCGAGGGGCTGTTCACAAGGGAGTTTTACGGGAACTGCTTTAACGCGATGAAGGCCGGAGGCATTCTGGTGAACCAGCATGAAAGCCCGTATTACAGCACCTACGCCCGCTCGATGAACCGCGCTCACACGCGCATACGCGAGCTTTTTCCCGTCACGGAGGTTTATCAGGCGCATATCCCGACATACCCGTCAGGGCATTGGCTCTTCGGATTCGCCTCCAAGGACAGGCGTCCGGACGAGTTTGACGCCAGAGCGTGGAACGCGCTCGGGCTCAAAACGCGCTACTATAACACGGAGCTTCACAAGGCCTCGTTTTGCCTGCCGAACTATGTGAAGGATCTGCTCGGCGGCGAAGCGGCGGACTGAGGCCTTGGGAGGATTAAAATGAAACGAGAGGCATACGGCTTTATTGGCGGCGGAGAAGAGTATAAAAGCGCCCGCGCGGTCATATTCGGCGCCCCGTTCGACGGGACGACCTCCTTCCGCCCCGGCGCGAGGTTCGGCCCCGCCGCCGTCAGGGCGGAATCCTTCGGCATAGAGACATACAGCCCGTATCAACGGCGCGATCTTGAAGACATCTTGTTCTTTGACAGCGGCGACCTTGAGCTGCCGCCGGGCGGCGCCGAGCGGGCCCTCGAGCTTATCTCACAGAGGACGCGCGAAATCGCGTCGGACGGAAAGCTCTCCGTCATGCTCGGAGGAGAGCATCTTGTCACGCTTGGGGCGCTGAGGCCTCTGGCGGAGCTTTATCCGGAGCTGAGGATTATCCACTTCGACGCGCACGCCGACCTCAGGGAGGAATACCTCGGCGAGAGGCTGTCGCACGCGTGCGTCATGCGGCGCGCGTGGGAGCTTTTTGGTGACGGCAGGATATTCCAGATGGGCATCCGCTCCGGCGACAGGGGTGAGTGGGCCTTCATGGAGCATACGACGGTGCACCCGTTTGACCTTTTCGGCGCGGAGGCTGTTAAAGAAGCCTGCGACGGGTATCCTGTATATATCTCCGTTGACCTCGACGTGCTGGATCCCTCCGTTTTTCCCGGCACGGGCACGCCCGAGGCCGGCGGGGCGGACTTTAACATGCTGCTGTCCACGCTTTTTGCGTTTAAGGGGATGAAGGTCGTAGGGTTTGACCTTGTCGAGCTCTCTCCGCAGCTTGACCATTCGGGGGCGTCAACGGCGCTCTGCTGCAAGCTGCTTCGCGAGATGCTGCTCGCGTTCGTTTCCTGAGGCTATGGGACACGTCCGGTTTATGAGAGAGGCCCTGCTGCTCGCGCGGGAGGCATTTTCCGACGGGGAGGTGCCCGTCGGGTGCGTGGTTACGATGGCCGGCGTGATCGTCGGGAGAGGGCGCAACCGCCGCGAAAAGGGCAAAAATGCCCTGTACCACGCCGAGATTGAGGCTATAAACGAGGCTTGCCGCGCGCTGGGCGGATGGCGCCTCTGGCAGTGCGACCTGTATGTGACGCTGGAGCCGTGCCCGATGTGCGCCGGCGCGATAATAAACGCCAGGATAAGGCGCGTGTTTTTCGGCGCGGGCGACCCTAAGGCCGGGGCGGCGGGCGGCATGCTCGACCTGTTTGACCAGGGGCTATGCCATCGGCCGGAAATATCCGCCGGTGTGCTCGCCGAGGAAAGCGCGGAGCTTTTAAAGGAATTTTTCAGACAATTGAGGGCCTAAATATGCCAATTATTCACCAAAACACTATATTTTTTATTTAATATAATATTAATATTTTTCCACTTCTTTTGTAACAATCCTTTGCTATTATAAAGGTGCAAGAAGTTAGAGCGTTTTTTCATCTTTTCCCCTCCTATTCTAAAAAACAAAAGGGCAGGTTATCTGCCCTTTTGTTATGCGCGTTACTATGTTTTTACGGCAAAAAAGGCCCCCCTGTCAGGGAGGCCCGCCGGATAGCCGGAGCTACATCAGCTTGCGGCGCGAGAGGTTGATGGTTCCGTCCTGCATGTCGTTTATCATTTCAAGCGATTTTCCCGTTCCGTAAGCGACGCAGGAGACCGCCTCATCGGCCACATAAGTTTCGATGCCTGTTCTCTCTTCTATGAGCTTGTCAAAGCCCCACACAAGGCTTCCTCCTCCGGTCATAGCAATGCCGTTTGTGGAGATGTCGGCCACAAGCTCGGGAGGCGTCCTCTCAAGGACGGAGTGGATGCACTCAAGAATGCGCGACGTAACCTCCTCAAAGGCCTCGATCATCTCGTCGGAGCTGACGTCAAACACCTTCGGCAGTCCGGTCATAAGGCATCTGCCCTTGACCTCGGCGACCTTCTCTTCTTCGCGGTGATATACGCCGCCGATGTTCATCTTCAGCGCCTCGGCAGTACGTTCGCCGATCAGCACATTATGCTTGCGGCGTATGTACTTGACAATCGCCTCGTCAAACTGGTCGCCCGCGATCTTAATTGAAGAGGACTCGACAATGCCGGAAAGCGAGATAACGGCGATATCCGTTGTTCCGCCGCCGATATCAACGACCATGTGTCCGTCGGGCTTTGTGATATCTATACCGGCGCCGATAGCGGCGGCCAGCGGTTCCTCGATCAGATAAACCCTGCGCGCACCCGCCTGCATACCGGCGTCTATAACCGCGCGCTCCTCAACCTCGGTTATGCCCGAGGGGACGCATATGACAATCCTCGGCTTGAAAAGCCTGAAGCCGAGAACCTTTTTGAGGAACTCCTTAATCATGCGCTCGGTCATATCGTAATCGGATATAACGCCCTCACGCAGCGGGCGGATAGCGATAATGTTGCCGGGGGTTCTGCCGAGCATCTTCTGCGCGTCGGTGCCAACCTTGAGCATTTTACCGGTATTCTTGTCCAGTGCGACGACCGACGGTTCTCTCAGCACAACGCCTTTGCCTTTTACGAACACGAGCACGGAGGCGGTTCCAAGATCCAGCCCCAAATCTCTGTTAAACATCCACTCAACCCTTTCTAGTTCCGGAAATACATATTTATCGTCTATATCATATAATGCTGCTCAAACACAGTGTAACCCGCATTTTATGGAACGGAGTGCCCCCATCTCGAGTCTGCGCAAGACATCCGTTTACAGTATTATAAACACATTATTTCGTTTTTACAATCGATTGCGATGAAAATTTTCCATTTTGTTTATAGTGTTCCACGCGTCCGCGATAAAATCTCTCAAATAAGACATTTTCCCGAAAAGAGAGATGCAGTTTTAGAAGCTCCTGCAGGCACGCGGCAAGTTTTTTGCGGCAGACAGACAAATAACTGTTGCAATCGATAATGAAATGTGCTAAAATCTCTCTGGTATGAGAGAAGGACAAAGCGAGGTGAATGTTTTGAAAGAGGGAATCCATCCGAATTACAACCAGACGACTATTAGGTGCGCCTGCGGCGAGGTTATTGAGACAGGCTCGACGAAGAAGGATATAAAGGTCGAGATATGCTCGAAATGCCATCCTTTTTATACCGGGAAACAGAAGCTCGTCGACACCGGCGGCCGCGTTGACCGCTTTAACAGGAAGTTTGGCATTACCGGCAAGAACTGAGGCTTTCAGTAATTTTGTCGTTTATATTACAAATGCATTATATCGCTGATTTTGATATTTCAGCCCTCCGCAAAAGCGGGGGGTTTGTTTTGTGTTTATCCGCGTTCCAAAATTTGCTGGACACGGTTTTTGCTTGAACCTGTCAATAATTTATATTGAATTTGAGGTCAAATCGTGCTATAGTAGTATTTGTTATCCACATTTTTCGATTAGTTTTTTGGGTTTTTATGTTTTCTCCCGTTAATATTCTGTGTAAAGGATGTGCTAATATGAAGATTAAGGCAGGATTTATTCTCAGGAGAGTTGCGGATCAGTGGGTCGTAGTCCCGATCGGCGAGCGTGTTGTCGAGGTCAACGGGATTCTTACGCTGTCCGAAAGCGGAGCTTTTTTATGGAAATTCCTTGAAACCGGCGCCACTGAAGAGGAGCTAGTTTCAAAGATACTCGGCGAATATTCCGTTGATGAGGATACAGCCCGCAAAGACGTCAGCGCTTTTATTGAGACAGTTCAAACGAAGGGGCTGATAGACTGATGGGGAGCTTCAGCGATTTTCAATCCAAGCTTCTTAGATATTCGATGGATAACAATTCGCCGCTGAACGCGACGTTTGAGCTCACGTCAAGGTGCAACCTAGCCTGCAAGATGTGTTATGTCTGCGCTGAGAACGACAAAAAAGTTATTGACTCCGAGCTTTCCGCGGATCAGTGGGTTGATTTGGCCTGCCAGCTGCGTGACATGGGTCTTCTTTATATCATGTTTTCCGGCGGCGAGGTTTTTGTGCGCAAGGATTTCAGGGAGATATACGAGAGGATTTATGACCTTGGTATGCTTCTCACCATTAATACGAACGCGATGGCCATCACCCCCGAGATTATCGGGTGGCTCAAAAAGCGCCCGCCGCTCCGCATGGCTGTTTCGATTTACGGAGCCTCGAACGAGGACTACGGCCGCGTCAGCGGCAACAACAAAGCTTTTGACTATGTCGACCGGGGCGTTCGTCTGCTCGAAGAGTCGGGCATCAGCACGAGATACCGTACGATTATTATTAAGGAGACCCGCGAGTCTGTGTTCAGGGTCGCCGATTACATACTTTCGCTCGGCAAGCAGGTTGGGCTTGTTAACTATGTCTCCCCCTCGAGGGACGATACCGGGCTTGATCCTATTGGCTCCAGGCTCCCCGCTGTGGAGTCGGTCAAGCTGGAAAGGGCGATCTATGAGCATGTGCTGAAGCGAACCAATGAGATTGAGGCAGAGAAGAAGAGGCTCGGAATTGAGGACGAGGCAGATAAGGAAGACCTTTCCAAGATTGAAAGCGTCGATGATTCCCTCCCTGAAAAGATACCTCAAAAGCCGAGAGAGGGCGCTTTCAAGTGCGGCGCCTCTCACTGCACGCTTTGGATCACATGGGACGGGCAGCTGACGCCGTGCGCGCTTATGAGCAGGCCGACGTCGTTCCCGCTGGAAGGCGGGATCGCGAAGGCGTGGGAGGATCTCAAGGCGCTGTGCGCCGAGGTTCATATGCCCAAGGAGTGCGACGAATGTCCGGACGCGAAATACTGCCTGAAGTGCCCCGCGAGGATACTCACCGAGACCGGAGGATTTTCCGAGAAGGCGCCTTATCTCTGCGAAAGGGCGGCGTATATGAGATCTCAGAAGGAAGACAATTGATTGTATAAAATCAGCGGATGCGGGCCGTGCCATGAGAGTGGGCCCGCTCTCCGCGTATTTTCTTGGAGGGAAGATGTCAAAATACTACTACATCGTTGCCGGAGAAAAAATCATCATCGAGTATGATGAAGATATTATTATTGAGAAATTTAAAATTTTCGAGTCTGCGCCGTTTGAGGAACCTGACGTTTATATTCGCGCCGAAAAGGGTATCCCGTCCGGCGATGGCAGCGACCTTATCTACAAGGAGGATCGCGGTCTTATCTGGCACAGGCGCAATAATGGCCACGGCAGGTTTGAGTTTTTTGAATCCGGCGGGGATACGATCAAGTCCGCTTGCGATTTCACCGTTGACTGGAAGAGCGCGACTCTTTACTACAGGGACGCGGATGAACTGAATTTCTACCTTGCGGGGCCTGCGGGCGAAATAATATTCAGAAATGCGTTCATAAAAAAGGGAGGCATGGTCATTCACGCGGCCGCAATCGAGTATGGAGGCGAGGCTATCGCCTTTTCTGCCCCGTCTGAAACGGGCAAGACGACGCAGGCGAACCTCTGGAAGGAGCATCTCGGCGCCGTTGACCTGAACGGGGACAGGCCGGCTTTTGTTTTTGACGGTGAACGGCTCATGTGCTGCGGGACGGCGTGGAGCGGCAGCTCCGAGATATACGTAAATAAGATGATTCCGCTAAAAGCGCTGGTATTTATTGAGCGTGCGGAAAAAAACGAGGCCTTCAGGCTAACGCCGGGCAAAGCGGTCGAATATATGCTGCCACGCAGCTTTCTGCCTTATTTTGACACGGAGTTTATGCACACGGCTATGGACGCCGTCGACAGGATTGTTTCATCGGGCAAGGTGTTTTTGCTGAGATGCAGGCCGGATAAAGAGGCTGTGGAGGTGCTTTCCAAATGCCTGACCGAGGCCTAGGAAATGACCAGCGGGTAGGGATTCCGGCCGAGGCTCTTTTCGGGTTTGCCGAGGAATTTCTCAGCCAGGGAAAACCGTTCAAGTTTGCCGTTACCGGTAACAGCATGTACCCGTTTCTGAGGCACCTCACCGACAGCGTGGAGCTTGTAAGGGTTCCTTATAACGAAATTTTACTTCGCGATATCGTCATGGCAAGGCGGTTAGACGGCGTCTACGTCATGCACAGGGTGTGCCGCATCAGCGCGGACAGATTTTACATTGTCGGGGACTCTCAGGATGAGATTGAGGGGCCGCTTTTGCCTAGTCAGATTGTGGCAAAGGTCGCCGCAATTTACAGGCCCAAAAAGAGGATCGACTGCCGCGGCAGGCTTTACCGTCTTTTGGTTTGGGCCTGGATGGGGCTTTTGCCTGTGCGCATAAGAATACTCAACGCCTCGCTTTTCCTGCGCGGATACAAGTTCAGGTTTTAAGTTTCCCGGTTTGCGCCGGGATTTCTTATAAGCAGGCGGACATTAAAAGCTGGCGGGATTTTGTGATGAAAATTATCAAGCAATTCTTTTCGCTTATCAAAAAGCTGCCTGAAAAATGGGTCAACTTCGCGTGGATCTTTGACAAATCTAAAGGCTTTCGCCTGAAGCTGATTTTTATTGTGGCCATCGATGTCACATCGTCGCTTTTAAGCATATTGATTGCGATGATTTCAAGAAATGTCATCAACGGCGCACAGGGCAAGGACCAAAATCAGATTGCGACGTTTCTGGTGGCATACCTGGCCGCGCTTGTTGTAAACCTGGGCATCGGCGTGCTTTCCTCAATGTATGTTGTGGTTGTCAACGAGCGGTTCAACTTCAGTATCAGGCGGAAGGTTTTCGACAGGATAATGAGGTCGAAATGGATTCCGATCTCGAAGTTTCACAGCGGCGACCTGCTGACACGCCTTACAAGCGATGTTAATGCGGTTTCAGGCGGGATTACGTCGGTCTTTCCGTCGATCATCTCCCTTGTCGTGCGCTTTGTCGGCGCTTTTGCCGCGCTGATGGCGAGCGCACCGTCTCTCGCGGTGTCCCTCCTGATTATCGCGCCGGTTACGGTGATTGTCTCGCGCACGATCTCCGTAAAGCTGAAGGTTCTTCAGAAAAAAGTGCAGGAAACCGAGGCGGAATACCGCTCTTTTATGCAGGAGACGACTGCGAACCTCACGATTGTCAAATCCTTCACGTTTGAAGACGCGAGCATGGAGGCGCTTTCCCGCATACAGGACAAGCGCATGAAGCTGATCATAAGGCGCAACAGGGTTACAGTTCTGGCGGGGCTGGTACTCAACGCCGGGATCTTGACGGGGTCCACGCTGGCCTTTATCTGGGGCGTTTTCGGGCTATTTAACGGCACGATCATGTTCGGCGACATGACCATGTTCATGACGCTGGTTCAGCAGGTGCAGGGTCCGATTATGGGACTCGCGGGAACCGTGCCTATGATTATCGCGATCGTCGCCTCCGCTGAGCGCATACGCGATATTGAGGCGATTGACAAGGAGGAGAGGCTTATAGCGCCGCTTCTTCCAGAGGATGTCGCGATCAGGGCGAAGGACGTCAGCTGCTCTTATGACGGGAAGACGCCGGTTCTTTCAGGCATCTCATTTGACCTTCAGCCGCACGATGTCGCGGCCATTTTGGGGACGTCGGGCGTAGGTAAAACGACGCTTATCCGCGCCGTGCTCGCGCTGATTCAACCTGACAGCGGCGCGATTGAGTTTGAGGTTGACGGGATAGACTATCCAGCGTCTGTTTCAATCAGAGAGATGATATCCTACGTTCCGCAGGGGAACACGCTGTTTTCAGGCACCGTGGCCGACAACTTGAGGATGGGATGTCCGGAGGCCTCCGACGAGGAAATTGTTGAGGCGCTTCGCGTGGCCGCTGCGTACGATTTTGTGAAGGATCTGCCTGACGGCGTTAACACCATCATCGGCGAGCGCGGGGCGGGCCTTTCCGAGGGTCAGGCGCAGAGGGTTTCGATCGCGAGGGCTATTATTAAAAAATCTCCGGTGCTCATTCTGGACGAGGCCACCTCGGCTCTCGACGAGAAGACGGAGCTGCGCGTGCTTGAAGGGATCAAGAGCATTGAGCCGCGCCCCACCTGCCTTATTATAACGCACAGGTCCTCGGTGCTTCCCTTCTGCACAAAGCAGATCCGGCTTGGGGACATTGACCAGTCGTTTGAGCGCGCGCTTGAGGAGTCGCACATCGTCTCGGCGACGCACACCTGAGCTGCGCGTCCGTAATTTCACAAGGTTATATACGCCGCCCCCCGTTCATATGATACAGGGGGGCGGTTTGCTATGTCAGAGACTATCCTTCCGGCTTTTTTTTCCGGGCAGAAAATCGGGACAATGCTGATCGAGCCCTCCGGGATCAAAACCTCATTCACGGTCAGGTGTTCAAGGCCGGCGGTGGGGGAGATATTCCGCGCGTGGGCCGTATTTGAAGGCGCCAGACTGCTCGTGGGCGTGATGCAGCCGCTCGACGGCGGTCTTTTCGCGCGCCGTGCGTTTTCCCGTATGGAGCTCAAAAGCGCAGGCGCGGAGCAGGGAAGAGAGATGATGGCCGAGATTTTAGGGCAAGGGCAGGCACAGCCGCAGGTGAAATCTCCGCCGCTTGCGCGAGAGGAGGGGCCGAAATCTTCGGACGGCTGGCAGAGCTTTGATCCCGCCGCCGTCCGCATCTCCGACGCGGCCCTGTCCCGGGCGCTGAACGAAGCCACTGGCGTACTTTACAAAAAAGATAAGGGTGGCGTTGCCTTGGCCGCGCCGCTGAGAAGAGGAGAGCCGTTCGCTTTCGCGCCTCTTTTTTGCCTGGTCAGCCCGCGGATAATAGGCGAAAGGGCCTATGGCGTGCTGTCTGTGGACAATGGCGGGCGACCAAGAGGCGCGTCAACATGACAGGAGGGATACAATTGCTGGGACCACAGGCCTCTGTTCCCATCGGGGGACACAAGCTGCCGCCGCTGCCTTACGGATACGCAGCACTGGAGCCGATTATTGACAGAGAAACGCTGGAGATTCATCACAACAAGCACCACAAGGCCTATGTTGACGGCCTGAACAAAGCGGAGATCGCGTTAATGATCTCCCGCGAGTCCGGTGATTACGCCTACATAAAGTTCTGGGAAAAGGAGCTGGCCTTTAACGGCGCAGGCCATATCCTGCACAGTATTTACTGGACGATCATGGCCCCGCTTGACGCAGGCGGCTCACCAAGATGTGAAACGCAGCTGATGATCGACAGCTATTTTGGCAGCTTGGGCGCGTTCAAAGCGCAGTTTTCTGAGGCGGCAAAGACCGTTGAGGGATCAGGTTGGGGTGTTTTGATCTATAATCTTGCATTTGGGCGTCTGGAGATTCTCCAGTGTGAGAAGCATCAGAACCTGACTCAGTGGAGCGGTCCGCCGGTGCTCGTGTGTGACGTTTGGGAGCATGCGTATTACCTGAAATACCAGAACCGCCGCCCGGACTACGTCGACGCATGGTGGCGTCTTGTGAACTGGTATGAGGTCGAGCGAAGGGTGCTTCTCGCGAAGGCGGGCAGGCTTCCGCTGTTTATGACATAGGACTTAAAAAGCAGCCGCGCCTTTGGCTCGGTGTCCATAGGGACACAAGGTGAACTGGGGTAGTTTTTAGGAAAGGCGGGCAGCTTCGGCTGTCCGCCTTTCGCTGTTTTGCCCGGTTTTGCTTTTGTGCTGCTATGCTGACTGGATAGATTGCGGCTCTTCCTCGCAGGTAAAATCATCGTCATCCCATTCGAGGAAGTCTTCTCCCTCACCATCTGCCTGCTCTGCCGGGACATCAAGCAAGCCAACATCACGGTAGTAGATCCAGATGCCCTGCTCGGCGGTGCGGGAATACTTCTCTGCACGCTCTCCAACCTCGATCTTCTGGATAAACAGATGCAGCAGTTCGGACGTCAACTCGTCGATTTGGGTGTATCGTTTTGCCTTGTCAATGAAGCGATCTACATTTGTGAGGGTGCTTTGAAGTTTCTCCAGTCGCTCCTCAAGCTGTGGTATCCGGTCTAGGATCTGGGCACGCTCTGTGATGTACTCCTCGGACAGAAGCCGGTACTGTTCGGCGGGGATGCGTGCCATCGCATTGTTCTCATAAAGACGCTTGAATAGTGTTTCCAGTTCCTTTTTGCGACGAGTAGTGCTCTCTAACTCCCGCTGCACGGCGGTGATCTCACGCC
Organism: Oscillospiraceae bacterium; assembly: GCA_031551205.1. GTDB lineage: Bacteria > Bacillota > Clostridia > Oscillospirales > JAVBNY01 > JAVBNY01. Next base: position 2,119 of record JAVBNY010000004.1, on the reverse strand, counting down.
TTGTCTCCAGCTCATTTTTGCGGGTAATATGTTCTGCAAACAGTTGCTCCTTCTGCCGCTCGTAATGGGTTACACGCTTCAAGTCATCCAGCACAATTGCCTTGAGCTGAACCTCCCGAATGAAATGGGCACTGCACTCTTCCTTGCTCCGCTTTTTGTAGATGTAGAACATAAAATTGTTTTGATTTTCCTTCATGGTATGAGCCCGGTGAAGTACCAGCATGCCGCCACCGTCTGCGCAGAATATCAATCCAGAGCACATATTCGGCTCATCCATCTTCTTGGGTGGGCGTTTTTTGTGGCTGCGGATATCCTGAATAATGTCCCATTGCTCCTGCGTAATGAGTTGCTCATGGGTGTTTTTAAATTTCAGCCACTCGGACTCCGGGCGGAGGATCTGCTTCTTGTTCTTGTAGGAGGGGGTGGTGTAGCGCAGGTTGACGGTATGGCCGAGATAGGAAACATCACAGAGGATACCGGCAATGGTGGTTGATCCCCAGTTGTAAGGACGGGTAGTATCCAGCCCTGTCAGAGCCACGCCATTTCTCTGAAAGTAGTAATTGTTTGGTGTAAGCACTCGTTTAGCCTTCAGCTGCTTGGCAATCTGACTGGGACCCCGCCCTTCGGCGCACAGCGCGAAAATGTGCCGCACAGTTTCCGCAGCCTGTTCATCGAGGACAATCTGTTTTGGATTGTCCCCACTTTTTTTGTAGCCGTAGGGAGGTCTGGTGCCGATCCGCTCCCCGCGCTCGGCCTGCGCCATCACCTGAGTCCACGCCGGGCGATTAAATATAAGGGTAGAATAACGATACCCGCAGAAATCCCATAAAATCAAGGTTTTCACGACAGCGACAAACAAGTAATATATCGAAATCGGACAAGCAATAGGTGGGATACTGTTTTCAAAGCGGTATCCCTCTTAATTTTACCAAAATGAAAGGGGCGTTGCAATCGTAATGACGTATGCCCCTCTTGCGCCGTAGGCTTAAAACCTACGGTGTTTTTTTTGCCATTTTTCAGAAAAGGAGGTTATGCGCTATGGCAGTATTCCGCGTAGAGAAAAACAAGGGCTACACGGTTATGTCAAATCACCACTTGCGAAATAAGGACTTGACCCTAAAAGCAAAAGGCTTGTTATCGCAAATGCTTTCCTTGCCGGAGGATTGGGACTATACCCTTGCCGGTCTATCCCATATCAACCGGGAAAAAATCGACGCTATCCGCGAAGCCGTCCGAGAGCTTGAACGCGCCGGATATATCCAGCGTACACGGGAGCGCGACGACAAAGGCCGGTTGCGCGGTGCGGATTATGTGATATACGAGCAGCCGCAGCCGTCGCCGGAATTGGATTGTCCGATATTGGAAAATCCAACAGCGGGCAAGCCGGTATTGGAAAACCCTATGTTGGAAAATCCAATGCAATTAAGTAAAGAAGTATCAAAAACTGACTTATCCAAAATAGATTTATCAAATACGGATTTATCAAGCACCTACTCCATTCCTATCCATTCCCCTAACCCCTTGCCTTTGGAGGACGCGGCTGCGCCGCCGGAAAGTAACGGAACAGAACCGAATGACGCATACAGGATTTATGAGGAAATCATCAAAGAGAATATCGAGTACGACCACTTTGTAACGTATAACCGTGTCAACAAAGAACAACTTGACGAAATCGTTGACCTTATCCTTGAAACCGTATGCACAGCGAGAAAAACAATCCGCGTCACCGGTGACGATTATCCCGCCGAGCTTGTGAAAGCAAAGTTTTTGAAGCTCACCAGCAGCCATATTGAGTTTGTTTTTGATTGCATGAAGCAGAACACAACCAAAATCCGCAATATCAAAAAATATATGCTGGCGGTGCTTTTTAACGCGCCGTCCACGATTGACAGCTATTACACCGCTCTTGTCGCCCACGATATGGCGCATTGGGGTGAATAGCCGGGAAAGGAGGCCTTGACCTTTGCTACATGAGGAAGTAAACCGGGAAAGTATGCAGCTTGGCGCGAAAATTGCCAATTTGACCGTCGCTGAAATCCGCAAAGCCCTTGAAAAGCTGATTGCAGAGCTAAAGGCGCAGAAACAGCAGCCCACCGTCGTACACGGCAAGCAAAGCATT
>JAVBNY010000003.1:0-90092 GCA_031551205.1 Oscillospiraceae bacterium | reverse complement strand
CGACGAGCTCGACGGCCTCATCGAAAAGGCGATAAAGACCGGCGCGTCAAAATGCTTTGTGGAGAACCTGACGGACGAATTTGTGGATGATTTCATCGTGCCTACGATGAAGGCGGGTGCCGTGTACGAAGGCGAGTATCTGCTGGGCACGTCGTTTGCCCGCCCTGTCATAGCAAAGCGCATTGTCGAGATCGCGCTGCGCGAGGGGGCCGACGCGATTGTCCACGGCTGCACCGGCAAGGGCAATGATCAGGTGCGCTTTGAGCTGACGATCAAGGCCTTCGCCCCGAATATGGCGATTATCGCCCCGTGGCGCGAGTGGGACCTCAGGAGCCGTGAGGACGAGATAGCATATGCCGAGGCCAGAAATATTCCGCTGAAGATAAACCGCGAGACAAACTACTCGAAGGATAAAAACATCTGGCACCTCAGCCATGAGGGGCTTGACCTTGAAGACCCCGGCAACGAGCCGGACTATGATAAGATTCTGGAGCTCGGCGTGACGCCGGAAAAAGCGCCGGATGAGCCCACGTATGTGACTGTCGGCTTTGAAGCGGGCGCGCCGTCCTCTCTTGACGGTGTGCGCATGAAGGCCTCCGAGCTTGTGCGCCGACTGAACGAGATAGGCGGAAAGAACGGTATCGGCATCACCGACATTGTCGAAAACAGGCTCGTCGGCATGAAGAGCCGAGGCGTTTATGAGACCCCGGGCGGCGCGATACTCTACAAGGCGCACAGGGTACTCGAGCAGATCACGCTGGACAAGGACACGTCGCACCTCAAGGAGCAGCTCGCCGTGCGCTTTTCCGAGCTTGTGTACAACGGACAGTGGTTCACGCCGCTGCGCGAGGCGCTCTCCGCGTTTGTTGACAAAACGCAGGAATATGTAACCGGCAGCGTCAGGCTTAAGCTCTACAAGGGCAATATTATCTGTGCCGGCGTATGGTCGGAGCATTCGCTTTACTCAGAGGATCTCGCGTCTTTCGGCGAGTCGGACTACGACCACGCGGACGCCGGCGGGTTTATCAACCTGTTCGGCCTGCCGGTGAAGGTCGGCGCGCTGCTCAGGGGCGGGAAATAACGCATTAAGTGCCGGCCTTTTGGGCCGAACCTCAAAAAAGGGTGTTTTTTATGAAGCTTTGGGCAGGAAGATTCCAAAAAGAGACTGACGACCTTGTAAACGACTTCAATTCGTCCATTATGTTCGACGCGCGGCTCTACCGTGAGGATATCGAGGGCAGCATCGCGCACGCGGAGATGCTCGGCAAGACGGGCATCATCCCGGCGGGCGAGTCGGAGCAGATCGTCTCCGGCCTGCGCGCGATACTCGGCGAGATTGAGTCCGGCGCGGCGGAGTTCTCGGTTGACAACGAGGACATACACATGAATATCGAGAGCCTTTTGACTGCGCGCATCGGCGACACGGGCAAAAGGCTGCACACGGCGCGAAGCCGCAACGACCAGGTCGCGCTCGACCTGCGTATGTACCTGAAAAAAGAGGCAAAGGCGCTTATATCGCTCGTTTTAAAGCTGCAAACGGCGATCCTCAAAAAGGCGGAGAGTAACCTCGACACCGTCATGCCGGGGTATACGCACCTGCAGCGCGCCCAGCCTACGACGTTCGCCCACTATATAATGGCCTACGCCGAGATGCTGAGGCGCGACGTTGGGAGGCTGGAGGACTGCATAGGCCGCATGGACGAGATGCCGCTCGGCTCAGGCGCGCTGGCCTCGACGACGTACCCGATCGACCGTGAGCTTGTCCGTGAAAAGCTTGGCTTTGCCCGCATCACGGGCAACAGCATCGACGGCGTGTCCGACCGGGACTTTGTGATCGAGCTGTGCGCCGCGCTGTCGATCCTGATGATGCACCTGTCGCGCTTTTCTGAGGAGATCATCCTCTGGTGCTCGTGGGAGTTCGGCTTTATTGAGCTCGACGACGCTTATTCGACCGGATCGTCAATCATGCCGCAGAAAAAGAACCCGGACGTGTGCGAGCTTGTTCGCGGCAAGACGGGCAGGGTATACGGCTCGCTTTTCGCGATGCTGACGGTTATGAAGGCCCTGCCGCTGGCCTACAACAAGGATATGCAGGAGGACAAGGAGGCCGTGTTTGACGCGCTGGACACCGCAAAGCTCTGCCTCGAGGTGTTCACGCCAATGTTCGAGACGATGACCGTCAGGCCGCAGAACATGCGGCGGGCCGCGTCCACAGGCTTCATCAACGCGACCGATTGCGCCGATTACCTCGTTAAAAAAGGCCTCCCGTTCCGCGACGCTTACAGGATCGTGGGCAGGCTCGTGTCGATGTGCATAAAGCTGGGAGAAACGCTGGAAACCCTGACGCTGAAAGACTTCCGCGCGATCTCCGACATGTTTGACGAGACTATTTACGAAGCCCTGATGCTGCGCACCTGCGTCGCTGAGCGTCGTGTGCCGGGCGGGCCGTCGAAGGAGAGCGTCCGCGCCGAGATGGAGAATATCAAAGGGTTTATTGAAAGCAGGGGTGAGGCCGTTGATTAAAGCCGGGATAGTGGGCGCGACGGGATACGCCGGTCTGGAGCTCGTCAGGATACTGAGCGGGCACCCTGAGGCGGAGCTGAGCGTGCTGAGCTCGGTAAGTTTCGAGGGCAAAAGGCTCTCGGACGTATATCCCGCCCTGCTGCATGTACGCGACGAAGAGCTTTCGTCCTCCGACGGGATTGAAGACAGCTGCGACGTCGTTTTTGCGTCGCTTCCGCACGGGCTTTCGCAGCCGATTGCCGCCCGGTGCGCCGCAAAGGGCAGGCTGTTTATCGACCTCGGCGCGGACTTTCGCCTTGAGAGCGAGAGTGAGTACGAAAAGTGGTATAACGGCTCCTTCGACGATAAGGAGCTGCATAAAAGCGCGGTTTACGGGCTCTGTGAGCTCAGCCGTAAGAAGATTAAGGGCGCGGGAATAATCGCGAACCCGGGGTGCTACCCGACGTCCGCCGCGCTTGGCCTTTGGCCGGCGCTGAGCCTCGGGCTCTGCGGCGCGGAGGGCATCATCATCGATGCGAAATCCGGCGTAACGGGCGCGGGGCGCGCGCTCACGCAAAACACGCATTATCCGGAGCTCAATGAGGGATTTTCGCCGTACAAGGCAGGCGCGCACAGGCACACGCCCGAGATCGAGCAAACGCTGTCTAAGATGGCGGGCACGGACGTGAAGGTCACATTTGTGCCGCATCTGCTGCCGGTTAACCGCGGGATACTGTCGACGATGTATCTCCAAAAGGGCGGCCGCGCGCTTTCCGATATCCACGCGGCCTACCGCGATTTTTACAAAGGCGAGCTATTTGTCCGCGTGCTGGAGAATGGAAGGTACGCCGACCTCAAAAACGTCCGCATGTCGAACTACTGCGATATCTCCCTGCACGAGGATCCGCACACGGGCACACTGATCGTCGTCTCCGCCATTGACAATATGGTCAAGGGCGCGGCGGGCCAGGCCGTGCAGAATATGAACATCGCGCTGGGGTTTGACGAGGCCGCCGGGCTGCAAATGATCCCTCCGGCGTTTTAGCAGAGAAGAGCGGAGCCCTCGGAGCCGCTGCGTCTGAACCCGCGCAGACTTGCGCGGCGGCTGGCTCGAGGGTGGATATATACACTTTTGTTTCTTTGAAAGGGATGGTCGGATTATGAAGGAGATCAGCGGCGGCGTCACTGCCGCGCTTGGATTTAAAGCCGCGGGTATACACTGCGGCCTGCGCAAAAACAAGGACAGGCGCGACCTCGCGCTTGTTTTTTCGGAAACGGACTGTGCCGCCGCGGCCGTCTATACGACGAACAAGGTCAAGGCCGCGCCGATTTACGTCACGATGGAGCACCTTGAGAGCGGCAGCGCGCGCGCGATAGTCTGCTGCAGCGGCAATGCCAACGCCTGTGCGCCCGACGGGCAGGAAAACGCCGAGCGCATGTGCTCCTGCGTCGCGAAGGAGCTTGGAATCAAGCCCTCCGAGGTGATCGTCGCCTCAACCGGCGTTATCGGCCAGAGGCTTAATATCGACGTGATAGAAACAGCCGCGCCCGCGCTGGCAAAGGCCTTGTCGGAGAGAGGCTCAGATGACGCGGCGAGCGCGATTATGACGACCGACCTCCGCAAAAAAGAGGTCGCGGTCGAGCTGGAGATAGGCGGCAAGACCGTGAAAATCGGCGGCATCGCGAAGGGCTCGGGCATGATTATGCCGAATATGGGCACGATGCTCGCGTTTATCACGACCGACGCCGCGATAACCTCCGAGATGCTGCACGCCGCCCTCTATGAATCCACGCAAAAGACATATAACCGCGTCTGCGTCGACGGCGATACGTCGACAAACGATATGGCGGCGATTCTCGCCTCCGGGCTTGCCGGGAACGCGCAGATCGAGTGGAAAAGCGAGGACTATTACAAATTCTACGAAGCGCTGAGCTATGTAAACAGCTGCCTCGCGAGGCTTATGGCGCGCGACGGCGAGGGCGCTTCACGCCTTGTCACCTGCCGGGTATACGGTTCGCGCGGGGAGGACGCCGCCGAGAGGCTCGCGATGAGCGTCATCTCGTCGTCGCTCGTCAAGGCGGCGATGTTCGGCGCCGACGCCAACTGGGGCAGGGTTCTCTGCGCGATGGGGTATTCAAAGGCTCCGTTCAGGCCGGAATATGTCGACATCGAGTTCTGCTCGAAGGAGGGCTCGATACTCGTGTGCGAAAAGGGCGCCGGGCTCAGCTTTGACGAGGAAAAAGCCAAGCGCATCCTGTCGCAGGAGGAGGTTTCCATAGAGGTTAACCTGAACGAGGGTGCCTGCGAGGCCACCTGCTGGGGATGCGACCTGACCTACGACTATGTGAAGATCAACGGAGACTACAGGACATGAAAAAGGACAACGGCTTTGACCGCGCGGGCGTGCTGATCGAGGCTCTGCCGTACATTCAGGCCTACAACAAAAAGACCGTCGTAATTAAATACGGCGGCAACGCGATGATAAACGAGGACCTCAAAAAGGCTGTCATCAGCGACATTGTGCTGCTTTCGCTCGTCGGGGTGCGCGTCGTGCTGGTTCACGGCGGCGGGCCTGAGATATCGGCGATGCTGAAAAAAACGGGCAAGGAATCCGTGTTTGTTAACGGCCTGCGGTATACCGACGCCGAGACGATGGAAATTGTACAGATGGTGCTCTGCGGCAAGCTGAACAAGGATATAGTCTCGCTTGTCTGCCGTGCGGGAGGCAGCGCCGTGGGCTTTTGCGGGCTCGACGGAGGCATGATCCGCGCGAAGCGGCTGCTTGATAACGGAGAGGACTACGGCCTTGTCGGAGAGATCGTTGAGATCAGCCCCGAGGTCATAACAAACGCGCTCGACTCCGGGCAGATTCCGGTCGTGTCGAGCGTCGCGATGGGCGTGGACGAGGAGACCTCGTACAATATAAACGCCGACACCGCCGCCGCGAAGATAGCCACAGCGCTTGGCGCCGAGAAGCTGATCCTGCTCACCGATGTGCGCGGCCTGCTTGGGGACGCGAAGGACGAAAAAACGCTGATACCGCTGGTTCGGCTCTCCGATGTTCCGGGCCTGATTAAAGACGGCGTCATCACGGGCGGCATGATCCCGAAGATTGACTGCTGCGTCGAGGCGCTGCGCAGGGGCGTAAAGCGCGCGACAATCCTCGACGGACGTGTTGAGCATTCGATACTTATGGAGCTGTTCTCCGATGAGGGCGTCGGGACGATGATTATTCAGTAAAGCCGGGAGCATGGCGTGGGATTTCAAAGCGGGCGATATCCGAAAGGATACCGCCCGCTTTTTGCCTGTACGATTTTGGAGGACAGCTATACCGCCGTAAACTCGGCCGCCTTGCCGCCGAGGCTCTCAACCATGCGAACGGCGATGACAAGGGCCTGCTCACGCGTGGCCGACGCGTAATCTTGCGCCTGCTCGGCGCTTGTCACGGCGCGCGGCGCGAATTTATTCCCGCCCACGCCCTTGATGATCTCGTTTGCCACCATGAAGTAGACCGATGGCTTGGCCCAGGCGGATATCTGCGCGTCGTCGGCAAAGCTTGCCGGCTGGGTGAATTTAAGCGTGTAGCTCGCGTCGGTCGCGAAGGTCCATGCCGGGATCGTGGCCCGCTTGAACACGCGCGTCAGCGCCGTGGCCGCCTGCTCGCGGTTCAGGAGCGCGTTAGGGTCGAATTTGTCGGCGGCGATACCCACCATCAGTCCTGTGTTGTATGCCTTCAGTACTTCAGCGTCCGAGGTGTCCTTAAAGGGATTAACCGTGGCGGGCAGCGCTTTGGTGTTTGCCAGTTTTTCGTAAACCTTGACGGCCACTGCCGCAAACTCGGCCCTCGTGATGTTCTTGGTCAGGTCGGCGGTTTTGAGCGAATCGGGTATGAGTCCCAGCTCGTCGGCTTTTTGCAGCTCGGCCGTGGCCCAGCCCGAGGCAATGGGTGTGTAAGTGAAATCAATGTTCGTGCGGGCGTAGAAATTTGATTCTGAGGTGTGCCGCTCCATGTAAAAAAAGTCGAAATCCACGGTTTCGCCCTTTTTGATATCAAGCGTTCCGGCGCTCACAAGCTCGGGAAGCGAGATGTTCTTGCCGGAGGCGCCGTGTACGCCCCCGATGTCGATGACGAGCACGCCGTCGATGAAGACCCACACGTCGTCGTCGCCGACAAATTCAAACTCCTCAAAGCCCTGGTAATTGAATTTCGCGTGGCATTCCATTGAAAACCAGAAGTTGTGATCCCGATCCTCGTTGCCGAAGAGTTCTTTGTCGATGGGGAAAAACCCGCCGGTCTTCGACGAATCCAAAACGTAAAAATTTTCGCTGTCGGCAGTAAAGGTCAGCGTTTTTGTGGTTTTCATATTAACCCCGGCCACATCGCTGAACAGAGAATCAAGCTTCGCCTGCGTTGCGCCCGGCCAGTTTTCGCTCCAAAGCGGAAGGTTGAACACCGGTTTTTTGCCCGCGCCGAGCTTTGCCTGCACAAGGCCCTGCGGCGAGGCAATGTTCCCCTCAAACAGGATACCGTCGGCATGAAAGTCGCGGATAGTCGCGTCAAGCGTAACGGTTTTGCCGGCCGCTGCCGGGGCCGGAGACTGGGCGCCCGAAGCGCCTACACTTTTCTCTGTCCCAAAGTCAGAATAGGAAATAGCGCCCTGGTTATTGTACAGGAACAGAAGCTTCACGCTGTAACTGTGCGCCTTAATATCAATTGCGCCGGATATGTTGTCATTCTGCTGATCAATATTAAAAAAATACCGATTTGCCTTTCCTTCGATGTTCTCACCGGGCGTCAGATAATAGGCGAGGCCTTCGCCGCCGACCCACTGGCCGTTATCCATTTTCACGGCATAGTCAAAGCCCACAGAAACATCGCCCTCCGCGGTTACAATATCCATAACGCTCTGGGGAACGGAAAACTCGCAATATAAAAACGGAACGCCGTCAGTTGATATGCGCTCTTCCAAAATCTCGATAACGGGCGCAACTGTTTTTGCCGGAATCGAAGCCGCTATCGCCGTTATGGACATCAGGGAGAAGGTCGCCGTGAGAGCCAAAAGTATTGCCAAAGCCTTGCGTTTCATCTAAATTCCTCCACATTATAAGTATTTTAAACTTTTGCGCCGCAGGAGCCGCAAAAATTGGTGCCCGGGTCGTTTTTTGCGCCGCAGGAGCCGCAAAATACAGGTCTCGCCTCCGGCGCCTTTGTCTGCGTATAGCCGCCGTTTTGATAGCCTGTGCCTGCCGAAGCGTAGGCTGGCTGAGGCCCGCCCTCGGCGCGCCCCTTTTCAAAGAGATCCTTAAACTTGGATGACAGGCCGCAGAGCTTGCCGTATAGATCAAAGGTAATCTCGGTCGTCTGCGCGAGGCCCATATAGACCGTGATGGTCTTACAGAGAATCCAGCTGTCGATAAAAGCAAACTTGACGGCGAAGGCGACGAGCGCCGCGAGAATAAAGGCCGCGAGCATGTTCCAGTTAAACAGGGTGAAAAGTCCGCCGATCAGCGCGAAAGAGACGGCTGTGACCAAAACGAGGGAGAGGATAACGATCAGCGTCGTCTTGGCGGCGCTTTTTAAGAGCGGCTTCCAGTTCTGGGCATAAATGACCACGCCGTCGGCGGCGCTCTTAAAAGCGCCCTGATCCTTTTTAACAAAGGTGTACCCCAGGCAGCACTCGTCCACATAACCGAGCGAGATGTCGATAAACAGCTGCGCCGCCTTAACAACAACGTCCACGCCGGGCACGGCGCCGAGCAGCCCCCCCGCCCTGCCGACAATGCCTTGCAGCTGTTTAACCGCGCCGCTCACCAGCTTGTCAATGGCAAAATAAACATTGGAGGTCAAAAACCGCTCCCCCACCATCTGCTTCGCGGCCTTCACCTGGTTATCCGGGATGCGGCCCTCGGTCACGGCTGTGGCAAGGATGGCCACATGCCCGGCCTTCACCATATAGCCCGCGTAGTGCATGATAAAAAACCGCACAATGCCTGTCGCTCCAAGCCAGATAAGGACGCCGATCCACGTGCCCTCGCCGCCGAAAAGCGAGGAAATTCCAATAATCACGGCGAACAGCACAGCGGAAACAAGCACGGTGGCGATCCCAAGCAGAAGCTTTGCCCAGCAAAACGGCATTGTTTTGAAAAATAAATCCTTTGCCTTCATTCTCTTCACCTCGTATAAGTTTTGGCGTCGTCCGCGGCATACACAGAGGTATCTTTGTGCGCCGCGCTCACGTTTTTCAGACAAAATTTTGTTGGAGGAATCATTATTTCATATAAAAAACAAAGCATGGACTTGACCGGGATGCGGTGGTATAATATTTCCAAATACCATAATCAGGGCGGTATACGCGCAATTGCCAGAACAAAAGCGCACATAAAACATCACTATAAATTGTACATATTTTAGGCGCGTTTGTAATCACCCCCGGGGTGATTTTTGGGAAAAGAGGCCGCTTTTGTGGGGTAAAACCCCCCAAATTTAGCCGAGAGGAGGGGCGATGTGAGCAGACCCCGAGTGACAGAAATGATCAGCGAGGACATAAAAAATATGGGCAGCCGCGGCGTCTCACTTCAGAGACGGCTGCTCCTGTTTTTTCTTCTCTTTCTTGCCGTCGTCATGTCGGGCACCGCGCTGATTTTGCTCCTGAGCGGAGCATTGTCAGCGGGACATGCAGAGACGAGCGCCTGGCTCCGCAACGAGATAAGCCACCTGTCGGAGGACGTATCGGAAGAATTCGGAGAGCTGTCCGATGACGGCGCGGCGCTGGCAGAAGGGCTCTCGTCATATCTGGATGGGCAGCTTAAAAGCGGCGGCGTCAGGCCGGACGGGATTCAAAGCCGCCCGGAGATCCTGACAGGGCTTTTAGCCGGATCCTTCGACAGTCTCGAGGCCTCTCTTGAAAAAAGCCGTGCAAGCGGAGCGTTTTTGATCCTGAACGCGACAACAAACCCCTCGCCTGCCGCCGCGGGCCGTTCCCGCGCGGGGCTGTATCTCAAAAGCGCTGAGCCGGATACAGGGGGCGCGGAGGGCCGGCGGCTTGCTTATCTGCGCGGACCGATGGCAGTCGCGCGGGAGAAGGGGCTCCCGCTTCTTCCCCAGTGGCGCGAGGAAATCGAAGCATACGATAGCGGTATGTTTGAAACGGCAAAAAACGCCGCGGGAGGGAGTGTTCCCGTGCTCTCCCGCCTCTGCTTCTGGACCTCCGACTTTGCGTTGGAAGGAGGCAACATCCCGTCGGTATTTCTGTGCGTCCCGATTCTCACAAAGGACAAAACCGTGATCGGCATGTGCGGCTTTTCGATAAGCGGGCAGCTTTTTAAGACGAGATATTCGCCTCCGGACGAGACGTATGCGCGGGTGTGCTCCATGATCGCGCCGATGACGGAAGACGGGCGCTTAGATGCGTCGGGTGCGCTGCTGGCGGGCAGCTATCCGGCAGAGCGGCGGGCGCTTGCGGGCGCGCTGACGGTCAGGGACGATACGCTTGACGAGTTCCTTGCCGCCGACGGGACAGAATATACAGGGGTGTTTGAGGAGATATCTCTCCACCCGGCCGATTCCGCCTTTGCCGGGCGGAGATGGGCGCTCGCCGTGATGATGCCAAAGGAGGATTTCACGGCCTTTGTATCTGAGCGCAGCGGCAGGGTGATCGGCCTTATGGCGTTTTTTTTCATTCTCTGCCTGCTCGCTGCCGTCGTGCTCACAAGGCGGTATCTTTCACCTGTTTTGAAGGCGCTTCGCATGATCAGGGAATCCGGCGCGCAGGAATATGGAAGAACACGCATCCCGGAGATCGACGATCTGATAGAGTTTTTGAGCGGACAGGACTCAGCGCGCGGGAAGAGCGCGCAGGCTTCTGAGGCAAAGCCCGCCTCATCGACTATGTACGATGCGTTTATTAAAAAAATCGGCGCTCTGTCGCCGGCCGAGAGGGCCGTATTCAACCTATACCTTGAGGGCTGCGACGCTAGGCAGATAGCGGACGCCCTGTGCCTGTCGATCAACACGATCAAGACGCATAATAAACGCATATATATGAAGCTGGACGTCACGTCCCGCAAGGAGCTCATGGTGTATGCGCAGATGATGAAGGAGCGGGGCGCCGTGCGAGATCGCGGATAGCCTCCCCACCGGCCCCCTGCCGCCGCTTATATTCACGGTTTATGAGCCGCCGGGATAATCATAGCCGACACGGGTTAAAAATCCGCAGCGCATCCGCATGTTTAAGCTATCTATACAGCCGTTCTCCCAGCGGCTGCCGGGCTCTGCGTAGGCCGTGGCGATGCCTGCGTCAAAAAGTCATTTGCTTACGCAATACACACACAATCTCTGTGCGGTATTGCCTTAATTCCGCCGCCAGATTCTTCCGCCGCGTGTTCTCCTTTTCAGTCTCGTTCATTTTAGCTTGTTGGGAGAACCCAAATCCCTTTTAGAAAACCTCAAAACTCTTTGCTCCAACTTTGGTAAATCCCCTTTCCATTCCCGAACGAAAAGGTGGTGAACAAAGTGGAGGTTACTTCTTTTGAAGAACATATCCGGCACCAGTTTGACGCTTTCTGCAAAAAGGTTTTGAAGTTCAAGGCACGCGATATTTACAGACAATACGCGCGACAAGTAGCACAGGAAATCAGCTTGTCAGAAGTCCACAACACGCAGTTTTCTCATATGGACAAGTACTTTACAGGAAACACATCAATTCAGGGCTTCGGAAATGACTGTACGCAGGAGTGCTGCCGAAGTGTTATGAAGAAAGTAAAGGGGAAAAGCACAATCTATGCGGGCAAAGACGCCTGTCGGCAGTTTAAAAATCGATGCACAAGCGGGCGCGGGCACAAGACCGTGAGTTTAGGGCAAGACGCCGACTGTGTGCCGGTGAAAATGTACGGAGACAGCCAGAGATTACAGCAAATACCGGAAAATGCGAGGATCAGTGTGTACAACCACACACTGGATCGCACTGTTTTCCGTGCAGAGGAGTACCTCGTCTAATCATGCTGTTCGATGGGAGCACAGCACATGTAGTTGATAAATTTTTATAAACATTCGCCCATGACGATTCCTGACAGCGTGACGAACATCGGCGACTATGCGTTTTACGACTCCCGCATCGGATCCGTGACGATTGGGAGCGGCGTGACCAGCATCAGCGACTGGGCGTTTGGCGACTGCCGAAGCCTGATCTCCGTGTACTTTTTTGGCGACGCGCCGACTGTTGGACTTTATGCTTTTTATAATCTTTCCGATAACGCCAAAGCTTATATTTACAGCGGCGCGCGGGCTTCACAACCGATGTAAACGGAAAATGGAACAGACTGACCGTTGTGCGCGCGCCCGAACCGGGAAATATTTTTACCGTCGGCGGCATTACCTACAAAGTGCTGGCGGAATTTGGCGGTACGGGTACGGCGCAGGTGGGAGACGGCCTGAACCCGGCGGTCAGCACGGCGACGACTGTCGGCTTGTTTGCAATCCCGTCAAGCGCCGCCTTAAACGGCGTGGTATACAGCGTTAAGGGCATCGGCGGCTACGCGTTTTATACCTGCAGAGGCATTACCTCCGTAACGATCCCGGATACCGTGCAGAGCATCGGCGGCTCCGCGTTTGAGGAATGCAGGGGCCTCGCGAATGTGGTCATTCCGGACGGTTTGACGAGCATCGGCAGTTACGCCTTTAGCTGGTGCTATAGCCTCAAGAGCACCATAATTCCTGACAGCGTAATGAGTATCGGAGACCATGCGTTCCTTTACTCGGCTAATGCAGTCATCTATTCCTCTGTTGAAGCGTATGCGCATACATATGCAATTTTGAATCAGGAGTATCCGGCTCCAACGCCGATCTCGCCCGTTATCACTGCGCCTTCCGGCCCGCTCACATCGGGTAGTGTGGGAACGCAATATTCCGTTACAATAACCGCCGACAATCTGCCAACCTCCTTTCACATTTTCTCTGGGAGTTTGCCAAGCGGCTTAAGTATCAGCGGCAGCGGCGTTATTTCCGGCACGCCAACGACGATAGGTACGAGCAATTTCACCGTGATCGCCTCAAATGAGGCCGGATCCTCGGAACCGGTAGTGTTTTCGATCGATATTGAGGAACCGGCCCCGGCAAACACCCCAAAAGTAACTGTCTCAAGCGCATCCGGCGAGGCAGGCTCGAAGGTGACGCTGACCGTGTCGCTGGAAAACAACCCCGACATATCAAACTCCGGCCTGACAATGAAGTATGACAATGCTCCCGCTTTGCGGCGCTGAAAAAACTCTCAGCGGGAGCGTTGTCATACGGGCAGGACGGTCTTGACATGTTTCAAATTATGTTGAATTTCTTCAGCATGGACTGATAAGCCTTGCTGCTGCACCTTGTTTTCGTAAAAACGGCCGTCGGCTTTTCCGTTGCGTGTCGGCCGGTGTTTCTTGACCACAACCGGGTAATACCCATTGGATCGCATGATTTTCCTGACTCTATATACGCTGAGCGCTTCGCCCTCTTTCGCCAAGGCGCGCTGTATTTTGCGGTATCCGTAAACGCACCGGTTCGCAGAAAATACCTCTCCGACAACCTCCGAAAGCCGCTGTTCTTCAAGACGTTTCCCTGCATTCCTTTCATATCGTCCGAACCATTGATAGTACCCGGACTCTTTGAGCCCCAACACCTTGCACATCTTCCTCACCGAATAAACAGGGCTGTATTTTCGTATCGCTTCATACTTCATCCGCGAGTTTGCATGAAGATGTGCAGGGATTTTTTTAAGATTTCGACCTTTTCTCGTTCTTCCGACAAAAGCTTCTCTTTTTGCTTGAGTTCACGTTCCAGCTCACGCGTGCGCAGCAGCTCTTTTTCGGATTTGGGCGCCGTTCTTCTTATCCCTTTTGACTCCGCATAGCTCGGCAGCTTATGCGCTTTTCGGTACTCCCGCACCCACCGGCAGACGGTGTTTGTATCAATCCCCAAGCTCCTCTGCCATACTAGCCGCTGATTTCCCGCTTTCGATGATATACTGCGCTGTTTGAGCTCGCATCTCCTCTGAATATTTGCTGTTATTACTTGGCATGTGATCCGCTCCCTTTCTATGCATATGCTATCACATACCCTCTAACGTTTTCTCCACGCGGTGCAACTTGCGTCTTGGCATAAGCTATGAAGTTTTTACAACCGCAAATAAATGAGAAGTGCGGGTATCGGGTCAAAAATTCCGATACCCGCACTTTATTCATGGCGTTTTTACCGCTTGGCTACCGAAACCGTGGTAAGCGGGTTACCGTTGCCATCAACGAAGGTGTAGTAGTTAGTCTCGGGTATTTCGTCAAAATACCGGCCGACAGTCACACCGTAATCCGCAGGATCATCCGCAGAACCGGAAGCGGTGAACGTTATGCCGCCGATCGCCAGTACAATCGGTTTTGTAGTTCCCGCATTCTCAAAGGAGGCCTCGAAGCTGCCGGTAAAATCCTCAAAATTCAGCGTTCCGAGCTCGAGCGCGGGGCTTTCGTCGGTCGATACAAAGGAGAGATCGGTGGCGCCTACAAGGGTTACGCCGCTTTCAAAAAGCAGGACCCCTGGCGACTCGATTTCCACGTTTGAGCCAATGAACCTAATCTCCATTTGCGCATCACCCGTAAAGGCCTGTGCCATTGCGGGAGACTCTGGGGTCCCGTCGCCGTCAGAATCTCTGTAATAGATGATTCCCATGGCGCTTATCGTCATATCGAGAGCTTCAAACACAAGATCCCCGTAGCACGATACGCCTCCGGCTCTTGACGCCGTAATCGAAAGCTGCGCGCCCGCATCCGCGCCAATAATCTGGGTATCCCTGTGGCTGCGGATCACGCTGCGCAGCGTCCCTTCCGTGCCGTCATTTTGTTTTTCGAAGCTGCATACGCCCGCTATGGTTATCGTCAGAGGATCGCCACCGTAAGTACTGATCACATCGCCGTACTCGTGAAGACCTGTCAGGGAGAGATCCTTAAATGTGACGTCGGTGACGGTTTCCTCGATAAAGATCGCCACCGTGTCCTCCGGGCCATTGACAGTGCCGCTCACCGCACCGCTGATGGTCAGCCCGTTTGCGGTGATTGTCAGTGTCGGAACGCCATTGCTGTCTGGCTCGTACGTGTATCCCGCTATGGGCGTATACCCACCGCCGAGGTTCACGCAGTTGATATCCTCGCTCGTCACACCGTTGGAAATCATAATGCCCTCCGGCAAAGCAGCGCCACCTTTCAGCGTTTTCGTCCAATCCGCGTAATAGGTGTGGCCTTGGGTTACGGGCTGCAGCGCGCCGTAAAGCTCCCAGTCGGCAAAGGTATAGGTGAAGAAATCGTCTTCCGCCCTCGTCGGCACGGGAATCTCTGCCGGGTTAATAATTGCCCCGTGCTCGTACTGTTTGGTATAAGTCGTTTGGCCGCCTTCAAACGCGCCGCCGTTGGCGTCGAAGGTTATGGTGTGCAGCTGGGTGGCGAGCTTGATTTTGGCGACAATTACGATGTTGCGCGCTTCTTTGCCGAAAGTCCCAAACGTTTCCGGCCAGGCGGTGAGCTTCTCACTGCTGCCGGCAAAATACCATCCGTCAAAGACGTAGTCATATCCCGCGCCGGCAGAGACCGTCCAGCTGTCAAACAGGTTGAAATCAATGGCCGCACCAATGCCGGTCTGGGCGCCAAATGCTCCGGTGAAGGTCTTTTTCCCGTCGTCGTCCGGGAAGGCCGCACCGACGGGGTAGACCGAAATGGTGTACTCATCAGGCACGACGGTGTACATGGCGGTAAAGATCATATCTTTTGTGACCACGTACCGTTCGCCCGGCTGATATTCTTTGCCATCCTGGTCTTTCCAGCCGCTCAGAATATAGGTGTTGGCCGGATCATCAGATGGAGGAACGACTGTACTGCCATATAGCGTACCCAGGGTCGTGTTCATCAAATAGTCTTGTGTGTATATGCCATACATATCCAAGTGTTCCTGCATGTCTGCGGAGAACACACCATCCCCGGCGTTGAATGTGACGGTGAATTCCTGCTTGGCGTACTCGGCAACATACAGGTATTCGTAGAAACGCATCCAGTTGGCATCCTCAAAATAGTTGCCGAACCGGTCTGCCGGCTTGATATCGTAGTAGTCCGTCCACCACGACCCCAAGATATCCTTGGCGGGCCCAAAGTCCTTGGCGGGCCGCTTGAATTTGTGCATGTACCCATGCGCCGAATAATCGTTGAACAGATACTCGGAATATTCTTCGGTGATTGGGCTTTTGTAGCTGTAAATCGGCCTGTCGGTGGGGTAGCCGCTCACGCAGGTGGCGTCTGGCCGGAAGGAGTAAACCGTTTCCCCTTTTTCGTTCATTCCGGCCCTATATTTGTTGCCTGCCGGTTGAAGCTCATCAAAGGCGGTTACGCTGAAGTCCGGATAGCCCCTCTCAACGTACCAGCTTACGGGCGTGGTCCAGCCGCCGAAGCCTGCGTCGTAACCGGCGGGCAACGCGGGCATCTCTCCGCAGTTCACTGCGTAGACGTCAAAGTACCAGGCGCCGTCGTGGTGCGAAACAATGGCCGCCAGCCGCTGCAGCTTTTCCGCTTTGATGATGTAATCGGTGTCCTTGGTAATCGCGCTGTAGAAATCCGGAGAGACCCCCTTCACCACGCAGTTATTGCGCAGTTCTATGTCGAATTTCCAGGTGGCGTCAGGCCATTTCGCGTTTGGCAAGAGGGGCGCGCCCGGTACCTGCCCCATCAGAACGTCTCTTTGATCCAACAGGGTTCTCTGCCCATCCAGTTCCAAATAGTAGGACGCCTTGTAGGATTTCAAGTCGTCAAAATCGCCGATCTCCAGGGTGGGATGCGCCCAGACCAACGTGATTCCCTTTTGAGAAGACATCCACTCCGCAACGCCCGAAGGTATGACGGTATGGGTGCCAAAGGCCAGGGAGCCGCCTTTGTAATAGACTGTGGCGGGGGAAGACAAGGTTTGTGTGCCCGCCGGGAAGTAAGGGGTAATGGTACGGTCGCCCAATTTATCCGTACGCATTTTTATTTTTTTGTTTGTGTAATCTACTTCAAAGTAGGGCGACGGTACGTTAACTGCGAATTTATCGGAGGTGATATATTCACTTCCTTTAAAGATATTCCCCGTTTTCAGGTCGATGACCTCCGCGTCGAACAGCCCGCTGCCCCCGGTCAGCGGCAAATCCCCGCGCGTTAGAATACGCGAATTGTTATTCATGAATCTCAACAATAAATACTGATCGCCAAAGGTAAACAGCGGGGGTTTCAAGTCTAAAAACGTCCATCTCGCCTCTGCGGCATCCATAAAATTGCTTAGAAACTTGGAGCGCACGAACACGGACGCTTCCACGTAGATGCCGACTTCAAAATACAATCCGCCCTGCACGTCGGTCCCCCGGAAGGATGGAGAATTGTTTTTGTAGTGCAGCAAATGGATCAGCCCCCACATGTCGGCAAACGCGCCGACCTCCAGAGACATTCCCGCGTCGAAAATCTCTTTCAGGCCGATGACTCCAACGCTGACCTCGCCGTACACACCGGCCTTTACGCCGAAATACCCGGCGACCCACAGGTCGATGTAGTATTCGCCGTCATAGCTCCCGATGGGCACGTTGTAGTCTTTCTTGTCCCCGTTGTCCAGATTGTAGTAAAAGCCTAGCGCCCGTGTGTTGAGGAAGGTCATGTCGGCATGAACGCCCGCGGCAAAGCTGGCCTTGATCACGAAATTCATATCGAAATCGACCTGGACGACCGGCGCCTCGGGGATGATCTGGATGCTCGCTTTGGCAATAGGCAGCGAGATGATCTCCACATAATCCCCCTGGTCAGCAAGCACTTTTTTCAGCATGGAGGAGGCGCCCGCGCCGGCTTGCTCGTCGCCGCTCATCAGCTTGGTCAGTTCTTCGGTAACGTTGATCTCATAGGAGTAAGCCGGATCCTGGCTCACGGATTTGGCCACTACGTCCACCGAAATGTCTGTCTGCGAATAGATATTGGAGAGGAAAGTAACCTCCAGGTCGTCCCATGTTTTCGGTTTCTTCCACACGCCGTGATACTGAGCGTCCAAGTCGGCATAGAGGCTCATATACTCCGTCACCTTGAAGGTGGCGTCCACCTGAACCTTGTTCTTGATGGTGCCGCTGTAGCCAAACTCCACCGTGACAAAGTAACCCGGCCTGTTGTAAAAATTGGCGTTGTCCGTTTCACCGGTCGTTGCTTTGACGTCGACCAGTGACAAGAACATGTCGAATGCGGCCGGCAGTAAGTTTTCCTCCTTCTCACGCGAAGGCGTCTTAAAGCCGTAGTCTGCCGCGGACGACAGGCCCGCCGCTAGGGCGTTTGGCTCTTTCAGCAAGCCCTGCACCGTTGGACTCTCGGCGAGTGCTGCGTTGAGCAGCTCTCCCATCTGCCGCGCGCCTGCGCTTTGTTCAGCCTGTTCGGCCAGGGCATTCAGATTCAGGCTGTTCATATAGTCAGTCAGATCTACCTCTACATCCTTGAGGTACACGTCCAAATCGTCAAAGACGTCTATCGGTTCGCTGCTCTCTATTTGCAAAGTGAGAAGATCGCCCGTCTGCGTCAGAGACGTTATATTGCAATACTCCGTCTCACGGTAGTTTTCTTCCCCCAAGCTGTATCTGGAATCCTGGATTCGTATGGTCGTCTGAGCTTCCGGATTGAAGCTGTTCAGAAGGAAGGCCTCTTTGACGGCGCTGTATTGGAGAGCAGGGATCTTCATCGAGCCGATACCCGTTTCCTCGACCACTGTGTAATCGCTCACATCGTCCCAGTTCACATCGAAGATGTTATCGTTAAAATCAACGTTTTTGCTCTCCGCTTTGAACGGCCGGATGGTCAGCGTGCGCACGGCTGCGTCCTCGCCGTCGAAGATCAGCGTGTCGTCTTTCAGGGAAAAGGTATACAGGCAGCCCGCTTCGTAATCCGATTGCGGCTCAATTTTGTAGCGGCCGCTCCCCAGGTCGGTCACGGCAAACGCGGGGATCTCCCCATTTCCCTCGATCAGTACATAGTCTACCAGGTTTGTCTGCGTCAACTGTGCCAACGGCGACAGGACGGCTATAGCATAGCGCGGGTCGCAGTCGTCGATGAACTTATTCGGGTCCGCATACTCCACGTAGTTGTTGTCCCGCTCCGTCCAATCGGCGTACAGCGTCATGTCCCCGGCAACCGGCTGGGTTGCGTCAAACGGCTGGGTGAAGCCGGTATCGGTATACCAGCCGATAAAAGAGTCTTCCGGCCGCACTGGCTGAGGTACGTCGGAAAGAGTGGCGCCTCTGGCGATTATGGAGGGGTCGATTTTCGGCTCCCCGAATGTCTCATAGGAGACCTTGACGGTAGAGCCGCCACCGCCGCCACCGCCGCCACTGTTGCCGCCGCTGCCACCGTCGGAGATACCCGTGTAGGTTTTCCCGCCCACTGTCACGGAGAGCTCTTTGTCTATGGCGATGCGATCCGGATTTATCTTCACGCCGCTGTCTATCATCACGCCGCTCGCGTGAATGCTCAGATTGTCGATTTGACCCGTCCCGGTAATATGTAATGGCGCGCTTAAGTCCATTTCCTTAACAATACTGCCCTCGGCGAGCGTGAGCGCCGTCACCTTGCCTTCGGGCGGTATGATCTCATATGATACCCCTCCGGCGGTGACACTCATCACACCGTCCGCGTGCAGTGTTGCCTTGTCAAACGTTCCGCCGAGCGTTAGCGTTCCCATTGCGGCGTCAAACGCCACGGTTATGTCACCGCGGGTCACCGTTCCGGTGTTGCGAATGGTGATTCGGGAAGCTTTTGTATCGCCTGAAAGATCCAGATGTGTACTAGTCAGGCTGTTCAATACCACAGCGCCCAAATCGCCGCCTGTCGCGCGGACGGAATTCGGGCCGCCGCCGCGTATGTAGGTCGTATCGTTGATAGTGACGTTGTTCAGCGTGACGTTGCCACCACCAATGCCCTCCGTAAGATAGAGATTGCGGGACACCGCGGTGTCTTTTAATATGACCCCGTCGGCGCGCACAACCGCGTTGCCGTTCACGCTGGCACTGTACTCCCCTTTGGAGTGATAGAAAGCTTTGACCATGTTGTCGAGAATGGTCACAGTTTCTGCCCTTGTGATATTTGCTTTGGGTCCAAACACATTGCCCGGCTTGCCCGCAATGTACCCTGCGGCGTGCAACCCGCCGACAGAACCTGCCGCCCACGCGGAGATGCTCGCCGCATCGCCAAATGGCTTGGGGTCTGTGGTGTTTTCAGGAATGTCAAAAGTCCGGGATATAAGAGTTGCCGCTTCCTCGCGGGTAATGCTGTCCTCCGGACGGGCCCTTCCGTCCGAACCGAGCATAATGCCGGCCGTGGCAAGTTTGAGTACGGCATCATAATACCATTTGCCGCTGTCGACATCGGAAAACGAGTTCGTTCCGGCAGCGGTGTAGCCGACGATCTTTGTCAGCACGGTCGCCATTTCCGCGCGGGTGATCGGGTCATTCGGCCTGAACATGCCGGCATAGCCGTTTAGGACGTCGTATCCCGACCATCTATAGATAGCCGGCGCCGCCCAATGGCCGGATGTGTCGCTGTAATGAGTCTCCACCGCCAATGCGTTCATGGGTACGATGCCGAGTATCGACACCAAAACAAGAAGCATTGCAAGCGCACGCTTGAGTGAATATTTCATTTTTTTGCCTCCTCAATAATATGGGGGTTGTCTGATGCTTTTCGATTTAGGAGCGCCTCAATGCTCCCGGTCAGTTGCTCGATACGATAAGGCTTTACGATGTAGTCGCCGGCGCCGGCCTCATATCCGGCTTGTTCGGGCCCTTTCCCCTTGAGTGCTGTCAGCAGCACGACGGGAACGCCTCTCATCTCCCGCAGTTCCCGGCAGAAGTCCAGGCCGCTCCCGTCGGGCAGCTCCGCTTCCAGCACGGCGGCATGGAAAACGACGTCTTTGATGAGGCACCGTGCGTCGCGCAGACTTCGCGCGGGCAGGACATAATAGCCCTCGCGCTCCAGCACACGCGTGTTCAGGCGCAGCAGATTGGGCTCATTGTCCACCAGCAGCACAGCTTTTTGCTCCGGCATGAAACACGCTCCTTTCCATTAAAAATGGAGTGCAAATAAAAAAACAGAAGTCTTTGGACTTCTTTTGATACGTACCTACATTTTACCATGCGGGGAACACAAAAACGCGAAAGTCTCAAAAATGGGACTTTCGCGCTGAATATTTTTCTAAAATTATTGACAAAGCTATTGACAATCCCAACAGGGGCGTTCTAATCGCCTAAACCTTTTCAAAGCAATACCCCTCGCCCCGCGCCGCGGTGATCCCATAATCGCTGCCGCCGCTTTCCAGTTTTTTACGCAGGCGGTAAACCGCGTTCTTGAGCGAGTGGTCGTCGCTTGCCATCGGCAGCTTCCAGACGGCTTCATACAGCTTTTCGGCTGTAAACACTTTCCCTTCGTTTTGCATGAGCAAAAGCAGCACCGCAAACTCCTTGGGCGCAAGCTGTATATCCTCGCCCGAAAGCGTCGCCCGGCCAGCCACCGTATCCAGCTTGAGCAAGCCTTTTGTGATCTCACGCCCGCGCGTTTCGGCCAACTCCACCCGTCTTAGCAGCGCAACAATGCGGGCGTA
The DNA here is from genome assembly GCA_031551205.1 of Oscillospiraceae bacterium. Classification (GTDB taxonomy): domain Bacteria; phylum Bacillota; class Clostridia; order Oscillospirales; family JAVBNY01; genus JAVBNY01. The sequence continues at coordinate 68,940 of JAVBNY010000003.1, read as the reverse complement.
CAGTTCCTCATTGCGGAAAGGCTTGGTCATGTAGTCGTCCCCGCCGCCCAGCAGACCCTTCACAATGTCCTCGTCCTCCCGCTTGCTGGTCAGCATCAGGATGGGAACGGCGGTGACGGCGCGAATCTCGGGCACGAAGTCGAGGCCGTTGCCATCGGGAAGAAGGAGATCAAGCAAAATTAGGTCGAACGGCTCGCGCAGCAGGCTCCGCGCCTCCTTCAGCGTTTCGGCGCAGACCGTATCGATGCCGCGCCGGGCGAGGGTGCGCCGGTTTAGTTCCCGCATGGACAGATCGTCCTCGATCATAAAAACAACAGGTTTCTTTTGGCTCATTTTGCATCCTCTCCTTCCGCTGGAATTGTGAACCACACCCTTGTCCCTTTTCCGGGGTTGCTTTCGACGCCTATCCCGCCGCCGTGAGCCTCAACCAGCTTCTTGCTGATGAACAGCCCCAGCCCGTTGCCCGTCACGCCCTTGACGCCGCCCCGCATCTGCGGGTATCGCGTGAAGATTGCCGCCAATATTTCGGGGGCCATGCCCTCGCCGGTGTCGGCAATGCTGAACCTGACCACGCCGTTTTCTTTTTCGGCGGCAAGGGTGATTTCGCCGTCCTCGGTGTATTTGCAGGAGTTGGAAACGAGGTTTAACAGCACCTGCAGAACACGCTCCCGGTCTGCGTAAATCACGATATCGCGGTCGAGCTTTACGACAAGCCGGTTGCGCCCGCCGTTCATCATGGGGAAGTAGTTGCGGCGTATCCGGTCGAATAAATCCTCCACCGAAACACGCTCTTTGCGGATGGAGAAGCGGCCCGCCTCAATGGCCGACATGTCCAGCAGCTGGCTCACCAGCCTGTCCATGCGCTCGGTCTCGCTTTCGACCCGCCGCGCGCCGTATCGGAGTTCGTCAATATCAAGTGTCTCGTCGCCGAGCAGCTCCTGAAAATACTGGGCAAAGCCCGATATGGCCGAGATCGGCATCCTGAGCTCATGGGAGAGCTCACCCATAAACTCACTTTTCATGGCGCTGAGCCGCCGCTCTGATTCGGCTTCCATCGCCCGCCTTTGCTCGGCTTCTTTTGCCGCCGCAATCTCCCGCATGGTGCTGCGGAACATGGCGGCCATGTGGAAAAACACAAAGGCGAGCAGTGCGTACTCGGCCATCGTGTGCCGGGTTAGCTCGCTCACGACGTGCTGTGCGGGAAGGATTTCAAAGTGCAGGATATCCCGCAGAACGCCGAAAAGAAAGATGCCAAGCCCCGCGAGAACGGCAATTTGTTCCGCATTCGGCTTCCTCACCTTCATGCACAGTCGGACGAGTAAGTATGCCGCCGTGAGAAAGATCACGGCGTTAAAATAGGACATGGTATCCCACAGAGCAGCGTTGCCAAGGAATAGGCTCGCGCAGGCAAATATGCCGCAGGCGGCAGAGAGCGCAATTCGGAACCACTTTTGAATCACACCGGGAAACAGCGCGTTCAGCGACAGGCATAATAGCAGTGCTCCGGCCGGATAGGTCAGGCAGTCCAAGCGAAAGAGCGCGCCCCACGGCAGCGGAAACAGTGTGGATAAAATCCACGGGTTGACATATCCCGTCCGCAAAAACCAGCCAAAGCAAAACAGCGCAAACCACAGGTTCGCCTTGTACGACCGGAACAGGGAGAAAAGAATCAGGTGCGCCAGCGCCAGCGCGAGAAAGCAGCCCATCGCCATAGTCGGGATGCCGCGGTACTGATTGTAAATATCCCGAATGTTCTCCGGCCTGCCGATGAGGATGTCCGCATGGCTGTCGCTCCCCGGCAGAACATGGTTGGACGCCTGCTGTACAATCTCGATCACGCCGTCCGGGGCGTCCGTTGTGAAATAGAGCAGTTTTACGCCCGGAATGGAGTGCTCCGCATTGCCGACGGGGACGCCGACGCTTTCCATGAACTGACCGTTTATGTAAATATTAGCCGCAAGCTCGGCGTTCCACATCATCAGACCGTATGTTCCCACGGGCACATAGACGCGCAGGCGGCTGGTGCTGTATGGGTCTTCGCCCGCCGGATTGCCAATCTGGATTTCGTCCCGACGCGCTTCAAATTCCTCCGGAGTTAACAGCACATTAGGTATGTATTCCACCGGGCCGTAAAGGTCGAAACAGCCGGCAGAAAAGTCCACTTCGCGCAAATTCCGTTCGCCGCCCTCTGCGGAGATATGCGTGACGAGGTAATCCGTCCACAGCCACAGCGCGCCGCAGGCGAGGAAAATGAGCAATAATATGGAAAAGAATACGGTGTTTTGTTTTCGCTTCATGGATTCACCACCGATCAGGAGCTGGTCTCATTTAATATTATATCAGAAACGCGAGAATTTTTTATGAAGTCTTGGACTAATTGCGGCGGTATACTCGTATAGTTTTTGGATAATGCCGAAACTCGGAAGTAGGCGAGTGAACTCGCGTATTATATAAAATGCAGGTGAGCGTTAGGCATCAACCCCCCTCCTCCATCAACCCGTCAATGACCTGTCCTTGCCGGAACATCCAGTTGCGGAAATCGGCTTCGTCTGTTGTCCCGCCCGCAACAGCCTTTTTCCGCTGTACAGCCTCCTTACGGAAAGCTACCAGCGCCGACTCCGCCTTTTCAAATCGGTCAGTCCCGTCGGCGGCTTTGCGGAGCTTCTTGACCCGGTTATACCAGTACATATACTGCATCTTGTATTCCTGCTCGTACCTCGGGCGCCGCTGCTGACGCGGCCTCCTCCACCGAGGGCTATACCGCCTCCCTGAAAGACCTCTCATCTGCTATGGGCGACCTGATCGGAGAGGCTGAGGCCCTCGCCTCTGCCCTTGATGAGCAAAAAAACAACGGCGAGCTGTCGGCAAAGACCACTCTGTCCCTGATGGAAGCGGGCTATGCCGCAGCGCTGGCCATCGACGAGGAGACCGGAGCCGTCACACTTAGCGCCGACAGCTACCGCGAATTATACAACGCCAAAATACTTGAGCAGCAGGCGACGCTAGTTGCAGAGCGTAGCAACATCGTAAGACAGCTTGAATACGAGAAAAACGGGGCGCTAAACGCCGCTGGGGCATACTCGGCTATGGCAATCGCCAAGCGTGCGGCAATGGAGGAAGAGGCAAAAGCGCTTGATCTGCAAATTGGACTGCTCGACCAGATGCTTAAAAATCCTATCAAGGTGGGCGGCGGTGGCAGCGCCCGAAGCTCCGGTTCCGGCGGAGCTAAAAAGAAGACCTCAGAAGGGATAGCCGTCGAGGCATTTAAGGTGGCCCGGGCAGAAATGGACTATCTGCGGGATATGGACATCAAGGCCGAGGACGAATACTACGCAGATTTGCTCGCGTTACAGACCAAGCATCTCAAAGAGGGCTCCGATGAGTGGAAAAAGGTCAATATTGAGATTTACAGGCACAAAAAGGATGTCAAGGCGGAACTTGAAAAGAACCTGCAGGAAGAGCAGGCCAAGGGCTACAAGCAATTCATGGCTGATCTTGACTTCGAGCGGGCGCTCGATCTCGTAAGCGAACGTGAGTATTTTGACCGCCTTGAGCAGTATATAAACGAACATCTAGATAAAAGCTCCGACGAATACCGAGCGGGTTTTGAAAAAATATACAGCTACCGCAAGTCACAAAGTGAAAAGATGATACAGGAGGTCGGCGAAGCTCTCTCAAAGGAGCTTGATCTCATAAAATCCGCCCTGCAACAGCAGCAGGAAGCCTACCGGGAATGGGCCGACGGGCAGATCGCGAGCATCGAACGTCTCCAGAAGGCCGAGGAGGACAGGCTCACCGCCGTAATCGAGGGCATTGACCTGGAGATACAGAAACGCCGGGAGCTTCGCGAGGATGAGGACTACGACGCGAAGATTGCGCGCGCGCGAAAAGACCTCCAAGCCGCTCAGGCCCAGCTTACCTTTGCCCGGGACGCCCAGCAGGAGGCCGAGTTTCGGAAAGAGGTCATCCGAAAGCAGCAGGCCCTTGAGGAGGCCCTCCGCACAAAAGAAGACGCGATGTGGTATCGGGCCAAGGAGGAGGAAAAACAGGCCGTGCGGGATCAGATTGAGGCGGCACGCGAACAGGCAGAGCGCGACAAGGCCCGGGTCAATGCCGAACTGGCAAGCAGGATAACACAGGCGGAGTTAGCGGCGTCACAGAAGGAAAATGCCAAGACCATTGAGGCCGAGAACCGACAGATGTTCCTCAATTCCCAGGCAAATGTTGAGCAGATGGCCGCTCAGGCGGCGGAAAAGCTCCAAATGGGGGCAGTGCAGAACATTACGGACAATTCGCAGACCACTAACAAAGTAACCATCAATATGACCCAGGCCGCCGCGTTGACCAGCGGTCAGGTGATGCTTGGGGTAACAAAGGCGCTGGAAAAAGCGGGATCGGGGGTAGGATAGGGTGAGAACAGCCCTTTGGGAATCTGAAAACGGACGAACGGTACGGCTGCGCGACGCGCCTCCGTTTTTGCTGGCGACATTAGACGGCAACGTCATGTCGGGCCGGCCGGAGACGGTCACGCCGCCGCGCTCCGACGGCGATTACACAGTCTTTGTCTCAAACGGCCCGAGAACCATAAATATAACGGGACCGATTGTCGCCTATGGCAACAGAGCATATTCCGCCCAGGCCGCTCTTGATGACCGAAGGGCCGAACTCTGCGAGGCGTTTAATCCCAAACATTTCGGGCGGCTGACGTACTACAGCGAGGCGGGCGGGCGCAGCATACGCTGCCGCCCCGCCGCCCTGCCGACATTCGAAAAGAGGACAGAAAACGCTCAGGCCTTTGATATCGACCTTCAGGCGGATGTATCCGGATGGGAGAGCGCCGAAGAAAAGATTGCTGTATTGGGAGACCAGACAAGGCTTTTTCGGTTCCCGTGGCACGTCTCCAATACGGTCTTTGGATATTCCATCACCCAGGCGCGGATACATAACCCATCGACCGAGGATATATATCCGGTCATCGAGGTCTGTCCCACGGCCGAGCTTGTCACTGTGAGGAATAAAACCACCGGCAGGCATATCTCCATAAACCGCCCGATAAGGCAGGGGCAGAAGCTTGTTATCAACATGCGCGACTGCTCGGCTACAATACATAGCCCCGACGGATCCTCTGCTGATGTAAGCTACTGGCTGACCATGGGCAGCGAGTTTTTCGCGCTGGAGCCGGGGCAAAACGTGCTGACCGTGGAGAACGAGAGCCCAAACGAAACGCCGGTTACAAGCATCCGCTACCGCCTGCCGTACATGGGGGTGTGATGGTTGACAGGGCGGAGAGCTGTATAATATAATGCCCTCAGAGGGCAGCAAGGGACGGTTCGCCACACCTCTTTGATTGGAGGTGAGGCCTTTGAGTACATATGAGACGTTAACACTTATGATCGCTTTCGCGATACTGGTTTTAACGCTCCTTGATACAAAAAGAAAGTAACCGCCCCCCAGCCAAGGTAGCGGTTATTTTCTAATAACTAAATCCATGGCGAACCGTTCGTACGGTCTGCCCTCTGCCTAAAATATACCACGGCGACCGCCGTTTGTCAAGCCGCTCAGATTTGGGCGGCTTTGTCATGCCCGAAAGGAGACAAAGAATATGGGGATAGAAATACGCATATATGAGCCGCCGACGGCTGCCAGCCCGCATTTTAAGCGCGTCGGGATAACCTCGCGGGCAAGCCGGATATCCATGACAGAGAGCTTTTACGGCCCGGGAGCGTTTGAGATTGAGCTGCCGTTTGGAACACTTTACGCGGATCAGCTTAAAAAGTACAACCTTGTGTTTATAGGGCAATATTTTTGGGGCATTATCCGCAGCGTCTCCATCTCGGCTTTGAAAGACGCTGAAACCATTACTGTCTCGGGCCTTGATCTTAACGGTCTGCTTTCCTCCAGACCAACCGTGCCGCCGCAGTTTACCGATGTCGTCGGGGCGCTGGGGTATGATCCGGCAGTCGGCTCCAGCGAGACGGTCATGAAACAGTTTGTCGCGCACAATGTGATCGAAAGCCTCCAGCCAATGCGCAATATCACAGGCTTTGTCATAGCCCCCGACCTTGGACGCGGGATACCGGACGACAAGTATATGACCAGGTTCGAATTTTTGTCCGAGGTGCTCCAGAAGATCGGCGAGAACGCAAGACTTGGCTGGAAGATAACACCGGATCTCGACGCCCACTCATTTATCTTTGACGTGCTTGAAGGCGTGGACCGTACGTACGGCCAACACGTAAATCCCCGAATAGTGTTTTCGCCCGGGCGCGGCACCGTCGAGGCGCAGGACTACATAAACTCCGACGCGGCTATGCGCAACGTATTTTACACAACGCGCTCGGGCGCTGAGTTCGCCGACGAGGCGCTGACCGTAATGTACACGCGCGAGGGGGAAGATGAGCCCGAGGGCATATACCGCTGGGAGCAGCATCTCACCGTTTCGGCGGAAACTCCCGAGGCGGGCGAGGAATACAACGAATTGCGGCGTCAGGCTCTCATCGAGGCCGAAAACTACAGGACTGACGAAAGCTTTACCTGCCGCACTTTGGACACACGCCACCGATACGGCAGAGACTATTTTCTCGGTGACTTTGTGACCGTGCAAAATCTTGAGTGGGGCATATCGTCCGACATGCAGATCACGGGCGCCGCCCATGAAATTGACAGCTCAGGAGTAAAGTTGACGCTGACCTTTGGACGTTCGCCGCTGAACGTGTTCGGGCGCATCATGCGTCAGATCCGCAACAAATGAGGAGGTGCTTATGGCTGTAAAAGGATATTTCTTTAATGGCAGTCAACTGCCGGACGGAAACTACGACCGCGAATATAATGCGGTTGATTTCAGCAATTATTTCAGCGCGCTGATCGTAAATGGGGTATTTGCAAACGAGGATGCGGAGGCCTGCAAGGTCACGGCAAGCGGATTTAACCTGACCGTAAACACGGGCCGCATCTGGGCAAACGGGTTTCTGTGTCACATTATCACGCCGGAGATCATCACGGCTGACAACGGGCCGTGCAAATACCGGCTTGTCGTAAGGTGTGACCTCACTGACGAGGTAAAGGACTTCGTGCTGTTGCTGCTCAAGGGAACCGCGGCTGAGTATCCTCCGCTAAGCCGCGAAACAAAGATATATGACTTATGCCTGGCGGAGATCGACGCCACCTGGGAGACGCTTACCGCAACGGACACCAGAGGGAACCGGGAGCTCTGCGGATTCGCCGCCTTTACGGGGCAGCCCCCGTATCAGCCTCCGTCCGACCTGCCCGCAAACCTTTGGGAGTACCTCATGTTTCCGGAGGCCATGACAGAGGCCGAAAGAGCCGCCGTTGAAAACACGCCGGATCTGATGAACATGTTCCGCAAAAGCAGATTAATGCAGACCGCCGTGGGTTCTTATTGCGTAAACCCTCATCCGCACAGTGTGACGATCACAACGTCTCAGGATTGGATCTGCCCGGCGGGTGTGCACTATGTTGATATCTGGCTTGTGGGCGGCGGGGCCAGCGGTTCGACAAATAGTCACGGGCAGGCCTCTTCCCTTGGCGCGGGAGGCGGCGGGGCGGGATATGTCCTGTTTAAGAAAAGTATCCCCGTTGTCCCCGGCAGCGCGTACCCAATAGTTATAGGCGCGGGCGGGGCCGCGAAGATAATGACGGGGACTGCCGGCATAGGAATGGAGGGGGGCAAAACTGAGGCGTTCGGGTTTGAAGCCGGCGGAGGAAAGGCGGGAATCAACATCCTTGCCGGCGGCAGGGGTGGCAGCGGCGGGGGCTCTTATCGTCAATGGGGCGGATACAACGGTTCGGACGGACTTTTAGAAGAGCTTGTAAGCGGGGGCTCCACAGGCTACGTCGGCGCCGGCGCGCATGTCCCTACCATCAATCCCTACAGCGGCGTCATGTACGCGGGCGGGGGATACGGCTCGCGCTGTGAATACGCCGTTCCACTCCCGAACACGGGAGGCGGCGGGCTCGGGCGGGCGGTTGGCCAAAGCGAGACCGGAGAGGTATCCGCCGGATCCGGATTAGATGGATTTGGCGGGGGTGGCGGTGGAATAAGCCGCGCGGACGGTGGCGGCGCGACAATATTGTCCGGCAAGGGTGGCGATGGGGTCTGCATTATCTATTATGGGGGTGCTTAAATGGGGAACTACGCGATAGTAAAAAACGGCGTCGTTGAAAATGTAATAGTCTCCGAGGCCCCGTTCGCCGTCCGGATCGGGGCCGTTTTGCTGCCCGAGGGTTTTGGCATGGGGGACAAGTTTGATGGACGCGCATGGCAAAAAGCGCTTCCTTCCCAGCCTCCGGAGGTTATCGCCAATGAGAGCGAAATAGATATACTGCGCCGGCAGGTCGAGGAACTCAGCGCGAAGATTAATGAAATGGAGGGAGACAGTGTCTTGAAACAGGAAGTGGCCACCATAAAGGAAACCGTACTCGAATTAATTGAAACGTCAGGGGGTGACAGATAATGCCAACACCAATACTACAGCCCTTTCAGCGGCTTTACTCGGGTCCGGTAGAAAAGTCCGAGATATTTGACAGCCTGGAGGCCGCAGAGGCTTACGCGGCGGGCGGAGCTTCTTACGAGGGGCAGGAAATTAAAGTCAGGGGCTCCGCCGGCGTTACTCACTACGAGGTTGCGGGCAACAAAACACTGACGCCTCAATCCGGCGGTACCGGCGAACCAGGCCCGAAGGGAGACAAAGGGGATAAGGGCGACACAGGGCCTCAGGGACCGAAGGGCGACCCGGGCTCCGGAATGTCGCCGCTCGCTTCCTACGTCACCGCCGCCCTGCCGACGTACATAAGGAAAGTACAGCGCGACATCCGGCCGGACAGCGTCGTCATGACGGTCATTACCGACACGCACGCGGAGGCAGACGTCAGCGACGACCGCATGCAGGGTATGTACGCGTTCGCCGAGATTACAAAGGCTCTCGGCCCTACGTTTTGCACGCACCTCGGCGATATCCTGGCCGACCCAATATCCGTTACGACAACAGACAAATACCTGTCGTGGATGGCTCAGATTGTCAAAGCGCTGGAGGGCGTCAGCTCACCGACGTTTGTATTAAACGGCAACCACGACATAGGACTGTACCGCAGCAACGTCCTGGGTGCATACGTCACGCCACAGCAATTTACCGCCGCCGCACAGCAGCCGTTTGACGACGGCACGATTGTCCGCAACGGCAAAAACAACGGTACCAAGCAGCGGCCATACGGCTACAGGGACTTTGCGAGCAAAAAGCTCAGGGTCGTATTCCTGGATTCCTGCGACGTGCCGCTGTATCCGGGCGCGTCCGGCGGCTTTGAGCAGTACGAGCTGTACGGCTGGCAAAACGACCAGCTGGGCTGGCTCGGCGAGGCGCTTGACCTGACAGGCAAAACCGACTGGGGCGTCATCATCCTGAGCCACATCCCGCCTGCCGGGGCGCTCATGCCGGGTATGACGCTGAACAACGACAATCTCATGAAAGGCATCGTCGAGGCCTGTATCGACGCGACAACCTTCTCGGGCTCCGCCACCGGCAACTATTCTGAGATCGTCAGCGTCGACTTTACGGGTAAGCCCAAACCCAAGTATGTGCTGTGGTGCAACGGCCACACGCATATTGACTGCGTTACTATGCCCGCCGCTTACACTAAATTCAAAGCTGTCGCCTTTCTGTGTGGCGTGCCGATTCCCAACACCGGGACGCTTCCGACCGGCGGCGTGTCCCCGTCGCCCCGCACAGCGGGCACGCTCAGTGCCCTTGCGGTCACGACCTGCGTTTACCATCCCGAGACCGGCGAGCTCAAAACCTTCCGTTTCGGCGCGGGTGCGGATTACACCGTGCAGCTCCACGCGGCCCCCGTGAAGGCGACGTCTCTCGCAGTAGGAGGCGCGACGGCCGGGGCGCGGGCGGTCGCTCCCTTTGGAGCGGGGATGACGCTGTCGGCGTTTAAGGAAATCTCCATTAAGTTCAAGGCGGCCTCCGCAGCGACGTCGCCGCGGTACATCCTTCAGTCTTTCCAGGCATCGGGTGGCATGTTCGACGTGCAGTATTACAACGGCAAGCTGCGATACTACTTTCTCGACGGGCTGACCACCGGCACGCAGACCATCAGTCAAGGCACCGTGTACACGCTGCGGATCGCGATATCGGTCTCCGGCGGCAACACAACCGTTACAACCTACATCACCCCGGATGGCGGATCCGAGACGCAGGACGCGACGGTCACAAAGGCCACCTTTACTCTGGGCGGGAACTTTAACATGCTCCGCAGCTCCGGGGATTCGTCCGCGTACCTTATTGGCGAGATGTACCGGGTAAAATTTACCGCCGCCGACAGCAGCACCTACGCGGATTACGTCTTTGACGAGGGGACTGACATCATATCCGACGCCTCCGGAAACGGCAGAAATCTTATTTTGACAGGCGTATACAATTGGCTGTACGCCTAAATTTAAAAGGGGGAAAAATCATGGATAACAGAAACTACTACATCGAAAACGCGGAGGGCATCCGCCAGACCGGCATCGAAAACGACGTCCCCATTAACATTGCGATCGATCTGTGGGATCACGCGCACCCCGGCGAGGCTGAGGAGTACGGCGCGATCGGCCCCCAGCGTGAGGCGTATTACAGGTTTGTCGCCGAGCGCACGTACGACAAAGAGACGACTGAAGACTGACGCACACGGCGAGGCTGCCCCAACCGGGGCGGCCTTAACACTAAAGTGGAGGAATTTTAATGGAAAACATTATTGTAAAGCTCAAGCTGCTCGCGGGTCTCGGTGGCGGAATCCTGATGTGGATATTCGGAGCGCCCGACGGGTTTCTTTACGCGCTGATCGCGCTCGTCGCGCTGGACTACATTTCCGGCGTGTCGGCGGCGTTTAACGAGGGCGCCCTTTCCAGCTCCCAGGGCGTTAAGGGGCTCGTCAAAAAGGTGGGCATATTTTTAGTAGTCGCCGTCGGAACAATACTCGACCGCCAAATATTTAACGACGCCGGACTTCTGCGCGGAGCGGTGATCAGCTTTTTTATTGCGAATGAGGCGCTCAGCATTACGGAGAACGCCGGACGGCTCGGCATCCCGATCCCGAAGCGGCTGCTCAGCGCCCTCGCCCAGCTCAAGGATGCGGACGGGGATAAGGACGGAGATAACCAGTGATCTACGCACAAAACCACATCCCAAAGGGCAGCAAAAAGTGCACAGGCCGCACGATGACAGCCAAATACCTGACCATCCACTCGACGGCCAACCTCAAGAGCAGTGCGCGGGATGAGCGCGGCTGGCTCACAAACCCCGGGAACACCACATCGACCGGTTGGCACATTGTCGTTGACGACCGCGAGGCCATTGAGGCAATACCGCTTAACGAGGTGGCCTACCACGCCGGTGACGGCGCAAACGGCCCTGGCAACGCGTCCTCCGTCGGACTGGAGATCTGCGAATCCGGCGACAGGGAGAAGGCCATCGAAAACGCTGTGCAAGTCGCGGCCGCGACGCTGAGGACCCTCGGCCTCGTGCCGGACAAGCTCCGGCAGCACCACGACTGGACGGGGAAAAACTGCCCCCGCATCCTGAGGGATACGGCGCGTTGGAATGAATTCTGTGAAAGGGTGAAAAAAGCTATGTCGGAACCCAAACTTGACAACACGCCGGACGCATATGCCAGGGAGGCCGTCGACAAGGCAATCGCGAACGGCGTCCTCAAGGGCGACGACAAGGGCAACCTAAAATTGCACGAGGCAATCACGCGGCAGGATATGATTGTGATACTGGACAGGTGCGGGGCGCTGTGAGCGCCCCGGTTTTGCATTGAGATGTTACAACATTGCTCTCCATGTATAGACACTTTTTTACTTATATGCTAACATATAGAGGGAAATATATACACATTAGGAGGTCGTGCATGTGAAAAAAGCAGTATCGCGCCCCATTTCCTTTGCAGTTGTTCTAATCCTCACGTTTACCCTCGTAATGGTTGTCCCGTTATCAGCTAGCGCCGCCGTGGGGGACACATTTGTCGTAAGCGGAATAACGTATAAGGTACTCACCGAATCCGGCAGTACCGGCACCGTGCAGGTGGGGAACGGCTCAAGGGCGGCGATCAACACAGGTACATACGGTGCCTTCACGATCCCACATACAGTTACATACGGCGGCAGAGCGTACGCGGTCACGGCTATAGGCGACAGTGCATTTGCTTACTGCGAAAGCCTCACAAGCGTGACAATTCCGGACAGCGTGACTTGCATCGGAGATTGGGCGTTTATGAACTGCTGGGGTCTCATGAGCGTGATAATAGGAAATAGTGTAACGAGCATCGGAGAACAGGCATTTAGATACTGTACAAGCCTTATTAGCGTGACAATTCCGGACAGCGTAACGAGCATCGGCGAATGGGCGTTTATGAGCTGCTGGGGTCTCACGAGTGTTACGATATCGGACAGCGTGACTAGCATCAATCGCAGTGCGTTTGCAGCCTGCGAGAGCCTCGCGAGCGTGTATTTTAACGGTAACGCGCCAATTATGGGCGATGAAGTTTTCTCTGGCGCCGCCACAGGCGCAACTGCCTATGTCTGGTCCGACGCTAAAGGCTTTCCCGCGGAGGGGCAGAATTGGAACGGGTTGACAGTCAGATACAGGCCTAATCTCGCCTCGCTCTCCGTCGGAAAAGCTGCAACGCTTGTTTCAGGCCGCAATGCCGTCGTTCCCATCACGCTTACCGGCAGCGGCCTAACCAGCAAGCTGCTTGTCTTTTCGATTGTAAACGCCGAGGGTGAGGCGGTCTACGCCAGCAATCCGTTTGACGCCTCTGATTCGTTCAGTGAAAATCTCAGCCTCAATAAAACCGAACTCTCCCTCCCCGACGGAGACTACACCTTCCGCGCGTCCATCACAGGCACTGACGTTATGGCTGAGATCCCGCTCATAATTGCCCCAAATCTGGCGGCGTACTGGGAGATGAACGTGCTAAAGAGCTCGTATAACGGCAGCGATGCACTTGAGATCAGGTTTCCTGATGTAGGGTATGAGCGGCAGTTCCTGGGCGAGGTCTTTGTGAATAGCGTGAAATACGCCACGGTCATCGCAGGCAACTCGGTCTTCGTGCCCGGCGCGACGCTTTTAGGTGAATTGAGCATCAAGGTTACGGGCATAAAATACCCAGCGCTGTTCCCAAGCTACAAGTTCACGTTTACGCAAACAGTGACATTATAACGATAAAAAAAGGCCGCTTCTCGAGATAATGGGAGGCAGCTTTTTTGACCCCCAGAGGCATGTAAATCAAGGGGCAATTATGGAACATAAAAGTAAAATCAGGATGCAATTTAGGCAAATCAAAAACCCTACGGCCATTGAGGCTGTAGGGTTTATTCGTGGTGGAGACAGAGGGACTCGAACCCCCGACCCCCTGCGTGTGGAGCAGGTGCTCTACCAGCTGAGCTATACCTCCGCGTACCGACGCGGCAAAAACTGCGCCGGGAAAATTGGTGACCCGTAGGGGAATCGAACCCCTGTTACCGCCGTGAAAGGGCGGTGTCTTAACCGCTTGACCAACGGGCCATACTAAACTGGCAATTGACAACCGGCGGCCGACAACCGTGACAAAGACGCAAAAAACGTCTTGCCCTCAGGGTATCCCAGCTGTCGGGCGAGCATTGTCAATTGCCAAAATAATGGTAGCGGCAGTCGGATTTGAACCAACGACACTTCGGGTATGAACCGAATGCTCTAGCCAACTGAGCTATGCCGCCATAGAGATGCAATCGCAAAAAACATTATAAGTGACACGCCCTGATTTGTCAACAAAAATTTAAAGCAATACCGCGCAGAGATTGTTTGTGCATTGCGCAAGCGATTTTACCACCATATATAGCAAACAAGACGCACAAAAAGCCGTCAGACGCTCTTTGTGTGTGTGGGGGGGCTTAATATAAAAATGGCCGCGCGTTTTCAGCTCGCGACCACCTTATTCTTTCCGGACTTCTTGCCGTCATAGAGATTTGAATCAGCCCTGATGATTGCCTCGTTAAAATCCAGATTTTTGATCTCAGTCACACCAAACGTGATTGAAATCCTGAGTTTAAACCCTCCGTGCTCAAAGACCGACTCGGAAACCCTTTCTCTCAGCCCGTTTAATATCGTCTCTGCCTGGGAAAGAGCCGCATCTTGCAGGATAATCATAAATTCCTCGCCGCCCCAGCGGAAAACAAAATCGTCTTTCCTTACTCCGCTTTTCAGGATCTCGGATACCGATGTGAGGATTTCGTCACCGGCGTCGTGCCCGCGTTCGTCGTTAATCAGCTTAAAGTCGTCGAGGTCTCCAATCGCAAGGCAGAGCCGTCCGCCTCTTTCAAGCCTTTCTCTGCTGGATATTCCTCCAAAAATGACCTCGGCGTATCTGCGGTTAAAAAGTCCCGTCAGAGGATCCTGATAGCTTTCAAGCCTGAGCTTCTCCATGTTTTCGGTCTGAAGCAGGCTCGAAAACTTTTTTGAGATGCTTTCCATAAGACATTCGAGGATAAGCGCGGCGAAAACGAACAGCGTGTTAACAAGGCCCAGGAAGAAAAGCGATGACAGATCGGGATAGACGACAGGCAGGAATTCATCGTACAGTATGCAGAAAACCATTGCCGCCGCGACACCGCAGCATACCAGCGCCTTGCACAGCCCGCTTGTCTCAACGTAGAGCAGAAACGGGATAAAAAGCAGGGCCATATACCAGTGAAAAAGGGAGGCCGACCCCAAAAAAGCCGTGGCGTATACACTGATGAAAACGCTTTCAATGACAATCAGCACAGCGCCGAGTACAATCCTTTTATTGTAGATTAAAAAGGAGGTTATACAGTAATACAGGATGCACAAGAGGTACGCGATCCAAAGCGGGCGGATGCCGGAAATAAAAAAGTATATCACAAATATAATGTGGGGCAGCACGGCAAGAAATGAGAACATCAAAAGCAGCAGCCGCGAGGATATATTCGAGGTTGCAATGTCATCCTTTATTCTGTTTTGAAGCCCCGATATCATTGACCTCAGCATTGCAGTACTCCGTAACATTAATACTTCCCAATATTATACTTATCGAAATGTTTTGTCAAAACATAAGTGTTCATGATATGCGGAAATATGGCGGCTCATCAAAACATTTGTGATAAACTCTAAAATGCATTGACTTTTCCCCAAGCTAAATATATAATTATTACATGCACTTTATAAAAAATAACGGAGGCAATAATATGAAAAAAACACTTTTATTACGCACGTTCTCCTGCCGATTTATCACATTTGCGCTTGTTTTCGCGCTCTGCTTTGGGCTGCTGCCCCTTTCCGCCTTAGCTGCCGCGGGCGATACGGCGTTTATCGACGAGCAGCCGTCGGAGGTCTACTACGAGATATTTGTCCGCGCGTTTGCCGACTCCGACGGAGACGGCGTTGGCGACTTTAAAGGCCTTGAGTCAAGACTCACTTACCTCAAAGACCTCGGCGTCTCCGGTATCTGGCTTATGCCCATACAGGACAACGGGAGCTATCACGGATACGACACGACAGATTACTATAACGTCGAGCCCGACTACGGCACGATGGAAGATTTTGAACACATGCTCCAGACGGCCAATTCGCTTGGGATTAATGTAATCATGGATCTGGTTGTGAACCACTCGAGCAACAACGTCATGTGGTTCAAAGAGGCGCTTAAGGGCCCCGAAAATCCTTTTTTCAACTGGTATACCTTCACCCTGCGCAGCAACACCGACGTGCGTGTGGACAACTCTACAGGCAGCCCCACGGGCAGCCCGTGGAGAAACACTACGATCAATGGCACACAATACAAGTACATAGGCATCTTCTCGAGCGGGATGCCCGACCTCAACTTTGACAACACGGCTGTCCGTTCCGAGATGATAAAGATCGGCCAGTTCTGGCTCAACAAGGGCGTGGGCGGCTTCCGCCTCGACGCGGCCAAGCACATATTTGGCGACTTCGCGGGGACTGTCCATTCACCCGAAATCGTCAAGAAGAACATGGACTGGTGGAAGGAATTTAGAGCAGGCATGCAGGCCGTGAAGCCGGACGTATATCTCGTCGGCGAGATATGGGAAGAGGACACAAGCCTGATGGCGCCGTTTATCCAGACGGGCACCCTCAACAGCACGTTTGACTTCAAGCAGGCCGTAGATCTTCTCGCAATGTCCAAAAATGAGCAGGCCTCCCCGAACTTTAACGCGGCGCTCTGCCGCCTTTACGACGACTTCGGCGCTGTATCCGGCTATGACTTTGTGAACTGCACCTTCCTGACAAATCACGATCAGAACCGTGTGATGAGCCAGCTTGAAAAGAACGCCGACCACGCGAAAACGGCGGCCGCAATGATGCTGACGCTTCCCGGCAATCCGTTTATCTACTACGGCGAGGAGCTCGGGCTCCAGGGCATGAAGCCTGACCAGGATATCCGCGAGCCGATGCCCTGGTATGAGAGCAACGAGGGCCCCGGCCAGACCAACTGGAAGCCGAAGTCCAATGCCAGCTGGAAGAATGTCTATAGCCTTGGCGGCGACGTTTCAGTCGAAGCTCAGGCGAAAGACCCCTCCTCCATACTCTCCCGTTACAAGGAACTCACCGGCTGGAGACGCGACCTTCGCGTCCTGCGCGACGGCGATGTCGCGGAATATGTCATCGACAACAGCAAGGTATGCGCCTATGTCAGGATGACGAGGGACGACCGCGTCCTCGTCGCCACGAACCTTTCCGGCGAGCCGCAGAAGGTCACGCTCTCGCAAACGCAGGCCTTCTCCGGGTTTAACTCGATCAAAAAGCGTTTTGCACTCGACACCACCTCCGCCCTTGACGGCAATGCGCTCACAATCGCGCCTTACAGCACCGTCGTGCTGAGCGGAGATACGGCTGTCCCAGCTATCTATGTGAGCGTCACGACAAAGTCAAGCATCCTCTCCAACCGCGCCGCGAATATCGTCGTCAACGCGTTCCCGGTTGGCTTCGCGCCCGCGAGCCCGATAAACGTCAGCCTGATCGCGCCGGACGGCAAGGTTGTCGGTACAGGCATTGCTGGCAGCGACGGCGCCGCGTTCGTGCGCTGCGTGAAGGTGCCTGAGGCCGGAGATTACCGGTTTGTCGCATCCTCGGGCGGGATCACCGGCGAGTGCCCCCTCAAGGTTGTCGACCCTGCCGCCGACCTCTGGAGCAGGTCGATCGCGCCGTCGGGCACAAACCCGGCCACCGGCGGAACCTATCTTAAGTTCGGCGCCGTGCCGCGCAGCAGGCAGAACTGCCTGAATTTTGACGGACATATCTCGATAAACGGCGAGGTTATCACGACAGGCACCTTTGTATACAAGGCCGACAACGCCGGCTTTAACGATCTCTGCCGCATATACATCCCGCGCCCGTACAACACGTTTAAGGAGGGCGACGTCATCGTCGTCAGCGGGCTTGTGTTTAAGGATCTGTTCCCGAGCTACAACCTGACATATACAATCACGCTGTAAAGCAGAGAAGAGCGCCCCGGATTTTCCGGGGCGCTTTTTTAATGCTTGCGCAGGGCCTTCTCAGATGATAGTATTGCTATGGCAACACCTCACAAAGAGCGTCTGACGACTTTGTGTGCGTCTTGTTTGTGATTTTACCGCCATATATCACAAAAAGCCTCGTGAATACATACAGTATTCACTGCGTTTTTTGTTTCATCTGACGAAAAAATTGTCGACGCAATACACGCACAATCTCTGTGCGGTATTGCCATAAAACGCGTTGAGGATGATGCATATGAACCCGAGGGGAAGGATAGTAACCGTACTGGGTACGACAGCTTCAGGAAAAAGCACGCTCGGGATTGAGCTTGCCGAGCGTTTCGGCGGAGAGATAATCTCTGCGGATTCCCGGCAGGTTTACCGCGGGCTTGACCTCGGCACCGGAAAGGTTACTCCCGAGGAGACGCGCGGCGTGCCGCACCATCTGATTGATATTTTGGAGC
Organism: Oscillospiraceae bacterium; assembly: GCA_031551205.1. Classification (GTDB taxonomy): domain Bacteria; phylum Bacillota; class Clostridia; order Oscillospirales; family JAVBNY01; genus JAVBNY01. The sequence goes on along the minus strand of JAVBNY010000003.1, from coordinate 50,946 downwards.
CCGGCGAGCCATTCAGCGCGGCCGAATTTCAGCAGCGGGCTTTTGCCGTGATCGACAGGCTCCACTCCGAAGACAGGCCCGTTTTTTTGGTGGGTGGGACGGGGCTTTATCTGCGGGCGGTCGTCGAGGGGTACTCCTTCGGCGGGCCTGAGCCCGATTTTGAGTACCGTGCGTCGCTTGAGAGGCGTTCCACGGAAGAACTGGGCGAGATGTTTCTTAAAGCGGCGGGCGCGCCTCAGGGCATCGACCTCTGCAACAGGCACAGGCTTATCCGCGCGCTCGAAAGGCAGAGGAGCGGCGCCCCCACCACGGACACGAACAATAATCCACGCTACGACGCGCTTCAGATCGGCGTGACCTGGCCGAAGCAGGAGCTTGACTTGAGGATCGACGAGCGCTTGCGTATGCGCCTTGCTCAGGGTATGCTGAATGAGGTTTCGGCGCTGAGGGCGGGCGGCGCGCTTGACGGGTTTCTCGACGCGCTCGGGCTGGAATACCGCTATTGCCTGCGGTATCTGAAGGGAGAGCTTGCTTCCGAGGATGAGCTTTTTTCAGAGCTTGGGCGCGCGATAAAGCAGTTTGCCAAGCGGCAGATGACATGGTTTCGCAGAGACAGAGACGTTCTGTGGCTTGACATGCACGAGGGCTTTCTGCCTGAGGCTGAGAGGGCGGTTGACGCTTTTCTGCGCAGCTGAAATGCGGCTGTGGAAAAAGGGCCCGGCGCGATTATTTATCGCGCCGGGCCCTTTTATTTCGCTGGTTATTACATGTTATCAGTCAAGCGCGCCGACCGTGACCGTGGCCTCCTGCGAGGCGGGTTTTGTAGATGTGCCCTTGATCCTGATCTTGACGTCGACGCTGCTGTCGCCCCTCAGCCAGTTGAGGTCGAGCTTTGTGGCTGTGACCGGAATCCAGTACTTTCCGTTGAGGCTGTATTCCATCGTGGTCAAAACACCGGAGACAATACCGTCAGCGGCGGTTATACCTGTGGGCGCGGCGGCGGCCGCGAGGATATCCTTCGAGACTTCAAGTGACGGAGGAGCGCTGTCGGTGCCCTTGATCCTGACGACGAGCTTTTTGCCGTAGTCTCCGCTCGTCAGGATAAGGCTCGTGCCGGTGCAGGCGGCAAACGTACCCGTGTCGCCGCTCTCGACAAACTTATACTCCATAGCGGTTGTAAGGCCGGTGATCTGCGCGGCGAGAGAATAGTTGACCTGGACGGTTGTTGGCGCGGCGGCGCTCTTTTTCAGCGTGAGAACCGCGCTCTGAGACGGCAGCCCGCCGCCTATGGCCTTTGTCCTTACGCTGACCGGGACGTCCGCCGTCATATTGTAGCCGGAATAGTCCTCATCCTCGGAGTCCGTTATGATCTCAAACCCTGCGGGAACGCCCGTTGTCCAGGTACTGGAGCTGCCTATCGCGAACTCAAGCGTATTCTCGAGCGAAAGTGTTATCTTTCCACCCGCGGCGTTATATTTGATGGCAGTGGCGGGGACTGCCGGGGCGGCGGCGCTCGCGGGGATCGTCACTTCCTTGAAGAGCGAGGCAACCGCGGTTTCCGAGGCTAAAGTTCTGACATATATCTTCTGATCCGTGGTCTTCAGCGCGGGAGAGTAGCTGTCGGACGTGAATTTAGTCCACTTTGCCTTGTCGGCGCTGTATTCCATACCGGTTGTGATGTCCTTGAGCTTTGCGGTGGCGTTGTCGAAGGACACATCCGGGGCGGCAGCACGTTTTGTAACGGTGATCTTTACGGAGGTGGACGGAGGCTTGGGAGACGTGCCGGTTACGGCCATATCCCTGTAATAAACGTCGACGTCGTCCTCGTCAAGCGCTGTTTTTGCCGCGGCGGGGAGAGCGACGGCTGAGGCGCCGAGCGCCGTCCAAGCGCCTGTAGTTCCGACCCTGAACTCAGAGCCGGTCTTGGAGCCCTTCAGGGTCTCCGTCAGGTAATCAAACGAGACGGTGATGGCTGGCTGTGCGGCGCTCTCAAGGACGCTTATCTTCGTGACGCCCGATTTGAGCACGGTTGCTGTCGCCGCAAGACGGAAGCCGACCGTCTTGCCGGACATTTCCTCGTTAATCAGCATGGCCTTGAGTGTTGTATCCAGCGCGACGATTTCCCATTCAGCATCCTCGTCCTCAGGATCGACGGCGTATTCCATCAGGGCAGTCGCGCCGGTGAACGTCATGTTTGTGTAATTCGCGGTTACCTTGGGCGCTGCAGGCCTGCTGACGGTTATCTTCTGAACGTCTGAGGCGGGCACGGTGGAGACGTCCTTCAGCTGCAAATCGACATTTCCGCTGTATCCGACCGCGCTGATGTCAATCGTAGTGCCATCGACATCGGCCCAATCGGCTGTGCCGATCTTCACCTGCATGTTTGTGGTGACGTCCTTTATGGTCTCGTTTGCCGGATCAAGTTTGGCCGCCGGAGTCTTTGCTCTCGGCTTGAGCGTCAGCGTTTGGTAATTGGAGGCGACGGCGTCGGCCGAAGCCTTCGCGCGGATGTAAACAGTCACGTCTTTTGTAGCTGAGGCGGCGGGGACGAGCGCCTGGAGGCCGGCCTCGGTGAACGCTGTCCATGCCGTGGCTGTGGAAAGGCGGAACTCATAGGCAGTATCTCCGTCGAGGTTTTTCACCTTGCCGGTTGCGGTATCCCAGCTGAGCTCCTCTTCGAGGTCTTCGCGCATTCCGGCCTCAACCTCGGCCGCCTCACTTGCGGGGGCGACACCCGTACCGCTCGTGACGGCCTTTATCCTGACCTCGTAAACGAGCTCCGCCGTCGCCTTGTCAAGCGCCGCGGAGATGTTCAGTGGAGTGGCGGAAGCCGCGGTCCAGGCTGTGGCTCCCTTCAGGCGGTATTCCATTAGAGCGGTCATGCCTTTGATTGCTTCCGTGGCCTTGTCAAAGGTTATGCCTGTGGGCTTTGCCGTCGTGGCGGCCACTTTTATTACCGCGCTGGGGAGGGAGGCGAGCTTCGCCGAGGTTCCGGTGCCCTCAACAGGGGCGATGCGGAAAACGACGAATTTCAGCCTGGTTTCGTCCTCGTCCGGGAGAACGACCTTAAAAGCGGTGCCGCTCATATTAGCTGTGGCGACCTTTTCCCACTTGTCGGCTTTTATCTCGGAGTCGGCGGCGTCAAGCGGCTGATACTCCATCGCGGTTGTCACGCCGGTTATCGCGTCTGTGACTGAGCTGTAGACAGGCGAGGGCTTTGTCCCGCGGGTGGGCACGGTCAGGGTCAGTATCTTTGAGGCGGGGATTTCAACTGCGGGGTCGTCCTCCTCGTCGGACGCTATGCCCACGTTGCGAACCTGAATGGTTTTCGCCGTTGCGGAAAGCGCGGCGGTGGAAGCCTCGGCGGCCGTCCACGTGGATGTGGTGTCAAACCTGTAAAGAGACTTGTCGGCGGTTAGGCCCTTGATCTCCTCGGTTTTGACGTCCAGTGTCACGCCCGTCGGCGCGGCGGGACGCGCGGTAAAGGTGAATATTACGGAGGCGGAGGCCGGCACGGCGGCCAGCGCCTTTGTTCTTACGTATATGGCAAGAGGGGTTGTTGTGGATATGCCGTCAAGAATTGCGGAGATGCTGAAATCGCCGTCGGCGGTGAAGGCAACCCATTTATCGCCCTTGGTTATGCTGTATTCCATCGTGGACTTGGAGACTCCTTTGAGCTTTTCGCCCGCGAGATCAAGCGTCACATCCGGGGCGTCGGCCTTTTCGGCGGATATTGATTTTTCCACCTCGGATGAGGCGAAGTTTGTTGTTGTGGATTTGATCCTTACGTATATTTTCTCAACGTCCTTGCTAAACGCGCCTGCCAGAGCAAATGTCTTGGTAGCGGCCGTCCACGTCGCCTTGTCGTCAATGCTGACCTCATAGGCCGTGGTCGTGTTCGCCATTGTCAGCGCGGCCGTGGCAAAATTGACGGTGAACTCGGACGCGGAGGGAGCGGCCAGCCTCGCGGGCACCGTGAGCTGCGCGGAAAGCGAAGCGGGCTTTGAGGAGGTGGATTTCAGCCTGATTTCAACGGTTTTGCCTAAATAATCGGAGGCGGGGACGGTTACGGCGCCGAGAGGCTCAAAGTCCTCTTCGTCCAGCTCCTCCGGAGTATCGGCGCTTCTGATCTCCATGAGATTCGAGACGGCCGTGATCTTTTCAAGCGCGAAGTCGATCTTGGGAGCGGGCTTTGCCGGGCGCGCCGGAAGCGTCAGCGCCTGAAGCGTGGGCGACGGGAAGACGAGGAAGGTGAGCTTTTTGCCCCAATAGTCGGAGAGCTTGAGCACGCCGTCTTCGTCCGCCTCGTCGGCATAGAGCTCATATGTTTTCGTGTCCGTCGAAAAGGAAATCATGCTCAAGTTGCCGGCGGAGATTGTGAGCGTTTCATTTGCGTAATCGACGTTTGCCAATGTGATGTCCGAGGCCTTAATGTTGGGCAGGGACAAAAGCCCCATCTGCTGATCCCCGGCTTCAAACATTGAGATGTCGAGCCCCGCGGGATACTGGCCGGCGTCCGGCGATGCGGCACCCGCGGGAACCGCGAAACTCAGAACGAAACTCAACGTAAGCAAAATGCTGAGCAGCCTCAGGTTTTTCCTCATTTTTGTGTACCCCCATTTTTAAAATTGATGAATAAGAATCTATTTAGTCCGTCTGTCATTAAGCAGTGCTTTCCCCTCAGGCACTCCTCCTTCTGCAAAAAATAGGCGAAAAGACTTCTTATGTCTACTACAAAATTTATCGACACAAAAAAGGCGGTCTTTAGATATTGAGGGGATTGTTTCCAAAAGATATACGTTTCCAACGAACATACAGAAGGCATTGGGGCGGGCTTATGGCAAAAAACACATGGAATTTAGGAGCAAAACTTCATGCTCTGCTTCACACAATTATGAATAGAAAACGGGCAACGCATAAAATTTTTGCGTGGGGCGGGGCCTCGCGCCCCACGCCCTTTAAACTGAATCACCCGCGCCGCCGAAGCGGGGCAAGGCTGGATTTGCTGTGTTTTGCAATGAAAATAACCTCTCGCGGCAAAAGCGCCGCGAGAGGTTATTTTTACCCGTTCGTAATGAGCCGTGGGGAGCAGGAGCGGCTTATCTAACAGACGTAGGATCGGATTTAGATCTTTTCTGACTATTTTGGTCTGAGGCAGAGCCCGGCGCCTTGCGGGGAAGGCGGAGATACATTACAAAAAAAGACTCTTCATAGGCGGGGGTGACGGTGCAGCCATAGTATTTTGCGAGGATTCTGTTCACCTCGTACAGGCCGCGGCCGGAGTGCCCCGGCTTGGTGGAAAACCCGCATTTGAACATGCGCGAGGTGTCCACTTTTTCACTCGTTGTGTTTGTGACGGTGACAACCATCTCGCCGCGAAGGCCGCGCGCGACGCTTACCTGCACATAAGGGTTCGGCGAATCGGATGCGCTTTCGACAGCGTTTATGATAAGGTTGCTGAGAAGGCGACACAGGTCGAAATCCGGTATGCCGATCTGCGTGAAGAAAAAGGCATTCTTTACGTCGAATACCACGCCTAACCCCTTTGCAGCATCCTCCATGGACATAAACAAACCATAGAGAGCGGGGCTTTCCTTCAGCCATCGGTGAAACTCGAGCTTTTCGTTCAGCTCAATAGTCTTGTCAAAGAGCGTCTTGTGAAATGTTTTCAGGCCGTCAAAGTCATTGATTTGAATAAAGCCGTTGTAGACTTGCAGTATATTGTTCATATCATGGCGGACACCGCGAAACTCCTCGATGGCCTCAAACAGAGCCTTATTGTGCAGGGAGGCCTGGTAGAGCGCCACATTCTTCATCTTTATGTTGAAGGTAAGGACAATCAGTACGCTTATAAACGCGATCATCACGGGCGTAAAATATTCTTTGGCGACGAGGCGGTTAGTCGTGATCAAAAGATCTCCGAATGCCAGCACGCTCCAAATCGCGCACGCAAACAGAAAGCTTGTAAACCCGACGTGCCTTTTCCCTTCCCTCCCCACCTCGAACAGCATTTTGAGCCTGTGGATATTGCGGTCGATAAACCTTGCCACGGCCATATTGAGAAGGATTACACACAATATTAGAAGGATATGCGCGACGGAAAATCCGGCAATGGGCGAGAGCAGAGTTTTAAACGGGAGGTAAAGATACTCCGCTCCGTTTGAAACCAAGGCGAACAGCTCGCTGAAAAAGAACACCAGCAGAGCGGAGCCGGATACATTTTGCCGGGGCAGCCCGAGAATAAACCGGGCCGCGAAGAAATATGCGGCCAGCCACAGCGGGTTCCTATAGCTGAAAATCGAAATTACCAGAAGCTGGGCAAAATCAGAGAGAACAGGAGCGCCGGCGTACCCGTAGTTGGCCAAAATTATATACGCGGGAAGGCACACAACGGCAGTCAGAGTCAGCGCGAAGGCGGCGCAGCGCCATTTTGGTATATCTTTGCAATTGATTTTTTGCAGATGCACAGAGATGAAAAGATTGCACAGCAGCGTGTACATAATGTCAAGAGTGGCAGCTGCGAGGCTGTTGTTCAGCAGGCGCTCCAATAATTGGATCATAAAATGTCCTCTCACATAGTGTTGCCAGATCATTGGCGCGGGTAGCCCGAGAGATCCGGGCGTACGGGCTGAACCCTTTAAGTTGCAAAAATTTTACCACAAATCTTGGGAAAAATCCACTGTCATTTATGGGGTAAACCGACTTTTGCGAGACATTGTTTTTCCCTTTTTAGCGAGACATACAGTTATGGCCTTAGATATAAATTACAATAATATTAGAAATCAGACACAATATTTATAATACATAGCACAATAATTATTGATGACGCAAAGAAAGTTTACTATAATAGTAAAGGATATTTTTATCCGGTACTGTCCCGCCGGAGCTTCGTCACCCGCCGCACTCGGGCCGACGAAGGGGCGGGAGGCCCACGCGGAATCAGTGCGGATACCGGATACCTTGTCTTTACCGGCGCTAATTTTTTGGACGGGAAGGTGATAAAAAGGCAGCGATCAGATTGAAAGTGTAAAAAGCGGATGAAAAAATGGAGGAAGAAAAATGAGACATTATAGAAGAATGGTTCCTTTATTAATTGCCATCGCTATGATTGCGGGATTGTTGTCGGCATATTCTGTCCCAATGGCTGTGGATGCGACACCGGCGCTCTCAAAGGCTATTGAGACGAAAAGCGGCCTCGTGACAGGCGTTTCAAGCGAGGATACCGCCGTCACAATATTCAAGGGCATCCCGTTCGCGGCGCCGCCCACCGGAGCTAACCGCTGGAAAGCCCCGCAGCCCGCCGCCGGCTGGGAAGGCGTTCGCGCCTGCGATACATACGCGCCCATGGCCATGCAGATCCTCAGCACGGCGGACAACTGGGGTCCCGAATTTTACTACGACTATCTGGACAGCTACCCGGTGATGAGCGAGGACTGCCTGTATCTGAACGTGGCTACCGCTGCGACGGACGCTTCAGTCGCGGCCGACAAGCGCCCGGTGTACGTCTGGTTCCACGGCGGGGCGAGCTATCACGGCTACAGCTATGAGCCCGAGTTTAACCCCGAGGCCTTCGCAAAAAAGGGCATTACGGTCGTATCCGTAGGGTACAGGCTTGGCCTGTTCGGCTATTATGCCGACTCGAGGCTCGACGCCGAGGCTGCATACGGGACCTCGGGCAACTACGGCCTGCTTGACCAGATCGCTGCCCTTAAGTGGGTCAAGGAAAACATCGCCGCATTTGGCGGCGACCCCGACAACGTAACCATCGGCGGACAATCGGCCGGCGCGGGCGCCACAAGGCTCCTGCTCACTTCCCCTCTCGCGAAGGGCCTGTTTAACCGCGCGATTATGGAGAGCAGCTTCAGCGTCTACAGTAATGTTTCAACGCTTAACACAATAAAGACCAGATCGTCCAACTACATGAAGGCGAAGGGGCTTGAAGGCAAGACGCTTGACGAGCTGAGAGCCGTTCCCGCCTCTTATTTTGTGAACGAAACCACCACGAAAGATGAGTATTACGTCAGTCTGGGACAAAACCTTGACGGATATGCGCTGACAAAGCAGCCGGTTGACTATTTCCTGACGCCGGGGGCGCTCGACGGCATCGACCTCATCTATGGCTCAAACGACGGCGAACAGAGCCCGTGGAGGGGCACGTCACCGGAATCAATTGAGGCAATAAGGGATTCGCTTAAAAGAACTTACGGCAACCTTTATGACAAATACGCGGTTGAGTCGATGTACCCGATGCATGACCTCAGAGCAGCGGTCAGCGCCAGCACCGAGCTCAACGCAGAGCAGGGGCTGATGAGGCACAGGGTCATCGGCGAGATACTCTCGGTTCTCGGTAAGAACCCGTATGTGTACTACTTTGATCACTGGCCGAGCAACAGCACCCAGCCTGGGCACGACGCTTACATCGATAAGGCGTGGCATTCTTCTGAGCTCTGGTACGTGTTCAATTCCATGAGGGACATTCCCCAGCACAGGGCATGGACCGCCGAGGACAAAGAGCTTGCGGAAACGGTCAATTCCATGTGGGCAAACTTTATAAAAACCGGCAATCCCAACGGCCCGGGCCTGCCAGAGTGGCCCGCCATGACGAACGAGAACAAGACGTTCCTCGAGATCGGCAAGGGGCTGAACTGCGACATCAAGGCCAAGTCTTCGCTGTTTACCGGCTATTGGGAAAACAGGGACAATATGCTGCGCGAGTATATTCTCGACTCGCTGGGCGCGAGGGATATTCTCGGTGATTACGTGACCGGCGGCTTTACTGCCGGAACCGTGGCCATGGGTGAAAGCAGCCTCGGATACAGGCTCTTCGACCCGATTGCAAACGTCGGCGTGAGCGCGGAAGGAAAGTATCCGCTCGTGCTTTATCTCCACGGCGAGGGCGGATCGGGCAGCGACAATGTGTCGCAGCTCTCGGAAGCGGCCAAGGCGACCTTCTGGACCGACAGCGACCTTCAAGCGAAAAACCCCTCCTTTATGTTGGCGCCGCAGTGCCCCTCCGGCAAGACATGGAGCGACGAAGGAGTCTACACCCTCGTGATGAAGGCGCTTAACGACATCATAGCCGCGAATCCTGCCGTCGACACAAACAGGCTGTATATCGTCGGGATCTCAATGGGCGGCGACGGCGTCTGGGACTATATACTCAAAAACCCGACCAAGTTTGCCGCCGCCGGCCCGTTCAGCGCGAAGATCGACAAAAAATACTATGACACTCCCGAGATATTTAAGGGCATCGCAAATATGGCTATCTGGGTCAACCACGCGGCCGACGACGATGTGGTGCCCGTTGCCGAGATGAACAACGCCATTGCCGCCGTTAAGGCCGCCGGAGGCGTCTGCATCAAGTCGGAGACCTTCGCGGCCGGCTCCTGCATACCGGCGCACAACTCCTGGCAGAAATGCTTCACGGGGCTCACATGGTATAACTGGATATTTGAGCAGTCGCTCACGCGCTCGGAGGGAAACACGAAGGACCCCGGACTGAAATACACGATACAGAAGCTTGCCGACGGGGTGACATCGATAACCGACCAGGATCTCGGCCTCATCCACGTCATTGAGGACGACAAGCGCGCCATTGTCATAGACACCGGCATGGGCAGAGGCGACCTCTATCAGTTTATCCGCGACAACGTGCTCAAAAACAAGGAAATACCCATTGACCTGCTGATCACGCACAACTCGGGCGACCACTGGAGAAAGATCCCCGACTTTGTGGGACATGACCAGCTCAAAAACGTGTATGTAAACTGGCGCGAGAGGTCGACCTATGTCACGCCGATGGGGCAGGACATCGAAAAGCTGATCACAATTAACGACGGGCACACATGGGAGATCGGCGGCGGAACTATTGAGGCTGTCGAGCTCTACGGCCACGCCACAGGCTCGCAGAACTTCTTCTATGACAAGCTGGGCCTCGTCTTCACGGGTGATTCGATCGGATCAGGCGACGTCTGGCTCCAGAGCAGCGAATGGTCGATGGAGGAATATCTGCCGAGGATACAGCATATGGTCGAGAGAATGGGCGGAAGGCCTTACACCATCATGCCGGGTCACAACGAATTCCGCACGCTTTTTGACGAGACCTATGTGTATAACATGGTAAACGCGGTGAAGGGCCGCATCGACGGCACACTGGTTTCGAGGGAATATCACAGGCGCGCCGCCAGCCAGACAACGTATGAAAACGCGAACCTCATCACCACGCTCAGCAGGGTGTATAACACGAAAAATGCGACTGCCGTGGACACGCTGGTGTCCGGCTACGCCGCGAATGTCGCGGTGAGGCTCAACAACGACCTGCTGCTTGACAAGGACGTCACGGTCACCTTCCTCGGCAAGACGGAAAAAGCTGAAAACGGAGTCGCAATATTTAGGTTCACAAAGGATGAGGTTCCGGCTGTAACCGAAAATAAGGTGGAAAGCATCAGGATTAATATTGACGGCGTGGACTCACAGTGGACACTCAAGGTGACGATTGTGCCTAAAAACAACGACATCTGGAAGGTGACTCTTGTGAAGGCCGGCGCTCAGACGAGGTTTGAGTTCGCAGCCGAGATCTCCGCCGGGAGCAAAGGATTTTCCGCTACTAACGGGAAGGATGTCTTCACACCCGTGCAGGACGGCAACGCGCTGGTGATAGCCTATGCCGCCGCTGAGGGCGACGTCTTCACGGTTTCCGGCGTAAAATACGCAGGGCTGTTCCCGAGTTACACCTTTACGTTCAGCGGAATAAAGTAACTTGCGGCACCGGCGAATCAGTGACTGCCGCAAAAAAAGCGCAGGGAGCGGGCGTCCATACGGACGCCCGCTCCTTGTACTGCAGGGAAAGTTACCGTTCGATTGTGAATGAGAAGGAGTAGCTCGGGTAGAGGCGAGGATATTTTATGCCCGTGATAATAATCTTGCTGCCGGGCAGGACGGAGGCAAGCTCCTTGTCTGTCAGTATACTGTAGGCCGAATCCTGCGAAGCTGTGACCGGTGAGCCGTTGAGCTTCACGGAGAAGGTTGGCGCTAAGGTGATCTCCTCGCCAAAAAGGATACCGAGCTTACCGTTTTGTGAGATGATGCTCGGGCTCCAGATATTGGCCGGAGGATTGACTATCTCAAGCGGCGCGGAGCCGGAGGCGACGAGCGCCGTTCCCTCGTATATGCGCACCTCGACAGTGTATGTCCCGGCTGCGGGGGCGCTCTGAAGTCTCAGCACAGAGGTTTCCGAAGCTATCTGATAGATCTCTCCGACAATAAAGCCGTCCTTGGCGAGATGAGCTTCAATGCGCCTTCCCCCAAAGCTGACGCCCGAGAGCCTGAGACTGAGGTTTGTCTGGTGGTCGGCAACGATTGTGCCGGGCTCGATAGCTACGGCGACGACGGGCAGTTCATTAATGACATAGCTCAACCCGTTGTTGTTATACAACGTCTCCGGATCCTGCGTCTCGACGGAGCAGAAGATCATCTTAATGCCGTCGGGCGAGGAGATGCTGCTGTCGTCAATCATGATTACCGCGTTGGCGCTCTGTCCGGCGGCAATGTCCGCAAGGGACGCGGCGCCGATGACATTCCCGAAGTTTGAGCCGTCAAACAGCGTGACTTTCACGCCGGAGGCCTTGTCGTAGCCTGAGTTTTTGACGTGCACCGTAATGTTATGCTTCTGAGCGGCGGAGACGCTTGCGGCGCCCGTAACCGTCAGATCGGCGTATCCGAGCTCGATCTGTGATACGTTGTCGGCGGGATTTGAGTCCGTAAAGCCGAGGGGCAGAATTTCAGTCTTCACGGTGTGCCTTGTAAGATTGGCGGGCAGGGTATACTGCGCCGTGAACTCGGCGCTTTCACCCGAGGCGAGCGCCTGAGAGACCGTTTTGCTGCTCAGCAGCGCGCCCGAGGCACCGTATACATTGAGCCTGAAGCTGCCGATGGTCTTCGCGCCGTTGTTTCTGGCCTCTATTGTCAGGCCGACCGTATTGCCCGGGAGGATGTCGCCGGTGGCGTAGGCGCCGCCCGTGACGGTGACGTCGCATTTCTGCGTCATGTTCGCCACCCTGAGGTCGACGCTGCCGTAAGGCTTTTCTCCGGAATCGCTGACATTGATAAGATTAAACGCGAAGTTGATGCTGCCGTCCTCATCGAGATACCCGTTTATATCGCGGATTTTGCCTCCATAGGACGTTATCGGCACGGCGCCGCCGAAGCCATGCTCGGCCGCGTCATAGTATGAGCAGTACGCCTCATTTTTAAAGCCGTCCGTTACCTCCCACACTATCGCACGCCCTCCGTGCGCGTCTGAAAGCACCCTGTAGCCCGTAATCCTGTCGGCCGTATCGATGGCATAGGCACCGGAAAGACTTCTAAGCGTCTTGTCGGACATCCAGAAGAGCTCTCCGTCGGAGAAGCTCGCGCCGTAGTCCACCCTTTCGTCGTCGGTCATCCGCTGGACCGTGCTGCCGTTGATGTAGAAGAGCTCGCAGTCGTCCTGAGTGGCCGCGTCACCGTCGAGATCCTCCGTGAAGGCCGAAACGCAGAGCTCGCCGTTATATCCTATCGCGTGGCTCGTTATGCGCTGCCTGCCGGAGGCAAGCGTTTCAGCCTCCTGCCAGACGGAGTCGGTCATGCGGCGGCGGACGATGCTGTTTGTCCCGCTGAGGCCGGAGTGGTCGTTCTCGGAGTTGATTATGTAGGCCACAGAGACCTCCCCCTTGCGGGCCGCGATGCAGAGATCCTTTTCGTAGGCGGTGTTGTCCGGGCCGGTGAGATCCGCGAAGTCCGTGAAGACGGCGCCGTCAAACTTGGCAAATGAGACGTCGACCGACCTGAGCGCGTCGGTAAGCGTCGCGCCCTCGGGCAGTATCCTGTTGGAATTCTGCCACGCGAGATAAACATGCTCTCCGTCTGAGGCCAGCCTCGGCGAGAAGTCGGCCGTGCCGTCCTCAAGAACGGCGGCGGGGGCGCTCCAGCCGCTTCCGCTGTTGACGCTGTATTTCAGGGTCGTGCGGTTTTCATCCGACCTTGTGCCGTCGTCGTCAATAAACACGAGCAGATCGCCGCCGGAGGGGAGCTTTATAAGCTGCGGCTCACCGTAAGGGTATGTGTTCGCCTTGATAACGCCCGGGATAATCGCCGCCCTTGCCATAAGCCCGCTTTTCAGGTAATCACGCGGCAGCGGCTTGAGGTCGTCCATCTGTATGCCCGCGAGAGAGCTCATCAGGGATGCCTTTCTCGGATAGAGCTGAATTTTTGGGAAGTCCCACGTACGCTCGTCGCCCCAGAAGAGAACGCTGTATTTAAGGTACATTTTACCCGTGAAATCCAGGGTAAATTTGGCCGAGGGTATGCCGATCTCCGCCTCAAAGGCGCCCTTCAGACCGGCCTCCACGTTCGCGATGAGCACGTCGAGACCAACCCCCATATAGGGCGTGGCCGAGAATCCGACTGTCCCTGAGGCTGTGACGTGCTGGGTTATCTGTCCGACATCCTGCAAAACCAGCTTAAACGCGCCGCTCGCCTCAAGCTCGATGCCAAATTTCAGGTATACGACCGGCGCGGGGGGAAGCGGATACTTAAAGCTCAGGTCTGTCGAGAAGGCGATGACCAGCCCGCCCTCGGAGAAGCGCATCGCGCCTGTGGAGTAATCCCACTCCATGTATCCCGTCACGCTGCCGCTGGCCTGGAAGCCGGCCTGAAGATTATGGCTTCTCAAAACGCCCCTCATGCTTCTGAATTTATTGTAGAAGGACGAGGAGGTGTTCTTTCCCGCAAGGCCTACGAGCTGCTTGATATTCGCGTAGTTCTGCTTCCAATAGGAATCCTTGGGGTCCTGCTCCGGCTGGGATTTTTCAAGCCCGATTGAAAGCTTGTACTTCTTCTCGGCGGCGTCGTTGGCAAGGGAAAGCCCAAGGTTTTTGTTCTGCGGGAGGTCTATGCCGACGTCCATCGAGAAGGCCTCAAACTCCATCCCCAGAAAGCTTATCTTCGGGCCGTGCATGGTGTCGCTGAACTTGCTGCCGAGGCTTATTTCCGGCGCGTTGAAGTTGAGAACCTGACCCGCCTCCTGAACGACGTTGATGGTCTTTTTGACCTCGCCGGCCTCAACCGTAATGACAGCCGTCTTTTCAAAGGTCGTCGTGTTCGGCGCCACCGTAATGATAAAGTAGTGGCTTGTGGGCTCAGAGGTCGCGATCCACTCCGCGCTGCGCGTGATCTTTACGGTCGCGTTTGCCGGATAGGTCGTCGTGGTGAAGACGAAGCTGTCGCCCGCGGCGGGGGATTTGTGGTAAGAGGTTGAAATCTTCAGCGTTGTCGCGTTCTGCGTTACGACAAGCTTTTTTGTGATCAGCACAGTGGAGCCCACCATCGCCTGAACGGTTATCGTGGCGTTTCTCGGCGTGCCCGTTTTGTTATCCAGCACCGTCACCTGGTAGTAGTGGTTTGTCGGCTCGGAGACGCTTATCCAGTCGGCCGTTTCCGTGACCTTGACATGCTGGTCGACAGGGTTTGTCGTGGCAGTGAATGTGAACGTCTCGCCCTCTCCGGGTGAGTTGTGGCTTTCGGACGACATGGTCATTGTCACGTCGGCAACGGCCTGCGTAACTGTGATCGTCTTTGATATAAGAACCGTCGATCCTGACATGGCGTCAACCGTGATCGTGGCGCTCCTCGCCTTTCCGGTGGTATTGGGGGCCACCGTTACGTTGTAATAGTGATTTATCGGCTCCGACATGGAGATCCAGTCGGCCGTTTCAGTGACCTTGACAAGCTGGCTGACGGGGTTTGTAGTTGCAGTGAAGGTGAACGTATCTCCCGCGCCCGGTGAGCCGTGGCTTGCGGTTGACACTGTCATCGTGACGCTGATTCCGGCCTGCGTGACGTTTATGGTCTTCGTCGCGACGACGGTAGAGCCGTCCAAGGCCTCGACCTTTATCGTCCCGCTTCTGCTCGAGGCGGAGGTGTTCGGGGCGACGGTGGCGATCCAGTAATTCGTGCCGTAGCTGCCCGAGGTTATCCACGAGGCGCTGGGCGTGATTTTGACGTTAAGCCCCGAGGGGCTGACCGTGGCCGAGAAGGAGAACTGGTCGCCCGCGGCGGGCGAATCATGGCTCGCGGTGGAGACCGTAAGAGACACCGGGTCGGCCGCCTGCGTGACCGTGATGGTCTTTGTAATGATAGCCGTTCCGCCGCTGACCGCCTCGACGGTTATTGTCCCGGTTCTGGCTGAGGTTGTGGTGTTTTTAGCGACCGTTATATTGAAATAGTGGTTTGTCGGCTCGGAGGTCGTGATCCAGTCGGCCGATTTTGTGACCTTTACAAGCTGGTTTACCGGATTTGTCGTCGCCGTGAAGGTAAACGTATCTCCCGCGGCGGGCGATGCGTGGCTTGATGCGGACACGGTCATCGTCACGCCTTCCTGCGTGACCGTAATCGTTTTTGAAACACTGCCGGAGGAGATTGTGATGTTGGCGCTTCTCTGCGCGGCGGTCGTATTCGGGGCCACCGTCACGTTAAAGTAGTTTTGGCTGGGCTGGCCGTAAGTGATCCACGATGCGCCCGGCGTGACGCTGCATGAAAGGTAAGAGGGCGACACGGTAAAGGTAAATGTGTCGCCGCCCACGGGCGAAGAGTGGCTCGCGGTTGACACCGACATCACCGTCCCGGCCTGGGTAACGGCTATTGTCTTAGTCGCGACGACCGTTGAGCCGTTGAGCGCCTCAAGCGTAATTACCGCGCTGCGCTGGTCTGTCGTGGTGTTCTGCGCGACATCGGCGATCCAGTAGTTCGTTCCGTAGCTGCCGGTGGATACCCACGAGGCGTTATCCGATATCCGCACTGTCAGAGACGACGGAACGGTTGCGGCTGAAAAGGAGAACTGGTCGCCCACTGAAGGCGACGCGTGGCTGGAGGCGGAAACGGTCATCGAAACGCCGTCTTGCGTGACCGTGATCGTCTTTGAGATGATCGTCGTCGTGCCGTTTATCGCCTCAACAGTGATCGTCCCAGTACGCTGAGAGGCGGTGAGGTTCGGCGAAACCGTTACATTATAGTAGTGGTTTGTCGGCTCTGAAAGCGATATCCAGCTTGGGCAGGTGACCTTGACATATTGTGAGACCGGAACCGTTGTGGCAGTGAAGGTGAACGTGTCTCCCGCAGTGGGCGATGAGTGACTGGAGGTGGATACCGTCATCGTCACGCCGTCCTGCGTGACCGTGATCGTCCTTGTCAGGCCCCCGGCGCTGACCGTGACGCTGCCGGATCGCGAGGAGGAGCTCGTATTCGCCGTAACGGAAAGGGCAAGCGTGGAGCCGGATTTTGAGCCTGTTATCCATGAGGCCCCCGAGCTGTAGCTCCAGGACGACTGGTTTGTGGAGACCGAGAAGTTGCTTGAGGCGGATGCCGCCGTGGGCGACCACGAGGTGGGGCTGACGGTCAGCGTCGGCGCCGGGGCGCCTGCCTGCGTAACCGAGATGGTTCTTGTTATGCCGTTGCTTGCGGAAACCGTAATCGTAGCGCTCCTCGAAGAGGTGGAGGTGTTCTCATCGACGGTGGCGATCCAGTAGTTCGTACCGTAGCTGCCAGTGGACACCCACGAGGCGTTGTCTGAAACGCTCACGCTGAGCGACGACGGAACCACAGCGGCGGAAAACGAGAATTGGTCGCCGCCGTAGGGCGACGCGTGACTGGAGGTGGATACCGTCATGGTCGCTCCGTCCTGCGTAACCGTGATCGTCCTTGTCAGGCCCCCGGCGCTGACCGTGACGCTGCCCGAGCGCGAGGACGCGCTCGTATTTGCCGTAACGGAAAGAGCAAGCGTGGAGCCGGACTTTGAGCCGGATATCCATGAGGCCCCCGAGCTGTAGCTCCAGGACGACTGGTTTGTGGAGACCGAGAAGTTGCTTGAGGCGGATGCCGCCGTGGGCGACCACGAGGTGGGGCTGACAGTCAGCGTCGGCGCAGGGGCGCCTGCTTGCGTGACCGAGATGGTTCTTGTCAGGCCCCCGGCGCTGACCGTGACGCTGCCCGAACGCGAGGATGTGCTCGTATTCGCCGTGACGGAAAGTGTGAGAGTCGAGCCGGATTTTGAGCCGGATATCCATGAGGCCCCCGAGCTGTAGCTCCAGGACGACTGGTTTGTGGAGACTGAGAAGCTGGTTGAGGCCGAACCGTACGATGGGGACCACGAGGTGGGGCTGACAGTCAGCGTTGGAGCTGGAGTGCCCGCCTGTGAGATTGAAATTGTCTTTGTAACGACTGTGGTTGAGCCGTTTTTGGCGCTCACCGTGATCGTGGCGCTCCTCGACGAGGTGGAGGTGTTAGGATCGACGGTGGCAATCCAGTAGTTTGTTCCGTAGCTGCCGGTGGAGACCCATGAGGCGTTGTCCGATACGCTTACGCTCATTGATGAGGGGACAATCGAGGAGGCGGAGAATGAGAACTGGTCGCCTCCATAGGGGGAGGAATGGCTCGAGGTTGAGACATTCATCGTCGCGCCCGACTGGGAAACCGGGATTGTCCCGGTCGTGGTGCCGTATTTATATGTAATGGTACCGGATCTTGAGGAGGTGGAGTAGTTTGCCGCCACAGTGTAGGAAAACGAGGTTGTCGACTTGGATATGGTAACCCAGGAGACATTTGACGTAGCGGTGAAGTTGTTTTTGTAGGTTGACGGGATGGTCTGCGAGCCCGACCCGCCCTGAGCTGTGTAGCTCACGGCAGACGCCTGAAAAACCGAAGCCGACAAAGCAATGATCACACTGAATGCCACAATAAATAACAGAGCTTTTTTTATCCTCATTTTTTCCGCCTCTTTCTTTTTGTTAATAGCTAAAGAACAGAGCAATGGACAATCCTGCGAGCCTCCTTTTTTATAAGTATACTTATAAGGTATAAGGTAAATTATTCCGGATTGATATTATCACAACTGTGAGACTTGGTCAAGATATACAAAAAACTTGTACAGTTTTGAAATATTTGTGACGTGCGCATCCCTGCAAGAAGGCCGTCCGATCAAAACGGACGGCCTTCTTGCGCGGCGTAAATACCTAAAAAAGGATACAGGCAGGGTTAATCATCCGACACTCTCCGGCATGACCATCTGAAATGTGAAGCTGTAGCTCGGGAAAAGCGCGGGATATTTGATGCCCGAGGCGACGACCGCCGTGCCCGGCGGGATTGAGCCGAAGAGCGCGTCGACCTTGAGGACATGATCCAAAAGCTGCGAGCAGGACTTTATCTGACCGCCTACCGTGACCTCGGTGTCAAATTTCCCGTCCTTAGCTGAGATCTTGTCGCCAAAGATGATAATAAGGCTTCCGTCCGGGTCCTTTTGCAGCGACGGGCGCCACAGCAGCTCAGGATTGTAGGCCGCGACAGTAATCTCGCAGCGCCCAGCCTCAAGGCCCTCGCCGGTTTTGACCACGAGGGCGTATGTCCCCGCCGGAGGAGTTTTTTCAATCGTCATGCGGCCCTTTCCGTCTGTGAGCTTTGTCGGATACTGCGCGCGGCCGTCCGCCATCAGGTACGCAGTAAGGGACGCGGTTTCATATCCGGCGCTTTGGGTTGATATATCCAGCACGGACTTGAGCGTCTCGACAAGCGTCGGCGTTGTGACTGAGACCGTGAGCCACGCGCTGTCAGGCTCGCGCACCGTCAGGGTGAACAGTCTTTCGTGGCGGTCGGCCGCCCGGCTTTCCGGAATTGAATAGGTTATGCGGTAAACGCCGGCGTTATTGGTGTTAACCGACGGCACACTGCCACCGTTAAAGGTAATTTTTGTCGTGACAGCGGGTACGCTTACGCTCTGGCTCAGCCAGTCGGAATACTGCGACTTATTTGCCGCCAGCGCGGAATAGGTCATGCCGCTCTTTGTGCGCAGGACGGGAGACGGCAGGGTAAACGCCCCGCCCTTCAAAACGACCTGTGTGTCGTAGTCCACGCTGAGCGAGAAGTATATTCTGGGGAGCTGCCCCGAAGCATAGCTTTTAATGCCCTTCAGGAACGCCTCGGGCAGCTGAGAGACGTCGGTAAAATCGAAGCCGCAGCCCGCGAGGCAGCTTGAGGCGAACCTCTGGCCGGATGTAAGGTTGATATCGTAGAGATTTGAGCAGCCATAGAAGGTTCCGGTCGGCAGATACGCATCGTCCGCAAGGATTACCTTTGTGACCGAGGCGCAGCCGTTGAAGATGTTTACCTCCGTTTTTTCGTTACCGAATGACTTAACGCCGCGCAGGTCAACCGTTCCCTCTGTCTCTCCCACGGTTTTAAGGGAGCGGCAGCTTATAAACAGCGAACCGGGCAGTACCGCGTTTTTCGGCAGCAGGACGCGTTCGAGGCTCTGGCAGGAGCCAAAGGTGGCGTTCCCGAAAGCCGCGACGCCGCGCAAATCGGCTACGCCCTCCGTTTCGCCCACGGTTTTCAGGCCGGAATAAGCAAACGTCGAGTCTCCAAGCTCGGCGTTTTGCGGCAGTCTGACCTGCCGCGCCAGAGAGCAGTAAGCGAAAATTGAGGGGGCGAAGGCCGGGCCGCATTTGCTCAGGTCAATTATCCCGTCGGCGCTTCCAACCGTACTGAGCTTGCCGCAGCGGCTGAACAGGCTTGTGGAATTTTCCGAAAGGTCCGCGCCGTCGGCGAGCAGAACCTTTTCAATATTGCCGCATTCGTAAAAGGCCATATCTCCAAAGCCGGAGACGTTTCTCAGATCCACGACGCCGTCGACGGCCCCGACCGTGCGAAGGCTTTTACAGGTGTTAAAGGTACTCGGGGCGAGGGCGATACGGTTCGGCAGCAGCACCTTTTCAACGGCTGTCTGGGCGAACACCGAGCTGGCGCTGGGAAGAAAGCCGTTTATGTTTCGAAGGTCGAGCACGCCCTCAACCTCGCCCGCGGTCTTCAGGCTTGTGCACTGAAAAAACATGCTGTAGGTCAGCCAGGCGCCGTTCGGCAGCTTGATCCGTTCAATCGAGGTGCACTTATTAAAGCAGGAATAGTCGTTAAAATCCGTCCTGTATGGCATGGAAACATTGCTCAGGTCGACGACGCCCTCCGTCTCTCCCACTGTTTTAAGGCTGCTGTTCCCCAAAAACATACTCAGGCCCAGAGATGCGCCATCAGGCAGCCTGACCCGCTTTATATTAGTGCAGGAATAAAACAGATAGTTCCCGTAAGTGAGCGGGGCGTTACGCAGATCGACGACGCCCTTCACGCTTCCTATAGTGTCGAGGGCGGAGCAGCTTTCAAACATGCTTGCGGGAAGGAAGACGCCGGGCGGCAGCAGCACGTTGTTAATGCGATCAGAATAGGAAAAGAGCGAGGAGCCGAAGGCCTTGGCTTTTCTCAGGTCGATAACGCCCTCCGTGTCTCCGATTGTCTTCAGCCCGTCGCAGGCGGAGAACATCTGATTTGTAAATGTAAAATCGTCGCAGAGCTTGACCCATTCAATGGATTCGCAGGAGGCAAAAACGCCGATGCCGAAGCTATAGCGCGGGTTTGTCAGGTCGACCACTCCCGCTGTGGTTCCAACTGTTTTCAGTAAAGCGCAATGCTGAAACACGAAGACGCCCAGCGAGGCCGACTCGGGCAGAAGCACTTTTTCGATTGAATGAGCCTCGTAGAAGGCGCGGTTGCCTATGTCAGGCTTTTGCGCGCGCAGGTCAACAACGCCCTCCGTGTCGCCCACGGTTTTAAGCGATGTGCATGTGTAGAAAAAATTATCCGGCACCTCTGTGCCAAAGGGAAGCTTGACCCATTCGAGCTTACTACAGCCGGTCAGCCCGCCGGTTACGCCGCCCGTGTAGGAGACCTCGCGGATATTGAGCCCGATGAGGCTCTGTCCGAGGGAGGTGCGGATGAACCTGAAGTCGGCGTCGTTCATAAGGCCGGTGAGGGTGAGCGTTTTGATCGCGGAAAAGTTGCCCTGCTGGCCGCCCTCATACAGCGCGGCCACGACCTTTGTCTGAAGTCCGCCGGAGGAGGGGAGTTGGATTTTCATGTCGGTTATGCCTGAGAGCGGCTCTTCAGCGGCAAGCGCGGGCAGCGCGGTCGGAGCAAGCAGCGCGGATATCAACGCGAGGCAGGCAACCATCGAGACAATTCTGCTTTTTTTCATGTTATATTTCTCCTTTCATGCCGGTTTGAGCTTTTGAAGACGAAAGGCCTGGAATCCTGGATGTGTTTTTTTGTAACCATGCTTAAATTTGTACATCTATGCCGTTATGCCGTGTATTTGGCCTTGCCTGTCGTAGGGCCGGGTCAGATTTGAGGCTCGTTCATTATACTTTAAAGAAAGCCTCCCTTCCTTTATACTGTCAATAGAATTCTATCATAGTTATTCCAAAAAATCCATATGTTTGGCTTTAATATTAAGGTTTAGGGCATTTATTTTTCTAAACGCGACATTTTTTTCACTATTAAGGAAACACCGGACAAAGAGCGTTTGACGACTTTGCGTGCGTCTTGTTTGCGATTTTACCGCCGTATATTACAAAAAAATCGCTTACGCAATACACATACAATATCTGTGCTGTATTGCCTTAAGAAAGCGGCGGACTTTCGTCCGCCGCTTTCTTCTACGCGTCCAGCTCCGCATCTAGCTGACGGTAAAGTTCTTTTGTTTTTTCAGCGCTGGAAAAGCTGATGTAAATATCCTCCGAGGCCGCGCGCCGTATCAATATGGTCGGGGCCGACTCTGCTCTCACAAAAAGCAGACGCCTCCCCGCGCCGTCAATGCTGAAATGCCCCTTCAGCGCGTCTCCCAAGCCGCCGTAACCGTTGACCCTGAGCCCGACGCCGAGATCATTCATGCTTTTTTCAAGCAGTGAGATATCCGTGATTTCAGAAAACGCGACATCGGCGCCATACATGCCGCCGATATGCAGGCCGGCGTCCGTAACACTGACTGCCGGCTCTTTTTCTCCGAAATAAAACACCCCGCCCACAACGATAATTGCCACCGCGGATACTGCCGCGGTTACGGCTGCCGCGGCGCGGGATTTAAATGCCATGAGACCCGGATATTTGCGCCACATGACGAATATGGTCACGCATAGATCGGCGATAAAGGCGATCAAAAAGATAATTTGGGCCGGTTTGAGCCTCAAATGGATGGCTACGCCGAACAAAAAAAGCTCAAGCGCCACCCTCAGGAGCAGATTCCCCGCGGTTTTTGACAGCGCCTTTCTATCGATCTTTTCACGCTCTTTTTTGGGCAGAGTGTTATACCCCGCCAGGAGCATAAGGCCCTTCCCTCTTCGCATAAAAAGGCCAAGTATAAAAAGAGGCAGGGCACAAAGGGTCATTATGGCAAAGATGTTCATTGTGGTCGTCTCCGTTCAGGTAATAATACCGGGCGTGATGGAAGATCCTGCTTCACGCCCAGCACGCCTATTATATTTTATTATCCCCGTCAAGTCAAAGGCAATCCGCCCCGGGGGCCTTTCTTTGACGGAGAGCGCGGAAAACAAAGCCCGGACGCCGATATTTCGGCATCCGGGCGGACAAAGCTATACTGTGCAAACGGCGCGTCGGGTCATATCAGGCGGAGTGCGGCCGCCTTCAGAGCCGAATCCTTACGGAGCTGTGACTGTGAACGAGAAGCTGTAACTCGGGAAGAGGTCAGCGTACTTGATGCCGGAGATAACCACCTTCTGCCCGGAGGCGACAGGGGCCGAGACGGCAAGCGTATTGCCGTTAATCACGTAGAGAGAGCTGTCGAGGGCAGGATCGGAACCGATCTTGACGCTCTTCTTGGCCTCGTTAAAGCTTATTGGCGCGCCGAAGATGACAGAGAACTTGGTATCGCCCGAGTTAATTACAGGCGCCCACAGGCCGACCGGCTCGGCCACAACCTCGACAGCTGCGGATGCGACCAGGTCTTCGCCGTTAGTGATTGTCAGGGCATATACGCCCGCCGCCGGAACCTGGGCGGCTGTGAAGGCGAAGAGGCCGGCACCGTCAACGACGTCGACAGTCTTGCCGAACAGGGTGGCCTTGAGGCCGGTGAGATCCGTGAAGCTGACGGTGAACGGCAGGTTGGCCGCACGTCCGGCAACAAGGGTTCCAACCGATACTGTGACCTTCGGGTCGGCCTTGGGAATCTTAACGCCGACTTCATGGCTGGCGATCCGTGTTCCGTTCGTGATGTTCACGGTCAGGACGACGTCCTTCTCAGCGGCGCCGCGCGTGACGGCTCCGGTGGAGGAGATCACGCCGGGCTCAGAGCAGCTGTAGGAAAGCACATAGCCGTACGGCACGCGGATCGAAAGATCGGAGGAGAGAACCGCGGGGATCTCTTCGGATACATACTCGACGACCTTTTCAAACGCCTCATTGAGCATCTCTTCCGGGGTCATGATTACGGTTCCGTCCTTGGAGAGCACGGAGACATACTCAAAGTAGGTGTTGATGAGCGGCTCGTTGGTTTGCGTATGCTTTGTGGCATAGAGGGCAATCTTGGGATCGGCGTATGTCCTGGTAATCGGGTTGCCGATGTTCTTGTAGGTTATTCCGTCGAGGGAATACGAACCGACGTAGGTATTGCCGGTCTTGACGATCCTGTAGTAAACCGTCAGTGAGCCGTCGGAGGCCGGGGCAAGCGCGTCGATCCTGGTTCCGGAGAAGACGCCGTCCGTCTCCACGAAGAACTGGGCGATGACGTTCCTGCCGTTGCGCTCCGCGTCAACTTTGATGTAGTTGTCCTCATCCTGATAGACGAGCAGCGCGGACTGCTGGTAGTTTGTGGACGGAGCCAACGGGAAGTAGGTCTTCGCGACGACCTCATAGTCGCCATAGGCAGGCCGCGCGACGACGTTTCTCCACTCCTTGTCGACCTCGGCGGTCCCGGAGATGGCTTCCTTCTTCGCGACGAGGCGCAGGCCCAGGCCCTTGTCAAGCGAATAGGTCTCGGTTTCAGGCCTGATGATGGTCCACTGGTCGTCCATCCTGCCGGCCACGAAGTTGTCGCCGGTCATCGGGTTGGGAGGAGTGGGCTCACCCTCGACGGTGACTTTAACTGTTCCCGTGGTGGAGGCTGTGGCGTCGGAAACCCTCACGGTCAGGTCAACAGATTTGCCGGCCGCGTTAGGGCCGATCTTGCCTGTGTTCGAGATGACGGATTCGTCGCTGGATTCAAGAGTTACCGTGTATCCGTGCGGAACGGGGCTGAACACGATGTCCTCTTTAATGACAGCGGGGATGTCGGCGAGGACATACATCCCAACGTTACTCACGGCTTCCAGAAGCATCATATCATAGGGCCTAATCTGAACGCCGTCTATCTCGGTCACGGTGATATACTCGCAGTAGGCGTTTATTTCGGCCGAGGTGTTGTTCCTGGTGGCGAACAGGCCGAGCTGAGGATCGTCCATAACGTAGGTCACGGGGTTTCCAATCTGAGTATAGGTCAGCCCGTCCTTCGAGAAGGAGCAGGTGAACACGTCGCCGACCTTTTTGATCTTGAAGTAGCCGGTGAGCGAGCCGTCCGTATTCGCGGTAAGCGAACCTGCCGCGCCCATGTTGCCGATCTCGGTGGCGGCGCCGCTTCTGCAGGCGGCGGCCTTCGTGCGCTGGCCGCCGTTGTACTCATGGTCGACCTTGATAAAGTTCATGTCGTCCTGGAAGGCCAGGAAGGCGATCTGCTGGTATCCGGCGCTTGGAGCGACGGGGTAGAATACCTTCGCGACTGCTTCCCAGTCTCCGCCGGCCGGGCGGACAAAGCAGTTTTCCCAGGCGTTTGCGGAGCCGATCTCATATCTTTGGGTCGGGAGCCTGAGGCCGAGGCCCTTATCGACGGAATAGGTGGCCGTATTCTCGCGCAGAACCGTCCATTTGGAATCCTTGTTGCCGGCGACAAAGGAATCGGACGTGGGGGCCACGCTGAGCTTCGGAACCGTGATGGCGATAGCCTCGCTGGCCGAGCTGACTCCGTCGGAAACCGTAACCGTATAGTTGACGATCTCCTTCTGCACCTCAGACTGTGTGACAACGCCGTCGTTTGTGATTGTCCCGACGCTGTCGGAAAGGCCTGTCACGGTGTATCCATGCGGGACGGCCGCGAGCTTAAAGCTCTCCTTCGTGGTCGTCGGAACCTCCGCGGCAACATATTTTAGCACAGCCTCAACCGCGTTATGCATCATATCCTGCGGCGTCATATGAACCTCACCGCCGGACGCGAGAACAGAAACATACTCGCAGTAGGTGTCGATAACCGGGGATTCTTCCGTAATTTCTGTGTTCTTGGTGGCGTATACGCCAATTTTGGGGTTGGTCAGGGCGGCTGTCATCGTGCCGCCGACGGCGGTGTAATTAACGCCGTCCAGTGAATACGACGCGTTGTACGCGTTTCCGGCTTTCTTGACGCGGTAGTAAACCGTGAGTGAGCCGTCGCCCGCGGGAGGGAGGTCATTATTCATAAGCGTTCCGGTGAAAGAGCCGCCTGTCTCAAGGCCCGCCTGCATACGGATACTGCCCGTGTAGGCGTATTCACACTCAACTTTGATGTAGTTTTCATCGTCCTGCCATACAACGAGGGCGCCCTGCTGATAGTTCGCGGAAGGAGCCTTCGGATAATGGAACTTCGCTACAACGTCCCAATCGCCGGGGGCGGGCTGGAGGAAGATATTCTTATACTCGACGCCCGTGCTGTCGCCGTAGATATCAAAGCGCTGCGTCGGCAGGCGGAGGCCCTTGGCCTTATCGAGGGACCAGCCGTTAGGATCGTTATTGACGATCGACCACGTGCCGTTCTTCGTTCCGGCGATGAAGTTGTCGCCGCACGGCATTTCGGAGACGAGCATCGCCGCGCTCTCGAGAGCGGATTTGGCGGCATAAACATCGTTCACGGCGGCCATGTTATATATCTTGACATCCAGAATTGACTCGGCTGATGCGATAGCCGCGCTGAGTGCGTCGGACTGGACATACTTCGCCGGGTTTTCTTTAATGTCTGCTATGAGGTTTTTGAGCTCATAACGAGGCACGCTGCCGAGGATGGCAAAGAACGAATACTTCTCGTTCCCGCTTGAATCCCATATATGGGCGCCCTTGTTGCTGTTAAAGGTATTGGAATCGCTCGTGCCATCCCAGCAGATGGCCGCGATCTTGTCGTGGTGCTCAAGCAGGAAGTCATAGAGCTCGGCCGCGTAGTCGGCCTGCTTTTTCATGACGTCGGCGTTTGTCGCCAGGGCGCTGGCGCCTGTGCCCCAGGCCGGGATACGGCGGACGGGGGAGTTGTGCGCGTCAAAAGTGTTGCCGCCGGCTGCGGAGATGTTTGCCACGCTGCCTGATCCGCTGTTCGGGTCGTTCGCAACCCACTGCGGGGTATCGCCGGCCACGACGCGGCGCGTTGGCTGCTCGGGATTATAAAACGGGTTCGGTTCAAAGTCTGAGCGGATGTCGTGCTCGGAGAAGGAGACCTCATCCGCGACCGTAAGGTTCATAAGTATGTGCTTTTTAAGCAGCTCAATGTCCGGATATGCTGAAGCGAGCCTGGCCTGCATGCCAAAGCCGTCAATGTTCCCGGCCTCGTAGATGGGCTTCAGCATCTTAATGTTGGCCGACATCTTGGGGTCGTAAAGCTTGTTGGAATCCTGGAAGTCGTTGTAGTAGAGCTTCCAGCCGGCTCCGTATTCGTTGGACCATTTGCGCGCGGAGGCAAACGCCTGGCGGACAAACACCGATTCGGCGTAGAGCCTGGCATCGGGGTCGCCGTCAAGGTCGGCCCTGCGGAAAATGCGGCCCCACTGGCCGGGCTGATAATCCGTCGCGTTGCGGATCTGGCCGGAATAGTCGTCAATGGCCTCGTTGACGACGTCGAACGACACGATGATGTCGTTATACACCGAGTAACGCTGGGTCATCTTCTTTATGTAGTTGTCCAGACGGGCGAGCATGACCTCGGGGCTGGCCCAGTCGGGGTTGGCGGCGTTATAGGTAAAGCCGTTACAGAAAAAGTAGTTCGGCTGCTGGCCGCCGTGCCAAACGAAAACGTGGCCGCGAACCTTTATTTTGTCGCCCTCGGCGCGGGAAAGGTTCGCCGTGCGGATCGAGTTCAGTGTGCTGATAACAGCCGGGCTCGCGACGAGCTCGACGTTTTTGTTCGCGGCGTCGATGGCGGCCGCTTTTTCCTCGGCAGAGAGCGCCTCGTTGGCGTTGATGGCGTTGACAGCCGCAACATACGACTGCCTGGAAACGGAGTTCGTGGCGCTTGTGCCAATCTGAGAGTCCAGCTTCAGATTGTTCGCGGGGGCGTTGATTATGTAATGCTTCTGAGCCTGCGCGCCGCTCCACTCGCCAAAGGTTCCGATCATGAAGTAGTCTTTAAATGTCTTATAGAGAGACGGCAGGTTTGTGTCGTAGGCCGAGGCCGCGGGAAGGATCGGGATAATCATGCAAAGGACCAAAACGAGGCTGAGAATTTTTGACATTCTTTTCATAATTTTCTCCTTACTGATCAGTTTTTTATCCGGCGCTGCTTTCACCGGCGCTGCTTACCATGCGTCTGAAGGCTCCACCTCCTAAAAAATGGTGAAATTATTCCCGTGATGCGCTGCTGAATGATAAGCTGTTTATTGTGAATGTGCCCGGGCACAAGCCCAGGCTCAATATCACACGCTATTTTGGCGCCGCCAACAAAAAGCAAGCTTGCCGTCCGCACAATTGCAGGAACCCCACACGGGATGGCGAAAAATGAAAGTAATGCAATAAAAAATACACATAAACGGGCGTCATTTGCCAATAAAACTGAAAAAAATACAAAACACCGACAAAAAACATCACATATATAACTATATACAGTTTAACTCATTGCAACGCAATTGTCAATAAGTGTGTGTGTGAATTTCACAAATCGGGCGGAATTTACTACAGCGCAAACGAAAGCTGCCACGGGCACGGATATATACGGCGTCGGGCACGCGTTTCGGCTAATAGCCGCGAAAAAATTGACGCTCATCGGCGTAATATCCCGTTTGTCTTGATGAGCGGGCAAAAATGCTGTATAATAGGCGCAAAAAGGAATTGCGGACGGTTTAGGCATACCCGCCCGCAGATGACGGAGGGACTTTAATTGTACAGACACACACGCGCCGCGGCAGTGGCGGCATGAAAAAAACGGATATTATTATAGTCTTTGCCGCGCTGCTGGCGGCGGCGGGGATTTTTGTGTTTCTCGGTCCCTTGTCCGGCGCGCGCGATGCCGGCCGGGTCGAGGTGTACTCCGGCGGCGAGCTGATACGAACGCTGGAGCTCCGCGCCGCGCCTTATGAGGCGGTGATTGAGACGGAAGAGGGCGTTAACACGCTGCTGGTTGAGCCGGACGGCGCGCGCGTCCTGTCGGCAGACTGCCATTCGCAGGTGTGCGTGCGCACGGGAAAGATCACATCTCCGGGGCAGGTGATCGCGTGCCTGCCGCACAGACTGATAATAAAGCTCGCCGGGGACGCTGGCAGAAACGGGGTGGACGCTGTTGCGCGCTGAACCAAAGAAGATAAAAAAAATGACGCTGATGGCGGTTTTCCTCGCCTACGCGCTTATAATGGGCGTTATTGAGACGCTGATCCCACTCGATTTTATTGCGCCGGGCGTCAGGCTCGGTCTCGCAAACGTCGTTGTGCTGACGGCGATCTATCTGTTCAGTTGGAGGGACGTGCTGGGGATAATTCTGCTGAAGAGCTTTATTCCCTCGATGCTGTTCGGAACGGTATTCACGTTTCTCTACTCGCTTTCGGGCTCTCTTTTGAGCTTTGCGGTTATGTATGCGCTGATACGCCTGCTTCGCGGCAGGCTGTCGCCGGTGGGGGTCAGCGTATGCGGCGCGATTGCCCACAACGTGGGGCAGCTTCTGGTCGCCTCCTGCCTGGTTTCAAGTGCGGCGGTTTTCGCGTATCTGCCGGTGTTACTCGTTTCGGGCGTTATTACCGGCATACTTGTGGGCACAGCTGTTGGTGTGACGCTGAAATACATAGAAACGCACCTGAAGCTTATCGGCAAAGACGGAGGCGCCGCCTTCAAAGACAAGTGATCCCCCGGCACGAATCCGTAAAATCGCAAACAAGACGCACGCAAAGTCGTCAGACGCTTTTTGTGCCGTGTTGCCTTAAGTCAAAAAATACATTAAATAGTTTCCCCTTTTTAGATAATATGATATAATATTTATAAAAGGCAGTGTATGCCTGTAAAGAAAAACGCGGTGTTGCAAAATGTCGGAAGTGAGGCATGGACAGATCCCCGGGCGCGCCTTCAGGCCGATAATAAGGTCTGGGGTTTGGGACAGGGCGCGGCGCCACATGAATTCCGCGCGCTTTAAAACGCTGCTCATTATTCTGTTTGTTCTCTCCCTGGCGCTGGCCGCCATCGTTTTCTGGAGCGTTTACGCAATAGGCGTCGTACGAAAGCAGTCGTTTCTGGCGGAGAGCGCCAACATCTCCGTTCTGGCGGAGCAGATTGACAGTGAGCTTAAATCCGTCGATTCGGTGCTCCTGCTCGCCGGGCAGGAATACCGCGGTTTTGCGCTGTCGGAAATTCCACGCAAGGGGATGGAGGAATACGCCTTTAAAGAAGCGGTCAAGGACAAGCTCTCAAAGGTCGTCCCGGCTCTTCCAAAATTGGGCGGGGTTTTCGTATCTCCGAAAAATGGGGAGTTTCTCATCAGCATGACAAGCGCAAAGGACGGTTATCTGCAGGAGAGGCTCGTTATTGGGCGCATAGAGCGATATATCTCCGGCGGCGGGATCGAAAGGTTTGCCAACGCGTGGGGCGCGGCCGCCTTCGGGAATGGGGAATACTTTCTCCGGGCGTTGGATTTCGGAGAATTCTATGTCGGCGGGTGGATTAACGCCGAAGATATCCTGCAGGGGCTTAACACAAAAAACATGATCGGGCTGAAGCACCTGTATTTTGTATCGGAATCGGGGACTGCGATTACAGAGAACACCGCCATACTTAAAAGCGGAGCGGAGATAAGGCTCGGCGCGGAAAAGCCGTATCTCACCGGCGCGGGGAATCAGTATATGGCCGTGAGCCACGCGCTTGAGCCCGGGAACGTGGCGCTGGCGGCGCTGATCCTCGACAGCAGCGTCCTCGAGGGGCTGAAGGCCTTCCAGCTTTTTATCGGACTGTTCGCCTGCGTGATCGTCTTCCTGCTGGCCGTTGTCCTGCTTTTCATGATCAAGGAATTTGTGTCGCCTATACGCCAGCTGGTGTCTGGCATGAATGCGATCCGCGCGGGTGATTTTGACGTGAAGCTCAGCCTCAGGAACGTGAGCGAGGAATATCTCGCCGTCAGGGACACGTTTAATTCCATGACGTCCGAGATAAAAAACCTGAAGATCGGCATCTACGAGGAGACGATAAGCAGGCAGAAGGCGCAGATGCAGTTTTTGCAGCTGCAAGTGAACCCGCACTTCTTTCTCAATTCGCTGAATATTATCTACAACCTCGCGAGCCTCAGGGACCTTGACACTATCCAAAAGACCGCGCTGTTCCTCTCAAGATATTACAGATACATACTTTACAGCAGCGATCAGATAACCGTTGGATCTGAGCTTGAACACATTAAAAACTATCTCAGCATCCAGGAGATACGCTATTCCAAAAAGCTGACCGTTGATATTATGGCGCCGGAGAATGTGCTCGAGATACCCGTACCCAAGCTGATTATACACACCTTTGTGGAAAACGCCGTAAAGTATACGGTCGGGCTCGACAGCGAGATACGAATCTCGGTTTTATGCAACCTTGAAAAGACGCGGGGGAAGCAGCGCCTGAGGATAGTAATATCCGACTCAGGCGGCGGATTTTCCGAGAGAGCGCTTGAAAAGATATGCAGATCGGAGCAGTTTGAGGATGAAAACGGCAGGCATGTAGGCATATACAACATGCAGAAGCGGCTGGAGCTGACCTACGGCGCGGACGCGCAGCTCTCTTTTTCCAACGCGTCGCCGCACGGGGCGGTCGTTCAGATTATGTTGCCGTCCGGCACGGACAGAGACGGGAAAAGGCGTGAAATATGAACCTTTTAATGGTGGACGACGAAAAAATCGCTATTGACGGGATAATCTCAAGCTCGGACTGGAGCGGTCTTGGCATTGACAGGGTTTTTTCCGCTTATAGCGCGCGTGAGGCCAGGCATATTATCGAAACTTCCAGTATTGATATCATTGTTTGCGACATTGAAATGCCGGGCGAGAGCGGCATTTCCCTGCTCGAATGGCTGAGTAAAAGGCATCCGGACATCGTCCCGGTCATTCTGACCAGCCACGCTCGGTTCGCCTACGCACAGCACGCGATCAGCCTTGGTATATCAGGCTATCTGCTTAAGCCCGTCCCATCGGAGGATCTTGAGCTTGAGCTTGGGAAATGCATCGATAAGGTCAGCGAGAAAAACAGGATCAGGCGTATGATTCAGCTCAGCGAAAAACCCGATGACACGGAAGAGGGCGGCCCGACGGATAAGGAAACACTCGTCGATAAGGTTGTTTCATATGTTGAGCGGAACCTTTCGGAAGAGATCAGCAGGAGCGATATAGCCGGCACAGTCTTTATGAACGCGGACTATGTGGCGAAATGCTTCAAGAAAAAGATGGGTGTATCGATCACGGAATACATATCAGGCAGGCGCATTGAAAAGGCAAAGGAATATCTTTTGGGCACCGGGCTCTCCGTCAAAGAAATATCGTCAATGGTCGGGTTCTCCAATTTTTCTTACTTCAATCTGGTATTCAGGAAGACTGTCGGCATGACGCCCACAGGCTACAGAAACTCAAAAGGCCAGGCTTGAACTTAAGGAGGAAATGGCAATGAAAAGCTTGATGAGGCTGCTTTTTTTCTTGCTCTGCACAGCCCTTGTCTTCAGTTTCAGGTTCGTTGAAGACGGCACGGCAAACGCAAAGTCAGGCGGCGCTTTGAAGGGGCCGGATTACAGCGGGCTTCCTGAGCTGACGGTAACGCTGCCCTTGTTCGGCAGCAAGGAAAAGGGCGAGCTGCGCGACCTCGGCACGGTTGAAGCGGCCATAAGCGCAATCACCGCGGAAAAGCTCGGCGTGAGGGTGAAATTTTTGCAAAACAGCATTCTTGACGACAACTCACTCTTGATCAAGATGTCCTCCAACCAAACGGTTGACATCCTCTGCATGAGCGACGCCGCCCGTTTCCACAAGGCGGGCTATCTCACAGGCCTGGACGGGCTGCTCGACAGGTACGGCAAAGGCATCATGGATTCCGTGGACGGAGAACTGCTAGGCTACGGGAGATTTGAGGATGTTCAGTATTGCCTGCCTACAAACAGGGATATTGTCGCGTCCTGGGGACTCTGCATGAGGAAAGACATACTCCAAAAATATAATATAAGAGCGGAGAATATTAGCACGTTTGACGACGTTGAGCGCGTTTTTGCCATTGTACACAAAAATGAACCCGAGATGATATGCACAATGAGCAAGGTGCCTGGGATGGCGCTCATCCCCCGAGTTAGTATGATTGACCTTTTGGGAGATGGCCTTGGCGTCTTGCGAGACGGTCCCGGGGAGCCGAAGGTGGAGAACCTTTTTGAAACCGAGGAGTACTCCCGTAAGATCAGAAGTGTTCACCGCTGGTACACCGAGGGGTATCTCCCCCCGGATGTCCTTGACATCAGCCATACCTCTATGCAGCTCATGAGTGAAGGGATTCTTTTTTCATACTGGTGCAAGCTTAAACCAGGCATTGACCATCAGGAATCGCTTTCAAGCGGATGTGAGGTGGTCAGCGTCGCGATAATCCCTCCGCTGAAAACCACACTGAACCCATTTAACTGCCAGTGGGGAATATCCTCATCCTGTGAGAGGCCCGAGGATGCGATGCGGCTTTTGAACCTCTTTTACACCGACTCCGAGATAATGAATCTGCTTTGCTGGGGGATTGAGGGTGAGCACTACACCGTCTGCGAGGACGGGACGATTGATTATCCGCCGAACATTGACGCGAAAACGTCGGGCTATTCCCCTAACAGCAACTGGTGTATGCCCAATCAGTATATAGCGCGCGTCTGGAAAGGGAGCCCGCCCGATCTTGCCCGTCAAACGATCGATTTTAATAGCAGCGCGAAAAAATCGCGCGCCTACGGGTTTGTTTTTGACAATTCTTCGGTCAAGAGCGAGTATTCCGCTGTTTCGCGAGTGTACAGGGAATTTAAGCCCGGGCTTGAGTTTGGCGTCCTTGACCCGGAGGAGGCGCTGCCCGCCCTGCTTGAAAAGCTTGACGCCGCGGGTATCGACGCCGTCATAGCCGAGAAGCAGAGGCAGCTTGACGCGTGGCTCGCAACATAGAATTGCGAAGAAATCGAAAACCGCAAGAGGTCTCCTACAGGGGGCCTCTTTTTGTGTAAATATTGTCTGATAATTGATATTAATGGTCTGAAAATTCTATATCAAATCTATAGTGGGCTTGATATAATCTGTATGTTCGGGGTTCGTGGCTCTACGCACAAGGGCCTGCGTCCTTCCGACATTTGTATGCCTCCTATTAATAGGCTGAAAAAATCCGCCGGTTCCTTTTCCGGCGTCGGCTATTTTTTCAGCCGCCGGTTTTGCACTTTTACCGCAATAATAGGAGAGCGCGAAGGTAAAAAAGCAACTGATAACAGAAAGGAAAGATAACAAAATGAGACGGAATCGAATTCTTAGTTTAGTCCTGGCGCTTACCATGATCTTAGGCCTTGTAGGGAGCGGCATTACCTCCATAGCAGTGGACGAAGTTCCGGCTGCGCCTGTTTTCCCGAACATTTACCCTGAAAGCGCCATTAAGCCCATGGATTGGAACGATCCGCAGCTGGATAAACTCGCTTGGGGCGTCGTTAACGCGCTGACGGAGACCGAGCTTTACGACCTGCAGGGCGGCTCGAACACGAACCGCGGCAGAATCGTCACCGAAGGCGTCTGGGAAGATAACTACACCTGGGGCACAGGCTATGTGCACATGGTGGGCGCGCTGGGCGTGCCGGTTATGCGCTTCTGGGACGGGCCTCAGGGCGTCGTCACTGTGGGGCATTTTGACACCACGCTTCCTCCCTCCGAGCCGGCGGCGGCGGCCACATGGGACAGGGACGCCATGTACAAATACGGAACGTCGTACGGCCGTGACAACAAGGCCTCGTCGGCAAACGTCCAGCTGGGCAGCCAGCTCGACGTTATCCGCTCCACTCACTTTCAGCGCAGCCGCGACACGCTGAGTGAAGACGCGTATATGGGCGCCCAGATGGCGGTTCAGTTCGTCAAGGGAATGGAAGACAATAACGTCTCCGCCACGCTGAAGCACGTCGCCGGATACAACTTCAACACCGGCACAAACCGCGACGTCAGGGTTGACGAGCAGACCTTCCATGAAAACTGGCTGGCGGGCCCGAGAGCGGCCATTGTCCAGGGCGGCTCCTCGTCCATCATGACCTCCTACAACAGGATCAATCTGCCCTTCTACGACACATGGGCGGCCAATGCCGATCCGAAATTCTGGTCGGGCCAGGGCAACGCCTTCTTCCCGCAGGTCGGTCGGAGCGGCACCATCCCAACAGCGGGGATTCCTCAGTCTGAAAAAGATTATCCTGTCGGCTATCAGGCCGCGTGGGACACATACCTGCTGCTTGACACCCTGCGCGGCATGTACAACTTCCAGGGCCTCACGATGACCGACTGGGGCGGGAACACCGCGTTCTCCGGCTTCTCGGGCACCACGCTTGAGACCGGCACGATCAGCCGCAACACCAAGGCGAAGTTTGAAGAAGCCATTGAGCTTGGCTACGGTACGCTTGACGACGTCAAGATGAACGCCTATTACAACCTGAAGACCATCGGCAAGCTCGGCTATCTGGGCCTTGTAAAGCTTGACGAAAACGGCGTGGCCATCCGCGGCACAATCGAAGGCGGCTACACCTCCATCGAGCTCAAACACCCGCTTGGCCAGGAGAGAACCGACATCCTCAACGCGAACGAAGCGCTCAACCTTGAGGTCGAGACCAAGGGCGCCGTTCTCCTGAAGAACGCCAACAACGCGCTGCCCCTCAAGGACGCTGCCGGCAAGAAAGTCGCCGTTATCGGCCTCTCCGGACAGTATGCCCTGACCAGCCACTACTCCGAAGCCTCCGCGGGCTGGGCGCCTGCCAAGTATTCCCCGCTTGAGAAAATCGACGAGATGATGCCCCTCGCAGACGTTAAGGGCTATATCGGCGTCAACGACATCGTGGGCGAGCCCATCCCGGCCAATCTCCTTTGGTCCGAAATTGAGAGACCCACGCAGCCCGAGTTCTCCGGTGAGTACGAAGGCGTCAAAGCCGGCGTCAATTTCACGGTCGGCGACGCTGAAACAGCCGCTGCCACAATGACCAACCCGGTCACCAAGGTTCTCCCGGATCTCAAGGTGCTCACAGGAACCAACGACTATAAAAACGGCCCGAACGGCAACGGCATAGTTAAAGGAAAAGCCGGCAGAGTAGTCACTTATCTGAAAGCCCCCGCCGACGGAGTCTATGGGATCAAGATGCTGAGCATCGGCGGCACCGTTTTCGGCACCAGCCGGATCAGCCTGCTCGGAGACGACATGGCAGTTGAAGGCACCCCCGTTAACTTCTCCCTCACCCAGACTACCTTCGGCCGCGGCACAAGCATCCCCCAGGGATCGGGCTATGGCACGACCAGCGACGTGGCCACCCGCGAAGGCCTGAACATCCCCGCCAACTTCACCAGCGTGACCCTTATTAAGGATCGCTGGTATATGATCGAGACCGGCATGTGGACTACCCTCAATGCCAAAGACGCGCAGTTCCAGATTAACTGGCTGCCCGGCAATACGACCGACGCTTCCCGTGCGGCCGCCGTTGCCGCCGCCGGCGTCCCCGGCACCGACGTTCTGTTCTTTGCCCACCAGAGGTCTAACGGCGGAAGCGCCGCTTCAGTGACCACCAACGATCTCGCCGCCAACCAGGTGGCTCTCCTTGAAGATGTGTCGGCCGCCGCGAAGGCCGCCGGAAATAAGGTCATCTTCGTAGGCAACATCGCCCTGGCCGTTAACATGCCTTGGATCGACAAGGTTGACGCGGTTCTGTGGATGTGGCTCGGCGGCGACACGATCGGCACCGCGACAGCCCAGCTGCTCACCGGCGCGGTTAACCCCAGCGGCAAGACGAACATTACCTTCCCGAAAGACTCGCAGCAGTCCCAGTTCGGAGATCAGTATGTTCAGAACGCCAACGTCGCGTCTCCGGGTACCTACAGCGTGTACTTCGAAGGAATCTACGGCGGATACAAATGGTATGACTGGCAGAACCAGTCCGGCGTTCTGTTCCCCTTCGGATACGGCCTCAGCTACACCACGTTTGAGTACTCCAACCTTAAAGTTGTCCCGACCCCCGATGCGAAGTATGGCTACACTGTCTCGGTAGACGTGCAGAACACCGGCGCGGTTGCCGGCGGAGAGGCCGTCCAGGTCTATCTGAGCGCGCCCGAGGGATATGAGATGCCCAAACTCGACACCACCAAGATCATGGAAGAAGTGCAGATCGCGAAGAAGGCCCTCGTACAGTTTGACAAGGTTTACCTCGCGGCCGGCGAGAAGCAGACAGTCACCATGGACGTGAACTGGGAGCAGCTGATGTACTGGGATATAAACTCTCCGCTCGTAACTCAGCCTGACGGCACCAAGGGCAAATGGCAGCCTGTTGTCGGCACAAGAACCTTCATGGTCGGCGGCTGCTCCGACAATCTTCCGCTGTCGGCTACCGTTACGGTCGAGGCTGCGGATTCCATCTCAGCCACTGAGCAGATTGTTTCCGGATATGCCGCGAATGTTGCCGTAACAACGAGCTCCGCAAACATCACCAGCGTCGAGCTGCTCGGCGTCAGCGCACCCGTTGCAAACGGAAAAGCCATAATCAGGCTTGAAAAAGCGACCGTTCCCGCTGTCACTGAGAATACTGTGTATAAGGTCACCGCGTTTGCCGGAGACGACGCTGTCGCCACCGCCGACATCACCGTTGTTCCGAAGAACGATAACCTCTGGAAGGTACAGATCGTAAACGAGGAAAGCAAAACAAAGTTCCTGTTTGCGGGCGACATTTCCACAGTCAAGGGCTACGCCGTGGCTCTCGGTGCGCAGTCGTTCACCCCGGCGCAGGACGGCAACACACTGATTATCGATTACGCCGCAGTTACCGGCGATAAGTTCATCATCAGCGGCGTGAAGTACGCAGCGCTCTTCCCGAGCTATACGTTCAGCTTCACCGTTACGAAGTAAACTAAACCCCCTCAGCCCCTAAGGTAAGAAAAATGCCGCCCGGCGTCAGCGCCGGGCGGCATTTCCATATCTGCTTAGTCCGAGATGACGAGAACTCTTATCCGTCCTCCCTCCTGCTGGGCTTTATCGTAGTATGCCGAAACGCTTGCGGACGAGAATGCGCTTTCAAGCGAAACGAAGGAATATGAGCCGCTTTCCGAACGGTAAACCGAAACGCTGTCGGAGAGCAGGAGACGTTCTCCCGAGGCTGTTTCCACAAACAACTCGGTCACGGATACGATCTTGTCCGACACCTTTGGAAGCGGCGTGATACTTTCAAGCTGTTTGTTTTCAAATGTA
Source organism: Oscillospiraceae bacterium (assembly GCA_031551205.1). Lineage (GTDB taxonomy): Bacteria > Bacillota > Clostridia > Oscillospirales > JAVBNY01 > JAVBNY01. The sequence goes on along the minus strand of JAVBNY010000003.1, from coordinate 13,356 downwards.
AACACCGAGGGGAATGCCTTCACGTTCAGAACGCCGTTTGAGGTAGAATAGCTGGATTCGACGCCACCGATATCATACCTGTAGGAACCGGAGGAGGCGGAGCCCTGGCTGCCGTCGGATTTTTTCTCCGACGCGTAGGTCACCATGCCGTATTTCCCGAGGTCTCCGGTGACGTTTCTGATAATCAGGCCGTCGGCCTGGCCGGCCGAGTTCTTTATAGCGCAGATAAGCGACTCGCTTTTAAGGGTAAGGCCGTCGAGCCGTGAAAGGCTCACCGAGGAGAAATCTCCCTGGCCGTCAATCTCAAGGATGGCGGCGTCCTGAGCGACGGAGATATTCCCGATCTTCCTGTCCGCCGCGGAAACCAGGCCGGAAACGGTGAAGTCCTTCGACGCGGGCGCGGCGGTGACAGCTCCGTCCTTATAGCTCACGCTGACTGCGCCGCCAACGTGATAGATCTCGCCGGAGGTCGCCTTCACGTCGATTTTTTCGCCGCTGATGAGCAGTACGGAGACATAGCTTGACGTCGTGTCGCCCTTGTCGCCGGTAAAGATCTTTGTGCCCGTTTTTTCGACCACGCCGAGCTGTTTTTCATAAATTTTCGAGGTCGGCCTGCCGTCAGCCGCGTTCCCGTCACGGTCGAGCAGGAGCGTTACCATCTCGCCCGTGCCGATCCCATCCACTCCGAAGGCCTCCTTTGCCGTGTCGGAGGAAAGACTGTAGCTTTTTCCGCCGACTGTCACGCTTGCGGGGGACTGCCTCGAGGGGGAGATCGACTCAAGCGTGCCGGTGAGCTTTTTGCCGTAAGCCCAGATTGTATTTTCAGACACGTTGTAGTAGAATATGTCATACTTTAAGATGCCTTGGAGTGACGAGGTCCTGTCGTCGCGGTAGACCTTCATGCCGTCTGTTTTCATCGGGACGACAGAAAGAGAGCTTTCGGAGAGGTATGTAAACGGGCCCTCGGTTTCGCTTCCGCGGATGTCCTTTGCTGTCAGCTCCGCCACGTCGAGATCGAAGCCGAGCGTTTTGTAGTAGGGCTGTGCGCCGCCCTTAGGAGTAGTATTTAGCGTGTTATATATCAGATACGCCGCGTCCTGCCTTGAGATACGGCTGCCGGCGCTCTTTGAGATGTTTTGCGTCAGGCTCAGGCTGGTCGCGAGCGCTATCTGCCCGTAAGGATAGCTGCCGGCAATGTCCTCGTCCTTGTAACCCAGCAGCCGCAGCGCAACCGTCACGGCCTCTTCAAACAGCACCGCGTTTTCCGGCCTGAATGAGCCGTCGGAATACCCCTTCACGAAGCCGGAGGCCTGAGCCGCGCGGATGTACGACGCGGACCAGAGCGTATACGGCACGTCGGAGAACGGAGAGGTCTTCGACACCTGCGACACGCTGCTTCTTGAGGCCGAGCTCATCACGCAGATCTTTGAAAACTGCGCCCTTGTCAGAGTGCTGTCATAGCCGAAGCTGCCGTCGGGGAAGCCCTCCATGATCTTGAGGTGCGAAAGGACGAAGGCCACGTCTTCCCTTTTCTCGTTTTTGACGTTGTCGGACAGCGCCGCCGACGGCCATGCGATAAGCCCCGCGATCAGGGCGAGCGCCGCAAAAAAGCTAACGGTTCTTTTCATGTCTTTGTCTCCTATTCGTAACGCAGAGCGTCAATCGGATTTAGCTTTGAGGCCTTCGCGGCCGGATAGTAGCCGAAGATGATGCCGATCGTGACCGATACAGAAAACGAGATCACAACCGCGGAAAACGTGGGATTCGCTGTGAGGCCCATCAGATTGCCCACAAGAAGCGAGGCCCCGCACCCGAGCCCGATGCCAAGGAGCCCTCCTACCGCGCTCGTGCTCGCCGCCTCAATGATAAACTGGCCGAGGATGTCGCGCCGCTTGCCGCCGAGGGATTTCCTGATGCCAATCTCCTTTGTCCGCTCCGTCACCGAAACGAGCATGATGTTCATTATGCCTATGCCGCCGACAAGCAGTGAAATGGCCGCGATGCCGACGAGGACGGTCGTGAGCGTACCCATAAGCTCATTAACCTGCTCAATGGTCTCCTCCTGGCTGCTTACCCTGTAATAGTCCGAGCTGCCGAGCTTCTCTGTAAGCGCCGAGTTTACGGCCTTCAGCGCGTCGGCCGACTCTGCCGCGCTCGCGGCGCTCAGGTAATATGACGATACGGTGCCCATCCTTGAAAGACGCATGGCGGCCGTATAGGGTATAATCACGACGTTGTCCATCGAGTTTTCCGAGCCGTCCTGTATCTTTTTCAGCTCGCCGACGACGGTGTAAACTTCGCCGTTGAGTTTCAGCTGCTTGCCTGTGGCGCCCGCGTCCTCAAAAAGCTCGCTTGCGAGGTATGTGCCTATAACGCATACCTTTTGCCGCCGCTCGACGTCGATGTACCCGAGAAACCTGCCTGTTTGAACCTCGTATTTTCGGATATCCGCATAAAATTCGTTCGTCCCGTAGATGCTGGTCGTCGCGTTTGTGCTGCCGTACTTCGCCGTGACGCCGGACACCGTGACGTTCGGCGTCATCATCGAGATGGAATCGGTGGAATCGGCCAGCTCCATCATATCGGCCGGCGAAACGGTGCGGTTCGTGCCCCTCGCCATGATATTGACGGTTAAGAGGTTCGTGCCCATGCTCTCAAACGATGAGGTTAGCTGCCCGGAAAACCCGTTGACAATGCTGACAAGGATGATGACCGAGGCGACGCCGATGATGATGCCGAGCATTGTCAGGAAGGAGCGCATCTTCGAGGAGCTCATGCTCTTCATCGCGAGCAGGAAGGATTCTTTTATGTTCAAGCGGTAACACCCTCTTTAACACTCATTTCATCGGACAAAACCCTGCCGTCCTGGATGTGGACAACCCTCTTGGCCTCCGACGCGATGCTCATGTCGTGCGTAATCAGCAGCAGCGTGTTGCCCTCGTCGTTCAGATGCTTGAGAAAATCAAGTATCTCCCTGCCCGTTCTGGTGTCCAGCGCGCCCGTGGGCTCGTCGGCCAGGATCACAGGCGGATTCCCCGCGAGGGCGCGCGCGATCGAAACCCTCTGCTGCTGTCCGCCGGAAAGCTGGTTCGGCTTGTGGTGCCAGCGGTCGGCCAGCCCGACGCGATCGAGCGCTTCAAGCGCCCTTTCGCGCCGCTCGCGGCCCGACAGCCCCGCGTATATGAGCGGAAGCTCCACATTTTCAACGATGTTCAGCTTGGGGATCAGGTTATACTGCTGGAAGACAAAGCCGAGCATCTTTCCGCGGATATCGGCGAGTTCGTTATCTGAAAATTCGCTCACATCCTCGCCGTTTATGATATACTGCCCACTTGTGGGGGTGTCGAGGCAGCCTATTATATTCATGCAGGTCGACTTCCCCGAGCCCGACTGCCCCACAATCGCGACAAACTCGCCCTGCTCGATAAAAAGATTCACTCCGTCGAGTGCGCGGACCTCGTTTTCCCCGGGATTGTATATTTTGTGCACGTCTTTGAGCTCTATCATCTCTGCTGGCCTCCCTGCGGGCTTCCCTGGGTTCCTCCCTGATATACCCTGACGCCGCCTCCGCCTCCGGGAGGCATCCCTCCCATAGCCATGCCGCCCATACCCATGCCGCCCATGGCCATGCCCGCGTTCTGCTGCGCGGTTGAGGAGCCGCCCGCCGGGGCCGCCGTGTAGACAACGTCTCCCTCGCTAAGGCCCTCTTTTATCTCAATGTATTCGTCGCTGTTCAGGCCGATGGCCACCGCGACGTATTTATAGCCCTGAGGCGTATTCGGCAGGGGCACCACACTGCCGGGCGTCAATGAAATGCGCCCTCCGCCTCCGGCGCCGTTTCGCGTCTGCCCTGCCTGTCCCCGTGACGCTGTTTGAGAATCTCCGTTTGAGGAGGCGCCTGCCGCGGGCTGCCCTGCCCGATCCGCACTTCCGGTCTGCTCGTTCTGACCTTCGCCCCGCGACCAAGAGCCGCGCTGGCCTCCGCCTTCAGGGGCGCCTGACGGCCTCGTCCAGCCGGACGGAGGTGCGCCCGCCGCGCTTCCCTGCGGCTGTCCTTCCTGTGCGCCGCCCACGGAAGCGGAATCGTCCTTAAGGAGCACCATGTTGCCCCTGATGACCGCGCTGACCGGTACCCTCAGGACATCCGTCACCTGCTGGGCGACGATCTCCGCGTTGACGTTCATTCCCGGCAGCAGCGCGCCGTACTGCTCGATGACGACCTTCACCGGGTAGGTTGTAACCCCGTTTTGCGACGAGCCGATAATGCTGATGTTGTCGACCTTGCCGGTAAACTCCTCATTTGGAAGCGCGTCGGCCGTGATCTTGACCTCCTGTCCGACGCTGACCTTGCTGATATCGAGCTCGTCGACGCTTATCGTAAACGTGAGGCTCGACATATCGGCGACGACGGCGAGCGTTGTCTTGTTGTCGTCGACGGATTCGCCGGCCTTGTAGGTCTTGCTGATAATCTTGCCGGCGATCGGGGAGGTTATATTGTAGTTGTCAAGCGCCTTTTCGGCATTTTCGAGCGCAAGCCGCGCGTCCTTGAGCGAGAGCTCGCTGTTTGTGATATTCGTCGAGAGGCTGGAGTTGTCGATTCTGATCAGCACGTCGCCCTTCGAGACCCTGTCGCCCTGCGAAAGCTTCAGGCCGAAAACCTCGCCCGAGGCCTTGGCGCTGACCGTCATAATGTCGCCGTACTCAAATGCGCCCGCGTCGTTGCATGCGTAAGCGCCCGTAACGGCTGTCGCACTGTCGCCGGGCTTCACGCCGCCGGGGTTTGACGCCGTAAACTCAACGTCGCGCACTACGGCGCCCGAGGCAGAGGCGTAGGTCCCGGAATAGACCTTCGACACGGTGCCCGATATGTATTCGCCGGTCGCCTCAAGGCAAAGGCGCGCCGAGGCCCCCGCGGAGATGGAATTCGCGTCGTTTTCATTAAATGGGAGCTTTATTTTGAGCCGCGAGGTGTCGGATATCTCCGCGACCTTCGTATTGTTCCCGACATTGTCGCCGTTTTTGACAAAGAGCCCCGTGATCACGCCGGAAATGGGGGCGGAAACAGTGAGATCCTTGACGGATCCGGCAGTGTCGCTGTATGAAAGCTGCGCCTTTTCAAGCGAGAGCCGTGATTTTTCGATCGAGCTTTCGGCGTCGGTGCTGTCGATGCTGTAGAGCATTTCGCCCTTTTCAACGGCTTTTCCGACCTCGATATTATCCGTCAGAATCTCACCGCGGACCATCGACACGATGTCATACTGCTGAATGGGCGCGACCGAGCCCGAGCCGGTGATCGTAACCGAGATATCGCCACGGTCTACCGTGTGCGCAATGTATGTGCTCTCGGCCGCTTTGCTGCTGAGCATGCCCGAGAAAAACATAAACGCCACAATGCCCGCCGCGACAAGGACGACAGCGATGATAAACACCCTGAGGAGCTTTTTCTTTTTGCGTACCCGCTTGCCGCCGGACGGTTTTGCGGCCCTCACGCGCTTTTTTTCGGCGGATTTATCCTGAGCGGCCTCCGGCACGGCCTCCTGGACCGGAGTGATGGTCTTTTCCATTATAACGCCTCCAATGTTAATATTACAGCCGCCGGAAACGCTCTGCCGGGTCACGGCGCCGGGGGCTTTTTCTGGATGTATTCTACTTCCCAAACATTAAATGGACATTAAAAAACGGCGATATGGCGATTTGTTTACAATAAGTTCATTTTTAAGGCACAAAAGGTGCGATAATTTAATCTTGGCTTAACAATGCCGTTGTAGAATAACTGCATGGCAATTTTAAATGCTTGGGGGTGGTTTTGTGAGGGTGCTGCTGGTTGACGACGAAAAAAAGCTTGTTGAGGCGCTCAAGTACAGCATCTCGAAGGCCGGATATGAGATCGACGCCGCGCTCGACGGCAGGCTCGGATGCGACCTCGCGCTTGAGAAGATATACGACCTTGTGATCCTGGACAGGATGCTGCCGAATATGGACGGCATCGACATTCTGAGAACAATGCGCCGCTCAGGCGTGGACACGCCCGTCCTGATGCTGACGGCGAAGGATACGGTGGACGACCGCGTCGAGGGCCTCGATTCGGGCGCAGACGATTACCTTGTTAAGCCTTTTGCGACAAAGGAGCTTCTCGCGCGGATAAGGGCGCTTGACAGACGGCGCGAGGGCGTGAGAGATAACTTTGTGACCGTCGGGAACGTGAGCTTCTGCCACGCCTCAAGCTGCCTGGAGTGCGGCGGCAGAGAGATACAGCTCACGTACAAGGAAAACAGCATCTTCAGGCTTCTTTCCGAGAACAGGAACCGCGCCGTGGGGCGTGGGATGCTGCTGGAAAAGATATGGGGTTATGAGTCGGAGCTGGAGTCGAACAGCCTCGACGCGAACATATCCTATCTTCGGAGAAAGCTCTCCTCAATCGACAGCGGGATAGAGATCAAGGCGGTTCGGGGTATAGGTTACATGCTCAGGGAACTGAGCTGAGGCGGCGGGAGGCATTATGTTTAAAAAGCTGAGGATCAGGCTGGTTTTTTTCAATGTCGTCTCAATCGGGCTGCTGCTTGTGCTGCTGCTGACCGGGATTAATCTCGCGGTTCATTTACAGACGCAGGACAGGAACAGGAAGACACTTGAATTTGTATCCGAAAACGAGGCGATATCCCCGCTGATGACGCGGCAGGGGCGCCCTCCGGAGGACGGCGAGGTCAGAATCAGGATCGCTAGGCCGGGCGGGCAGGGCCTGTTTCCGTTCATGGGCCCGGGCGTTACCGCGGGATGGAACTGCTTTTTTGTCAAGCTTGACGAGAAGGGTGAGATATTCGAGTCGTCGGATAACCTCTCAAGGCTTGGGGATGACACTGGAGAGCTCGTCGGGGCTATCCTCGCGTCGGGCGGCAAAAGCGGCTCGTTTTCCTACGGCTCCGCACGCATTGAATATCTCGTGAGCGGCAAGGAATACGGCAAATTTATAGCATTTCTGGACAACGCCGGTAATATCGAGATGCAGGGGCATATGCTTCGCGGCTCGGGTGCGCTGCTTCTGGCCGGGATATTCATCGTCTTTCTGATTAGCCTCATATGGACGTCACTCGCAATTAAGCCGATGAAAAAGAGTTGGGAGCGTCAGCGCCGCTTCACGGCCGACGCCTCGCACGAGCTGAGAACGCCGCTCAGCGTCATGCGCACGAACCTGGATATCCTGATCGACAACCCGCTGATGGACAGTGCGGAGCAGCGCAAATGGCTGTATAACGCGAGCGACGAGGTTGAGCGCATGACCGAGCTTACCGAGAGCCTGCTGAAACTGGCCAGATATGAGGACGACGGATACCCGGGGCTTTCGACCGAGCGCTTTGGCCTTTGCGAAGTTATTGAATACGCCGTTTCGGCATATTCCTTCAGGCTTGAAGAAAAGGGCGTGGAGCTTGTGCGGGATATCGGCCCGGAGGCCGAGATCGAGGCCTCGAAGCCAGATATCAGAAGCCTGATGGTCATCCTCGTGGACAACGCGGTTAAATATACGCCCGACGGGGGTAGGATCTCAATAAGCGCACACTCGGACGAAAGGCATGTCCGCATCTCTGTGACAAACAGCGGCGCGCATATAGAAGAAAAAGACCTTGAGCGGATATTCGACCGTTTTTTCCGCGCCGACGACGCGAGGTCGAAAACCGTGGCGGGCTTCGGCTTAGGGCTCACCATAGCCTCGATGATCGTGGACATGCACAAGGGGAAGATAGAGGCTTTCAACACGGAGGACGGCGTGTGTTTTTCCGTTACGCTGCCGAAGAGCGCCGCGTGAAATAAAAAACAGGCCCCCGGCTTAAGGTAGGTAGTCACAAGGACAAATAGTGAACCGGGGTTAACAAAACAATGTAAACCGGATATAAAGCAAATAACCAGCATGGGTTGCAAAACTGCAATCCATGCTGGTTATTTGCTCCTGCAATTTATAAATGCAGCGCGGTTTGGCACCATGCTTCCGAGCTCCTGAATTACACAGTTAACAGGCGACTGAATATTATCCCCCATCACCGTGCTGTCCTCAATGTATAAGAAGCCTCTCTCCATTGAAAAGGAGGACAACATTATGGCACTTGTTTCAAACCAAACCGAACTCCAGCAAGGCGCTCGACCGGGGCGAACCGCTGATTGATATCGCGACCGATTTTATCCTGCAAAACCAAATTATGATCACCTACCCTGCCACCATCCAAAGCCCGGTCGGAGGTCCGATACGGACGTTGACCAGGCAGGCCGGATATACCGGCAGGCTGCTGTATGTCGAAGCAGGCGGCAACTTAACGCTGCGAAATCTCATTCTCGACGGAAACAAAGCAAACGTCGGGGCGGCGATGTCCGCCATTGGAACCGTTTCCGGCCTGACGATGGAGAACGTCACCGTGCAAAACAACGTATCTAACGTTGAAGGCGGCGGCGTATGCCTCTCGGTCTGCAATATCACGATGACCGGCTGCGCCTTCCTTCGCAATACGGCGCCGGCATTTACAGTGGGAACGTGCTGGGGATTTCCGGCGCAGTGACCATTCTGGACGGGGTCTTTCTGTCCTCGGAGGATAATCTGATTCAGGCGGAGGGTTCCCTCGCCAGCGCCTTTGTCCGGCTGGAGCAGTCCCCTTACCTCTCACCTGATCCGGCAAAAGCGCCCATCGACATCGCCTCGGCCACCATCTATTATCCTGCGCTCACCGCGGAGGATTGCGCCGCGCTTGTCAAGCCTTCTTCCGGCTTCGACGATTGGTATGTCCGGCTGAGTGATGACAATGGCCGCATGCAGCTCGATTTTTCAAGAAAGTACGCCGTCACCTATGAAAATCTGATGGGCGCGCACAATCCAAATCCCTCTGTCTATGACGCACTGACTTTGCCGGTCGCGCTTTTACCCCTTGACTCAAGCCCTTGTTATTGCTTTACCGGCTGGTTTAACGCGGACGGCAATCACGTGACGGAAATTCCCGTGGGGACGGAGGGGGATCTCACTCTTCGGGCGAGATGGGAGCGAATCCCCGTGCCGCCGATGCCGTGCTGCTGTTGCAGATGTAGCTGTGGCTGGTGCAGCGAATGAATATAGCATAGAAATAAAATCATTACGAAATGAATCCGCATCCAAACGGGATTGATATGGCCTTTAAATTCTTGACAGTTCTTATGGATTGCGCAAGGTTTGGAGGCCATTCCTGTATCCAAGGGGCTCGATCAGAAGCCGAAAACACCCGAGTACATAACGGTGAGAGAAGTATCCGGGACCTGGGGCGTCACCAGGCGCTGGGTCAATATGTGCATCGCCGGCGGGCGCGTCCCCGGCGCTGTTCGGGTGGATAATATGTGGCAGGTGCCGCCGGAACAATCGCCGTTCTCCGATTTGTCGTCAGTCATTGAAACAACCACACCCCCCCCCTGCCGCGGGACAATCCCGACGGCGTGCTTGCTTTGATTGGGGAGGGCTGGCTGCGGCATTACTGCGAGGGCGCCCTTGCCTATTTACGCGGGGACTACGAGAGCGTCATAGTGTGTTATCACAAGCGCGGTGACAATAGCGCGGCCAAACTCCGCTGCTGCCCGATGGCGATAGCGGCAGCCATCGGTACCGGGGATTACCCCCTCTTTCTGGAGATCGAATCTTGGTGCAAAAGCCTCATCAAAGCGGCCATGGGTGCGGATGTTACGGTCTTGACGGAGCTTAATCCGTGAAATTATTTTCTCAGGATTCCCTTTTTCATTAGACATATCTGGATTTGGAATCTGCAGCGATTCTGCCACACTTACTGCTGCATTATCATTCAATGGTTCGTTCGTGACAGAAATACTACCCTGATTGCATGAAGAAAGTGTAATTACTGTCAACATTAACAGAATTATGAATTTAATCCGGTTTATTTTATCCGTCCCCCAACTAATCATTGAATAAGCCAAGAATAATCAATATCTTCGATAAATCCAAAGCAGCGGTGTGTGTCACATTCATTGTCAAAATAAATATCGGGTTCCCATTGTACTCGGTTGTCCAGACTATAATTTTTTGTGAAATGCATCTCCGACAAAGCTTTCCCAAGTTCTTCCCTATCGTGTTTGTGATCTTTCAAATAGTTTCTAGTTTGTTCATACAGATGCCCCGCTTGATATCGTGCTATTAGCAAAGCATCATATTCATGCTGATTTAGATCCATATTAACCTCGCCCAAATAGTCATTAACGGCACTTTCCGCATCTGAAATATCGCTGCGAAATTTCCGCCTTACTTCCTCAATGTCAATTTCTTCCCCGACAGAGAATGTATATCCACGCTCCGTATAATATGATCGTTCTTCTGGAAAGACATAGTCCCCAAATGCAGCTGTGACATATTTTTAGCCTTTGAGTTGAATTGTTTTAATTGCGATTAACTTATTTTTATTGTTTGGATCACGCACCAAATTACTTTCATTGCCAACGTGCACAGTTTCCAGAGCAATTAGGTGCTTTCTGCCCTTATCGCTGAGTCTTCTGCCTATACCTCCTAAGTTATGGTTAATAGGCTTGCCCTCGTTTTCAGGACTTGTCTCCCACACTCCATCGCCATCCATTGCGAAATACCGCAAATCCAGCCCGAGGCGCTCCCACACGGCCGCATCAACGACACTCATCTTTACTGTCCTGCCGGAATTATGCTCCCGTCTCTAGCCTTCTAATAAGCGTGTTCTTCACCCTCCTGGACCTTAGAAAATAGATTGATGTACCTGATAAGATCAGCATCCGGACGAATAGAAAACCCAGATCAAACTGTTCCGACAGTACTATTGGATAGATTATTGAGGCGCTTCTAAAATAGATCGCGGAACACGATAGATAATAAGATAGTATACTACCGGCCAATAAAAGCACATCCAACAATGGATCGCCAACAAACAGTATCTTGGAGTCAAGATACTGTTTGAGCCAATCTGGCATATGGGGATAATATATTTTTATTGTCTGTAAAATATCAAGGGTAATTGCACATAATAAGGAAATCCCGAAGTAAATAGCCATAACCAAAAACCAGCCCCTTATCCCGCAGGGGGCGTTTCTGTCATATTTCTTGGTTTTCAGATTTGCTGAATAATGCCTGGCATCTTTAAGCAGTGCCGCGAGGATTAGGATCGTTGTAGCGTTGATAATTATTGCCAAGATTCTATCTGGTGCCATGATTGACCTCCATCTATGGTATCCGGGCGTGACCCGACGCCCGGATACCACGATTACAGATGAACTGACCCGACCCTTACATTTTACGGTCCTGACTAGTTCTCCCATTAATCAGCGTTCTTTTGACCCGTTTGGAGAAAAAGAGATACAGAGGCCACATGGTAAAATAGAATGCACCAAAAATCAAAAGCTTAAGATCAAGCTTGTATATATGTAATATTGTCATGATCAAGCTTGCTATTAAAGAACAAACAGAATAAAAATAATACGCAGGAATAAAAACGCATAATTTCCTATATAAAAAACAGCAGAGTACTGTAAGGAACACAACGGAAATCCCCGAATATATTTGATTGGGCAAATTGCTAAAATTCATTATACCTGAAATACCGCCTAAAATTCTGGTGCCCAATTCGAAAACGACAAAAACCAGAAGCCAGCCTCTAATTTTTTCCGGTTCCGCGGGTTTTTTCTTTTTTGCATATGTAATAATTGGCGTCCACCTTTTAAAAAAGGACCAGATCAGTATGCAGATAACAGCTACAGCGATTGAGCTTAAGACAGCAGCGGCGATCCCCAATAATTGTTCAGTCATAAAAATCCTCCATTCGGGGCGCTATGAATTTATAGCGCCCCAATTCAATCCGGTGGTTTATTTTAAAAGATTTTCGATCTCCAAATCCATTTCGCGTTTTTCATTCATAGCTTTTACGCCTATCATATAGCTTCTTATATACGCGTTATACAGTTCCGTTTCAATATTCGAAGAGTTGTAGAGCAGCTTGTTCATCTCCAGCCACTTCACTCTAAGTCCGATAAGCTCGCAAAGCTTGTCTCTTAGCCCGCCCATATGCTCAATATAATAGCTATATTCCGAATTTTTGATCTTTTCAAGCCGCAATAGCGCAAGCTCCTTCCCTTCAGCGGCGGCCTCGTGCGGCACAAACTGGTCGACAAACTCTCCGACCCCGGGACTGGGGCTGAATGCGTCCATAAAAACATTGCCTGCAAAAGGGAGAACACCATACTGGCCATATTCTATTAAAAAGTGAAAATTCTCCGGGATGCTGACTGCGGCGTTAATTAATGGGGCAACGGCCGGTTTGATGAATGCAAGAAAGGAGTTCCATATAAACCACATTTCTTCATCGCCGAGTTTATTTTCATATCGGCGCGTCAGCATGTACTGCCACATATCACCGTTTATAATTTCGTCCAGAAACTCCTTCGCTTTTATGATCGCTGCATTTTGAATTTTCTCAATGTCTGGATCTGGGATAGTATCCTCCGCGCTTATAAATTCCGACTTGTTCGGGTTTATGAACTCCGGTTCTTTGCCTGAAGGCGCAAGCCTTTTCAGTATTTTTTCATATGTCTCCTCTTGTTTTGTTTTAACGGCCATCGTCTTCCCGTCCTCGACAAAACGAAGCAGATCCAGCCCGAGCGCGCGCCACACTGTTTCGTCCACATAGCGTATCCCGTTATCGTCTTTAAAACCATTTCGAACCATTAATTGGGAAGGGATCAGATAGGGGTTAGTAAAATACCATGGAAAAAGGGGCAACGCGTTCCGTTTTAGTAATTCTTCATGCACAGCCTTGGCTGTTTGTTCGTCATATCTGCCCGAGATATCCACCTTTCTTGGCAGATTTCGCTTTTGCAGCTCTGTTTGTAGGTACTTCACCGCGTTTTCCCAGCCGGAAAAGCGCCCAACTTCGAAGAATCTGCCCTTCGGCTGGCTTGACCAAACCCCCGCGCCGTCCCGCGCGAGATACTCGTCACGGAGCCCCGCAAGCCGCCAGATCTCGCGGTCGACATACTGCACGCACTCGACAAAGCCCGATGAAAACATCGTGTCGGGGTCGTTGTCCGAGCGCAGATAGCCGCGCTTTCGGGCAGATTGAACTTTACCTTCTCGTACAATTGTACAGCGGTTTGAATGTCGAATACTGTCGTATTTGGGAGATTCAGTGCAATTTGCAGAAAGCCGACCGCGTTTTTAAACTGATTGTTCGACGCGTCAAGCTTGAAGCAGTAATTTGAAATGCCGTCCGCCTTTTTGAGCTGGCGCAAAATCTTGTCGATGTTGATTTCTCCGTCGCTGGCGCGCCCGTTTAACCTGAGTTTGAGCTTATTTCGCAGCGCGGCGGGCCGCTCCAAAACTCCGCTTTT
>JAVBNY010000027.1:0-20709 GCA_031551205.1 Oscillospiraceae bacterium | reverse complement strand
GAAAGCATCAGATGAAAGTCTGCCCTATTTTCTGTACGAAAATGATATATCCGAATTTGCTACTTCCATTTCTTTTGGAAGTCTGGTTCCGCTTAATACGTGGCTAAGCAAAAAAGAGCTTTTGGAAATGCACATGAATGTGAGGATTTCCGATATAAAGCAGGATGAAAATAATCAGAGGATTATCAAGCTGATTGTCGAAACAAGTCCTTTGCCTGACCTGATAGACTGGGACGATGATTTTATCGACAGGCGCAAAAACATACTGAATATCGGCATCGGTCGCTATGGCATGGTCGGCTTAAATCTTGAAAAATATCCTCATGCTTTTATCGCCGGCGAGACTGGAAGCGGAAAGTCAAATATCCTAAAATGCCTTATTCATCAATCGCTTGTTAAAGAATATGACGTTATTTTGATAGATTTCAAAAGAGGCGTGTCATTTTCTGCTTTCAGTGACTACGTTGATATCTGCTATGAATACAAGACCGTCATCGAGGTTATCAGAAATATGGTTAACGAAACGATTGAGAGGCTTGATAAATTCAGAGAAGCTAAAGTTGATAATATCAACGATTATAACAAAATTTCTACTGATTATCTGCATCGAAAGATAATATTTATTGATGAACTGGCAGAGCTTTTGAGGACTAGAGATAAAGAGATATCGAATATTTTAAACGACAGCATCGAGACGCTGACGCGTCTTAGCAGAGCTGTAGGGATACATCTTATAATGGGTATACAAAGACCAGACAGCACCGTTATAAGCGGTCAGATAAAGAACAATGTGTCTTACAGAGTATGCGGAAGGTTCGTTGACAAAGAGCCGAGCCGAATAATGCTTGGGAGCGATATTGCGAGCACGCTTCCCAATGTCAAAGGCAGGTTTATTATTAAGGATGATGATTTTCACGAGGTGCAGAGCTTTTATTTTTATGAGGGCAACAGCAGACTTCTTACGGCGATAAAAGAGGGAGCGTTAGATTATTTGGATGCTGAGGACGATGAGCCGATTGAAGCTGATGCGGTTGAAGGGGCTGTAGCAGAAGCACCTTCGCAAAAGGGTCAGTTTGAATTTGATTTCAGCGATGTGGGGAAATGAGAAGGAAACGTCAATATTATTTCAAGGCCTTTTTATCTACACAAGCCTAATACTAATGCGATAAAAAATACAGATACTATGCTTAGTAATGTTCCAATTAAGTAATATTCAGCCATAGACTTATTTGTTTCTATCTCTTTAAAACGAGCTACAGATTTTGCGGTTAGCACAAAAGCAATAGCTCCATATTGTTGATATATAATAAAAAACAAAACAATTATCCGTTCAAGATAACCAATCATTTTACCAGCATTTTGTACGGAAGTTTCTGGTTGAATATTATGTTTGCTAAAATCCCATAATTCTCCTTTTTTAATAATTATTCCAACTGGACGTAAAATACATAAAAAGCCAACAAGAAGTGGTATTGGTCTAACAGGTAGATATTCAATATTTTGTAATATCAAATGTCTTACATTAATTGACCTACCCCATAAATACCATATTAAAACCAAAGTACATATATGTATTGCTTGGTCAATGATTATTCCATGATTATCAAAATAAAATCTAACTTTATGACACGTTTTATATCTATTTATTAACCGCTTAAATAAATCAACTATAAAATGAATAAAACTTGATGCAAGCCAAATGATACCTAGGTTTTTTGAAAATTCAATTCCAAGAAAAAGAATAATACCCATACAAATAGAATATTCAACAATGTGTACAATAAATATTTTTAAATTGCCTGATTGGTTTTTATTTAAAGCAATTAAATCAGTCTGAAAATAAAAATCTGCTAAAATGTGTCCGAGTAAAATTACAGCAAAATTTATATCAATTGTCATTTTTCTTTTTCTCCATTTGCTTCAAATGTTCTATTTGCTTCAAATGTTCTATTAGGTCAACAGTTGAACTAATATATTCATGTTTGGGTGGTAAATTATCTTGATAAATAATTAAAGCCTCATTTGCATATTTAAGTGCTTTGGTGATTTTATGCATTTCAGAATAACAAAAGGCAATATTATATAAAACATCAGCTAAATTAATTGGATATCGATTAACATGCATTCTCGAAAATTCCAAATCCATAAAATAGTAATTAATAGCTTCTTTATATTCTTCTTTATGTCGTAATGCAATGGCTAGATTATTATAACAAGCGCTTGTTAAAAAATGTGATTTTCCAACTAAGTTTAACGCAATATCAAGGGCTTTTCTAAAATTTATCTCTGCATTAAGTATGTCTTCCTTTTCTAAAAGCAAATTACCAAGTATATTTAAAGTTCTTGCATAATTTATAGTGCTTTTGGGTAATTCCTCTTGTCTCTCTAAAGATTCGGTAATATATTTGTATGCTTCATCATATTTTCCTATTTCTATAAGAGTTTCAGCTAAAGAATTATATATTATAATAAATTGAGGGTCATCTTTTTCTAATTCTTTATTAGCTTCTTCTAATGCTTTTATTAATAATTTATAGGCTTCTTTATAATCATGCATATTATTCTTGCGTTGAGCAACTCCATAATAGGCTAAAAAAACATGTTCATTATGACGACTATCTGAAATACTTAATTCCTCTAAGTTATTCAAAAAAGTCTCGATATTTTTCCATGCCTCATAATACACATTATATTTTGCAGCTTTTAAATGCTTGTTAACAGCAGATGTGGATATATTAAATCTTTTACTTACTAAACTCTGTTGTTCTGATAATTCACTCATTGCCCAGACCATTTCACGTTGGCGGTCAGTCCAACTCTCTGTTATTACTGACAACATATTAAGCATACTATCAATTAATGGTTGTGCAAAAGAATTAGTATCAATTGATACTTGAAACCAGTGTTCATTTTTTTTTGATTTCATTTCTAAAAGTTTATCTGATGCTATATGAAAAGCAGGTCCATTTGCTTTGTTTCTATCAGTACTTACTATAGTAAGTTCACCTATTACAATACTAAGTCGCACTATAGTGTTCTTTTGTCTGTAAAATCCTTTAATGATTTCATTTAAAATATTAGGTAACTGAAATTGTGTTAACAAAACTCCTTCAAACGCATCACCACGTACTAATCCAAAATCAGCTAGTATTGACCCCTTAAAAATAGAATTAATGTAGTTTAAAGTATTTTCTATTTCATTATTAATTTCTTTAATGTAATTATTTTCAATTTGCCGCGAGTTGAAAATATCCCCCATTACTACACAATACATAAATCAGCCTCCTCAATATATTTTTTAATGAATACAAATATAATAATACTCCAATAAAGAATAATAATCAATAAATATACTTAAAAAAATATTTTCAGTATATTTATACTTTTTATAGTATATGTTATGAGTTAAAACCATAATAGGTTAATAAAAAATGGCATAGCATGTAAAAATCCAAAAAGCAAAGTCAACATTACGGATAGATTTCAGTTTGGGTCTTGATGTTTTCCCATGTGTTATTAAAACAAGTACATTCCTTCTTTCATAACGACAAAGCAAAAAGCATTTACTTTAATAGGAGTAAATGCTTTTTACAATTGTTGGGTGAAATTACCCAATTTATGATATAATTATCATGCGATTGTGAAAACATCAACTTCAATAAGGAAGGAGATGTTTAGCAATGTATCAACATGGAGCTTGTTACATTCGTGTTTCGACAGATGACCAGACTGAATACTCTCCTGATGCTCAACTAAAGGCTATCAAGGACTACGCCAAGAAAAATGATATAATACTCACAAAAGAGCATATCTACATGGACGAGGGGATATCTGGCAAGCGAGCAGATAAACGGCCTGCGTTCATGAGAATGATAGCGACAGCTAAATCCAAGCCAAAGCCATTTGATATTATCCTTGTTCATAAATTTGATAGATTTGCACGTTCAAGAGAAGACAGCGTAGTATATAAATCGCTTCTGAGGAAAGACGCTGGAATAAAGGTTGTTTCCATAACCGAGAGCATAGAGGATGATAAATTTTCTGTCATTTTAGAAGCTATGCTTGAAGCTATGGCAGAGTATTATTCTTTAAATCTTGCCGAAGAGGTTAAAAAAGGCATGACCGAAAAAGCAGAAAGAGGCGAATTTCAAACCAGACCACCGCTTGGATATATAATCGAGAACAAGCAATTAGTCATTTATGAGGAAGAGGCTAAATATATAAGGCTGATGTTTCAAAAGTATATATCACAAGAAATGAACATAATGCAGATAGCGTGCTATATGAATGACTTGGGATTAAAAACTAAGAACGGTAATTTAATCGAACATAGGACTGTTGAGTACATTCTTATGAACCCTATCTATATAGGCAAGGTCAGATGGACACCATCAGGAAAAGCAAACAGATATAGAAGCAGTCCGGACACTATTATAAAAGACAGCACTCACGAACCGATAATTGACATTGACACTTGGAACAAGGCTCAAGAGCGAATTAAGGCAACAAAAGAGCTGTATGCCAACAGGCAAAAATCAGGAGCTAAAATAAAAACATGGCTCAAGGGTTTAGTGTACTGTGGCAATTGTGGCAGAACCTTAGTTAACAGTGGATATAGCGCTTTACAATGCAATGGATATTCAAAAGCCACATGCAGGATAAGTGCCCATACCAAATGTAAAATCCTTGAGGATTTAGTGCTGGGAGCTATCAAAGATACCTTTGAGGGAAAGCTCGAGATAAATATTGTGCCAAAAGCAAGTGATGACCTTGCGGCATATGAATTTCAAACATTACAGGGTAATATCAAAAAAACAGAACTTAGAGAGCAGCGGATAAAAGAGGCTTATCAGGACGGCATTGATAGTCTGGAAGAGTATAAGGAGAACAAAAAAAGATTAGAAGAAGACCGAGAAAAAACAATTGAGAGATTAAAGCAATTAAAAGAAGAATTGATGAATAATGACACATCTGAAAGCATTGTTCAGAGGATAGAAAACGCGTATGAATTGCTGTCAAATCCCAATATTGATATGGATTTAAAGTACAAAACGGCTCATTTTCTGATTAATAAAATTACATACAAAAAGCAAGAAAAAACTCTAAGAATAGAGTATAAATAGAGGGGATTTTATTGCATACCTAATGATAATCGGTCCACCGTATTGGCTGATAATATACTGTGCAAGTCTTGGGTTGGGGTTTTTTATCTTAACCGGATACTGAAGCTGTTTTTCGTATTGAAACATAACTACACCTCTTTCCTCTCCGAAAGCTCCCACGGCCAGGGATTTTCAATCCACGCAAATCTGTCGCCCTCCGCGGCCGCCCTCATTGTTATGGGGCCAAACTTCTGCTGATATTTCTCAAGATACTCGTTATAAAGCTTTGAGTACATCTTGAAAAGCTCAAACGCCTCCGAATCCTGCGGATGTGTGTCAAGATAAAGCCCAAGCTCGTGCACGGCGAAGCAAAGCGCCATCAGTTCCTCCGACGGGCCGGTCACCGCGCTCTTTTTCGCCACGTAATTCTTAAAGGGCAGGTCAAGCCCCGGGAACAGCGTACCGCTGGTAAGCGCCTCGTCTTGTCGGTATTTTTTTGATATGTCGTCCTGGAAAGGGACAAACGATGCCGCAAGCGGAGACGGGTTGACAAGGCTTCCCATCCTCCACCTCTCCTCCGGCATCGTCCGCTGAACATTCATGATTTCCATTGCGTCCTCCTTTTATCTGCGCGACAAGTAATACTGTTTGGTGACATTCTCAGTATTATTCTATGATCACAGGACGGTAAGGTAAATTGCCGCTTTTCCGGCGCCGTGCCCTATTCAGGGGTTTATCCCCTCGCCCAGTCCGGATATCAGCTAAACAATCGGAATGTTGACATAAAAAATATCTTTTACCTTTAACAGCGCACTCGAGCCATCCTTCCTTTCTCTGAGGCGTTCGCATCTGGTAGCGCATATGAAAAGGAGATGCAAAAAGCCGGCTTCATAAGAAACCGGCCGGAAATATATTGTGTTTACCTGAATGCGAGCGGCAAAATATCAGGTTGCTTCGGCAAGCTGATCTTCATCTATCGGCCTGAGGTCTTCGATGCGCTCAATGTCGGCGCCGACGCCTCTCAGCTTTTCAACGATGTCCTCATAACCGCGCTCGATGTTCACAACGCCGTCAATCTCCGTGACGCCTGAGGCGGAGAGCCCGGCGATAACCATCGCCGCTCCGGCGCGCAAATCGCACGCGCTGACGGGAGCGCCGGTCAGCATGGGCACGCCCTCAATAACGGCGGTTTTGCCGTCAACCGTAATGTTGGCGCCCATGCGCTTAAGCTCGTCGACATACCTGTACCTGTTGTCCCACACTCCCTCGGCAATAACCGAGGTGCCCTGAGCCGCCGCCAGCACCGCTGCGATCTGCGGCTGCATATCGGTCGGGAAGCCCGGGTAAGGCATGGTCTTGACATTGGTTTTGCAGATCGGCCCTTCTCTTCTGACGAGCAGGGAGTCGTCATATTCTTCAATCTCCACGCCGATCTCGGTCAGCTTAGCGGTAATGCAGTCAAGATGCTTAGGGATCACATTCCGAATCAGCACCTCGCCGCCGGCTGCCGACACAGCCGCCATATAAGTTCCCGCCTCAATCTGATCGGGAATAATCGTATACGTACCGCCGTGTATCTCGTCGGTACCGCGTATCTTTATGACATCCGTACCGGCGCCCCTGACATTCGCGCCCATCGAGTTGAGGAAGTTCGCAAGGTCAACGATATGCGGCTCCTTGGCGGCGTTCTCGATGACCGTCATCCCCTCCGCGAGAACGGCTGCGAGCATGATGTTCATCGTGGCGCCGACAGAGGCGATGTCCGCGTAGATATGCGCGCCCTTGAGCCCGTCTTCGCAAACCGCGTTTACAAAGCCGCCCTTGATCGCGACCTCGGCGCCGAGCGCGCGGAACCCTTTTACATGCTGGTCAATCGGGCGCACGCCGAAATCGCACCCGCCGGGCATTGAAACCTCCGCCCTGCCAAATCTCCCAAGCAGAGCTCCGATAAGGTAATATGAAGCGCGGATCTTGCGCATATACTCGTATGAGGCGCGCTTGTTGGTGATTCTTGAGCAGTCTATCTCTATGCAGGTCGCGTTAATAAGCCTGATCTTCGCTCCCAGCTCCTTCATTATCTCAAGCATAAGCGTGACATCGCTTATTTTGGGTATGTTCTCAATCCTGCAAACGCCCTTTACCAGGATTGATGCGGGGATAATGGCAACGGCGGCATTCTTCGCGCCGCTGATATCTATAGAACCGTAGAGCGGCTTCCCACCGTTTATGATATATTTCACTGATTGTGCACCCTCTTCATCCGGACACTTCAGTGCCCGTATAATGCGCCGCAAAGGGAGATCCCCAAAACCCCGGCACTATATTTATTTCCATTTTTTGATTTTTTAGTCAGAAGAATAAAGGCAATATTATTTGAATCTTAAGATTAATTTCAGGAAGAAATAGTTAAACAACAAAGCCTCAGAAGATTATATCACTGTTATTATATAAAATCAAAGTGCAAATAATTCAGTATTATTAACCATGCAAAAGCAAATTGCGGTAATTAGTTATAAATATCGACTTTATTACCTACTTTTTGCAGAGATATTAAATATCTTTTAAGAAAATATAAAAAAATTATTGCGTTAAAATGCTTAAGTGCATATAATTGTATCAAATCAAATGCATTTGGCAACAACAATTTGGCAACAAAATTCAGATTTATCCGGCTAATACCTTCATTTTTGATAAAAATCAGGAGATTATTATGTTAATCCTTGCAATTGAGACATCATGCGACGAGACCGCTGCCGCCATATGCGAAAACGGACGGCGCATACTTGCGGGTGAGGTGCTCTCACAGGCGGACATGCACGCCCTTTATGGGGGGGTTGTACCCGAGATCGCCTCACGCAGGCATATCGAAACCCTCGGCCCCATTTGCAGCGAAGCGGTCGCAAAATCCGGGGTCGCTATGAGTGACATCGGCGCGATTGCTGTGACTTGCGCCCCTGGGCTTATCGGGGCCCTGCTTGTCGGCGTCAGCTTTGCCAAATCGGCCTCAAAGGCGCTTAACATCCCGCTCGTGCCGGTGCATCACATCAGAGGGCATATCGCCGCCTGCTACATCGCTTTTCCCGAGCTTACTCCGCCGTTTTGCGCCCTTGTCGCCTCCGGCGGGCACACCCTGATTATCGACGTTGAAGACTACACAAAGATGCGCGTTCTGGGCTCAACGAGAGACGACGCGGCCGGAGAGGCCTTTGATAAATGCGCGCGCATCCTGGGCCTTGGATATCCCGGCGGAACGGCGATTGACTCGCTTTCAAACGGCGGCGACGACGCGGCCTTCTCCCTGCCCAGGGCGTCGGTTTCAGGCAATCCGCTGGACATGTCATTTTCCGGGCTGAAAACCGCAGTGATAAACCTTGTGCACAACTCCGCCCAAAAAGGCGAGCCTCTTGACAAAAGCTCTCTCGCGGCGTCATTTCAGGCCGCTGTCAGCGATGCGCTGGCGCCGCGCGTAATCGCAGCGGCGAAAGCTTGCGGACGAAACGTGATCGTCGGGGCGGGAGGGGTTATCGCCAACAGCCGCATAAGGCGCGACCTTGAGACGGCCGCGACGGCAGCCGGAATGAAGGCCTTCCTCCCTCCGCCTGCTCTCTGCGGGGACAACGCCGCGATGATCGGCTGTCAGGGCTACTATGAGTTCCTCTCAGGCTCCCGGGCGGGCGACGAGCAGAACGCCTACGCCACAATGCCCGCCGACGCGAGCTTCCCTGACATGATCGGAGGGAAATGAATGGCTGGAACCTCTAAGCCGCTGTGCCTTACGCTCGCTTTTCTGTCCATGTTCGCACTGCTTTCCCTTTTCTCCGCTCACGCGGCTGGCGGAACGGCCGAGGTCTGCGGCGAGATGCTCCCATACAGGCTCGAAGGCAGCTCGGCCATCTTTTACCCGGATGGCGCTCAGCTGCGGAGGATACTCGAAAAATACGGAGAAAGAGCGCCTGATTTTGACCTGAGCGGAGCGGAGGGCGCGAAAAGTGCGGCGATCGAGCTTGATCCCTCCGTATTTACCGGCTCTCCCCTGCTCATCTCCTTTGGGGGATGCTCTCTTTTGATCCCCGAGGAAATACTCTCCTCTTTGTCCGCCGCGCCAGGCAAGATTGCGGTCGCGTTTCAAGACGTCGGTTTTTATGTCACGCGGGATGGGCGCGAAGCCCTCTCCGGAGACAATATACATCCCTTCATCTTTTCTGTGCCGTATTTCCTGCCCGACGGCGCTTCTCCCGACAGCGTCGTCATGGTTTCCAACATGGGCGAAAGCGACCCGGCTCATATAATCCCCCGGTCGTGGTACCGAGACGGGCGAGTCTTTGCAAAGACAGTCCGTCCGGGTGCTTACACACCGCGCAACCTGACCTGGGGCGTGTTCAGCGATACAAAAAACAGGTGGATGGACGAGGCGGCGCTGTATCTCTCAGCGCGTGGGGTGATGCAGGGCGTGACAAATCCCGTCTTCGCGCACGGCGTGATGACAGCGCGCTTTGCCCCGGAGATGCCGGTGACGCGAGCGGAATTTACTGTAATGCTGATGCGGCTTATCGATGTGCGCCCGGAAGCAGCAGGGACGCCCCCCTTCTCGGATGCGCCTCAAGACGCAGTCTATTTTGACAGCCTGCTTGGCGCGAAAAGCCTCGGCATCGTCACGGGCGCTGACGGAGGCAGATTTCACCCCGACGCTCCGCTGAGTCGCCAGGACATGCTGGTGATGTCCTTCCGGGCTATGAAACGGCTCGGCATGATTAAGGCGTCTGAGACGGGAGCCGCACTCCGGGGACACTCCGATTTTGGGGATATTTCCGGCTATGCGGCAGTTCCGCTCGCCAGTCTCGCAGAGGCAGGGCTTTTAAGTGGAATTGACGGAAAGCTTTGTCCCTTAAAAACGGCGACGAGGGCCGAAGCGGCCTGGCTTCTGTTTGACATTCTGCGCCGGGATGCCGGCCGGACGGAGAGCGTTATACCGACCAATTGACATCCTGCTCCATAATATTTTTTGCACAAACAAGGGCGGCCTTAAGAAGGCCGCCCTTGTTGCGCTTACTTTTACTCCCTGTCCGCTATTTCAGGTCAATAAATTTGCCGTCATTCAGCGGGACAAGATTGCCCTGTTCCCACAAGAAGGCCTTGACCTTAACAGCTCCGTTTGTCACGTTCGCCGAGATGTCCGCCCAATTGTGTATCTCGGTTGCGTCATTGATTTTGGCAGCGTTGATATCGATGTCCAAATTTTTAAGGCTGATCAGTTTGCCCGCTTCGTCATACATCGCCAGGATGATCACGCCCTTGCCGGCCGTAACGTCTTTGGTGTTGACCACCGCAACCGCGGTATCAATTGCTTCTATGCTGGCTCTGGTTCTGGTCGTCTTCACTGTAATCGCGAAATCGGAAGGCGTATACTCGGGGATCGCGGACACAGGCGCCATCGCGTCTTTGTTGACGACTGAGGCAATGATCTCCTGCTCGACAGTGAAGGTTTTCTCGGCTCTGATGTCCTTTGACGAGGCGGCAAAGTAAACCGTGTAGGTTCCGGGCTCGACAACCCACATGCCGCGCACTTCATCGTATGAAGCCAGGGACATAGCGCCGAATTCCGCGGTCACGGTCTGGTTCTCGCCCTTGGCAAGCAGAGCTGTTTTGGCATAGCCCTTCAGCTCCTTGACCGGCTTAATCATGGAGACGCCGGGCGCGCCGATATAGAACTGCGCGACTTCCTTGCCCGCGACATCTCCGGAGTTTGTGACCGTAACGCTTGCTGTCAGCTTGTCGTCCGCGCCCGTGAAGACCGTCTTGCTGAGCGCCGGGCTGCTGAAATCAAACGTGGTGTAGCTGAGGCCGTAACCAAACGGATACGACACGGGGACATTGTACTTGTCGTAGTAGCGGTAGCCTACAAAGACACCTTCCCTGTACTGTACGCCCTTCGGGAAAGTGCTCGTCGGCATTCCGAATTCGCCCTCGGAGGGATTGAGGAGGTATCCGTTTTCGTCTTTGCCCACAACACTGACGGGGACGGTCGTCGGCAGCTTGCCGGAGGGATTGACGTCTCCGAAGAGCAGCCTTGCCATCGGCGTCGCGCCGACCTGCCCGGTGTTCCAGCACTGGAGGATGGCGTCGGCCTTATCCTGCCAGCTCTCCATCTCAACCCAGGAGCCGGTGTTAAGGATGATCACAAACGGGATGCCCTTACTCTTTGCAAGAGCGGAGCCCTGATTGATAAGTGTCTCCTCTGCGTCTGAGAGATAATAGGCGCCCTTTTGCACTCTGATATCGGCGCCTTCGCCGGATTCACGTTGCAGTACAAACACAATCGCGCTCAGGCCTTCCTCGCCCCATGCCGCAAACTGCGCGTCGGGGACGACGATTTCCTGCTTGCCGCTGGGGAATGGGCTCATCATCGCGCCGGTAACCGGGATACTCGGAACACGCGGGAAATTCATGTTGGCCGAGTCGATGACCTTGCCCTCGCCGATTATCGCGGAAATCGCCTCAGGCAGGTGAGGCATCTTCGCCAGGTCTTGGGCCGTCATGTTGACGCCGCCGCTGCCGGTTCCGCCGTTGAAAAGCTGGCTTGCGCCCTGACCGAGCGAAAGTACTTTGCCCGCGGCTGTTTTGCTGAGCGGGAGCGTTTTGTTGTTGTTCTTCAGAAGGATAGCGCCCTCTTCCGCAAGCTGCTCGGCTATGGCGTTGTTGGTCGCCTTAATGCCGTCGTCGTTGTAAAAATGCCACGGCACATCGTTAAATACGCCATGCTTTGACGAGTATACGCATATGCGCTCAAATCCGCGCCTGAGATCCTCTTCGGTGAGGTATCCGCTGGTCGCGCCCGCCATTACGTTGTTCGCGTTGCCGGTGGCCAGTGCCAGCTCGTTCCCGGCTTTGATAAGGCCGGAGTGCGTGTTCGGCGCCAGGCCTGTGTCATAGTACGGATACAGGTCGTTCATGTTTCCATAGCCGTTGTAGTCAGTCATAACCAGGTTTTTAAAGCCCCATTCGCCTCTGAGTATCCTTGTTATGAGATCGTAGTTCTGTGCGCAATGGATGCCGTTGGCTTCATTAAATGCGGTCATATATGTCCAGGGGCTGGAATTTTCCTGAACATACTGGAAGCTGCGCAGATAGATCTCGCGGATCGCCCTTGTCGAAGCGTTTGTCGGGTAGTTTGACCTGTTGGTCTCCTGCTGGTTCATAGCGAAATGCTTAACCGACACGCCGACCGGATTTGTCTGAATGCCGCGGACCTCAGCCGCGCCGGTAAGGCCGGAGAGCATCGGATCCTCTGAGAAATACTCAAAGTTGCGTCCGTTCAGAACATTCCTGTGGATGTTAAATCCGGGCGCCAATATGACGTTGGCGGCAAAATAGTTTATCTCCTTGCCCCAGGCGTTGCCCATCTGCTCGGAAAGCTCGGTATTCCAGGCGGCGGAGCGAAGGGAGCCATTGGGCCAATATGTTGCGCTTCTCTCGTAAGCGACGCCGCTTTCGGCGGTCAGCCTGATGCCGGCCGGTCCGTCAAAGCTGTGAAGGTCAGGTATGCCGTAAGACCTCAGGCCGGTTGATCTCCATGCGCTTCCCGGCACGCCGTTGCCCTGGCTGCCGCCGCCGCCGAAGATGGAATACAGGCCGACGTTCGCGGTCGAATTTCTGGGAACATGCTTGAAAATCTTGTCGATAAGCGCCAGCAGGGACGCGGGCGGATCTCCCTGGAAATTGCTATCCTTCCAGGCGATAAAGTCCGGATCAGACTTGATTTCCGACAGACGGGGCGTTTCCGCGTCGTATGTATACTCAAACGTGGCCACGCCGCTGGTTACAAGCCCCTCGCCGGCCGCGATGGCTTTTATTATGAATTTTTCGTTATGCGCGAGCACCGGAACCGGGATATTGCCGGTGTAAAGCGTTGAAGCGGTGGTAGGATCGGTTCCGTCCGTCGTGTAATAGAACCTAGTAGCCTTTGAAGCGCTGGTGGCGTTTGAAAGGCCGATTGCAGAGCCTTTGCCAACCACGGCGCTGTTCGCCGGGAACTGGATAGCCGTTGGGTTGGCCGAGAGAAGCGTATACTCACGCGTGAGAACCTCGCTCTTGTTGCCGTCGGCGTCTATGGCCGCCGCCTTGAGCGTCGTCGCTCCCAAGACTTTAAGCGGAGCGACATACTTCTCGGAATTGACGGTGGGCTCAGAGCCGTCCATCGTGTAGTATATTGTGACGCCCTCGTCAACCGCCGTAAGGGTTATGCCGCTCGCGTTGGAGGAGGTAAGCTGAGCGCTGTCCCTGTTGCACACAATGGGAGAAAGGATCGGCGCGCTTGCAGAGCCGAGCGTGTAGGTAACAGCTGTAATGTCGCTTGCGAGCTTGCCCGACAGAAACGCCGCCGCTTTGACCGTCACTGTCGACCCCTCAGCGGCGCTTGCCGGGAAAACAGGGAAGCCGTTTCCGTCAAATGCTGTTCCGGTCGTCTCGGTGGGGTCGGCGCCGTCCGTTGTGTATCGGATGGACGCGTTCTTCCATACGATGGCGTTCGGGAGAGTGAATGACAGTTTAACCGCCTTGCCATAAGTTCCGGCCGCCTTTGAGAAGACGGGGCTGGGAACCTTGTCAAAGGGTATCGCGGAAAGGCTTTCAACCTGCAGCGCGTTCATTCCGCCAACCACGGGGACGAGCTCCGCGTCGATGGCTATGGTATGGCTGCCTGCGGCGAAGTTCGCGTCAATAAGGACGTTCCCTCGCGTTGTGCCCACGCCGAAGGGAATGTCGTCTCCGGTTATTACCGAAGCCACGCCGTCAACAGTCACGGTTATCTTGGATTCAGGCTCTATTGCGGCGCCGCCGCAGTTGAGGACGAGCTTATAATTGCCCGCCTGGGCTTCAGTCACGCCAAACGCGAAATTCCTGCGAAGCAGCCTGCTTGTGTCGGTCGCACTTATTCCAATAGAGCCGATTGCGGCGCTCACATTATACAGCGCAAATATTCTCACTTCATTGGAAGCGGTTGTTTCGCCGCCGCTTGTGACCAGGCAGCGATAGCGGTTTGCCGTGAGTGCCACTGTTACGTTACCTGTACGGTAAGTATTGGCGGTTTGATTGTTTATATTTGACCAATTTCCGCCAACAGCAGTCTGCTGCTGCCACTGGTAGGTTACGCCTTCACCCTCCGCGGTTACCGAAAAGGTCGCGGGCGAGCCTGTCGCTCCAACAAAGTCCACAGGCTGGATGGTTATTGCCGACGCAGCGCTAATCACTGTACCCGGAATTATGCTGATTACCATTATAAGTGCAAGGCAAAGACTCAAAATTGCCTTTTTCATTTTATCACTTCTCTTTCTGTGTATTTACTGTACACTGTAAATTTTTAGATAATATCAACGAGAAGAAACCGGACAATAAAAAAAGTCCGTGCAACGAATAAATGCTTCTAGATCTAAAATACCGCCTCCGGCTATCATCAAGCTCCGGCTGATTCCTTTATCTGAAAAAAGGAATCAACACCATAGGGCTCGGAGGTTTTCACCGCAACAGAGCCCAGATACTAACATTATGCCATTTTTTGCGGATGCTGCACTATCCGCACTTATATATTATAGTGGAGGCAATTGGAGATTTCAATTATCAATAATCGCTAATAATAATTCACACTTTTTGGTGGTATTTAAACGCATTAAAGTCTATAATGTATAATTTTTGTGAATATTCGAAATAAAAAATACATGTCGCGCAGAAGACTGTACGACCGTTATTTTTCATGGGAATTGGCGCAAAAAGGCCCCCTCCGAAATTACGGAGGAGGCCTTTTGGTTTTGCGGTAATTTTCTAGCTGGCAGCGTAGGTAATCGTAAACGTGAAGGTGTAGCTCTGGAACAGATCTGCGTATTTTACGCCGGAGATGACAACCTTGTCTCCATTTGCTACGGCGCCGTCAAACGTAAGCGTATTGCCGGTCTGCGTCGGCGCGCCGACAACTGCGCCGTTGACTTTAACGACATACTGCGTTTTTGGCGAGATATTCGCAGAGAACTCAACGGAAGTGCTCGTACCGCTTACAGTAATTTTCGGCGCCCAAAGGTTTGCGGGCACCGGGACGACAACCAAATCGGCTTCGCTTGTAACGCTGCCGCATGTGGCAATGAGCTTATATGTTCCGGCAACGGGCAGAGCAGAGGCTTTAAGGATGCCCTCGCCATTTTCGCCCACTGTGACAGACCCATACACTGTGCCAGCGACGTCCTTTAATGTAACAACAATGGGGGCGTCGGGGACAAATCCAAGAGCCGTGGCTTTCAGTTTAATGTTAGCGGCATAAGTCGCAACAATATTTGAGGTAACAAGATTTTCAATGGCAATCGCAGCGGTGGTCTGAGTGACCGCGGCGGTGTAAACAACGCCCTGAACCGCAACATTATATGTGTCGCCGGCTGTCCAGCTGTCTTTAGCGGACGGGAACGTAATCTCAAATTTGCCTTCGCTGTCAGCCGTGACCTGGTTTATGTAATCAGCGTTAAGGAACGTGGGGGCTTCGTTGTAGGCTGCAAGTATCGAAACTTCTCCGGCGGCAAACCCGGTTCCCTTAAGCGTAACGGTTCTCGTAGGTGTATCCAGAGTAATATTTACCGCGGGAGTTCCCTCTGCCAGAGCGGTCATGCAAAATATTTGAACAAGCAGGATTGCAATCGCTAAAGATGCAATGATCCTTTTTTTCATGTTTTGTCAATTCCTTTCTAAATTTTGAACATAACAAATTTAAGCTCTCCTTTGTTGTGCAGACAAAGAAAAGGGTTCCCAGGATATCAGTGCGTGAATCCTGGAACATAAAGTGCTCCAGCAAAGAGCTTTAAGCCTGACGGCATAATGTTAGTATTCAAATTATATCTTTCTCTGGTGATTTTGTCAATATGATTCAGCGGTATTTCACAATTATCATCTTCCCGCGCGCAGCGTTTCCAAACAGACGCACAGATAGCGGAACAAAATTATGCGCTGGGCTTTATCTCGAAATAGACGGTAAAGCTGTTCCGGTAATATGTAATATTGAATGTACAATTGCCGTACCGATGCAGAGTTTCGCGCACCTGTGTCAGCCCCTGCCCCATATGATTTTGCTTTGTCGAATACCCGGACTTAAAAATCTGTTCGGTATTTACGGATTCCGCCGTGTCGTTGGATAGTATAATCAAATGGCTTCCGTCGGGCTTCTGATGCACGGAAAGCTCAATCAGTCTCGCAGAGGTTTTCACCGCTTCTTCGATTGCATTGTCAATCAAAACAGCGATTACACGGCAGAAATCCAACGCGTCCATATGAATGTTTTCCATATTGCATGCCAAATCAAATTGAAAGTCGACGTTTTTTCCCTTTGCGAGCTCGAGCTTTGCGCTGATCAGAGAAAAGAACGCCGGATGCTCCGGCATCCGCCGACTGAGCTTCAGGTTGGTTTCGGAGGATGCAATCGTATTGATCATAGTCTTATGATATGCTTTCAATTTATCGTAATCTTCTATGTCCATATATCCGCTGTAGGTTTGAAGAATGTTATTAAAATCATGCCTTATGCCGCGAAATTCTTCAATTGACCCATTTAACATCGAAATATGGGCGTCTTTATTATCAAGCCTAGTCTGGTATACTTTTACATAATCAATCAGAATGCTGATCGCCAGATAACAGAGCAGGACGGCGGATAGATATATATACTCGTAGCCTTTATCCGTAGGGAAATACAGGCAAAGCATAACTGCGCCGTATACTATAATCGATATGGAAAAGTTTTTCAGAAGCTCCCTGCGCGTGTCCGGGATAACCAGGTTATCCGGGAACTCCACATGCAGCTTGTTTTTTTTAATAAAAAAAGTTACTAAATGGTATAACACAAAGATTAATACCGTTCCACTGGTCATTGTGAGTATATCGCGCAGATAATTCCATCCTCTGGGGTCTGGGATGTTTGGGAAAATTAACTTACCCGTGATTTTCGAAAGCATTGTGCAGCAGACAAAGAATACATACATTAGCCGCATAATATGCATCGATTGATATTTGGAAAGTTTAAGAGTGCGCACGCCTAATAAGTACAGAATTAGATAGGAAAAAGGATTCATAACCTTTGTTACATTTGCAAATATCCCGATACACAGTTTCCCAACGTGGTGAACGACCACACCGTTAAGAAAAGCAATTCCGTATGCAATGGCCAAATAAAGAAGAAACGCCGCTATAACGCTGAACAGCAGCTTGCGCCCGAAAGGAGCCCCTTTTTGATAAATAAGAAGTATTATGTTTGCTCCCCAAAAATAAGATAGCGCCGTAACCAGCACATTTACGAAAAACAAAACAATTTGCGTGCTTGTAGTAAATGCGAAATCCGGATAAACCGTAACCACAAGATTCCCTCCCACTCGCTTTTTCTTTTTTTCACAAAGATATCAGTTTCATTTGAATTCTATATAGACCGACAATTCACGGTCGTATAACTTGATTTGAAAGACCGTGTTTGTATATCTATCCAGTTTGCCGCGTACCCTACTTAATCCAATGCCGCTGTGGCCCTGTTTGCGAGTTGCGCCATGCCACTGAATTATATCCACATCCACCGGCAACGCGGTGCTGTTAGTATTGTATCAATATAAAAGCTGCGCATTCCAATAGTGTCAACACGCCCTAATACTTTGCCTCTCCGCAAGCTCCAGTTTGTCATGGCGCTCTGTGAGCAGCTAAGGGAGTGCCATGACAAATTGAAATGGTTGCGTTTGCCTGCGCAATTCTCATGCTTACCTCCAACGCGTCTGCGGCATAGAGATAATTTTGAAGTCCAACCGTTACCTCATCTGCGTTTTCGTCGGCAAGGGAAAACGTCAGGCCGGCTTCTGCAAGCGGTCCTGCGCCGATCAGCGTATTTCCTGCCGGTTTGACAGACAGAACGATATTAACCCGTCTTTTCCACCGACACCGATCACTTTGCTTTGCACAAGCAGCCTCTTGTCCGCGGTGACACCTTCAACGCTGACGGTGCGCACGCGTCCGGCAATGCTGCCGTTAATGCCGGAGACAACATCTGGCGACCACTTGGCGTACAGTGTCAGATTGGCGTTTACAGGGGGCGCGAAAGAATATGGTGCCCCGGAGTAATCGGACGTTTCATACCATCCGTCAAAGAGATATCCCGTTTTTACCATATCAGGCGGCGCTGCCGCTACGCTTCCCGCGGACACGGATTGCGCAGCTGGTGCGGGTATGCCGCCGTCAGGCGCAAATGTAACGGTATATTTCGGCGTGTACGCAGGGTCTTTCACCCATACCGTACAGTCTGACAAACTGTATGTAAAATAACCGTCTTTTGTGGTTTGCGTGTCGTATTGGTTTTGTGACAGGCCGCGGTAGATAACGTGGATATATTTTGCGGCGGTGATTCCGCCATCACCGGCATATGCACCGATACCGACTGTTTGGTCAGCCGTTGACATTGCCGCAGACGGCGACGGCGGCGCCGCTGCCAACGTGAACGCCAAAGCTGCCGGTTCCGCGCGCATCGGCGTCTTTCCGGACGGTATCTGCGCTTCCCGCGCCTGAGGCCAGTGCAGCGGTTCCGGCAATACCGGGGGAGCTGTCGTAATGATAATAAGTCGAATTTTTCCCGCTCATCACCTCGGCTTTGCCGCCGGAGGTTACATACACGCCGAAGTCTTTGCTCGATATATTGAATTCGCCCTGCCCTGTGATACTTATGCGAACGGATATACCTATTCTAACAGATTTGTGGATGAAATGGAATTATATGCATATATAATTAGTGTCAATTAATATCAGCTTTTCTGCTCCGGATTGGCGCAGCGTCAGTTCTTAAAAGGCATTCCAGCCATAATTAATATATTATTTATAGCGCGGAGCTTATCCAACAATAAACTCCGCATTCTCTATTTGGAGTTGCGTTACAGCGGCCACAAGTTTATTATCTCCGTCACAAATCCGGCAGACAAGCAGCCCGCGCCGAAGAAATACGGCGCCAGGTTTGTCAGCACGAAAGAGGGCGCGGGGCACGGCCTTGGTACTGAGAGCGTGATGGCGGCCATTGACCGCTACGCGGGGCACATGGAATGCAGCGTCGCGGATGAGATCGTCCGGATAGACCTACTTCTCAATAATATAAAGGCGCCTTTGTCCAAAACTCGTCGCCCTCCTTGCCGTCGCCTTTGGTATTGGTAATCAGAACGCTGACAAACTTCAAAATATCGCTCTCCGTCTTGATGTAGGCAAGTGGATTGAAGTGCATTGACTTAGCAAAATCTATTGAATTTAAACCCGAGTCTACAAACGGTGCCGTATTTCACATCCCGCCTGTACTTTTTTGCTTTTTTTATTTTGCTCCAAATAATCAGCTGGAGTATAACCGCCCCGGCTATGTCTATCAGCCCATTGGAAACACCCGAACCTACCTCGACCCCGGAGCCCAAGCACCGCGAGAGCGGTAAAGGTGTATCGGCTGGCAACGATTTGTTTTTTTGACACAGGCCACGCTATGGCGTATCTATCCCATTTCCATCTGCATGATGGCCTGCTCGTCGGTGAGGTTGCGGACGATACAGGGCATTTCAAAAAAATCCGGCAAGCTCGCTGGCCTTTTACCGCCTGTGTCCCGATACCATTTCATAGCCGCCATCGTCGCGGGGCAGTACAATGGCGGGTTGTGTCACTCCTTTATCCTTAACGCTTTCCGCCATCGTCGCCATTTCCTCGTCGTTGCGAACGGCAAAGGGATGGTTTTTGAAAGCGTGAAGCTCGGACAGGTCGAAAAATACACTCTGTTCCGTTTTGCCCTTGCGTGGGGCTTCCCTCGGTTCGGGCGCCCGTACCAGCAGGCCGGCCCTGTGATCCGGACAGTGAGTTCGTCTTCATCCGGCAGCCATTCAAGCATCCTGGTCGGGCGCGTGCAGCAGGCAGGACAAACTATAGCCAAATACATCATAAATAATTCTATCAATTTTGTTAGAAATTATATTTAAAAAAAATTTTACGCTATAATAAAATTGTGTGTTATTGTGTCCAAATGGATTTTGTCGCCTATTTTGGTGGAATATTACTAAATCGCAGGGGATTGACAGCCCCGATCCGTGATAAGCGTCAGTATCTAATTGCTACCACAATATAACACAGTGATTTAGAAAGGAGGATAATATTATGAAAAAAGTCTGGGAAAGGCCCTCGATCGAAATCTTGGATATTTCTAAGACAAGTGCCGACTGGCCGAATTGGGAGAATGTGACCGATTCCGAAATAGACGACAACACATCACTCAGATTTCTCAACTATTTATTGCCGCCTGAATCCTAATCAACAACATGTATAACGACACATCTAACGGAGGTATGATAAAAATGCAGAGAAAGATAATGGCAGTACTCCTGGCAGCCTTTTTATTTGTGAGTGTATTTTCAACGACAGCGCTGGCTGCGGAGGTCAAGCCTCAAATTGTTTCCGGAGGCATTGGCGCCGCGGCAAGATACTGGAAAGACGCGGATACCAACAATGAGGCTGTTGGCACAGGATTAGCTGTTGGAACAGACGGCATCGTTGCCAGCACAAAAAAATACGTCGAAGCTACAGGTGATGAAAACAA
>JAVBNY010000018.1:0-60625 GCA_031551205.1 Oscillospiraceae bacterium | reverse complement strand
CTTCTCAAAGGCTTCCTTTTCGCTCTCGTTCAGTAATTCCATCAGTTTATTGCGGTTCTTCTCACAAAGACGGGCGAGCTCGGCATATTTTGAATCTTTGCCGTGGAAAGCCACGCCGGGACTGACATTGCCGTAATAGAGCTCTTCTATAATGTTCATAATATTACCCTTTCAATTCGTTTTGTCACAACTCCTTGAAAGATAGGTCTGTGTATGGTAGAATATTTACGCAGTTTGCCTTTTAGGTGGTTGCGTGTGGGAAGTGGCTTCGACTTTTGCGGGAAGGAGCCGCTTCCTGCTATTTTTTTAGGTCGTCATGAATACGATCAATCCCTTGTCGGATCACCTCTGACTTTGTGACTTTGAGGGATTCACTACATTCTTTGAGCTTTTCATCAGTTTTCTCATTAATTCTAATTCTCAAAGAAATGTCTTTGGGGCTATCGGTTGGACGACCCATTTTCTTGGCAGGCAAATCATCACCTCACTTTTGTATCGCCATAATTATTTTACAATATGGATACACAAATGTCAAGTGGTTTATAAGTCATAGAAAAGTTCTTTTTCAGGTGGTATAATGAATGTGGGTGTTGGTTCGCTCTCTGAGATTATATTATTTATAATGTTCGGACGGTAATCATGCTTCCAATTATGAAATATTCATTGCCTATATTACTCCAGACGAAGGGAGGGATTCACTTTGCCAATTATACTGCTGGTCGAAGATGATAGTGCTATATCTTCAGGGCTTTGCTATGCCCTCTCGCAGGAGGGATATGAGGTTATTACTGCTGAGAGGTATGATGAAGCCTGTGCTCAAATTCAAGAGCGGCAGTTTCAGTTTGCTATTCTTGACATAACCTTGCCGGATGGCAACGGTTTTGATTTGTTTAAGCACATAAAGCAGAAAGGCGATACCCCTATTATCTTTCTCACCGCACGCGATGAAGAAGTAAGCGTTGTAATGGGTCTTGATATCGGCGCAGATGATTATGTTATCAAGCCTTTTCGCCTACGCGAGTTGATTTCTCGCGTAAAGAGCGTGCTGCGCAGAACCGAGGCACAATCCAGCGCAAATGACAAAATCGTGCTTGGAGGAATTATCCTTGATACGGCTCTTGCAAAAGTATTCAAAGAGGGAAAAGAATTGCAACTCACCGCGCTTGAATACAAGCTCTTGCTTACTCTCTTGACAAGCCGCGGACGGATATTGTCCCGTTCGGTGCTGCTGCGAAATATTTGGGATATAGACAGCAATTTTGTGGACGATAACACCCTCACCGTTCATATCAAACGCCTACGCGACAAAGTCGAAGATAACCCTAAGAATCCGCGTATTATCCAAACTGTGCGGGGACTTGGCTACCGGGCGGGTGATTGATATGGAGTTTTTTCTTGGATTACTGATAGGAGTTTTGTTAACATCCACTGTTTTCTTTGTAGTTTTAACCTGCCGCAAGCGAAAGGTTAAAAGGCTTTCAAACCTGCTCAGGCAGACGTCGGAGAATAACTTTTCGCTTGATTTGCGTGATTATCAAGAAGGAGAGCTCTCAATTCTTGCGGATGAACTGCATAAAATTACCGCCCGGCTCGCTTCCCAGACGGAATATTTGCAGGCAGATAAGGAGCGGCTTGCGGACGCTTTGGCGGATGTCTCCCATCAATTCAAGACTCCGCTGACTTCTATGTTGATGTACGCTGATTTGCTCTGCGACTCTGATGTGTTGGCTGAAAAAGCAAGGGAGTTCCATTTAGTCATGCGTTCTCAGCTTGAAAGATTACAGTGGTTAACCGGATCGCTACTGAAGCTGTCGAGAATAGACGCCGGAACGGCGGAATTTGATAATGTGCTGTTCTCCCCCCTTGAAGCCCTGCGTGACGCCGCCGATGGTCTTGCCGTCCCGGAGGGCGTTGACTTTTCAATCAGTGGCAATGAGGAGATTACGATATCTGGAGACTACAACTGGACGGTGGAAGCGTTCTCCAATATCTTAAAAAACGCCTTTGAACATACGCTTGAAGGTCAAATAACAGCGACAGTTTCGGACAATCCCCTATATGTGGAGGTTATCATCGTAGATACGGGCGAAGGCATTGCGCCCGAAGATTTACGTAATGTATTTAAGCGGTTCTACCGCACAAAAAATGCCAAACCTGACAGTGTCGGTATCGGTCTCCCACTTTCAAGGGCAATTGTAGAAAATATGAACGGCCGGATAGAGGTGCAGAGTACGCCGGGGCAAGGTACGGAGTTTCATGTCAAATATTACAAAAATGTAAGGTAGATCGTCACCCCGCCGTAAGTTTGGCGGGGTATTCTATTAGTAGGAGGTGTTTTTATGAACATATTAACTGTTAGTAATCTGACTAAGACATACGCGAGCGAAGGCGGTGAGATCAGGGCTCTTGACAACATAAGCTTTTCTGTTACAAAGGGTGAGTTTGTCGCGGTGGTCGGGCCGTCTGGCTCTGGAAAATCAACGCTCCTGCATATTCTCGGCGGTGTGGACACGCCTTCCTCCGGAAAGGTGTTGATTGACGGTACAGACATTTATTCCCTGAGTGAATCCAACATCGCAATTTTCCGCCGCAGGCAGATTGGGCTGATCTATCATTTTTACAACCTGATTCCGGTACTTACGGTAAAGGAGAACATTGAATTGCCCTTGCTTTTGGATAACCGAAAGCCTGAAAAAGCGCAATTTGATGAACTCGTCACTGCACTTGGACTTTCCGAACGTCTAAAGCATTTACCTAATCAGCTCTCGGGTGGGCAGCAGCAGCGAACCTCCATCGGGCGGGCGCTGATTACAAAACCGGCGCTGATGCTGGCTGACGAGCCAACAGGCAACCTCGACAGCAAAAGTTCGGTTGAGATTATTGAAACCTTAAAGATGTCCAACCGGCGCTTCGGACAGACATTGATTGTGATTACCCATGACCAGAATATCGCTCTGCAAGCCGACAGGATTATCACAATTGAGGACGGCAGAATCGTTTCCGACGAAGGGGCGAGATCATGAAAATCATGCACAGGCTCACGCTGCGGTATCTTTTGAAAAACCGCAGACGAACGCTTATTACAATCATAGGCATTGTACTTTCGGTAGCTATGCTGACAGCGGTTTCAGGTTTTGTCGCCAGCTTTCAGGATTTAATGATTCAGGATATTGTCAACGGTCGCGGCGATTGGCAGATACAGATTTTCAATCTGACGCCGGAGCTGTCCGACAAGTTAGAAACAGACCCTTTTTTTACTTCAGTGGAAATAAAACCTCAGGACAACGGCGCATTGCAGCTTTACGCGAAAGCGGCAATGCCTTACGCGAAAGCGGCAATGCCAAGCCGCAGCATAGAACGGGACACTCTGGAAGTTGCGAAAAAATACAATATACCCATTGAAGACGTGAATTTTAACCATCAACTGCTGATGGCACAGGGATACCTGACTAATGATACCCTTAACACGCTGATCGGCTTCGCTTCAATTTTGGCAATAATAATTATTATAGGTTCCGTGATTGTTATCAGCAATGCGTTTTATATTTCGCAGGCCGAACGCTCTCACCAGTTTGGGATGCTTGGCAGCGTAGGCGCAACAAAGCGGCAAATACGCGCGTTGGTATTCTATGAAGCCATGGTTCTTGCTGCTTTGGCCATTCCAGCCGGGCTCTTACTCGGATATACCATTGAGGCGGTTGCGCTAATGATTGCCAACCGCTTAAGTACAGGTATGATTGACGAAACTTTCCATGCTGTCGTATCGCCGGTTGCGATGCTCGCGGCCGTTGTGCTGTCATTGCTCACCGTGCTGCTGTCAGCGTGGATTCCGGCAAGGCGCGCCGCAAGCATAAGCTGCATTGAAGCAATCCGACAGACACGGGATATTAAGATAAACCCTCGCAAGGTCAAAGCAGGACACCTTTCAGGAAAGTTGTTCGGTACTGAGGGTATGCTTGCCTCAAAATTCCTTGCCCGAAGCCGGAGCAAATACCGCGCAACCGTGATTTCTCTTGTTGTCAGTCAGGTGTTATTTATCGGCGTGAGCACCTTCGGCGACATGATGAGCAAATCGGTGAGTATGCTTTACACGGAGTACGAGTTCAATGTAATGGTAACCTTGAGCGGTGAAAAGGCCGAATTGTTTGATGAAATCAAGTCAAAAATTGAAAAGCTCGGTGGATATGAAAGTGCAATGACAGGGAAAAGCGTTCATTATACCGCGCAGCTTAAACCGAATTACCTGACAGGCGACGGCAAAAAAATCCCGACAACGGACGGAGTCTTCAACGCAGCTCTGTGTTCCATAGGCGATAGTGATTTCAGCGCGCTATGCGCCGAATTGGGGACTGATTCGTCTGCATTTTATAATATGGAAAGCCCACAAGGAATTTTAATTAACACAATAGGTGGATACAGATTAGACAATAAGCGTTCAGAGGCGGCGCCATTTTTGATAAATCCGGGGGAATCAATCAGTTTGATCGGCGAAACTGGAGAACAGCAAGTAACAGTCGCCGCTCAAACATGGGAAGTGCCCCAAAGCCTGCTGCCTCGTTTTTCCGGCGGAGAGCTATGGCTAATTGTACCAGATGAGGTTTTTTCCAAACTGTCGACTCCGGAAAGCCAGCGTTATTCGTGGCTTTGCGTACAAGCCTCTAATGCTGAAGAATTTTCAATAAACTCGCGTGAATTGCTTGTAAAAGAGCTCGGCTCGCAGTTTATGGTCTTTGACATTGATGAAAATGTCAGGATGAACAGAAACACAAATAATCTTGTGATGCTGTTCGTGTATGGTTTCGTGGCAATGCTGTCCCTTATTGGGGTAACGAACGTAATAGGCACAATTTCCACCGGAATGGCACTACGCAGACGTGAATTTGCCATGCTTAGGTCGGTTGGAATGGACTCTAAATCTTTAATGCATATGCTAAACTTCGAAAGCTTGCTTTATGGCGTCCGGTCTCTTCTGATTGGGTTGCCGCTGGGCTTGGCGGCTTCATATGGCATGTATCTGGCGCTTGGTGAATCCTTTGAGTTTGCGTATATATGGCCTGTGCAGGGTTTGGTCATAAGCGTTATTGCAGTTTTTCTGCTTAGCTTCTGTACTATGCGGTATTCGGCAGGTAAGCTTAGGCAAAATGATATCATCGAGACGTTGCGGGCGGACAGTGTTTGAGTGGCGAACGTTCAAAATAAGCAACCCGTGACATAGCCACATGACAGCAAACACCACATAAGCACGAATATTATCCGTGTTATCTCTCCGTCCACATCCCCCCCGCCGCCTGCGGGCGGGTTGGGTGCGGCGTCTTCGGGCGCCTCCCACGGACTGCGTTCAAAATGCTCTGACTACCGTCATCGTATTTTTTCTTGTCCGTGCAAACGGCAACATTGCTTATGCGGGATTGCCGTTTTCTTCGGCACGGCCGACAGGGGTGCAACAATGAGAATGTATTTTATTCAAGGGCTTGGCGATAACGATTCAATTCTGTATAGATGCGAGAGGTAATGTATCTATCCATCTGATTGATTGAGAAAGTATATTCGCTGTAATTATTTTGCACCGAAAAGAAGAAGGACATGTCGCTCCGATCAGTTATATACCACGAATGATCATCTAATGTGTATATTATCTTTCCAAGTCTGTTTGTCGATAAGCCGTAACTCATATCAAGCGTTTTGGCGTTCAACAAAGAATCTACATTTTGAAAAATATCTTCAAGCGTCATCACTTTTCGACTTTCCATGTCAACAGTGAAAGCAAAACCCCAAGTGTTTGGATGTGCGCTGCCATGCCCATATCCATAAACATCATAGCTGAAGCTTAGAATGTTTTTGCTATTGAGCCCAACCGAGCAGTGCAGTTCCAAATCCGAGTCTGTCGTATCGTTTATAATTGTATATATGTCCTTTTCCTCATCGCTTCCCCATGAAGACAACAAGTCTGAAACATAAGCAAACACTTCGTCTTTTAGCAACGAATTGATCTCTTTGGCTGCGTCTTGGTCTGACAAACCTTTTATTTGAGGATATTCTATAATAATTGAGTTTTTTTCGTATGTCTTAATATCGACATCATATGCTGTTGTATCCATTTTCCCACTTGTCGATGGATTTATAATCGGCATAAGCTCAACAAGATCGGTTAAGACAGAGAAATTACTAATACCACTATTGGATGATAAATCCAACATATCAATCTGGGTGAGCGATTCCAACGCAGAAATATCACTGATCAAATTGTTTGACAAATCTAGATACTTCAACACCGTCAGCTTGGACAACGGGGACACATCTTGAATTGAATTGCCAGAAAGCTCTAACTCGTATAGGCCTGTCAACCTACTTAACGAGGAAATGTCAGCAACCTGATTGGCAGACAAATCAAGATACCTTAGATTGTTCAAATCCCCGAGGCTATCAACAGAGGTAATCGCGTTGCAGCATAAATCCAGATGTTGCAGATTCTTGAGCCCTGCAAGTGCGGATACGTCCGATATATTGTTGTTTAATGCGTTTAAATAGACCAAGTTACTTAACTGTGAAAGCGGCGTAATATCACGGTATTTCACGCTGGTAGCCTCTAAGTAATATAGGTTCTCTAGCCCTATTAGCGGCGACAAGTCCGTGAACGAGTTATCACCAATCCTCAATTTAGTTATTTTTTTCAGGCTTGATATTGGCGATAAATCAGGTATTGTTCCACACGCCTCCATTCTCAAATATTCCAAGTCCGTGAGATTTGAGATGGGTGAGATGTCACGCATATAATTGCGGTCCAATTCAAGCGCCTTCAAACTGGTTAAGTTCTTCAACATATCGATTGATGAAATATTGTTACAGCTTAAATCCAGATATTCCAATGATGAAAGCCCACCGAGCGTCTGTATATCATCTACGGCACACCAGTTAAAGCTAAGCTTTTTAAGATTATTCAGCTCGGCTACCGGAGAAATATCTGAAAGGTTTCTTGATTCGACATATAGTTCTTCCAATTGCGTGAGGCTGGCGACAGGACTAATGTCCAGTATATCTGAATTGTATATAACACTCAGACTGACTAAATCTTTCATTCCGCTGACAAATTGTATATTTTTCGCTCCAAACAACGATAGTTTCCTTAGCCGTGTAAGATTTGCAAGCGAAGTACCATCCTCCAAATATTTGATTTCCAGTTCATTCAGTTGTGGCATTTTTTCGAGGGTTATCGCAATATTCTCATAAAGAACAGGAATTGAAAGCGCTTGTAAGGCGGAGCAATGTTCCAGCCAACCGAGATCGGCACCATCAAGATTAAATCCACTCAATGTTAATGCTTGCAGATGTGGGAAATCAGGCAACAGCAGCAAAGTTTCTGCTGTCTGTTTGGAACTTGAGCCTACAAGGCTTATTGCCGTAATTGCGGCAATCGGTTGATAGCTGCTTATTTCATCTATGCTTATGCTGCCAATATCAAGCCAAGTTAAGTTAGATAGCTCATTTAGAGTAAGCGGGTTCTCCAACGTTTCACAGCTCAACGTCAAGGATTCAAGTAAAGGCAATGCCTTTAATCCTGAGATATCTGTGATGGGGTTTTCACTTATATTAAGTTTTCTAAGATTTTCCAGTTCTGCCAGCGGCGATATATCTACAATGCTGTTACCACTTAAATTTAACTCTTGAAGATTTTGAAACCGAGCCAATGCTGAAATAT
Source organism: Oscillospiraceae bacterium (assembly GCA_031551205.1). GTDB lineage: Bacteria > Bacillota > Clostridia > Oscillospirales > JAVBNY01 > JAVBNY01. Next base: position 52,929 of record JAVBNY010000018.1, on the reverse strand, counting down.
CCATTATTTTATTATCAGACAAATCCAATGAAGTGACTGAGCTCGATATGTTTATATGTTCCACATCATAGATATTGCAATCATTCAGACTTAAAGCTGTAATTCCTGATTGTTCCTTAACTTTTTGGGTTGCTTCGGATAACAAAATTGTCAATGTTTCTGCATTATCGACAGGCGTGACATTGCTATGGCTACATGCAGAAAGTAGCAGCAGACAAATGAGCAATAATGATAATCCCTTGCATTTCAATCTGTCATCCTCCTTTTTTATACGCAATTATCATCGCAACATGAAATGAAAGTTTACGTTTCAAATCTTTTTGCCAGTATCCCTCATTGTGAACGTAGCGTCATAATCACAGTCAAGAGCCTCCGCGATATCCCAAAGCTCATTTTCCGAGAAGTTGTCCCGCGAAAGCTTGTTGCTCAGATTACTGCCATTTGTTCCGATCTTCTCCGCAAGTTCCTTTATGGTCATCTTTCTTTCAAGAAGTAAAGTCCTAATTTTAATAGCCATTCCCATAAATAATCCGTCCTTTCATTTCATCTAGTATACACCGAAAAGTTATATTTTTCAATGTGAAGTGCTCAACATTGATTTGAAGTGCCAAATCGCACTTCAAAACGATAACTATACAGTGTATTATAAAACTAATAAATGCTTTACGGCATTTATTAGTGAAGAGAAAGGCGGGGAATAATATGACCAGCAAAGAAGAATATGACTTTTTCATTGAGCAGCTTCTCGACAATGCGGTCAAGGAGTTTAAAGAAACCGAGCAGTACAAGCTGTTGCAAGAAAAACTTAATCAGATGGATTGTGACTGCGATACCATGTTAAGGGATGAAGAAAAAGAGTTTGCAGTTGAGTGTTTTGAGTTAATTCTGGAGGTTGACGGCCAAGAGGAGCACTATGTTTATCGCAAGGGCCTGACCGATGGCGTAAAGATTTTGAAGTGGCTAGGGGTGCTGGCATGAGTGAGCTTAAGCTGATGATATACTGCAATGCTGGGGAAAATGGGGCAATAGAATGTCCCTTAAGCGAACTCAGCGGTTCGCCTAAGGGACGGTTGGTGGAGGCGAGGGGAGTCGAACCCCTGTCCGAAAACACATAGGCACAGAGTTCTCCGGGCGCAGGCGGTCATTTACATTCCCTAACCCAACCGTCGGCCGTCAGACTGAAGGGCTTGGTAGCTTCATATTACATGCCGCACTCAAAGCTTTGTGCGATCACGTTCACCACTAAACGACGCCACCTCCCGGGCCGTGGTCCTCCCGGGGGTGACGGCTGCTTCAATTAAGCAGCGTAAGCTAAATTATCGTTGTTACTTAATTTATAAGTTTGCCCATTTTATAGCGGTTAGGCGCCGCTGCCCGCTGTCCATGCATCCGCATCCCCGTCGAAACCGGTACGCCCCCATATGCATTTTATCATTATATCGCATCTTCTCATAAAAACACAAATATTTTTGTCATATTTAATTGTATTGTAATATTTTATTTTTTGTAATATAATATCTATATATCATTTGACGCCCAGGGCAGGAGGCAGGTGAAGCTATGGACTGTGACAACAAGGTCAAATGCACATGTACATATCCCTGCGACAAGCACGGCAAATGCTGTAAATGCGTGGCATATCACAGGCGAAAAGGCGAGATTCCAGGATGTTTTTTCTCGGGTAAAATCGAAAAGACATACGATAGGAGCGTTGACTGCCTGTATAGAGACAAAGTTCATGGGGGGTAGAGGCAGCGGACTAATGATTGCTTGATTGGGGAAAGATATGAACGCAATTGAGAAATTTCTAGTCAACAGTCTTGCGAGTTCAAGGCTTTTGCCATGGGCGGTTAGGCGCCTTGCTTACAGGCTTGCAAGAGTGAGAATAGAAAACTCTGTCTTAAGGTCAGATTGTTATTTTTATAACAATAATATTTCTTTTGAGAAAGACTGTTTTATAAACAGAGGATGCCAGTTTTTTTCGGGCCATGTCGAGGCTCATTCAATTTTTGTTGGTGAGAGATGCTTTTTGGGCATGAATGTCCTGCTTTGTTGTATTTCGCATGAGACAGGGCCTGAACAACAGCGCGCGGGGGAAAATATTTACGCTCCCATCAGAATTGAGAACGGCGTATGGATAGGCGCAAATGCCGTAATTTTGCCTGGGATCACGATTGGTAAAGGCTGCGTCATCGCCGCGGGAGCGGTTGTCACAAAAGACTGTGAACCAAACGGAGTTTACGGAGGGAATCCGGCAAGGCTCATAAAAACCATATGCTGAGCTTGAGCCTCACATATTTTTAATGCTTATATTCAGGAGGGAACCTATGGAAAAGATTACAAAGGACACTATTATAGGCGACATTCTTATGATTGACTCTTCGACGGCTAAGTATTTTCTTGAGATCGGGATGCACTGCCTGGGCTGTCCGGCTTCAAGAGGGGAGACAATCGAGCAGGCATGTCAGGTGCATGGCGTTGACGCTGACGAGCTGCTGAAAAAGCTGAACGCGCATATCGAGAGCGGAGACAGATAATAGCTTTCTTAGGTCTGTTTTTTCGATGAGACAGGCGTTTCCTTGAACAAGGGGAGCGTCTTTTGGCTTTGCACTGAGGGCTTGCGTATGTTATACATTAAGAGGCTTTATTCCCGGATTTCATCTGCGCTCGGGCTGAGCTTCATGTCTGTGAACTTTCTTGATTTCTGCAAGGTTCACATGCTTTTTCAGCTTGCAACAAATCTATCGTCAGCCTTTGTGGGCACGTTCCTCTTTAACGATGAGAACGGCTTTTTTGTTGTGACTCTTTACTATTTTCTCATCTATCTCTCAGAGCTTCTTGGGCTTTTCATCGTTGTTGAGCTGTCGAGAAGGATGCCGGCGGTGGTTCTTTCAAGGATTGGCCTTTTTCTTTTTGCGGCGTCGTATGCACTGCTCATGCTGCTCGGAGAAGAAGCCAGGCATGTTTTTTTCATTCCGCCGGTACTGGCTGGGCTCGGGAACGCCGCATACTGGCTGCCCTACCATAACTCAATAAAGCTTTATACCTCAAACGCAAACAGGCAGATCGGGCTGTCGTTCATTGGGCTGACAGGAAATCTGATTATCCTGATCTCTCCGCCGGTTTCAGGGCTTGCAATTCGGCTTTTGACAAAAGGCAATGGATACGCCGCCGTTTTTGCCATAACCGTGGTGTTTTTTATCTGCTCGGCGCTTGTGTCGCTCAAGCTGCCGCGAGCCAGTGTACCCGGGGCAAAAAACCGCATCGTTGAGCTGATAAAAAAGAACTGGCGCGACAGGGCTTTTATAGACTATGCCTTCGGAGAGACGTTCAGGGGGATACGTGACGGCGTGTACCTCTATTATCTCAATGTTCTCATTTTTTCGCTGACCGGCGACGAGCTTATCATCGGCCTGAGCATTGCCGGGAAGTGCGCGATAGCAATGCTCGTGTTTTTTCTCATCGCCAGGAAGCTCAACTACAGAAAGCGCATAATGTTCATGCTTTTCTTCGCGCTGGCCGAGCTTTTCGTGACCGCCGGGCTGCTTTTATGGCAGACCGCGGCGGCAGTGATACTTTACTCGATCCTGGATAACGGATTTCAGGTGATTATTCAAAATTCCACTCAATATACGTCGTATAATCTATGCGACCACCTCTCAAAGGACTGTGAGCGGCGCTTTGAGACGCTCGCGATAAGAAGCCAGCTTGTTAATTTGGGCAGGGTGATCGGGCTTCTCATATACATACTCCTGCGCGCGTATGGACAACCGCAGATCCTTACGCTTATTATCCTAACGGCGGTCAGCCTGCCGTTCGCGTTTTTCTACTGGGACGCGGAGCGCGCGATGATCAAACGGAGGGCGGGGCTGAACGCATGAAAACACTTCCCCATATCGGCGAAAGGCTTTTAAAAGCGGCGGAGCTTGTGCCTTTTGGAGCAAACATCGCGGATATAGGCACCGATCACGCGAGGCTTCCGGTCTATCTTGTGCTTTCGGGGCGCGCCGGCAGCGCGGTGGCGACGGATGTCAGGCCGGGGCCGCTGGAAAACGCTGCGGAGAACCTCGAAAGATACGGCTGCGGAGGAAAGATCAGGCTCATCCTCTGTGACGGACTTTCCGGCGTGCGGCCCGACGAGGCGGATACAATAATCATCTGCGGGATGGGCGGAGAGCTGATCGCCGGGATACTCGAGGCGGCGCCCTGGTCGCGCGGAAAGCGGCTTATTCTGCAGCCTATGTCAAAAGCTGAAGAACTGCTGGCGTTTCTTTACCAAAACGGTTATAATGTTTTTGCCAGATTGCTCGCCCGCGAGGGGGAGCGGCTTTATCAGATTATTGCTTCTGAGGGCGAGGGCAGGCGCGCGTATATGCCTTATGAGCTTTTTTGTGATGGTCTGGTATTGCAGGGTAGTCCGGAATGCGCCGACGCGTTCCTGGATTTGCAGATAAAAAGGCTGGAAGACGAGCTTTTCGGCCTGAAAATGGGGAGGATCTCTGAGGAGCGCGGGGAAAAGATAGGTTTTTTATCTTCCGCTCTCGAGGGGCTAACTGAACTAAAGGGGAGAGTGCCTTATGGCCACGGTTTCAGAAATATTTGAGTTTTTGGACGGCATGGCGCCATGCGATTTAAAGCTTGAATACGACAATGTCGGCCTGTTGGTCGGACGCGGGAACGCTGAAGTTTCAAAGATTTTGGTTGCGCTTGATATAACCGATGAGGTTGTGAAAGAAGCTGAATCATTTGGCTCTCAGTTGATTGTGTCGCACCATCCGGTTATCTTCACGCCGCTTTTGAGCGTTTGCGACGCCGACGCGGCGGGGGAAAGGCTTCTCCGCATGATTGAAGGCAAAATAACGGCGATATGTATGCATACGAACCTCGATATCGCTCGCGGAGGCGTGAACGACGCGCTCGCCGGGCGGCTCGGACTTAAGGATGTTGAGATTCTTTTTGAGGGAGAGGACCGCGTCGGAGAGCCTCAGGGTCTTTGCCGCGCGGGCGGGCTTGAGACGCAGATGACGCTCGCTCAGCTTTGTGGATTTGTCAGTGAGCGTCTTTCATGCGGCGGGGTCAGGTTTTGCGGCGATCCTGAAATGGAGGTGCGCCGGGTGTGCGTCGCCGGAGGGTCGGGCGGCGGCTTCCTAAAAAAAGCAAAGGCAGCCGGCTGCGACGTGTTTATCACTTCCGATCTTAAACACAGCCAGTGGCACGAGGCGGCGGAGCTCGGGCTCTGCCTCATAGACGCAGGGCATTTTTCCACCGAGGACGTGATCTGCCCTGTGTTAGTTTCGCATATATCAAACGCGTTTCCGGGCATACTTGTGAAAAAGTCGGAGACGCTGAGAAGCCCGTATTCTTATTATGTTTGCTGATTTGGAGCTTTAGATGAGTATTGATTTTCAGGATGATTTCGACGACCGTATAGTCTCCGCCGGGATCTCCGGCGACGACGAGCAGGAGGCGTCGCTGCGGCCGAAAACTCTTAACGAATACCTCGGCCAGGAAAAGGCAAAGAGCAGCCTGTCCGTTTACATTGAGGCGGCGAAGCTGCGCGCGGAGCCTCTCGACCATGTGCTGCTTTACGGCCCACCCGGGCTCGGCAAGACGACGCTCTCGGGCGTTATCGCCAACGAGATGGGCGTGAACGTCCGCATCACCTCGGGACCGGCGATTGAAAAGGCCGGCGACCTTGCCGCTCTGCTGACGAATTTGAACGCCAACGATATCCTGTTCATAGACGAGATCCACAGGCTGAACAGATCCGTTGAAGAGGTTCTTTATCCCGCGATGGAGGACTTCGCGCTCGACATCATCATAGGGAAGGGGCCCTCGGCGCGATCAATAAGGCTTGACCTGCCGAGATTTACGCTGATCGGCGCGACCACGAGGGCGGGGCAGATCTCGTCGCCGCTCAGAGACAGGTTTGGCATACACATGCGGCTTGAGCTATATTCGGCGGATGAGCTTTCGCGTATAATAAAAAGGAGCGCGAGGATTCTGGACATACCGGCGGAAGATTCAGGCGCGCTTGAGATAGCGCGGCGCTCGCGCGGCACGCCGAGGATTGCTAACCGCCTTTTAAAGCGCGTGCGCGATTTCGCGCAGGTTCGCAGTGACGGTATTATCACCGGCCTGGTTGCGGATAAAGCGCTTTTGATGCTTGAGATTGACGGACTTGGCCTGGATTCTATTGACAGACGCATGCTTTTGAGTATAATTAGAAACTATAACGGCGGCCCTGTAGGGCTGGAAACCCTTGCGGCGACGATTGGCGAGGAGGCGGTCACGATTGAGGACGTCTATGAGCCGTATCTGATGCAGGTTGGATTTTTGACAAGGACGCCGCGCGGAAGATGCGTCACAAAATCGGCTTACGACCACCTCGGTATCGCGTTCTTAGAACAAAATCAGTCGGAGGATGAACAGATTTCAATGGAAGACGTGTAAAGCAAATGGCTTTACAGTCTGAATATTTACATACATTGCAGGCGTTAGGGAGGTATTATGGGCAAATTCTTTGGCACGGACGGGATCAGGGCTGTCGCGAACGACGGGCTTGACTGCTCGCTGGCTCTTAAGGTTGGGCAAGCGGCGGCCGAGGTCCTCACTGAGGAAAATCATCACCGCGCGCTTATCGTTATCGGAAAAGATACGCGCATTTCATCGGATATGCTGGAGGCGGCGCTTGTCGCGGGCATCTGCTCGTCTGGGGCAGACGTTCTGCTTGTCGGGGTTGTGCCGACGCCGGCAGTAGCATATATCACACGGCTCAGAAAGGCGGACGCAGGTATCGTGATTTCCGCCTCGCATAATTCCTTTGAACACAACGGCATCAAAATTTTTAACTCCGAGGGCTACAAGCTTTCCGACGCGCTGGAGGAGCGCATTGAGTCGCTTATACTCAGCGGGAATCTCACGCTCAGGTCCGGCGCCGATATCGGCAGGGTGCACAGAGATGAGGCCGCCGTTGACACATATATTGATTCTCTGGCAAGTACCGTTACGGAGGACCTGTCCTCTCTGAGGCTTCTGGTTGACTGTGCGAACGGCTCCGCCTCCGCAACGGCTGAAAGGCTCTTTAAAAAAGCCGGAGCCAATGCCGACGTTATCTATAACTGCCCTGACGGCGTCAATATTAACGACAGGTGCGGCTCGACGCATCTTGGCGCGCTCGCCGAAAAGGTACTGGCAGGCGGATATGACGCCGGTGTGGCCTTTGACGGCGACGCAGACAGGTGCTTAATAATAGACGAGACGGGAAACATTGTCGACGGTGACAAAATCATGGCGGTTTGCGGGATGTCCCTCAAAGAAAAGGGGATTTTGAAGGACGACACTATTGTCGCAACGGTTATGTCGAACCTTGGCTTTCATATGTTCTGCAAGGGCAGCGGCTTGCGGGTGATATGCGCTCAGGTAGGGGATAGATACGTGCTGGAACAGATGCAGAAGGGCGGCTATTCGCTTGGGGGCGAGCAAAGCGGGCACCTTATTTTCCTTGATCATTCAACTACCGGAGACGGGCAGCTTTCGGCCCTGAAATTCCTCGGAATTGCCGCTTCCAAGGGCATGAAACTCTCCGAGTTTTCGTCTTATTTCAAGCAATATCCACAGATTTTGTCGAATATTGTTGTAAAAAACAGTCTCAAGGCTCATCTGTCGGACGCGCCGGAGATTAGTGTCGCGACGGAGCTGGCTCAAAAAAAGCTTGGCCCCGACGGAAGGATACTGATCCGTCCCTCAGGGACAGAGCCACTTGTGCGCGTCATGGTGGAAGGCGTTGATGCCGTGACGGTGGAGCTGGTGGCCAAAGAGCTCTCGGGGATAGTTGAGACGCTGTCAGAAAAGGCTAAATAGAAACTGTTTACACTCAACAGGGGTTAAAAAAAGCGGCTGCGAAAGCAGCCGCTTTTTTATTTGTGCAGTTATTCAGAGCTTTTCCGATAGAAAGGCCGCTTGGTCACTCATCTTTGACGGCGTCGCGTTCCTTAAACAGAAGCGAGACACACCATATGCCGGCCAAGCCGACAACTGTGTAAATAATCCTGCTCATTACTGTTCCGCTTCCGCCGAACGCAAGTGCAACAAGGTCTACGCCGAAGATGCCGAGGCAGCCCCAGTTCAGCGCGCCGATAATTGCCACGATCAGTGCTACTCTATCCATAATTACCTCCAGAACTTGATTATTACGCAAATAAGGCGGTTTGCGGGGATTCTTTGACCCCCGCAGCCGTCCCTTTGTTACTATTCCCGGGTTTGAGGTGTTCTATTCAAAACGAGTCAGGCGCGGATATTGCAAAGAGGTATCATGCGTTCACATCCAAGCGTCTTTTATTTTGAATTTTGCCCGTTTGGTCGCTCGGAGCCGCGGGGCATGTTTCGCATTTTATCAGATTTTTGTGAATCGCCTGAGGGATTTGTCACCTTATCAGGCTCTTTTTTATTTTTTCCCAAGATGGGTCACCTCCGATTTTTATTTATAAGCTTATTATTCTGATTATTTAGGCAATTATTCCTGTCTTCGCTCAGCAAAAGGAGGATTTTGCCCGAATCTGTTCCGCCGCCGGACGCCTTTATGGAATTAATCTCACAATATGAATATTTAGGCAAAAAAAGGGGGAAGATTGCAAGGATCAAAGTTATGCTCAAAAGGAGAATTGCCGTGTCAGAAGAAAAGCTGCATGTAGACAACCAAACCCTTGAAGGCTATGCCGAAAGCTGCGCGTCGAAGCTGAGGATAACCGGCAAAAAAAGCGCGCGGACGCTTTCGCGGGCAATTAGGGCGAGGCTTTACGGGATAAAGAACGTCTTTGACCGCGTATACGAGTTTTCGTCAAAGACACAGATTGTTCCTCAGGAGTTTGAATGGCTGATGGACAACTGGTATCTCTCTGAGCGTGAGGGAAAAGAGGCGATGGCGGCGCTCAGGCGGCGTACACAGCTGGAAAGGGCGGAGGGTGAAAGCTTTCCCGCTCTGTTTACATTGGCACAAAAGCTGATCAGCGCCTCTAAAAACAGGCTTGACACGGGGATTGTCAGGGCCTTCCTGAACGGCGCGCAGAAGGCGCGTCCGTTTTCAGAACGCGAGCTTTGGCTGACGGTTCCGATTTTTAAGGGCGCACTGATTTTTGAGATTGAAAGACTTTGCTCAGATATTGGATCTGAGCTGTCGGATTACCGGAAGCCCGCGGGTGAAAACCCTTTTTCATCCGAGCTTGCCGCATCGAAGGCGCGCGCCTCCGGTACACCCATAAACGACGAGCTTGAGGAGCTCGCCGCAACAGCAAGGCGTAAGCACGATACCTTGAGCTCGCTGATCGGAAGCGCGTTTACCTCCCTGCGTTTTTTATCGACCGCCGATCTAAACGATTTGCTTCATGAGAGCTCGGAGGCGGAAAAGATTCTCTCAAAGGACCCCGCCGGGATATACCATCTTCTCGACGAGCGCACAAGAGGGTATTACAGGCACGAGGTCTCAAGGCTAGCTAAAAAGCACGGCATGAGCGAGCATGAGGCCGCGTCACGCGCACTCGAGCTTTCAAAAAAAGGAAAAGGCCTGAAAAAGCGCCATGTAGGGTATTTTATCTTCTCTGAGCCTCTTGGAAAGGCGCCCGGCCACGCCGACGGAAAGGCGTATATCTGGTCGATAATTTCAATGACGGTTCTTCTTACAGCGGTTGTCGGCGCCCTGACAGGTTCAGGCGTTTTGGCGTTTCTGCTACTGCTCCCAATCTCGGAGATTGTCAAAAACAGCGCTGATTTTCTTGCGGTGAGGCTGAAAAAACCCGCGCATATCCCGCGTCTTGAGTTAAAGGGAGGCATCCCCGAGGAGGGGCGGACGCTTTGCGTGATCTCAGCCCTGCTGACAGGAAAGGAGAAGGGTCATGAGCTCGCCTCGCTGCTGGAGCGGTACCGCGTGGCGAACAGGGACGCAGGAGAATGTATACGCTACGGTCTCCTGGCCGACCTGCCGGATTCACAGTGGCAGGAAACGGAGTCCGACCGAGAGACGATATCTGCGGCGAGGGACACCGTAAGCGCCCTCAATGAAAAGTACGGCGGCGGGTTTTTCCTTTTTGCCAGAAGGAGGGAGATGAACGAAAGCCACGGCCGGTATATGGGCTGGGAGCGCAAGCGCGGCGCGATAACCGATCTTATTTCATGGATAAACTCCGGAAAAGACGTTTCAAAGACACTGCAGGTTCTGGAGGGGGAGGCTGACTGGGCGCGAAACGCGCGGTATCTGATAACACTTGACGCCGACACGCGTCTCAACGCGGGGGCGGCGCGCGAACTTGTCGGAGCGATGCTGCATCCGCTGAACGGCGCCGTTATTGACGAGGAGCGCGGGGTTGTTACCTCCGGCTACGGTATCCTTCAGCCGCGTATATCCGTAGAACTGGAATCCGCGAACAGGTCGCTCTTTTCACGGATTTTTGCCGGGCAGGGCGGGATTGACCCGTATGGCAGCGCGTCTTCCGACGTATATCAGGATCTTTTCGGCGAAGGGATTTTTACCGGGAAGGGCATCATAGACATTCGTGCTTTTGCCGCCTGCTCCAGCTTTCCGGAGAACTCCGTGCTCTCGCACGACCTTCTGGAGGGCGCTTATCTGCGCGCTGGCTTTATGGGCGATATGGAGCTTTCCGACGGATATCCGTTCAAGGTGAGCTCCTACTACGACCGAATGCACCGCTGGATAAGGGGAGACTGGCAGGCCGCGCCCTGGCTTTTCGGCAAAGTGAAGAACTCGGCGGGAAAGCAAGTGAGAAACCCGATCTCGCCTGTGTCGCGCTGGAAGCTTTTCGACAATCTCAGGCGCAGCCTTGTCCCGATTCTTACGTTCCTTGGGCTTTATTCATCGATGTTCATCTCCACAAAAAGTTTTGCTCTCTTGGGTATAGCGGCACTTTTTTGCCTGTTTTCCCGGCTTTTTCTGTGCGGAACAGACCTGCTTTTCAGAAAACACGGAAGGACGGTGCGTTATCACAGCACGATTATTACCGGCTTTTTCGGCGTCTTTATGCAGACGGCCGTGCAGATACTTTTCCTGCCGTTTGAAGCGGTGGTCGCCATACACGCCATTGGGGTATCGCTTTACAGAATGCTGATCTCCCGCAGGAACATGCTGCAGTGGGTCACCGCCTCGGAAAGCGAGAGCGCCCGAAGCGGAGGCGCGGCGTTTTTTTACCGAAAGATGATGCCATGCGCGCTTTTCGGCGTGATCGGGCTAATGCTTTGCCCTTTCCTCGCCGCGAAGGGTTTGTCCGTGTTGTGGATTTTCTCGCCGGTTTTTGCTTCGATGATGAGCAGGCGTACGACGCGTCAGGTTCCGCTTGACAAAGAAGACGCTGCGTTCCTGAGGGAGCAGGCGGCGCTGATCTGGAAGTATTTTGAGACATTCCTGACAAAGGAGGAACATTTCCTGCCACCGGACAACTATCAGGAGCAGCCGGCCGCCGGGATAGCCCACCGCACTTCGCCCACAAATATTGGGCTTGCGATGCTGTCGGCCATGTCCGCCTTTGATATTGGCATTATCCCTAAGGAGAAGATGCTGTATTACGTGGAGGCTATCCTCGGCACGATTGAGAGCATTCCAAAATGGAACGGCCATCTTCTAAACTGGTATGACACACTGACGCTTCACCCTCTGCGCCCGAGGTGCGTCTCAACCGTCGACAGCGGGAACCTTTCGGCGTGCCTGACGGCACTCACCCAGGGCCTTTTGGAGATGGAGGACGCGGAGGCGAGACAGCTGGCTCTTCGCGCGGAGAAGCTCAATGCGGAAATGAGTTTTGCTCCGCTGTACGACTCCAAGCGCAGGCTTTTTCACATTGGGTATGACATAGAAAAGGACGCTCCCACCTCAGGATTCTACGACCTTCTGGCTTCGGAGGCCAGGCAGACGAGCTATATCGCGGTGGCGCGCGGGGAGGTTGACCGAAGGCACTGGCGCAAGCTGGGGCGCGCGCTTGTAACGATGAACGGATACAGCGGCATGGCCTCGTGGACGGGGACAATGTTTGAGTATTTGATGCCGAATCTGCTGATGCCGATGCCGGAAAATTCCCTGATCTATGAGAGCGCCAGATTTTGCGTATACTGCCACCAGAAGCACGGGCAGCGCCGCGGCGTGCCCTGGGGCATATCCGAATCCGCGTTTTTCTCCTTTGACCCGCAGATGAACTACCAATACAAGGCGCACGGGGTGCAGAAGCTCGGCCTCAAGCGCGGGCTCGACCGTGAGCTTGTCATCTCGCCATATTCCACATTTCTCGCGCTTCTTGTGCGGCCGTTTGACGCGCTTATAAACCTCAAAAAGCTGCAAAAGCTGGGGCTGGTGGGCAGGTTTGGATACTGCGAGGCGGCGGACTTTACCTATTCGCGGCTTTCGGAGGGTGTTCGCTTTGAGCCCGTGCGTTGCTATATGTCTCACCACATCGGCATGAGTATGCTGGCGGTTGACAATTTGCTTAACCGCAATATAATGCAGCGCAGGTTTATGCGGGATACAAAAATGGGCGCGTTCAGGGAACTGCTCGAGGAAAAGGTGCCTGTCGGGGCCCCGATCCTGCGCGTGCAGGCAAGCGAGGTGCCCGAAAAGCCCAAGCGGGTCTCTGGCGATGGGTGGACCAGGGAAAGCTCGGGCTTTGACGCGTGGAGTCCGCGCAGCCATCTGCTGACAAACGGCTCCTACACCGTATTTTCAACGGATACGGGGCTTTCATCCTCAAACTGCGCCGGACTTCAGCTCAATAGGTTTGAGGCGCGGCAGTACGGAGGCGTTTCCGGGATCTACTTTTTCATTAGAAGGCGGGACGAGCTGATTTCGCTTCAGCCGGCGCCGTTTTACGAGCCCTCGGTAAAGTATTCCGCAAGCTTTGACGGCTCATCCGCGCGGATTTCCTCCACGGTTTTAAATCTCAGGGCGACATGTGAGACGCGCGTATGCGAAAATGACAACGCGGAGCAGCGCGCCGTCACAGTTTCAAATTTTTCAACGGAAAGCGAAGAGCTTGAGCTTATATGCTACTTCGAGCCTGTTTTGGCGCGGAAGCAGGATTTTGAGGCGCATCCGGCGTTTTCCAGGCTTTCTATCGAAACCGAGGCCGGAGATATGGCAGTGACAATTAAGCGCCGCGGAAGGGGAGAGAGCAAGGACGTTTTCATGTCGTTTGCGTGCAGCCACGGCGCAAGCATAGACACCTCGCGCGAGCTCACCCTCGGCAGGGGTGGAATCGACAGCCTCCGCAGCGCACTCTCAAGGCCCTCGGCAAGGACGCAGGGCGCCGTGCTGGATCCATGCGTTTTTACGAGGACACGGCTGATGGTAGAGCCGAATGAAAGCGTTTGCGTCAGATTTTCACTCGCGGTCGCGTCCGGCGCTGTAGAGGCGCAGAATGCCGCTCAGCGCGCCCTTTCTTACAGCCCCAGACAACAGTCGGGTCGGATTGACGGCGCTATCAGCTTGCTGAAGCTCTCAAACACCGAGGTGACGCAAGCCTTCGACATGCTGACGGATATGGTTTTTATCACGCACAACAGACGAAATATAGGGCCCATGATTGAGAAAAACACACGCGGACAGCAGGCACTGTGGAAGTTCGCCGTCTCCGGCGATCTGCCCATTATTGCGGTCAGGGCGGACAGCCAGGAGGCAATCGAAAAGCTGCCCCGCGTTCTCAGGCAGCACCGGTTTCTGTCGCAGTGCGGCATGGACTGCGATCTCGCAGTAATTGTCCGTGACGGGGCCGATTACCGCCAGCCGACAAGAGGCCTTGTTTTTGATACTCTGAGGGCGTTTGGCAGCGAGGGGACTCTGAGTGCGCGCGGAGGCGTCCATATACTGGATATCCCAGAAAAGGGCGGGGAGGACGAGACCCTCCTCCTCGGCGTGTGTTCGGTTTTTCTTGATCTTGACCGCAGCGGCTCGATATTTCAGACGGAAAGATCGCACACAAGGCCGAAAAATAGGGCGGCATATGAGCAGACTGTCTCTGAAGAGCATGAGCGGCCCGCCAGGATGTACCTCCCGGACGGAAGCTTCAGCTTTGAGACAGGTCGGTCGATGCCTCCGACCGCGTGGAGCCATGTGCTCGCAAACAGGGACTTTGGCTTTCTTGTCACCGACGCCGGCGGCGGGCATATCTGGCGAAAAAATTCGCGCGAGAACAAGATCACACCCTGGACAAACGACCCTCTTGCGCTCAAGGGGCCGGAGACGCTCATCCTTTTGACCGGGAATTCGGAACTCTCGCTTTTTGCCTCAAACGACGGCGTGCCCGCAACTGTGCGATACGGCTTCGGGTTTGCCTCCTGGGAAAAACGGCTCGGAGATGGCGCGAGCGTGACGACGACGGCCTTCGTGCCGCCGGATATTCCGGCGAGGGTTTATATTGTTGAGGCAAGAGGTCTGAAGGGCGGAGACTCGCTCAGGTATTGCGCCGAGCTTCAACTCGGGCACAGCGCCGGTATGAGCCGGCATGTCGTAAGCAAATATAATGACGAGAAAGGGGAACTGCGCGCCTTTTCGCATTATAACGTGGGATTTTCGCCGCAGACTGTTATGACGGCGTCGTCGCCAAAATGCTCTTATTTCACCTGCGATCTGCTGTCTTTTCTCGAGGGCAGGATGGACGGGGCTTGCGGAGGCGGACTTTTCCCCTGTGCCGCAATAAGCGTTCCGCTTGAGCGGAGGGGAGACCTTGATGTTGCGGTGATTGTCACCGGCTGCGCCGCGGATGAAGGCGCGGAAGAGGCCGTCCGCTCGCTGTACTCCTATGACAAGGCCAAAAAAGCTCTTGAAATGACGCGTGCCCACTGGAACGGAATCTGTTCATCCGCCGTTATAAATACGCCGGACGCTAACCTGAATGGATATATGAACGGATGGTCGGTTTATCAGACGCTCGCGTGCAGGGTTTACGCACGCGCGTCGCTCTATCAGTGCGGCGGCGCTTTCGGCTTCCGCGACCAGCTTCAGGACAGCTGCGCTCTGCTCTACGCCAGCCCGGAGACCACGAGAGAATTGATCCTGAACGCATCAATGCACCAGTTTGAGGAGGGCGACGTTCAGCACTGGTGGCATCCGGCGAATAAGCCTGAGCACGAGGGAGACAAGGGCGTCCGCACCAGGATAACGGACGATCTGCTGTTTTTGCCCTACGCTGTTTGCGAGTATATTGAAAAAACCGGCGACATGGATATTTTAGACATCGAGACGCCGTTTATCGTGTCGGAGAGGCTGAGAGACGACGAACATGAACGGTATGAAACGCCGCTTGTGTCAGATAAAAAAACTAGCATCTATCTGCACTGCGTGAGAGCTTTGGAAATGGTGATGGAAAGAGGATACGGCGCAAACGGCCTGTGCCTGATCGGCGGCGGCGACTGGAATGACGGCTTTAATTTAGTCGGCGTAAGAGGCAAGGGCGAGAGCACCTGGCTCTCATGGTTTTTTTCACATGTGCTTGAGCGGTTTTCACGTCTTTGCGCATCCCTGGGGGATGAAGAACGGGCGGAGCGGTATCTCCAGGAGGCAGCGACTGTATCGGAGACGGCGAAAAGGGCTTGGGACGGAGAGTATTTCATCCGCGGATACTTTGACGACGGCACGCCGCTGGGGGCCTCGGAGTGCGATGAATGCAGCATCGACTCAATTGCCCAGAGCTTTTCGGCGCTCGCGTACGGCGCGGATATGGAGCTGGCGCGCACGGCTGTGCGCTCGGCTGTAAAAAAGCTTGTAGATTATGAGGGAGGTCTGATAAAGCTCTTTACACCTCCATTTTACAAGACTGATAAAAACCCCGGGTATATAAAAAGCTATCTCGCGGGCGTTCGTGAAAACGGGGGACAGTATACCCACGCCGCGGTCTGGCTGTGCATGGCCTGCTTTGAATGCGGATTTCTTGATGAAGGACAGAGGCTTTTGTCCCTGCTTCTGCCGTCCACGCATCCCGAGGGCATATACAGGGCGGAGCCTTATGTGCTGGCGGCGGACGTGTACTCAAATCCGCTGCATGTCGGCAGAGGAGGCTGGAGTTGGTATACAGGGGCGTCGGCCTGGTATTACCGGGTGTGCCTCGAGTATATGCTCGGGATAAAGGCGAGCGGCGGTGAGCTGCTTATCGCTCCGAGGCTTCCTTCCTCCTGGCAGGGCTTTGAGGCCTCGGTACGGATAGGCGGAGCGAGATACAGCATCAGAGCCAGGCGCGGAGAAAAGCAAAAGCTGCTTCTCGACGGCTCCGAGGCTGAGCGGATCGAGCTCAGAGTAGACGGCGAGCATGAAATAGAGTGTTATTTTAGCGAAGGACAAGATAAACCCCTTGTCCAAAACCTGAAAAAGAGGTATAATAACCCGGTTGACAATTGATATGTAAGGGAGTGAGATTTTGCACAGGCGAGAGGAGATCATGCCCGGCGTTTTTCTTACGTCGGTTCAGACGGATAAATTCAAAACGAGCGCGCTGAGCGTCAGCCTGGTACGCCCGCTCAGGCGCGAAACCGCGTCGCTTAATGCGCTGCTTCCCGCGGTGTTGCGCATGGGCACCGAGCGATATCCCGATATGGAGAGCTATTCCGACAGGCTCAACGAGCTTTACGGCGCGAGGATTGAGCCATATGTCAGGAAAAAGGGGGAGGCGCACCTTATCGGCTTTGTATGTGACTTTGCCGACGACAGGTTTGCCCCGTTGGGGACCGACATTCTTGAGAACACGGCCTCGCTCTGCATCGACACGATCCTGCGTCCCGCGCTCAAAGACGGCGCCTTCAAAAGTGAATATGTCGAGGGCGAGAAGCGGAACCTTTCCGACAGAATTGAGGCGCAGATAAACGACAAGCGCACCTATGCCTCAAGGCGGATTATCGAGCTGATGTGCGATGGCGAAAACTTTGGGGCAGACCCGCTGGGGAGCGTATCTGACGTGCAGGGCATCACGCCGGAGGGGCTTTTTTCGCACTGGAAGGATATCCTGAGAACTTCGTTTATCCAGATCTTCTATTGCGGCGCGTTCGGATTTGACCGCGTGAAAAACGCGCTTCTTTCCGGGCTGTCGGGGCTTGAGCGCGGCAGATTTGAGCCTATCTCAACGGAGGTCATGGAGAAGGCGGGAGAGGTGCGCGGTTTTGACGAGGAGCTTGACATAACGCAGGGCAAGCTCTCGCTCGGTTTTAGAACCGGCGGCAGCGTGATGGATGAAAGCTATCCCGCGTACGCGGTATTTAACACGATTTTCGGCGCGTCGACGACCTCAAAGCTGTTCCTCAACGTCAGAGAACGGCTTTCGCTGTGCTACTACGCGAGCTCGATTATTGAGAAATTCAAGGGCGTTATGGTCGTCTCCTCGGGCATAGAGTTTGAAAACTATCAGAAGGCGCTTGACGAGATACTCTCCCAGCTTGAGGACTGCCGCAACGGCGCAATCGAGCCCTGGGAGATCGACAGCGCGAAAAGCTATCTGATAAGCGGGCTCAAATCCAGCATGGACTCGGTTTACCAGATGGAGGAGTTTTACCTGGGGCAGTCCTCCGCCGGGCTTGATTACGGCCCCGAAGAGCTTGCGCGCAGGATATCTTCAGTCACGCGCGAGCAGATAATCGAGTGCGCCGGCCGCGTGACGCTGGACAGCATTTATTTCCTGAAAGGGAAGGGGGCATGAGCATGACCGCGGTTTCTATTGAAAGGGAGAATTTCCCGCACATCGGGGAGGAGCTTTTCAGGGCTGCTCTTCCAAACGGGCTGGATATTTTTGTGATCAGAAAACCCGACTTCAACAAGAACTTCGCGTTTTTCGCGACAAATTACGGTTCGGTCGACTCCACGTTTACAAAGGACGGCCAAAAAATTGAAACGCCGGACGGCGTCGCGCATTTTCTGGAGCACAAGATGTTTGACATGAAGGATTATAACGCGCTTCAGGAGTTTGTGCGCATGGGCGCGTCGCCGAATGCGTTCACATCCTCCTCGATGACGGCATATCACTTTGAGTGCACGGATAATTTTGAGAAAAACCTCGAAATACTTCTTGATTTTGTGTCGACTCCGTATTTTATGCAGGACAGCGTTGACAAGGAGCAGGGGATTATCGGGCAGGAGATACGGATGTCGGAGGATTCTCCCGGATGGATGGCATATAACAACATGCTCATGGCGATGTATGAAAACCACCCGGTCAGGCGCTCGATTATCGGTACGATTGAGAGCATCGCAAAGATCGACTCGAACATGCTCTACAGCTGCCACAAGGTTTTTTACACTCCTTCGAACATGACGCTGTGCGTGGCCGGGAACGTGGATCCCGACATTGTCGTTGAGACCGCCTCCCGCATGCTTTCCGGTGTCAAGGAGGCTCCTATCGGCCGGCATTATGGGGTTGAGGACCACAGGAGCGCGTTTTGCCACAGGATCGAGTGCCCGATGGAGGTCTCGATGCCGGTGATGCTCCTCGGCTTCAAGGACGAGCCTACAGGGAGCGGACAGGCCTTTTTGAGGCGCGAGCTGCTTTCCGACCTTGCGGTCGAGGCGCTTTGCGGGCCGTCGTCTCCCCTCTACTCAAGGCTTTATGCAAGCGGGCTCATAAATAGGGGCTTTAACACTGGATACAACAGCTTTTCGGGCGGGGGATGCATGATCCTGACGGGCGACAGCCCCGACCCGGACAGGGTACGCGAAGAGGTGCTCAAAGAGGCCGGGCGCGTCGCGTCGGAGGGGTTTGACCGCGCGATGTTCTCAAGGATCAAAAACGCGGCCTACGGCGCCCGTCTCCGCGCGCTCGACAGTCTTGACGACCTCTGCCATATGCTGACCGAATACCATTTCCACGGGGCAAGGTTCCTTGATTTTCCGTCTGTTTATGAGGGCCTTGACGAAAGAGCCGCGGCGGACTATATCCGCGAAACCATCACGTTTGAAAGAAGCGCGCTGTCGGTTATCCGGCCCGTGGGAGCGTAAGGCTTGCTAAAAGGCGTCCGCCCTCGCTGAGGCAGCGGCGGCGGACGCAATGATGAAACAATCGGGAGTGATCAAAATTGTACCAACCTATCTCGTTTCCGGGCCTTGGCATAACAATCAATCCAGATCCAACGCTTTTCACCATCTATGGCCATGAATTTAAATGGTACGGCCTCATCATCGCGATGGGCTTTCTTTTGGCCGCTGTTTACGCGATCAAGCGCAGCAATCAGTTTGGACTGACACAGGACAATATCCTTGACCTCATAATCTGCGTCACTCCGGCGGCGCTTATCGGCGCGCGTCTTTACTATGTCATTTTCAACTGGAGGTTCTACAGCGAGGATCCAATCAAAATGATCTACATATGGGACGGGGGGATCGCGATCTACGGCGCGATTATCGCTGCGTGCCTTACAGCCGTTATCTTTGCCCGGTTCAAGCATATTAAGCCGCTGGCCATCCTTGATATCGGCGCTCTCAGCCTGCTCATCGGCCAATCGGTCGGCAGATGGGGCAACTTTATCAACAGGGAGGCGTACGGCTCGCTGACCACGCTTCCGTGGGGTATGGAGATCTATTCTTCTGTATACGGCGCACGCGCAGTTGTGCATCCGACATTTCTCTATGAATCACTTTGGAACGCGCTCGGTTTTCTCATCCTGCACTTCTTTTCAAAGAAAAGAAGATATGACGGTCAGATATTCTTTTTATATGTAGCGTGGTACGGACTTGGCAGAGGTTTTATCGAGTCCTTCCGTACGGACAGCCTGATGCTGTTTGGCAGCGGTCTGCGCGTGTCGCAGCTGCTGGGCTTTTTATCCTGCGCGCTTGCTATGCTCCTGATTGCCTATATGGGCGTCTTCAAAAAACATAGCCCGGAGGAAATGCAGGTCTACAGGTATAACGAGGAAAAGAGGGCAGAGAGAGAGGCCGGGGCCGTCGTGTTCAACCGCATAGTGGACATGGAGTCGGCGGCGGCAGGGGAGGCCCCTAAGGACGCCCCCGCGAAGGACGATGCCCCAAAAAGCGGGGACGACGAGACATACTCGGGAGGCGAATGGTAATGGCGACGATTATCGACGGAAAGGCCGCCGCCGCGGAATGCAAGGCCGGGATAAAGTTGGAGGCGGAACGGCTGAAGGCGCTGGGGAAGGAGCCGTGCCTCGCGGTTATTATCGTCGGCAGCGATCCCGCCTCTCGTGTTTACGTCACAAACAAGGAGAAGGACTGCGCGGAATGCAGCATAAAAAGCGTGGAGTTTGCGCTCGCGGAGGATACCACTCAAGATGAGCTTCTCTCGCTTGTAAGAAAGCTCAATGACGATAAAAGCGTCAGCGGGCTGCTTGTCCAGCTTCCGCTCCCGGCCCATCTTGACGAGTCGGCCGTTCTGCTTGAGATAGACCCCGGGAAGGACGTCGACGCGTTTCACCCGTTTAACGTGGGCAAAATTATGACCGGCGATTTCGATTTTTTGCCGTGCACGCCGGCCGGCGTTATGGCTCTGCTCGACAGATACGGCATCGACCCAGCCGGGAAGGAGTGCGTCGTCGTTGGCAGGTCGAATATTGTGGGCAAGCCGCAGGCGATGCTGCTGCTTCACCGACACGGAACCGTAACCATATGCCACTCGAAAACGCGTGACCTCGCCGAGGTATGCCGCCGGGCGGATATCCTTGTCTCAGCGGTTGGCAGGCGGGGGATCATCACTGCCGACATGGTAAAGGAAGGCGCCGTCGTGATCGACGTGGCGATCAACCGCGGCGAGGACGGAAGGCTCTGCGGAGACGTACTGTTCGACGAGGTCAGCGAAAAAGCCTCGTTTATAACGCCGGTTCCCGGCGGGGTGGGCCCGATGACGAGGGTAATGCTTCTAAAAAACACGCTGAAGGCATGCGAGCTGGCCTGAGCCTGAAAAAAATAAGACGGATGGAGAAAATTCTATGCTTTCTGATATTCAAATTGCGAACGGCTGCAGGATGCTTCCTATAGAGGAGATTGCCGAAGGGGCGGGCATAGAGCGCTCCGCAATCGAGTGCTACGGGAAATACAAAGCTAAAATCACCTGGGAATACATACACCAAAGTATGTCGAGGCCGGAGGGCAGGCTCATCCTCGTAACCGCAATTAATCCCACGCCTGCGGGCGAGGGGAAAACGACAGTCAGCATCGGCCTGTCGGACGCTCTCTCGCGCCTCGGGGAAAAGACGATGATCGCGCTGCGCGAGCCGTCACTCGGGCCTGTGTTCGGCATGAAGGGCGGCGCGGCCGGAGGAGGATACGCGCAGATCGTACCTATGGACGACATAAATCTGCACTTTACCGGCGATTTTCACGCGATTGCGGCGGCAAACAACCTGCTGTGCGCTATGCTGGACAATCATATGCACCAAGGCAACTCGCTCAGGATTGACCCTCGCCGCCTCACTCTCAGGCGCTGCGTCGATATGAACGACCGCCAACTCCGCAATATTGTCACCGGGCTTGGAAAGCGCGCCAACGGTGTTGTTCGCGAGGACGGGTTTGATATCACCGTGGCCTCGGAGGTTATGGCCGTTTTCTGCCTTTCGAGCAGCATTGAGGAGCTGAAAGCACGGCTTTCAGCCATCATTGTGGGATATAATCTCGACGGCGATCCGGTCACCTGCGGGGATCTCAAGGCCCAGGGAGCGATGGCCGCTTTGCTTAAAGACGCGCTGAAGCCAAACCTTGTGCAGACGCTGGAGCGCACACCCGCGCTGATCCACGGCGGGCCGTTCGCGAATATCGCGCACGGCTGCAACAGCCTGATCGCGACCCGGTTTGCACTCAGGCACGCTGACTATGTTGTCACGGAGGCGGGCTTCGGCGCGGATCTCGGGGCCGAGAAGTTCGTCGACATCAAGTGCAGGCTGGGGGGGCTCACGCCGTCCGCCTGCGTTATCGTTGCCACGGTGCGGGCGCTGAAGCATCATGGCGGGCGCAGCCATAAGGACCCGGGAGAGGATCTCGAGGCCCTCAGGCGCGGGCTGCCGAATCTCATTAAGCATGTAAAAAACGTCACGGAGGTATATAAAATCCCAGCTGTAGTGGCGATAAACCGCTTTTCGGCGGACAGTGATGCCGAGCTGCGTTGCGTCAGCGAAGCCTGCGCCGGTTTCGGCGTCAATGTGTGCCTGACTGAGGTATGGGAAAAGGGCGGCGTCGGCGGTGAGGATCTCGCCAGAGAGGTGCTGCGCATATCCCGGGAGGACAGGGGCTTTTCCTATGTGTACCCGCTTGAGCTCGGGATAAAAGACAAAATAAACGCGATTGTCAGCCGTGTTTACGGCGGAAAAAGGGCTGTTTTTATACACGACGCGCAGAAGGAAATCGAAACCCTCGAGCGTCTGGGCTTTGGGAATCTGCCTGTCTGCATGGCAAAAACGCAGTATTCGCTCTCGGACGACCCCAAGAAAACGGGTTGTCCGGAGGGGTTTGAGATCGAGATCAAGAACGTCAGGGTTTCTGCCGGGGCGGGCTTTATTGTCGCGATGACGGGCGAGATTATGACTATGCCCGGGCTCCCGCGCGTGCCGTCGGCCGAAATGATCGACGTTGACAACGACGGGCTAATCAGCGGCCTCTTTTAGATCGGGGCAAAGAAACGCGCCCTGGCGGGCGCGTTTTGGATATTATCTGCTGTTTTTTGAGTATATCATCTGGAGAAACAGGTCGGGCTGCGCGACATTTCGTATGTCGACGCCAAACTTGCCGCAGAACCTTTCGCACAGCGTCCTCTCCAGAGACTGCCGCACCTTTTTGTTCAGCTTTTCGCTTCTCTGGAGGAAATCTGATAATAAAGACATCTCCCTCGACGTAAGCTGGAATGAAAGGTCCCCGTGCGCGGCTTCGTTCGCGTCCGCCTCCCGCATAAGGAGTTCCTCCGCGGTTTTTGGCAGTCGCCGCACCTGATCATATACGACAATTGTGCCGCCGACCAAGTCGCCCAGCCTCCTTGCCTGGGGCGTCAGAAACATTGTCACAACGCCTATTGCGTAGAAGGCGGGCAGCGCGTCGACCACACGGAGCACGTTTCGAAGCAGCACTGAGGTCACTCCGGCGGGTTCGCCGTTTTCGCGTATCACGCGGAGCTTCGCGGCCATCTTGCCCGGTGTTCTTCCTTTGGTCGCGATCTCGAAGATGAAGAAGTAGCCCAGATACAGAAAGGCGTAAAGCGCGATCATCACAACGCCGGCCATCTCTCCGTTTAGCCAGTCGGCGTCAACGCTGAACAGCGCGATAATGCAGATAATCATTACGGCAGTCTGTATCAGCGAATCAATTATAAGGGCCACAAATCTGGCGCCGATCCCCGCAG
Organism: Oscillospiraceae bacterium; assembly: GCA_031551205.1. Classification (GTDB taxonomy): domain Bacteria; phylum Bacillota; class Clostridia; order Oscillospirales; family JAVBNY01; genus JAVBNY01. The sequence goes on along the minus strand of JAVBNY010000018.1, from coordinate 29,629 downwards.
TGTCGTAAGTAATGCGTACGTTTTCCGGTGTAATTACGTTATATCCGGTTTCATGCATAATAGATCCGCTCCCAACGATTTTTTTGGAGGACTCATGACAGAAGATGTTTTCATCAGACAAAACGCGGAAAAATGGACCGAGCTTGAAAATGTACTCAAGGCCTTTCCGCACAGGCACAAAACCTGGCAGCAGAACTCCGAGCTTTTGCGCCTCGACAGGCTTTACCGCACCTGCGCCTCGCACCTCGCATATGCGCAAACATACTTCCCCGACACAAAAACCTTCCACTACCTCAATGGGCTTGTGGCTCGGGCCCATGGCAGGGTATATTCAAAAAGGAGGGGCATCGGCGACCTGTGGAGGTTTTACACGCGGTCGCTGCCCGCGCTTCTGCGCGAGGTCTCGCGATATATTGCCTTCGCGGCGGCGGTCTTTTTGATAGGCGCTATATTCAGCTATGTCATAACGCTGAGTAATGCGGATCTTTCGCATGTTTTCCTGGGGAATATAAGGCCCGACATGGAGCAAAGCGGCCAGGTCGAGGTGCAGTCGGCTTACATGTCCAGCTATATTATGGCCAATAACATCAGGGTATCGATCATGGCCTTCGCCTTCGGAATTTTCGCCTGTCTAGGGACGGTTTATATCCTGGCGCAGAACGGGCTTCTGCTGGGGAGCCTGACGGCGCTTTTCGTTAAAGAGGGGAATACGCTCGTCTTTTCGTCGCTTATCCTGCCGCACGGCGTTTTTGAGCTCTTCGCGATCTTCGTGTCGGCGGCGGCGGGCCTTATCCTAGGGGTCGCACTCATCAATCCGGGAAGGTTTTCAAGGCGCGACGCGGTGGCGGTGGCGGGGAAGAAGGCCATACGGCTGATGGGCCTTGTCTGCCCGCTGCTTATCATAGCCGCGGTAATCGAGGGCTTTATTACTCCGTCAGCTCTGCCGCCTTTCGTGAAGCTGATTATCGCCGGGATCACAGGGATACTTCTTATTCTGTATACACGGCTGGGCCTGAAAAGGGAGAAGTCGGAGCGCCAAAGTATCGGCTCGTCCACTCAGATGCAATAGAGACTGTGAGCCTATATCCTGTTGCGGTTCTTCATTGAAATGTATCTGTTAACGGTCCCGGTTGGGAGCTTATCCGGCTCCATAATAACATTATCCACCCCGCCGCGCCTCAGGATGCCTGAGGCGTTTTTCTGCGTCATAAGCCTGTGCGCGGCGGACGCCTTGAGGAACACGTCCTCCGTCGAGGACGCCTTCTTCTCTGATATAGCTTTAAGTCCCGGGTTTCTGAGCGACACAATCATAACGGCGTGTCTTTTCGTCAGCGGCGAAAGCTCCCGCAGGATACGGCGGCTGTCTTCCTCATCGCCGATATAGGTGAACACGCACACAAGGCTGCGCTTTTTCTGATTAGTCGTAATATATGCCGAAAGACCGGAGAGGTCGCTTTCAAAATAATCCGCCCTGAGAGTGAATATCGCCCTAAGAAGCTTTGGTATTTGCTGCGTGCCTTTCTGCGGTTTGATAAAGCCGCTGATTTTGTGCCCAAACGCAACCAGGCCGACCCTGTCGCCGCCGGAAGCGGCGGCCTGCGCCAGCGCCATAGACGACTCAAGCGCGTAATCGAGCCTTGTGAGGTCCTGCGCGGACGACAGCATCATCCTGCCGGTGTCGATAGCAATGATCACGCTCTGGTCCTTTTCAATGTCGTATTCATTTGTAATCAGCTTATTTACTCTGGCCGTGGCTCTCCAGTTGATTTTCCGCACATCGTCCCCTCTCGAATACTCGCGAAGGTCCTTAAAATCCGTGCCGATACCAAAAAGCTTGTGCCCGCTCTGATCCTCGTTGATAAGCTGCCGCCTCTCGGCAAGAAGCCGGGTTCTGCGCTGAGCCTCAAGCGCGGGGAGGACGTGAAGCTCGCCCGGGCACTTGAGCTTTATGCGCTTTTTGCAAAGCCTGAGCACACCGTCGAGCTCACAGTGGACGCAGCTGAGAACATATTTCCCACGGACAGTCGGCTCGGCCTCATAGATAAACGCCGATTCGCCCCGCGGCTCAATCTCCCCGATAACGGGATCGCGGCAGCAGTCGAACTGCTCCGGCAGGGTGTCGGTAACGCGGAGCCTGAGACGGAACCCGCTGCTGTTCTTCAGAACAAGCGTCAGCCTGCTCCTGAGCTTAAGCTCCAGGCTGCCGGAAATCTCACGACTGGCTGAGAGTTTTTTCGCGGATGGCGTGAGAAAGAAGTCGAGCAAAAGCAGCACCAGGAAAGCGCCGTTATATATGCAGAACACAATAAACTGCGCGCCGAACACGGCCGAGACCGCAATGGCGGCGCAGCCCGACAGCAGTATTGCAAGCGATAGTCGTGAAAGTCCCATAAAAAACCCCCGGAAAGCTATTTAGGAACAACAGTGCTCATAATAATTTGACTTATGACCTTGTCTGTGGTAAGTCCGTCCATCTCAGCCTCGGATGAGAGCACCACGCGGTGCCTCAGCACGTGCGGTGCGAGATATTGCACGTCTTCAGGGATCACAAAATCCCGCCCGTCCATAAGCGCGATTGCCCTGGCCGTCTGCATAAGCGCGATCGACGCGCGCGGGCTTGCGCCCAGCGTGATTGTGCGGAGCCTGCGCGTCGCGTCGGTAACAGCGAGTATATAAGAGAGGATGCTGTCGTCGACGCGCACCTCGCCGATCTCTCGGCGGCACTCCAAAAGCAGCTCGGGAGTGAGCAGCGATAAAAGCTGCATACTGTCGAGGTTTTTCGCGTCAAAGCCTGAAAGATAACTGGAGAGGAGATGCTTTTCGTTGGTCACGTCGGGATATGAGATCATTATTTTCATCATAAATCTGTCGAGCTGTGCCTCGGGAAGGGGATAGGTGCCCTCGTATTCGACAGGGTTCTGCGTAGCGAACACCATAAACGGCGGCTCAAGGCCGATTGAATTTCCGTCAACCGAAACGCGGCCCTCCTCCATCGCCTCCAAAAGGGCAGACTGCGTTTTGGGAGGCGTACGGTTTATTTCATCCGCCAAAAGGAACGAGGTAAAAAGCGGCCCGCGGCGGAACTCAAATTCAGAGGTTTTCATATTGAAGACGCTTGTGCCGATAATGTCCGACGGCATCATATCCGGGGTAAACTGTATCCTGCAAAACGGCACGCTGGAAACCCTTGCGAGCGCGCGGACGGCAAGCGTTTTCCCAAGCCCGGGGACGCCCTCAAGCAGCACATGTCCGCCGGAAAACAGGCAGACAAGAAGCAGCCCCAGCGCCTCGTCCTGCCCGAGGATAACGCGTGAAAGCTCAGCTTTGATTTTTGAGGCCAGCTCCGCGGTTTTTGATGTGTACGTCAACTGTTCCATTGTTTGTCCCTTCCTAACAATAAATATATGAAATATTCCTGTAAAGCCAGTTTACTTGCCGGACAATATGTCCACCGAATGAACAAAATCCAGGCAAAATTTATGTGAAACCGCCTCGTTTGAAGCCAGCCAAACAGCATCCTGGTTGACCCTTTTCAGTAGCCGCAGCGTATCCGTGTCATGCCATGAGGATTCGATAATCTGTGGAAAAAGGGCATCTTTTCCGTGATCGAGATCGGGATACTGCCCGGTCTTCTCGCTGAAAAACTTGGTGTAACATATCAGCGCGGCGTGAGCGTGGCTGCCCGAGGCACTCAAAAGCTCAGACAGAGCCAAAACATCCTCGTTTTGCCTGCGATATATATCCGCCCTCCGGGATATTGGAGGGCCGAGTCTGCGCTGCCTCATAAAGACAAAAATCAGCCCAAACACGCAAAGCTGGAAAACAAAGAGAGCCAAGGGCTGAGAGTATACAGCCGCCTCGTCGGCGTCTCTGGCGGCGCCGGACGTTCCCGGATCATATCTGCCGCGTGTGCTTTCCTCAAAGTAAAGTCGCCTGTCTTTCAGATCCCAAAGAGAGTGGACAAGCCGCTCGACATTAGGATGCGACGTATTCACAAGCCGGTCGGAAAGTACGCCGTTTTGATAGTCGTCTTCTTTAAGCGCCGTGACCCTTAGCATACCGTCTCCTACGTCCATGTCATAGAAGTACATCAACTCGTCATATCTGCGGTCAAGATGAGAAAAATCATATCCCAGCTCGTCTTGCAGCCTTTTGCAGTAATCCTGCCCCGGGCCGACAATAACAATCGTCCCGCCGGAATCGAGCCACAGGGCGACAGATTCAAAGTCGTACATCGCATTTGCCAGCATCTCCGGAGCAAAGACAACCAGCGCGCCGTCCTCCGGGATGTCCGATATGCCGGCGTTTTTCCTTCCAAGGTCGAAGCCGAGCCGCTCAAGCGTGAGGTAGATTGCTTTTATACCGGAGTCCTCAATTGAGGTTGAGCTGTATTGCGTGCCGCTTTGCTGCCTGGGGTAGAGCAGGTAGAAAACGAATGAGGCGGCAAAGACCACGGCGAAGGCAATTACAAGCGCGTTAGCCCGCAGTTTTCGCATATCCGCCCTCCTCAATGAACGACAGCCTGGTCTTAAGATACAGGTACCTTTCCTCACCAAACATTTTGCCGCCGAAGCGCGCCGAAAGATAGTCGGAGGAAACCATCCCGAAAAGCTCAAGAGCGCCGTACCCCCGTGAGCCAAGCTCATAGTAATACGCACGCGTTGTTTTGCCGTCCGATATAGTGATGAGCCCGCAATTTGCAAGATAATGCAGATACGCATAATACGTGAAGACTATGGCGTGCGAAAAATCCCCTCGAAAGGCGGCTGTGTTTCTCTTTGAGAGCGCGTCGTCAAGCGTCTCGGTACGCAGTTCGCCGCTTTGTTCCGTCTTTTTTTCATGCTTTATGCGTACAGAGCGCCTCAGCAGCAAAATGATTACAACAATAATTGCCGCGACAAAAAGAACCGCGGCAATCTTTATCACGGTTGAGATTATGTCGAGCTGCTCCTTGGGGAGATTCAGTATCTCCATAAAGATATCATACAGATTTTTTAAAAAACCGTACAAAAAAGAGTTCGTTTTTTCTGAGAATTCAGGGGTGCTAAACACGTCTCTCAGAGCGCCGTCGATAATCTCTTTTGACGGAAAACCCGCGGCTATGTTCATATATCGCCTTCCTGCCCGCCCCACTGCTCAAAAGAGAAGCCAGAGCTGTCGTCCTGCGACAGATCCCGCTCCCTGAGCGTTAGGTCAAGCCCCTCCTTGACAATGCGCGTATCGATATAAAAAAGCGTCGTAACAATGGGTACCAAAGGCGCCAACAAAATCCCGATTAAAAGCGAAAAAAGGACAAACACGTACATCATCGGACCCGAAAACATGTCTTGCAGCATGAGTGTGTCCACCGCGCCCCAGAGCATCCGCCCTGAAAACAGGAGCAGGTAGAGCGAATAGGTCAGCGCGAGGGTTAAAAGAATAATGATGAGAAAAACGCCGACCATCTTGAAAAACCGTGAAAAGGTGTATTTTACAGCCTTTGAAACGGCCTCCATATAGTATATATCTTCATTGCCCATAATCGAGAAGGTAATATTTGTAAAGCACACGTAGGATGTTCCCACAAATAGAATAAAGCACAGATAAAACAGCAGAAAGATTATCATGCCCGCAACGCCGTAGGAGGCGGTGGACATAAATGTCAGCATGAGTATGGCAATCAGGATAAGAAAAACGAAATAAAGCACACTGCCCATGGCGAAAACCAGAGCAATCCTCAAAGCGTTCGTGAGTATGATTTTCCCCAGTTTTTTTATAGCCGACTTGAACAGGTCTTTTATCGGGCGCCTGGGCATCCCGGTATAGTATTCGTAGACAACGGTGGAGATAACCGTGTTGACAAACGGCATTATCAGCATCTCGGTGATGAGAAAAATAAGCATAACGACGCCTAAAATCCCCATTAATGAGGAAAAAAAGCGCATAAGCATATCCTGACCATAGCCCGCCGAGTCTGCAAAGAGCGAGCCTATCGGCCCCATAAAGTTCGAGATCGAGACAGCCATCAACGATGAGGATATAAACGTAACGGACCCATACACTAAAAACGAGAAGAATGCAATCTCCTTAAACCTGCTCTTTAGTATCTTGAAGGTATAGTCAATTATTCTCACAACCGACATGGGCTGAAGAGGAAAAGGATAGCTTTTCAAAACCGATACCCCTTTCTGGAATGATTCTCTCTTTTTAGAATTGTATCATAATACCTGTTCTCATACCAGCATTTTTTAAAGAATGCCGTATTGCCGAGGAAATATTCATGCGGACAAAACAAAAAGGCCCCCTGACAAAGGAGGCCCTTTTTGCGCATTAAGCCTTAATTACTACTGGAGATCGTCGAGAAATTTGCGATCGCCGGGTTTGTTGCAGTCGGCCTTCAGGCAATCGCAGCTGTCGCAGAAGGTGATGCACTCGTGCTCAACCTTGACGGGAGAGCTGAGCCATGCCCTGACGAAGTATTCCTTATCGTTGCACAGAGGTCCAAAGGCAAACTCGCCGTGCTTGTTGGAAAACTCATAGGAAACAGGCTTTGAATCGTCGCGCTTGCAACCCTTTTCGTCATCCTTGTGGTCCTTATGACGGCAGTTCTGATACAGAACTATAAGGGCATTTTCAATAGGTTTGCCACATTTGTCTTTAATCTGACCGATTATCGCATCGCGTTTGTCGTCACAGAAAACGATGTCAAGAATGGTAAGTTTCCCGCGTCCGCACTCAAAGGGGATATGGGGAGCGCTTAAAATGTTGTCGCTAAGCACTGTATTACCTCCAATTTGATTTATACCCCATGATATGTACGGGGTATAAACTTGCTACAGAGACGAGCCGCTCTTTGCGCTTTTGAGGTTGTCTGCACAGAAAATCCATAATTAAATGTTTATGATTAGTTTCTTGATTTTAAGCGGGTAGTATAGTAGAATAAACTGAAATAATTGCAAAAGTGCTGTCGTCGATGTGTTATAAGGCAGTGGAGATAGTAGATGTATGGATTTGTAAGACCGCTGAAATGTGAGATGAAAGTGCGCGACTTTGAGCTTTTTCAGTCGGAATACTGTGGACTCTGTCACGCGCTTAAACAGAGCTACGGTTTTTTTTCATCTTTTTTGGTGAGCTATGATCTTACCTTTTTTTCCCTGTTGCTTGCGGTTGCATCAGATATGCCCACATCCTTTGAAAACAGGCGCTGCGTAGCTTCTCCCTTCAAAAAAAAGTGTGTTTGCGTCCGTTCCCGGGCCCTTGAATCATCCGCAGGACTCTGTGTCATACTGGCCTATTGGAAGCTGCGAGACGACGCCCACGACGAGGGCTTTTGGGGGTCCGTCCCAAAAAGGGCGGCGCTGCTGCTTTTCAGACGGGCCTACTTGAAAGCGAAACGCGTAAGTCCGGGATTTGACGGAGAGGTCAGGCGCTCACTCGGGGAGCTGTCGGTGCTGGAAAAGAACGGATGCGAATCTGTCGACGCCCCGGCGGACGCCTTCGGCAGGATTCTCGCATACGGAGCGGAGCTTGTGGAGGATGAAAAGGCCTCCCGCGCTGCAATGGAGATCCTCTACCACGTCGGCCGGTGGATATATATCATGGACGCCGTGCTCGACCTGAAGGAGGACATAAAGTCAGGGTCCTATAATGCGCTCAAGCGGCGCTTTTCCGTTGAATCAGGCGGCCTTTCCGATGAAGATAAAGAAGGGATCGGCCTGGCTGCCGGATGCTCCGTGAGGGCGGCTCAGCTTGCCTATGAGCTTCTTCCGAAAATGCAGGCCTCCGATGTACTTGAAAATATACTGTATCTTGGGCTCCCATCTGTGCAGAAAAGCGTATTAAACGAGAAATGGGCGGGTAGAAAATATGTTTGATCCTTATAAGGTGCTGAATGTTCCTCCCGGCGCTTCCGACGAGGAGGTCAAGAGGGCATACCGTGACCTCGCGAGGAAATACCATCCCGACAACTATGCGGACAACCCTCTTTCAGACCTGGCTCAGGAGAAGATGAAAGAGATAAACGAGGCCTATGATGAGATCGTCCGCTCAAGAAACGGCTCTGCCGGGAAGGCCGGCGGCCAGACAGGTCAGGGCGATTACGGCGGGCAGGGCGGATACGGCGGTTCTGCGCGCCCTGGCGGGGGTCAGCTTTATGAGATCCGCATGGCCATAAATAGGGGAGACATCTCCCGCGCCGAAATGCTGCTGAACTCTATGAGTGACAGGGGAGCCGAATGGCACTTCTTAATGGGCGCGCTCAACCAGAAGCGCGGATGGTTTGACGAGGCACTGCGGCATTTTCAAACAGCGTGCACGCTTGACCCCGCAAACCCTGAATACCGTCAGGCGCTGAACAGGATGAACATGGGCGGAGGGGTATACCGGCAGCCTGCGGGCGGATATGGCGGAGGCGTCAGTCCATGCGAATGCTGCGGCTCGCTGATGTGCGCAGACTGCTGCTGTGAGTGTATGGGCGGCGATCTGATTCCCTGCTGCTGATGAGAAAAATAAATGTAAAGGTCTTGGCCTTGTCATCTGTTTTGTGTGCTTTTTCCATTATATGCCTCTATCTGGCGTGTATCCTGCCCGGCGGCCAGCTGGCACTGTGCGCTCTGGCGGGGATTCTGCCGGCGGCGTCCCTTCTGTCGGGCGGTATGCTCTACGGCGTGATGACTTTTGCCGCGACCGCTCTGCTCGCGTTCCCGCTTATGCCTGACCCGTCGGTCACGCTCACGTATGTTTTGATCTTTGGCTACTATCCGATGCTCAAAAGCGCGATAGAGAGAATTGGCAGGCTCTTTTGGGAATGGGCGCTGAAGCTTTTGTTTTTAAACGCCTTGATGTGCGCGCTGTTTTTCATGATGAAATCGCTTTTTATTGCATATCTTGAGCTGCCGGGGTTCGGATTTCCGGTGATTCTTCTGATCCTGAACGCCGTTTTCGTAATATACGACATCAGTTTTTCAAAACTCATTTGGCTGATGGGCAGATATCTCCATAAGTTCAGGCTTATGTAACGCAAAGGGGAGAGGGCGCTTTCCAAAAAAGACTTGCAATGCGCCGAAAACCCTTATATAATAGCTCAGTAACTAAAAAAGACTAAGCAGTCAAGGAGGGTGCATACTTGAATATTCAGGAATTTTTTGCGCAGTACAGCCAGTATTTTTTTCTGATAGTCATCGTCGTCGTTTTCTACTTCTTCCTGATCAGGCCGGAACAAAAGCGTAAGAAAGACATCACGAAGATGCGCAACGAGCTGCTCGTCGGCGATGAGATTACGACGATCGGCGGCGTTGTGGGCAAAATTGTGACGATAAAAGAAGATACCGTCACACTTGAAACGGGTTCCGACAGGACAAAGCTCGTTTTCATGCGCTGGGCCATCTCTTCAAAGGGCGCGCAGGCCACGGAAGGCAAATAAACGGCGCGGTTTTTAACAAGTGGCGGAATTATTTGGACATCTCCCGAATAGTATTTACAAAACGCGCTGAGCGCGGGAGTAAAAAAAGCGCGGATGACGCGCGGATTCGGGAGGGCATGGTATGCATAAGAATGAGGATGCCGCGTTCAGCTTCTCAAAGGCGTTTTTCAGCATTATAACCGGTGTGCTGATGGGGCTTGCGGTTTGTATCGCACTACTGCTCGCCGCCTCGGCGGCTGTGCTGGGAGGCGCCGCGCCTGAGAGCTCGGTTTTCGCACTGACTGTAACTTCGTGCTTTTTGGGCGCGTCGGCCGCCGGGTTTATTGCCGAACGCAAGATCCGCTCGCGTGCGTTGCTTGTCGGCTCGTTTGCTGGGCTTGCATATTTTTTATTTATCATCCTGCTTGGGGTTCTCTTTTTCTTTCGTTTTTCCCTCAGCGACGGGGGAATCGCAATCTTTTTGTCTTCGATCGGCGGTGGCGCTCTCGGCGCGATCCTCTGCGCGAACATGAAGTCAAAGAGGCGCAAAAAATAATCTTGGCGCCGGAGCGCCGTTTGGAGGAAGTAAAAATGAAGCATATTCGTATTATCAGCCCCGCCGTGCTGAAAAACAACGCGGAAAAGGGCGGCTGCGGCGAATGCCAAACCTCGTGCCAGTCGGCCTGCAAAACCTCGTGCACTGTGGCGAACCAGAAATGTGAAAACAAGACGAGGCTTTCAAAATAATACCGCGCGAATCTGAATCAGTCCGGGTTATATGAAGCATTGTTTTTCAATGCTTCATTTCTATGTCGCAGGGGATGCGTCAAATGAATAAAACCTAGATTTTGTTCAATAGCGCTGATGGGAGGCAATATGCTGCATTTGTTTTCGTGCCTTGGCCGTTTTGTCGCCGCGGATGTGAACTCCGGGGCGGTTCTTGAACTGGACAGGCTGTCATACGAGCTCTTGAGGCTTGCGGGGGAGGATGGACTTAAAAAAGGGAAATGCCCGTCTGTTTTGCCCGAGGGCTGCGGCAGGGATAATGCCCGCGCCGCCTGGGACGAGCTGGTCGCGCTTCGAGACGAGGGGCTTCTCTGCACAGAGGATGATTACGAGGAGCGCATCCCGAAGTCCGGCGGCGATACGCCCGTCAAGGCGCTCTGCCTGCACGTTTCGCACGACTGCAATCTGCGCTGCGGATACTGCTTTGCCTCAACCGGCGATTTTGGTACCGGGCGCCGCGTGATGGACGCTGAAACCGCTTGCAGAGCAATCGATTTTGTTATTCAGAGTTCAAAGGGAAGGCGAAATATCGAGATCGATTTTTTCGGCGGCGAGCCCCTGATGGCCTTTGACACGGTTAAAAAAACTGTATCTTACGCCCGCTCCCTCGAAGAAAAGGCGGGAAAACTTTTTCGCTTCACCATTACAACGAACGGCCTGCTTCTCGACGAAGAAAAAATAGAGTACATAAATGCTGAAATGTCAAATGTAGTGCTCTCGCTCGACGGGAGGCCGCATATAAACGACGCTCAGCGCAAGACGGTGTCGGGCGGCGGCAGCTTCGGCGTTGTCGCGCCTAAAATCTTAAGCCTCGTTTCAAAGCGTGCGCCGACAGGGAAGGACTATTATGTGCGCGGCACCTTCACAAGATCCAACCTCGATTTTGCGGAAGACGTGGCGTTTCTCGCGTCTTATGGCTTTGATCAGCTTTCGATTGAGCCGGTTGTCGCGCGCCCGGAGGACGGAGCCTCGCTTCGCAGAGAAGATTTGCCCCGTATTTTTGAGGAGTACGAGCGCCTGGCGCACATCATGCTTGAGGACGACAGATTTAGCTTTTTCCACTTTCAGGTTGACCTGACGCAAGGGCCGTGCGTTATAAAAAGGCTGCGCGGGTGCGGTGCCGGGGCCGAATACGTTGCGGTGACACCGGAAGGGGACATATACCCGTGCCATCAGTTTGTGGGCATGGATGGATACCGTCTTGGCAGCCTGGATGAGGGGATTGTAAATCCAGAGCTGAGAGAGCGGCTGTCCTCAATGAACATATTTACGCGGGAGGGCTGCCGCGACTGTTGGGCCAGGTTTTATTGCAGCGGGGGATGCTCGGCGTCAAACCTCACCCAAAACGGCGACATCGCAAAGCCGTATTCCCTGGGCTGCGAGATGGAAAAGAAGAGGCTGGAATGCGCCATCGCGCTCAGCATCGTAAAGGGAAGCTCGGAGCGCGATGAATAATCTGGAAATTAATAATTTTATCGTTTTTGTTAAGGGGAGAGCGCCATGCTCTCCCCTTAACAATATCTGGGTGCAATTTTGAATATCCGATCTAGATATAGTGCATTTGCATCTCTAATATTTTTAGGCCGCCGCCGGGATGCGTGGTTTACATAATAAAGTTAACATAATATTGTAGACGTTTTAACCAAATTTGCCGCAAAGCCTAGAAAGTGCTTGATAATTCCCGCGGTTTAATCTATATTATTATTGAAGGTCAGTTATGTAAAGTATTGCCTCGGGCGCAAAGGGCGAATATTTCAATATTTTGTTGGGGTGTTTTATGGGTGAACTCAGACTTGGCATTATAGGATTTGGAAATATGGCGGGCGCGATTCTGAAATCCGCGTTGGCCGGCGGTATTTTTCCGCTCAGCGAGGTCACCGTTTATGACATCGACCAGCAAAAGATGCAGTCTGCGCGCGACATCGGCGTGAACACGGCCGCCACACCCGGAGAGGCTGTTATAAACTCGGATATTGTGATCCTGGCTGTCAAGCCGCAGGTTATTGAGCCGTTGCTCTCCGAGATTAAAAACGTCTCTGAGGGCAGGTGTATCGTCTCCATCGCCGCCGGAATCTCGGCTCAGTACATAAAGAGCCGCCTCACGCCCAACGCTTATGTACTCAGGGTCATGCCGAACACACCGATTATGATAGGCAAGGGCGCCACGGCAATCGCTAAGTCCGACGATGTTCCATATGAATACTACAAAAAGGTGGTTTCAATCTTCTCGGACTCAGGTGAGGTCGCTTTTATTGACGAAGAGCGCATGAATGAAATAATCTCGGTCAGCAGTTCTTCACCGGCCTACTTCTTTCTTATGGTCGACGCGATGGTCAAATGCGCCGAAGAACAGGGGATTGACAAGGCCGTGGCGCTTCGCCTCTCTGCGAAAGCGATGGAGGGCGCGGCGTCGATGATGCTTGAAAGCGGCAAATCTCCGGAGGAGCTCGCCTCTCAGGTCACTTCTCCGGGGGGAACGACCTTTGCCGCGCTGAAAACGCTTGCCGACAACCGCTTTCAGGATTCCGTAAAAAAAGCGATGAAAAGCTGCACCAAACGCGCCTACGAGCTCGGGAAATAGTGTTTATCGGCGATAATGCCTGTACGTTTTTGTCATAGAGGCATGTCCCTCCACATAACATAGGTGTGGTGGAGGGATTATTATGAAGAGGTTTTTCTTTCGGATGTGGGACGTGCATGGCGGAACCATGCTGCCGGCGGCGGCGATTATTTCTGCGCTTTTTCTTTGCGGTGCGGTGGTTGGCTGCGTGGCCGCGTCCTATATGAGCTCCGATGCGCTCACACAGTCAGCAGGGCCGCTCACGGCATACCTTTCTGCGGATACTCCAGATACGGCCGCCGTATCCATTTTTTCGGCGGTTTTTAATGCCTGTAAATATCCGGCCGCCGCTTTTTTTCTTGGATTCACCGCTTTGGGCGTTTTTTTTGTTCCTTTCCTCGCGCTGCTCAGAGGCTTTTTTTTATCCTTCGCAGTCACCTCGGTGGCAAGGCTTTTCGGGGCTGATGGCATCCCCGTTTACGTCGCCGTATTTGGCCTTGTCAATATTTTGAGTCTGCCGTGTCTTATAATCCTCGCGTCTCAGTCGCTCGTCTCGGCCTTTTCGATGGCGTCAATGATCTCGGGCAAGGGCAGAAAGCAGCTCTCGGTTTTCCCTAAGGGGTATTTCATCAGGGCGGCTGTCTGCGCGCCTATCCTCGTTGTTTCCGCTCTTGTGGAGCTATATTTGGTGCCCGGCGTCGTGTCTATGCTCCTTTCAAATGCCCGCTAGAGGACGAAAAAGATAAGCAAAAAAGATAAGAAGGTATAGAAATGCAGGATTATGTCACGAGCTATGGAAAATATCTGACAGATATACGAAAATCATCCCAGAACACGGTAGTTTCTTATATCAGGGACATAAGCCAGTTTTACGCGTATCTTGACAGGTCGGGCGTTTCAAATATTACGGAAGTGGATCAGGGCACTATACTTGGATACATAGACGAGCTTCAGAAGCAGAACAAATCTGTTGCCACAATCACGCGCATTACCGCGTCAATCAAGTCTTTTTTCAATTATCTGATCATCTCCGGCGTACTTGTGCAGAGCCCCGCCAAGGGGATAACGTCTCCAAAGATTGAACGCAAGCTGCCCCAGGTTCTGACCAGCAGGGAGGTGGACTTGCTTCTTGACCAGCCTAAATGCGTGGATTTCAAAGGTTACCGAGACAAGGCGATGCTTGAGGTGCTGTACGCCACCGGGATCAGGGTCAGCGAGCTGATAGGGCTTGACCTCATCGACGCGAATGTGACCGTAGGATTTATCCGCTGCTCGGGGCAAAAGGAACGGGTAATCCCGCTCTATCCCACGGCTATAAGCGCGCTGTCTGACTACCTGACGCTTGCCCGGTCTAAAATCGTGAATATCGGAGAGCGTGCGCTGTTTGTCAATGTTAACGGAGCCAGAATGACACGGCAGGGCTTTTGGAAAATTATCAAGCAGTATCAGGAGATGGCGGGCATAAAAAAGCAGATCACGCCGCATACGTTGAGGCACTCTTTTGCTACGCATCTGCTTGAAAACGGGGCGGATCTCCGCTCGATCCAGGAGATGCTCGGGCATTCCGACATCTCTTCTACACAGGTCTACGCAAACCTTATTAAGCAGCGCATTAAGGATATATATAACAAGTACCACCCGAGGGCGTAATAAAAATCCCCGGTCGTTTGTGACCGGGGATTTAAAGCATACATCAGCTTTCCTTCTTGCGCCGCACTTTCCCGAGAGGGTTTGCCGCCGCCGCCACGCGGAGGCTTTCGTTGTCCACATGCGTATATATCTGTGTTGTGTTCAGGTGCTCATGCCCGAGCACCTCCTGAAGCGTACGCACGTCAACGCCGTTTTGAAGCATCAGCGTCGCAGCGGTGTGCCGCAGCTTGTGTGAGGAGTATTTTGCCGGGTCAAGTCCCGCCCTCGCGATGTGTTTTTTGACAAGACTGTGAACCATCTGAACGGATATGCGCCGTCGGCGCGCCGTCGTCACGAAAAACGCGTTCTTATCGATAACCGACGTATTCAGGCGCAGAGACATATACTCGTCGATAGCGGCCCTGCAGGACGGGCTGAGGTAGACCACTCGTTCCTTTCCACCCTTACCGTGAACCCGGATCGATTCGTCCCTTATATCAGACAGGTTGAGCCCAACGAGCTCGGAGATGCGCAGCCCGCAGTTTAAAAAAAGTGTGAGTATGCAGTAGTCCCGCACTGAGTTCGGGCCGGACACGGCATCCAGGAGCGCCCTGCTCTCGCTTAATGTGAGATAAACCGGCAGGCTCTTTTTTGGCTTAGGAGAATCCAGATCCTGCACCGGGTTTTCCTCGAGAAGGTGGGCCTTGACCGTCAGGAATTTGAAAAAGGACCTGATCGTGGCGACCTTTCGCGCCCGCGCGGCGGAGTCGAGGCCATATTCGGTATCGGGGCTGTTGTGGCGCTTCGCACGGTCACGGCTAAGATAGCTCAAAAAATCGTATACATCGCTCAGAGTTACCGACGCGATAACGTCAAGCCCGACGTCCAGTATAGGGATCTGATCAAATTCAAGTCCTTTGTCCGCCAGCCCGCGCGACTGCTTGAGAAACCTGAAAAAAGTGCGCAAATCAAGAAAGTATTCATTCACGGTCTTCTTTGAGTGCCCGCGTATTGTCTCGTGATAGGTGAGGAAGTCGCGCAAAACCGGAGGACATTCATGCCTGTAATCCAAAAAAACACCCCGCAATCAACACAAAGGAGTGGTAGTATGACGGCCGGAAGGATAATTAACACCCCGATCGGGGACCTTACGCTCATTTCCGCTAACAATTATATCATACGTATAGCTTTCGGCGCAATGCCGGACGGTGATATTTCCCGCTGGCTTAGCTCGAAAGGGTATGACGACACGCATACGGATAATTGTGAAATTATTAACAAATTTGAGCTTCAGCTTTACGAGTATTTTTGCGGCGACCGGTTGGAATTTGACGTGCCTTTCTCACTTCACGGGACGCAGTTTCAGCGAAGCGTCTGGGCAGAGCTCCGCCGCATTCCGTACGGACGCACGTCTACCTATGGGCAGATTGCAGAGCGTATCGGAAATCCGAAGACTTGCAGAGCCGTGGGTATGGCGAACAATAAAAACCTGCTGCCGATTTTGGTTCCTTGCCATAGGGTTATCGGCTCCGGCGGCGGACTCACGGGCTTCGCCGGCGGACTTGACATCAAGGCGAGACTTTTGGAGCTTGAATGCGGCGTGCTTGAACTGATCAAAGCCACGCAATAAAGCGCTGTACCGAGAGCCTCAGTTTTATAAAAAGGTCTGGTCTCTGATTTGCGCGATGGCAGTGCCGCGGGCGGCATTATTATTTCAGCGCACATATGCAGCCCGGTTATCAGAAAAAGCTAAAACCTTACAGTAAGCGGCATTCTGTTTCTATTACTCCTCTCCTGCATTAAACAAAATTTTTATTTTGTTTAATGCTATATTTATTATTTAGAGCCTTCCCCACAATTCGGCGTGCTACATAGAAAGGAGCCCCTTATTGGGGCTCCTTTGCGAAAAGCGCTAGTCTTTGACTTCCTTACATCTCGCAGTGCCTTCCGCGCTGAATACACTGACCTCGAACGCTGTTTTTTCAATCTCAGCGTCACCGGTGCGCTTTATGTAATTCCTGCTCTGTAAGCGGCCGTTTATCAACAGCTCCGTACCGACAGGCGCCGCTGAGAACATCCTCGCTGTGGAGCCCCAAAGCACGCACGGGAGATAATCCGCCTTTCCGCACCGTCTGTTCACAGCCAGGATTATGTCGCAGATGTCGCGGCCGAGCGGCGTTGTGCGGAAGACCGGATCGCGGCACACCGCCCCATGAAGCATCACCGTGTTTTCAAACTCATGACCGCTAAACACGTTTCCGGCGAAAACCGTTATAATAAGTCTTGCTCCCTTGCCCGATTTGTTATTATAGCTTCGAAGCGTTCCCTCGATGCCGACGCTGTCCCCCTCGCGCATGGAAAATAACCCGGCGTCCTTTGCAATGCTTTCTTTAATGATGACATTGGCAGTGTCCCACGCACCGGAGGTTCGCATAGTCCTTAACTCGAAAATAAAGAAAAGTTCACCCATAGATTCATGTGAAAAAATTAACGAACATCCCGCACAGCCAAAAAGCTTGACCATGTTTCTTGAGTAATCGAGCACTGAAATTCCCCTTTCACTTCAGACAAAGCTGTCCTTAGTTCATGAGGAATATATATTTGCCTACACAGTCAAATATGCATCAAAACCCGTTACCTTGAAAATATGTGCTGCCGTCTGAGTTCCCCTGTCGGGATGCCTGCGATGATGCACGCCGCAGAGGCTATTAGATGCGCCTCTGTGCTTATCTCCGGCTGACGGTCTACCGCGAAGTCCTGACGGTCCACCATCTCCCCTTTTAACGTTGCTATCTCCCTTTGCAGCGTAAGCATTATCATATGGTCGTCGATGCTTGAAACGGTAATAGTATCCCTCTGCCCCATTCCGTAAGAAACCACACTTTGAGCCGAGAGCCATGCCGATCCTTCGGAATCGGCGCTCCCGGGAATAACCGCAATGCCGCACTCAACGCGCTCCCTAGGCACGGAGATTTCCTCCGATGTCAGGAACACCACATCCGGACATACGCCCGCCAGCGCCCCCACCGAGTCTATGCTTTCAACCCTGTACCCGAAAAAACCGCGGTCAGACACCGAGATCCCGTGCCGTTTAAGGCATGCCCGCACAAAATCACCCGCCGTGTCACCGCTTTCTATAATAAAAAAGCTCTTCACGCCGATCCCTCCTTTAGTCACAGTTTCTCATCGTATTTTGTGAACAGTCGGAGCATATATTCTTAAAAAAATAAGGCATCTCGAGAAAAATATGATATAATAAGCGAACCTATACATAGGAGGTTACTTTATGGAAACATATCAGGCTGTATTTTTCTTCTTGGCCTACAGCATGATCGGATGGCTGGCGGAGGTCGTTTTTTTCCTTATTACCGAGCGCAGGCTGATTAACCGCGGGTTCCTGTATGGTCCGCTCTGCCCTATCTACGGATTTGCGTCGCTTATTCTTCTTTTTCTGCCGGCGGAGATAAAGGGAAGCGTGCCCGCCCTTTTTTTTACCACGCTTCTGATAGCCACCGTGCTTGAGTATCTTACAGGCGCAATTCTCGAGAAAATCTTCAACACCCGCTGGTGGGACTATTCAAAAAACCGCTTTAACCTCAAGGGCAGGATTTGTCTTTTTAATTCGCTGCTCTTCGGAATAATGGGCGTTTTAGTCATAACTTTTGTGCACCCGCTTGTCAGCCGCCTCATAGAGATGATCCCTGATGAGATGGCGCAGGTGGGCTCTTCCCTGCTGACCGCGCTGCTCATAGCGGACATCGTCGCATCATTGCACTCGGCGCTCAAGCTCAGCGAAAAACTCCACGAGCTGACAAAGCTACTGGCACAGAACAAAACGGCGGAAAATCTCACCGCGTGGCTCGAGGCGCACAACACAACGGGGGTCTACGAAGCGCTCAAAGAGCTCACCTCAAAGGGTGATGAGCTTATGGGCGCGGTGAAGGAAAAGCTGGACGGATTTTCTCTTTCGAAACTGAGCGGGCACAGGTTTTTGAAGGCTTTTCCGGATATGCGGAGGCCTGGCGATTACAGTGTGGTGTCCATCCTGAAAGAATATCTCTCATCGGCGCGCAAAAAACTGGGTGAACTGAGGCCGCCAAAGGTCGCCCGTCCCCCGTTTTTACAGCGCAGCCATAAGGCGCCGGCAGCGGCCGACACGAAAAAGTCTTTCGCCTCAGGGCTTTCGCCTTTCAAGCTCTTTTGGATATTCTTTATCTGCAGTATCGTGGGTTATGTGCTTGAAACCCTGTTTTGCCTTGTCACAACCGGCACAATCGAGAGCAGACAAGGCCTGATCTACGGCCCCTTCAGCCAGATTTACGGCTTCGGAGCGGTATTTATGACATTGGCGCTGCAAAAGCTCAAGGGTAAGCGCGATATCTGGGTCTTCCTCGGTTCCGCCATGACCGGCGGCGCGTTTGAATACATATCCAGCCTGCTTCAGGAGATCTCGCTGAAAACCTCCTCGTGGGATTACAGTGCGGAAAGGTTTTCTTTCCACGGGCGCACCAGCCTGCTGTATATGTTCTTCTGGGGCGTGCTCGGCATCGTGCTGATAAAAGAGATCCTTCCGCGGCTTGAGTCGTTTATAGAGCATATCCCAAACAAATTTGGCGTGCCGATGACGTGGGCGCTCATCCTTTTCATGGTGCTTGACCTCTCGGTCTCCTGCGCCGCTGTGTACAGATGGTCGGAGAGGGCAAACGGCCTCCCCCCTTCCAACGCTGTTGAGGAAGAGCTTGACCGGCGGTACGGCGACAGCTTTCTGAGAAAAATATATCCAAATATGCAAATATTGAAGTGACTGGAGGCTCTGAAAAACAGGCCGCAAGATAATTTCTTGCGGCCTGTTTTTCGGCTGATTCATGCTTGGAGGTGCTCGTGGTCAGATATATGATCCGAGCAAAAGCAGGCGTATCCGGAGCATTTTGAGCAGTATCTGAACTCAAGTTCGGGGTTTGAAACGTCCGTCCGTCCGCAGATAACGCAGATATGCGAGTATCCCCTGCTCTCCTTCGCCTGCCTTACAGACTGTCTGAAATCCACAATCTTGCTCGATACCTCACGGTTGCGGATAAACATCCGCTTGAAGGTTCCAAAGAAGAAGACAAAATAGTTAAGCAGAGACACAATCGGGATCATCATGTACGGAAACGATGAAAAGGCAATAAAAAGAATGAGCAGCCCCGCCGTAATCATGGCCATATACTTGATCTTCACCCGTATGAGCATAAAGAGAAATATCTCATAATCAGGAAAAAGCGTGGCAAATGCAAAAAGAAGAGAAAGATTGATATAGTTTGCGCTGCAAGCTACGCCCAACACCGCGCTGACCGCGGCTGTGGCAATTGCACCGGAAAAATAAAAAATCGTAAAGCTCAGTGTTCCCCATTCGCGCTCCAGGCTCAGGCCGATCATATGGTAAAAATAGAGCGTAAACGTTATAAAAAGCAGATTAGTAATGCTGAAGCCGTGGATAGGTGGAATAAGCATAAAAGTAACAACGCGCCAAACCTCGCCACGCAATATGTCACCCCAGCTGAACATGAGCTTGCTTACAAAAAGCTCGCCCATACCGCCCGGCAAAAGTGAAAGCAGGAAGACGACCCCGCTTCCCAGTATTATATACATCATCAGGTTCCTGATTCCGTATTTAGAGTGTCTGCTGCAAAATCGCTCAAATTTGTTCATGCTTCCTCCACGGACACGCGCCGACGGCGCTTTTACTATAATTATATCTCCCTTTACAAAAAAAGTCCATACTTCAAAGAAAGGAACGCATTATTTACTGCCGGTCGGACATATAATCATAATGGCGGGGACTTGCCGTCGCCGCGGAAATATTGATTATACGGGAGAGTGCGATATGAATAAGCTAAAAACAATGCCCTCGTTTTTTATCGTGATTACAGTCCTTTTTCTGGCTGTCTCGTTTTCACTGATCTTCAAGATGTCGTTTTCGGAAAATACATCCGTTTCTTCTCTGCAGGATGTTCTTTATGCGGAAAGGGCGGCGGCTCTTGACAAAGGAATTAAGGATGCGGCCCCCTCCCCTTCCCCAAAGGCGGGAAAGATCGGCCTGGAGGTCACGCAGGAGGCGCTGGGGAGCTTTCTTTCCGGTGCGGAAGGTCTGCCAATTGAAGACGTGGAGGTTACGCTATCCTCAGGCGGAAAGGCAACCGTCACGGGGGATATCAAAAAGTCCAAGCTTGAAAGTATGCTTAAATCCCAGGGAAAGACAGTGTCCGACCTGGCAAAGCCGGGCCTTTCGCTCCTGCCGGACAGCCTGGAGTCGTCTATTGACGTGATTATAAGCCTGGGCGGAGATAACGGTGCACTCACTATAAAGCCTGAAAAATTGATGGTACAGGGCATTGCGCTGAATGGAGATATGATACCTAAAGAGCTTGTCTCGTCGCTCAACGACGCGCTCAACGCATATATCGCATCAAATGGCGGGGAAATCTCAAGCCTTGAGAGCTATGACGGCGGCCTGAAGCTAGAGCTCAGGATGTAACCATCGGAGAATCATCCAAATATACTGTATTGAGCATGCCGGAAAAGTTGCTATGATTCCGGCGGAAGAATTTATATAAGGATGATTTTATGAAGATTGCACTTGACGCCGGACATGGGGGTAACAACCCTGGCGCTATCGGCCTGAACGGTCTGCAGGAGAAAACCGTTAACCTGAATGTTGCGCTTATGACAGGTCAGCTTTTAAAACAGCACACGAATATGGACGTCTATTACACGCGTTCCACAGATATAGACATCCCCTTGGCAAACAGGGCGGATTACGCAAACTCCGTCTCCGCGGACTATTTTATCAGCTTTCATTGCAATTCGAACGCAAATACATCATATAACGGCACCGAAACCCTGATTTACAGAAGAGGAGGCCCTGCCGAGCGTCTGGCGCAGAGCGTGCAAACCGCTATTGTTGCCCAGTTGGGTACAAAAAACAACGGGATTACGGAGCGCCCCGAGCTGGCCGTGCTCAGGCGGACCGTTATGCCAGCCATACTGATTGAAATGGCCTTCGTTTCAAATCCACAAAACGCGAATATTCTTGAAAACCGGCAGGACGCAGTGGCGCGCGGGATTTATAAAGGTATTTGCGCGTTTTTGGGGCTCACCCCGATACTCCCTGTCAGGTTTACCTATAACGGGCAGCAGGTGGCAACATTTAATCCGTCCGAAGCGGCCTCCGGTGCAGCAATGCCGGTCTTTGCCGTCCGGCCGCAGCCCGCACCAGTCCCGCCAAAGCAGTATCCCTCCCCCGCGCCGATGATGCCTCAGTCCCCCGCGCCAATGATGCCCAACTCCCCCGCGACGGTGCCTCCGGAGCTGAATACCGATCTTCCTCCGGGTTCAAGAACTCATACCAAAGACAATAACACGCACCAGCCTTCCGCTTTTGATGAATATATGAAAGCGGTCAGGGAGAGGTTTGACGCGTCGATGAACAGCATTAAATAAAAACAGTCCACAGGAATAAAACCAGAGCCGCCCCCGGTTGGGGCGGCTCTAACTGCAAGCTTTATTACTTAAGTTCAACCTCGGCTCCGGCATCTACGAGCTTCTTTTTGATCTCCTCGGCTTCATCCTTCTGGAGGCCTTCCTTAACGGCCTTCGGGGCGTTGTCGACAAGCTCTTTGCCCTCTTTGAGGCCAAGCCCGGTGATCTCGCGGACAACCTTGATGACGCTGATCTTATTGGCGCCGGCGCTCTTGAGGATAACGTCAAAGTCGGTCTTCTCTTCGGCGGCAGGAGCGGCGGCGGCGGCGGGAGCGGCCATAGCCATCATCGGGGCGGAAGCGGACACGCCAAACTCCTCTTCGAGGGCCTTAACGAGCTCGGAGAGCTCAAGAACGGTAAGATTCTTAACATCTTCAATAAGTTTTGTTACTTTTTCGGTAGCCATAGTCAAAATACCTCTTTCAATAAATTAAAATTGTGTCGTGTGAATCTCCTGAGCTCAGGCTCCCTTTTTCTCGGCAATCGCGTTCAGCGCGATGGCCAAACCGCGTATCGTGCCGTTAAGCACAGTTACAAAGCCTGTAATCGGCGCGTTCAGGCCACCGAGCACCTGCGCGACGAGAACCTCCTTGGGAGGAAGCTCGGCAAGCGCTGAAATCTGCTCGGAGCCGACAATGTTCCCCTCGACAAAGCCCTTTTTGATCTTGAACTTTCCGTTCGACTTCTTGGCAAACTCGTTGAGTATCTTCGCAGGGGCAACCAGATCGGTTTCGCTTGTGGCGAGGGCCGTCGTCCCCTTCAGGACGGGCTCAAGGCTTTCAAACCCGATCTCACGGGCCGCCAGCGTCATCAGCGTATTCTTGACGACGGTATACTCCACGCCGCTTTTGCGCAGTTCGGCGCGAAGCTTTGTGTCGTCCGCAACCGAGATGCCCTTGTAGTCCACCAGCACGCCGGAGGCCGCCGTCTTCATCCTCTCGGCAAGCTGCCCTACGATCTGCTGTTTTTCCTTCAGAATCTTTTCACTTGGCAATCAAATTCACCTCCATTTCCAGTTTCAAAAACAAAGTCCCCGTGCGGCAGGCACGAGGACAAAACTATCTAATTAAAGACCAGTTATCCTCGGCGGGCGGGAAATAATCCCTTTAAGGCAAAGCCTCCTGCTGTCTCAGGAACAGTATGAAATTACAAAAATGAGTATATCCGATCTTTCGCCGCTTGTCAAGGGATTATCAGATAAACTTTGAAGTGTTTACCTTAATGCCGGGGCCCATGGTAGCGGAAAGCACGCACGAACGGATATACTGCCCCTTCGCGGCGGCCGGCTTCGCCTTGACAACCGTGGATACAAGCGTATTAAAGTTGTCGGCAAGCTTTTCGTTGCCGAACGACACCTTGCCGATCGGGCAGTGGATAATATTCGTCTTGTCAAGCCTGTACTCGATCTTACCGGCTTTGATCTCTGCAATAGCTTTAGCCACGTCCATAGTCACCGTTCCCGCCTTCGGGTTCGGCATAAGGCCCTTCGGCCCGAGCACCTTGCCGAGACGGCCCACGACGCCCATCATGTCCGGCGTGGCGACGACAACGTCATAGGCGAAAAAGTTCTCGCTCTGGATTTTTGTAACCATATCCTCGGCGCCGACAAAATCGGCTCCGGCGGCCTCGGCCTCCTTGGCCTTATCGCCCTTGGCGAAAACGAGCACCTTCCTGGTCTTTCCGGTACCGTGCGGAAGGACGATAGCTCCCCTGACCTGCTGGTCGGCGTGACGCGAATCGACCCCTAGCTTTATGTGAAGCTCCACGGTCTCATCAAACTTGGCTTTGGCGGTTTTTATTACAAGATCGAAAGCCTCAGCCGGATCATACACCAGGGTGCGGTCAACCAGCTTCACGCTTTCCACGTATTTTTTGCCTCTAAACACTTGTTTTCCTCCTCGTAAGTGGTTTTTCGGAATTATCCTCCCACTGTTTGGGGCGCTCTGCAAAAGGGCCGCGTCACTCCGCGACGGTAATTCCCATGCTGCGCGCCGTGCCCGCGATCATACTCATGGCAGACTCAACACTCGCGGCGTTAAGATCCGGCATCTTGGTCTCTGCGATCTTGCGGAGATCTTCTTTTGAAATGGACGAGACCTTCTCCTTGTTCGGCACTGCCGATCCGCTCTCAATCTTGCAGGCCTTCTTGATAAGCACCGCGGCCGGCGGAGTTTTCGTGATAAACGAGAAGGAACGATCCGCGTAAACGGTGATAACGACGGGGATAATGAGCCCTACGTCGCCCTTCGTCCTCTCGTTAAAGTCCTTTGTAAACTGCATTATGTTGACGCCGTGCTGACCGAGCGCGGGGCCGACAGGCGGAGCCGGAGTGGCCTTTCCGGCAGGTATCTGAAGCTTAATAAAACCAACAATCTTTTGTGCCATCTAATGGACACCTCCATAAAAATGCGCGGCAACCCGCACTAATTAAACTCACTGAACAGCCGGTTCAACCTGGTCAAGCTCAAGCTCGACCGGAGTCTCGCGGCCAAACATGGAAACGACAACCCTCACCTTGTTCTTCTCGGGGGAAATCTCCTCAACAACGCCGACAAAGTTTTCAAGAGGACCGTCGACAATCTTCACACTGTCGCCCGTCTCGTATGAAACCGTTATCTCATGCTTCTCCATGCCCAGCGCGGCGATCTCCTCTTCGGTGAGCGGCACCGGTTTTGAAGCCGGCCCGACAAAGCCTGTAACGCCCCTTGTGTTCCTAACGACGTGCCAACTCTCGTCGGTCATGACCATTTTCACCAGGACATATCCGGGGAAAACCTTGCGTTCCACGGTTTTAGTCTTCGAATCCTTGATCTCGGTGACTGTTTCAACCGGGACAAATACCGCGTGGATCAGCTCCTGCAGCTTCCGGTTTTCAACAACTCTTTCAATCGTCGCGGCCACCTTGTTCTCATACCCCGAGTATGTGTGGACAACATACCATCTCGCATTGTCAGACATCAATCTCTCCCTACTTAAACGCCCTTGTCAGAACCGAAACAACGGTCTGTGACCCGATGTCAAAGAGCGAGACGAAAATCGCCACGACAATAACAGCCGCAATGACGATAAGCGTATTGTTAACGAGCTGCTTTGGCGACGGCCAAACAACCTTTTTAAGCTCAGATTTAAGCTCGCGGAACCACTTCTTCATGCTTGTTGCCGCGCGATTAAAGCCGCTGACCTTTTCCTTCTTCTTGGCAGGCTTAGGGGCGGACTGCTTGCTTTCAAGCTCGCCTCCGTTTTTATTTTCCAGATCAGACATGTTTGCACACCCTTTCTATAAGCGCGTTATACGCAAATTGTAAGCACACCGGCTTTCCTCACGTCCCGCCTACTTTGTTTCCTTGTGCAGGGTGTGTTTTCTGCAAAAACGACAGAATTTGTTCATCTCAAGGCGATCTGGGTCATTTTTCTTGTTTTTGATAGTGTCATAGTTCCTCTGTTTGCATGTTTGACACGCCATTGTGATCTTAACCCGCATTTACGGCACCTCCTATTTACTCGCCGGGATCATCCGGCTTTATTGCCTCCCTTTTGGCAAGGAAATGAGCATAAAAAAAGAACCTTACCCAAGGTGCAATAAATATATCATAATTTCCCGCGTAGGTCAACAATTTTTTCACAAATAAAGGATCAGTGACAAAAGCCAATAAAATGGCATGGATAAGCGGCATTATCCGGGTCTGAAAATGCGCTGTAAGCACCGGAAAAATCGGTATCTCTACCCAATTTTCCGGCGCTTTACATCAGTTTTGCTGTTTATCTGTCAAAAGCAGGATTTATGGAATAGATATTTCGCTGATTCATCCTATCCTGTGCGAGCCGCAGAGCCTCGCCAAACCGCTGGAAATGTACAATTTCGCGTTCGCGCAAAAACCTGATAGGGTCAATTACATCCGGGTCGTCGCAGAGCCGCAGAATGTTGTCATAGGTTACGCGAGCTTTTTGTTCTGCTGCCAAGTCTTCAGTAAGATCCGCGATGACGTCGCCCTTAGACTGCATTCCCGCCGCATTCCATGGCGAGCCGGAAGCTGCTGTCGGGTATATTCCGGTTGTATGGTCAACGAAATAGTTCCCAAATCCGCTGTTTTTGATCTCTTCCTCGGAGAGGTTCCGCGTAAGCTGGTAAACAATCGATCCTACCATCTCAAGATGCCCCAGTTCTTCGGTGCCGATGTCAGTAAGAATTGCCTTAAGTTCTTTATAAGGCATAGCAAAGCGTTGGCTCAAATAACGGAGCGACGCCCCAAGCTCCCCGTCCGGCCCACCGTATTGCTTTAGGTATAAAAGATGTTTTTGCAGTCGCAAACCCTTGTGTATCAAGGGATTTTTAAAAAGGGCTATTTGGGTTCTATCTTCGTGTGCCACGTTTTAGATAAAAACTCGCATAGCTCTTTTATTTTTTTGTCAGCTTCTTCCTTTGTAGGCTTATTTACAACAATGACCTTTATATCATCGTTTTTTTTGCTCATACTTTCCCCTCCCACATCATAACCTAATAAATTGTATGAAAATGGGATTGTCCAATATGTTTTACTTGTCAGTGGAAGGATGCAGATTTGCGAGAGCAAATACTATTCGACCTTGACAACGGTATAAGAAGATATAATTTCAAAAAGGGGTAATGAGCATATCTTTTCATTACCCCTTGGCTATTTGCTTATTCCGTTATCCTCTTCCAGTAAGCTATACCTCTTAACTGGAACATGGCAATATGTAAAACTACTTGTCGTTCTTGCTGATAACAATTTCAATATTATGTTTTTTGGCAACTTCAAGTAGGGTTTTAAAAGAATAATTGGATATACCAGCTTCAAGATTTTGCATAGTTCGCTCGCTCCTATCAATGGCCTTTCCAAATTCTTTTTGAGTTAATCCAGTCCATTCACGGATGATTTTTAATATATCTTTTGCTTCATAATCATTAGCGACAATCTTCATAGAAAATCAATACCTTCCTTTTAAAAGTTGGTATTGACAGTATATATGAGCTATGTTAGTATTAATCGTAACCCACCATTAAATGGTGGGTTACGAACTCTAATTTTTACTTAAATCAACACCAAGGAGGAAGACAAGATGAAAAGAAATGAAAAGAGCAAATATGTAGCAATGGGTATGGCCGTAATGTTGATAGTAAGCCTACTCATTCAACCGGCATTCGCAGGACTTGTACCCCTTATTTCCAAGAATATCAAAGTAAGCTATGGCATCGATATCTATCTAAACGATGAAAAGTTAATACCGAAGGACAGCAAGGGAAACACGGTAGATGTGTTCATGTATAACGGCACTACATATCTGCCAGTACGAGCGATAAGCGAGGCTCTAGGCGAGGTTGTACAGTGGGAAGGTTCAACTTCAAGCGTCTATATCGGAGAGCATAAATCAGACAAGCCAGCCGTTATGCTTGGGAACTTGGATTATTTTGACGGTACTGATTTTAAAAATTCGAATTCGCTTGAAGACAATCTTGGCAAAACACATTCAAATTGTTTGACTGCTACGTATGGAGGGAATAAAAATATCTATAAAATAAATGGTAAATATAGCAGAATATCAGGAGTTTTTTTTCAGATATATGAATATAGAAGTAGGACATACCCTACAACGTTAGAAATCTATGGAGATAATGAACTTCTTTTTACAAAAGAAATGAAAGCAGGAGTAGAGCCAGCAAATTTTGATATTAATTTAACAGGAGTTAAAGAATTGAAGGTTAATATAAGAGGTTATGACCCATGGAATGCCGCTCTTGGCAACTGTGGATTATACACCTAATGCCTATGGATAAGGAAAACATACAATGCGAGTTTGAGCTTTGCATATATCAGCACTTGGGGTTCTGCCTCTTGGACGATATCCATATCAACGCCTACGGCATGTGCGAGGATGCTATGCTTGTGGAGATACCTCACTATCTGTTGGACAGATACAAGCGTCAGCACAGGGAGAAATATATCTAGGATTTTCACTTATAAAACAGCTTCTGACAGACTGCATTTTGCAGTCTGTTTTTGTGTTGAAAAATATTTCCCAAGTGGGCAAAACTAACTGTAACCGAAGTGTAACCACGGCATAAAATAGATTAAAGCGATTACACCACGGTTACAGTTGTTAAATCGTTGTGTTGTAAGGCCAAAGCATATTTCCCAAGCCGTTCTGGAATTATCAGGTAATGACATAATATATATATTATATATTATGTCACGGAGGAGGAGTAACCGGATGATGCTATACAATTTGTTGCAGGAATATAGGGCTTGTCTTTTAAAAAGTCACACGGACGCGACGGCCGAAACGTATTACAAAAGGCTCTGTACCCTGTTTGAGGGTCAGAGCCTTACAGATACGGTAAATAGGCTTGATATTCAGAAAGTCTTGGATAAGCTTGGGCTTATTAAAAACAAGAACTACTTTTCGCAAGCCAAGAACGCCTTTTTGCATTTCTGCGAATTTCAAGATATCAAGCTATCCGATGACACGCTGAAACATATTGAAAAATTAGAGAAAAGCACATGCAAAAAATATCGCAAATTTGAGGAAGTTGAGTATGCCAAAATTGATTCGAAGATTAAGCATATCCAGAACAAAAAGCTTAAAATGAGCTTTCAAATTATGTCAGCAACAGGACTTAGGGTATCGGAGCTTGCAGGGATAGCACCTAAAGATACTGCAATAACCGATGATGCTGTGACTTTTCGCTTTATCGCCAAAGGTGGTGAGCGTGACGAGGTTACACTTTTAAAAAGCGAATATCCTAAACTTTTTGAGAGTATAAAAGAAGATACGGCAAATACGCAGACTGATAAAAAGCTGTTTTATTCGGCTGTTTATTTGCAAAATAGAGCAAAAAATCTTGGTTTTAAGTGCCACGATTTAAGAAGAGCTTACGCTAAACTGGAATATCGAAGATGTAAATCCAAAGATGAGGTTATGAAAAAATTACGGCATTCCAGCATAAAAAACACAAATATCTACCTGAGAAGCAGGATAAAAATCTAAGTTGGTGATTTTCATATGACATTACTTGATTTGGTGGCAAGAGAATTTATCTCTATCGTTGAGGCTTTGGAACAAACGGAGCCTGTTGAAAACGACAGGATAATTATTGAGCGTGAGCATTTTAAAAAGCTACTTGAAAAGTACCTTTACATAACTTTTAGAGAGAAAACAAAGGTCTATAAAACCCTAAATCTCATTATCCACGACAAAAATAACTACACTATGCCTTGCAAAGATATTGAACTGAAAAAGACGGTCAGAAGGGTCATTATCAATTATAACGCATATAAAATTATGAAGAGCCTGTTTGAAACAGGCGTTTAGGGGGATTTATTATGTCGAATAATGTAGAAGAAAGTACGAGTTATAAGATTTTCTATGTTCTGTTTTGGGCGTTGGGGAGAGGAATAAGGGAGCTTTTCAAGCTTCTTTGGGCAGGCACGGTAAAAGCTTCGCTGAAAAACAAATACATAGCGATAATCTATCTTGGCTTGGTTGTATTTACAATCGGTTCATTTGTAATCTTTAAGGATTGTACAATTATGATACTCGTGGCTCTGGCAACGGCGATAGTTATCGGAATTATGGAGTATGTAAAAGAATATCCTGTCAAGAAAAAGAGGAAGTATTTTAACAGGTTGTTTGAAGAGGTAAATTTGAAAGCATCAGATGAAAGTCTGCCCTATTTTCTGTACGAAAATGATATATCCGAATTTGCTACTTCCATTTCTTTTGGAAGTCTGGTTCCG
>JAVBNY010000015.1:0-38955 GCA_031551205.1 Oscillospiraceae bacterium | reverse complement strand
CTCGGAGCTGAATTCCGGCAGGTTTTTCAAACAGGACGCGCCGCGTGTATCGCTCAAAACGGTTGGCTGTTCTAAAGAGCCAATTCATACAATGGGCGGGCTGACAATCGTGCCTGATTGCGTAATCGATGAACTTGTTGTGAGCAAAACGAGCGTATTACTGTTACCGGGAGCCGATACATGGAACGACCCCAAGCACGGTGCTATCATCGAAATAGCTGGCGAATTTCTTTCTATAGGCGCTGCGGTGTGCGCGATCTGTGGGGCTACCGCTGCGCTTGCCAATTTTGGGTTATTGGATAATCATCCGCACACAAGCAATGGGCCGAGATTTCTTGAAATGATTTCGCCCGGTTATCAAGGACAAAGTTTTTATATTGACAAGCCATCTGTGTCGGATAACAACCTGATTACCTCAGGCTGCGCGGGAGCTTTGTTGTGGGCGAAACAAATACTCTCGCATTTGGGTGTTTTTGAATCAAACACGCTGGAATCCTGGTATGAATACTTTCGTACCGGTGAGCCTGAGCATTTCTTTGCGCTCATGCAAACGTTGCCCTCCGGCAATGGGAACTGATCCCACTTTATAAAAACGTTATAAACCCTCTTGACTTTAACATTGTGTCAAGGCTTATTCTGTAATTGCAAACCGGATTGCAAAAGCAATGACGACGGTCGTTGCATGGAAAGGAGGCGCGGCTTGTTCAAAATAAGCGAGTTTTCTCATCTTGTCCGCATATCGCCACGGATGCTCAGGCATTACGAGAAATGCGGGCTGCTGTACCCCGCCGAGATTGATAAATTCACTGGCTACCGGCAGTACAGCGCTGGACAGATTCCCCTCGCGCAGAACATTGTACGTTTGCGGGATTTGGGCTTTTCCATTGATGAAATGGGCGACATTCTGCAAAGAATAAACGACTTTGCTTACATGAACAAGGTATTGCGCGCCAAAGCCGATTCCGTTCAGGCAGTCATTGAAACCGAGCAAACAAGGCTCGCGCGGCTGCTTGAGATGGGCGACATAATGCGAAAGGAGCGTAATATTTTGCTGTATGAGGTCGAACTGAAGAAACTGCCGGCGGTAAAGGTGCTGTCCCTGCGGGGCATCATCCCGAAATACAACCAGGAGGGCATCCTGTGGGAAAAGCTGGGCAGATACATTGGGGAGCATGGCGTTGCCTGCCACAGCGACGGTTACTCCACTTACTTTGACGAAGAATACAAGGAAAGCGACCCTGATGTGGAGATCGCTATCCCCGTGGACACCCTCGGCGAAAGCGACGGCGAGTTTATCTATAAGGAATACGACGAGATTCCTCTTGCCGCGACGCTGCGATTTACCGGCCCCTTTGACGGCGGCTATGACGCCGCCAGCGAGAAGCTCGCCCGGTGGATGGAGGACAACGGCTACAGCTTTGCGGGGCCGCTGCGCGGGCATGTCATCACCTCGCCGGATGATACCGACAATCCCGAAAAGCTGGAAACCGAGATTCAGGCGCCCGTTCTGAAAAAGTAGAGTAAATGCAGGCCGGGAGGATGCGTCGGCATCCTCCCGGCACATTGAGGAGCGTAGATATGGCATATGACTTCAAGAAAGAGTATAAGGAATTCTACCTGCCGCCCCAAAAGCCGGGTATTGTAGAAATCCCATCCATGAATTATCTTGCTGTTCGGGGCAAGGGCGACCCCAATGAAGCTGACGGCGAATACAGTAAGGCGCTAAACGCGCTGTATGGCGTGGCGTATACCATTAAAATGAGCTACAAGGGTCTGCATAAAATTGAGGGCTTCTTTGAATATGTCGTTCCGCCGCTGGAGGGCTTCTGGTGGCAGGACGGCATTAATGGCGTTGATTACGCCCATAAGGAAAGCTTCAACTGGATTTCGCTGATTCGGCTGCCGGATTTTGTGAGGCAGGCCAATTTTGACTGGGCTGTCGAAGAAGCTACCCGAAAAAAGAAACTGGATTTTTCCGGGGTGGAGTATTTCACCTATTACGAAGGACTTTGCGTCCAGTGCATGCACCTTGGTGCCTATGATGATGAACCGGCTACAGTATTCGCAATGGATCGCTTTGCCCAGGAACGAGGATATGCAATTGACATTTCAGACAAACGCTATCATCATGAGATATACTTGAGCGACACGCGCAAGACGGAGCCCGCCAAGCTGAAAACAGTCATCAGGCATCCAATTAAGATGCCTGAGAGATAACAGACGAAAGATTGGGTGGCGTTTTTGGAGATAAAGAAAGTTCATGAAAACAAGAAACAATTTTTGGATTTACTCCTGTTAGCTGACGAACAAGAATCCATGATAGACAAATACATAGAGCGCGGTGAGCTTTTCGCCTTATACGATGGTGACTTGAAAAGTGTTTGTGTTGTTACACAGGAAAGCGACGATGTTTGCGAACTGAAAAACATAGCCACCTATGAAAAATGGCATCGCCACGGTTATGGCGGCAAACTACTACACCACATATTCTCCCATTACAAGGGCAAATATCGGGAAATGCTTGTGGGAACAGGCGACAGCCCAGGGATTATACAGTTTTACCAGAAAAATGGGTTTGTGATTTCTCATCGGGTTAAGAACTTTTTCACGGACAACTACGACCACCCAATGTTTGAAGATGGCGTTCAATTGATAGATATGGTTTATCTAAGTAAAACCCTATGATTTAGTCAGCTTCCCTGCCATAAAACCCACAAGCACGAAGGAGTACGCGATGAATATAACGATCCGTCATGAAGAACCGAGAGATTACTGGCAAGTTGAAAACGTGACCAGAGAAGCGTTTTGGAACTTATATTGCCCCGGATGCAGCGAGCACTTCATGGCCAACCAGCTCAGAACACACCCCGACTTTATCCCTGAACTCACATTTGTGATGGAGCTGGACGGTAAAATCGTCGGCAGTATTTTCTACTCAAAATCCAAAGTGATTGCGGACGATGGCAGTGTGTGTGATACGATTTCCTTTGGCCCGGTCAGCATTTTGCCGGAATTGCATCGGCAGGGGCTGGGGCGAAAGCTGATCGCCCATTCCATCGAGCAGGCCAGATTGCTCGGTTATCGGGCAATCATAATTGGCGGTTTTCCCTACCACTACCATCCGTACGGTTTTATTGGCGCGAAGAAATACGGTATCTCCATGCCGGACGGGAAATACTATACCGGCATTATGGCGCTGCCGCTTTATGACGGCGCTCTTGACGGCGTCCATGGGAAAGTGCATTTTAGCAAAGGGATGTATCCGGATGAAACCGGGCTGGATGACTACGATAAGGCATTCCCTGCAAAGGAAAAGCTGGTGGAGCCGCGCCAGGCGGCTTTTGAAGCCGCGGCAGCCGAAATTGATACGCAGGATTATCAGTAATCAATTTCATGAGCCAACAACGAGAGGACACCACCGGCATCCTCTCGCCGTAGTTTATTCCAACTGCTCGTCCTCTGGCAGCTCAATGTCGTACAGCTCAAATTCATCCTCCGGCCGGACCCGAAGACGCGTGGACATGTACTTCTGGACATCAAAGGCATTTTTTTCATTATAGTCTGAAAGATACTTGTAGTTTTTGTGGCGGGTGATATCATACTTGTCGCTGAGGAAGGGGCGCACGCCGCGAAGCTGTAAGATGCACTTGCCGCCGTCCATGACGGCAAGCTCATCCATAGACATCAGGTCTTTTCCCAACTTGGAATAATTTTTGCCAAAAGACGGAGAATTCCCTTTCGTTTCGCTGTTATTATAGGTATCGATGGTCTCACACCCAAGCATTTTACTGACCTCTTCCAGCGTCCCTTTTTCCTTGCCGCCGAGGAACAGCATGGCGTCGCAGTTACCTGTAATGGTGTCGGCATGCTTGTCGTAGATGGCTTTTAATTGGCTCTGCGCCTGTACGATAAGCGCGGCTGATATTTCACGGCTTCGCAAAACTGAAATTAGCCGCTCCATCTGCGGGATTTTTATATTTGCAAACTCGTCGAGCAAGCACCTTACGGGGATGGGAAGCCGCCCACCATAAACATCATCGGCTTTTGTGCAGAGGACATTGAACAGCTGGGAGCAAATCATGGCGGTGACGAAGTCGAACGTGTTATCCGTGTCTGAGGTGATGATGAACAATGCGGTCTTGCGGTACAGCGCCCGTCGCTGCTTGATGCGCTTTCCCGATTCAGGGAAAAGGCGAAGGATACGCTTGACAAGATCAAAAACAAAGATCACGGGGGACATGAGCTATGAAGTCCTTCGGCCTAACTCCCGCCCTCAAAACCAAGGTTCTTCCCAATCTGCCCTATGTAATGATGTTCTGGTTTACCACCAAGGCAGGCGAAGCTTATCGCCTAGCCGAAGGCACGGATTTCCTGAAAAAGCTGATCGGAAGTGTGAACACCCTGGGCACAGCAATGTAGAGCCGAGCGCTCAAAGTCCTTGATGTTACTGTCGGTGATTTCGATGTTTTGCAGGCTGGCGCCCCGCCGGGTCAGGGATTTAACGCTCTGCTTGCCGTGCTTGGCGTTTGGGTCACGCATTCGGCGCATGGCGGCTTGAAGTGCTTTAGCCAGCACCTGATCGGTCAGCTTTCCGGCCTTGATGTACAAAACCACCGACTTCTCGTTAATCTGTTCCTGTATACCGCATCACTCCTTTCCATGCGATGACGCGCAAAGAGCGGGTCAATGGATGTAGCCCAAGGCGGCAGCGACATCATTGCCAATAAACCATGGCTCGCCGCCAATCTCGATGGCGCGGACGGAGCCAAATTCCTCATGCTGAAATTGCTGTAAAGTGTTATCCATATTGAACCTCCTCGATTCTGTTGTTATAAAGAAAGGCCGCTATCATGCTGGCGACCTCGTTCTTGTGGTTTGTTCTGCCGCTGGTGTGCAAGCAGGACTTCGTTGTAATCTTTGCCTTCGGCGGGCTGATCGTGGATGACGATGATATGCGGTCACTCGGTAATTGCTCGGGGATTTTGGTGGCAAAGAGAACTCTCGCGCATCCGATGGAGAAAAAGACGATACAGATAGTGCGGGAGCGGGAAGTGCCTTGCTATCGCTAACCGCTTCCACTGCCGCCACAAAGCCCATGCCCCGCACCTTGATGAGGTAATTGAGCGCTGTGCGGCCGCCAATGCCTCGGCTGTGCCAATGCCAACGGCCATTTGAGATTTTCAGGCTGTCGTGATCCCGCAGACAGTATTCTCCGCCCACCCTGCGCAGGTTTCCCGCCTCATTGGCTTGAAGCCAGGAGAGCAAATCGACCGCCTTTGCCGCCTCAACCTGTTCCTTACTGACACCCGGCATTGACTTCATCCTTGCTATTTTCAGCGATGCGCGCTGCGGTGGTCTTCGCGTAATATGCCGACAACTCAATACCCACAGCGGGATAACCCTCCAATCGGGCCGCTTCAATCGTAGTGCCCGACCCGGCGAAGGGATCGAGGATAATGCCGCCCGGCTCCACGATCTTCACCATCTCACGCATGAGCTCCAGCGGCTTTTCCGTCTGGTGGCTGCGCTTGGAAAACGCGGGCATGGATTGGCGGAACACGCCGGGCAGTACCGGCGCTTTGCGGTCGCTGGACATGTGACCGTTGCTGCCCCACACCACAAACTCCGCCTGCTGGCGGAAGCGTCCCCGCTGCGGGCGGCTGTTGGTCTTATCCCACACCAGTGTCCCGCGCCAAATCCACCCGGCCCACTGAAGTGCATCGGTCATGCTGGGAAGCTGCCGCCAGTCGATAAACAGGCAAATGGTTGCACCGGGAGCACAAACGCGGCAGGCCTCGTTCAGCCACTCGGCCATCCAGTGTGTCCAGCTTCGCTGGCCTTTTGCGTCACCCTCAAAGTCCGGCAGAGGGTTGCCTGACTTGGTGCTGGTGTATTTCATGGAAGTTGAGCGCTGGCGGGCGTTCTGGTCGGCCGTGCCGGAAGCGTAAGGGGGATCGGTTATAATCCCGCCGAACAGACTGTTCGGGAAGGTGGGAAGAACGTGCAAGACGTCCCCGTGGATGATCTGCGCGCCCTTGAAATCGTGATCAATATTTGTCATGTAAAGGTTTTCCTCCTTGTTAAATAAGCGTTATGGATAAAAAGAAAAAGCCGTCCACGCTGCTTGCGTAGACGGCCCATCTCTGGCTGTACTAATGATGTCGACTGATTCTGGAGAGCGGAAATCATATCATGGCACAGCTCCTCTCGTTTACGGATAAAACAAAAAAGGGGAATACGTTGTTGCATGGAACGACAACAGCGTATTCCCCATCATTGTTTTGGTATAAAAAGTAATGTATAATAAAATAGCCGGTTACACGAAATAAACAGCTATGGACCGGCACATCTAGTGTCGCGTGTAATAGCTGTAACACCGAGTTTTCAGCTCAAATGGGGGAGCAACCATGAGAATGCCCGATAAAATTTAGAACACCATGATTGCGCCTTGCGGGGTTAACTGTCTTGCTTGCAGCGCGCATTTAGATAACAAGCGGCCTTGTCCGGGCTGCCGAGAGCCGATTGAGGAAATCACCCGCAAAAGCTGCCGGAATTGCGTGAAAAAGAAGTGCGCTTTTGAACAAGACTTGCGGTGGTGTTTTGAATGCAGACGCTTCCCGTGCGCGAAAATAAAGAGCCTGAGCCAGAGATATGTGCAAAACTATAATGTGGACTTGACGCAGAATGGCTTTGACGCCAAAAGGGATATGGACGCTTTTTTAGAGGCGCAAAGGGAGCGCTTTACCTGCAAATCCTGCGGCGGGGTTATCGATCAGCATCACAAGAAATGCAGCGAGTGCGGCGACAGCGATTAGCCGATGTTCAGTATTGGGGAGATAGCGATAGGATACAAACAACAAAATTCCCCTTTATTTTCGGCTTGCGGCCTCAATTACGGGCTGTGTCCCCGGTAGCACACCGACGGCTCGTCCAGGTGTCCCGGTTGCGCCGGCACTGGATTTTCAGAAAAGCACCCTCCTTGCGGCGTGCTGTCCTGCTGCCAGCGCAAGGGCCTCGAGTATTGTTATCTCTGCGAGGAATTCCCCTGCAAAAAATATGACGGTGCCGACAAATCCGACTCCTTCATCACGCACAAAAATCAGCTCCGAGATTTGGAAAAGGTGCAACGAATCGGGCTGGAAGCTTACCAAGCCGAACTGAACGGCAAGGTCGAGGTTCTCGGGCATCTGCTGAAAAACTATAATGACGGGCGGCGAAAGAGCTTTTTCTGTGTCGCGGTCAATCTGTTGAAACTTGCGGATGTTCGCACCGTCATGGATAAGCTCTCCGACGAAGCCGCTCCGGATGCGGCGCAAAAGGAGAAGGCG
This sequence comes from Oscillospiraceae bacterium, assembly GCA_031551205.1. GTDB lineage: Bacteria > Bacillota > Clostridia > Oscillospirales > JAVBNY01 > JAVBNY01. Next base: position 31,627 of record JAVBNY010000015.1, on the reverse strand, counting down.
CAGGCTGCCGCAAGCCTGTTTTTGTCGATGGCTGAGTGCAGGAATATATCGTTGCAGCTGCGCAAGAAGTCAAAGGCTCAATAGCTGTTGTGTGCAATATAAAAGAGTGCTGCCACAAAAACATGACACTATGTTGTCATGTTTTTGTGATATACTGTATTTAGGGGGCGGCAGCGTGCGAATACATCGCTTATTTGAAATGGTCTATCTTTTAATGAATCGAAAAACGATGACCGCGAATAAGCTGGCTCAACATTTCGAGGTCTCGAAACGTACCATTCTGCGCGACATCGAAATCCTGTCCGCGGCGGATATTCCCATCTATACCACCCAGGGCAAGGGCGGCGGCGTTTCCATAATGGAAGAATATGTTTTGAATAAGAGCCTCCTCTCCGAGGACGACCAAAACCAGATTATTCTCGCGTTACAGGGGCTTAGCGCCACGCGGCAGATGGAAACGGACAAGCTCCTCGGAAAGCTCCAAAACCTGTTCGAAAAGACGGATAACGACTGGATTAAGGTAGATTTCTCCCGCTGGGGTCACGGCGAAGCGGATAGTCAGCGCTTTGATCTGCTCAAACGCTCCATCTTGCGTCACACCGCGATCACGTTTGATTATGTTGGCTCATATGGTGAGCAAAGCGAGCGGAAGGTCTATCCTCTCAAACTGGTGTTTAAGTCGAAAGCGTGGTATCTCCAAGCGTTTTGTTTGAACCGGCAGGATTACCGCACCTTCAAAATCAACCGCATGCTGCATCTAAGCGAGACGGATGAGATTTTCCCCGCGGGTCAATACGCTCCGCCGCCGATAGAGGATTCAGGTGCGACGGTAGACTCCCTTGTCGCGCTGGAGCTTGCTTTTCCCGCGCAAGTTGCCTACCGGGTTTACGATGAGTTTGACGAGGGCGCCATTGAACAAGATGATAATGGATGGCTGCGTGTATTTGCCAAGATGCCTGAGGACGGTTGGCTTTATGGATTCTTACTGTCGTTCGGGAAAGATGTCAGCGTAGTTGCTCCGGAACGGCTTAAACTGCATTTAGAAAAACTTCGAACATAACATGACGCGCTGTTGTCATCTTTGGCGTGATATACTTTAGGCAAAGGAGCGATGCAAATGGACTGGATAGAGCTTTACGGCGCGGACAGACAGCCGACCAAGACAGATATAGCGGAATTTATCGCGAACCCCTTGTGGGAGGACTTGAACGCTTTTCTTCACGCGAATTATGAAGTCGAGCCAAGTTACAGCTACAGCGGATGCAGCGGACAGCCCGGCTGGAACGTGAAATATCAAAAGGCGGGGCGCTCGCTTTGTACCCTGTATCCCATGCCGGGATTTTTTATCGCGCTGGTCGTGATCGGCGCAAAAGAGGAAGCTGAGGCCGAGCTGATGGCGCCAATGCTTAGCGAGCATGTGCAAGGGCTTATGGCGGGCTCCGTTTCTGTGATGGGCGGCCGCTGGCTGATGATCAATGTGACAGATGAGCGGATACTGAATGACGTCAAGCGGCTCATTCAGCTTCGCCGAAAAATTAAGAAGGTAGGGAAATAGCATGGGCAGACCAACAACCAAGCTTGATTTGATGGAAGCCGCCAATGGGCAGTTTAATAAACTCTGGAGCCTGATTGATTCCATGACCGAGGATGAGAAAGCCGCAACTTTCAACTTCGGCGATGAATTTGTCGGCAAGGAAGCGCACTGGGCGCGGGACAAGAACTTGCGGGATGTTTATATCCATTTGTACGAATGGCATCAGCTGTTGCTGAATTGGGTTAAATCAAACCAAAGCGGTGATCCAAAGCCGTTTCTACCGGCGCCATACAACTGGAAAAACTATGGTGAAATGAACGTGGCATTTTGGGAAAAGCACCAGGCCACCGCGTGTGCGGACGCCATAGCTATGCTGAAACAGAGCCACAGCGATGTGATGAGCATGATCGAATCCTTTTCAAACGACGAGCTGTTTTCCAAGAAGCACTTTTCATGGACGGGAACCACCACGCTGGGTAGCTACTGCGTGTCGGCAACTGCCAGCCATTATGATTGGGCCATGAAGAAGGTTAAGCAGCATATAAAATCTCAGCGCAAAGATCATGCTTGATTTGAGGTCAAACAAAAACGGTGGGAGCCGTCATCACCAATGAAGGTGATGACGGCTCCCACCGTTTTATCTGTAGCTTTATCCGGCGGCAAGATTGCCAAAAACAGAAGTGTTTGGCAATCTTAAATTTTCTTGTTTTCGGATGTTAAGTCCGTTTATCTTCGTTTTTCGCCATGTTCGGTGTTAAAGTTGCAAGATTGCCATGGTATCCGCTAATTCTTACGGAGTCGTTCCAGAATCGTTCTCAGCCACGCCAGTGTGTCGTCAATGATCCGCCGTTCCACATCTGTACAACCGGCAACCAGTTCGCCATAGCTAAAGGGTTGCTCTGTTTTCACTCGGTGGCTCTCCTCGTAAAACAGATCGTTGAGTGTCACTCCAAGGATGGCAGCAATTTGCAAATAAGCGTTTATACTTGCGCGTTGTCCGTTCTCCACGAGGCTCCAATACTGCGCGGTAAGATTTGCCATCTTACCGGCCTGTTCCTGTGTAAGGTTACGCTTTTTTCGCGCACTTTTTATACGCGAGCCGACCTTTCTCAGGTCGATCAGGTAGAAATTCTCCATTTTTCAAAGCTCCTATCATAGTTTGTTTGAGTACGACTCAATGGGAAAGCCGTCCCAACCATGATAGAATTACATATATTGCAAGCGTATCGGAGAGGAGCTTTGCGTGTGGGAAAGCATACCGAACAATTGATGCCGATACGTTATTTTTCAACTGTCTCTGCCCAAAAGGTAGACTGGCTGTGGTTTCCGTATATTCCCTACGGAAAGCTGACCATCATACAAGGCGATCCGGGTGATGGGAAAACAACTTTTGTGTTGAATATTGCTGCGTTGCTTTCAAAAGGGCTTCCAATGCCATGCAATGAAAACACAATTTCTCCTGCAAAAATTATTTACCAAAGCGCTGAAGATGGAGCTGACGATACACTGAAGCCGCGGTTGGAAAGCGCTAACGCGGATTGTTCTCAAATAGCGTTCATTGACGACGATGGCGTCACCCTGAATCTGAATGATTCCCGCATTGAGAGCGCAATTCGTGAGATAGGCGCGCGCTTACTGGTAATCGACCCATTGCAGGCTATCTCGGCGAAGGAAGCGAGATAAACCGCGCCAACGGTATCCGTCCAACACTGAAAAGACTGACCGCCATTGCCGAGCGCACAGGCTGTGCTATTGTTATCATTGGCCACATGAACAAGTCCGGCGGTTCAAAGGGAATTTACCGCGGACTTGGTTCTATAGACATCACCGCCGCGGAGCGTTCTGCTTGTTGGCAGCCTCAATAGCAATCCTGGGATTCGGGTTATTGTGTAACTGAAAAACAGCCTTTCCATAGAAGGAAAACCGATTGCTTTCGAGATAACTGACGATTCCTCCATCCGTTGGATTGGTGAGTATGAAATAACAGCGGAGGAACTGCTAAGCGGCGAAGAACCTCAGGGGGATGTCTGCAAACTGGATGAAGCAGCTGAATTGTTGGAAGATATGCTTGAGAATGGCGCCATTTCCTGTACTCAAGTGTATCATTCGCTTCAAAATCGGGGCATCGGCAAGCGGATGGTTGACTGTGCCAAAAAGAAATTGGGAATCAAGTCTATCGAACAAGCTGATGGCTGGTATTGGTTCTTTGCGGGAGGTCGTCGATGGGACGGAATCATAAAAACAGAATCGTGTCGGACATTGATCCGATTTACGAAAAAAAGGACTGGCGGCAGAAAACCTTTCGGATGGCTGCCTATGCCCGTGTATCCACCGATAGCAGCGATCAGGAGAACAGCCTGAAGAATCAGAGGCAGCACTACGACACCATGATTCCCGCAAACCCCAACTGGGAATATATGGGCCTGTATGCGGATGACGGAATCAGTGGAACCAGTATCCGCAACCGGACCGCGTTTAATCAAATGGTTAAGGACTGTCAGGCAGGGAAGATTGATCTGATCCTTGTGAAGGAAGTATCCCGGTTTGCGCGCAATATCGTCGACTGCTTAAATACCGTTGAACTCTTGCTGACCCTTGACCCACCGGTCGGTATCTTTTTTGAAAATAATAACCTCAATACGCTCGATACCGGCAACAAGATATTTTTGGCGTTGTTCGCCATGTTCGCTGAAGTGGAAAGCGAGTTAAAATCAAAGTCGGTAAGATATGGTAATGTTGAATGCTTTGAGGCGGGAGACTATTTTTGCCCCGTGAACCTTCTGGGGCTGAAAAAAGATGGCAAATATGGCATAACAATTGAACCGGAAGGAGCAAAAACCGTCCGGCTCATCTATGATTTGTTTTTGGCGGGCTATTCCAAAAAAGAAATCGCGGAAATAATGACATGTCTCGCGCGCCCCACCGCCGCAAAACACCTGATATGGTCCGAGCGGAGCGTGTTTGGGATATTAAGCAATGAAAAATACAGCGGCGATTTTCTCATGCAAAAAACCTTTATCGATAGCTTTCTGACCCACAAGGCAGTCCGGAACAAAGGGCAGCGGAAGATATATTATGAACCGGATCACCACGACGGGATTGTATCCAGAGAGGAACACGCCCGCTCACTTCTGCTCCTGAAGTGCAATCCGGCGTCTTCGTTTTTCGACCATAAATACGTAATAAAAGTGATCAGGAAAGGACTGCTGTCCGGCTTTATCCCTGTAAACGCCGCCTTCGGCGGCTATGACGCAAGCCACTATCTCTGCGCCCTGGAAACCGCCCGCATACCACAGCCGCATATTGAAGCGGAGGTTGTACACGTCGCGGGAACAAAGCGCGTGCGCCGGGAACTTTTTTCAGACAGATACGCGGCGGCCATGACGATTTCTCCACATGGTCTGCAATTTAACTCCGCTTGTAGGGCATTGATGAAAGAAACCGCTCACGTCGAGATGCTTTTGCACCCGACAGAGCGATTAATTGCTGTTCGGAAAAGCACAGCTCGAAATCGAAACGCCGTACCGTGGGCGGACTCTTCCATTCCAGCCCGCAAGTTTCTGCGCGCTATCTATCTTCTGCTGGGATGGCAAAAGGGGTGGAGATACAAAGTGGCGGCAAATTGCTTTTCGAAAAATGATGAGCGGGTCATCCTCTTTGACCTTGCCAGCTGTGAATTCCAACATATGATGCTTTGCCGGCGGGCGCTTGCGGAAAAGCTGGAGGATTGGGCTATTTCAGCTCCAGCCTCTCCTGTCGAGGGGTTTTCATTGGACAATTACACCGCTGACACGGAAAGCGATCGAAAAACGGATCGAGGAAATGAGGTGTGCCAATGAATGAACAAAACACAGCAGCTTCCGCACCGGAGCCACTCAAAAAAGGGCGCGGCGGACTTCGTGATTACAGTGAAGCCAAGGCAAAGACAGTCCAGCGGGTACGCGGTGAATTCCTGTCAGACACATTTAAACCGCGCGTCACACTCGCTTTTAAGACAATCACTTTTAATATGTCCTGTGTCAACCTTTTCACTGATGATCAGCATATCTCACTTGGTATTGACGAGCAAAACCTTCGGCTTATTATCGAGCCAACTGTGGATTACGATAAGAACGGCCTGAAATTCGCTAACCATAAGAAGGGACGAAACAACCCGCGCACCTGCACCACCAAGTATTTTGCCCCATGCTGTTCGAATTTATGAACTGGAATCCAAACGCCAAATATCGCTGCCTGGCGATTTTTCAGGAATTCGGTGACAAAAAGGTGATTGTATTCAATCTGTACGAGTGTCAACAGGTATTTTCGGAGATTCGAGAGGCTGATGACGGAACCAAAAAGCGAAGTACTACCGTTAATATGCCGCTCGACAGGAAGGGGAGATTTGGATACGCCATGGACGAGCTTGACGCAAAAGCGCGCGTAGACTTTGACAGCACGTTGATCACGATTGACAACAAAACCGGCGAGCGTCAGGTTGCTCATATCGCGCCGAAATTTCCAACGCCGGAAGAATTGATACACCAGCCATACGGCGGGATAAGATCGCGAAAGGAGGAGCCTGATGAGGTTGCGCAATCTGTATCTGATCGTATGTCTGACCCGGAAAAGAATTAATATCAGCCGAAGTTCCGTCACGCTTTTAGGCAATCGGTCACATCTAAGCTTCTGGTATGACGAGTATGAGGAATTTCTCTATATCGCTTCCGCCGTAGCGGAAGACCTGGACGCCTTTGAAATCCCAAGTCACTTCTGGAAGAATACAAAGCACTCCTGTGAAGTTGCGTGCTTCGCATTTCTGGCCGCACTGTGATATCGTCTCGGGTGGGAGGATAACGCAAGGTACACGTATGAGGGGGTTTTGAGCGAGCGCGCAAACGTGCCGGCAATTGTCTTCGATATGAAAAATGGGGCGAGGGTCAAATGAGCGAATATTCGTAAATAGCGCATCTGTATGAAAAGCAATGGGATCAGAAATAAAGCTTACCAGCTTCCGGTAGAGGAATCCCATGTTTTTGCGAATGGTTCATTCGCTTCCAACGCGATCATAACATCCCGCAGGAATAGATTAAGCGATGCCATGACTTCCGGATAATTGATCTCAAAAGTTTTTATTTTTCGTAGAAAGGCTATCCACTTTTTCTGCATGCCGGAATCATCGCTTAAATCCATCAACAGATCGAACTGCTCTACACCGAAATTGCGGTTACGGTTGGCAAATGTCTTGGAAATGGCTTCCTTTAGCACTTCTCCATTGAAGTCAAACTTGCGGGAAAGATAAAGGATATCGTAATAATCCTTCATGCGGCTGGAATATTCCATGAGCGACAGAATCGCGTCAAGTTTTTCGGCAATCGTCGTCTCAACAGAATAGGCGTTGATGACCGGCGGCTCGAAACCGTCAAGCTGAGTTGGTATCCGGCGCTTTTCCTGTTTAGGAACGATGACATCACCAACCCCAAAGTCGATACTAAAGGTGGTGCGGGTGTTTTTAATCCTTGCGACAACTGTCGCGCCGATTCCCGCGTGCTTTTTGGCTATAGCAATTGGCGCAATGCGGGTAACTTCAAATGTTATATAGTCGTTGCCCGTATCCACGGCAATGATATCATCCAAAACCGCGCAAAGTTTTTCCGGCGCATTGGGAATGGATCGCAGCAGGAAATCCACATCCACGGTAACGCGGCTGTCAAAATCGGTGAGTGCGTAAACAAACAGGCCACCCTTAAGTATCAGGTTCTCGACATATTGCGACCGCTGAAGCTTGCGCAGAAATTCCTCCTGGCAAAACAGTTGCAGGCATAGCTGATAGCTTCTGCCTGTCTCAACGGCTTTGTTTTTTAAGCGAGCGAGTACGGATGCGGCAATATCAGCCATTCAAAAGCACCTCCATAAGACTGGTTACCTGTTTATAGACACGCAGCTTTTTTGCGTATTTCGACAGGTTGGCGATATTCTTCTTGTCATCGGCAGCATATGCGCTGACGGCTTTGGCAAACATTTCGCTGTCCATCTGAGAGCGGCGCTTGAAACAATCGCAAATAGTGCGCTCGCGGTCATATACTTTTAGCGTGACGCCGGACCACTCGCCCTCGGTGACACCCAGCTCAAAGATACTGTCTTGTGTCATATACCACCGGACAGGCGGGTAATCCAAATCAAATCTGGACCGCGTAACAGTCCGCCTAAAAGACAGGTGCCACTCAAGCGGTGTTTTATCGCTGTATCCATAATGAAACAGTGCTGAGTCCATGCAAACAATTCCGTCAGGGAATAGCCGCGCGATGACAGCATCTTCTTGTTGGTCTTCATCAGGTAACACATAATAACCGCTTCGCACGCGGACAATCAGACCCTGCTTGCACATTTCGGAAACGGCATAATTAGCAAATCCCGCCGCATTAAAGTCAGCGGTTCGCGCTACCCCGCCAGCACCGATGATTATTTTTCGCGCTTTTTCTCTGTTCAGAAGAAATACCTCCAATCGAACGCTGAGCAATCAAATCTGCGCTCGATTGTATTATACCCTAAATCCTCGCATTTATCAATAACAATTTACCGCAACTATATATTTAGTGCGTTCGATTATATAATTGTTAAAAACACAAATAAGAGCACCCACGCCAATTGGTGGCGGTGCTCTTATCTGCGTTTCTGGCCTGCTTCGCAATTTAAGACTTGACGCAAGAAAAATATAAAAGGGATTAAATCAGCGAAACCCCAGTGATTAAGGGCTTTCCCGGATTTGTCCCTATTATAACATCCGCATAGCCGTAGGGCGGCGGCGAAAGCGGCTCTCCTGCGGATCCTTTGACCTTATTCGTTGCCCGGCGCTTTTTACTGATGTCCTGAGCGTACATCTCATTTATCAGGCCGCGAAACGGGGCGAGACCGTCCTCCCCGTCGGCTGAGTCCGTGCCGTCCATGACCGAAACGAGTCGGATATCGTACTTCGGGAAAAACTGTCGTGACAATCGCAGGAATACCTCCTGATTGCGCGTCAGACGCGACCAGTTCTTGATAAAGATTGCGGAAATGTGTCCCGCCTCGACCTCGGCGAGCAGCTGCTGGTATCCCAGGCGTTTCTCGGTGGTGCCGGAGATGCCGTCGTCTGAGAAAATGCGCAGATCGGCGTATCCCTTTTCCTTTGCCGCTTTTGTGAGCAGCCTCTTCTGATTTTGGATGCTGTTACTTTCGCCCTCAAGCCCATCGTCGCGTGAAAGCCGCACGTAAAGAGCGGCCGTGTTTTCATTGTTTTCTCCTGTTTACTACTGTAATGATATCATCCTGATAGCCGAACTCATATAAGAATAATATCTGCTCTGACTGCGGTTTTGTCTCATACAAATGTCAGGCCAATCCAGACCGTCCATATACCTACCCTCACCCCGAATAATGATACTAATCCAAGAGAGAGAATGATAGTAAAATTGGGTTGAATGGATGGATCAGGGAATGGAAAAACAGAACTATACAACGTAACAAATTATCGTAAAGCTGTGAGAGGCAGAAGTCCACTGCGGCCAGAAGAAAACAGTGGCGGAGGCAGTGTGTCAAATCGGGGTAACCGAACAAACCTACTATCGCTGGCGAAAGAAGTACAGCGGCACGAGCAACAGCAATGCCAAGAAATACCGTGAGCTTGAGAAGTAGAATGCCCGGTTGAAGAAGCTGGTGGCGGATTTGAGCCTGGAGGATATCGCGGAGGGAAACTATTTTGTCGTTCTCATCGGCCCGCCGGGCACAGGCAAAACCCATATCGCGCTCGCCATCGGCAACAAGGCCGTCCGCCAGGGCTACAAATCCGCTTCAAGATTGAGTTTCATTAAAAAGTGTGACATCCTTGCCACCGCCCTGCTTGACAGGCTCACCCATCGCTGTCAAATCCTCAATTTTGCCGACGAAAGCTACAGACTCGCTAACCGTAAACACTTCTTTTGACCGTTAACACGGGGGATTTTTATTTGCCAATACTGGGGGATTTTTGCTTGACAGTGACAAAAAAAGAGCGGCAACTTCTTTTTGCCGGGTTACAGTTGTTATTTAACCTTCATTCTGCGCATGACAGTTTTCTCTGTTGGATTGGATATCCCCGGACGCCTTGGAATTGGTGATAAGCCCGGAACTGAAGCCGCATAGAAAAATATTGGAAATATGCAACAAATCAGAATACTCGGAACCTGTTTTTTGGCACTGCGCGATATAGTCCTGATGCAATCAGCGATGTGACGGGAATGGAAAGCACCAAAGCAATGCTGCCGGACAGACCCTGAATCAGCTCTATCACCAACAATTGCAGATTAATAAGCTGCACGTATGGATATCCATACATGGCAAAGAGTATAAAAAGGTTTATGCCGCTTCCAGCAAAGGCCAGTATGAGTGTATTAGTCATGGTTCCCATAATGTCGCGGCCGATGTTCATACCGGATTTGTAGAGCTGTTTTGCGGTTAAGGTGTTGTTTATAGTTTTTATCTCGGTGATCGAGGATGCGATGGACATGCTGGTGTCCATAATTGCGCCCAGCGATGAGAACAGGATACCTGCAAACAGCAGGTTGTGAATTTGCATGGAATTGCCTTGCATCACAAAAAGAAGATCCTCGGCCTCAGGGGTATTCATAGTTGTAATGTGAGACGTCAATCCGGCCGCATACGCAATGAGCCCGGCCAACAGCGTGCACAGCGCGCAGCTGATTGCGGCAGTTAATGTTTTTTCGCACAAGCCGCCTATCAGAAGAAAAGTTGCCGTTGTGGACAGCAGCGCAACCAGGAGCGCCACCGGGATGGGATCGAATCCCTTGATTACAAGAGGAATAAAAAGAAATACAATGCAAAGTAAAGTAAATAAGAGTCCCAGTAAGGATTTGACTCCTTTCCACCGCCCAAACAGAACAACGACCAGAACAAACGCCCCAATAAGCGCGTACACCGTCATCTCCCGGTCATAATCGACCACCGAAGCGGTGATGAATCCGTCGTAACTGGCTACAATCAGTTTCGTACCGACTTTGGCGGGAATGTTCACGATGCGCTCGACCAGATTGGGTATCGTCACTCTTTTTCCGGCATGTTCTCCCGATGTGATCTCAACAATCAACTCCTGGTACCCGATGCTGATCCCCTCATAATCCGGATCAGGTTGGATCGTGTCTTTTGTAATCTGTAGTACGGTTGCTTTTTCGTACGCAATGCCTATTTTCGCATCTCCAGGCTTTTTGTAGCTCAGAGTTGTGTTTAAAATCAGCAAAGCGATAAAGAAAACTATCAGTATGGCCGCGGCAATAAACGCCGGAATGTATTTTTTTATCATTTGCACCGCTCCGTCAAAAACTGCAATTCAGGGCAGTGGATTTCTCCGCCGCCCTGACTGCGTAATAGTAATGGAATCTTACTTTATCAGCTTGGCAACCGATGAGATGTCGAAGATGTCGATCTGCCCGTTCTTGTTGTAATCGAAGAACTTATATTTGTTCCATTGCGGGTCCGCCGAGGTCATGCCGAAGGCGTCGATGAGGTCTGAGAGATCGATGAGGTCAAGCGATCCGTTGCCGTTCACGTCGCCGGCTGTGCCGCCGCTGCTGGTGAAGGACGTGGACGCTGTGGCTGACTTAATGCTCTTGCTGCCGTCGGCCGCTTTTACAGCATATTCGGCCTGAAGGGCGACGCTGTTATCCTCACTTTTAACGTCCGCGTCTTCCTTCACGGAGAACAGCACGGTGCCGTAGCTTTTTGTCGCGTATCCGTTTTTCATCACGGTCAGCCTGAGCGTGCCGTTTTCCGCCTGAGTGTCCAGCACTGTTTCGCCGGCCGCCGCGGTATAGCCGCGGTACTCAAACTTGCTGCTGTCAAAGCTGTATGTAAGAATGGCTGCGTTGCTGGCGACTTCCTCTTCAAATCCAGCGTTCACGCGGAAATAGTCGCCCTGCTTAACAAGGTTGGCGTCGGTAGTTACGTTAAGGACATCGTCAGCCTCGGAAGCTTCGCGCACGACTGTAACGGAGTCGTAGAGGTATTTGGGCGTTGTGATCGTGTCGGTAGCCTCATCGTACTTGAACATATAGGTGTTGACGGAAAACTCGTTTTCAGATATCTCCATCTCCACTATGACCTGCTCTTTTTTGATGTCGCTGCCGGTGTCGGTTGAATTTACGTCAAGAAAGTCGTAGCCCGAGATCAGCGGATCGCCGGGTGTAACGGTGTAGTTTTTCTTGCTGTACCATTTAAGTCCGCCGGCGTGGCCGCCAACCATGTACAGCGGCGCGTTATCCGGGCCTATAACGTTGCCGTCGGCGTCGGCCGACTTGTCGGCCTTTGTACCGTCGGCGTTGACAAACCCTCTGGAGTATACGTGGTCATGCCCCTGGAGCACCATGTCGACGTCCAGCTCGGCGAATATTGGGCACCAGTATGTTCTGGCGCTGATTACGTCGCTGTCGGTAATGTGGGAAGCGCCTGTATACAGCGATTTGTGAAATCCGACCGCCGTCCACTGTCCGCGGGCCTTGGCGTCGGCCACCGCGGCGCGAAGATACTCGGTCTGGAGGGCCTTGGCATCCGCGTCCGAGCGGGCAGATTCCAGGTTGAGGATGATCATGGTGAGGGGGCCGTAATCGAAGGAGTAGACGATGTTGCCGGCCTCGGCGGGGGCGTTAATGTGCCGGTACATGACGCCGTTGTCGTGGTTGCCCTGCGTGACGGCAATGGCTAGGCTGCCGAACATGTCCTGTCCGCCTGTCGGAAACGCGCCGGAGTTGTTAAAGAGCCACTCCCACTGGGCTTCGTTTGTGGCGGTGTCGGTGACGTCGCCCGCCAGGTAGACGAAGTCGAGATCTGAGGTTTTAGCTACCTCGGCCAGCGTCGCGCCGAGCGCCTCGGCGTTGGTGGCGTTGGAGACCTGCGTATCGGCGAGGTATGCAAATTTGATGCTCTCCTTGCTGCCCTTGGCCGGGGCGGTCTTGAAGGAACCCGCGTATGTATTCTCGCCGAATCCGGCTTTGTACTCGTAATCCGTATCGGGACTGAGGCCGGAGACCGCAACGCTGTGGAAATACTTTCCGCCCTGGCCGTAGTTGTCGTCGCCAGTGGCGCTTGTGACTACGCTGCCGTCAGGCTTGGTGATTACGACCTGTGTGTTTGCCTCGGCGGCGGTGGTGTAGGTGAAATTCATCTGGGTTGACGGGTCTGTTCCGAAATGCACGTTGACCTGCTTGGGAAGCTTGTCGGCGTTCGCCAGTCCGTCGTCGGCAAGAGCCTGAACGACTGCGGGAAGCTCTGCCGCGGCGCTTTCCTGAGCCACAGCCGCGGGTACCAGTTGTGTCAAGGTTGTCAGGATGAGGAGAAGAGCCATGAAAAGGCTGAGAGACTTCTTTTTATTACGCATTATTATTCCTCCGTTTAACTGTTTTTTTATATTAATATCCTGAAGGGATAAAAATATACTAATCGCTGACACTGCAAGCTATAGTCCAGCCGGACACTCCCTCCATATAGTCCGTGTCGCTTTCAACGACGCTTACCCTGCCGAGTGTGATCTGTGAAAGAGCGCCGTCCTTCAAGGCCTTTAGCGTTACCTTGCAGACTGCAGCGTCCGCCCCGTTAATCCCGGACTTGTCGCCTGTCATCGTCGCTCCTATCAGGGCACAGGAGTCAAGTTGCTTTGAAAAAATCGTTTGAATTTCGGGGATCTGCGATTCTAACGCTCCTGTGATTTCAAAATAAGAGGGATCATACAAAATCTCGAACTGATACCCGTAAAGATCCGAGAATTTGTCGGCGTGTACGGATACTTCAACGACATCATCTTTTTTTAATGTATCCCTTAACTCCTGCCCAGGCTCTGCGGGAATTTTTGCATCTGTCGGTTCGGCGGAAGGCAATGCTGAAGCGGAGATCGCCTCTGTATAGGGCTGACGCGGCTTTAGAGCCGGCGCAGGAGTAGAATTTTTTTCCGGCGGAGCGTCTGGCGAGCGGGGTGCCTGCGAAAGCGGGATATCATGAGGTTCGAGCGCCTCATCCGGCTCCGTCACGCCGCCGTTTTGAAGCAATATGATATTCTGAAGAGCGTCATAGCTAGACTGAAGAGCAGAAAATCTGGCTTCGTCAGATGCCGCCTTGGCGGCACCGTCGTCTTGAAGGCGTTCAATACGCGCCAGCAGCGACTCGTTGGTTCTTGTCAGGACATCTATATTTACGAGCAGCAGGGAGCTCATAATAAGAAGGGCTGTCAGTGGAACCGCAAAAATAAGTGAAACTGCATGTCTCTTTATAAAACTCATCGGCTCATCTCCCATCAATTGCCTTTATTATCGCAACCGTACTGTAAAGCCGAAACCACAGTTATGTAAGTTTTATGCAAAATCTGTCCGCTTTACATATTCTTTACATTAACTCTACACGCGCTTGCTTTTCAAAGCGGTCGCTTAATATTATGATAAAGGCATAAAATACGAAGGGATGAAAAAATGAAAAAACAATTTACATTGCTCCTTGCTGGACTTATGCTTCTTAGCCTCATGATGGGCTGCGGGCCCACGGATCAAAATGCTGCTCCGGACGTATCCCCCAATGCAGGCAACGCGCTCTCCTCTCCCACCGCCACCACGACTGCTCCTAGCGTTAAGCCCGCGTTGAGCGGCGTCGTCAAAACCGGCGGATCCACCTCCGTGGAAAAGGTCATGCTTGCGCTGATCTTTCAGTTTCAGGAGGAAAACAATAATGTGACGGTTAACTATGAGATGAACGGCTCGGGCGACGGCATTAAAAACACCATCAGCGGCATGTACGAAATCGGGCATTCCAGCCGCGAGCTGAAAACGGACGGCACCGAAGACGGACTTGACGCCACCGCGTATGCCATCGACGGCATCGCCGTAATAGTGAACAAGGCTAATTCCGTCACGAACCTGACCAAAGCTCAGATAAAGGACATACTGACCGGCGCCGTCACCAACTGGAAGGACGTCGGAGGAGCCGACGCGCCGATCACCGTCGTTACGCGTGAGTCCGGCTCAGGCACGCGCGGAGCGGTTGCCGAACTCATAGGGCTTGAGAAAAAGGACGACGAGAGCACCGCCATTGCTGCCGCAGCCACCGTCGCCGACAGCACCGGCGCCGTGCAGACCACCGTATCGCAAAACCCCAACGCCATCGGGTATATGTCTTTTTCCGACGTGGATACTGGAAAGGTCAAGCCCGTCCAGTATGAAGGCGTGGATATATCCACGGATTCCATTCAAAGCGGTACATACAAGCTCAAGCGTGACTTTTTCCTGATAACCAAGACAGGCGCGGCCCTCTCGCCAGAAGCGCAGGCGTTTATAGACTTTATTCTCAGCTCTGAGGGCCAGGAGATTGTCGCAGGCAATAAGCTGCTGCCCGTGAAGTAAAAAGCAAGATCAGATTGCGGGAGATACTAAGCTCCCGCAATTTGGCCATGGAGGACTTATGGAATCGATACTCCGCAAGCGAAGGATGAAATTATCCGTTGAAAGGATCATGGCGCAGGTGTTTCTCATCTGCGGGCTTATCGCCGTCGTAAGCGTTGTGTTCATGACGGCTTATATGATAGTCTCGGGCGCTCCGATCATCGCGGAGGTCGGCTTTTCAAATTTCATCCTCGGAGAGATATGGAACCCGGACAACGCCCAGTTCGGCATTCTCCCGATGATACTTGGGTCGATATTGGCGACGTTCGGCGCTATTCTCATCGCCCTTCCCGTCGGCGTTATGACGGCGGTGATGCTGGCCAAACTGCTGCCAAAGCGGTTTGCCGCGGTCTTTCGCGCCGGTATCGACCTGCTGGCCGGAATCCCGTCGGTTGTGTACGGGCTTTTAGGGGCTATGCTGATAGTGCCAATGATCTTTAAGCTGCAAACGGCGTTTAATATGCCGACAAGCGGAAGCCTGCTGGCGGCCATGATCATACTTGTCATCATGATTCTGCCGACCATCGTCAGCGTGACCGAGGCCTCGATCCGGGCGATACCCGCACAGCTTGAGGACGCTTCGCTCGCGCTGGGCGCGACAAAAATGCAGAGCATACTGAAAGCCGTTCTCCCCGCGGCGAAGAACGGTATTGTCGCCGGAATGGTGCTCGGAACCGGCAGGGCCATCGGCGAGGCTATGGCGGTAATGATGGTGGCGGGAAACGCGGCGATTATGCCTGAGCTGCTGAAGCCGGTGCGGCTTCTCACCGCGTCGATTCCGATAGAATGGGCCTATTCGAGCGGAGCGCACAGGCAGGCGCTGTACGGCATCGGACTCGTGCTCTTCATTTTTGTTATGATCATCAATTTCGCTTTGAACATGATCCTCAAGAAGGGCGGTGGACGCGCTGACGGATAGGCTGACCAACAAAATCGGGCTGACGGCGCGCAAAAGGCGGCCCGCGGACGCGCTTATGTACACGGCTGTCTACCTTTTTTCAGGCTGCGTACTGCTGCTTTCCGCCGTTTTTCTCATCTATGTCCTCGTCAAGGGGATTCCCGCGCTGAGTCTTACGTTCCTGACCACCTCTCCAAACCCGATTAAGGAGACCATCGGCATACTGCCCTCCATTGTGAATACACTGTACATAATCCTGCTCTCTCTGCTGGTTTCGGTTCCTGTCGGCGTGGGCGGCGCCGTTTATCTTAATGAGTACGCGAAGAACAAGCGGCTGGTGCGCGCCATAGAATTTGCAGCGGAAACGCTTTCCGGCATTCCGTCTATTCTTTTCGGGGTGTTTGGGTATGTCTTTTTCTGCACGTTCCTTAACCTGAAGGTTTCGCTTATCGCGGGCGCCCTGACGCTGACCATTATGGTGCTGCCCATTATGATCCGCACCACGCAGGAGGCCCTGCGGGCGGTTCCGGCGTCATACCGAGAGGGCGCGATGGGGATCGGCGCGACAAGGTGGTATATGATCCGTACAATCCTGCTGCCCTCCTCTCTCAGCGGCGTTTTGACCGGCATTATCCTCTCCGTCGGGCGCATGTTCAGCGAGAGCGCCGCGATGCTGCTGGTAGCGGGCGGAAGCGCCATGTATATGCCCAAGGGCAATTTTATCAATCAGATTACAAGCTCCGGCTCAACGCTCTCCGTCGAGCTGTACAGATACGCCTATTCTCGCGGTGACAGCGACACGGCGTTCGGAATCGCCGCCGTCCTGCTTATTATTGTCATCCTGTTAAATTTGCTGACGCGCGGTATCGCAAGGAGACTGAAAAAATATGAGTGAAGCTAAGCTGCATGTAAAGGACCTTAATCTGTTCTACGGGGAGCACCACGCTTTGAAAAGCATCGGTATGGACATCATGCAAAACCGGACGACCGCGTTCATCGGGCCTTCGGGGTGCGGGAAATCCAGCTTTTTGAAAACGCTTAACCGCATGAACGACAGCGTCCAGGGCGCCAGGGTGACGGGCAGCATACTGCTGGACGGCGAAGACATCTACGGCAGGGATGTGGACGTGACCATCCTGCGCAAGAAAATCGGCATGGTCTTTCAGGCGCCGAACCCTTTCCCGATGAGCGTTTATGACAATATCGCCTACGGGCCGCGCATCCACGGAATCAAAAAGCGCATTGTATTGGATGAAATCGTTGAGCGGAGCCTGATCTCCGCCGCTATCTGGGACGAGGTGAAGGACAGGCTGAAAAAGCCGGCGCTGAGCTTGTCAGGCGGGCAGCAGCAGCGGCTCTGTATCGCTAGGGCCTTGGCTGTGAGACCCGAAATCCTATTGATGGATGAGCCTACAAGCGCTCTCGACCCGATCTCTACGCTTAAAATTGAAGAATTGATCAACGAGCTCAAGGCGCAGTATACCATCGTGATTGTAACGCACAATATGCAGCAGGCCGCCCGAATCTCGGATTATTCGGCGTTCTTTCTGCTGGGTGAGGTTGTCGAATACGACAAAACGGATACCGTATTCACAACGCCCGGGGATAAACGCACCGAAGACTATATTACTGGACGCTTTGGATAAAAAATGTTATCATTGGAGGACAGACCGATGGCAATACGCCTGAATTTTGAAAACGAGCTTGAAGAATTACACCTCGACGTCATCAAGATGGGCAGCATGATTGAGACGGCCATCGAGCTCTCGGTTGAGGCGTTTAAAACGCATGATCTGGAGCTTTGCGCCGAAATTATTGAGGGCGACAAATCTGTGGACGATATGGAAAAGCAGATTGAATCCCGCTGCCTCCGCCTGATTGTGAAGGAACAGCCCATAGCGCTCGATCTTCGCAGGATCACAACGGCGCTCAAGTTGATCACGGATATGGAGCGCATCGCGGACAACGCCGCCGACATAGCGGTGCTCACCCGGCGCATGCACGGGGAAAACCTTTATCAGAAATCCGGGCATATCACTCAGATGTCGGCGATTGCCATCTCAATGGTGCGCGATTCCGTGTCCGCCTATGTGTCCGACGACCTGGAGCTGGCGAGAAAAACGATTGCGCGGGACGACGAGGTCGACGAGCTCTTTAATGTCGTAAAGCGCGAGCTGGTGCGTGTTTTTAAGATGAGCGAGGATGATATAGACAACGCCATTGACTTTTTGATGATCGCCAAATATCTGGAGCGAATCGCGGATCATGCCGTGAACATCTGTGAATGGGTTGAGTTTTCGAAAACCGGCAAACACAAAGATACGAAAATATTTTAGTGGATAATCAAGGAGCGCGGTATGAGCCATTCAATATACATCATCGAGGACGACGAGAGCATACGGGAACTCATAAAGATCGCGCTGATCTCTTTTTCGTATGAGGTGCGCGCCTTTGAAAACGCGGAGGACGCTTTGGAGGCAATCCGGCAGCAGCCTCCGGATATTGCGATCTTCGACATTATGCTGCCCGGAATGAGCGGGCTTGAGGCCGTAAAGCTGCTCCGCGCGGCGGAAAGAACAAAAAAACTGCACATTGTGCTCCTCACGGCGAAGAGTACGGAATATGACAAAGTGGTCGGGCTCGACTGCGGCGCGGACGACTATATCACAAAGCCCTTCGGCGTTATGGAGCTTGGCGCGCGCATCCGTTCCATTTTTCGCAGACTCGGCCAGGACGCCGGTGCCCCTCAGATGATTTATACGCGGCACCTCACCCTGAACACGGACACCCGCGAGGTCACCCAAGACGGGCAGCGCCTTGACCTGACCTTTAAGGAATATGAGCTTTTGTCCATTCTGGTTCGCAAGGCGGACCGTATTGTTTCACGAGAGGAGCTGCTTAACACCGTTTGGGGCTTTGATTTTTTGGGGGAGTCAAGGACGCTCGACATGCACATACGCACACTGCGCCAAAAGCTTGGAGACGACGCGGAACATCCGCGATTCATCAAAACAGTGCGGCGCGTGGGCTATCGTTTTATTGACGGAGACAGCCGCGGAGAACGCGCCGGCGCTTCCGGTCAGGAGCAATCAATATGAAAAAGGCTATATATATAAGGCTATTGCTGATTACGGCCATGGGTCTTCTTCTTTGCAGCCTGCTTTCGGCGGCGGTGTTCGCAAGCAGGGTTGAAAGCAGCACAGAGGCGTGGCTGAAAACGCTGACATTCTCTGTTGCCGAAAATTACAGACACGGCGGTGATGTATATGAGCTGGCCGGCGTTGGGGAAAGGCTGAGGATTACCCTTATTAAGCCGGACGGCGCCGTACTGGCGGACTCTCAGGCGGACCCCGCCCATATGGAAAATCACGGAGACCGCGAAGAGGTTAAGGGTGCAAGGCCGGGAAAGGTCACCGTCGCGATGCGCAAGAGCGCGTCGCTGGGCCGCGGGACAATGTATGCCGCCACCGTGATGCCGGATGGGATCATACTGAGAACCGCGGTTAACTACGAGGGCTTTTGGGGCGGCTTTATGGCGCAGATCCCTTCGCTACTTGTCACCATGCTGGCCGCTCTGATTCTGTCACTTTTTGTCGCGAGGATGTTTTCGCGGTCGCTCACGGTGCCGCTTGAGCGGGTTGTCGACGCCTTCGCCGGAGAAAACTATGAGGCTGTTTCAGATTACAAATCCGGGTATTACGAGATTGACAGGATCACTCAGAGCACACGAAATCTCCTGCAGGAGATCACCGAATCGAAAAGAAAGGCTTTGCTGGAAAAGGAAAAGCTCGACTACCTTCTTTCAAATATGGCTGAGGGCTTTATTCTGCTTGACGGCCAAAAGAACATGATTCTCTGTAACGACTCCACACGAAGCATGTTCGGGGCCGCGGAAGACCCGCTTCATCAGAATATACTTTTTCTGACGCGGAACCATGATCTGAACAGGGTGATTGACACCGTTATGGAGAGCCGCCAGGCTGTCAACACAGATATTGCGCTCAGCGAGGGCCGCATCATAAACGTGTATGTTTCCCCGGTAAACGAGCTTTGGAACGCGCGGGGCGACGCTCCCGGCGGCATTACGATCCTTCTGTTTGACGTTACGGCGGAGCGGCAGATATACAAGCAGAAGCAGGAGTTCTTTTCCAACGCATCCCACGAGCTTAAAACGCCGATTACATCGATCGCAGGTTTTGCCGAAGTTTTAAACCGGGATATGGTGATTGGCGAAGACGAGAAGAAGAATATTTTTGCGCTCATCCAAAAGGAGTCGAACAGGATGACCAATTTGATCAATGACATTTTATTGATCTCAAAATTGGAGACCAAAGGCGCGGAAAAGGAATATGAGGTCTTTGACCTTGCCTGCGTTGTGAAAGAAGCCGTCGACGCCCTCGCCCCACTGGCCGTCCCGCAGAATATAGGGGTTATTGTAAACGTTCAGAGCGTAATGGTCAGTGCCGACAGGCGTCGGCTCCGCGAGCTTTCGGGAAATCTGATCGAAAACGCGATTAAGTACAACAAGCCGGGCGGAAAGGTGACGGTTTGCCTGGCGCGGGATCAGGACAATGCCAATTTCACCGTGAGCGACACGGGAATAGGCATACCGGAAGCGAACCAGCCACGTTTATTTGAGCGGTTTTACAGGGTGGACAGAGGCAGGGATAAAAAAATTGGAGGCACCGGTCTGGGCCTGAGCATTGTTAAGCATATTGTCAACAGCTATAATGGAGAGATCACGCTGCAAAGCAGAAAAGGCGAAGGCACCTGCATTACCGTTCGCCTGCCGATTGTTAGCCTGGAAACATAGTGCCACAGTCGTGTTACGTGCAATGTTACATCCCCAACGGTAATAATGAGTTCTGAAGAACGCTATAGCAAACATTTTAACCGCCTGCAAACTCTTGTTTGCAGGCGGTTTTTGTGTCTGTATTGAGAGATATCCCATTTTTAATAATACTGCCCCAAAAATATTACGGAGAATTTATCTGACTGCGGTTGGTGCTTCACATCCGTTAATTTATAATGTTCTTGAACATTGAGTAAACTTGGCGCAAAACACATCTGCAATGAAAGCATCCGGCTGAGACATTATTTGCAAAGTTTCTGAAAATGGAGGCAAAATTGACTTGCTGTGAAGTTAAGGCGGAGCGCTGAGATGCACCGACGCCGCGACTTTAGATTCAAATCCTGCGCAGTTGGTTTTGACAGTTGACGGCCTTTCTGCCTATGCGGAAGAGCAAAAAATATTTGATGTTCCTCAGAATATTGTTACCGCCTCTGAAAACGACGAGAAATTTAATTTTCAAATATTGTTTATCAGCGACTTGCACGGCAGCTTCAGTGACTACCGTTATGCCAAAACTACAAGCCGCTTGTGGAAAATTCGCATCTGTTTGCTAAAGCAAACACGGAATCGGTGATCGGGGAGATTAAAGGCGGTCCGCTGGTCAATACCTCCACGATATTAAGAGGAATCAATGCAGGCGGCACATATGCGTTTTATGGCTTCGACAACGCCTTAACCCATCTGATGCACAATTCATTCCAATACTACTCTAACGAGTGGCTCAGGCGAGAAGCGCCCGAATTGGCAAAGAGCCATCCCGAAGGAGTTACGATTTCGGCCTCCTGCCCGATGAACACAAGCGCTAACAAGCAGCCCGGGCCGATAACACGCGCGGACGCCGCCAATCTCTATACATATGATAACAACACCCTGTGTGTTGTTGAATTGACCGCCTTCAACTCAAGCTCCTGATGGAGTGGCCAATGGAACCGGCACAAAACCCTCAAACGGAACAACCGCCAATAACTTCTTCAATACCGGCAGTGTCAGCGGCGCCTATGATAACATGATGTTTGACGGCCTGCTCTACAAAGTCGACACATCAAAGCCTGCCTGGAACAGGATTGTCGACATGAGAAATATTGACGGTACCCCCTTTGACATGGACTCCTCCTGCCTGCTTGCCGCGAACAATCATACCACGGACTCGCGCTTCCTGAATAATGGCAGCAGCTACCCATATTCAAGATTAATTGCGCTTACAGACAGCCAAAAATTGGCCAATCCGGATGGCGGTGTCTATGCGCTTCCCGTCGTTCATACGCGCACGGCGCAGGAGGTTTTGACCATTAACGGCAAGTCTCCGGTCAACAACGCCGAAGGATGCACCGGAGTTGTGGGCGATTATGTGGAGCGTGTAATGCAGGGGCAGCTCACCAATGACTTTACGCCGAGCTGGAGATTTGACTCGACCGACTATCCCTCCAGAGACTGGGTTCTTTACAACAAGGCCATTGAGATAGTGAATGCAAATATCAAAGGCATGCTCAACCCAATTGCGCGAGGTTTGTGGGATGTCTATGCCGAAAACGTAAACAAGGTTGATAATAAAAGCGGCTATAACTCAGAGAAGTGGAATAGCTTTGACAGCGCGATGAAGTCGGCCGGTCAGACGCTTTTGAGCTCCGGTAAAAATTGTTATTGACGCGTCGCATCAGAATATGTATGTAAATGGCGATTACGCGGGCAATGTCAAAAAGCTCGCAAGCTTGGCTCAAGAAAACTGCGTAGAGTTTGCCGAGGCGTGCGCTCTCAATTCAGATACCTTGAAAAATGTAAATACATTAATAATCAGCTCCCCCCGAGTTGTGCAAAACAGCAACTCAAACTATGCCATCTTTTCCGGCAACTACAACCGCATCCATCCTGCTCTTAAAAACCTGAGTCTGGACAAGGGGATGCGCTTTTACAGCGGAGCTTTGCTGATTGTTGACCCCGCCAAGGTAATAAGCGGCGCGGTGGAGCCGATGATCTACGGTGTTCAGGGCTGTTATTCCTACGATTCCGACGGACAAAAAGACGTGGAGGTCGTTGGAACAGAAAGCGACATGCTTTTGATGGTCAGCGAGAATCTGTCCGGCGGCGGCGTAGCTTATATTTGCGGGACCACCTTCTACAACGACTATGAGATTGCTTACGATAATTTGGAAATACCCGACGGGTTGATAAAATCATTTGCTTCGATAGCCATTCCGGTTAACAAATCCGCTCTCGCCGCCTCGATTACGCTGGCGGAAGACAAAAAGGGAAGCGACTATACCGAGACCTCCTGGAAAGCGTTTGCGGCTGCGCTGTCTTCATTCAAAACTGTTTATGCTGATAATGCGGCTGCGCAAGCGGAGGTCAACGCGGCTCTCTCATCCCTGAACGACGCGACGGACGGGTTAATCGCCGTAAGCGCGGCCAAGATTGAAATCAATATTCTGTCATTTAATGATTTTCACGGAACGGTCGATAACTCCGCATCGTCCTCCAATACTAAGCAACGAGCTCAATCCAATTACTGTGTCCGTACAGTATGTTGCGAAAGATGCTCAGGGAAATAAAACGATCAGGAGCGCCGAAAAGACAGGCTCAGTTTACAGCGGAGTCAGCATAGGCCCGGGAGAGAACGGCAAGGTCACTCTGATAGACCTCTCAGACGCGATTGACATGTTAGGCATGAGCAGCACTATGCCGGAGTGGAACGAGAAGTACAGAGCTTACGATATGAACGGCGATGGCCAGATTGACATAAGAGACATTGTCATCATTGCCAGGATGTTGGATGAGGATCGCACCGAAAGCACTTCTGTGAAAATGGAAAACGCCGCTTAGAAAGCGCTGAGCATACGGCTTCGCCACAGGCGTATCGGCATAATTTTGCACAAGAGAACCATGCCTTGAACTTAGGATTCAGGCGTGGTTCTCTTGTGTGTGAAACCTGCGGACGCATAGCTGCATAAGGTTCAGAATAAAACCATATCATGGGAGGATTGTTCCAGAATGAAAATGATATCAGCCATAGTGCGCCAGAGAGGGTTTTGGGTTAAAGCGGTTATCGTTGCGCTGCTTTCAGTGTCGTTAGCGGCTCTTGTTTTTGAGGTTAATCGAATGGTGCCCGGAGAAGATTCCGATTCAGTCTATACCTATGGATATTACAAGGCTCGCGTTACAGCGGTTCTCTTCGACGACGCTGAACCTGCTTCCGATCAGTTTGAGGGGCGCAGAACGGGCCGGCAAAATGTCGAGCTAGTACTCACAAACGGGCCGCATAAAGGAGAAACTATTATCTTACGGCGTTTGCCAACGTTGATGTAAAGGGCGGGATGACGGTGATCGCTCGATATCAGGACTATGGCGGTGGAAACATAAGCGTACTTATTTATAACTATAACCGCGCGACCGTGGTTGAAACGCTGACTTTTATTTTGGTCGCTTTACTGCTTGCTATCGGCAGTAAGAAGGACATAGCTTCGCTGATCGGCTTGATGTTCACGCTTCTGTGTCTGTGGTTTTTGTTAATCCCTCTTGTGATGTGCGGATTCAATATGCTTTTGACAACGATAGCCATTGTATCCATTTCTACGACCGCCAGTCTTCTGATCCTTCACGGATTTACACGAAAAGCCCTTTCGGCAATTTTGGGCTGCATAACCGGCGTGACGGCGGCAGGTTTTTTTGCATGGGTTGCAAGCCTCGCCACGCCTCTTGACGGTATGAATATGCTTGATGCGGAACGTCTGGTATACTACGCGACTGATGGAGGCATGAAGGTAAGCGGTTTATTGATTTGCGGAGCTCCCATATCCTCCCTCGGAGCTGTGATGGACGTGGCGATGTCTATCTCTTCGTCTGTCCATGAAGTACACAAGCTAAACCCGGAGCTGTCTTCAAAGAAACTCTTTTTTTCAGGCATGAACCATAGGCAAAGATGCTGTGGGCACTATGACGAATACTTTAATATTGGCTTTAATTGGTTCCTCGCTGAACACGTTTATTCTCACTAACGCATACAACATTCCGTTTTCTCAGCTTTTTAACACAGGTTTCATCGTGATTGAGCTTGTACAAGGCATTTCCGGCACAATTGGAATCGTGCTGACTGTGCCTTTTGTCGCGTTTATCAGTTCAAAGCTTGTAGGAAATGATACAATAGACAAGAATTCTTTTGGGCCGAGGCAAAATAATTAGGACGATTTTCTTCAATTAACAAGGCGGCTGTGAAAAAGCGAATATGGTATAATTGTTGTTGCAGCAACATTGGGATAAAAAAGAAGATATGTTGCATTAGCAACAATTAGCAAAAATATGAGCCGTCTCAGATAAAGATAATGCCTCCACTTGCGTGATTAATTGCTGTAAATACCTCCTGTGACCGCCTCAAACCCATTGATGTTACTGTGTTTTCCAAAAAGTACTGTATCGCCACTCCGACCATCTTATGATAATCCGAACCGCGTCTTCTCTGTGGGAGATGGGTTCGGATTTATCATTTCCTTTGAAAATATTCTGTGACTATGTAAAAACACGGAGGACAGGGATTTACCCTTGTCCTCCGTGTTTTCTATTCTGAACCCATTGCCGTGCATAGCTTTGAGGTTCCTAATTCGTTACGGTTGCGCCGGTATTCATTACCTCATTTTGCTTATCCCGTTCTTTCTGCTTTTTCCATTCCTCAAACTCGAGCTTACCCTCCTTTCTCTCGAAGAACGCCTCCATAGCGGGCAATAACGTCCACGCCAGAGCTTCTATTTTATGCTCGGATATTCCGATGCCGTAATCCTTTCGTTTTTTTGCCATGTAGCTGTCCGTCCTGTCATATTCAATTTTCAACGTGCATTAGCGGGCATCGCGCCCGCCGGTTCTGCGGGTTTTCTGCAATCTTCTCTCTTCCTTTTCCTCCTTCGCTTTTTGGAATATTTTGGTGAAAAACTCCTTAACCTTCTGCGACGCGAGCTTCATCGCCTCTCTGAACGCTCTTGTGGCTTTAATAATCTCATTAATACGTGCGTTGAGCTGCCAGTATTTACTTCGTAATTCGCTTAATTGCCGATGAAGATTCTCAATTATGCCACGGGATGAAATACCCGCCTTCGCAAGCGACGTCAGATCAGTGTACTCCTGCTCGGTCAGCTCAACCTTGCCAAACATCTTCTTTCTGCCGATATTTTCAACCGTATTTAGGTCGGAGCGCGTCTTTGTAGCATTTTTAATATTGTGGGTTAACTCACTGAGCTCATTTTTCTGCTGTTCAATTTTGGTCTCAATCGCAGCAAGCCTTTCCATATCCTGCTTGATTTTGTACTCTGCGTCAGATTGATGCTCGTTGGTACTGCCTCTGATGCCACGCTCGAAGTCTTAATATCCAGCTTCCCTCATGTGCTCGAAAAAACTATCTTGCAACAGGCTGTACGACGGTATCATCTTCGGCTTACCTGACTTGCTGAAAACCTGTTTGCCCTGCTCGTCGAGAAGCGGTGCAAACGCCCATTTTTTGCTGTTGCTGATTTGGTGAATGACCTCTTTTGTGGTGCCCACAAGGCTTTTATCCTTGCACCGCGCCGTCCATTTGACCGCTTTATCCACAACGGGGATGTAGATCACATGAAGATGGTAGTGATACACATCACGCCCCAATTCTGTGGATAAACCGCTGTTGCGCTCATCGGCGTGCATGACGGCGGAGAGGATATAGGGACTGCCGATTTCCCTCTTGGCAAAGTGAAACGCATCCTCAAAGAACTGCTTGGCATATTCATACCCGCCGTGATTTTCAAAGTAAGCGGTGTTTACATCAAAGACCAGTTCCCCGAACACTTTAGTGTCCGGCTTTAATCCTCGGTCACTGATTGTACCGTCCGCCAGCATTTTGTCAAATGTTTGGGTATAGGTGGTCTTACAACTGCGGAAACGCACGTTCATATGACTGCACTCAAGCTCAATGTCATCGTTGTTGTAATGCTCGTTCTTGCGCTCGTTGTGCCGTTCCCGAATACCAATTCCTTTCTTTTGATAGGATTGGTTGCGGACAACCGTCCTATCCACTTTTGCCATAGTCCCATCTCCTTTTTCGCAAATGAATCTTACTGCAATTGTAATATAGCAAATAATTGTTGACTGCGCAAGAGATATGCGCTATACTTTACAAAGTGCAAGATACAATAACATTTGAGGTGAGGGTTATGCCAAGAAGCAAAAAGAATTACTATGTGGGATACGATACTCCGTTCGCTGCAAACTTGCGCGGACTGATTGATGAAGCCAAGATCCCGCAGACGGCGCTTGCCGATTTTATCGGCGTGACCCGTCAGGCGGTCAGTTCGTATTCGCTGGGAACTTCGCTGCCCGACATTGAGAAATTTGAAAAGATAGCCGACTACTTTGAGGTGTCCACCGAGTATCTGCTCGGTCGAACGGACATAAAAAAGGCAGACGCTTCAAAACAAGCATCTGCCGAGTATTTGGGATTGTCCGAGGGCGCGATTGACGCGATTCGTGGATTGCAAGGTGTCCAATTAGAGCAAAACGTAGAGAACGACTACAAACTGACTGCCAAGCCCAGCGAGCCGCTGCCTGAGATTTTCAGTATGTGGCTTGAGAAGGCGAACTTGTCCGAGCTTGTGAGCAACATTTGCCGGACGCTCAACTCGACAGCCGTCGCACAGGACAGTGGATGGAGCAGCGACAGATACAAGCTGAATCAGACACAAAAGGACGCGGTCGTGGAACTGAAGCAGCATGGCTATGTGACCCTTTCCATGTCGCAGCAAGTGGATTTTTTCAGTCAGTCGGCAACGAAAAACTTCAGCCATTCTGTTGACGAGCTTATCCGCCAAATCAACGAGACGGTCAACGAGGCTAACCGGCTAAAGAACGAGAGCGACGAGGGCGACGAGGGCGACGAGGGCGGGGCGCGGTAATGTACTTCCGAGAAGTACATTACCCACTATGACACTTTCACTGCGCGCAAAGTATCGTGGGCTCTCCGAGGGGGAACGCCTGCGGGCGGGTTGGGTGCGGCGTCTTCGGGCGGAGACTAAGTGACGCAGGTAATATTAGTAATGATGAGGCGTTTGCTATTTTTTGGCTATATCATAGTTCTGCTTATACCAGAACAGCTCAAAACTCGAATCAAGTTCCCGCATTAGTCGGAGTGCAACGGACGATATTTTTCATAAGTTTCTTCTATCAGTCCAGCCACTGATCTGCATGGTGCCCGCCATACCAATACCAACGCGGATTTTCTAACTGCCACAGTTCACTGGTTCTGTAATACTCCATCTCATCTTTCAGTGCTTTCTCATCATTATAGAAAGTCGTTTCGCGCACGACCTCCATTTTCCCGTTTACCAACTTGCTTTCCACCAATCCACGTTCGTCGGTGTTCAGATCGTTCGTCATTACAAACTCACCATCAACAAACTTGTAGATTTGTCCGCCCCAGTAACTGGCGCCTGAGCCCCCAGCTGAATAGATACACTTCTTTTCAGCATCAAGCGCAGGATTACATATCTCGCTAAAGGATTTGGATATGACAAACGAGGAGGTTGCTACGTCCCATAGCCAGCAGTTATACCATGTGTTGCTGTGCGCGCCTCCAAAGTCACTAAGGATTATCACGTCCTTATACCCATCAAAGTTCACATCGACGATGTGGAGTCCCATCGTATCCATCATTTGATTGTATACAAAGTTGCCAATTGTCTGTCCTTCTTCAATTCTTGAAAAATCGGCGGAGAGTATTGATTTGCCATTTTCATCGTAGCCCTCCAGACCCAGAACACATCCAGATCCCCACTCGCCCGTGTGGGTCATATATCCATTCGCCACAAAACGATATTCAGGCATACCATCGTGTAGGGATGCTTGTGCCTCATAAGTGAGGTATTTCGGCACAGCCATCTGCCCATCCACTTCAACCACATTTGACAGCGCACCGCTGTCCACATTGTAGGAATACCGGCAAAAGAACTCATTCGCTTCGTTTTGCGCATAACTGCTGATCCATTTGCATTCAACGAAAATAGTATGATCGTCTGTCCAGTATAGAGGTACAATGTACGGGTCCGGGCGGTTTTTGTCAGGAACAGCATCCGGGAAATATGGCGCAAGCTCAGTTAGCCCCGGCAGCAGATGTTCCGACATATCTTCTGTGTCCACCGCAAGCGCAGCGCCCCATGTGCGCGCCATATAATATACCGACACATAGCGGCTATCCGATGACCAAATAAAACTTTGCTCATAATAGCCCGGTTCCATGCGCCAAACGGTCTCGCCGCTTTCGACTTTTATCATGCGGATTTCTTCCGTCGGGAACAGCCCGCCCGCCGTTATGGATGCATTAACGCCGTGGGCTTCAATATAATATTTACCGTCAGGGGAGTAGACCGCTTCATATTGCTGATCAGATATACCGCTCGGTACGGCGGCCAATAGGTCGATTTCAATCTCCAACGGCTCGTCATCCTGCCCAGTTAGATACGCTGAGAGCAAAAGTTCTGTATAGCCTTTATCTGTAATATCTACATAGTATCGCTTGCCCGGTTCCCATGTGTGGGTTTCATTTTCACTTTCAAAGAGGTGGGCACTCATAGAAAATCCATCCGCTGATTCCGCGCGGCCTGTCACAAGGATATTCCAATCTGTCGAGGGCATATAATTCGACGGTATTTCAAAACTGACGTCGGTAACGGTTGAAATGACGCTCTGTTCAAGCTGCTGCAACGCGCCCGCCGCGCTGAGTGGATGCGGCTCCGGGGATACGAAACTCGCGCCAAGCGCAATACCGGACACGGCTACCACAAACGCCAACGCAACAGACGTGAGAATGGCAGCCCGCGTACCTTTTTTGTACTTCATAATGGCTACAAGACGCTCGCGTAGCGTCTTTTTGTCCTCACACATGGTAGTGGAAAGGACTCCCGCAGGTGTACGACTCTCCGCAGTAACTGCGATTAATGTATCGCCGTAGCGCTGCTTATCTGCGTTGTCCATCGCGTGGATGACCGCCTCGTCGCATGAAAGCTCACACGCCTTATTCATCTCACTTCGCACAAGGTAAATGATCGGGTTGAACCAGTGAATGGCGTTGGCGGCGGTCATCAGCCATTTCACCGCGACATCGCGGCGGCGCATATGTGTCAACTCGTGCAGAAGAATATTGCGCATTTGGTTTTCTTCATATTCCCTGTCTGGCAATATGATTTGAGGTCGTATAAGCCCAATCAGCATGGGCGTAGGTGCGACGGGATTTTTGTACAGCGCAGGTGTGTGCTTGGGGCAGAGCTGTTGCAGGGTGGTCGTTTCCTCGGCTGAAGCAGAACTATTTTTCTTTTTGAGTAGGCTGCAAAAACGCAGATAGCTCACTATATTCCACAGCAGAAAGAGAGCAATGCCCGCAGGCCAAAGGGCAACAGCTACATAAAGCCAAATGCTGAACGGACTATTTTGTTTTGCGGTTTGAACAACCTTCTCGCTTGGCTGTATGCCCTCTGCGTAGGTGCGCTGTATCAGTTCATTTGTTGTTATGATATATTGATCCACCGTATCCCGTACAGTGAGGGTGGTGCGTGGAGGAGCCTCGGCTGTGTTCGCTTGTATGTCTCCGAAAGGTGTTGCTACAGGTATCTTAATGTTAATGGGAACGAGCAACAGAGCAAAGACAACCAGCCAAATATAGTATTGGAACATCTTCGGCAATCGGTTTTTGATCAATGGCTTGATTGCGAACAGAATCAGAGCAACCACAGTAGCTATTACCGACATAGTGAGCAAAGAGCGAACTAGATCATTCATTTTGATCACCTACCTTGAACATTTCACGCAATTCGGAGATATCGCTGTCTTTTAGCTTCTTGCTGCCGATCAGCGAGGCGAGAAGGTTCTTGGCACTGCCATTGTATAGCTTGTTGAGGAAAACCCCCGTGGCATAATCGCTGTACTCCTGCTCGGTAATCAGCGGCGCGTAATAGAACACATTTTGCTTTTCCGCTTTTACAGCGCCTTTGTCGCACAAGCGGTAAAGCAGTGTCTTGATTGTTGAGCCGTCCCATTCCCTGGTCTCTTTAAGAGCATCGCGGATTTCAGGCATTGTCATGGGCTTATCGTTTTGCCAAAGCAGCTTCAACACCTCGAGTTCCGAGTCGGCAATCTTCGACAATGTATCCAGCATATATATCACTCCAACGCAAAAGTTACTGATGTAGCCTGTGTATAGGTTACTCCAGTAACTTGAGTTTGTCAAGAGGGTATTTATTCGCTCCATATATTAATCTGGCTTTGTGTTATTTTGAAATGTCGAATCGGAATGCACAAGGGGAACCGTCTGCAATATATACAGCAGCGTATATAAGCTTCAACCGAACCTGACAAATCTAATGCAATATTGCACACCCAAAAATATCTTCCAACATCTCTTAACAACTCGTGCATACGAATTGGAGGTGATTTTGCTATAGCACGAAAAAAACCGGGGCCTCATCCAGAAAAGCCACTGGACATTTCCATTAAGCTCAGAATCGACAAGGAAACGGAAGAAAAAATAGCATTTTGTATGGCTAAGCTAAACACAACCCGTTCTGATGTCCTGCGAAAAGGTGTCCATGACTTGTATGAGAAGCTCCAAGAAAAATAGCAGGAAGCGGCTCCTTCCCGCAAAAGTCGAAGCCACTTCCCGCACGCAACCGCCCGAAGGCAGACTGCGTAAATATTTTACCATACGCACGCAGCCTTATTTTTCAAGGAGTTGTGACAAAACGAATTGAAAGGGTAAAATTATGAGCATTATAGAAGAACTCTATTACGGCAATGTCAGTCCCGGCGTGGCTTTCCACGGCAAAGATTCAAAATATGCCGAGCTCGCCCGTCTTTGTGAGAAGAACCGCAATAAACTGATGGAATTACTGAACGAGAGCGAAAAGGAAGCCTTTGAGAAG
>JAVBNY010000031.1:0-48036 GCA_031551205.1 Oscillospiraceae bacterium | reverse complement strand
GTCCGCCTCCTTCAGCCTTTTCGCCCCGGACGACGCGCTGAAGACCGGCGTTTACGTCTACGACAAGCGTAATCAGATGATCGAGGCGACCCTGGGCGGCGAGACAATCGAGAACGTCTACAACGGCGAGGGGCTGAGGGTCAAGAAAATATCGGCCCTAAAATCGTGGCAATATCTGTATGAATATGATAAAATAGTGCTGGAAAAAGAGACGGAAGGCAGCACGGTTACCGTGTCGCGCAACGTCCACGGCACGAACCTGATCTCGCGCGACGCCGGCGGCTCGAAGGCCTTCTACATGTACAACGGCCACCACGACACCGTGCGCCTCGTCACCGCGGCGGGGACAACCGTCGCGGCCTACTACTACGACGCGTTCGGCCAGATCGTGACAAACACCGACGCAGACGGCTCCGGCGCAAACGCGAAAAATCCGTATCTCTACTCCGGCTATTTCTTCGACGCGGAGACGACGCTCTACTACCTCAAGTCCCGCTTCTACGACGCCGGCCTCGCAAGGTTCATGCAGGAGGATACGTATTGGAATACCCACAACAGTTTTGGCAACGGCCCTGTGCCTGATACAAATTCGATGATGCAAAGCCTGAACCGATATGCGTATTGCGTGAACAATCCGCTGATTTACCATGACCCTACAGGGTATGCGGCGGAACTTAATGCGACAGGCAAAGTCTATGTTCAGCAGTTGGAATACCTGAAAAAGTCCAACCCATCCCTTGCGGCCCAATGTGATAAGGAGATCGCGAGCGCGAAATCAATTGGAGGTAACGGGGTAACGCCGCCATCGAGCAATTCGTCTCAACCTTCGTCTATTACTGGGTCAGGAAAAACTACTGCCACAAATATCAGTGTAAGTGTAAACGGCACAGCGTACACAGGAAGTAAAACCGATAACGGTTCCATAACCCTTAATGGGACTGACCAAAAGAACGTCATCAACCAGCTTGGGCTTGGGAAAAGATACGATAACCTCAAAACCTTGAGCCTTTGGGATTTGCTGGTTCTTTCTGGAAACTTGCAAACGACCAGTTATTGGAAAGAGACTAACGATATCTCGGGCGAAGCGACACAGTATGTTGTTGTGAATACCGACATGAAAAATGCCCCTATTCAGGTAGTCAGGCATGATAATAACATGACTATCGATGCTTATGTTAATATCTATGGGGATGGTGCGGATATGCCTATAAGCGGGTACAGCGACAAATATGTACCCACAAAAGCAACGGAGGGGATAGGAACAACCTATCGGGACGCTGTGATCTGGGGAATTGAGAAATACTGGTCGAGGGATCCAAATTCGAGTACATACAATATGGTAGACGCAAATAATAACCCAACCAACATCAAAATAGCGTACGATATGAGCGTCACTGTGAACGTACATGATATAAACCACGGAAGAGTGGAAAACCCAAATCCTTACACAGAGAAGCAATATGTCTCGGAGACAGGACAACGCTACATGAACGTTATTATCCACAATGGAAACGGCGGTAGCACGGGAAACCTTTTTGACTCTAATTTACCGGTCGGAAATCAAGGGAATATGCACATCTGGACAGGCCAAAACTTAGATGCTCGTAAATTCGATCCGCAAATATTTGCCAAAACTGCTGCGCACGAATTTGGGCATGAGCTTGGCATAAAAGACGGATATCGCAAGGAAAGGGAAAACATCAATATGGAAGATGCAGAAAGATTCGATTCATTTATGAATAATTACGCTAATTTGGATTATGCCCAGCCCATAGATTATGAGATGATTATGTATGTATTGAAAACAAACCATACACTTCCTCCTGCTTATGCCAGGAAAATAATGCCTCAATATGTCAGCTTCGATTCAGTTCGTGATACTACTACAAACTACCCCAACAAATAGCGTAAGGAGCATATATATGAAAAGAATAATAACAATAACAGCTTTTCTTGTAGGTCTGGTTTCATTAACAGCTCTGGCCCATGGTGCGGGCTTGATAAACGCAACCATAGCCTCTTTCAAAATATTCATAAACGGCGAGGAAAAACAGTTTGAAAAACCGATAATTCAGATCGACGGAAGTACGTATCTGCCCCTGCGTGAGACGGCGGAGACGCTGGGAATGGACGTGAACTGGGTTGCTGAGGGGAAAAAGGTTGAACTGAAGACCTCTCCCGGCAACTACAGCGGCGATGAGCTGTTTGTATTTCGCGGAGAGAACGGAAAATATGGCTATATGGACCGGCGCGGGAATATTGTTATACATCCTCGGTTTGACAGAGCCGAAAACTTCAGCGACGGCTTGGCCGCTGTTTGCGAGAATGCTAATTACTTCGAAATGTATGGCTGTATCAACACCAAGGGCGAGCTTGTTTTGCCATTCCAATACACATTTCCTATTAACTTCAATGATGGTTTCGCGTGGGCAGGAACGTTGACTGATCAAGGCGAGTATAATTTCCATGCACCGGCATTCTACATTGACAAAAGCGGAAACAAAGCTTTTGAGGATGGGTATGAATATGGAGGTTTTTTTGAGGACGGCATTGCCTCCGTTTCACATGGTCAGTTTGGCGAGTTTGCGTATTATATCGATAAAACAGGAAAGGTTTTGTCAGAGACCTTCTATCGGGCAACTTCGTTTTCAAATGGGTACGCATTGGTGCAGGATTATGAGACTCGACTATGGGGCGTTATCGACAGGCGCTTTAAGCTTGTAATTGACTACAAATATGACTTTATGTATAATCATGATTTCAAATGCCAAGAGGGGCTCATAGCTGTGCTAAAAAACAAAAAATATGGAATGATTGACTTGACCGATAAAGTCGTAATCGGTTTTCAATATGATTATCTTGGTAATATGAGCGAAGGGCTTGTTGCGGCTAAGAAAAACGATAAATGGGGATTCATTGACGCGAAAAATACCGTGGTTATCCCTTTTAATTATGATTATGTGCGGGGTGACTTTTCAGAAGGGTACGCTATTGTGAACATTGGAGATAAATATGGCGTGATAGATAAAAAGGGTAAATATTTGATTGAGCCAAAAGAAAATATGGAATTTAAGAGCTTTAACAGGGGTCTCATGTATGTAAACGATAGTAATCTTAAAGAAGAATACTACATAGATCATGACGGAAATAAGATCATTCCGCATTGATGCTGGGGCGGGGCGTGCGGGAGCACGCCCCGTGCTGTAGCGTAAAAGGAGTGTAATTGCCATATGAAAAGAATAATCACAATAACAGCTTTTCTTGTAGGTCTGGTTTCATTAACGGCTCTGGCCCATGGTGCGGGCTTGATAAACGCGACCATAGCGCCGTTTCGCATATTCGTCAACGGCATCGAAAAGCAGTACGAAAAACAGATAATTCAGATTGACGGCAGCACGTATCTGCCCCTGCGTGAAACGGCGGAGACGCTTGGTATGGAAGTGAGCTGGGTTGCCGAGGGGAAAAAGGTTGATCTGTCTCAGGAGATAAACGGAGATGACTTGTTTGTATTCTCAATAGAGCCGACGGATATATATGGCAATTATTGGCTCTACGGCTATATGGACAGAAAAGGCAACATTAGAATTAAGCCCCAGTTCAGAGAGGCTAATAACTTTTCGGAAGGGCTGGCCAGTGTACAATTTCGAGATAAAGACGGGCTTTGGGGATATATAAACACAAAAGGAGAGATTGTGATCCCCTTTAAATACTTTGAAGCGAATGATTTTAAAGATGGGCTCGCAGTGGTTCAATCATATACTTATGAGGAGGGGCAGGAAGAAGTATCAAGATATTTTATTGATAAGAATGGAGATAAGGCTTCAAAAGGGTACTATAATATGTCAAATTTCCATGATGGATATGCACATGTTAATTTAGTTGATAGTGGAGGAAGCGGATTTTTTATCGATAGGGACGGCAAAGAAATCAGAGAGTATGACGATGTGCACGGTTTTTATGACGGATATGCCGTTGTGGAAAAAGACGGTAAATGCGGACTTATAGATTCAAGCCTCCACGAGGTGATAGAGTGCAGATATAATCGGGTAATATCTAATTACGGGACCAAAGGATTTATAAAAATTGCGAAAGACGCAACTAATGGAGGCGACCGCAAAGTTGGGCTAATGAATATTAAAGAAGAAGTCGTAATTGACTTTCTGTATGAAAGCTTGTCAAACATAAGCGAAGGACTCATAGCTGCCGAACTTGACGGGAAATGGGGATACATTAATTTGCAGGGCAAAACGGTTATTCCGTTCCAGTTTGAAAGAGTGTGGGATTTCTCAGAGGGTTTTGCCGTTGTGTCGGTCGAAGGGAAAGGCAGAGGAATTATCGACAGAAAAGGAAACTACTTTATAAGTCCTCAGAAAGATATGAGTTTCCGCGATTGTGACAGAGGTCTGTTCAAGGTTTTTGACAGGTCAAAAGGATATTATGAGGCGTATTACATCGACAAAGAGGGCAATAAGATTATTCCTCATTAATGGTAGGGCGGGGCGCGCGTAAACTCGCCCCCGTAGTCAACCAGAAAAGGAGTGTTTCGCTTCAGAAAATCAGCCAAAAATGGACTATACCGATACAAGATTTGGGCTAAATAATAGGGCAGATATCCCTCTTTTGGGGCGACAGATTCGAGCTTACGTCATGACTAAATCCGCGACGCGTGGGATTGAGTTTATCGCTTTTGTTACCCGGGGCGTAAGCGTCAAATAGGCTCAGCGTACAAAAACGGCTGCCGTGGGATCAAACCCTAGCAGCTGTTTTAAAGTGGCGCGGCAGGAGGCACTCCAAATGGGCCAAATCATGAATGTCTAGGGTAAGTGCTTGTTCAAAAATGTACATCAGATAAGCAAACGGGTCAAGGTCATTCTCCTTGGCGGTTTCAATCAGGCTGAATGGTCGTGTCAATAGTTGGATCTGTTGACAAAAAGGGCATTATTGTACGTCATCAAAATTCTTTCTTGCTCGTGCTGGCCTGCGCTAGCTCGTCGGTCAATCCCGACAGCGACATTTGTTTGTTCATGTGTTTATTATATCATGTTTTATTGCTGTTGTTGTATTGTGCGGTGGGGATTCCCTCAGTTTACGGGCTCTAGGGTGATCATCAACGCCAGGAGCAAAACAGCTTTAGAAAAACCGACATTCAAGCGTCTGCTTTTGGAACGACGTTGCGTAGCGCAATCTACCGGATTTTATGAGTGGAAACAAAATAGAGGCGGAAAAAAGGTCAAATACCTTATCAGGCTTTCTAACAACAGGATGCTTTACTTTGTGGGGAGCGTGAATACATTTAAAGACACTACCGGAACTGAATTTGAAGACCTTGCCATTTTGACGACCGGGGCGAATGAATCAATGCCCGCGATCCACGACCGAATATCCGCTAACATAAATCAAGCCCATTGTTAAAATAAATACCTCTTACATAGCGAACGGCTATACGCCCTTTTTATTGAGCGGTTGCCCCGGCAGAGATTAAATCTCAGTCAGGGCGATTTTTAATTTACCTCGTATTATATAATGCACAAAGCTGGATTTACCTGCGCGAATGAAGTATAATGGCTATACTAAGTCGATTTGGGGTATGAAACATTGATCCGAAAAAATTTATATAATGCGATCTGTGTAAGTTGCTGCGATCCACCTCGCTGAGAACATAGGTAATAGTTGTTAGAACAATATCAATGTAAATAAATAGGGGGCAGTCTGAATGAGAAAAAGATTTTTTTCCTTCGCATTAGTGTTGGAACTATCTGTGACGCTTGTACCGTATATGGCTCAGGCTGTGCCGACGATTGGCGATAGTTTCACAACCATTTCGGCGGGGAGTTCCTGTTCTTATGCAATCAAAAGCGATGGCAGTTTATGGGCGTGGGGTGGAAATCATGACGGAAGACTTGGCGACAGTACGCTGGATACTCGAAACCCTCCTATAAAAATCATGGATTCCGTCGTTTCGATTACAGCGGGTGTTGCGGTTGCATTGGATACTCCCTGCACCATGGCAATCAGAAGCGACGGGAGTCTATGGACTTGGGGAGGCGAGTATGGCAGTAGTCGTCGTCCTGGCAGCGACTCTATGAGCTATACCCATCACACCCCTGTAAAAGTTATGGATTCTGTGGTGGCGGTTGCAGGAGGCATGTCTCATAACGCAGTTTTAAAAACCGATGGCAGCCTGTGGACTTGGGGTTGGAATAGATATGGGCAACTTGGTGACGGCACAACTGAAGATCGCCGCTTGCCGGTAAAAGTTATGGATTCTGTTGTGGCGATAGCAGCAGGAAGCTATCATACCATGGCCATAAAAGATGACGGTAGTCTGTGGGTTTGGGGATCGAATTATTCTGGCAGCCTCGGAAATGGAATGAGGGAAGATGAAGAAAGTCACATACCCATAAAAATCATGGATTCTGTTGTGGCCGTTTCGACAAATGGAACTACGAGCATGGCCATTAAAAAGGATGGCAGTTTGTGGGCGTGGGGAGATAATCAATATGGTCAGATTGGCGATGGTACAGCGAACAAATATGATGACAAATATCCTATACCGAACATAATCGAGGACAATAACAAGTATTCCCCCGTAAAGATCATGGATTCGGTTGTGTCCGTTTCGGCGGGTAGTTATCACACCGCAGCTATCAAAAGTGACGGCAGTTTATGGGTGTGCGGGAATAACGACCATGGTCAGATTGGCGATGGTACAGCTAGTACGTTGGATGCATTAACAGTAGTAGTCGATAGAAGCAAGTATTCTCCCGTGAAAATCATGGATTCGGTCATGGCGGTATCAGCAGGCTCTTTTCATACCATGGCCATAAAATCTGACGGCAGTTTATGGTCTTGGGGTAGCTTGACTGGCACTGGCACGACAGATGGCAGCCCTGTCCCCGTAAAAACCATGGACGGGGTGATGTTACCAAAACAAACAACTACGTTTATACCTTCCCTTCCTTCTCTAAAATGTTCTCCCTGGGCAGCGGACGAACTGAGGCAAGCAGAGGAACTGGGGTTGATTCCAAACGCCTTCAGAGACCTCGACTTGACTCGCCCCATTACCCGCGCCGAGTATGCTAAAATCGCCATTATTCTTTTTGAAAACTTAACGAGTGAAAAAACTCTCCTGCCGTCGGCATCTCCGTTTACCGATACCAATGACCATGACATATTAAGAGCCTATAGAACCGGCTTGATGGTGGGTGTGGCGTCAAATAAATTTGCCCCTGATGCAATTTTGAACCGTGAGCAGGCGGCTACCGCGTTAACCCGCGTTTTGAAGTGCGCATATATACCCGGTTGGACTTTTGAGACTGATAGTAATGTTAAACTTATATTTAAACAGATAATGTCATTTTCCGACGAAAATAACATATCAGCTTGGTCAAAAGAATCAGTCCACTTTATGGCGTCGAGTGGTACCATTGAAGGAGTGGGTGGCAATTTGTTTGCGCCAAGCGCCTTGGCCACACGGGAACAGGCGATTGTAATTGGATTGAGATTGGTGCTGAATCTCAAAGATAAACCTTTGGAGTATAGTCAATTAGCACCCTAATAATAATTATTCAAAGTACATCGGGAGGTACCTCACTCTACAAGCGGCATACAAGGTTATAATCCGAACTGCGATTATACTAAACCGCTTTGGGTTCCATAAACAAGGTAAATCCCAAATGAGCTTCTGATATAATCTGCATAGCAAATCCACCGGGTTAAAAGAAAATTATATAACCCGGCAGAGTTAAATTGCAATCTTCAGGCGGCGTATATTTCTAACACACGAGCATAGTAGATTCGAAGAAATTTATTCAAACCCGCAATATTGGCTACCTTTTTTGGCTTTCCCTCTTGCTCTTTTTTTACAATAAACTCATAAACAGCAGCATCAACAGTGGGCTTTATTGTTTTGATGCACTGAATAATTTCATACCCTGTTTTGCGAAGGATTGAAGATCCCCGCTTCGAGATATGACGTTTAGTTCCAGTAAATTCTCCAGATTGATAAGGTGGAGCGTCAATACCCGCAAAAGCTACCAATGCCTTGCCGCTGTGAAAACGACGTATATCGCCGATCTCTCCAATAATGCGAGGTGCAAGGATATCCCCGACCCCGCTCATCGCTCGTACTGTTTCATACTCTGGCAAAGTAGCAGCCAATGTCCGCATTTCGAGTTGCAGCATTTCCACAGTCGTGTTGATGGCTCTCAGAACCCTAACCGCTTCCTGCACCATAATTTTTGTTGACGGAAATTCTGAAGACATGGAAGTAACCGATTGTAGCGCATGTTTATAGATTTCTCTGGCCTTATTTTGCTTGTTATGATAGCCGTTATCGCGTATCCATTGCATATAATCGGCAATAAATTCGTCTTCGGACATTTTTATAATATTATCAAAATGCCAATATTTCTCCGCAAAGTCACCAATCTTGTATTTTGTGGGGCGGGTGGCAATATTAGATCGAATGAGCCGCTTAATTCCTGGCATAACGCGATCCAAAAGATTGGTCAAGGTGAGCATACACATAACTCGTAGACCTGCGTAATAGTGATATTGTCGCCCAAGAAACTTTAACTCTTCGTAGGTTTTATCGGGCATACGGTATTCTACAAGCCGGAACCAATTGTCGATACCATAATTGGCAAGCCGGATTGCATCGATTTTGTCTGTTTTGGCCTTGCGCAATGATGAAGCTGCATACTTTTTTAAGAGAAATGGGTTTTCAGCACAGACAAAAAGGCCAGCCTCCCGCAATACAAGAAATACAGGGAGATGATAGACGCCAGTAGATTCCATAACTATCTTTGCGTCCTCACCAAAGGCTACAACGTGATCTGCCAAATCTTGCAATGCTTCCTCCGTGTGTGGAATATCAAATGGCGGCACAACTATTTCACCATATGGGCGCGCTATACAAACAGTACTCTTTTCTTTGGATACATCGATTCCCACGCTGATCATTGTTTCCATCTCCTTTGTACTAAAATAGCATCATGGCGTCCATCCGACTTACCGCAACTCATCATGGTTCGTGACACAAGGGCAAAGCCTTAATCCGCTTAATCGAGTTCGTACAATAAGGGGACGGCTGACAGTATCCGGTTCGGATGTGAAAATCCATGCCAGTGACGTAAGACCATGTCCCCTTATTGTACAGGTAAGCCTGCAACAGGACAACAACCATCCCTGTTGCTCTTTTATGGTACCATGCCTGTGATACTGGAACCGGATGAGCGCGATGCATGTGTCACGGGTCGCGCAAAATGAAACTCGCGGGCCGCGCAAAATGCGAAAAAAGCCGTGATAGGCCGTGAATTTCGGTGCTAACCTTAAAAATGAGCGTAACGCAGACGGAATAAACCCGAATAAATATGCATTAATGTGAAACGATGGGCGGCCTAATGCCGCCCATCTTGCCCAATAAAACCTTGCTTTAAGGAAGGATAAACCGCTGTTTTACTGCCCTTTAAGCGCCCTGTAAAGCGTCGCCTGGCTGATGCCGGAAGCCTTTACAATCTCGGATACGCTGTGCTGGCCGCTCCTGTAGAGCGTGACCGCCTGCTGCACCTTGCGGCTGTCGGCCTTCGGGCGGCCTCCGTTCCGTCCGCGCGCTCTGGCGGCCTGCAGCCCCTCGTTGACGCGCTGGACGGTGATGTTTCTCTCGAACTCGCTTATGGCCGACAGGACGGTCAGGAGAAGCTTTCCCGTAGGCGTGGCCGTGTCAATGCTTTCCTTGAGGCTGTGGACGCGAATCCCCTTGCCGTCAAAGTATTCGAAGAGGGTAAGCAAGTCCTTTGTGGAGCGCCCGAGGCGCGTCAGGGATTCAATTACTATCGTGTCGCCCTCGCGGGCTATGAGCTTCACCTTCTCCAGCGCCGGACGCTCGGCCTTTGTCCCGCTCATCTTCTCGGTGTGGATGTCCTCTGGAGAGACCCCGGCCTGCCTCAGAAGGTCAAGCTGGCGGTCGAGGCACTGGTCTTGCGTGGAAACTCTGGCATACCCGATCAGCATATTCGCACCTCATTTCTTTGATCTCATTTTATCAAAAAGGTGAGGTTTTGTAAACTTGATTTTGGCAGTAGTTTTGATAGAGATTTAAGTCATATTTTATGCTGATTTAAGCGTCGTAAAATCTCTATCAAATACTAAAGTTTTTGAGTGGATTACAGTGCTAGGATGCCGTAATGCTTGAGGTCTGATGTGCTGAACATTTGAACGCCGTTTATGCGTTCCGTTCTAACATCCGCACCGTGCGGCACTTCTTCGCCGCCCCTGATGGCCACAATGCCCTTTTCGTTGTCACTGCGTAAATCCACTCCAAATATCCTTAGTTCATCGAGTGAAGCCCATTTCCCGATAGATTCAAGCTTGACCTTTCGTTCAATAAAATTACTGAGTTCATCCATGATATTTTCCTCCTATACTACTTTCAGTCCGCGCAAAACGCCAACCCCGCGCGAGGCTTTTACCGCAATTGCCGCCACCATTTCAACCTCTCCGGTTTTTATCGCTCCAGAGCTCCGGAAGTCGGGGAAATATGTTTCAACAAGGTTACTGCCCCTCGGACTAATCGCGTGCACATTATCGAGCCCAAAGCGGACGGCATAGATGCTGGTCTTCCCGTTCTGTATGCCGATTATCGGAGTGGATGTGCTGGGCTTGTCGCCCATCGTCACCAGCGGAATGCCCGCATACTTCGTTACCGGCCTCCCGAAGGCGTCGACATCGTTTGTGCTGAAATATCCGCTGCGGCGTGCTATACCGTTCATAACTGCCTTGAGCTTTCGATTCATGAGTATGGCGTGCGGCTCGCCGCTCATCTCTGACAGCATATTGTCCAGTACGTCCATAAACTTATGCATATTCTGTGAGATTGCTGTTGAATCAGAGAGATCGATATCATTTGCAGGGATATACTCCGTGGAGCTCCCCGTTACCGCCTTGTCGATGCCGTCAAAGCCTCTTGGGATACTTCCGGAATCTCCGTTTATAAAGGTGTCGGAGAAGAGAGCCTTTGTAGCCTCAATTTTTTGTCCAATCTGGAATGTCAGCATATCCGCGATCCCCGGCATGCTATTCTGGACAACCCTGTCGATCTGAAAAGAACCGCCGAAAATTTTCAGTTCGGTCTTTATCTCCCTGGTATCGGCTTCCTGCGGGGCATACTCTGTATTTAGAGCTCTGAACGATGCACTTGCCGGAGTATCTATCCTGTTATACACGTATGCAAGAGAGGTGTGGCCGTTCATCGAAACAGTGTTGTCAAACGGGATCAGCTCCAGAAGGGCGTCCTTTCTGAATTCGTTTATTATGTGCCCCGTCAGCTTGTCCATTGTAAATCTTTGAGCCTGAGCTAATGTTACCGGCATGCTATTCCCTCCTAAACCTCGTCCGGAAGCGTTTCCAACGCGGCCTCTATTCGGGTTAAATATATACCCGACTCGAGACTCCATGCGCCCTCTCCGCTTTTGAGCGACACTACCATCGCATCAAACATATGAGATATATATTCCAGCGAATCCTCAACCAGCTCATAAAGCGCATACAGGGGAGGAGTGGGAAGCTCCGGAGAATTCCCGGTTTGGATATCCTTATCGTTCCTGTGCAAATTATTGAACATCCTCACTGCCAGAGGATCATCCTTGAAGGTGTCGACAAGGGCAAAATATTCTTCGCTTGTCATTACTCCGTGGAGTATCTTTGCTATCTCATATGAACTGAGAAGGGTTTGCTCATATTCCATACGCGTCATACCTGGTGGTACGAGAGCGTTCCTGTCATATGATAACGTCTTAATCGTAACCGCGCTTTGCATCAGATACGCTATTAGATCATTTTTCTTGTTAAGGTAAGCCAGCAGCTCTTTTGTGATGATGTCAGTCTGACGGTTTTTGTAATCCTCAGATCGGTCAAAATCCCCCCTGATCTGCTTAGCTTCATCCTCTTTGCCAGTAATGAATTTGACTGTATCATCCAATAGTGTGAGGGCGGTTTTTCTAAAATTTTTAATAGTTTCGGGCATAGCTAAAAGCTCCTTTCAAGATAATTATTAAGCAAATACAGCCTCCAAGTCAGACAGGCCTGTTTCAATCTCCTGGGCCGTCTCCTCCTTGATCCTTTGTTTGACGGACTCCCAGTCCTCGCCCTGCTTGATGTCGTTTTTCATGTCCATGCGGCCGTTGTACTGGAGATAGTAGATATTTGTGCCGCGCCCGGCGGCGTTCATAAGCAGATCGCTGTCGCCCTTTGAAAGCCTGGCCTGGGATTCCTCGTAGCCCAGCGTGACATAGGCGTCCAGGGCCTCAAACTGGCGCAGTGCCTGCATCTCGGCGATGTCCCGGAGGTACTCAAGGCTTTGGTTTGAGATGTCGACCTTACCCGCGGAATCGAGTTTCCCGCCCTTTACCTTGACATCGCCGATCGGGACGATCTTGTTTTCCCACATTCTCTCCTGGTGGGTGGGATCGCCGCTTGAAGCGGCCTCGTCGGCCTTGGCCGCTTCAGCCTCGGCCCTCCAGCGGGCTCCATCCTCAGCCAGGGCGTTTGCGCGCTCAGCTGACTTCTCGGCTGCCGACGCTCT
The DNA here is from genome assembly GCA_031551205.1 of Oscillospiraceae bacterium. Classification (GTDB taxonomy): domain Bacteria; phylum Bacillota; class Clostridia; order Oscillospirales; family JAVBNY01; genus JAVBNY01. The sequence continues at coordinate 35,453 of JAVBNY010000031.1, read as the reverse complement.
CATCTCGGCGAGGTTCGCCGCCCGCTGCTGGCGCTTGGCCTCCTCTTCGATGGCGGTTTCGGCGCCGAAGGTGACGTGATCAATCGCGCCGATCGAGACGCCGGGGATCCTGTTTACAACGTCGATCAGCCAGTTAATCTTGTCTATCGCGCCGTTTACAAGTGAATCAAGGATATTCAGCGTTGTCACCTTAGCCCAGCTAAAAGCGTCAGCGATGCCGTAGGCTACAGATGCAAAAAAGATCGGCACCTGGTCAAAGAATCCGAGAATTGAGTTCCAAATCCCGATAACCCCGACTTTGAAGTCGACGTTTGTCTTCCAGAGGTCCATAATCTTTAGAGTGACCGCAATAATAATGGCGATGAGCGCCACGACAGCGAGCACAATCCATGTGATAGGACAGGCAAAGAGCGCGGCGTTAAGGCCGTGCTGGGCGGCTGTTTGGGCAAATGTCGCGCCTGCGGCAATCGTTTCGGCTGCGCTGAGGGCCTTTTGAATTGCCACTAAAGGGATCATAATCCCCTTATACACCAGATAGGCAGTCCCCAAAGCCCCTACAGCAATACCTATCCCCCATAAGATTGGCTCAATATTGCTCCAGTTCTCTTTCACAAACTGATATCCCGATGTAAACAGCTCCACAAGCCATGTAAGCGCCCCGATCGCCGTGTCGATGGCTGCCGTCACGTTGTTCAGGAAGACGGTACCATCCGCAGTGTCAAGCCATGTGATGAGCTGCTCCACCTTGGTAAGTACCACGTCAAAGGCCTGTCCCGGCTGGGAGAGCCTGTCTAGAAGGTCGCTCCACTTATTGCCGATAACGTCCATGTTCTGACCAAACGTCGCGGGCATGGTTCGAAATTCCTCATCAATGGCGGCGCTCTGATTCATAATCGCCGTGACGACCGTATCGGCGGAAAGGGCTCCCTCTTCGGCCAGTGAGCGCAATTCTCCTTTTGTAATGCCTATGGATTTAGCCATAGCGTCGGCCAGGATAGGCGCGTTTTCCATCACGCTGTTAAATTCATCACCGCGCAGCGCCCCGGCCGCGAGGCCCTGCGAAAGCTGTATGACCGAGTTTTTAGCCTCCGTTGCCGAAGCGCCGGAAACAATGAAGCCCTTGTTGATCGTCTCAGCAAACTGTATCGCCAGGTCGTTATTGCCCTTAAAAAAGTCCTGACGCCCCATGCGTGCCACCAATTCAGCCGTTGACTCATAGCTTGATCTGGTGTCGTTGGCCGCGCGCATGACGCGCTGCTCCAACTCCTCCCGAGTGCGAAGCCCGTCGTTAATAAGGCTCAGGCGGGCGTCTGCCGAGGTGCGCACATCCGCCTGTGCCATCAGATTCTCCACGCCCTCCCACGTCTGACGTATGAGCTGGAGGCCCTGGTTCGCGACGATGATAGCTCTGCTTAGGCCTCCGAAGCCGCCCGAAGCACGGCGTATGCCCTCATCTGGCATGGACTGAAGATCGCTATTAAAATCTTCCAGGGCTCTGTTGGCAAGGTGGATGTCGGCGCGGGCGTCGTTAAACATGTGCCCCAGCTCCGCGTCTTTACCAACACGGTTCATGCGCTCGACCGCCGTCAGCATCTTGTCGACCGCGCCGATAGATTTTTCTATTGTCGCCGTAAAGCGGTCGGTAAGCCGTAGTGACGATGATATTGTACTCACAATGATTAACTCCTTTAGTATGAAGGCCCGAAGATTGAAAAGAGGTTATTTCTGTCCGGAAAGGCTTTCTTCCAATCCTCCACCGATATCCTGACCGTGCATTTTTCCGGCAGTGTCAGGCGGCATTTCCCTGTGTCCAGCGCGTAATTGCATCCTTTGACAACGCCATAAGTGCAGCGCCAATAGCCGCATCCTAGACAGTTGCGGGTATTTACGCCACTATTCCTTCTTGTCATTGACGATGCCGCGTACTGTTGCCACGCAAAGTCTAAACATATTGCAGAGTTGGGCGTAGGTTTGTCCTTCCTGAAAACGACGCCGTATTTCGCGGTCTCTGACCGCCTTTAAAACTTGATCCTCCCGAGGGATATATATGAAGCCGCCGCCAAAGCTCTGAACAAGGCTTTTAAAGGCTTCAACACCAACGCAGTCAAGAATTTCGGCGGAATTTTCTGTTGTCTTCAAGTCCTGCGCTTTAACATGCTCCCAATAGTCAATCATTATAAAATCCCTCCTTTTTTTAATTATACACGCTTTATCCCACGGAAATATAATGCTAGTTTTGAACCTTTAAATTGCAGTGTAAAACGGCGAAAAGGAGGGTTTCCCCTCCTCATTTACTCGCATTAAAATCGTCGTACAGTTTTTGATGCAGCGCTTGCAGGCATTCGTTAGTTTCCGACAGGAGGCCTGTGAAAAGAGTCAGCGCCCAAACGAATTCAGACTTGCTGTTCGTTGCGGTAAACGCCACATCGAGTGTATGCGCAAAACTCACCAGTTGCTGCAAAGTATTAGCGATGTTTTCAAGCTTAAATATATCGTCCTTTTTTAGATTCCCCACTGTCTATTCCCCCAGTCTTTTTTCAGAGATATCTTGATTTTCGGCAAGCATTTTAAAGGCGCGCGATAGCAGCTCATCGATGGGTACTGAATATTTGACCGCGACTTGAATCAGCCTTAATGCTATCTCCTCGACGCGCCCTTTGAGCTCGGCAGGAATTATTACGTTTTCTGTCATGCTGTCCCCTCCGTTATATGTAAAATAGTCATTGAAATGACGTAAAAACAGTGGTATACTTTAGTTTAAGAGTGGCGTGAAATTCGCTCTTAAGCACAGGACGGGTTCGTTGCTCCAACAACGGCCTGTCCGTTTTTATACGCCTTTTTCATTGTGATATTGCCTTCTTTCGTTGATATTCCAAGGTGTTTGAAAGCCCAGTGATCACTTTTGAGGCGGCTTTCCTGTCAAGCCATTGTATATGCTGGATGCCGGACACTTTGAAAACAAAATTCGCGAGGTGGTCATCATCCCATCCAAGCGATGAACGGTATCGCTCAATTGCGTAGAGCTGCTTATTTGTCGCCATATCGCTTCCGTATTTGCCGCTCAGATGCTCGTCAAAGATGTCTATGAGATGATTGGCATCGGCTTTTGACATCCCCTTGACTCTCCCCTGACCTGTCAGCTCCATGACAAGCTGATGCACGATTTCAGATGTCAGATTGAGCTGCTTGGACATTGCCCAAAGCTTTTTCATCTGTGCGTCGGTTATCAGTTCCATTCATATGACCTCCCTTCATATTGCATTATTCGCTTTGAATCCGGCATAGTTCATTCCATATCTCGGTGTCATCAGAGGTGAAGTATGCAATCTCATTTTTATATGCTGTGTGTATAAGGCCAACGCAAAAAATATATGCTTCCATTACACTGCTGAACTTTGGAAACTCAGATACTGGTACTCCGGCAAATCCTCCGCATCGAAACACGGCGATGGAAATTGTGTATTTTCGGTATTTTTTATCGCGCTCGATTTTAAAATATATACGGTCACGTGATATTCTCTGTAGAAAACCATCTATCTCAGCCTTAAGCTTTTTGTGCTGCTCGTCCATGCGGTACATCCTCCCCTTCAAGTATTTCCCCTAATAGCTGTTTTTGGGTGTCCTTCAGGTGCTTTGCGGACAACTTATGCCCTTTGGCGGCGGCGTACTCCCGAGCTACATCGTGTAGCTTTCTGGCGGTTCTAAGGCTTTCCCCGCATGACAGCTTAAGCAAATAGCTCACGCATTCCTGACTTAGCCCCGGGAATATGGCTTCCATTTCTTCCACAGTGTACTCGTTAAACACCTTTTTGCGGACGAATATCCTTGTCCTGAGCTGTTCAAATTCGGGACTTCTGCGTCCGGATCGCATCTGACTGTAAAGCCGGTCATTTCCCGAAAAGACTATGCCAATGTGCGCCAGATCGTTGAGCGTGCGCACTGCCTGTAGTGCATCAAATGTCAAAAAATCAGCCTCATCCACGATAAGGAGCCTATTTGTATCCGCAAGCTGTCCGACAAGGGTATTCATCAGAGCTGCCCGCCTCCCCGGAACCTGACGCCCCAAGCTCTTACAGACAAGCCCTAAGATCGCGGTGGACGTGGTGGTCATAGCGTCGGCTGTTATGAGTATTACCCCCGTGTTAGTGTTAGCGTAGTGGTTAAGTGCTGTGGTCTTTCCGGCCCCGGCGTGACCGCTGACAAGAGCGACATCATTTCTCCGATGGGCGTAATTGCAAGCGAACAATACCTCTCGAGTGTTGTACAGGTCTGGATAAAAGCTGGACGTTGAAACGTTGTTTAAACGCTCTTTACCTATGGTTAAATACTGATCTATGATCTTTGCCACTTCTGTATTATCGCCGGGATAACTTCCGCTGAGAAATTGTGAGATAACAGTCGTTGAAAGGTCTGTTTCCTTCGCAATCTGACGCTGGGTTTTGCGGCTTTTTTCCATAAAGTCTACAAGGGCCCGTCTTGCGTCCTCAATCATTTTCTGACCTCCCTAAGCTTGTTTTTGATAAACCTTCATAAGCGTGGCGCTTACGCTGTCCTCCTCTCTTATGCGCCGTGAGCTAATGGGTTGATCGGTGTTTTTCAGTATTGCGGAGTTTTGGATAACGTCAGGTATTGCATGTTCTGCCAAATTTGTATCTCTGGATTCCTTAAATTGTGTTTCCAATAGGTGGTTTCTCGAGATAATAGAGTGAAGATCCATGTCGCGCACAGGCTTGTACTGTTTGTAAATATTTTTGGCCGCTTTTCTTTCCTTCGCTGCCCTGTTGTAATCCTCCTCGGTGGTGTGCCTTAAGGGTGTGCGGATTCTTGCCTCCGCAACGCAGATAGCGCGGTTTTCCGTGTCAAAGACACTGATCTTATCAATATTTTCCGGATCATAAACTACAACTACACGTTTTCCCATATGCATTAACAGCTTCTCATGGAAATAGTGGTTGTTTTTGATGGATACGCCGTTCTTCTGTACGGTTCTTTCTTCAGAAGTTCCACAGAGCAGGCGCAATGCGTCATGATCGCTAATAACGCGCTTTGTTTTGAGGTTTTCGAAATATACCTGATCGGGACATTTTCCGCCCATGTCTATCCCGTTGCTCAGCGTGTTGTTGTATTCCTCTATGTACGCCTCAACAGCCTTTATGAAATCCTCCATACTGGGAGCGACCGCCAATATCTCCTTGTTGGAAATCCGCATACACTCCGGCCTGTTTTTGGCGTCAGCTCCTGTATATGTAGTGAATCGGCGGCTGAATCTGTCTGTAAAGGTTCCGAAAAACCGCTCTACCGTCTCAGCTTGTCCGTGATAAGGGTTTGCATAGATGTTCCCGATATGTAGCTGGTTTACAAGGGACATCGGATAGTCCCGGCTGAAATACTTTGATCGGTAATCTGCGCCATTATCAAAATAAACCGCTCCGGGAACGCCGTTCTCTTCCACGCCTATCCGGAAGCATTTCTTAACTACCGTGGAGTTGGGAGCCGCTTCCCTGAGAACATGAGATACTACCCTGTTTGACCTTGCGTCAAAGAACACTGTAAGCCAGGGCCGCACAATCCTTTGTCCATCAGCACTTTTCGTGAAAACATCGACTTTATGATGATCACTGAACCAAATGGAATTCGATTCGATATCAAGCTTGCTGCGCTCCATAGACGGAAGTTTGTCCTTTGCCGCTTTGGGGCCTTTGCGATAGTATAGGAGCGCATATTCTGGGATCTGCCGTGCCTTACGTTTGAAAGCGGATACGGACGGAATCCCCGGGAACTGAGGCTTTATCAGGTCGTAGCAAAGCTGTATTGACCGCTCCTGCTGTGTCATATACAGGGCGTAGAAGCAATTCCACGCATCGTCCGGGATATTTGTCCGCCCCCGGTTATATCCACCTCTCCGGTCTATCAGGGCGGCGACCTCCCTGTTTTTATACTTCTGTTGCCACCGGAAAAGTTTACTGTCGGTGATCGCGTCCTCGGGCGGGTTTTCGGCGTTGAACCTCTGGACAAAATCATCTGGAGGCAAGCCTGACTGAAGGTACTGCACGACGATCCAAGCCTTATTATTGGCCTCTTCGCGCTGCTTTCCCGTGTAATGAAGAATGTCCTCAGGCTCGCGCTCTACATGGTTGTAGTGGTCTTGAGCGGCTTGTGGAAGGCTTTCAAGGGCTATTTGCAGCTGCTTACCGCCGCGTCCGACGCCATTGACACGGCGATAGTCGTATTTTCCTGCGCCAAGAGCCTTTTTCACTGCGCTTTCGGTTACATTCAATAGTTTGGCGGTTTTATTTACTGTGAGCCATGTCAATGGATTTCACCCCCTAACCCTCGTTCAGCAAGGCGTTAGTTAGGTCTTTAATATTAATATCAAGACTTTTGGCTAATTTTTTTAGAAATTTTAGTGTAGGATTAGCACGCCCGGCTAATACAGCACAAAGATAAATTTGACTAACTTGTGCATCTTCAGACAACCATTTCTGAGTTTTACCTACATCTTTTAAGCGGACAGCTATAAGTGTACCTAAAGGCGGTTTATTATTAATGCAGGTTGTCCTCGCCATCATAACACCCTCCTTTTTGCATTGATTTATCTAAGATGGACATGTATAATTGCACTGGATAAATTTATTATAATACGGGATTCCGATATTGTCAATTATAATTTTATCGAAATCCGATGTTAGGGGGACTTATTACGTCTACGGTAAATGAACGGTTCAAAAAAGTACGAAAAACATTAGGTTTTAATCAAAAAGATTTTGCATCAGAACTTGGCATTTCTCAAACGCATATTTCAGGGATTGAAAATGGAAAAGATAGTGCATCTACATCGTTATTAAAACTTATTTGTGTGAAATTCAATATATCTGAGGAATGGTTGTTTAATGATATTGGGTTTTCTGAACCCGGATGGGACATAGACACAGATGAGGGGGCAATTTCAAAATATAACGCTATGCGTGTTTCATTTGAGCGAACGCTTCGTACACGTAAAGGCGAAAATTTAACTAACACGGTTGAAGCGTTCTCATTTTTTACTTCTCTTATGTCAATACCCCAAAAAAGGTTAGATGAGGAGAATCTAGAAAAATATCTCAAACATGTTTGCCTAGTAATAGATATTTTCGAACGGCTTTGTTTTAAAACAACTCAAGACTTTCTAGTTCCATCTAAAAATGATGCAAAAGGTAGGATTTATTTTAAAAATGATTGTAATGAGGCGGTGGACAATATTACAAAAAATATTAAACAAGCAGTAAATGTATTTCTAGAAAAGCACGGAGAAGAGATGAAATTGTAATTTGCATATATATACATAAAATGCCGAATAATATTCAGTACTTCTTTTTATATTTTTATAAACGTGATATTCCCTTAGTTAATTTCCTATACACACAATAAAAAGGCCCACAAAGTCCTGCAATGGCAGGGCTTGAGGGCCTTTTGTTCTTTTTGAAGTATATCCGTAAAATTCCCTTAGTCGGGCCGTCTAGTTACGTTTTGCGCGGACTATTTCCCTTAGTCAAATCACGCCTAATCCTTACTTACACAATGGATTGACCTTATTTTTAGGACTAAGGGAATAATAGCGTATTGCACGACCCTTCACATAAGGAATATTGGGCATAACGTATTTTTTGAGAAAGAGCGTTGCTTTTATCATCGCTCCGGCCCCTCTCGGTGCTTGTTCTTAATCCTATCCTTGACAGCGTTCTTAACAACATCCCGGAAATTCTGCATCGTTTCCTTGACGGACGGCCTGTCTTTTTCACGTTTGACAGATTTGTCGATAAACTCTTTGAACGCGGCGGTCATGGCGTCGGTGTCCTTTGCCCGGAAAAAAATCAAGTGTCGCGGCGGGGTAACTGAATCGTCCCGTTGAAGCGAATAGCTTATATTGTATTTTCGCGCCACGGGATCAAAAGACTTGATGTTGGCGTCCGTAACCTCGACGTTGGAAAGTGAGCCGCCTTTCGATAGCTGCTTCATGGACTGTTTACCTTCTTTGAGCGCACCCTGCGACTGCCGCATCTTCCTTAAAGCCGCCTGCATGAGTTTTGCCAGCATTTTGCCGGTCAATTTGGTGGCGTTTGTAGCCAAGACAACGCTCTTTTGCTCAAGCTCCTCTTGCAATATATTCACCTCCCATCAAACAGGGCCTTCACGCGGCTGTCGTTACGCGCCAGCGGTATAAATACCCTCGCAAGCGCAGGCGAAAACTGCGTTCCGGTCTGATTTTGTATATAATCGAGAGCCTCCTCCGGCGGCCAAGCGTTTTTATATGGGCGTTCACAAACTAACGCGGTGAAAACATCCGCAACAGACACGATGGGGATGTAACAAGGCAACTCATCCGTGCGTTTGCCCCAATATCCGTTGCCGTCCCACCATTCATGATGATAGAGTGCGGTTTGCCGCGCCATTTCGCCCAAACTTCCTTTTAGAGTAGACAGTATTTCCGCGCCCAGCAGAGTATGGGTTTTAATAAGCTCAAACTCCCGCTCGGTGAGCTTACCGGGCTTGTTTAATATGCTATCAGGTATTTTCTGCTTGCCGACATCGTGAAGAATTGCGGCAGTTTTGATTTGCGCCGCTACATCAGGGTAAAAACCGTATTCCAAAGCGACGATTTCAGCAAGCAGTGCTACAGCTTTGTTTTCATTGAACATTTCATAAATCACTCCCTTCCGTTTTGATTTCGGTACTATTATTCGGAAGCGGCTTCACCGTCAGCAGGCGGCGTTTCGCCCGGTAATCCTGCGTCAACACGCTCCTTTGACGCTTTTGCGTAGTGTGCGGAAAGCTCAATGCCGACAGCAGGGTAGCCTTCCAGTTTTGCCGCCAGTATCGTAGTCCCCGCACCGGCGAAGGGGTCAAGGATGATTCCGCCCGGCTCGACGATATGAACCATTTCACGCATCACACCGAGTGGTTTTTCAGTTTGATGTATCCGTTTAACAAGCGCAGGCATAGCCTGACGGAACACACCGGGCAGAACCGGAGCATTTCGGTCAAGCGGCATATGTCCGTTTGATCCCCAAACGACAAACTCCGCCTGCTGACGGAATCGTCCGCGCTGCGGTCGGCTGTTGGTCTTATCCCAAACGAGCGTACCGCGCCAGAGCCAACCCGCCCACTGGAGCGCGTCTGTCATGGCGGGCAACTGCCGCCAGTCAATGAACATGCAGATGGGGGCACCCTGCTGACAAGTACGGCGCGCCTCACTCAGCCACTCGGCCATCCAATGTGTCCAAGACCTCTGATCCTTAGAATCGCCCTCGAAATCGGGCAGCGGGTTATTTGTCTTGGCACTGGAATATTTCGCCGCCGTAGATTTTTGCTTGCTGTTCTGATCCGCCGCGCCGGAAGCGTAAGGGGGATCGCAGATGATACCGCCGAACAGCCCGTCCGGGAAAGTCGGCAGGACTTTCAGAAGATCGCCGTGGATAATCTCCGCGCCGGTGAATCCGTGGTCAATTGGAACCGGAAGAAAATCCGGACGCGCCGCAGGCGCGGTATTTTGCGAAGCAAAATATTCTGAATTGTGTTTCATGTAATTTTTATCTCCTCTCATGTGAAAAGCGAGCCGGAGTCATAGCTCCGGCCCGCTTTTGTCGTGTTTTTTGGTTTTGGGTTTAGGTTCGGTATCTTTTTCTTTGCTCTGCCGGATTTTATCAATGACAGACTCCTGCTCGGCGGGTTTCTGAATAGCGGCCAGCTTTTCATGCGCCCACTCAGGCATACGCTCCGGCAAAATGATTCCGGCGATTGCGGTGCGATCCCACCGTGACTTGGCACCGTCATACAAGGTCTCACAGAATACAGAGCGGCCGATGGCGTGAGGACGTGCGCCGTTGCCGTGAGTGCAGAGGACAATCTGATAATCTATGGAAGCATACTCCGGCGCCAGCCTATTGGCGTTTATGACAACCACCTTGTCTGTGTAGTCCATGTCCGCGCTTTTCGGAATGCAATCCTTCGCCGATAAAGTTTCAAAGGGAATACCGCGCTCGGTACGTTCTTTCTCAATAGACGCCATGCGCTCTGAGATACGGTCGGTAAATAGTCGAAGCATCTCCACAGGGTCGTCGCCCGCCAGCGCGTTCGTGTATTCTTCTATGCCGAATGCGTTGTTCCGTGTGGCGTCACAGACCATATAGGGTGCGGCTTCTGTAGGATGAACAGCAAAAATTACCTCACTGCCCGAAAGCTGTATAGCGTGGGTCACCTCATAGCCGTCAATAATCCTTTTTTCGTCAGCCATTCTTTTCACCTCCAAAAATAAAATAAGCCCCGCGAACGGACTCCTCCGTATCGCGGGGCGCATCAGGCGGTTTATACCGCACTATTCTTTTTTCTGTCATAGGCTAATGTTCCTCTCCGTGATGTTTTGGCGGCTTATCCCGTTTTGGGTTATCCGCTGATTCGGCACGTTTCCTCGCGGCGGCGATCTGATGCAAAACGGATGGCTTTCCTTTATCGCTCCTGCGTACGTCATTAAGCTCTGCATAGAAGTCAAGCGATGGCGCAGGCGGGCGATTTTTTGCATTTTCAGGTAAAAATATATCGAGCGTGAGTATTGGGATGTTAAGCCGTCCCGCCGCTTGGATTTCCCGCTTCATGCCATCGCTTATCCTATCGCCGCAAACAACAAGTACACGGCATTGTGTGAGCAATAATTCGCCCATTTTCATACCCGCTTCACGCTCCGCCGGAATATCGTCTCTGAGAAACTGCGGAAAATAAAGATGCGGTGTTATTGGCGTAAATCCAGCCTCGAAAACCTGACGGCTGTATTCCCGCGCCCGCTCCATGTTCGTCTCAATGTCGCCGCTAAACGGTGAACAGACGTAAGCGAACGGTCTGTCGTTTTTATCAAGCTTCATATGATCCTCCGGGTTAAATGCAGGCCAGTCGTCGTCTTCAAGGCGAGATAAATCCCATAAAGATTTGGCTTGCTCTCTATCTATTTCACCAACAAAGGCAACGTCTTCCCATTGACGACTGCTGTTGATATGATCCTTACAAAAGGCTCTTGCCTCTTCTATAGTCGGCACTCTAACGCCTTGATAACAATTAGAGTCGCCGTTATTAAATTCGACATAAAACAGAATCAGCTCTTATCATCCTTTCCATAATAATTTAATGCTCGTTATCTCGAGAATTCTTATGTTCGCCGCGTTCTGTCTTCCGAAGCATATCCGTGGAAGTTCGCTCAGCCCACTTGTGAAGTAGATATGTGTCCTTGATATTGATGGCGAACTCCCTATCGGACGAATACCACAGCCCGGTCTTAACCGCTTCGACAGGAGCAAGCTGCTGAGGGCCACCCGGCAAGAGTCTGTAAACCGCATTCTCATTTTGCGCCAGCATTTGCTTCGCTGTCTCCTGCGATAGACGGAGCATACCGCTTCGCGGATTACTTGCCTGCGCCATAAACGGCCGGTTCATGCCGCTGAGAAACTCCCCGGTACTGACAGCCTGCCTGTTTTCTTCAACAGCCCAACGCAAAACACCGAGATAGGTAGCAAGCCGCGCTTCATCGGCGGGATCGTAATGCTTGACCCAGCTTTTCAACTGATCACGGTCGTATGGCTCCATCGAATCCCACTCTGAAAGCGTAAAGCGGCGCGACGATCCGTCTTTCATTTCCGCATCCAAATGAGTGAAATAAAAGCTGTTTTCACGAATATAGTCGTGCAGGGCCGAAAGTTCTACCTCGAAAAGATTACCGCTAATTTGACCGTGGCTGCGATCCGTAACGGACATGACATAGGTGTGGATATCCGGCGAATTACCCGCAAGCATCCAGAAATCATGTTCGTTGGTATCTCTGCGGAACGCGAGGTCAGCGGGAGTTACGATAATCATTCCAGCGTTAACCATCAGTAAATAATCTTCGCCGCCCGTGGCGAGGGTTTTCAGATTGTGTTTCGCGTCCCGCATATACTCGCCGCCGACGGCATGCATCTCTAAAAGCAGCGCAGCCAAATCTGTGTTATATACCATAACCGGTCTCTCATCAAGTTCGGGTAAAAGTTGACTGAACACGCGGTACTCGGCGGGGATATCCTCTGGCCCATGATATACGGTTTTGAATTCGTTTTTTGCTTCTGTCAGGTATCCATACTCGGTGAACACGCCTTCCTCCTGTTCGGCCGCGGCGCGCCCGTAGGCTTCCACGTTGACGCTTTCTTCAAGCCGCTGGATGTATTGTGACAAACCGCGCTCATCGGAGTATTCGGAGTGTACGAGCTTGTTAAAAACCGCAGAGGTTGCATCTTTATCAACTTCAATTAAGAACTCTCCGTACTGCTCAGCGTCATATGCCGGTTGAATGGCAAAGCGGCTTAGGTTATCCGTAAGATTAATGATTTCCGCCAAACTATCACAATGCTTTCCGGCTTCGGCAGCCGCGAAGAAAGCGTCGTGATCTTCTTCGTCAAAATCTTTGATTCTCGCCGCCAAATAATTAAGTGCATCCATCGTGTCCGGCGAAATATTGTGTTTAACAGCTTCGGTCAGCATATCGCCGAAGCCCTTTACATCAGACATAACCTCAAAAACCTTGACATCCTGCCAGCCGCTAATTTCGGCACCATCAAAAAAAGGTTTAAGCGCATCCGGCGTCGTGGGCAGCGGCATAGTGAAGCCGCCAATGCTGTCGTCGTGGATATTTTCGATGTAAACGCGGAGCGGAGGGTTTGCGGCAGCGGTGATCTCGCCGTCATGTTTTTTCTGAAAGACGAGCGCCGACTCACTTTCCTCAACTTTATCAATGATTCCGATAACGACTTGCCACCAACTATCTCCGTCACATTTTTCCTAATACCAAGTATCAAACGCATCGCTGTTTATCATGTCGCCAATGAAGCTGTTCTCGCCATCCTCATCGTAGAAATTTCCTTCTCGGTCGCAATCTGTTTCCTGCGCGTACTGAGAGAGCGTGTAAATCCTGTCGAGTATCGTTTGGCATCGTTCATCTAATTTTGTTCCGGTTTCAAGATATTCAATGAGCTGATCGGCATCGTCGTGGAAATATCCGTTGTATATCCATTGCGAAATACCGCCGTTTTCGACTTGGTAGTTAAAGTTGCCAAGCACCACGGCGATTTGATGCGCCGACGATAACCCGTCGAGGACATCCCATTTACTCTTACCCTTATTTTCTTCTTTTTGCCACTCTGTGTAAAATTCATCCATGAGAGTTTGAATTTTATCTTCGAAAGCTGCCATTATAATTGCCGCTCCTTCCTTAAATTTCGTTGCCGCAGATTTTCGTTTGTTCGCAACGCTCCTGTGCCTGACGCTTGATTTCCGAACCGACGCGTTTCGCCCATGCGTCAAACCCCGCCACATCAGAGAGGTTTATGGCAAAAGCGCGTTCCTTCTCAAAGTTCAGGCCGTTATGGACAACAGAAAGACGAGATAAACATTCCGCACCATCCGCCCGTAAGCGGTACACCTTGACATCACCGCGCGCAAGCATATCCTTCGCCGTTTCTTGGGTTATGCGGATTTTATCGTCTTGCGGATATTCGGCTTTCGCCATAAAAGAACGGTTCAAGTCTGAAAGGAACGCAGCAGGCTCCATCGGTTCGGGGATTTCGGTTTCTTTGTGCCGATTACTAACACTCTCAACATGACGATGCACAGCTTGGAAGTCCTTATGTTCAAAATGCCGCACACCGTCAACGATAGTGGGGCGTACCATATTAACCTGAATATCCCTCTGCTGATCTCGTAAATCCATGCTGACTATGTCGCCGATAATCGGCCCGCGTTCCGGCTCACCGCTCTCGATCTCCGTCCATATATCTGTAACGTGCAGAGCGAAAACCTTCGTGTCCGGCGTGTCAGCCGCACTCATAAAACGGTCGTAAGCCGGAGTGCCTTCACGATAAGCGTGAGCGGCCGCGGTGAGAAACGCCCCGTGTTCATCAAACAAAAGCAGATACTCCGCGCTCCGCAGAGCTTCCAGCGTCGTAAGGTTATCAGGTGCGTCAGCCAAATAGTCACCGCAGACCGCGTGTAGCTGGAGCATCAAAACAGAAAGGTCTGCATTTTTGACCACGCCTGTCGGATCAAGAGTAAAATATTTATCCAAATACTCGGTCACGTGTTGTTCCGAAATACCGGCGCCGCCGTTGTTTTCATTCTCGTTCATAAAAACTCCTTTCCGGCTTGATGCCAAAGTTATGATTTTCCGAGAGCCGATAAAAGGCCGTCTCTCGCATTCGAGATATTTTCAACACGCCCGGAAAGCTGCGCGATTGTCGCGTTCAACTCTTTTTTGTTTCCGGCGTAATAATATCCGCAGTTATCACTGCAAACAGGATAACCGCAGCTTCTGACCTCATTGACAATCCTTCGGACTTCCGCGCCTTTAATGTTGAAAACCGCTTCGAGTCCGCTGCTCGTAACCGCTTTTTTACGACCCTTGTGGTGTGTTTTTAAGTAGGCGATGAAGTCGCCGTAAATGAATTCAGTCATGGTGCCCTCCTAATTCATAATTGTGTGTTTTTCTATCAGGGGCAGGAATCCACATTCTTTGAGCGTTTCATATAAAAATAGCCGGCCTTTCTGAGTCCAGCAGGTGTGGGTGGCGCTCGTTCTTTCGCCAACATGGTAAGTGCGGGTCTGCGTATAGCCCCTGCCGGCGAATTTTTGGTACAAAAGCCATGTTTCGTAAACCCGGTACTGGATACCGAGTTTGTGGAGCAGGCGGTTGAACGCCGTAGCTGATATACCGTAATCCTTTGCGATCAGGCTGACCGGCACGACGCTTCTGCTTTGCAGAATGATGTCGCAGTACATGGCTTTGGGTGTGAGTTCCTCCGCAAGCTCCTCAAGCGCGGCGCTTTTTTTGCGCTCCTCCGCGAGCTTTCGGATGAGTGCATCGCTAAATTCCGGACTGCGGAGCATTTCGTCCAGCGTGTCCGGCGTAGCGTAAATTCCATATTTTGGACGACAGGGAGCAGCTCGTCGAATACCCAGTGCTCGAAACGCTCGGTTGCGGGAAGTTTGGAACGGATTATCAAGCGGTATAAATCGCCTTCGGGGATGTACTTTTTCTTTTGGTTACCGCCGAGTGAAGGGGTGACAGTTTCGGTCACCCCTTTGCAAAACTGCCGTATAGCGCGTTCAGGATTTGAGTGACCAACTATCTTCGCACACTCAGTAGCAGGAAAATACGGCTTGCCGTCAATCAGCATAATTTCGATTGAACCAAACTCCGAATTGTGGAACTGCTGGATTTTGTTATTGTTTTTCATAGCGAAAATATCCTCCTCATAATGAAATAGCCGCCTCTCGGCGGCATTTTTGTTTCTGCTCCTTCTCCAGACTGATATCATGGAGCAGAGATTCGTTATAATCCTTACCGCGGCGCGGCGGGTTGACGGAAATGCGGATATGCTTGAACCGATTATCTGCGGCAAGATCTGTTTTGATTTTTCGAGCGGCGGTTATTCCGGCCGCGTCGTTATCGAGATGCAGAATGACCCGCGTAATTTGCGGATTACGCTCAAGGAACGCGATCAGCGCAACATCTGCCGTTCCTCCGAGCGACAGCCTGTGACCATCCCACTCCCAACCGTCTCGCTGTTGCATGGTGGCATGAGAAAGCGCATCGATGGGAGCCTCGAAAACCGTCAAGTGTCTGCTGTCCGGGTTTTTCGCCGGGATGTGAAAATTAAACCTTTTGTCGCTTCCGGCTTTGTCTTGCTTAAAATCTGCGTCAATCCCGCGCATGGCGGCAAACTTTATCTCGCCGGATTCGTCCTTACCGGTGAACACGCATATAGCGGTGTTATGATGAACGCTTTCAATGTTGTAATAACGGCTCTCGTAGAGAATACCGGCTTGTATACATTGCTTGATTACGTCAGGGGAAATGCCTCGTTTTTGCAGATACGATACGGCTCGGTTGGCGTAGCGGCTTGGTTTTGGCGGGTAAAAATCCCACTTCCTTTGCGGCGGTTCTTTTCTTTCTACCGGCAGAGCGCAGGAAAGGGGAGCAGCCCGCGAACCCAAAACCGTCTCAACAGCCTCAACAAAACCCATACCGCGAATCTTTATCAGATAATCAAGCGCGGTACGGCCGCCAAACCCGCCGCGATTCCATATCCACTTGCCGTTCGATATGACAAGGCTTCCGTTGCTGACCGTGCGGTACTCGTTCGGGGCGGTACACCGAAGCTCATTCGGCTCGTTAGCCTGAAGGTAGGAAAGCAAGTCAACCTCCTTTGCCAGTCTTACTTGTTCCGCGCTTACACCCGGCACGATACCGCCTCCGTGCGCGCCGTGAAGCCCCTTGTCGCGGCCTGTTCGCGCTGGGAAGCCGCCTGCCGCTCTTCCATACAGCAACACTCGTCAAGCAGACACGGCCGCTCCTTGCCGCCTTTGTACAGGCAATACTCGCAAGAACAATCCTCAGTGGTGTAGCCGGTAAAACGGTTATAAATGCGTGTATTGTCAGTCATTCCATTTCGCCTCCTTTAACTACTTAAATACAAAAAAGGCGGGAGCATCGCTGCTCCCGCCTTAGTTTTGATGTATTATTTTTCTACTTATTTAACTTATCTATCCACTTGATAACCATATCCCGCACATTCGGAACGTCGCTGTAGCGGATGGCCTTTCTCATTCGTCTTTCCTCCAAAGTCAGTATCTCTTTTCGTGCTGCGACTCAAACTCTACATCCAAACCGTCGCCTACATAGAGGCGCAGCATAGAATCATCGCACAACTCCCGAATCAGCGGTATAAACGCGTCGGCAGTTCCAAAGGATACCGATTTGATTCGCTTAATCCCGTTTGGATGAATGAAATTTTTTGGTTTCGGGTCGACATTAAAATAGGTCATAAAAAACGGTATTGCAAGATTGTCAGGGAAAACGCACTTAAACCTGAGCTTTCTGCCCTTTGTGTCATTCCGGCGATTATTCATCAGAAACCATTTCTCAGCGTATTTTTTGAGAATAGCCGTCTCTTTATCAAGGTTTGTTTCGTAGTTTTCAAGCGCAAGCCCGCAGTATCCGCCTTTATGCGTATCCCAGTAATCCAGCCGTTCGGCAACTTTAGCTTTGCCAAACAGACGAAGCAGTCTTTTCATGAATCCCGGCATACCCGTGGATGCCATGATTTCCAGAAACGGCCCTTCTGAAAAATAGATTAGGGCGTTGTAGGGATTCTTTTCCTTGCCGTATTCTACAACAAATCCTTTTTTTCGATAATCAGCGACCGCTTTACCAAGATCGGAAACCTTCAAAATTATATGACTGACTTTCATAGCCACACTTCCTACACCGTCCACCCCAAGCTCTTTTGCTGGATATTGTACATTCTCGCGTACAGCCCGGCTTTTTGCATGAGCGCATCATGATCGCCCTGTTCGGCCACTCTGCCTTTATCCAGCACGATAATCTGATCGCTGTCGGTTACTGTGCGTAGCCGGTGGGCGATAACCAGCGTAGTCTTATCTTTTGTGAGCTTCGACAGCGCCTCTTGAATTTCCACTTCGTTCTCCGGGTCAAGCGCGGCGGTGGCCTCATCCAGAATGACAACCGGCGCGTTTTTTAGGATGGCCCGTGCGATGGAGATGCGCTGCCGTTCGCCGCCGGAAAGCGTTGAGCCGTTTTCGCCGATGACTGTGTCGTACCCTTCCGGCATACGCGAAATGAAGCAGTCGCAGTTGGCCACTTTTGCAGCCGCCAGCACTTCCTCGTTCGTGGCGTCCTTTTTGCCGATTTTGATGTTTCCAAATACACTGTCGTTAAAAAGCACTACATCTTGAAAAACGTAGGAAACATGACTGAGCAACCGTTCCGGATCAATATCCTTTACCGGGACACCGCCAAGGCTGATTTTGCCGGAGTCCGCGTCCCAAAATCTTGCAGCCAGCCTCGCGACGGTACTTTTACCCGAGCCTGACGGCCCGACAAGCGCCGTGACCTTGCCCTGAGGGATTTGAAAGTTCAGGCCGCTAAGGACTTCCTCCCCAGTATTGTAGGAAAAAGATACGTTCTCAAAACTGATTTCATGGTTTGGCACATTGGCTTGGTCACTGCCCTCCATGACCGGCTGCTCATATAAATCACGAAGCCTGCCCAATGCAACACCAGCGTAGACGACATCCCCCCACATGGAGAGCGGGGCGGCGAGGCTTCCGTATATTCGCGTGGATATGAGCAGGAAAAACAGCAGGTATACGGGATCGAGAGTACCCGCTGTGAGCAGTGACACACCCACATAGATTGTGATAGGAGTTCCAATGCGCAGCAGGATGGTGGAAAACGATGCCAGCGTGCCTGCCAATACTTCCGTGCGCATGTTGACGCGTTTCATCTCAAGGCAAGCCTTCTCCAAATCATGATAGCTTTGACCCGATAAGCCAAAAGCCTTTGTGACCTTGATTCCCTCCAAATATTCCTGCATGGCGGCGTCCATTTTAAGCCCTGTGTCATAGTGGCGGGCGGCTATCTTCTTTTGCAGCCTCGTGGTGAGTAAAATAATTCCAAATGAAATTGGAGTTGTGACAAATACCGCCAGCGCCATACGCCAGTCAAACAGACTGAGCATGATGCAGGTAAACAATATGGAAATCAGATTGCCGATAAGCGACGGAATGAGGCTTGTAAAGCCAGTCTCAATCTGGAAGCAATCGGCCATGATGTTGCTTGCCAAGTCCGTAAGATTCTTATGTTCAAAAAAACTCAGGGGCAGGCGGCGCATATGCTCGGCCACGCTGATCCGCTTTTCGGATGAGGCGGCATTGCCTGAAATGTAGACCCGGTTGTACTCCGCGATATGCAGTAGATGAACGATAAGCATAGCCGCAATCCCCACGCCGAACAGTATCCACATAT
Source organism: Oscillospiraceae bacterium (assembly GCA_031551205.1). GTDB lineage: Bacteria > Bacillota > Clostridia > Oscillospirales > JAVBNY01 > JAVBNY01. Next base: position 16,579 of record JAVBNY010000031.1, on the reverse strand, counting down.
TCCGCCAATCCACTGTACCGCCGAGAAATGGCTGCAATACATACCAGAAAGCGAAAGATGTCACCATAGACAATAAAATCATACTGAAATGCGCTACTGCTGATGCTGCGATAGACTTTTTCATGTTGCTCCACGCTTTGTCGGATAACAATAAAAACCTTTTAATCATGCTGTTTGCACCCCTTCCTTCAGCTTCCAGCTTAGCGCTGCAGAGTAAGCCTCCCACATTTCCTTGTACTTTCCTTCCTCCTCGATCAGTTCATTGTGTTTGCCCTGCTCAGCAATCCGCCCCTGATTGATTACCACAATATGGTCGGCGTTGCGAATGGTGGAAAGCCGATGGGCGATCACGATGACCGTTTTGCCCTGCATGAGCTTTTCCAGAGCGGCTTGGATTTTTTGCTCGTTCTCCGGGTCTGCGAAGGCTGTGGCCTCGTCGAGAATGACGATAGGCGCGTCTTTCAGTATGGCCCGCGCGATGACAATGCGCTGCATCTCGCCGCCTGACAAATGTGTTCCTTTTTTACCGAATACCGTGTGATACCCATCTGGCAGCGCTTCGATAAACTCATGGCACATGGCGGCTTTGGCGGCGGCGATTGCCTCGTTGTCAGTAGCGTTTTCGCGCCCAATTTTAATGTTCTCCAAAATGCTCTTCTGGAATAGGAACACGTCCTGAAACACAAAGCTGAGATTTTTCATCAGCGTTTCCTGCGCCAGTTCACGCACATCTACACCACCGATGCAAATACGCCCGCCGCCGACATCCCAGAATCGCGGGATGAGCTGGGCGATTGTGGTTTTGCCAGAGCCTGACGGCCCCACCAGCGCGGTCAACTCGCCCTGACGCGCCGTAAAGCTGACATGCTCCAGCACTTGCTGATCGTCCTCACCTGTGTATGAGAAACTTACGTTCTCAAAAGCGATGGTGTAGTCGGCAACGGATTTTACTTTTCCCGTATCCTCAATTTGTTCCATGTTGAAGATATCATTGATTTGTTTGACGCAGAAATTCATGGCATGAGACTGCGCGAAAACGTATAAAACCTTCATCAGCGGCCCGGCAAGCGCCCCGCTGAAAAAGAGGTAAAAGATAAAGGACAGCGCAAACGCCTGATAATCCGCCGGAGCCGTATTGCTGCCGATAAGAATGCCCACAGGCAGTACAAACAGAAACAAACTGTTCAGCAGTACCTGAAAAAGGTTGTAGGTGTGCTTGACGCTGCTTGAATAATCGAGCGCCATCTTTTCGTTTTCTTTTATGGTGTCATAAAACTTCTTAAAGGAATGAACGGTCTGTCCAAACGCTTTGACCACCGGCATCCCGCGTATGTATTCAACTGAGGAATTTGCCATCTCCATCTGTTTTTGCTGATATTCTCCGGCATATTTTTTCGCGGCGGGCTTTGACATGCTGTAGGCTTCGATTCCGAACGACACAAGAAGCCCGATGAAAATGGCAAGACCCATGCGCCAATCGAACATAAACAGCAGCACGATTGCCGCGACCGGGGAGGCAAATGACCCGATGGTGTCGGGAAGCTGATGGGCGATGAAGGTTTCGACCTTGTTGATGTTTTCGTTCATCACCTTGCGGGTTTTTGCGGTGGCGTTCTGCGTGTGATAGCCCATAGGCAGCTTGCCAAGATGCTGCGCAAAACGCATACGCAGGTCAAATACCACGTCAAAGGCGGCTCTGTGGCTGAGAAGATTAGCCGCGAAATTGCACAGCAGCCCTGCCGTTGTGGCGATCATTACAACGACAGCGATGCGCATGAGGCTGGAAACATCCAGTCCGCTCAGGTCACTCATGTGCAGCAGGATTTCCCGCACAATACCATAAATGCCGAGATACGGCGCAAATGACAGCAGTGTACCAATCACCGCTATTGTCCCCGACAGCGTTAGTAGCCCCTTCTTCTTGCCCGCGAGACTCATTAGACCGGGCTCCTTGGGTTTCTTTACTTTTGCCATAAAAAATCCTCCTTCCCAAAACGCGCGAAGTGATTGAATTTTTTCGCGGTTTCGTGTATAATCAATATAGTTAGATGCAGCTAACTATATTGATTATACTTGCAGCGGAAATTTTTTCAACGGATTTGGAGCAGATGCTCCCTCCCGTGTAAAATGGCTCCGTCCTGTGTGGAAAGGAGGTGCGCTATGCCTGTCAAAGGAATGCAGGGCTGGCTTGACTATATGGCGGAGGAACTGGGACTTACCTGCGAACTGACCCAGTGGGGGAAACGATATAGCCTCCCGCCGGAAGCGGGTCGCGGCGCAACTGAGTCCGTTGAGGAGCCAGAGTTATGGTGTGTGTGGATGAATGATTTTACGCTGTACAAAGAAATGAAAACCACCTTTGCACAGCAAGATCCCTATTACATATCTTTCTCCTATCAGGAGAATTCCGTTTTCGACAAAGCGCAAACCATATGGCCGGGCGACGAGGTTGTCGATTTTTATGTACCGCCCGGATTTACGTCCAGAGGTGTCGGCGTGTTCTTTTTCACCGCATATTTTGAAAAGTTGACCGACAGGGACGTCATGGATTTTATCGCCTCCATACAGTCCTATGATGACACCACACTTATGAAGCAACTGACGCCTGCGCTGCGGCAGATACTGGATTATTCCGGTGAAGGGCTTTCTCGGCGGCTGTTTATTGAAAGCCGTGTGCTGGAAATTGCCTCTATGTTAATTGGCATTGCTGAAGAGGAGCGGCAGGCGGAAAAGCTGCCTTTGAGCGCCTTCGACTCCACCCAGCTACACAAAGCGCTTGAGGTGCTGGAGCAGCGCATGGCCGATCCTCCCGGCATCGGCGAGCTTGCCCGGACGCTGGCGCTCAATGAATACAAACTCAAGGCGGGATTTCGTCAGCTATTCGGCACGACGATCTACGAGTATCTGCGGCTACTGCGCATGGAAAAAGCCGCCGACCTGTTGAAAGATCAGCAGCTTTCGGTTGGTGAGATTGGTCGACAGGTCGGATACCAGACACCACACGGCTTTCAAAATGCGTTCCGGAAATATTACGGGGCGTCGCCGCTGGAATGGCAGAAGCGACAGGGGGAGTAAGAAACTTGATTAACTACGCGGTTGATTTTAGGACGAAGGGAAGCTGGGAATGTGAAAGATTACAAAAAACTGTCTCGAATGCATTTCAATGAACAAGCCTCGGAATATGATACAAACTCTACTTATTATTACTCCGGCCCCGCTAAGGTGAGCTGCCATGATGTCGCAGAACACCTGAAATATGTGGACTATACTTCGCTATTGGATGTGGGCTGCGGCACAGGATATCTGCTAAGCCTGCTGGCCAAGCAAAAACAGGCGGATTACCACGGGTTGGATCTTGCCGAAGGGATGGTTGCTGTTGCGCAGGGCAAAGGGATTCCGGCCACCTTCGTCCAAGGTTCTGCAGACAAATTGCCCTACAGGGACGGACAGTTTGATATCGTAACCTGTATTCAAAGCTTTCACCATTACCCCTATCCTGATCAAGCCATGCAAGAGGTCTTGCGTGTGCTCAAACCCAACGGTATTTACATATTGTCCGACACTGGTGTTGGCGGAATTGCCGGGTGGCTGGATAACAAAATCATTTTTCCCCTGCTAAAAAGCGGAGACTACCAAACCGAAAACAAAAATGGTATTGCGCGGCGTATGGAACGAAATGGCTTTGGCGTGATTCAAAAGAAGCAGGTCAAGGGTTTTATCTACACCGTAATTGGGCAAAAAGCGTCCGAAGCTGACCAATTATAGACAACCTGAATAAAAGGAGCCAACGAAGATGAAAAACATAGGAGAGAAACCGGATTACGCAAACTGGATACCAAAGCATTTAGTCGTCAAAATAGGAGCTTCCGCCGGTGCCGCTCTTGTTCTGTTTCTGCTTAGCTTTATGTTTGGCGGCTTAATTACCGCTGTTGTCAGAGTCGTTCTGCTCTGCGCCACATTGGTGTTCTGCTTTTTCTTTTTCTACATGTCGCACGCCCGCAGATTACTTTCCTACGATGGCGGCGGCGTACAGGGGAAAATTCTTGATAACGTTCTACGCTATTTGCAGTGGGATGGGAACGGCAAACTGCTTGATATTGGCTGTGGAAGCGGTGCGATGGCCATTAAGGCCGCGAAAAATTTTCCCAATGCGCAGGTGACAGGCATCGATTATTGGGGAGCCGAATGGGATTACGCAAAAGAGCAATGCGCTCAAAACGCTCGCATCGAAGGCGTAAACGAACGGCTTACCTTTCAAAAGGGGGATGCGTCAAAGCTTGATTTTCCCGATGCGAGTTTTGATGCCGCCGTCAGCAATTTTGTGTTCCATGAGGTGAGAAGCCAGCCCGACAAGCTGGCGCTGATTCGGGAAGCGCTGCGCGTCATAAAGCCCGGCGGCATTTTCTCGTTTGAGGATGTTTTCTTTTCCAAGAGCCACTACAAAGACCTTGACGGCCTGATTACGGCTTTGCGTAAAGATGTTGCCGACCTTCACTTTGTCGATACGCGGGGCAGCGATTTTGTGCCCAAGTTTCTCAAAACCCCGTTTGTCGCCGGGGAGATGGGGCTTATCTACGGCAGGAAATAATTGTTAAACCCTTACAACAGCTTTTCAATATCCGCTTCAAGCTGCTCCGGCTTGTAAGCGGGGGAATATCGGGCAATTACATTGCCGTTTCTATCAATCAGGAACTTGCCGAAATTCCATTTGATGTCGCCCGGTTTGGCAAAGGGCTTGAGAACTTTAACTTTCTTCTCAAAGGATTTTGTCTCATCATCGCCTAAATCGTCAGGTTTCTGTTCCTTTAGCCAAGCGAAAAGAGGGGCTGTATCTTTTCCATTGACATCAATCTTCGTGAATCGTGGAAAAGTCGTACCGTAATTCAGAGTACAAAAGCTGGTTATTTCCTCGTCTGTTCCGGGCGCTTGCCCCATAAACTGGTTGCAGGGAAAATCCAGTATCTCCAACCCTTTATCGGCGTACCTTTTGTACAGCGATTCCAGTGCTTCGTACTGCGGAGTCAGGCCGCATTTCGTGGCGGTATTGACAACAAGCAGCACTTTCCCCTCGTACTGAGAAAGTGAGACATCATCGCCGTTGCTGTTTTTCACTGTAAAATCATAGATATTCATTTCAAAACCTCCCACATAATATATATTTACCTTTTCGGCACAGCGCTTCGTTTCGCATCGGCATAGCCCATCCACACAATCCACACATAGGTGCAGGTTTTCGGTATCATCAGCATACCGAGCACCGGAATACTGTCCGCCCATAAAACAGCCGGAATATAGAAAGCGAAGCTGAGTACAACCGCCAGCCACATAAAGCGGAACGCACGGTCTTCCTGCGTTTCGCTTCCATGTAATACAAAATGATAATCAGTATTCCGAGCGTCGCAAACGGTAGGTTACGGTATTTCAAAATTGGTTCCATAGTTGCCTGCATAGCCGCCCCTCCTACGCTTTTACAATGAGCGATTGTACATAACTTGATTGATCAAACAGGGTGCAGCCACCGGTGTGTTCTTGGAGCAAAGTTCCATCCTCGCGAAGTTTTGTAAACAGCGGTGATTTCAGCGCATCCCTAAGCGATGTCCTTGTAAGGTTCGTGTCGGAATACGGTGAAAACGGACAAGGCTCTGCGCCTCCGCTGGCATTGATGTGGAAAAAACCACGCCCCGCGGCAAGGCAGCCGCCGGACTCTTTTTCATCGCCGGGAAAGGAAATGATGATCATATCTCCCTTATAGCGGAGTCGAAAGACGCTTTCTGCCAAAAGATTGCGCCCCGCTTCATCGATTGCAAGCTCCGGTTTTTCCACGGGGACATATTCCACAAAGACAACAGCCTTGCATCCCTTTCCTTTCAGCTCTGAAACAAACGCATCACTGGTGACTGTTGACAAGTTTTCTTTTGTAACCGTGATGGAAGCCCCGAATAAAAGTCTTTTTGCGGCAAGCGCACCCATGAAATCCATTGTCTTTGTGTATGTGCCGTTTCCGCGCCGCATATCGGTCTGCGCCTCGTCACCTTCAATGCTGATAATAGGGATTAGGTTTCTGTGGGCTTCAAACAGTTTCAATACATTATCGCCAAGTATCGTGCCGTTCGTGAAAACGGGAAACAATATTGCCGGATGGAGGGCCGCTTCTTCAATCACGTCGATACGCATCATCGGCTCGCCTCCCGCAAGCAAAATAGCCGATACACCCAGTTCCTCGGCCTCCGCAAAAATGCGTCCCCATTCACCCCTGCTCATTTCGGCGCGGCTGGTGCAGGTGCGATTAGCACGGTCATAACATCCGGCACAGTTTAAGTTGCAGTTGCCGGTGATGCTGGCAATCAGGAACGAGGGAATATGCTCTCCGGCCTTTTCATAACTATGTCTGCGGCTTTCCGCCTTTTGTGTGGCGATAGTAAATTTAACAAAATAAGCGCTTTCTTTGGGATTTCGCACAGTTGCTTTTAAAATATCACGAACGAGAGATGCAATCCCTTCGCTCAGATACGTTTCAAGTTCAAAACCGTTTTCCATGTGCATCAACCCCTTGTCTGTCCAAGAAATTTATACAGGAGTTGATACAACGTGCCCGCTTCTTCCGGGCTGAGATTGATACAGCCTTGCATCTGCATCGGCACCTTTAATGCCTGTTCGCGCAATGCTTCACCCTGCGGTGTTATTTCAACAATCAGGTTTCGCTCATCTTCTTTTGAACGCTGCCTTGTGACAAGCCCTTGCTGCTCCAGCTTTTTCAGCAGCGGGGTAAGGGTGCCGGAGTCAAGATAAAGGCACTCTCCAAGCTGTTTCACGCCGACTGTTTTCTTTTCCCACATCACCATCATGGTGATGTACTGCGTATAAGTAAGGCCGATTTCGCTTAAAAACGGCGTGTAGAGCTTGACTACGCCACGTGCCGCAGCATATAGCGGAAAGCATAATTGATTTTCAAGTTTTAATGGGTCCATTTCATGCACCTCGCTAATCTTCATGCGACAATTGTATCACTGTGCAAATAATAAATCAATCACAATTTAATTGTGCTAAATATATCAGAAGATATAAAGGCAGCGGAAAGGTACACCATAACATTTCTACAACGCTATCAATCGTATGGGATAGCGTTATAGGACACTATATCAAAAAGTTTGTCTTTACGAAACATCCCTTTTCTTGTTCGGAATATTTTTGACCGGTTTTTGTGTGGAAAAAGATTGGAAAAAGAACAAGACAAACCCTCAATGAATTGATATAACGGGATTTGTTCGGTTTGTCTTATTATACTATACGAGCACACGCCGGCAAGCTGCTTATTGTCTGATAGGACATCTTTTTTGGTAATTTCAGGTGGAATAGGCACGATAATCCTATAACTACACTCGGTTGCACAAAAGTTGATATCTCGTCACCACATCAGTGTTCTTTGTCCTAAAGCGGGGAGGCGGTGCCAGAATAAATAAATGTTTCACCGTTACTGAGCTTTTTGATGCATTTATAGCCGAGAGTGTTTTGATAACCCTCATCGGTTAAGAAGATTCGGACACGCTGACCTTTATCGCCGACAGGACACTCCCAAGTTAAAACATCAAAGATAATCATGTGCCGGGTATCTTCCGCAAATCGCTCCAATGCCATAATGTCTTGGCCTGCTACCTCCGGGACTTTTTCAGCATTCCGCAGCGTGTCAAGTACGATTTTTTTGTCGTTGTTCATAAGCAACTCCTTTCAGCGATAAACGCAAAAAAGGGCGGGAAACCCCACTGCCTGTGTAGGCAATGAGGTTTCCCGCCCTTTTTTTGATAATCAATAACACTTGACACTTGGAGCCGTGGACTCCAAGTGATATTTCATCCTCCTTAGTAAAATCTCGCCTTATAAGCAGGCGGCAAAGTTGGGATTAAATCGGCGAAACCCCTGTGTTTTCAAGGCTTCTCGGATTTATCCCTATTATAACACCCGCATAGCCATATGGCGGCGGCGAAAGCGGCTCTCCTGCAGATCGTTTGACCTTGTTGGTGGCCCGGCGCTTTTTACTGATGTCCTGAGCGTACATCTCATTTATCAGGCCGCGAAACGGGGCTAGATCGTCCTCGCCGTCCGCTGAATCCGTGCCGTCCATAACCGAAACGAGGCGTATATCATATTTCGGAAAGAACTGCCGTGACAGCCGGAGGAACACCTCCTGATTGCGCGTCAGGCGCGACCAGTCTTTTATGAAGATTGCGGAAATGTTTCCCGCCTCCACTTCGGCGAGCAGCTGCTGGTAACCGGGGCGCTTCTCGGTGGTTCCGGAGATTCCGTCATCACTAAAAATACGCAGATCGGCGTATCCCTTTTCCTTTGCGGCCTTTGTGAGCAGCCGCTTCTGATTCTGGATGCTGTTACTTTCGCCCTCAAGCCCGTCGTCGCGTGAAAGCCGCACGTACAGAGCGGCTGTGTTTTCATGTTTTTTCCTGCTGTTTGACCGTTTCAAAATTACTCCTTTCCGGCAGCCAAACAGGCGGTATTTACATAAGTATTATACCATGCCGCGCCGCCAAAGTCACGAGAAAAGCACTGCAATCAGCCGTTTTCACGCCCTGAGCATATTAGCTTAGCGAGGATTGCCGCCGATGGTGTAAGTCGTTACCTTTTCTTTGCTTTCCAGCAATGATTTAGATGATGTTTCTTTCATGCACGCCTCCCTTCAACAAAAAAACATTTCGAACTATATCTTTTTTGATGCAATTAAAATCAAAAAAGAATGAGAAAAATAACTGAAATAGGCCAAATTTTCGTTAAAATAGCCTTTATATTTGATCCCCGCCAGGAGGCCGGGGGATCCTCAAAGGGGGCTGGCCCCCTTTGAAAGCGCACTGTGAGCGGAGCGAACTGCTGTTTCCGCAGAAACAGTGCGCACCACTACACTCCCCCTCGCGCGCGGACCCGGTATTAAAGAGGAGGCCCCTTCGGACTTCCGCCGAAGCATGGTCATCTTTTTATGGGGGGAAGTGTGCGAACCAGCACCCCGGACCGGCGCTTCGATCCGCACAGCACGGACATAGTCCTTCACCCTCGTAATCTCGCTGAATCGCCTCGTCTCTTCATAAAGCATGTATCCCTTTGGAAGCCTGACACGGCGGCTGAATGTGCTCTTCGATATCCGCCGTTTCTCCTCAATAGGACGTCTCAGTTCCTTCGACTGACTCCAGCGCTTGCCGTCCTCCTTCGGCTCCTTCAACAGATAATTGGTGAGACCGGAATAATCTGAGGAGGCGTCCAAGAAAGATGCCCTGATCCCACCCAGGCCCCAAAGCCGGTTAAGAGCGTCGAGGCTGACGGCGCTCAGGATGGGGAAAGGATTCTGGACGTGACCAGGAGCTGCATTATTGAGTTGGTGTTAAATTCAAACCCTTGATGTCGCGCCTTGTTATTTAAAAACCTGTGCAGGGCAAGCTCGTGGTAGATTTTAAGAATTGCGGTGTAGCCGAGGTTTTTTCTGCTGTCGGTATCAGCATTAAGCCGTTCTCCCATGTCAATAGCCATAGTCACTTTGCTGTCGGAACTGTCCTCGTTTGTCATTTTCTGCGCAACTTCCTCAAAGTGGGCAATAGGATCTGGGTATTGCTTCATCAGATCGTCAAGGTAGCCAACTTTCATAACGGTTTTGGTTGTTGAATGCCCCTTTTCTTTATTCCAAAACCCTTTGACGATTGAAAGATAGGTTCTTCACTTTTTAGCATATAAATCAAAAATAGTTCCTTGTCGTATCAAGGAATTATTGGGTATTTTGGATTATCTGGTTGTCAAACTGACGTGTTTTTCAGTTGGTAATTACGGCTGAATTGCCTCGCAAGATCCACTATCCTGATGATATATCTTTTCCGCCGCGGTATCAATAAGGATTGTGTCCAATCCTTTAAAAAACACGACATTTTCCGCACGATCCGGCCCTCACGTCCACATTTCTCCAAACGGGCGGGTGCGGCGCGGCTTTTTCCCCGAGCGATCTACATAAAGACACGAAGGCAAAAAAGTTAATTATTTTTTGTAATAATTACATAAATATTCGGCCATATTGACTTGTCCTTTTAATTATGATATTAGTAGAGTGATAATCATATTCGCAAAATGTGCAGAAAAGAAAGGACGGAAGGCAATGAAAAAGCAACAAAATTACTTTCGATTTTCCTCGTCGCCGCCATACTTATGGGCGCCCTGCCCGCAATGACCGCCTTCGCGGTCAAGCCTTATCTTCCAGTCTGGGAATATATTCCGGACGGCGAGCTTTATCCGCAGGCGGGTTTTGTAGGTCGGTTGGATTTAGGTTCGCTGCTGGGCTTGATGAGGGCGATTGGTCAGTAGACACTAATTAAGGGCATGGTTATGCTAGCGGCGGTCGCCTTTGACGTGATCTCCAAGCAGCGGCTCCTCAGCCCCGCTTTCGACAAGGTTAAGCGCCTGATGGGCATTACCGCCGGCGCGAGAGGGAAGGGAGGAATGTAATCAAAAGATTTCAAGGACACAGACAGGGCCGCATGAAATAATTACATCAAGAGGTGTAAAAAGAAAAGCCGCGATGGTGGTTTGAAGGCTGTTAACTATTGAGCAGCAACAAACCGGCTGAGCAATGGCAAACCACTGACAAGCTTATGAGATAATTATATTTTATTGGTGGTAGTATAACCACAAAAAGGAGTGTCTTATGAAAAAGTTACTAAGTATTTTTTTATCGTTCCTCATCGCGGCCTCTTGTTTTACGTTCGCGAGCGGAGCGGTCCAGGCCCTGGGAGAAGGGACCGGCGGCGAGAGTTCAACGTCGGCTCTGCCGGTAGTGCCAACGGGAAAGTCGTTCATACACAACCCAACCACATTCACTAATCCCATTTCGCTTACTAATGGTTCGGATAGAGTGCTGACAAGCGGCGAGCCTATTATCAGAGTATTTAAAGATGACTACTATCTTACTGTACGTGGGCAGCGTGGCTATTGGTGGTCACATGACTTCGTAGACTGGACGTGGGTCAGTGCGCCGAATTTACTGGGCGGGATACCTGGCTTTGTGGAAATTGACGGCAAACTGTATAACTACGCCGGAAATACAAATAACAAAGTAATGACGACTGACGATCCGAAAACGGGAATATGGTATGATGCCGGTACATTCTCCAGCAACAATTATGGCGATGCCAGCATGCTTTACGATGAAGAAACAGGCCGGCTGTTTATGTACTACGGATGGTCGCAGCTTTTGGGGATTCGCGTCGTTGAATTGGATAAAACAACCTTCAAGGAAATAAGTGAACCCGTTGTAGCCATTTGGGGCGACCCCTATACCCATGGCTGGGAAACCAGATATGCATCCGACAATATCTTTCCATTATTCAGCCACAGGCAATACCGTACCCAAGAATATGGATGGACTGAAGGCGGCCATCCGCTCAAGTACAATGGCAAATACTATCTGATGTATGCCTCTATCGGTCTCGAATTTTACTCTTATGGACATGGCGTATACGTAGCGGACGATCCGTTGGGTCCATATGTATATGATGAACATAACCCGCTTACTTTGAAGACATCAGGCGTAGCGCCGGGCGCCGGCCACGGCAGTATATTCCTGGACAGGCAGGGTAAGGTTTGGACCGTCTGCATGCTGCCGTATGCCCTAAATGGCGGAAGTGGTCATACGCTTATATCTCTCTTCCCTACAGATGTCGACGCAGAGGGCGTGATGCACGGAAAGGTCGAATTTGGCGATTATCCGCAATATCTGCCCGGCGTCAAGAAGGATCCGATCAAAGATAATTATACGGGATGGACGCTTTTATCCCTGGACAAACGGGTCGAAGCATCTTCCACGTATGAGGCTGCAGACGGGCAATACTGGCCGGCATTTGCGGTGGATGAGGATCCGAAGTCATACTGGAGCGCTAAAACTGGCGATCCGGGCGAATATATGACCGTCGACCTTGGCGCAGTAAGTGATATTCGCGGGATACAGATACTGTGGGACAGAACAGCCACATACTCAGCATCCGCCCGCTATCGCTCATATATTGTCGAAGTATCCAACGATAACCAGAACTGGACCACGATTATTGACAAAAGCAATAACCCCCAGGACTTACCGTCCGATTACATCGAACTCCCCACCGCCGTGAATGGACGGTATGTGAAGTTGACAAATGTATATATGCCCGGTACTGGAAGGTTTGCTGTAAAAGCGTTGCGTGCTTTCGGCAATCCGGAAACGTCAACTTTCACAAAGGTGGATAATGTAATGGCTGTTCGCAGCAAATTAGACCGCCGCTACGCCCATTTGTTGTGGGAACCGGTTGATGGCGCCGAAGGGTATGTGGTGCGCTACGGCATTGAACCCAACAAACTGTATAATAGCTATATGGTTTATTGGGACAGTTTCTTAAATATTCCCAGCCTGAACATGAATCCGGAATATTATTTTGAAGTAGAGGCTTTCTCCAGCGGTACGCCTCGTTACGTGGAAAACACGTTTGAAACGCGGGGCAGAGGCGCTGAACTCCAGTTTTCAAGACGACCAACAGGGGGCTCTAATACTACGGATTATGTAATGACGTATGAGACTTACGGCAGAGACGAGGTGTATGTATTTAACGACATCGTACCTGGTTCTTACACTTTAAGTCATCGTTACGGGGTTGGAATCTGGGGCCCAGTACAACTGACGGCAGAGCAACTGATAGGGACAGGCACCGAGCCTACGGTCACTGCACTCAACCTGACGCAGTTTGGCGTAGGTTCGACTCAATGGGGTACCATCGAAGTAAGGGTATATCCGGGTGAGACAAGCGGAAGAGTAGAGGTGACCTTAAAATACGACGAGGTGCCTGTCATCTCGGCCACAGAGCAGATCGTCGCCGGTTACGCGGCCAATGTCGTCGTAAAGGCGGGTTCCGCTGAGGTAGCTAGCGTCGGAGTCTTCGGCAAAAAAGCGAATGTGGTTGGCGGAAAAGCCGTTATCGCTCTCGAGGCTGCTGATATTCCGGCTGCCGGCGTGTATGACGTGACAGCTTACGATGCTGCCGGCGCGGCTATCGGAACCTGCGCCATCACTGTCGCGGCGAAGAACGACAACATCTGGAAAGTAGGCTGCGTTTCGGCTGATGGACAGACCACATTCTCGTTCAACGCTGATATCTCCGCGGGCAAGGCGGGTTACGGCGTGAAAGTGAACGGCGGCGAGGCTATTGTTCCGGTACAGAGTGGCAATACCCTTGCCATCGCGTACGCGGCAAAAGCAGGCGATAAGTTCGTCATCACCGGCGTCAAGTATGCCGCTCTGTTCCCGAGCTACACCTTCAACTTTTCGGTTGATTTTTAGCGTTAATCATCGATAATCATTGATTGCAACTCCTTTTCTAGCAGTAGGGATGTTACGCTAAAAGCGTAACATCCCTACTCAATATATATTAAGAAGGTAAAAAATGAAAAGTATTTAAAAATCCCTGGCGCTGCTGATTGATTCTGTAGAAGCTTATCGTGGCATCTAAATGTTTCGTTTATGTTTTCACTCGTTTCGCTCATATTATTTCACAAGCTAAAGAATACCTGAATTCCTAGCGGCAGTGCCCTAAAGTGTAACGGTTTCTGTGAAAGTGAAGCTGTAGCTCGGGAACAGCGACGGGTACTTGACACCTGAAACCTTTACTGTAAGCACGCCCGACATCGGCGTGCCCGGCACATAGATCGAATTGCCCGTTATGGCTATATCATATTTTACGTCATTTACAAAAACCTCACCCAAGAACAGCCGCTCAAAGCCGACGTCCGCAAACCTGATCTCAAGTGCGTCGCCGCCATTGAGAGAACCCTTAAGTACGCTCATGGTCCAGTAGTCCTTTGTGTTCGGCGCAATTGTCAGCGGTACACCGGAGGATACATTCACGCCAATAACGGAGGCACGGAATGTATAGTCCCCGGCGGGCAACGAGAGGGCGGCCTTGTCAAGCAAAAGCTTAGTGTTGAAGGAATCAGCGGCGTCAAACGCCCCGCTCGTGTAGACCGCCGTGCCACCAGCGTTTACAATCAAAAACACAAGCTGCCCGCCGTCAAGGTTAGTGCCGGAGAGCGTAACAGGGATATTAGCCGCGGAGCCTGACACAAGAGTTGCAGTGCTGCCGATGGAGAGGGAGGCGACCTCCGGCCTGTATTTTATAATCATCCCGTGCCAAAGCTCCCCCTCTGCGGGGAAGCCTGATGCATCGCTGTAGACATAGGCTGAGGCGTTGAGGGAGACGCCATAAAAGCTATCTATGCAAGTTGGCGCATCTCCCATCAAAATATACGCTCGTAAGGCTTTTACAGTAGCTAAACGCACCGTAACCGAGGCTCTTCACACTTTCGGAGATTGTCACGCTCGGGAGATTTTCACAGCCTTCAAAAACGCTGTTTCCAATACTCGTCACGCTATCAGGTATCATCACGCTCATGAGGTGGCATCTAGAAAACGCCTCGTAGCCTATGCTTGTTACGCTGTTCGGTATTGTCATGCTCTTGAGGCCTGAGCCCCTAGAAAACGCCGCTGTGCCGATGCTCGTCACACTGTCTGGAATTGTCACTCTATAGAGGTTGTCGCAGTCGCCAAACGCACTGTCGCCTATTCTTGTCACGCTGTAGACCACGTCGTCGTATGTAACCGTCTGTGGTATAGTAATCGCGATTGTGGCTGATCTGTCTATCGCTGCGCCGCTTCCGTTCCCTACCTGCACGGTGCCGGTGTCGCCGTCATTGGTGAAGATTTTTACGTCACGCCGTCGACGACAAATGTGTCGCCAGCGACCGCCTAGTCTGTTAAGGGGGCAACCATTGCGAGGGTAAGCGTGAGGACAAGGATAAGTGCAAGGGAAACGGGGCGGGATATTGCCTTTTTCATACGTCAGACCTCCTCGAATGTATCTTTTTACATTTTTGATTCTAACATATAACCAGAAAAATATCTATACGCCGAGGATACTATTGTAGCGGCTGTTTAAGCTTATCTTTGGCCCGTTGGGAGGAGCTTGAGGAGCGCGTCATAAAGCACAATGGTACGCCGCTGACGCTTGAGGAATTGCGTGTCGTTAAGGTCCACTTTTTTTGCATCTCCAGCCCCCTCCAGCCCCTTAAGAAAATGGATGACCCCGCCCGTAAACGGCACGCGGTCTGGCCCGAGATCTTCACCGCCCAGGCGTTCCCGAAGCGCGCGCGCAGATCCCGCCGGACCTCCCAGGGTACGCGAAAGAATCCGTCGAGTCCTATCGATACGAGCACAAAGCACAGTGCGCCGCTTGCCGCATAATTCTCAAGGCTTGATCCCTGTGCGGCCGTGACCCTACCGCGGTCGATTCCGCCCGGCGTCCGTGTGCTTTGCCTCAAACGCCACGCAGCGCCCACCTGAGAGCACGCCCTTGTATTCGGGCTGGGCCTGGTGCGCGAAGTGCCCGCAAAACCTGCCGTCGCCAAGGCTTTTTGTAATCGCGAACAGCTCCGGTGTCTTTTCTATGACAGCGATGCCGAGGCGCTCATATTGAGCGCAGGACGCCGAGATCATATCTTCGAAGTGCTTCTCCGAGGCGCGGCTTCTCGCACCTTTATCCTACGGAGTGGATCCTTTACTTTGCCCGCTAGGGCAAGTATTCTGAATCATCAATGGCCCTTGACCGCCGCAATTACGAAAGTAATCTGAATGATATTAAAAACGGCGGAACTAATTGACTGCATTGATTATTACAACAGCCCCTAAATGCAAAATAAGGCCGGTTAATAGGACAACCGTGCAATTGGTTGAACATTGCAGTTGCATGTGATGGAAGGCTGTTTTTTTACACCCTTGAGATGCTGCATAATTGTAAATGCCGTCTGTCTACCACTCCAAATCCATTGATATTACTATGTTTTCTAAAAAATGCTGTATCGCCACTCCGACCAATGATATCGACCGATTTTGTATTGGTTGGTATGTGTGAATCCGCATGATAGCTCCGGAACCGCGTACCGGTTCTGGCGGTAATGAATCACATTGGTTGGCAGCACAATCGCAAGCCTTGGCATTACCGGCGACGAAAGCGTGGGCGCCGGCTCCATATGATTCATTTCATCCTCAAACACCCGGTTCGGCATCATCTTCGTCGTTTCGTGCACCTTGGCATTCGTCGTCCGCTCAAGCTACCCAAGACCGTCGCTACAGAGCTTCGATATCCCCGGATATTCCCGGCAGCTGAGAAAGTTGTTTTTGATATATTTGATAACAGCTTCAATCTTGCCCTTGCTTTGCGGGTCATTCGCGCGGCACAGATGTACCGAAAACCCCACATGCCGGCTGTATGCCGAGAATACCTCCGTCAGAATCAAGTCTCCCGCGTTTTCCGCCACCGCCATCACACAATCCTGATCATACACGATTTCACTCGTCCGTCATCCAAAGTATCGAAACGCCAGATCGTCCGCCGCTAAAAACTCCTGCGCGTTAAACTTGTGATCCTATAAATACAAAAACTTCTTGAGCGTATTCTTCCTCGCTCATTTCCCAGTATTTTCTGATTGTCTCACGGCTTATCTTCAATTCCCGGCGGCCCGCCGC
>JAVBNY010000024.1:0-49827 GCA_031551205.1 Oscillospiraceae bacterium | reverse complement strand
TTTTCTCGTTTGCAGCAAAACCTCCGGCTCCGGAAGCTTAAGCGTATCCGGCACCTCAAACGTACCCACGCAGTTCCAGTGGATCGTCAACCGCTGAACCTTCACGCCGTCGACCTTCTCGGCGTCATGAACCTCGATTTTCTCAATGAGCTCGCTCAGCATCCACTGCGTCAGTTTTCTGGCGCGGGTGAATCTCCGAACGGTGGCGATGAAATCATCAGTCGTCATCGCCTTGCTCTCGTCTCTGGATAGCTCGGCCGAAAGCGCTTTCATCCGCTCAGAGTTTTCGGCCTGTTCGAGCTCATAGCCCTGAGTCATCCGCGCAAACCGCTTATCGGTAATTTTCCCCGACACATTGTCCTCATACATCCGGGAAAACAGCGTATCGAGCTCGCGGTTCCGGACCTTCAGCTTCGCGTACTCCCTCTGCTTCGCCTCGCGCTCAAGAAAAAACGCCTTCTGTGAGTGGCCCATGACCATCCTGACAAACTCGTCCTCAAACCGGCCGGCAAACTGGGTCAGCCGCCGAATCTCCTTCAAAATGACTTGCTCGAGAAAATCAACCCGTATGTAATGCGTGCTGTCACACGTTCCCCGGTTACCCCTGTAGTTGGAGCAGTTGAAGTATTTGATGTCATGGTTCTTCTGGTTAAAGTGGTACCAGAGGTTGTGCCCGCAGTCGGCGCAGACCAGAAGGCCGGAAAACATATTTTTCTCGCCATTGTTTGTTTTGCGCTTCCGGGTTGTTCCCCGCCTCTGTCGTACCTTTTCAAAGGCCGCCCGGTCGATAATGGGCTCATGGACATCCCTGAAAACCGCCATGTTTTCCTCGGAATTCCGGATGCGTTCCTTGAGCCAGAAGGACTTGGAGTAGGTTTCGAAGTTTATGACGTCTCCGCAATATTCCTGCAGGGACAAAATCTTCACGATCGTCGAGCTGTTCCACTTGTGCGGTTCCTTGAAAACTTTCGCACCACCCACATTCCTGCCTTTGCTCAGAGCGTAGTTTGTGGGCGTCAGAATGTGCTCACTCGACAACGCGCCCGCAATCTGCTCAGTCCCGAAACCCTCCAGCGTCATGCTGAATATTCGGCGAACAATAGCAGCGGCCTCTTCGTCGATGGCCCAGCGTTTAGGATTTGACGGGTCTTTCAAATACCCATATGGCGGTGGGGAAAGCGGCTCTCCTGGAGACCCTTTGACCTTGTTGGTTGCCCTCCGCTTTTTGGAAATGTCCTGAGCGTACATCTCGTTTATCAGGCCGCGAAACGGGGCGAGATCGTCCTCTCCGTCGGCACTGTCTGTTCCGTCCATAACCGAAACGAGGCGGATATCGTACTTCGGGAAGAACTGGCGTGACAGGCGGAGGAAAACCTCCTGATTGCGCGTCAGACGCGACCAGTCTTTAATGAAAATGGCTGAGATGCGCCCCGCCTCGACCTCCGAAAGCAGACTCTGATATCCGGGCCGCTTCTCGGTAGTGCCGGAGATGCCGTCGTCTGAGAAAATGCGCAGATCGGCGTATCCCTTATCCTTTGCCGCCTTTGTGAGAAGCCGCTTCTGATTTTGGATGCTGTTACTTTCGCCCTCGAGCCCGTCGTCACGCGAAAGCCGCACATAGAGCGCGGCACCGGATCATTAAATCCGGCGCCGCTTACGGAGTCTTAATTACCTATTCCACGCGCTTTAACTTATGTCATTGGGCAGTTCCGATTCAAGCCCTGCGTACAATTTCACGCGTCAGGCCTTCCAAAGGAATCTATCGAAGAACTTGACGAGCTCGATTCTCCAGCCCGGATAACCGTGACCGTAGGGAATGCCGTTGATGATATAGAAAGGAAGAGCGGCCTGAGTCATCTGATAGGGAGCTTCGTAGGCTCCGCTGAGCGCCATGGAACTGAAGCTGCTCGATGCGGCGCAGCTCGTTATCCGGGCAGTGTCGGTGGAACTGGTGGCCGAACATGGCTGCCTCGGTTTCAATGCCGTTCATCAGGATAATGCGGATCTTGGTATACGGGTCGGTATCGTGCTTGGAATAGGGCTTTGGATATACGGTTTGCCAGTCCATAACGCCGTCTATCAGCTTTATAGGCGTCTGCTCAAACGGGTTAAACATAGAATACCTCCTGCATAGTATTACGGATAGTATTCCAATGTTTTGCCATGGTATTCCTCGAAAGGAGAAACGAGCTGCATATTATTTATCCTGCTGTAAATCATATACAGAAGGAGTTGAGCGATATGAAAGCTGTTATATATGAAGGCATGAGAAATGTGGGAGTTCAAGATGTAGCCGACCCCAAGATCATCAATGACGACGACGCCATCATTAGGGTGACGTCTACAGCAATCTGCGGTTCCGATTTGCACCTTTTCCACGGCATGGTGCCCAATCTGGAAAAGGGCTCTATCCTTGGCCATGAAACCATGGGGATAGTTGAAGAAGTCGGGAAAGAGGTAACTAAACTCAAAAAGGGAGACCGCGTCGTCGTGCCGTTTCCGATCTCCTGTGGGCACTGCTGGTTTTGTGAGCATGACCTGTGGAGCCAGTGCGACAATTCCAACGCGGCAGGCGAATCGGGGGGCATTTTCGGCTACAGTAAGACGTTTGGCGGCTATGACGGCGGGCAGGCGGAATATCTTCGGGTTCCCTACGCTAACGTCGGCCCTCGCATTGTGCCTGAGCAATTGACTGATGAACAGGTTTTGTTTGCCACCGATATACTGCCGACCTCTTACTGGGGCGTTGAAAACGGCGGCGTAAAAAAAGACGACACCGTCGTGGTGTTAGGGTGCGGTCCCGTTGGGCTGCTCTCTGTCAAATGGGCGTTTTTTATGGGCGCGAAACGCGTTATCGCGGTCGATTGCGTAGACTATCGGCTGAACCATGCAAATGGATACGGAGCTGAGACAGTTAACATTGAAGATTACGACAACGCCGGGGAACACCTTAAGGAAATCACTCGCGGCGGAGCGGACGTGGTGGTGGACTGCGTGGGCATGGACGGCAAGATGACGGCTATCGAATTTGTTGAAACCATGCTGAAACTGCAGGGCGGCTCGAAATCGGCGATTGAGATTTCCGCCCAGGCTGTGCGCAAGGGCGGAACCGTGTCTATGGTTGGAGTTTACGGAGGCAGATATAACAACTTTCCACTGGGCGATTTCTTCAGCCGAAATATCACGCTGAAAATGGGGCAGTGCCCCGCGCATGCGTATGTCGACCGGATTGTCGGGCACATTGAACGCGGGGAATTTGACGCGACGGACATCATTACCCATACACTCCCGCTGATTAAAGGCGCGTATGCTTACGATATCTTTGACCACAAAAAGGACGGCTGCATAAAAGTCATTTTAAAGCCATAGGGTACTGTTTCTTACTGCCATCGCGGTTCCGGGTCTTCAGCTTCAAATGCCCCTCCGTTTCATCTCGCGTTCAAGGAAAAACACCTCCTGCGAGGTTCCGTCCAGGGCCGCGTTGCGCCCGTTGACGAAACGTATACTATGACGGCCACGTCAGGGAAAACGCTATTCCGCATATGTCAAAAAGCCTTAGGGCGACACCGCGTAATCAAGCGGCGGTGCCCTAAGGCAAGGCCTATGAGCTTCAGGCAATTCAGTCCTTAATAAATCGGGGAGGGGATTTTATAAGCTCCATGTTAAGGCTCTTTTACCACAAAAGGCTCTATGACATTGAGGACCAATCCCCCTGTTTGTGCGGGCTGTCCTTGAAAACGTGGCGCACCGCCGCGAAAACTGCGCGGATTATGCGCGGATACTTGAGCGTCATGGATTTTTACCCGAGTCTGTAAAAACAACGGAAGACCTCTTTAAAATCCCGCCCATCCCGACGCTGTTTTTTAAGCGCCGCACTATGCTTTCCGCCGGCAAAAAGCTGATATTTACGTCCACGACCTCCGGCACCGGCGGAAAAACCAGCCGCATGGGGATGGACTGGCCGTCTGCCTGGAGGGGCCTCGGCATGGTTTTAGGCACATTTTTGACGCACGGGCTGATTTCGCCGCGCCCGACAAACTATGTGATGCTGGGCTATCAGCCGATAACTTGGACGGGCTTCCCGCCTTTTCGGCGCTTGAGGGGCTGCTGACCGACAATACCAACATTTTGAAGCTGCCTTCATTGGAGTGGCGCAAAACATGGCCTCCACCGATCAGCTTCTGTGCTCCTCCTGTCAGGGTATCTTTGTGTATACGGGCGATATGGATGAGGTGCGTTCTTTTTGCGCGTTATTTCTGCCGATCCTTGAAAAGGCTGTATGCCAAACAGCGAAGCGGCCGGACATCGGCGTCAGTGCACAGGCGGCGCTTCAGGTCTATAATGCCGAGCTTGAGACGATATACACGGGAACAGTATTTTCAAGGGAGAAAGTCACAGCCTGATCGCCTGTGATGATCATGTGCTGGAGCCCGCCATCGGGGTTGGCAACGCGTGGGTCAGGACTCTGCCGCGGGGGGATCTTCTCAGCGTGCTCAGGCCCTACAAGAGCTATCTGCAAACCGCCGCACTGCTCTGCGGCGAAGAGGAAGTGGACACGCTGAGCGAAACACTTTTTAAATCAGGCGCGGTGCGTATCTGCCCGGGCGAGCGGATGTCGGCCAGATGGCCGGGCGCGCCGCACGACGGAGAGGATCCGCTGAGAAGGTATACAAAGACTGCGGTATGGGAGCGGTAAGCCGGGAGCTTTTAGGCAACACCACACAGAGATTGTGTGTGTATTGCGTCGGCGATTTTCTCGTCGGATGAAAGAAAAAACGCAGTGAATACTGTATGTATTCACGAGGATTTTTGTGATATATGGCGGTAAAATCGCAAACAAGGCGCACGCAAAGTCATCAGACGCTCTTTGTGCGGTGTTGCCTTTAAGCTGTTGACAAACGCCTTCGCCTCTGATAAGCTATTCAGCGACATGTCCAATTGAATAAGAAGGCAAACCGGAAGGAAGTCAGCGGGGCGCACGCCCCCGGGCGCAGATGCGTCCGCACTGTCTCAGCAACCGTGAGACCAACGGGAAAGCCTATTGCCACTGGAAGCGGCCGCTTTGGCTGCGCGCCGGGAAGGCGGCTTTGCAGGAACTCCGTCATGGACGGGAGCGGGTCGAGTCGGGATATTTTCGATTGTCTATTTCTTTGAATGCACCCTCTGAGGATAGGGCTGTACGGTGTTGTGTTGTCACTTTTTTGTGCGCCAGGCCGGAACACATTCGTTGTGTTCCGGCTTTTTATATTATTTATAATGCTTAAAAAACGGGAGCGTGATGGATTGAAGGACGCATTTTCAAGCTATCATCCACTGATAAACTTTTTATATTTTGCGGTGGTAATCGGGTTTTCGATGGCCGTCATGCACCCCGTTTGCCTCGCTTTGTCCCTTGTCTGTTCGCTTGTCTATTCGGTGTATATTAACAGGAAAAAGGCAATCAGATTCAATCTGCTGTACATGCTCCCGATGCTCGTTATAACTGCGCTTATAAACCCTGCGTTTAACCACGAGGGCAGGACCATACTGGCCTATCTGCACGACGGGAATCCCCTAACGCTGGAATCCATACTGTACGGCATTGCCGCCGCAGTTATGCTGATCACGGTGATAAGCTGGTTTTCCTGCTTCAACTTTGTTGTCACCTCGGACAAGCTTGTATACCTGTTCGGACAGGTAATCCCCTCACTTTCACTCATTTTATCGATTGCGCTCCGGCTTGTCCCCCGCTTCAAGGCGCAGCTGAGGGTCATATCCAACGCGCAGAGGTGTGTCGGGCGGGACGTGTCAAACGGCAGCATACTATCACGGGCAAGAAATGGCGCCGGGATACTGTCCATAATGGTCACATGGGCGCTGGAAAACGCCATAGAAACCGCCGACAGCATGAAAAGCCGCGGATACGGGCTCAGCGGCCGCACGGCTTTTTCCATTTTCCGCTTTGACAGGCGGGATGCCATGGCGCTCTGCTTTATCCTGCTCTGTGCGACGTATATCATAACCGGATCAGCCCTTGGAGGCGTGTACTGGCGTTATTTCCCCACGGTCAAAGGGGTGTTTTTTGAACCTTACAGCATCAGCGTATATACATCCTACCTGGCACTGTGCCTGATGCCGGTGATTATTAACGTGAAGGAGGCGCGAACATGGCGCAGTTTACGATCAGCGGCCTGACCTTCACATACCCGGGGCGGACATCCCCCGCGCTGAAAGGGCTGTCGTTTAATATCGAATCTGGACAATTCATATCCTTTGTCGGCCCGTCCGGCTGCGGAAAGACCACGCTGCTGCGGCACTTAAAGCCCGCCCTGACGCCGCATGGGGCAAGGACGGGTGAGATCCTGTTTGACGGAATGCAAATAGAAAAGCTCGGACGGCGGGCTCAGAGCGAGAAAATTGGGTTTGTCTGTCAGTCGCCGGATAACCAGATCGTCACCGACAAGGTGTGGCATGAGCTGGCCTTCGGGCTGGAGAGCCTTGGATACAAAACGGCGGAGATTCGGCTGAGGGTGGCTGAGATGGCCTCTTTTTTCGGCATACAGGCGTGGTTTTACAAAAATGTGACGGAGCTTTCCGGCGGGCAGAAGCAACTGCTCAACCTCGCCTCTATCATGGCGATGCAGCCCTCGGTTCTCATACTCGACGAGCCGACCGGCCAGCTTGACCCGATTGCCGCCGCCGATTTTCTCGCCGCCGTGGGCAAGATCAACCGAGAGCTTGGGATAACTGTCATTATGACCGAGCACCGGCTGGAGGAAGTGTTCCCAATGTCCGATCGGGTGATCTGTATGGACAAGGGCGAGATTATCTGCGACGGCGCGCCTGCCGAGGTGGGCTTGCAGCTGCGCGAGCGCGGTCACGGAATGTTCCTCGCCATGCCGGCGCCAATGCGTATCTACGCCGGTGTGAAAAACGATCTGCCCTGCCCGGTGACTGTGCGCGACGGACGCGCGTGGCTCGACAATGTATCGAAAGACAAAGTGCTCGCAGAACGCGCCGGTCACTGCGCGCCGCATATTAAAGATAATGCTGTAATTGAACTGTCTGACGTTTGGTTTCGCTATGAAAGAGACCTGCCCGACGTTGTAAAAGGCTTGTCGCTCAAGGTAAATAAGGGCGATTTCCTCTGTATACTCGGTGGCAACGGTACGGGAAAAACCACGATGCTGACGCTGGTCTCAGGCATAGGCAAGCCATACCGCGGCAAGGTAAAGCTGTTTGGCGAAGAGATCGGCGGGATCGGCAGTGCGCGGCTGTTTGGCGGGATGCTCGGCGTTTTGCCGCAGAACCCGCAGTCGCTGTTTGTCAAAAAAACGGTGTATGAGGATCTGCTGGAGATATTACCCGACAAAAAAATGGCTGAAACCGAAAAGGAGCGGATTGTCCGTTCGGTTTCGGCATTTTGCCGGATAGAGGCGCTCTTATTCTCACATCCATACGACCTCTCCGGCGGCGAGCAGCAGCGGGCGGCGCTGGCAAAGGTATTGCTTCTGAAACCGCGGGTTCTTTTGCTCGACGAGCCTACAAAGGGATTGGACGCCGAATTTAAGCAGGAGTTTGCGGCGATACTGCGCGGCTTGAACCGTCAGGGTGTTACCATCGTCATGGTCAGCCACGACATTGAGTTCTGCGCCGAACACGCAAAGCGCTGCGCCATGTTTTTTGACGGTAATATTGTCAGCGAGGGGGCCCCGCGTGAGTTTTTCGCCGGTAACAGCTTCTATACCACGGCGGCCAACCGCATGGCGCGGCACGTCCTGCCCGGCGCTGTTACGGCGGAGGATGTGATTGCCGCGCTGGGAGGCGCGCCGCCGCCACATAAGGAAATTGGAACACCGTATGACGGCCGCTTTGGCGGCGGACAGCCGCCGGAGCCATCCAAAGATGCAGGCGGGTACAGTGCCATGACCGACCAGCCGCCTGACGGCAAGAGGGCTCTCACGGGACGTACGCTCGCGGCGGCGGGCATGATTTTGGCCGCTATTCCACTGACCATATACTTCGGCATCTATTTTCTTGACGACCGAAGATATTATTTTATCTCGATGCTGATAATCCTCGAAACCATGCTCCCCTTTGTGCTGATATTCGAAAACCGGAGGCCGCAGGCCAGAGAGCTTGTGATTCTGGCGGTGATGTGCGCCATAGGCGTTGCGGGGCGTGTGGCGTTCTTTATGCTGCCGCAGTTTAAGCCGGTTGTAGCGCTGGTCATTATCTCGGGCGTGGCGTTTGGCGGCGAAGCGGGATTTTTGGTGGGGGCGATGACCGCGTTTTTGTCCAATATGTTTTTTGGTCAGGGCCCGTGGACGCCGTGGCAGATGTTTGCGTTGGGGATTATCGGCTTTCTTTCGGGGGTATTGTTCCGCAAGGGCATACTGCGGAGAAGCCGCATGCCGCTTTGCATCTTTGGCGGTATAGCCACATTTTTGATCTACGGCGTAATCATGGATACCTCGGCGGTGCTTGTATTTCAGGAAAAGGTGCAGCTTCCCATGCTTTTTGCCGCGTATCTGCAGGGCATACCGCTCAATCTTGTGCATGGGGCCGCAACGGTGACGTTTTTGTGGATCATATCGCAGCCAATGCTTGAAAAGCTGGACAGGATCAAGGTGAAATACGGACTGGTGGAGTAAGCGCGGCAAGTGAACAGTTTTCACTGATTTCGCTTATATTGACCGGAAAATATTATTTGCAATTGCACCCAAAATGTTATATGATAAATTTCGCTTGGAATCCGGGAAGGCATCGGTATCAAAGAGTTTTAGGCGTTTGCGCCCATACCGGCAAATGACTTTAAGGAGGCGGGCGGTTTTGTCCGTTTCCCTGAGCGACGGGGGAAATGGAGCGTTAATATCTGGCCCCAAATCGGAGAAATGGTTGGTACATATGTTGTCATCTGATCGCAAAGGCCCCCTATTTATGGTGGCGGCCTCCCTTTGCTGGAGCCTGGGCGGCTTGTGCATCAAGTTTATACCATGGGGCGCCATGAGCATCATCGGTCTGCGCGCCCTGCTGGCGGCAGTTGTGTTTATAATCTATCGCAGAAGCGCAAAAGTGAACCTCACCTTCGGGAACGTTCTGGGCGCGTTATGCCTGGCGGCCACGATAATCCTCTTTGTCTTCGCCAACAAAATGACCTCGGCGGCGGCGGCCATCCTGCTTCAGTTCAGCGCGCCTGTATTTATTATGCTGATTCAGCTCGTGTTTTACCGTGTAAAGCCGAAGCTGAGTGAGGCCGTCGCGGTATCTGTCACAATCCTGGGCATGCTTCTTTTTTTTGTCGGCAGGCTGGAGGGCGGCAGCCTTTTGGGCAATCTTCTGGCCATTGCATCGGGAATGGCTTTCGCCGGGGTGTTCGTTTGCAATAAAAGGCCGGACGCGGATCCTGAACATTCGCTGCTGCTGGGATTTCTCATCAATGCGGCCGTCGGGCTTCCATTTGTCTTCTCAGGTGTGACGGCCGACCCTGTAGCGTGGGGGTTTATCGCAATTTTGGGGATTGTCCAGGTGGGGCTGGCTTACGTTTTCTTCTCACTGGGCATTAAAAGGACGGGAGCGCTGCTCGCCTGCCTCATTACCGCGATGGAGCCTGTGCTCAACCCGGTTTGGGTCGCACTGGCCACGGGCGAAGTGCCCGGGCCGTTCGCGGCGGCGGGTGGGACGCTGATCGTGCTGACGGTAATCGTATACAATGTGTGGGTGGAGCGGCACAGGAGGCCCGCGTAAAGGCGCTTCTGCCCCGCCGGGTAAGGCATGAAACTTGACAAATGCAATATATATGTTAGAATAATCTGTGCATACTTTTGTACAATTCGCGCAGTTATCTTGGTGACAAATCAAAGAATCTGTGAGTACAGATTCAAATCTAAGCAGGAGAAAAAATAAAAGGGCTTTGTGGAGGTCGTATTATGCGAGTAAAATCAATCAGGTTCCTTTCGCTTTTTACAGTGCTGGTCGTTCTCATATCCGCTTTCGCCGGATGCGCGGTGAAACCCGGCGCGGGTCAAACGGACAAGGATATTGTGATCGGCGTTTTGGTGCCCACCTCGGGGTCGGAGGCTTACTACGGCAAGGACATGCTTCAGTCTTATCAGCTCGCCGTCGACGAGATTAACGCCGCAGGCGGCGTAATGGGCCGCAACCTGAAGCTCTATCAGGCGGACGACGGCTGTGATGCGAACACGGCCAGCCAGGCCGCTTCAAAGATTATTGCCGAGGGGCCTGATTTTGTCGTCGGAGGATATTGCTCCAACGCCACAATCCCCGCCCTCCAGCAGTTCTATGACGCGAAGCTTATGATGCTCATATCGGCCGCAAACTCTACGGAAATCACGAAGCTCGGCCTTAACCAGTCGTTTATGCTCAACAGCCCCGGCACGCACGCCTCCGTCACGCTGACAGAGCTCTGCCAGTCGCTGGAAACGAAAAAAGTGGCCCTCGTCCATCAGGGCGACGCCTATACAAAGAACCTCTCCGACATCTGTGAGAAAACCCTTCCGGAAAACGGTATAGAGATCGCCACCGTTCAGGTTATGGAAAAGGGCGCTCCCGACGTTTCCGCCATCGTGACGGCGATCCGCAACTCGGGGGCCGACTTCGTATACTGGTGCGGGTATCACGCCGACGGCGCCAATGTCATCAAGCAGCTCCGCCAGGGCGGATATTCCGGCGACATCGCGGTTGGAGACGGCTCGGCCTCGGTTGAGCTCATCACGGCCTGCGGCCCCGCCGGCGAGGGCGTTTATGTCACATCACCTCCGTTTGTTGAGTTTGCCGAGGGCGGCGACAAATTTATCGCCGACTATACATCAAAGTTCAATATGCCTCCGGGAACATATGCTACGCTCTGCTATGACACCATCTATGTGCTTAAAAGCGCGATTGAGAAGGCCGGAACCACGGAGATGGAAAAGGTGCGCGATGTTGTGCAGAATATTGAATATAAGGGCCTGTCCGGGCTTATTAAGTTTACCGCGGACCGCGAGCTCGAGGTCTCCAACTTCATTATCCTGCAGATCGAAAAAGGAGAATTCAAACTGGTCAGGATTTAATACTTTGCGGGTGGTGTTTGTTGCGTGATGTCGATAGGGGAGGCCATCCTTCAGCAGTTGGTTAACGGCCTGGTTCTGGGTTCATTTTACGCGCTGGTTGCCTTGGGATACTCAATGGTTTATGGGATCATCAAGCTCCTGAATTTTGCCCACGGTGATATCTACATGACCGGCGCCGCCGTGTGCCTGTTTGTGTTCAGCTTTGTGTCGGGATTTATCCCCGGGTGGCCGGGGATAGCCTGTTCTATCCTGGCGGCGATGCTTTTTGCCGGCGTTCTTGGATTTCTTGCGCAGCGCTTTGCCTATAGGCCGCTTCTCGGCGCGCCGCGGCTCTCCTTGCTCATTACGGCTATCGGCGTTTCCCTCGTGATTTACAATTCCGTCATGGTTTTAACGAACAGCCAGCCGATGTTCTTCACCAGCGGGCTTGATAACTCCGCCGGAATGCAGTTCGGCAACATCACTATTACGTATATGCAGATTGTTCTGCTTGCGGTTTCCGCCCTGCTGATGATAGCGCTGACGTTTTTTATCGGGCGGACAATGCTGGGAAAGGCGATGCGCGCGATATCGCTTGATCAGGATACCTGCCGGCTGATGGGCATCAACGTCAACAGGGTTATCGGCATGACCTTTATCATCGGCTCGGCGCTGGCCGCCATTGCCGGCGGCTTTGCCTGCGTCTATTACGGCAACGTGCAGTACAACATGGGTTATACAATCGGCATCAAGGCGTTTACCGCCGCGGTAATCGGCGGTATCGGCTCCATTCCCGGGGCGATGCTCGGAGGGCTGCTGCTCGGGCTGCTCGAGGCCATCGGGACGCAGTTTTTGGGCTCCTCGTGGAAGGACGTTTTCGCTTTCGGGTTGTTGATTCTTATACTTATCCTTAGGCCGAACGGGCTTTTGGGGAAGTCTGAAATCGAGAGGATGTAACTGTTGGGACTTGTTGAACGGGCTTACCGCATAATGGACAACAAAAAATATAAATACGGCGCATGTATACTGATATTCGCGATAATGGCGTCCGTTCCGTTATTTTCGGGCAACTATATCCTGAATGTATTATGGAACGCGATGTTCTATATGCTGCTTGCGCTGGGCCTGAATATTATTGTCGGATACTGCGGGCTCTGTGACTTGGGCTATGCCGCGAAGTTTGCGATCGGCGCGTATACAACAGGCATCCTTATCAAGTCCTTCGGCTGGAACTTCTGGCTCACCTTGCCGGTTTCGATTGTCGTATCAGTAATCGCCGCCATTATTATCGGCGGCCCGACGCTCAAGCTGCGCAGTGACTATCTGGCGATTGTCACGCTGGGTTTTGCCGAGATTGTGCGCATTACCGCGCGCAACCTGGAGATCACCGGCTCGGCCAGCGGCCTCAACGCCATTGAAAGGCCGAGCATTTTCGGATTGCACCTGACACAGATAAGCCACTGGTATTACGTTTTTCTGGCGCTGGTGGTTCTGTTCATCTTTATCTCCCACAGGATCAGGCACTCGCGATTTGGAAGGGCGCTGGCCTACATCCGCGAGGACGAGGACGCCGCGCAGGCGATGGGCGTGGATCCCACGAAATACAAGCTATACGCCTATATTCTCGGTGCTGTTCTGGGCGGCGTCACCGGCAGTTTTTTTGCCGTAAAGATGACGTCTATATCGCCGAGCTCATTTGATTTCACTCAATCCGTAAATATTCTTCTGGCAGTAATTTTGGGCGGGATGGGAAAGATCCCGGGCGTTATCGTCGGGGCAGCTTTTTTTGCCATCTTCCCGGAGATTTTCCGCGATGTCCCTGTTATCGGAAATATGAGGATGCTTTTCTTCGGCCTTCTTTTGATTGTTGTGATGATAACAAGACCGCAGGGACTTTGGCCGGAAAGAAAGCGGCTGGGGTGATTCTATGACACTTATGCAGGTAAACGGTCTGACAATGCGATTCAGCGGCATTTCCGCCATTGAAAATCTTAGCTTCGATATAGAGGAAGGCTCAATAACCTCGCTGATCGGCCCGAACGGCGCGGGGAAAACCTCTGTTTTTAACTGCCTGACGGGCTTTTATAAGGCGACGGCCGGCAGCATCATTTTTGACGGCGAGTCGCTTATTAATGTCAGGCCGCACAATATCACGCACAGGGGCATTATCCGTACATTTCAGAATGTACGGCTTTTTAAGAACATGACGGTGCTTGAGAACGTCATGAGCGGAGCGCACAGCATAAGCAGGCAGTCTGTTATGGGCGCGCTGCTCAGGCACCCGGCCCAGCGGCGCGAGGAGAGCGAAATCCTTAGCAGCGCCGAGTTTTTCCTTGATTTTGTGGGGATACTTGAGAAAAAAGACCATCTGGCCAGGAATCTGTCATACGGCGACCAGCGGCGCACCGAATGGGCGAGGGCCCTGGCGGCGAACCCGCGGCTGCTGCTTTTGGACGAACCCGCTGCCGGGCTCAACCGTGAGGAAAAGGACAAGCTGTCGCAGCTTATCCACCGCTTCCGCGACGAGTTCCGCATTACGGTTTTCCTTATTGAACACGACATGGATCTCGTCATGAAGATCTCCGAAAAGGTGGTCGTAGTCAACTTCGGAAGTAAGATTGCGGAGGGAACCCCCGAACAGGTGCAGTCTGATCCTCTTGTGATTGAGGCTTACCTGGGCAGCGAAGACGATGGGGGGGCTTCAGAATGAGCGGCGGCGATACGCTTCTAAAAGTGGAAGGCATCGAAACGTATTACGGGAAAGTGGCGGCGCTCAAGGGCATCAGCTTTGAGGTCGGAAAGGGACAGATAGTTACCCTTCTCGGAAGCAACGGCGCCGGGAAGAGCACAACACTCAGGACAGTATCGGGCCTGATAAACCCGTCCGCCGGGAAGGTGACTTTCTGCGGCGAGGATATTACCAAGATGCCTCCGCATGAAATTGTTAAGCGCGGACTGATCCATCTGCCGGAGGGCAGGCATATATTCAAGGATCTGACTGTTACTGAAAATCTTGAGCTCGGCTCATATACGCTCAAAGACAACAATGAGCGCAAACGCCGCCTGCACAGGGTGTTTGAGCGCTTTCCCATTCTGGCTAAGCGGTGCAGGCAAATGGGAGGGACGCTTTCCGGCGGGGAGCAGCAGATGCTGGCGGTCGGGCGCGGCCTCATGTCGGAGCCGAAGCTGCTGCTTATGGACGAGCCCTCCATGGGCATAGCGCCGCTGATTGTGCGCGACATCACCAATATTATCAAAACCCTCCACGAGGAAGGCACGACTATCCTGCTGGTCGAGCAGAACGCGAAGATGGCGCTTGGCCTGGCAGACTATGGGTATGTTCTGGATACCGGCAGTATTGCGCTTGAGGGCAAAGGGGCGGACCTGAGAAAGGATGAGAAGGTAGTCAAGGCATACCTCGGGGGTTAGGCCGTCAAAAGCGGACGGGTGCGGATAGCGCCTCGGAAAGGCGTATTATATTTCCAAATAACAAATCGGGGCGCCGTTTGGCGCCTCGGTTTTGTTTTTTGTATGTCTAAAGAACATATGCGGTGTGGGGTGTCTTACGCTTTTCAGGCGGCCGCTTTGGGGGAGATGAAGTCGGTGATCCCGTAGATGATCTTCGCGGTTTCCCCGCGGGTAGCGATGGATTTGGAATCAAACTCGCCGTTGGCACGGCCGGACATGACGCCGCCCTTTACAAGCTTTTCAATGCACTCCTGGGCCCAGGTAGAGACACACATATTCAGCACCGCGTCGACGTCGCCGTCCGGCCCATCGTCACCGCAAGGGCTATGTTCATTACGACAATGATCTGCTTGTCCACTATAATATTGTCAGGATTATATTTTTTGCCAAGCATGTACGATACTCTGGGATAATCAGACATGTTGGAGTAGGTCACCATATTCTTCAGTGTAAACATGACGTTTTCGCTTTCAACACCGGCAGACAGCTTTGAAGCGGGAACACCCGTAAGATAGGGGTCTTCTCCAAGAGAATCCCTTGAGTGCGTGAAAAACGGCGAGCGTACATTATACAGCAAAATATCCCTGGATAGATACGAGCGACGTAAGCCGCATATCCGGTTCGATTTGGCTTGCCGAGAGTTTGCCGGACTTTTCACAACAATATGGCGGGCTTTGGTGCACATTATTCATAATCGACTGTAAAATGGCGTTTTTTCTATCTTTTTCATCAGATTTCGAGCCTAAACCCCAAAATGTGTTGACATATTGCAACAAATATAATATCATAAGAGTACGTATGCATCGGGATTTCTATACGATGTCCGCCGCCGGGCGGCCCGTGCAAAATACTTTTCGGGGAAGTGCTTATGTATAAACGCTTTTTTAAAAGGCTTATCGACATCGTGCTTTCTTTTATCGGCATCGTAGTGCTCTCTCCTGTTTGGCTTGCTCTTGTGATTGCTGTAAAGACCGACAGCAGGGGCCCGATTCTTTTCCGCCAAAGGCGCGTCGGAATACATAAGAGCACGTTTATGATGCTTAAGTTCAGAACTATGAGAACGGACACGCCTCCCGATCTGCCCACCCACATGCTGAGCGACCCGGATCAGTGGATCACAAAAACCGGCAGGTTTCTGCGCAAGACGTCACTTGACGAGCTGCCTCAGATGTTCAATATCTTTTTCGGAACAATGTCGATTATTGGGCCGAGGCCCGCGCTCTGGAATCAGGACGATCTTGTCGCAGAGCGCGACAGATACGGGGCGAACGATATACGGCCGGGCCTGACGGGTTGGGCGCAGATCAATGGCCGCGATGAGCTTGAGATCGCGTTTAAGGCAAGGCTTGACGGCGAATATGTCCAACGGATGTCGTTCCTGTTTGACGCGAAATGCTTTGTGGGCACTGTTTTCAGCGTGCTCAGGCGCGACGGCGTCGTCGAAGGCGGAGCGGGACATATGAAGGAAGCGAAAAAGGCTGATCCGCCGGGCAAAGAGCCTGTGGGCAAATAGCCGCGGACACGCCGGAATAACATAACAGTTGGAGATGAAGCATGAACGAGCTGAAGGGGAAAAAGATTCTTTTTTTTACGCCCGCCTTCTTCGGATATGAAAACGATATCAGCAATAAAATGAAGAGCATGGGCGCCGACGTCGTCTATTATGATGAGCGCTCTATAACCTCCAGCCGCGACAAGGCGCTGCTCAAGATCAGCCCCAAGATATTCGCGCGGAAGACGCGGAAATACTATGAGGACATTATCTCGAGGCACAAAGACGACCGCTTTGACATCGTCTTTTTTATTAAATGCGAGATGGCCGACGAGCATATCCTTTCGCTTCTTCGCGCGCAGTATCCGGACGCGCATTTTTGCCTTCACATGTATGACTCAATCGCGAATATCAGGGGTGTGAGGCCGAAATTCAGGTTTTTCGACTTTATCTCGTCCTTTGACAGGCTTGACTGCATTGAAAACAGCGGCATCCACTTTCGTCCGCTTTTTTTCAGTGACAAATTCTCCGACAACACGCCTCAGGATTCATTTCTCTATGATCTGTGCTTTTTTGGTACCGTCCATTCAGACCGCTTCAGCATTATTCGCAAGGTCATGGAATTTTGCGGCAGGAGCGGCCTGAAGTTCTATTTTTTTGGATATCTCCAGAGTAGGATGGTTTATCTGCTGTACAAAATAACAAAAAAGGCCTTTTGGGGCGTGAGCGCATCCGCGTTTTCGTTTGACAAGAAAAGCGGCGCCGAGATCTCCGAGATCGTGCGCCAGACAAACGTTGTGCTGGACATCCAGCACATGAGGCAGGCCGGACTGACCTTCAGGCCGATCGAGGTGCTCGGAATGGGCAAAAAACTCATTACCACGAATGAGGATATACGGAACTACGACTTTTACGATCCGAACAATATATGCGTGATCGACAGGAAAAACCCCATGATTGACCCGGAATTTTTCAGTAAGCCCTATTTGCCGGCCGACGAGGGCATCCGCGCCAGATATGAGATGTCCGTATGGGTCATGGAGGTTCTGGGATATTGAACCTGAGGCCTTTGGCTGCGAGGTCATTCGCGCGTGTTTTTATTTGATGTAGGAACGGCTATGGAAATAAAACCGAAAAAGACTCTGGTGCTTTCCGGCATAAATCTTTTTGAGGGCGGACCTCTGTCGATTTACTACGATATCCTCGACAACATCCTGGCCTGCGGCTACACGGAGAAATACAGCGTAACGGCGTTTGTACATAAGCTTTCGCTGTTTGAAAAATACAAAGAATCCCCGATAGAGTTCATTGAGCTGCCCCAGTCGCGCGAGAGCTATATCAACAGGCTTAGGTATGAATACGGCTACTTCAAAAAATACTCGAAGTCGAGAAATGTGGATGTGTGGTTTTCGGTGCACGACATGACGCCGAGCGTCAGGGCGGGCAGGCTATACACCTACTGCCACAACTCCACCCCGTTTGTGAAATTTAATGCCTCCAGCATAAAATTCAGCCTTACGGTATACCTCTTTTCGCTGTTTTATAAGTACCTGTACAGGATCAACATCAAAAAGGCCACCGGGATAATAGTCCAGCAGGACTGGCTCCGCAAGGGCTTTAGGCGGCTTTACGGCATCAAAAACATAATCGTCGCGCACCCGGATGTAAGCGTACCGCAGGGCATTGAAGACGACACTTCGGACGCCTCGGGCGAAGAAAACCTCTTCGTTTTTCCCACGCTGCCGCGCCACTTCAAGAATGTGGAGGTCATATGCGAGGCGGCTCGGGCGCTTGAAAATAAGGGTATAACCAATTTTTCCGTCGCCGTGACGCTGGACGGCTCGGAGAACAGCTACACTGAGTTTCTGCTGGAGAAATACGGCGATCTGAAGTGCATGAAATGGCTCGGCCGCGTACCGAGGGAAAGGGTTTTTGAGCTTTTCAGGCAGAGCAAGTGCCTGATCTTTCCCTCCAGAACGGAGACATGGGGCCTACCCATAACGGAATACAAGCAGACAGGAAAGCCGATTATCCTCGCCGATCTGCCCTATGCTCACGAGACGCTCGGGACATACGATAAGGCGCGGTTTTTTGACCCGGACGACGCGGCAGAGCTGTCGGAGCTTATGCTGGGGGCCATCGACGGCACAGCCGAGTGGCAAAGCTTTGTGGAAGCCCCGGTGGACGAGCCCTTCTGCCAGGGATGGAGGCCGCTGCTCTCCATGCTCCTGGACTGAGAAAGGCTTTCCCCGTCAGGAATAAATACATAAAGGATGTATCCTATGAAAGGCATTATTTTGGCCGGCGGCGCCGGTACCAGGCTCTACCCGCTCACGTTGGTCACCTCCAAGCAGCTCCTCCCGGTTTACGACAAGCCGATGATCTACTATCCGCTGTCTACGCTTATGCTCGCGGGCATAAAGGATATCCTGATCATATCCACGCCGTCGGACCTGCCCAATTTTGAGCGCCTGCTCGGAGACGGCGGGCAGTACGGCATAAGCCTGTCTTACAGGGAGCAGCCCTCGCCCGACGGCCTTGCCCAGGCCTTTCTGATCGGGGAGGAGTTTATCGGCGGGGACATCTGCGCGATGGTGCTCGGGGACAATATCTTTTACGGCAACGGATTCTCCAATATGCTGAAAAGCGCCGTGAAAAACGCGGAAGCCGGCCTCGCCACCATCTTCGGATACTATGTGAACGACCCTGAGCGCTTCGGTATCGTCGAGTTTGATGAGGGCGGCAGGGTCATTTCCGTTGAGGAAAAACCAAAGATCCCAAAATCCAACTACTGTATTACAGGGCTCTATTTTTACGACAGGCGCGTTGTTGACTTTGCGAAAAAGGTTTGGCCCTCCCCGCGCGGCGAGCTCGAGATTACAGACCTAAACCGGCTGTATCTTGAGGACGGGTCGCTGAATGTTCAGCTAATGGGCCGCGGGTACGCCTGGCTTGACACAGGCACGTTCGACAGCCTTTCCGAGGCTTCGGAATTTGTAAGGATGATCCAGAACCGGCAGGGGATCGAGATCTCCGCACCGGAGGAGATAGCTTACATTAACGGCTGGATTCCGAAGGAAAACCTGCTCCGGTCCGCCGCGCGCTACGGAAAATCGCCATACGGCGCGCATCTTAAAAGGGTGGCCGACGGCCAGATAAGGTACTGAGGGGGAATGCGCTTTGACGGTTATTGTCACCGGGGGCGCCGGGTTTATCGGCGCTAACTTTGTATATTACATGTTTAGGAACCATCCCGGCCACCGCATTGTCTGCGTTGACAGCCTGACCTACGCAGGGAACCTTTCCACCCTTGAGGAAGCCCTAAAAAACCCGGATTTCCGCTTTGTAAAGGCCGATATCTGCGACCGCGAAAGCATTTTTCGCGTCTTTGAGGAGGAACGGCCGGACGCTGTCGTCAACTTTGCGGCGGAGAGCCATGTGGACCGCTCGATTGACAATCCAGGAGTTTTTTTGCAGACAAATGTGATGGGCGCCGGCGTTATGATGGACGCCTGCCTCAAATACGGCGGCACGCGCTTTCACCAGGTATCCACCGACGAGGTTTACGGCGACCTTCCGCTTGATCGTCCCGACCTCATGTTTACTGAGGAGACCCCGCTGCACGCGAGCAGCCCTTACAGCGCGTCAAAGGCCGGGGCCGACCTTTTAGCCCTCGCCTACCACCGGACATACGACCTCCCCGTGACCATAAGCCGCTGCTCAAATAACTACGGCCCCTTTCACTTTCCGGAAAAGCTTATCCCGCTGATGATCGCCAACGCGCTGGAGGACAAGCCTCTGCCGGTTTACGGCAAGGGCGAAAACGTGCGCGACTGGCTCTATGTTGAGGATCACTGCGGGGCAATCGACCTTATCCTGCAAAAAGGGCGGCCGGGAGAGGTCTACAACGTCGGCGGGCACAACGAAATGAGAAATATCGACATTGTGCGGCTGATCTGCAAGGCGCTCGGGAAACCCGAGAGCCTGATTACGTTTGTCGAGGACCGCAGGGGCCACGATATGCGCTATGCGATTGACCCAAAGAAGATAAGCGATGAGCTCGGATGGCTGCCAAAAACGAGGTTCGCCGACGGCATTATGAAGACCATCGACTGGTATCTCAGTAACCGCGAGTGGTGGGAGACCATAGTATCCGGCGAGTATCAGCATTATTACAAAAAGATGTATGGTGATTGATGATGAAAATCCTGGTAACAGGGGCGTGTGGACAGCTCGGCTTCGACATCTGCGCGGAGCTCTCGCGGCGAGGCATAGAGCACAGGGGCGCCGATATCGCGGATTTTGACATAACCGACAGAGCGGCTGCCGAGAGTTATTTCGATGCCTACATGCCGGACGCGCTGATCCACTGCTCCGCGTGGACGGCCGTGGACAGGGCTGAGGAGCTGGAGGAGCGCGCCCGCGACGTAAACGCGAACGGTACGAGATATCTAGCCGAATGCTGCAGAAAACACGGCGCGAAGATGATGTATATCTCAACCGACTATGTCTTCCCGGGGACGGGCGTGGGTTTTTATGCCCCAGGCGACCCCACGGGCCCGAAAAACGCCTACGGACGGACGAAGCTGGAGGGCGAGCTTATTGTCAGGGAAGCTCTCGACAGCTTTTTTATCGTCAGGACAAGCTGGGTTTTTGGAAAAAGCGGCAATAATTTCGTCCGAACTATGCTGAAGGCCGCGGAAACGCGCAGTGAGCTCAGCGTGGTTTGCGACCAAATTGGCAGCCCCACATATACCTTCGATCTCGCCCCGCTGCTGTGCGACATGATTGCCTCGGAGAAATACGGGGTGTATCACGCCACGAACGAGGGCATTTGCTCATGGGCGGAGTTTGCCGAGGCCATATTCGAGTATTCCGGAAAGATGGGCGTAAAGGTGCGTCCGATCCCGACAAGCGGGTATCCCACTCCGGCCGAGCGCCCGATGAACAGCCGACTGAGCAAAGAAAAGCTAACCGAGGCCGGGTTTTACAGACTTCCCACGTGGCGCGACGCGCTCAGGCGCTATCTGAAAGAGCTGGAGGTGTAGTCATTTTGGGGCAGATTAAGGTCACAAGGCTCCCGATTGAGGGGCTTTGTATTATTGAGCCCGCGGTGCACGGGGATTCAAGGGGATATTTCTTCGAGACGTACAACCAAAACGACATGCGCGCCGAGGGCCTTGACATGGTGTTCGTGCAGGACAATCAATCCATGAGCCGAAAGGGCGTGCTACGGGGGCTGCATCTCCAGAAGCACTACCCGCAGGGGAAGCTGGTGCGCGTTATCAGCGGGGCCGTGTTCGACGTGGCTGTCGACCTCAGAAAAGGCTCTGAGACGTTTGGAAAGTGGCACGGCGTCAATCTAACATCCGAGAACAAGAAGCAGTTTTATATCCCGGAGGGCTTCGCGCACGGATTTATTGTGCTGTCCGACGAGGCCGAGTTCTGCTACAAGGTCACGGATTTTTATCACCCGAACGACGAAATCGGCCTCTTGTGGAACGACCCGGATATCGGTATCAGTTGGCCGATTAGCCGCCATGAGGACGTTCTTTTGAGCGACAAGGACAGATTAAACCCGCATCTGAAGGAGCTTTTGTCCGGTGGGATGCTCTCATGGAAAAGCTTTCCTCAAATATGATTAAAGGCCCCTGCCGCTGTGCGATTTTATACGCTTATCATAAATCGGGCGGTACTTTTGGAGGCATAATATAAGCCGACTGCTTTTTATGGCAGCCGGCTTCTACTATATGTTTTTTCCTCTGGCTTCCTTCGCGGTTCAGGGCGGCCAAAGGGGTTTGCGTTCGATATTCCGCTCTGTCAGCAAACGCGCTCGCCCTCTGCCCTGAAATACTTGCGGGCGGAGGAGAGATCCTCCTGTATCTGTGATGAGAGCTCACCGATACTCGAAAAACGGCGCTCGGGCCGGACGTATTTGAGGAAATCAATCCTCAGAAACTTTCCGTAGAGATCCCCGGAGAAGTCGAGGATTGAGGTTTCAACCGTAATATCCTCGCTTAATCCCACGGTCGGCGCGCAGCCGACGTTTGTGACAGAGGCGTGTGACGTATCTCCAATATAAACACGGGTAAAATACACACCCATGGCGGGCTCCTGCACCTCGGCGGGAAGCATGATATTGGTCGTGGGCACGCCGAGCTTTGAACCCAGCTTTTTGCCGTTGGTCACAAAGCCGGATATCACGTGAGGATGCCCTAAAAACCTCTCCGCCTGCTCGACCTCTCCCTGAGCAATCAGCCGCCTGATGTATGTCGAGCTGACCGTTATGCCGTCGAGCTCCACCCTGTCGATAATATCGCAGCCTACGCCGCGCTTACGGCAATGCTCCATGAGGCGGGCGGGGTTGCCTTCGCCAAGGTATCCAAAATGGAAGTCATATCCGCAGACGACGCCGGAGGCGCAGAATTTATCCAGAAGCATCTCATCGATAAAGGTCTGCCACGGCATATGCATAAGATCCGCGTCAAACTGGGCAAAGATGACCTCTTCGATGCCGTGCAGGCGGCGGAGAAGATCCGCCCTGTCGCTGAGCGTGTTGAGAAGCCTGACCGGATATCCCGTAATAAGCGTGTCGGGATGGCTGACAAATGTAAAAACGGCGGGGCTGGCGCCCGTTTCGCGCGCAAGCTCCACAGTGCGCTCAAGAAGACTTGAGTGACCTATGTGAACGCCGTCAAAAAAACCCAGAGCTATAACTCTCGCAGTACCCATATTGTTCTCCTCTCATGGGCGGGAGCGCTGCGCGGAAAATGGCCTACGGTTTTTCCGTGCCGCTGAACCGCTTCAACTGGCGGAGCCGCTTGCGTCCCCCGTCCTCAAAACAGACGCCGAGCATAATGAACTCCCCATATATAGAGTATACACGGCAACATACCCCAAAATCAAGTGGAAAATCGCAGATGTCAACATATACACCGTTCTTGCACAGTATTTCGCGCTTTTCATCAAGCGTAATTTGGGGATAGCTCATAAAAAGAGTGTCGACGGGCCTCAGCGCCCGGTCAGCCCGGCCCTCTGATGCAAGCCTTACTATCTCGCCGACGGTCAGTGCGCCATCAAGCGTGAAAATGCCCGAGCGGGTTCTCCTGAGCGAGGACATTACACCGCCGCAGCCAAGCTTTTTCCCCAGGTCATGGCACAGCGTTCTGATATACGTCCCCTTGGAGCAGACGACGCGCAGCAGATATTCCTGCCCGCCCTCCGAAACCGCCTCTACAGCAAGATCTTTTATCTCAACGCCGCGTGCGGGCCGGTCAATCTCTTCGCCGCGCCGCGCCAGGCTGTAAAGCCGCTCTCCGTCGATCTTTACAGCGGAGAACATGGGGGGAATCTGCGATATCTCCCCGCGAAAGCCGGACAGAGCGTCCTCAACCTCGGCGCGGGAAGGGATATCGCCGGATGCTCTCAAAACAGTGCCCGTGATGTCCTGCGTGTCGGTCGTGACGCCGAGCCTGAGCCCTGCGAGATACTCTTTTTCGTCGGCTGAGGCGAACTCACAGGCCTTTGCCGCGGAGCCGACAAGCACTGTCAGAACACCCGTGGCCATCGGGTCGAGCGTACCTGCGTGGCCTATTTTTCTCGTCTTCAGCACGGAGCGGAGCTTCGCGCAGACGTCAAAGGAGGTCCACTGCGGCTCTTTATCTACTATTATTACCCCGTTTGCCATCATTTTATACCATCAAAGGACAATTTATCCTCAAGCGCCTTCTCTATCTCGCGCAGAAGAAGCGCCTTTGCCTCCAAAAGCGGACAGGAAAGGTCACATCCGGCGGCACGCTTGTGTCCGCCTCCGCCAAGCGCGGCGCATACAGCAGACGCGTCGACGACCTGCGCTGTGCGGACGGAGACCTTGCAGCCGCCCTCTTTGTTTTCCCTGATTGTGACGCCCGCCTCAACGCCGCTTATCTGCCTCGGCAGGTCGGAAATGTCCTCAATATCGTCGATCCCAACGCCGGCCAGGCTGAGCATCTCAAGCGTGATGCAGCTTACCGCCGCGAGGCCGCCGAAATGCAGCTCGAGGCGCGAGATTATCTCAGACTCAAGCCTGAAGCGGGCGA
Source organism: Oscillospiraceae bacterium (assembly GCA_031551205.1). Classification (GTDB taxonomy): domain Bacteria; phylum Bacillota; class Clostridia; order Oscillospirales; family JAVBNY01; genus JAVBNY01. The sequence continues at coordinate 25,759 of JAVBNY010000024.1, read as the reverse complement.
GCGAGCGCGTCCCGAAAAGCTGGCGGTTAATCTCCCCGGCGGGGACGCCGGCCTCGAGAAGGTCGGCTGCCGTGCGAAGCGTCGATGGCGTTGTGTTGCCGTACCTGAAGCATCCGGTGTCGGTAGATACGGCGATGTACAGAAGCGTAGAGAGCCTCTTGTCGGGCTTTATGCCGCAGGCAAGCAGTAGGTCGTATACAATTTCGCCGCAGGAGGCGGCTTCGGAGTTCAGCAGCGTCGAGCGGGCGAAGAGCGAGTTTTGATGATGGTGGTCGACCGAAAGATCGACGCGTGCGGAGAGCCCTGCGGCCTCAGGCGGCAAAAGATTGGACGCCGCGGTGTCGCAGGCGACAACAAACCCGGGGGCAAAGCCCTCGGGCGCAAAAAAATCCGCAACATACGGCCTGTATTTATCAGTGATCTCCCCGTTTTTCAGCATATAAGCAGTCTTACCGAGGGCCCTCATTCCGGCGCAGAGGGCCGAGGCGGAGCCGAGCGTATCACCGTCCGGACGCCTGTGCGTCAGGCAGAGAATATTATCCGCGGCGAGAAGAAGCCCTGCCGCGTCGCTAAGGGAGATAAGGCTTGTGGGTCGGGGATTATTCATCGCCGTCCTCCGCTTGTTTGATCTCCAGATGGGAGAGAATGCCCGATATCTTCGCGCCGTGGGATATTGAGTAGTCCGGCTCGAAAGAGAGCTGGGGCGTTGACCTGTGGGTCAGCATACGGCCAAGCTCGCGCCTCAGATACCCGGACGCGGACCTCAGCCCCGCAATTATCTCAGGGAGCTTTTCCTGCTCGAGCGCGCTGACAAAGACCTTCGCGTGGCGCAGGTCGCTGGTGGCCTCGACGCGTGTGACACTGACCATACCGCGAACCCTCGGGTCGTTGACGGTTTTTATAAGCGCGGAGAGCTTTTCAAGAAGCTCCTCGTTAAGCCTTGGAAGCCTGCTGGACATAACATACCTCTTTCAGTCACTAAGGGTAGGCGCTATCTCTTTATCTCGACCATTTCAAAGGACTCGATAATGTCGCCCTCCTTGATGTCGTTGAAGCGCTCGACACCGATGCCGCACTCGTAGCCCGTGGCGACCTCCTTGACGTCGTCCTTAAAGCGCTTCAGCGAGGCGAGCGTGCCCTCGTGGATGACAATGCCGTCACGCACGACGCGCACCCTGTTGGAACGCGCAATCTTGCCGTCGAGCATATAGCAGCCGGCGATGGTGCCAATAGACGAGACCTTAAATATCTGCCTGACCTGCGCGTGGCCGAGCACCTCTTCGCGGTGCACCGGCGCAAGCATGCCCTTCATAGCGGACTCGATCTCTTCAATGCATTCGTAGATTATCCTGTAGAGCCTGATATCCACACTCATGCGCTTCGCGTTCTCGGCGGCCGAAGGGTCAGGCCTGACGTTGAAGCCGACGACTATCGCGTTAGACGTCGAGGCGAGCAGAATATCCGACTCCGAAACGGCGCCGACGGCGTTGTGTATCACTCTGACGCGCACCTCTTCGTTTGAAAGCTTTTCAAGCGAGGTTTTAACGGCCTCGGCGGAGCCCTGAACGTCCGCCTTGACAATAATGTTAAGATCCTTCACATTACCCTGCTGTATCTGCGCGAAAAGATCCTCAAGTGACACCTTGCCGACAGGAGTGTTGCTCTTTTCCTTATACTCGAACTTGCGCTGATCGACGAGCTCGCGGGCCATGCGCTCATCCTCTACAACATTGAAGATGTCGCCGCCGACGGGAACCTCCGAAAGCCCAATAATCTCAACCGGCGTTGACGGGCCGGCCTCCGCGATCTTTCTTCCGCGGAAATCGGTCATCGCGCGGACGCGCCCGACGGTCTTTCCCGCGATAATCACGTCGCCGGAGCGAAGCGTCCCGTTCTGTACAAGCACGGTGGAAACCGGACCTCTGCCCTTGTCGAGCCTGGCCTCAATGACCGTACCCTTGGCGCGCCTGTTTGGATTTGCCTTCAGTTCTTTCATTTCGGCTGTCAGAAGCACCATCTCAAGCAGGCTGTCAATGCCTTCCTTCGTGGTAGCCGAGACCTTGCATATAATCGTCTCTCCGCCCCATTCCTCGGGCACCAGATTGTGCTCGGTGAGCTGCTGCATGACCTTGTCGGGGTTGGCGTCAGGTTTATCCATCTTGTTGACCGCGACGATAATCGGGATGTCGGCGGCCTTAGCGTGGTTAATTGCCTCGACGGTCTGCGGCATAATGCCGTCGTCCGCCGCAACCACAAGGATGGCGATGTCGGTGACATTTGCCCCGCGCAGGCGCATTGAGGTGAAGGCCTCGTGGCCTGGGGTGTCGAGAAAGGTAATGCTCTGGCCGCCAAGGTTGACAGTATAGGCGCCTATGTGCTGTGTGATGCCGCCGGCTTCTCCGGAGGCGACGTCCTCGCCGCGAATCGCGTCAAGGAGTGAGGTTTTTCCGTGGTCAACGTGGCCCATTACGACAACAACCGGACTGCGGGGGACGAGATCGCCCTCTTTGTCGACCGAGTCATCAATAAGCCGTTCTTCAATAGAAACCGTTACCTCACGCTCAACCTTGCAGCCCATTTCAAGCGCAATGAGCGCGGCGGTGTCATAATCGATAATCTGCGAAAGTGAGGCCATAATCCCGCTTTTTACAAGCTGGCGCACAACCTCAGAGCCCGTTTTTTTCATCCTTGAGGCGAGCTCTCCGACGGAGATCTCGTCCGGGATCATAACCTTGACCGGCTGCTTCTTCAGCACTTCGCGCTGCAGTCGGCGCATCTTCTCCTGCTCCTCCTGGCGGCGCTTTATAAAGCCTGCCTGCCCGCCGGGCTTTTTGTCGCCCGCCTTTTTGATCTTCTGCTTGCCATACTGTATATTATGCGCGCTGTCGGGCACGAGCTTGTCGACACGGTCGTCATATTTTGAGAGGTTAATCTCCGCGGACTTCGTGTCGATAACGCGCGTCTGCTTGGCGACGGTCTGCTGGGGCTGAGACTTCGGTGCGTCTGGGCGAGCGATCGCGGCCTGCTGGGGCTGCGGCCTCCCTGCCTGTGGTGCGGCCGGCTTCTGCGCCGCCGCGGGCTCGGCAACTTTTTCCTGCGCGGGGGCAGGGGCGCCGATTTGCGCCGGGGCGGGAGCTTCGGCGTCCGCCGCGACGGGGGCAGGAGCCGGATCCTCAGAGGGGGGCTTTTGTGAGACATGCGGGGCAGATTCCTTTTTAACCCGCGCCTCTTCAAAATATGCCTCAAGATCCTCAATCTCGTTGTGCTGCGTGAGGTATTCAAAAACGACATTGAGCTCCTCATCGGTGAGGGCCTGCATATGATTTTTGGGCGTGGCTATATAATCCGCAAGGATTTTGGACACGTCCTTGGAAGACAGCCCGAAATCCTTGGCCACCTCATGTATTCTGTATTTGGAAAAACTACTCACTAAAACGCCACCTCCGTAGACAATCAGCAGACGGGTCCCTTCTCAAGCAGAGAAACAATCCCCTTTGCCATGTGTGTATCAAGTATCGCGATAATGCCGCATGGGGCCTTTCCCACAGCGGAGCCGATCTCCTCCATGGTTATCCCCGCTTTAATTGGGGACATGCCCGCCTCACCGGCCAAAAACATGACCCGTTTCAGCGTTTTTTCGGAAAGATCGTCTGCATAGAGCAGGAGCTTTGCCTTGCCTCCGAAAACGGATGCTTTCACCGCGTCGAAGCCGCAGGCAATGTTCCCCGCCCTGCGAGCGAGACTGAGCATTCCGCAAAACTTTTTCATACTATTCCTCTCTATCCGGGGCGGAGACAATCTCCGACATCGATTCAAGCACCTCCGGCGGAACCGGCGCGCCAAACGCCCTATCAAAGGCCCGGGACTTCGCCGCCTTTTTAAGACAGACCGCGCTGCGGCAGACATAGGCGCCGCGCCCGGGAGAGCGGCCCTTGAGGTCAATCGAAACCTCGCCCTCCGGCGAGCGAACTACTCTGCAAAGCTCTGCCTTAGGCTTCATTTCCCGGCATCCGAGGCACTGTCTCATGGGTGTTTTCTTGGGCATGGGCACCTCCGATTTTAAGCCGCTCAGAGCTGCTGGGCAGACGACTCCGACTTGATGTCAATTTTAATGCCGGTCAGCTTGGCGGCGAGGCGCGCGTTTTGCCCCTCCTTGCCTATGGCCAGAGAAAGCTGGCCATCCGGCACTATGACACGGCAGCTCTTTCCGTCCTCGAGCATGGTAACGTCCAGCACGTCCGACGGGGCGAGCGCGGCTGCGACAAACTCTGCTATGTCGTCGCTGTATTTTATTATATCAATCTTTTCGCCGCGCAGTTCGTCGACAACGCTCGAAACTCTTCCGCCTCTTGGGCCGACGCAGGCGCCGATCGGGTCGACGTCGTCATCGGTGGAAAAAACGGCCAGCTTCGTGCGCATGCCGGCCTCGCGGGCGACACTGCGTATCTCAACAAGACCTTCGTGGATCTCGGGCACCTCAAGCTCAAAAAGTCTTTTTACAAGGCCGGGATGCGTCCTTGAGATAATAATTTGCGGGCCCTTGGTGTTCCGCCGCACTTCCGCGACATATACCTTGACCCTGTCGCCCTCGCGCAGCCTCTCGCCCCTGATCTGCTCTTTTTCGATAAGCACGGCCTCTGTTTTCTCAGTCTTGGCGCCAAGCTCTACGATCACATTCCCGTTTCTGGGGTCTATTCTCGTCACAAGCGCGGTGAGGATCTCATGCTCCTTGGAGTTGTATTCGTCATATATCATACCCCGTTCCGCCTCGCGGATGCCCTGGATGATAACCTGCTTTGCCGTTTGAGCCGCGATCCTGCCAAAGTCGTGCGTCTTGACCTCGATATTCACAAAATCCCCGATGTCGACGCGCGGGCTTATGGCCTTTGCCTCGTCAAGCGTAATCTGCGTCGCGGTATTCTCCGGTTGCTCCACGACCTCCTTGCGGATATACATGCGGATTTCCTTTTTGACCTCGTCGGTTTCTACGAATATGTTCTCGGAAAATCCGGCGTTGTCGCGCTTGAAGGCCGTGATAAGCGCCTGCTGTATCCTTTCCAGCATGTATGCCTTAGGGATGCCTTTTTCCTTTTCAATCGCGGCAAGCGCGTCAAAAAACTCGGCGTTCATTTTTTCCTGAATCCCTCCTCCGGGTGTGCTCTTTGTGTGCATGCCGCAAATTTTTAAAATATAAACGCAATGTTGACCTTTGCCACGGCGCTCAGCTCAAAGCGAAGCTCATCGCCGCTGTCCGCCGTGATGACAAGCCCATCTCCGGAGTACCCGGAAAGCCTGCCCTCGTGGACGCGGGCGCCGTGTTCCACTCTGTAAAGCTTTACCCTGACCCGCTCTCCCATAAACCGATCAAAGTCGCGCGGCCTTCTAAGCTCGCGCTCAATACCCGGCGAGGAGATCTCCAAGATGTAGGCTTCCTCAATCGGGTCGAGTTCGTCAAGTCTTTTCTCGAGCGCGCGGCTGAAGCTTTCACACATATCGATGCTGACGCCGTCCTTATGGTCAAGATACACTCTCAGAAAACGGTCTCCGCCCTCTTTGACATACTCGACGTCCCATATCTCAACGCCCTGATCGGCGGCAATTGCCTCAGCGAGGGGCATCACAAGCCCGCTTATCTTTCCCATCTTTCACCTCAGCGCCATCCGGCGGCGTTCTTTCAAGAATAAAGAGTGGGGAACCCCCACTCTTTACCAACACCTTACGACTAACGAACGGATTATAACACAGTCTGCCGGATATTGCAAGCGTTTTTCTGCATAAACCGGCGCGCGTGTCGCTGTTTTTCACACGGACCCGCCGGCTCAGGGAAATCAGCAGCCGGCGAGGGCCTGTTCGATATCCGCAACAATGTCGCAGGCGTCTTCAAGGCCGACAGAAATCCTGACCGTGCCCGGGTTCACCCCGATTGCGCGGAGGCTTTCATCCGAGAGCTGCGAGTGCGTCGTCGCGGCCGGGCAGCTGACAATTGTGCGCGCGTCGCCGAGGTTCGTGACTATCGGAATCAGCTTCAGGCTGTCGCAGAATTTGGACGCGCTCTCGCGCCCCCCGAATATGTTGAAGCTGAACACCGAGCTTTGCCCCTTCGGCATATATTTTTTCGCCAGCGCGTGATATTTTGAGCTCTCAAGCCCGGGATAGCTGACGGAGGCGATCTTCTTGTGCCCCTCAAGGAACCTCGCGACCTCAAGAGAGGTTTCGCAGTGTTTTTTCACGCGCAGCGAAAGTGTTTCCATGCCAAGCAGCGTGAGCCAGGAGTTAAACGGCGAGGCGCAGGCGCCCACGTCGCGCAGGATGTGCGTACGCAGCTTCGTGATAAAAGCCGCCGGCCCGCAGGCGTCGGCATAGACAATGCCGTGATAGCTCTCGTCGGGCTCGTTAAACTCGGGGAAGCGAGGGTTGCCCTTCCACTTAAATGTGCCTCCGTCGACTACGACGCCGATCATCGAGGTGCTGTTGCCTGTGAGGAACTTGCTGGCCGAATGCACGATAATGTCCGCCCCGTGCTTAAACGGACTAAAAAGGTAGGGCGTGGCGATCGTGTTGTCCGCGATCATCGGGATGCCGTATTCGTGAGCTATCGCGGCTATGGCCTCGAGATCGGGGATGTCCGCGTTCGGGTTCGCGATCGTCTCGATGAAAAACGCCCTCGTGCGGTCGTTCACCGCCCTGCGGAAATTCTCCGGGTCGTCCGCGTCGACAAAGCGAACGGTTATGCCCATTTTTTTAAGCGTTTTTGACATCATGTTGACGGCCCCGCCGTAAATAGAGGCGGATGAGACGATCTCGTCGCCCGCCGACGCGAGGCACAGAAACATCATGACCATCGCCCCGTGCCCGGAAGAGGCCGAAAGCGCGCCTACGCCGCCTTCAAGCTCAGAGAGTCTTTTTTCAAGCACGTCGGAGGTCGGGTTCATAAGGCGGGTGTAGATGTTACCCGGCTTTTCGAGGGCAAACAGGCTCCTCGCGTGCTCGGTGTCGTCGAATACGAACGAGTTGGTCATATAGATCGGAGGGATCGTTGAGTTCGTAGTTTTCTCTGTCTCGTACCCTCCCCTGACGGAGATTGTGTCAAAACCGCGTTTATTCATGTTATTTCCTCGCCTTTCTCGGGTAATTCCCGAAAAATATAAAAGCAGGCGACGGCCGGAGCCGCTTCCTGCTTTTAAACAAACCGTATGGATGAACTAGATGCAGTTCATCGCGAGCGTCACGACAATAAAGAAAATCGCGACAACAGTCGTAGCCTTAGCAAGACGCGCATCCCAAGCCTTCGCCTTGTTCTTCGACATGAACGTGTCAATCCCGCCGGCAATCGCGCCCGAAAGCCCCTGGCGTTTCCCTGACTGCAAAAGCACGACGGCGATCAGAAACAGGCTCAGAACCACCTGAACGATAATGAAAACATTCAAAACGGTTTCTCTCATTACATCTCACCTCCACGCGAAGCTTATAAGTGATGATTATACTAGCACAACTCGGCGCAAAACGCAAGGGGTTTTTATAAAAACATTAATTTTCTGTGTCAAAGTTCCGCGGCGCGCCTCTTGATGTACTCACGCATCCACTCTCCCGCCTCCGGATGCTCCAGCGCGAAGTCGCAGATAACCTCGAGATATCCCTTCAGGCAGCCCGCGTCATACCGCCTGCCCTCAAAGTCTACGGCAATCATCCGCTCTTTGCCGCAGAGCGCATTCAGCCCGTCCGTCAGCTGGACCTCACCGCCGTATCCGGGCGAAAGGTTCTCAAGAATACCGAAGATGGAGGGCGTCAGCACATATCTTCCGAGAATAGCGAAGTTTGAAAAAACCTGCTCGGGCTTCGGCTTTTCCACAAGCTGCGAAACGTCGTAAACCCTGCCCTCCACATGCTCTACGGCGAGCGAGGAGTAGGAGGAGATCACGCCGTAGGGCACGCGCTGCGCGCCGACGGCCGATGCGCCGTACCTCTCCGACGCGTCGATGACCTGCTTTGTCACCGGGACATCAGAGCGCATAATGTCGTCGCCAAGGAGCACCGCGAAAGGCTCGTCGCCCATAAAGCGCTTCGCGCACCAAATCGCGTGGCCGAGGCCCCGCGTAACCTTTTGGCGGACATAGAAGATATTGGCTATCTCCGCCGTGCTTCGAACAAGCGCGACGTCGTCGAGCCGCGAGGATTTTAAAAGCCGCTCCTCAAGCTCGGGCAGATAGTCGAAGTAATCGTCCATCGCGGATTTGGCCCTGTTTGTGACAATAAGTATATCCTCTATGCCTGAGGCGACGGCCTCTTCTACAATATATTGTATCAGAGGCTTGTCGACTACAGGCAGCATCTCCTTCGGGACGGTTTTCGTAGCCGGGAGCATACGGGTTCCAAGTCCCGCGGCGGGGATAACCGCCTTTTTAACCCTCATTGTACGACCCCCAGAAGCCGACCGCCAAGACGGGAAACAATCCCGGTTTTCTGAAGCGCAATAATAAGAGGAACGCCGAGCAGAAAGCCGACGCCCGCCTCGCCAATCCCGACAGAGCCGGCATTAAAAGCGAATGCGGACCAGAATTTGCCTGTGAAAAGATTGCTTCCGGCCTCGGCGTAGCTTATGACCGCGCCGACAATCAGCGCGTTTGAAAGGATCATCGGCAGCGGCGTGAGCCATTTGTTTTTGAGCTTGGACGTGACAATCGCGGCGATGAGCGTAGCCAGCGAGCCGAAGACAATGTCGATCGGGCCGAACGGGCTCATAATGTTCGCGAGCAGACACCCGGCGAACACGCCGAGCGCCGTCTCCGGGAACAGAAAGGGCAGAACGCACAGCGCCTCGGAAACGCGAAACTGTGCGCCCCCAAAGCTTATGCCGAACGCGGTGACGGTCAGTGTAAAATAAAGGGCCGCGATGACAGAGCACAAAACGAGCTTTTTGATGGGGAAGCAGCCCGGATTAAGTCCCATATTTACCTCCTTAGGAGCCGCCGAAAGATACCGTGCGGCGACAGGTAACTCAATATTAACAAATTTTTAATCCATGGTCAACAGGATTTATGGCCGCTCGATCAAAGGCGGGGCGCAAAGCATTTTATACTCTTTCAAGGAGTAGTTTTGTCCCAAAAACACAGATAAAAAATGATTTCAAAATTCATATTGCATATGTGTAGGATAGATGCTAATATACATGTAGCTTAAAGAATATAAGCTCTCAATAAATGTTGCGAAAGGGACGTGATGATAGGGTTGACTGAAAAGATAAGCCTTTACGGCTTTAACAATCTCACAAAGACGCTCAGCTTCAATATATACGACATTTGCTACGCGAAGACTGAGCGTGAGAAAAAGGACTATCTCGCATATATAGACGAGCAGTACAACTCGGAGAGGCTGACGCGCATTCTCTGCGACGTGTCCGACATGATCGGCGCGCACGTCCTCAATATTTCCAAGCAGGATTATGAGCCGCAGGGCGCCTCGGTGAACATACTGATTACCGAGGAGGCGCTGCCTGTTTATCTTGTCGATCCGTCGTGCAACCTAGGCGCCGACATAATAAATAAAAACGGCTTGATGCGCGATAATGTCGTCGGGCACCTCGACAAGAGCCATCTCACGGTGCACACGTATCCGGAAAGCCACCCTGAGAACGAGATCTCGACGTTTCGCGTTGACATAGACGTCGGCACCTGCGGCAACATCTCGCCGCTTAATGCGCTTGACTATCTGATCGGGAGCTTTGACTCCGATATAATCACAATTGATTACCGCGTGCGCGGCTTCACGCGTGACACGGCCGGGGCGAAGTATTTCATCGACCACAAGATAAATTCCATCCAGAACTATGTGGACAAGAAGACGCTGAGGCGCTATGACGCGATCGACATGAACATCTACCAGTCGAACATCTTCCATACGAAGATGATGCTCAGGGATATCGACCTTGAAAACTACCTGTTTGACCGCGACATCCGTGAGATCCCGCGCGAGAAGCGCATGCATGTGCGCGACCTGCTCTTCCACGAGATGAACGAGATATTTTACGGGGTCAACATCTATGATGAATAACGCATGCGCGCCCGGCGGCCCAGACCAGCGCCGGGCGCCTGTCTATGAAGCGCTGGAACAATATCGGCTTTCTCGGGTGGTGCCGTTCGACGTTCCGGGCCACAAACAGGGGCGCGGCGCCGCCGAACTCAGGGGATTTTTGGGCGAGCGGTGCCTCTCGGTGGATGTAAATTCCATGAAGCCGCTCGACAACCTGATGAACCCCGTTTCGGTCATCCGGGAGGCGGAGGAGCTGGCGGCCGATGCCTTCGGCGCCTCGCGCGCGTTCTTTATGGTCGGGGGGACGACCTCTTGCGTGCAGGCCATGATGATGTCCGCTCTGCACGAGGGCGACAAGGTGATAATGCCGCGCAATGTGCACAAAAGCGCCTTCGGCGCGCTGGTGTTTACTGGGGCGCGCCCTGTTTACGTCGACCCCGGGGCCGACCGCGCGCTGGGGATACCTCTGGGCATGACGGCTTCCTCCCTCGAACGGGCTATGGACGAGCATCCGGACGCTAAGGCCGTTTTCATACTGAACCCGACGTATTACGGCATCTCTCCTCCTCTGCGCGAGATTATCGAGCTTACCCACAGCCGCGGGATGCTGGCGCTTGCAGATGAGGCACACGGGACGCACTTCTATTTCGGCAAAGAACTTCCCCCCGCCGCCATGCGCCTGGGGGCGGATATGTCGGCCATAAGCATGCACAAGACCGGCGGTTCGCTGACGCAGAGTTCGCTCTTGCTCGTTGGGCAGCGTGCGGATCCGGACTATGTAAAGACCGTTATAAACCTCACGCAGACGACCTCGCCGAGCTATCTGTTGATCTCGTCGCTTGACATTGCCCGCAGGCGGCTAGCCCTTGATGGGGAAAAAGTATTCTCAGAGGCCCTGAGGCTGGCGAGATACGCGCGCGGCGAGATAAACAGGCTGGGCGGCTATAGGGCGTTCGGCCCGGATCTTGTTGAGAGCGGGGCGGCGGCGGCGTTCGACGAGACGAAGCTGAGCGTTCACACACTGGGGACGGGGCTTGCCGGCATTGAGGTCTACAATATCCTGCGCGATGACTACGGTATACAGATCGAGCTCGGCGACATCGGCAATATCCTCGCGATTGTCTCTATGGGGGACACACTCGCGAATATTGAGCGGCTTGTGGCTTCGCTCGCGGATATAAAGAGGCGGTTTGAGCGTGATGGGCACGGCATGTTCGACCACGAATACGTTACGCCGGAGGTTGTTATGACGCCGAAGGAAGCGTTTTACGCCAAATCGAGGCGCGTAGCGCTGGAGGACAGCCAGGGTGCGGTCTCCGCCGAATTTCTGATGACATACCCTCCGGGCATCCCGATCTTCGCGCCGGGTGAGCTTATCACGCGCGACGCGCTTGAGCACGCGCTGTACGCCCGCGAAAGGGGCTGCCTGATGACCGGGCTGAAGGACGCGTCGGTCGCGCACATTCAGGTTATAGGCGATTAAAGCGCCCCGGCGCGTTTTCGGCGGGGGATCGTCGTATTTTATATATCTGAGCTGTATTGACACGGGATTTTCCGCATGTTATACTGTTCCAAGCATGCAAATTTCCGCAATTTTCCCGGAGGCGCGGCCCCCCGGAGCGCAACTGAACAAACGAAAGAGGGTTTTTTTATGCAGGACAGAAAGCACACCAAAAAGAAGGAATCAGGGGATTTATTCTACAAGTTTATCGCTGTGGCAATCCCGCTTTTTCTGGTGCTGACTATTGGGTTTTACTTTGTGCAGAAAAGCGGCGTTATTGAGAGGAACACAGCGGCGGCATCTGTCGGGAACGTGAAGATCAGTGTTCCCGAGTACGCCTATTTTTATAAGAACATATACAATACGTATTCACAACAGTTCTCGATGTACGGCGTAGACACCTCGAAGCCGCTCACAGAGCAGATGTATTCCGAGACTGAGTCCTGGGATGAATTTTTGAAAAATGAGACGCTTAAGCAGGCGCAGAATACGATTGCGCTTGCGGAGGGTGCAAAAAAGGCGGGCATTCAGCTCACCAAGGAGGAGTGGGACGAGGTAAACTCCAAGCTTAAGGATCTCGACCTCTCCGCCAAGGATCAGAACTCGTCGACAGACAGCCTCCTTCAGAGCATGTACGGAAGGTTTGCATCTCGCGGGTTGATCCGCAGCATATACGAGCGCGACACGCTTGCCGCAAAGTATTACAATCAGGAGCAGGAGAGGATAAACTCCTCTGTTACCGCGGAAGAGATTGAAAGCGCCTACAGCGCCGACAAGAGCAAATACGACGCCGTGGACTACCGGTATTTCTTCTTTAACGGCACGCCTGAAGCGACGAAAGACGCAGAGGGTAAAGACGTTGAGCCGACCGACATAGAAAAGGTCGCCGCGAAGACGGCCGCGAAATCAGCCGCCGACGCGCTGCTTGCGAAGGTCACAAACGAAGCCTCTTTCGCTTCCGCAGTGAAGGACAGCCTCCCCGAAGAGAAAAAGGCCGACTTCAAGGATGAATCCACGCTTGCCGAAAAGGCCGGCCTCAGCTCGTTGGAAACTGAGCTTGGGACATGGCTGTTTGACGACGCCAGAAAGGCCGGCGACAAGGCTGTTATCGAGACGTCGAGCGGATGCTATGTTGCACTGTTTAATAGCCGTTACCGTGACGAGGAGATGACGGTGACCGTGCGTCATATGCTTTTCAGTGTTGAGAAAGCGAGCGACACGGACGCGGATGCCGAAGCCAAAAACGCTGAAAGCGACAGAAAGGCCAAGGAAAAGGCGGACGAGATATTTGCTCAGTGGCAGCAGAACCCCACGGAGGAAAACTTCGCTCAGCTGGCGGAGAAAAACTCTTCGGATTCCAGCTCCGCCGTTAACGGCGGGCTTATCGAGAGAATACCCAGGAACATGACCGTCGAGGAGTTTGACGCGTGGTGTTTTGACGCCTCGCGCAAGTCGGGAGACGCGGCCATTGTCAAGACGTCGTACGGCTATCACATAATCTACTATGTGAAGCAGGACGTCCCCGCTTGGCAGGTGCCCGTTATCAGCGATATCTCAGGGAAAAACCTGACGAAATTTATGGATGACCTCGCGGCTCTCTATCCGCTCGGGAAAAACGACAAGGGCATAGCCAAAGCTCTCGACAGCTACAACTTGGTTCAGCAGGCATAAAGACAACACGAGATTTGCGCCGCGCCCGATGACCCGGGCGCGGCGTTTTGACTTGAAATGTTCATCTTTTTGTTATATACTCGACTTCACCGAGGGTATCTCCGCATTGCTGCGGTGATCTTTAGCATTCCCGCCGCGCTGGGCGGCGCCCCCCAAAACTTTATAGCTCCAAAGGAGAAATATGGAGTATCTTTCCGTTATTCTGAGGCAGACGGCTGTCTGCGGGATTGTCATGTCTCTTGGATTTATCCTCTCAAAGACCGGGGTCATGGACGAAAACGCCCGTGAGTCCCTAGCTAAGCTGCTTTCAAAGTTTTTTCTGCCCGCTATGATGATCTCCACGATCAGCGGCACCGCCGGAAGGGATGAGCTTTTGGCGAACCTGCCGGTGGCCGGGGTGTGCGTCATAATCCTGGGCATTTGCGTCGCCTCAGGCATTGTAACGGGCAAGCTTTTTGGGCTGAAGGACGCGAAAAAAAATCTGCACACCGCGATGATGTTCTGTGACAACGCCGGATTTTTCGGAATGCCTTTGGCGGCGGCGGTTTTCGCGGGCGCCCCCGTGGGTATACTCACGGTGTCGATCTACCTTGTGGCCGACCTCACGCTTGTATGGACATATGGATACTACTTGATGTCCGGCGGGCGTCAGGGCAGCGGGGTGTCACTCAAAAGGCTCGTTTCTCCGGTCACGGTGGCGCTCGCCGCGGGGATAGCCTGCGTGCTTTTGCGCGTGCCGACGGACAATGTGCTGTTCGACACACTGGACGGCGTGGGCAGCTGCGCGAAATACCTGGCCATGCTTTACATAGGCTCGAGGTTCATTGGCCTCAGGGTCGGCAGCGTGCTCAAAAACGCGCCGCTGTATGCGATAGCTGGGGTAAAGCTGCTGTTTATCCCGCTTGCCGCTTTTTTTATCACCTGCGCGGTCCCGCTCTTCAACAGGACGCAGGCCTTTGCCGTCGCGCTCATGGCGGGCACGCCGGTAATGCTGTCGATCGCGCCCGTCGTCAGGGAGTGCGGCGGCGACGACGGGTACGCGTTGGAGGGGTCTCTCGTCACGAACGCTCTGTGTATCTTTACGCTGCCGCTGGTTTTTTGGATATTATCGAGGCTTGGATAATGCCGGCACGAGAGCAAAATGCTCTTAAAATCCACATATTCATCTCGTGTCAATACTATCAAGATAAAAAATTTATTATTTATGTCTTTAAAAAATCTGCCGCTTATATTAAAATACAATTGTGGCTAAAATTACTGCAGATTTGCCCCGCGCCGGTTTTGCGGCGGGGGCGCGTCAAGGGGGAAGTATGAAATACAGGCGGGTGTTAATAAAGATTTCCGGCGAGGCCCTTGCGGGGGAGAAAAAAGCGGGGCTTGATTTCAGCGTGATCGGCGATGTGTGCGACGTTGTCAAAAAATGCGCGCAGATCGGCGTGCAGATCGGCATTGTCGTCGGCGGAGGGAACTTCTGGAGAGGGGTCAAGGACGGCGAGGGCCTGATGGAGCGCACCCGTGCCGACCATATGGGCATGCTGGCGACGGTTATCAACTGCCTTGCGCTGGCCGACGCGCTTGAGCAGCGCGGGGTTGACGTCAGGGTGCAAACCGCGCTTGACATGCGCGCGGTGGCAGAGCCGTATGTGCGCCTCAGGGCCGTGCGCCATCTTGAGAAGGGCAGGGTCGTCATCTTCGGCTGCGGGACGGGTAACCCTTATTTTTCAACGGATACCGCCGCCGTTTTGCGTGGAGCGGAGATAGGCGCGGACATCATAATGCTCGCAAAAAATGTTGACGGCGTTTATGACGATGACCCGAACAAGAACCCGAACGCTAAAAAATTCGACACTCTCAGCTACGACGAGATACTGTCGAGGCACCTCGCCGCGATGGACTCAACCGCGACGTCTCTGTCTATGGACAACAAAATCCCGGTCATTCTGTTTGCGCTAAAGGACCCTGAGAACATATACAGGGTCGTTACAGGTGAAAAAATTGGAACGATTGTTAGGGAGGAAGACAGTAATGAGTGAAGCCAGCTATGAGCAGAAGATGAAAAAGACATTGGAGGTTCTCGGCTCCGAGTTTTCGACCATCAGGGCCGGAAGGGCGAACCCCTCGGTGCTCGACCGCATATCGGTCGATTACTACGGCGCGCCGACGCCGATCCAGCAGATTGCCTCCGTCGCGGCGCCGGAGCCGCGCGCGCTGATCATCCAGCCGTGGGACGCCTCAGCGCTGAAGCTTATAGAGAAGGCGATCCTCGCTTCCGACCTTGGGATTAACCCGCAGAACGACGGCAAGGTGATCCGGCTTTCCTTCCCACAGCTGACGGAAGAGCGCCGCCGCGACCTGACAAAGCAGGTGAGCAAATACGGCGAGGAGGCGAAGATCGCCGTGCGCAACGTCAGGCGCGACGCGATTGAGTTTTACAAGGCGCAGAAAAAGAAGTCTGAGATCACGGAAGACGACCTGAAAGATCTCGAAAAAGAGATGCAGGATCTCACCGACAAATACTGCAAGGAAGTTGACGCGATGGTCGCGAAAAAAGATAAGGAGCTTCTTGAGATCTGATGGCATTTGCCGGGAAAATACGTGAAAAACCCGATATGTCGCGCCTGCCGCGGCATATCGCGATTATTAGGGACGGCAACGGAAGGTGGGCTAAGCGCCGCGGCCTGCCGCGAAGCGCCGGCCATGCCGCCGGCGCGGAAACCTTTCGCCGCACGGCGGATTACTGCCGGAGCCTCGGCATAAAATATCTGACCGTTTACGCATTTTCCACCGAAAACTGGAAGCGAAACGAACGGGAGGTCGAGGCTATCATGTCGCTGCTGCGGCGATATCTTGAAGAGGCCCTGGCGGATATGGAAAAAAACCGCGTCCGCATCCGTATTTTCGGCGACAGAGCCGGGTTCTCTCAGGATGTGCTCAAACTGATCTCCCGCACGGAGGAGGGCTCCGAGAGGTTTGAAGGCGACCAGATCAACCTTTGCATCAACTACGGAGGGCGGGCGGAGATCCTGCACGCGTGCAAGAGGATCGCGCGGCTTTGCGCCGAAGGGGCTCTTTCACCGGGGGACATCGGAGAGGACACGCTGTCCGGCTGCCTCTATTCCTCCGGCGTGCCCGACCCTGATCTTGTGATCAGGCCGGGGGGCGAAAAAAGAACTTCAAACTTTCTTTTATGGCAGTCGGCATATTCGGAGTTTTATTTTACGGATACGCTTTGGCCCGATTTTGCCGCCGGTGAGATTGATAAGGCGATTCTGGAGTTTCAAAAAAGAGAGCGGAGATATGGAGGGGTTTGATGGCTGTCAGAGTTTTGGCGGGTTTTGCGCTGCTGCCTATTCTTGTAGCCGGCCTGATTTTTGACCCCCTTGTTGCGGCCGCGGTCGTCGCGGTTATAGCGGCTGTTTCGGTTTATGAGCTTCTTGTGACAACGGGGTTTGTTCAGCAGAAAAGGATTGTGGTCTACGCGGTCTGTGTGGCCGTGCTTGTTCAGGTGTGGCGTTTTTTCGGCTCGGATATTGACGTGGCCGCGTTTTTTCTGCTGATATACGTTGTTTTGCTGTTTTCCGAGTGTTTTGTTACGAAAAACGGCTTCACGTTTGAGGCAATGTGCGGCGTTTTCTTCACGAGCATCGTGATCCCTCTGCTTTTTTCGGCGCTGATCGACATTATGGATCTTTACGCGGGCCGTTCGATACTGCTTTTCCCGTTTATCGTCGCGTTCAGTTCGGATGTCTTTGCCTATTTTGTCGGCACATTTATGGGAAAACACAAGCTCGCGCCGGACATCAGCCCGAAAAAAACCGTCGAGGGCTCTGTCGGCGGGGTAATAGGCGCGCTGATCGCCACGCTGCTTTACGGGCTGATCCTCGAGCGGTTTCTGCCCTACAGAGTGAATTTCCTGCTGCTCGGGGTATACGGAATGGCGGGCGCGATCATCTCACAGATGGGCGACCTTTCGATGTCGTTTGTAAAGCGGCAGTTTAATATTAAGGATTTCGGCTCGTTTATCCCGGGGCACGGCGGCATCCTCGACAGGTTTGACAGCGTGCTTTTCGCTGCCCCGCTTCTTGGGACGTTGTGGTCCATCGCCCCGGCTATAATGCTCTAGGGGTACACCTGATCATTGCTTTTTCGGAGGTATTAATGCCGGTTACAATTCTTGGATCGACGGGGTCGATCGGCGTTCAGACAATTGAAATCTGCCGTTCGCTGTGTCTTGAGGTGTTCGCGCTTACCGCGCATAAAAACGCGGAGCTTCTTGAGAGGCAGGTAAGGGAGCTGAGGCCGGCCTTTGCCGCCCTCGGTGACGAGGACGCGGCGAAGGAGCTGCGCGCGCGCCTCAGGGATACGGGCACAAAGGTGCTTTCCGGGCCGGAGGGTATTGAGCAGATAGCGGCGGATCCACGGGCCGAAACGGTCGTGAACGCGATTGTGGGAATTGCCGGCCTGAGGCCGACGCTTGCCGCCATTGGGCGCGGGAGAAGGCTTGCGCTCTCAAACAAGGAGTCGCTCGTATGCGCGGGGGAGATCGTTATGGCGAGGGCGAGGGCCGAAGAGGCGGAGCTCATCCCAGTAGATTCCGAACATTCGGCCATACTTCAGTGCCTTGGAGGGCGCTTCGGCCTCGAAGGCGTTCTGAGGCTGGTGCTCACCGCCTCGGGGGGGCCATTCCGCGGCATGACGCGCGCTCAGCTTGAGGGCGCGACGGCAAGCGACGCGCTGAGGCACCCTGTCTGGGAGATGGGCGCTAAGATCACGGTCGACTCGGCCACGCTGATGAACAAGGGCCTTGAGCTGATTGAGGCCATGCGCCTTTTTGACGCGCCGGCCGAGATGATCGACATCGTGGTGCATCCCGAGAGCGTGGTGCACTCTATGGTGGAGTTCCGCGACGGCGGGATTATCGCGCAGCTCGGCGCGGCGGACATGCGAAACCCGATCAGATATGCGCTGACATGGCCTCAAAAACTTTCCTCTCAGGCGAGGCGGCTCGACCTTCTCTCCTGCGGTCCGCTGCATTTTGAGAGCCCGGATGAAGACACGTTTGGCTGCCTCAGGCTCGCCAAAAAGGCTGCCCGCGCGGGCGGGACGGCCTGCGCCGCGTTGAACGGTGCGAACGAAGCGGCGGTAGAGGCGTTCCTCTCGGGCAGGATTCGATTCCTTGAGATTGAGGAGCTTGTCGCCCACGCGCTGGAAAGCGCGGCGGCGGTGCAAAACCCATCGCTTGAAGATGTTTTTGAGGCGGACGCTCTGGCGAGAGAGCTTGTTTCGTCGAAACTTTAAATAGTTGATAAGCGGCCGCGCGGCGGCATACAATAAGTGTATAAGCTCTCGAAGGGAGGCGGAGAACCATAAATAGCGCTTGGACGATTGTTTTTACGATACTGATGTTTGGGATTCTTATCTTCGTGCACGAGCTGGGCCATTTTTGGGCTGCCAGGTCACTCGGGGTTCGTGTGCTGGAGTTTGCGCTCGGCATGGGCCCGGCTATTCTTAAAAAGAAGGCTAAAAGCGGCACGGTTTATGCCCTGCGCGCTCTGCCCCTTGGCGGGTCGTGTCTCATGGAGGGCGAGGATGCGGATTCTGAGGACGAGAGCTCGTTCTCTTCCAAGCCCGGCTGGGTCAGGCTGATTATCCTTGTGGCGGGGTCGTTTATGAACCTGCTCACAGGGTTTGTGATCATCGTCGTGATCTCCTCCTTTGCGAGCGGGTTTTACACAAACACGGTCACACACGTCGCAGACGTGCCGTTTCACGGCGAGCAGGGGCTCATAGAGGGAGACGCGCTCCTGAAGATAGACGGCCACAGGATATACACGCGCAGCGACATCGATTTTTTCCTTGAATGGAAGAAAGAAAGCGTGCACGACCTCACGCTCCTTCGCGACGGGCGGCGCATAGAGCTTCCCGGCGTGGAGATGCTCAAAACGGTTAAGGACGCGGACGGCAACCCACGCTACGGGATCACATTTGGGGTAGAGGACGCCACGCCAATGACGGTTTTGAAGCAGGCCTCTCTTAAATGCGTCGGCTTTGTCAGGATCGTGTTTGTCAGCCTCCAGGAGCTTGTCAGCGGAAGGCTCTCTCTGCCGGAGCTCTCGGGCCCGGTCGGCATAGTGGGCGCCGCGACAACGATTACGCAGCAATCGCCATCTCTTATAGACGCGCTTTTCAGCCTGCTGATGTTCATGGCGATGATCGCGGTGAACCTCGCGGTTATGAACCTTCTGCCGCTCCCGGCGCTGGACGGAGGCAGGATACTCTTCCTCGGCATCGGCTTCATCACCTCGTTCTTTTTTCATAAAAAGCTCGACCCGAGAATCGAGGGTTATGTACACTCGATCGGGCTTATGCTTTTCATGCTGCTCGCGGTTTTGCTGATTTTCAGCGATTCCTATAAGTGGGTGACGGGATTTTTCGGATCTGCGGGGAACTGATATGCGAACTGAAACGAAACGGATAGTTGTCGGCGGCGTGCCCGTGGGAGGGGGCGCCGCCATTGCAATACAGTCGATGACAAACACAGACACGCGGGACGTGCGCGCGACGGCGGCACAGATCGAGGGGCTGCTTTCGGCCGGGTGCAACATCGTGCGCTGCGCGGTGCCGGATATGGAGGCCGCGCGCGCGCTGGGCGAGCTGAAAAGGCTTACCAAGGCGCCGCTTGTGGCGGATATCCACTTTGACTACAGGCTGGCGATAGAGTCGGTCAGGCAAGGGGCGGACAAGATCCGCATCAATCCCGGCAATATAGGGGGCCCGGACAGAATAAAGGCCGTCGTCGATGCCTGCCGCGAAAGAGGCGTGCCTATCCGCGTGGGCGTCAACGGCGGGTCGCTTGAAAGAGAGCTTTTACATAAATACGGCGGACCGACGGCGCGTGCGCTTGCCGAATCGGCCCTGAAGGGCGCGGAGCTGCTGATGTCGCACGGCTTTGAGGACATATGCCTGTCGGTCAAGTCCTCGTCCGTCAAAAAGACGATCGAGGCCTTTCGCATTCTGGCGGCAAAGTGCGATTTTCCGCTGCATCTCGGTGTGACCGAGGCGGGGACAAGCTATCAGGGCGCGATAAAAAACGCGGTGGGCATCGGGGCCCTGCTCTGCGACGGCATCGGCGACACGATCCGCGTGTCTTTAACGGACGAGCCTGTCGAGGAAATCAGGGCGGCGAAGGCCATACTTCGCGCCTGCGGGCTGGGTCGGGGGCCGGAGATTATCTCCTGCCCCACGTGCGGAAGGTGCCGCGTCGACCTGATAACGATCGCCAACGAGGTCGAGCGCAGGCTTGAGGGCTATGACGCGGACCTGAAGGTGGCCGTGATGGGCTGCGCGGTGAACGGGCCGGGCGAGGCGCGCGAGGCGGACGTGGGCATTGCCGGCGGCGACGGCGAGGGCATACTCTTCCGCGCCGGCAAGATTATCGCGAAGGCGCCGCAGGGCGAGCTTGTCGCAAGGTTGTTCTCTGAGATTGACGATATTTGTAAGGAGTAAAACATGGATAACGCGCTTATCCCGTTTTTTGAGGTATTCTCCGATTATGCGCCGTCGGTGCCGGATAGGGGCGCTCTTGCGCGCGCGCTCGTATCCGGCGTCAGCGTGGACAGGGAGGGCTCCCGCCTTGAGGTGGGACTCACGCTGCGCGAGCCGCTTGGGGAAGCCGCGCTGAGGGCGCTCAGCGCCGAGCTCGCCGCGAACTACGGTGTCCGCACGGTGAATATCAAGCCACATTTAGAGGGCAAAGATCTCGACAGAAACGCGTTTCTGGAGATCGCCGCCGGTCTTGCCGCGAGCCATCCCGGCCCGGCCGCTGTGCTGAATAAGATGGAGATATCCGTCCGCGGCAGCGTCGTCGAGGTTTCGCTGAAGGGATACTCGGCGGATTTTTTCAGGGCATGGCTCAGAGACGCCGAGCGTGCGATATGCGAGCGTTACGGCAGAGGATACCGTATCGAATTCGCGGGAGAGCACGCGGAAGACAGCGCCGAGGCGTCTGAAAAGCGCCGTGAGAAGGCCTTGCGCGAGGAGATAAGGCGCCAGGCTCCGGCAAAAAAAGAGCCCTCGAGGCAGAAAAACCCCGGCGCGGCCGCCGCCGCCTCGGGCGCGATTATGGGCAAGATATCGGACGCGGCATTCACCCCGATGGACGAGCTGGAGCTGGAGATGGGAAGCGCCGCCGTCCGCGGTGAGGTTTTTTCGGTCTCTCACCGCGACCTGAAGGGAGGGAGCAGGATTTTATGCTTCGACATGACCGACAGGCGCGGCTCCGTCAGAGTGACGAAGTTCTTAAAGGGTGAAAAAGAAAAACTGATTCCCGACGCGGTGCGCGAGGGGATGGTTCTGGCGGTGCAGGGCAGCCTGATCCTCTCTCGCTTTGAGCAGGACATGGTGCTTGAGCCCTCCGCCATATGGGAGCTTGAGGCGCGCACGAGGGAGGACGGCGCGGCTGAGAAGCGTGTCGAGCTGCACCTGCACACCTGCATGTCGGCGATGGATTCCGTGTGCGACACAAAAAAGGCCGTCGAGCGCGCCGCCAGGTGGGGACACAGGGCGGTGGCGATAACCGACCACGGCGTGTGTCAAGCCTTTCCGGACGCGATGGCGGCGGCAAAAAAGCACGGCATAAAGGTGATCTATGGCTGCGAGGCGTATTATGTAAACGACATTGAGGCCGCGCGCGCGGTTAGCGGGGACAAAAGAACGCCGCTGGACGGTGAGTTCGCCGTTTTCGACATTGAAACTACGGGGCTCTACCCTGCGCGCGACGCGATAACCGAGATCGGTGCGGTGATTGTAAAAAACGGCGAGATAACGGGCGAGTTCCAAACGTTTGTCAATCCCGGCAGGCGTATTCCGTTTGAGATCGTGAAGCTGACGGGCATATCCGACGATATGGTATCCGGCGCGCCGGATATAGCTGAGGCACTGCGGGCCTTTCTCGCGTTTGTGGGAGAGCGTCCGCTTGTTGCGCACAACGCCGACTTTGACACGGGGTTTATTTCGCTTGCGTGCCGGAGGCTGGGAATACCTTTCGGCCATACATATATCGACACGCTCAAGCTTTCCAGGGTTCTGCTGCCCACTCTCTCCAGGCACAAGCTGAACATAGTGGCTAAGGAGCTCGGCCTTCCCGAGTTTAACCACCACCGCGCCACCGACGACGCGAAAACCACGGCGCTCATGCTCATAAGGCTGTTTCTGATGCTCAGGGAGAAGACGAGTGCCCGCGACATCGCTGAGATAAACGCGGCGCTCATGCGGCTGAGCGAGGCGAGGAGCGGCAGGCAGCACAGCTATCATATTATCCTGCTGGCGAAGAACGAGACGGGGCTGCGCAACCTTTACGAGCTTGTCTCACGCGCGCATATGGAGCATTTTAATAGGAACCCGGTCATCCCCCGCTCGCTGCTTCAAAGATACCGTGAGGGGCTGATCGTCGGCTCCGCGTGCGAAAATTCCGAGCTTTTCCGCGCGGTTATCGCCCGCAGGCCGGAGGAAGAGCTCTTAAAGCTCGCTGAGTTTTACGACTATCTTGAGATTCAGCCGATTTCAAACAACAGGTTTATGATCGCCTCGGGCCAGGCCTCCGGCGAGGAGGATCTGAGAAGCTTCAACAAAAAGATCATCGAACTCGGAAAAAAGCTTAAAAAGCCCGTTGCGGCGACCTGTGACGTGCATTTTCTCGACCCGGAGGACGAGGTTTACAGGCGTATACTCCAGGCGGGCAAGGGCTTTTCCGACGCGGACAATCAGGCCGAACTCTATTTCAGGACAACGGACGAGATGCTGGAGGAGTTTTCATATCTCGGCGAGGAAAACGCGTTTGAGGCCGTCGTCACGGCGCCGAATATGATCGCGGACATGTGCGAGGCGGTAAAGCCGATACGCGAGGGGACTTACTCGCCAGAGATCGAGGGCTCGTCTGAGGAGCTGCGCGATATGTGCGAGCGGCGCGCACGCGAGCTTTACGGCGAGACGCTGCCGGCGGAGGTGCGCGAAAGGCTCGACGCGGAGATGGATTCGATCACGAAGCACCACTTTGACGTGATCTACATAATAGCGCAAAAGCTCGTGTCACATTCGCTTGAGGCGGGATACCTGGTCGGTTCCAGGGGCTCGGTCGGCTCGTCGCTCGTCGCGTTC
This sequence comes from Oscillospiraceae bacterium, assembly GCA_031551205.1. Lineage (GTDB taxonomy): Bacteria > Bacillota > Clostridia > Oscillospirales > JAVBNY01 > JAVBNY01. Next base: position 2,406 of record JAVBNY010000024.1, on the reverse strand, counting down.
CTCGCGGGAATAACCGAGGTAAACGCGCTGCCTCCGCATTACAGATGCCCAAAGTGCGTCTATTCGCAGTTCCCGGCGGAGACAGGCGTGGAATGCGGCGCGGACATGCCCGATATGGACTGCCCGCGCTGCGGCGGGAGGCTCTCGAAGGACGGCTATGATATCCCGTTTGCTACCTTCCTCGGCTTTGACGGCGACAAAAAGCCGGATATCGACCTGAATTTTTCGGGAGACTATCAGGCGCGCGCCCACAGGCAGACGGTTGAGCTGTTCGGCGAGGGGCACGTCTTCCGCGCCGGCACGATAGGCACGGTGGCGGAGAAAACGGCTTTCGGCTTTGTGAAAAAATACAACGAAGAGCGCGGCATCAAGGTCTCAAAAGCTGAGGAGAACAGGCTTGTCAAGGGGTGCATAGGCGTAAAGCGCACAACCGGGCAGCACCCGGGCGGGCTGATCGTCGTGCCGAAGCGCAACAGCATCTACGAATTTTGTCCGGTGCAGCACCCGGCCGATGACCAGAGCTCCGACACTATAACCACGCATTTCGACTACCATTCGATTGAGGAAAACCTTTTGAAGCTCGACCTTTTGGGGCACGACGACCCTACGATGATCAAGATGCTCTCCGATCTCACCGGTGTCGACGCCCGCGGGGTCCCGCTGGACGACGGGGACACGATGAGCCTTTTCACGTCCGCCAAAGCGCTGGGCATCGACGGCGATCCTGTTCTCGGCAGAACCGGGGCCTGCGCCATACCGGAATTCGGCACGAAATTTGTCCGCGAGATGCTAGTTTCCACAATGCCTACGACATTTTCCGAGCTTGTTCGCATTTCGGGGCTTTCTCACGGGACGGACGTGTGGATTGGCAACGCGAAGGATCTGATCGCGGCGAAGACAGCCACGCTGAAGGAGGTCGTCTGCACGCGCGACGACATCATGCTGTTTCTCATATCGAAAGGCCTCGACAGGAAAGAGGCGTTTTTGATCATGGAGAGCGTCCGCAAAGGCAGGGGACTCAGGCCGGAATGGGAGGAATCGATGCGGGCGTGCGGCGTCCCGGCTTGGTACATCGACTCCTGCAACAAGATAAAATACATGTTTCCGAAGGCGCACGCGGTCGCGTATGTCATAATGGCCTTTCGCATCGCGTGGTACAAGGCGCACTTCCCGCGGGAGTTTTACTGCGCATATTTTACGATCAGGGCCACCGGCGTCGATGCGTCGCTGATGTTCCAAGGGGTCGAGCCGGTGCTCGCGAGGATGCGCGAGATTGATCAAAAGCTCGACGCTACGGCGGCGGAGCGCGATTCGCTGACGGCTCTCGAAGTGTGCTACGAGTTCTACAAAAGGGGCTATTCCTTCGCGCCGATCGACATCTACGAATCCGAGGCTACGGAATACAAACTGACGCAGGACGGCCTGCGCCCGCCGTTCACCTCTGTGCCCGGCCTCGGCGAGATAGCCGCGCGGGAGATCACGCTTCAGCGGAAAAACGGGCCGTTTATCTCGGTGGAGGATTTTTCGCTGCGCTGCCCGAAGGTGTCAAAGACAATTACGGAGCTTTTTTCTCAGCTCGGCGTTTTCGGCGCTATGCCGGAAACAAGCCAGCTCACGCTTTTTTGAAAGTGCGGGACTATACACTTGCGCGTTCGCGAAGGAAAACGCTTTGCGTTTATATTACGGACGACGCCTCCGTCGGCGTGCGGGCGCCGCTCAGGATGCCCGTGCGCGAAATTGAGGCGTTTCTGGCAGCTAAAAGCGCGTGGATTGAAGAAAAGCTGGCTGTCCGACGGCGGCTTTTGGCCGAGGGGGAGGCCTCGCGTCCGGACTATGGCGCTCATGTCCTGCTGAGAGGCGCGCGGTATCCCATAACGGCCGGCGAGGGCCCTTGCGGCTTTCGTGACGGCGCGTTTTTTGTTCCGCCGGGGCTCACTTCTAAGGAGATAGCCAGGTGGATGGCCGACGCATACAGATGCGAGGCGCGTTGGCTGATTTTAAGGCGAGCGGACTTTTTTGCGCCCGTGCTCGGGCTGAAGCCGCCGGAGATAAGGATATCCTCCGCAAAAACGCGCTGGGGCTCCTGCTCTCCGTCGGGGAGGCTGAACTTCTCATGGAGGCTTGTCCTGGCGCGGGACGCGGCTGTCGATTACGTCGTGGTGCATGAGCTTTGTCACATCCTGAGGCATGACCACTCCCCCCAATTTTGGGCGCTTGTGGAGGCCGTTTTGCCGCGATACAGGGAACAGAAAGCATACTTGAGAGAGCTTGCGAGAGAGCTTTCCGCTCAGGAATGGATTTAAAACAGAGAAGAGGGCGCGTTTTGGGCCGCGTAGGGGTTTTTTTTTGGGAAGGGGGTTCAAAAATAATTGTACAAAAAAGGGAAAGGGAAGGGGTTGGGAGGGG
>JAVBNY010000022.1:0-5984 GCA_031551205.1 Oscillospiraceae bacterium | reverse complement strand
TTTTCTCGTTTGCAGCAAAACCTCCGGCTCCGGAAGCTTAAGCGTATCCGGCACCTCAAACGTACCCACGCAGTTCCAGTGGATCGTCAACCGCTGAACCTTCACGCCGTCGACCTTCTCGGCGTCATGAACCTCGATTTTTTCAATGAGCTCGCTCAGCATCCGCTGCGTCAGTTTTCTGGCCCTTGTGAATCTCCTGACCGTGGCGATGAAATCGTCGGTCGACATCGCTTTGCTCTCGTCTCTGGATAGCTCAGCCGAAAGCGCCTTCATCCGCTCAGAGTTTTCGGCCTGTTCGAGCTCGTAGCCCTGAGTCATCCGCGCAAAGCGCTCATCGGTAATTTTCCCCGTCACGTTGTCCTCATACATCCGGGAAAACAGGGTATCGAGCTCTCGGTTCCAGGCTTTCAGCTTCGCGTACTCCTTCTGTTTCGCCTCGTGCTCTGTGAGAAACGCCCTCTGCGAGTGCCCCATGACCATCCTGACAAACTCGTCCTCGTACCGGCCCGCAAACTGCGTCAGCCGACGAATCTCTTTCAGGATGACCTGCTCCAGAAAATCAACCCGTATGTAGTGTGTGCTGCCGCAGGTTCCCCGATTGCCCTTGTAGTTGGAGCAGTTAAAGTATTTGATGTCGTGGTTTTTCTGGTTGAAGTGATACCAGAGGTTATGCCCGCAGTCGGCGCAGACCAGAAGACCGGAAAACATATTTTTCTCGCCATCGATGGTTTTGCGCTTGCGGGTCGTACCTCACTTCTGCCGTACCTTTTCAAAGGCCGCCCGGTCGATTATCGGCTCGTGAACGTCCCTGAAAACCGCCATGTTTTCCTCGTAATTCCGGATACGCTCCCTGAGCCAGAAGGACTTCGAGTAGGTTTCGAAGTTTATGACGTCGCCGCAATATTCCTGCAGGGACAACATCTTGACGATCGTCGAGCTGTTCCACTTGTGTGGCTCTTTGGAGGCCTTTACCCCATATGCTCTTCCGACAGTGTACCCGCAATCTGCTCAGTCCCAAAGCCCTCAAGCGTCATGCTGAATATTCGGCGAACAATAGCAGCGGCCTCTTCGTCGATGGCCCAGCGTTTAGGATTTGACGGGTCTTTCACATAAGCGGCTGTCAAGATAGGGATAAAAAAATTATCAAATTATTTTTTCTATTCTACGTCCCATATTCAAACCCCCGCTGCATTCGTATTCCCGAATGAAAATTGAATCTCGATCCGCTTAGCGTCATAGACAACCACACAGTCAACTAACGCAAGAATCTCATCGGTCAGGTCACTGGCATCCAACACCCGCTTCAAAAGCGGTTCATCGCTGGATGGTTCAGGTTTGTCAGGAATATTGTTCATTTGTTCTTTCAAAACGGTGGTACGATTTTCTAAATCGGCCTGTTCTTTTGAGATGCTATCCTGCGCAGAGCGAAAAGCATCCTTGTCAATCCTGCCCTCGGCAAAGTCTTCATATAATGAAAATCCGCGCCGATCAAGAAGCTCAAGCCGAGCCTTTATCTGTTTAAGTTCCGTCTCAATCGTATCTCTCCCGGACGAGCCGTGACCTTGCTGCTTCCGTTTCGCCAGTTTGTCATAAATTTTTGCGGCTTCGGTTTTGACTGCTTCCAATACGATTTCTTTCAAATCTTCGGCATATATCCGTCCGTCAAAGCAACCGGCACCGATATTTAAGCGTACCCCGTTGCAGTAATAGCTGGGATTTCCGCCGTTAGTATACTTCAAAGCGCGGCCGCAGCAACCGCAACGGATTTTCCCCGCGAACAAGGTGCTTTGCTTCGGCGCATTCCCGATCTTAAACCGAGTGATCCCGGCGTTAGCCTGTACGAATGCGTCATCACTGACAATCGCCTCATGCGCACCGGGAACCTTGATCCATTCGCTCTCAGGCAGACAAATAGTGTTACGGCTGCCCGGCTTTGGCTTTCTCGTCTTTCCGCTGACTTGAACGCCAGTATAGCGTTCATCAAAAAGAATTGTACGGACGTTTTTATCCGACCAAACCCCGCCTCCGCGCACGGCCGAATGGTTGCCCCGCAGAGTTCTGCCCATCCGCCTGCGGTACGCAAGCGGTGTTTCGACACCCTCGCTGTTGAGAGCGGCGGCGATACGCATATTACTCATCCCTTCGCAAGACATACTGAAGATGCGCTGTACAACAGAAGCGGCCTCTTCGTCGATGACCAGCTTGTTTTTTTCCGTCTTTGACTTCTCAAATCCAAACGGAGCCACGCCGCAGAGGAATTCGCCTTTTTTAGCTTTGTCTATGTAGCTTTGCCGAACCTTAAACGACAAATCCTTGCAGTAAATATCGTGCATGATCTAATTAAACACCACATCAGTAGGCGCGGTGCTGCCTTTGAAATCCGCACTGTCGTAACGGTCGTTTACGCTGATGAAACGTATGTCGAGGAAAGGGAAAATCCTTTCAATATACTCGCAGACCTCGATATAATTTCTGCCCCACCGGGATAAGTCTTTTACAATGATGCAGTTAACGCCGCCCCGGCGTGCCATTTCAAGTAAGTCCTTCACCCGTGGACGCTCAAATGTTGTTCCCGACCAGCCATCATCCGAAAACTCCATAATCCGGCTGGACGAGAGTATAGGATCGGCGGAAACGAACTGCTGTAATAAATGCCGTTGACTTTGGATACTGGAGCTTTCGTCGGTGCTATCATCATCTACCGAGAGCCGGAGATACAGCGCTGTCGTATAATTCATGTCAGGAAGCCTCCTCTCTTGCGCAGGACTCAAGCAGCTCAAGCTCATCCTTGAACTTCCAACGCACAATGATAGTTTCCGGCCCCGAAACCTCGATGCGGTCAACAATCGCCTCCAACATTTCCCGTGTCAGTTCCACAGGATTTTGAAAAGCCCGTGCCGCTATCAGCCATCGGTTGTCTGATATAGACGTTCCTGCCATGAGCGCCGCGCGTTTTGAAAGCTCCTCCATCCTTTGCCGATACGATTCAGCTTTACGCTTATAATCCGCTTGAAACCTCACAAAATCCTGCTCATTGATTATCTTTAAAACATAATTCTCATAGAGCGTAGAAATGCGTTCCGTGACTTTTTCAAGCTCAAGTGCCGTGTACGATATCTCAGCGTCAATTACCGTCCGCGGGTTAACCTGACGCGCCGAACGCTTCTCAATAATATCGTTTAAGTTTTTCGCAGATTTTAGTTCATTCGATACCGTTGTAAAGACAACATCATAGATCGTATCAAAGCGTACCATCGGAAACCGCTGATCGACCGGGTGCTGGTGGTTAAGAGCGCAAACATAGTAAAAATACTCGTATTCCTTGCCGCTTGGATTTACTTTTTTATTATACCGCCGTGTGAGCTTCGACCCGCAGGCGCCGCAGACCAAGAAGCCCTTAAAAATATTTTCCGGCAAATCGCGGCGCGGACGCTCTTCAAAATAAACCCTCCGGCGCTCCTCACAAACAGCGTTTGCCGCTTCCCAAAGCTCCAAGCTGACAATCGGCTCATGGGCGCACTCGGTGATATGCCACTCCGATTCCGGCACGGACTCCAGCCCCTTGATTTCATAAAGCGCCTGACAGGTCTTGCCCTGTACCAAATGGCCGAGATATATGCGGTTTTGTATCATCTTTTTAATAGCCCTCGGCTGCCAGACCGTCGCCTTGTAATATTCACCGCCGTAGACATTGTACCGCTCCCGAAGTTTCGCGGCAGGCGGCAGAATGCCCATTTCGTCAAGCGTCTTACAAATGGCAGCCTGTCCCATGCCTTCTGAACGCCAGCGAAAAATGTCGCGGACGATTGGAGCAGTTTCCTCATCAGGAACAAGCGACTTGCCCCTCACGGAAACGGTTTTTCGATATCCATAGGGAGCGAATGCGCCTGTGAATTCGCCACGATCCCGCTGTGCCTTCTTGGACGAACTCACTTTGCGGGAGATGTCTTTGATATGGCGGTCGTTCATAAGATTTTTTAGAGCGAGGATCAATCCTTCGGAGTACCCGCCTTTGCTTTCGCTGTCATAACCGTCGTTCACTGAAATGAATCGAACATCCATGAACGGAAATATCTTCTCTAAATACTCGCAAGTCTCAATATAGTTTCTGCCGAAGCGTGATAAGTCCTTGACGCATACGCAATCAATTTTGCCGGAGCGAATATCATCCATCAGCCTATTCCATGCCGGACGGTCGAAGTCTTTACCGCTCTCGCCGTTATCGATATAGGTATCATATAAGCGCAGATGTTCCTGCCCGTTTATATAGCCCATGACAAGCTCGATCTGTGTATCAATGGTATCAGCCCCTTTTCTACCGCTGTCCTCAACCGACAACCGTGCATATAAAGCCGTATTCCATATACGTTCTGCTGGTACGGACGATGCTTGGCGCGCCGCGCCTTTTCTGCTCTTTCTCGCCATTACGCCACCCCCTCGGCCGCATTGGCGGGCAGTTCGGCGTCAGCCGAATGACCAGCCTCGATCTTATCCGAACCGGGAACGGAATGAAGCTGGCAGACAGCGGTTGCGAAGCTGACGGCGCGCTCATAATCGTATCGATAGCGGAACAGGATATCCAGCCGGGAACCGGGATGCACAGTGACTGTGTCAAGCAGCGTGATCACCATGCGGCGGCTAATTTCGGTGAAATTGTGATACTGCCGGAAGTGCTCAATCCATTGGCTCTTCTCACTGCCGAGTGAGATGATGTCTCCGATTTCGCGAGATAGGCTTATGATAGCTTTCTCGCCATCGTCAATAAGGGCGTTATAACGAGTCTTCATATTAACAAAGTTTTCTTGTGTTATGACCCCATCCTGCCAGTTATCGTACAACGTTGAGGTCAAATATTTGTACCGCTCGACCTCGGCGCGGCGGGCAATGATCTGACTGTCCAGCTTCTGCACATCCTCTTGTTTGAGTGGCAGATCGTCGATGAAACGCAGAACACGCTCAAGGTTCAGTATATTGCCGATATGTAGCTGAATCGCGCCTGCCACTGCGCCGGTCATGGCTTCTTCGGCAATCCGCGCTCCCTTGCAGCCCCGGCAGCATATGAAATACACATATTTTTTATTTATGGTTTTTCGGATCATGTTCTCGCCGCAAAGACCGCACTTCGCCATGCCGGAAAAAGGGTAGACCGTCTCGCCGCTGGGCGAAGTCCTCGTATCACGCTCCATGAGCCGCTGGGCGAGATTGAAATCCTCGAAATCGATAATCGCCTCGTGAGTACCGTCTACACGAGCCCAATCGCTGACAGGCTTCGGACGTTTTTTCTTAATCTTATGATTTGGCGTGGCGCATTTGCCCTGAACCATTGTGCCGATGTAGGTCTCATCCCGCAGGATGCGGGATACAGCCACAGCCGACCAAATTGTCTTGCCGGGCTTGGCAAATGATGTGGAATATTTCAAACCGATGGACTTTTTATACTCCATCGGGGAAGGAGTGCCAAGATTGTTCAGCTTTTCGGCAATCGCCTGCGCACTATGCCCGTCAAGCTTCCACTTGAAAATGAGCTTCACGATGTCGGCGGCGGTTTTGTCGGCAACAATTTTGTTATGATTTCGCTCATCGCGCATATATCCATAGACGGCGAATGCGCCGATGAAATCGCCCTTCCTACGCTTTACATCAAGCTGGCTGCGGATTTTAATAGAAATGTCCTTGCTGTAGGAGTCGTTTATCAAGTTCAAAACAGGGATCAGAATATCGTCGCCGCGCCCGTTTTTATGAAGCGAGTCAATGGCATCATTTACCGATATGAACCTCACGCCAAGAAAGGGAAACACATTTTCAATGTACTTCCCTGATTCGCTCAGATCGCGGCCGAAGCGTGACAGATCCTTAGCGATGTGATCATAAAGTAAAAACCAAAAAGCACTGCAAATACAAGGAAACTAACCAATCCAACAGCTCTGTTTTATCAAATTGCTGCAAAAAAACAACCCACCAGCGTCTGCATTCCCATTTTTGAA
>JAVBNY010000020.1:0-5304 GCA_031551205.1 Oscillospiraceae bacterium | reverse complement strand
CCCCTAAAGGGGCTGTCACTTTCTGCCTTTGCTTGCTGGCTCTCCCGTAAACGGGTCTATGTATTCTTTCAGACTTATCTGGTCGGCTGTGGCATCCTCCTGTAACTGCTTCCTGATGTATTCCTCGATCTTTTTTGCATTTTTCCCTACTGTATCTACATAGTATCCTCTGCACCAGAAATGCCTGGTCCCATACCTATACTTCATGTCCGCATGTCGGTCGAATATCATCAGTGAGCTTTTCCCTTTCAGATACCCCATGATTTCCGACACACTGTATTTCGGCGGTATTCTTATCAGCATATGTACATGGTCTGGGCACAATTCTGCTTCTATTATCTCTACTCCTTTTCTTTCACACAATTCCCGCAGAATTTTCCCTATGTCCTCCTTAATTTTCCCATATACTACTTGCCTTCTGAACTTCGCTGCAAACACTATATGATATTTGCATTCCCATGTCGTATGTGCTAATGTGTTTTTGTCCATTCGGACACCTCCTTTGCTTTCTTTGATGCAGTTGGTCAGACTGAATCCATTTTAGCATCGGAGGTTTTTTTCTTGAAGCTAAAGCTTTTTTATTCCCCGGCATAGCCGGGGGTTTTTGTCTCGCTTAAGCCACAAGAAAATCGGGCGGGCGGATTAATCCCGCCCGCCCGATGCTTTACCTTGTATATACCGACTTTTTGCATGTGCGCGTTATGGGTTAACTGTGAGAGTGGCCTGCGGGGGTGTGCCACCGTTCATCACGAAGTTGAACGTGTAGGTTCCGGGGGTGAGTGTATTGAGGTAAGCCTGCCTGATGATGGTGTTTCCCGCATACACGTAGTAATTCCAGTCTGAAAGATCTGTGGGTATACCGCCGTCCTTTACCACCTGAATGTAGCGGAAGGTGTAGGAGCCGGGTGTCAGTGTCAGAACCTGATCGCCGGCGGCGGCGCCCGCGACAAATGTGGTCATTGTCAGCGGCGAGATGGATGCGGGGAGCGCGTCCCTCTCAACGTTCTTCGCAAAGTACCAGACCGTGTCGACCCTGCCCTCATCATTGAAGTGGAGCACCGCGTTGTACCTTAACTTGCCGTCGTACGGCTGGTTCATCGGCATGCTGGTGCCCGCCGTAACGATTGTGGATTTAACGTCCGCAGGAGGGATAAGAGCGCAGTTAGCGGTGTAATCGAGGTCCAGGTAGTAGACTTTGACGTTCTTCTCGGCCCAGATCTTTGGAGCGACCGGATTAGCGATCATATCGCTAATCACAGCCGTATAAACGAGTTCATTGCCATATTGCGTCACAAAGCCGAACAAAAAGCCGTCGGAGGTCTTGTTGTTGTCGAGAGTCGCGCCAAACGACCTGATCTCGATGGAGTTAATAACGTTCGCGGAGGAATAGGCAACCTCAAGCAGGTCGCCCTTGGCAATCAAGTTTAAAAAGTCTCCGGGCTTCATGTCCATGTCGTCCTCGTGCACGGTCGTCACGTCGGCGACGGCGGTTCCGTTCCATATCTTGAAATTGAGCCTGATGCCGTCATAGACGGGGTCAGTCAGGACAACGCCGTAGTTCCTGGACACCTCGAAGGATTCCCTCTCAACGATATCCTCGAAGCGCCAGATCGTATCCACCCTGCCGTCGTCGTTGAAGTGGAGGATCGCGTTGTACCTGTACCTGCCTCCGGAGGGCTGAGCTGATGGAATGTCGCTGCCCTCGGTAACGATTGTAGACTTAACGTCTGCAGGAGGGATAACCGCGCAGTTAGAGTCATAATCAAGGTCAATGTTATAGGCCTTTACATCCTTGAGGCTCCAGAGCCTGGGAGCGATCGGATCAATGTTCTCGTCGCGCCTCACAGCCGTCCAAATAAGGTCGTTGTCATATTGCGTCACAAAGCCGAACAAAAAACCTTCGGCCGTCTTGTTATTGTCGACAGCCGCGCCATACGTCCTGAGCTCGATGGAGTTAATCACGTTTACGGAGGAATAGATTACCTCAAGCAGATCGCCCTTGGCAATCGGGGAGTGGTCAAACGGCCCGGGACTAAAGTCCATGTCGTCCTCGGCCACGGTCGTCACGTCGGCGACGGCGGTTCCGTTCCATATCTTGAACGCGAGCCTGCTGCCGTCATAGACGGGGTCGGTCAGGACGACGCCGTAATTCGTTGTAACCGCGCCTGTATCGGTGTTCGTCAGCACAACGGCCCTTAAAAGGTCGTTGACGCCGTTATAGTCGCCGATAATCATCTCGGCATAGATATTGCCGGACGTCGCCGCTCTTCTGATGTCGGGAGTAAGTGCCTTGCCCTTAAACACCCTCCAGTCGTGGCCTTTTTTTGCGAAGACGTAGGTTTCGGCGTTCACTACCTTGGTATTGCTTCCAAGTTTATTATTCGTCAGCCCGCTGTTCGGCGTGTTTACGATCGGGCCGCTGAACCGGATAACCGGATCGCCGTTTGAGTAGATCTTTGCGCCCGCTCTTCCGGGATCCGCGATGAAGGATGTGACCTTGTTCGCGGTGTTGAGCTCATATGCGCCGTCCACGATCTTGTAATTAAACAGCCCGCCCTCAAAGGCGCCCGTGACCTTCCACACGTCATAAAGGGCCTGCTCGGCGGGCGTCCCGCCGTCCCTGACATTTATGCCGTCGACCTTCCTGAGCTCGTTATCGCTGGTCACGGTTCCGTCCTGGCGCAGCGTATTGATCCTAATACTGTTCCCCGCGAGTGAGGATAAATGCTCGGCGTTTGCCGTCACAATGAGGTATCCCCTGACCTCCGGCAGAGCCTTCGGTACAATCATAAACGTGAACGAATAGCTTGGGAAAAGCTCACTATACTTGACGCCGGATATCTTAACTGTTTTCCCGACGCAGTCGTCGTACAGAACATCAACGGTTATCGAAAAATCCTGCATGTAGGTCCTATATTCCGAGCTGCCGTCGATGGACACAAGACCGTCAAACGTGTCAATTCCAGTGCGTGTTTTGTGCGATATGGGATAGTCAAAATCAACGCGCAGCCTGCCTTCGTCATCCCTGACCGCCTCAGGTCTCCAGATGTTGTCGGAAGCCCAAATAAATCTGACCTGATACTGTTTAGCGGAAACCAGCGTCCCGTCCAAATACGCCTCGGCCGCGACATAATAATATCGCCCGAAAGTATACGCCGTGTCGCCTTTTTCCAGCCTGATTATGGCCTGCCTGTCCGCCCCTACGGTGACGACGGGGCCGAAGGTCTCTTTTCCATCGTCGGCTGTCACCCTCACCTTGATCACGGCGCCCTCGGGGAACACCTCATCCTTCAGGTTTACGGCGATGTTGGCCGCATATCCGCGAACAAAGGTGGTTACCGGAAGCACCGGGGCCGCTTCATTTTCCGCCGCCAGCGGCACGCCGCCGAGGCACCCGAGCAAAAGGGAGAAAGCCAGAACTAATAATAACGCTTTTTTCATCTCATGCCATTCCTTTCTGTTGTCATATATAGTTAGGATACCACACCTGTCCAACTGTGTCAATTATTCCCTGCACACGACGTCTAATTTCGTCACAATGACGGTCCTTCCCCAATAGCCCTCAGGCCTCCGCCCAGTGCCTTTCAGAAGCGGCGAGCGTCTCCCCGGCCCCGGCCATCGCGCCGCAGTAGCAGCCGTTGTCATACAGGACGCTTTTTCCCTCTCCCGTGTCGAGCACAAGCCTTGCCCTGATGTAGGTGACGGGCGGCCTGTTTTCGTCCGGCAGCGGGATCCTTCCCTCAAGCGGCAGGCCGGCTTCGTCCGCAACATAGGTATCCTCCGAAATCCATAGCCTTGTCAGCTTCGCGCCGAGGCTCAGCCCGGCGTAACTGTAGGCGTATTCGCCCGCGTTTGACGAAGCCGCCGGAGAGCCCGAAAAGTCGATAAGCCCCGCATCCGCCCCTTCCTCCCCGACATCGAACACCCAATTGCCGACATGGTAGTAAAGCTCCCCGCCCCCGCTTCTGACGAGCCTGAGGCCGCGCGCGGTGAAAACGCCCGTTTTCCTAGCCTCAAGCTCAAGCGTAAAAACATACGCCGCGTATTTGTCTCCTAAATCTACTTCAAAGTCCGATATCTCGAACTTGCCGGCCGTTATGCCATCCTCTGCCCTTTTCAAAGTACAGCGTCGCCGCCATCGTCCATTTCGAGCCCTCCGGCATCGCGACATAGGCGTCCCTCCACGCGAAAAACGCGCGCGGAGTGCTGCCTTGCGAGCAAGAAACCAGAACGCATATGAGCGCGACAGCCGCTAGGAGAATCCACACCTTCGCGCGCCGCGTGCCTATCCCGGTCATTTTAACTCCTCCCGTTGAGAAGGGGCGGGCCACAAGGCCCGCCCACACTTATTCCCATATATCAGCCTTTGATCAGCGTGATATGCTCATTTTCGAGGATTTTTTTGGCAATCCCGTCGTAATACGCTTCAAAATCCTCCGAAGCGGCACCCTTCGCCCGGGTCTGCTCCTTATATACCTCCAAAAGATCCTGCCTGAACCTGCCGACAATCTCAGCCCGCTCAAACGTGGCGTACTGCGTATCCCAATACTGATCGGCCTCCAAGCCAATTCCCCTCAGAAAGCTCTCAAATTCGCCATAGTTTGAGGCGGTCGGAGCGATCTTTTTCTGCTCCTCAATCCTGTCGAGGATGACCTGCCTGTCGGCGGTGTATCCCCTACGCTTCGCCTCGCTGAGCACGGCCTTTTGAGTGGAAAGGCTTTTGACCGCCAGCTTCTCCGCTTCGGCCCTACCATATCCGTTCATCTCGTATCCGGCGATGGAGCAGTCGAGCTCGTGCGCCGTAATGACAAAGCTCTCGGCCTTCACGCGAACCTCAGCGCCCGGAGCGCCATCCGCCGGGGCCTCAAGGACGCGCATTCTCTCAAGCTGCCCGAACCTTAAGGCCCTTTCCTCCGGGCTTCCGGCATCCGTCTCCGCGGAGGTCATAACGCCGAGCAGCGCGCACGCGGCGAGGCACATGATAAGCGCCGCCAATACCTTTCTCATTCAAGTCTCCTCCCCCGGATGTGAAGCATACCTCTTCTTTGGAAGCTTCCACCAAAACTATATCCCCCCCCCGTCACGAATGTCAAGCATTTCCTACTGATTTTGTCTATTTGCACAACAAAAAGACGACCGGAGCTATCCTGTCGTCTTTTTGCTGTGTTGGCGCCGACCTATCTTCCCGGGCCGTCTCCAGCCAAGTATTGTGAGCGCGAGTGAGCTTAACTGCCGTGTTCGGAATGGGAACGGGTGGACCCTCACTGCCATAGGCACCAACTTATTAAGTTAAGAAGAGCGCAG
>JAVBNY010000033.1:0-23668 GCA_031551205.1 Oscillospiraceae bacterium | reverse complement strand
ATTTGCTAAACCAATTTGCCTACGACAAAGAACAGGGCGATGATGGCAAGCGCATCGAGCAATGCAGGGAGTGGGCGGTGAGCGAATAATGTATACAGTCTATGTTTATGTTCTTGATACTTTAGCCGATTGGGAGTTGGGACATGTTACTTCGGAGCTGAATTCCGGCCGCTTTTTCAAAAAGGGCGCGCCACAGGTATCGCTCAAAACGGTCAGTTGTTCTAAGGAGCCAATCAAAACAATGGGCGGGATGACAATCGTGCCCGATTGCGTAATTGATGAACTTGTTGTGCATGAAACAAGCGTGTTGCTGTTGCCGGGGGCCGATACATGGAACGACCCCAAGCACGGTGTTATCATCGAAATAGCTGGCGAACTTCTCTCTTTAGGCGCTGCGGTGTGTGCGATCTGCGGGGCTACCGCTGCGCTTGCGGGCTTTGGGCTGTTGGATGATCGTCCGCACACAAGCAATGGGCCGGGATTTCTTGAAATGATTTCTCCCGGTTACAAAGGGCAGAGTTTTTATACAGACAAGCCATCTGTGGCTGACAACAACCTGATTACCTCAGGCTGCGCGGGAGCTTTGTTGTGGGCGAAACAAATACTCTCGCATTTGGGTGTTTTTGAATTAAACGCGCTGGAATCCTGGTATGAATATTTTCGTACCGGTGAGCCTGAACACTTCTTTGCCCTCATGCAGACTTTGCCGTCTGGCAATGAAAGCTGATCCGGCTTTGTCATATAGGGCATAATAGGCTGAAAAGGAGAGGATAAATGCAATGCTTATAAATGTAAACGGCATATCACTTTTTTATGAGACTTCCGGCAACGGTGAGCCGTTGTTTTTGCTGCATGGGAACGGAGAAGACCATCATATTTTTGATGTGTTGGTAAATAAGCTGTCTTCGGATTTTACGGTGTATGCGATCGACAGCAGAAATCACGGACAGAGTGAGAAAACAGATGATTACTCTTATGAAACAATGGCGAAGGATGTTTATTCATTTATTAAGGAGATGCACCTGGGTCAGGTAAATATCATCGGCTTTAGCGACGGCGCAATCATTAGCTTAATTCTTGCAATGGAGCATAAAGAATCGCTCCGTAAAATGGCGCTGCTTGGGGTCAATCTGAAGCCGGATGATTTCACGGAGGAAAGCTATCAATTTGTCAAAGAAACATACGAGGAAACTGGTGATCCATTGTTTAAACTGATGCTGGAACAGCCAAATATTGAGCTGGATGCTGTGAGAAACGTAAACATCCCTACTTTTTTGATTGCAGCTGAAAATGACATTTATAAGCCGGAAACCTTTGATAAGCTCTTATCCGCCCTTCCCGATGCTACTCTCAAAATTATGAAAGGACATGAACACGACAGTTATATTGTTGGGCAAGACATACTGTATCCTGATTTTGTTCAGTTCTTCAAGTAATTATCTTTCCATGTAGCAGCCATGTTTGTTTAACTCATAAACCAATAGTAAAGGGGCGGCATGCTTTGCAACCATGCCGCTCACAGCAATGTGCCCCCCTGAATCTGCGATTTTTCAAGCCCGTTAGGGATGGGTTAGGGATTTTTGCGATTACGGCGGCGAGAGAAGTCTCGCCGTCGTAAAAATTTTTTGACCCAAACCGGACAAGTCAATTTGGGACAGCACTCTAAAACGAAAACAATAAAAGCAGAAAAACCGCTTATTTAAGCGGTTTTTCAGAGGGAAATGGTCGGGGCGACAAGATTCGAACTTGCGGCCCCTTGGTCCCAAACCAAGTGCGCTACCAAACTGCGCCACGCCCCGACATTTACTTGCTGCCTGTTTCGTGCCAGTTCCCAAACCAAGCACTCTACCAAGCTGAGATACATCCCGATGCTCTTTTTCAATTTTTCCCTGGGTAAAATTCGCTGATTTGAGGGCCGGTTAATACCTCAAGGCAGGACATTCCGGCAAGTGGCACAGATCCCTGAAACCGCCATAACAGTATATATTACCAGCGGCTTTGCTGTCAATACAAAACTTTGTTTATACCGTAGTCTGTAATAATTCGTTCAGCTGCATTTTATTTCTTTTTTCTTCAAGGGAATAATTATGTTTTTTTGGCAAAGAATATTCCTGAACAATCAATCTGAGGAGGAATTTAGATTGGACAGGAAAAAAAAACAAAAAATTAACTTGATACGGCTGATTTCCATTTTGGCGGCTCTTTCGCTCGCGGCCGCAGCTCTGCCATCCTTTGGAGCGCTTGTCAAAGAAGCTCAGACAGAGGCTACAGTTACTGCTTTTGCCAAAAATGCTCCAGTGGGAACTGAGATAAGTTTCTCAGAAAAGGATTTTACACAGCGGGTTTCCAAAGGGGCAAAGCTTCTCGGGATAGTCATTGCGGAGCCCCCCGCAAGCGGCGCCCTCAAGTACGGCGGACGCAGCCTGCTGCCCGGCGAGGCCGTGACACTCAAGGGTATCTCCTCTCTCAAGTTTATCCCGGATTCAGTTGATGATACCTGTACGTCGTTTAAGGTTCTTCCTGTGTTTAAAGATGGAGTTGGCCTGGAAACCACGATGATCTTTGTGAACCTTTTAAGCAGTGAAAACCACTCGCCCGTCGCTGAGGATATTGAGCTGTCCAGCTTCACCGACATAAAGATTCAGGGCCAGTTTAAGGCGATTGACCCTGAGGGCGACCAACTCACCTTCAGGCTTGCAGACAGACCAAAAAAGGGAGAAGTTTCTCTCAGCGGCAGCGACTTTTCGTATCAGCCCGCCTCCGGAAAAACGGGAAACGACTATTTCACCTATATTGCGGTGGATTCCCTGGGTAATGCCTCCGCCCCCGCGAAAGTGAAGATAAAGATTGACAGGCAGAAGGAGGCCGTTAAGTACTCCGATATGCATGACGATCCGCTCCATTACGCGGCTCTTAGGCTCGCTGAAGACAAGGTAATTATCGGTGCGAAGCTTGGAGGTGAATACTTCCTTGAGCCGGATAAAGAAGTCTCTCGGTCAGAATTTTTGGCGCTTGCACTTTCTTGCGCCGGTCTTTCCGACCCCGCTCCGGCGTCCCGCACAGGCTTTGACGACGACGCGGACACACCGGCATGGGCAAAGAGGTATATCTCCGCGGCGCTTAAGACAGGCGTCATTAACGGCTTCCTCTCAGTTGACGGCAGCAGGGTCTTCCTGCCGGAGAACTCATTGACCCGTGCGGAGGCCGCCGTGATACTCAACAATGCCCTCGGCCTCTCAGATTCCTCTGTCTCGACAATCTATACTGATGAGGCGGATATACCCGCTTGGGCAAAGCAGGCCGCCCAGAATACTGACGCCGCGGGCATAATGAACGCCGATACCGAAGGTTCTATGAATCTCTCTCAACACGTAACGAGAAGAGACGCTGTCGAGATGCTTTATAATGCTGTCAGAGTGCGTGAGCAACATGGAAAAATCGGAGGACTTCTCAGCTGGGCACAATAGGTTAAGTCTGTACTCCGGATTTGCGCAATTCGCGCGCAAATCCGGAGGGCGCTTTTCTTGCTTGCCTATCTGCTCTATCTAGGATATAATTCCCTCAGGGGCGGGATTAGCCGCAAAGCCAACAGGGGGCGGATAATATGTCAGACATGGATACGAAACAGCAGGGGAAGCTTTCCGGCCGAAGCCACGCGATTGACATACTGAAATCGATCGCCATATTCGGCGTGATCGTCATACATACGGCCGCAAGCGGCCTGTCTGGGTACAAGGCCCTGTCCTTCGAATGGTTTTCAGTTGTGTTCTGGGGCACCTTGATCCGATTCAGCGTCCCGGTTTTCTTCATGTGCAGCGGCGCGCTGATGCTGGACCCCAAAAAAGAGATTACCATCAAAAAGCTCTGGACGAAGTATCTCCCGCGCATACTGGCCGCGCTTTTTTTCTGGGCGGCGGCATATATGATCCCCGATATCGTAAAAGCGTCACGCGCGGAAGGCCTGAGCCCCGGGATGCTTCTTGACTATCTGAAGGATCTCGTGCTTTTCAGGCATCATTTCCATCTGTATTTTCTGCATATAATCATTCTTTTTTACGCGCTGCTTCCGCTTTCGAGGATTGTTACAAGATTTTCTAAAAAGTCTGAGCTCCGGTATATTCTTGCGGTCTGGTTTGTGCTCGGTGTTCTTTACCCGTTTTTGAGGCTCTATTCCCCCTTTTCCATGCTGGGCGGCATCCCCGCGCAGTACGCGCTGAATCTGACCTACTGCTCGGTCGGCTACGGGCTTCTGGGCTTCTATATCAAAAAATACGCCGCTGCCCGACCCTCACGCTGGCTCCTGCTATATCTAGCCGGGTTTGTCCTGACCTTTGCGGGCATGACCGCAACAAACCTCTCCGGTACGGTGAGCGCCGTCTTCTGGGAGGGCGGCTCGCCCGGGGTTGCGATGATGGCGGCCGGCATATTCGGGTTCTTCTCGTCGCGGCAGCCGAAGGCCGCCTGTCCGAAGGCGTTTGTCACACTTTCGCTCGCCTCCTTCTGCATATATCTTGTACACGATTTCTTCAACATCATCTTCCGGCATTTCGGGCTGACCATCACACTTTTCGCGCCGGCGCTGTCGATCCCGGCTCTGTCTCTCGCGGTGCTCGGCCTGAGCTTTTGCGTATATTTGCTTTTGTCGAAGATCCCCTTTGTAAACAGATACCTTATTTAGTGTGTGCAGACACTGCCGCAGAACATAAAGACAGCCGCCCCAAAAGGGGCGGCTGTCTTTATCAAATATTAAAGGGCCATGATCGAAAGCTTTTCCCCTTCGCATGTCACCTTAATGTGCGTAACTCGCTGACCGTAACCGTTAATGATCATGGTCGCTATCTCGTCTTCGATCTCCTTCTGGATAAGCCTCCGGAGGTTCCTGGCGCCGTACTTGATTGAAAACGACTTTTTGGCAAGGTATTTTACCGCCGAGTCGTCAAAAACAGCGGTCACGCCCTTTTCATGCAGTGCGGAGGCAAGATCGTCAAGCATGATGCGGGCAATCTTTTCAAAATCCTGCTGTGAAAGCTGGTTGAATGCCACGATCTCGTCCACACGGTTGATAAACTCGGGGCGCATTATTTCGGACAGGGACTTCATCGCCTTATCCTTGCTCAGTTCGCTCAGTGAGCGGTCAAAGCCCAAGGATCCCGCCCCCTTGCGGTCGCTCCCGGCATTTGAGGTCATCACAATGATCGTGTTTTCAAAGTTGACCTGCCTGCCGTGCGCGTCGGTGATGTGCCCGTCGTCGAGGATCTGCAGCAGCACGTTCAGCACATCGGGGTGCGCCTTTTCAATCTCGTCAAACAGGATTACCGAATATGGCTTGCGCCTGATTTTTTCGGTGAGCTGCCCCGCCTCGTCGTATCCGACGTATCCCGGAGGAGCGCCGATTATGCGGGACACCGAGTGCTTCTCCATAAACTCGGACATATCCAGCCTGATGAGCGCCTCGGGCTGGTTAAACAGGTCGGCGGAAAGTCGCTTGACAAGCTCCGTCTTCCCGACGCCCGTGGGCCCCACAAAGATGAACGAAACAGGCTTTCGCTTGGCGGAAATCCCGACCCTGCTGCGCCTGATGGCCGCGCCTATAGCCTTTATAGCCTCGTCCTGACCGATAACGCGGGCCTTCAAACGATCCTCCAGCTTTGAAAGCTTTTCAAACTCCTCCTCCTGTATGTTCGAGGCCGGAATCTTAGTCCATAATTCGATCACGCGCGCGAGGTGCTCAAGCGTCAGCTCCGGCGCGCCGAACTTCGTAAGTTCCTCAAGTCTGCCGCTGAGCTGAAGCTCGCGGCTTTTTACATGTGCCAGGCGCTCATACGCGCTCTGAGACGAGTCCATCAGCAAGACTTCTCGCTCCGCCGCGATGCCTTTAAGCTCGCTGCGGATCTTTTCGCACTCGGCTATGCCTTCGTCCCTGAGGTTGAGGTCGGAGCTGGCCTCGTCTATCAGATCGATGGCCTTGTCCGGAAGGAATCTGTCCGTGATATACCTCTCAGACAGGATAACGGCCTGCCTGGCGATGTAATCCGATATTTTCACGCCGTGAAAGCCCTCGTAGTACCTCGCGATGCCGCGGATAATCTCAACCGTCTCATCAATCGACGGCTCCGCCACGACCACCGGCTGAAATCTGCGCTCTAAGGCAGAATCCTTTTCAATATGCTTGCGGTACTCTGAAAAGGTTGTCGCTCCGATGACCTGTATCTCACCTCGCGAGAGCGCCGGCTTCAGGATGTTCGCGGCGTTCATCGAGCCCTCCGCGTCGCCGGCGCCCACAATATTGTGAACCTCGTCTATAACAAGGATGATGTTGCCGAGTTTTTTAAGTTCCTCAATCAGGCCCTTCATGCGCGATTCAAACTGCCCGCGGAACTGCGTTCCCGCGACGAGCGCCGTCAGATCGAGCAGATAGACCTCTTTGCTCTGAAGTTTGTATGGCACCGCTCCGTCGGCAATCCTCTGTGCAAGAGCCTCCGCGATAGCCGTCTTTCCGACGCCGGGCTCGCCGATAAGGCACGGGTTGTTTTTCTGCCTGCGGTTAAGTATCTGAATGACGCGGGCAAGCTCTGTCTCTCTGCCCACAATCCTGTCAAGCTGGCCGTCATGAGCCTTTTTCGTCAGCGATATACAGTAGCTCTCAAGGAATTTGCGCTTCTGCCCTCGCTGCTCTCCGGAGGGTTCGCGCCTCTCTTTATCACGCTGCTGGCGCTGCGGACCATCCTCGCCTTCGGGAGCGGGTGCCCCAAACAGACGGTTAAGAAACGGGAACGTAGCCGTTTTCCCCTCGTCCTCTTCCGCGCCTTCGTCCTCCTGAATCGGAACTATGCCGTCCAGATTGCCGTCCATAACGCTCATCAGCTCGTTTGAAATGCTCTCTATATCCTCATCGGAGATGCCCATCTTGTTCATGATGTCGTTGACCGGCTTAATGCCCAGCTCGTTTGCGCATTTCAGGCAGATCCCCTCGTTCGTCGTCTTTCCGTCTTCAATCTTGGTAATAAAAACTATCGCAATATTCTTTTTGCATCTGGTACACAAAGTTGGCTGCATTATCAAATCTCCTTTTTTCCTTTTTTGGATACCAGGCGGAAGAACCTGTATGCGTAAACTGCCAGGGAAGCCAAGGTGAGCCCCAGGGCGCAGACGCCCATGATATACGCCGCACTGTAAGGGATATCGGGGAAAACCATCAAAATGAGACAAACCAGGAAGAACAGGACGGTAGACGCCTTGCCTATAAACGATGATGGGATGACGTCCTCAGTTTTTTTGTACATTGTCAGTGCGCCGATCCCGACAACGACCTCCTTGCACATGAAGGCGACAACAATCCAGGCGGGCAGAATACCGCTGACGGCTATGCAGATGAGAACCGAGGCCGTCATCAACTTGTCGGCAAGCGGGTCGAGTACCCTGCCAAGCTTGGTTATCATACCATATTTCCTGGCAATAAAGCCGTCGAGCGCGTCTGTGGAGGACGCGACCACAAAAATTCCCGCGGCGAAGAGATTGGAGTTTTCCGATCCACTGAAAAACACGGCTATAAAAACCGGGACAAGGGCTATCCTGATAATTGACAAAATATTGGGAATACCCATACCTTCATATCCTTATCTCATCTATTGAATGGCTATCATTTTATTTTACTATATCTGTGTCAACTTATTCAATGGGTTAAGCTGCACAAATTTACTAAAAATCAGCGTTTTTGACAGCGTTTCCTGTGAAACTAGACCGCCCGAAAACGTAACGACCCATGAAATGACAAAAACGACGATGCATCCAAGCGCCAGACCGGCGGCAAGACCCCCGAGCCTGTTAAAAACATTAATCACCGGGAGCTTCCCTATGAGGTTCACCGCCCTCAGGACAAGCTTTAAAACCAAGGTTAGAATAGTATATGACAAAATGAACAACAGCATGTATGCCGCGTAATCCGACAGGAACGCGGAGAGCCACGAAGCAACCCCGCTGTCAAGAGCCGAAGCGCACCCAGACAGAGCGGCAAGCGCGTTTTGCGGGACACCCACAGCCCCGAAAAGCAGCTTTGCCACGGCCGAGCTCCCTCCTCCGTTTTCAATGGCGCCCTGTATCCAACGCGTGACCACGGGGCTCAGCGCCTCCGAGAGCGCCTGGGAGAACATCTTTGTAACAATAAACGCCCCTGTAACCGCAACAATCGAGATAAAAAGCCTCAAAACCGTGTAAATCAGCCCTTTTTTTAACCCGCTGTAGGCGAATCCGAACAGAATGGCAACGGCGATTACATCGAATGCAATATGCATTTTTTCCTCCTAATCTCCCCTGTAAAGGCTCGCGTTATTCGGATATATTATAAGCGCGGTTTTGTCGGCACGCATAATGAGGCCGGCCACCCCCGTCCTGACACCGACGCCGCCCGTTTCCTTAAGCTGCTCGTCAAAAACCTTGAGTCTCTCGCCGAACACAACCCCGGTATATTCCCCGGCTGAGGACACAGCGCCTACGCTGTCATTTAGCTCGACACGCTGTGCCGCGCCGCTTTCACTCAGCCGACAGAGCGTGTATCTGCTCTGAGAAGCGTCCCTCGAAAGGATGACGGAGGCAAAGCCGCTGCCCTCAAGGCTGTATGCATACAGCTCGTCATCGCCAAACGCGAGCTGCGACAGCGTCTCCCCAGTGCCATTTATGAGGAGAACGCGCTTGTCGGTGACAACGGCGATCATATCGTCCGCGACATACCCGACGTCCATGATTACCTCGTCGCTGATCTCATAGATGCAGTTGTAGGTCTCCTTGTCCATGTTGAAGATCGCGACGCTTGAAACAAAGCTGAGATCCTTCAGCCCGTAGCACGCGGCGGCAAACTGCTCTCCATCGGGCGAAAGCGCGGCCTTCAAGACGTATCTGTCGGAGGAGAACCACTTGTATTTAGGCTGCATCGACGCGCTGTAAACCGTGACCGCCGCCTTGCAGCCGCGCTCTTCCGCCGTCAGCGCAAATCCCCCCTGGCGGCCGGCCGTGACTGAAATAATCGGCGATTCAAGGCTTAGCTCCAGCACGGCGGACCTCTCATTTAAGACAACAAGCCCCGTGCCGCCCCGGTCATACGCGACAGTGATCCTCTCGGCGGATGCCGCCGCCGGAACAGCCAGCCTGCGCTGAACAAAAAGCAATTCCCCGCCGGAGCGCCCGAAAACACGCACCCCGTCCGGAGAGACGACGGAAAGCCCGTCTCTCAGCGGTGCGAACCTGTTTTTGGGGCTGAAGTCGAATGAGATTATCTCCGCCGCGTCGCCCTCTTCAGAGCCTAAATCGAAATAGAGAATAAATCTGCGGAACGTATCGAGGCTGAGGTCGTCCTTGTACACGTAAAAATATACCCCCGCCATCGCCACCGCGAAAACAACGATCAGCGAAAGCGCGGCGCGCAGAGGGTTGAACATTCGCCGCTTTTTCTTCCTGATTATCGGCTCAAGCTCATCTGCCAAGTGTCGCGCCCCCTTCATGCCCCGAAAAACCGAGCCCATACTCATCCGGATACCACACGCCCGTCATATACAGGCCGTGAGGAGGCACCGTCGGCCCGGTGAGCCGCCTGTCCGCCTTCTGGAGCAGCAGGGGGATCTCCTTCGGGTCAATCTTGCCCTCAGAGGCGTAGATCAGCGTCCCAGCCATCGCCCTGGCCATGTTGTAAAGAAAGCCGTTGGCGCAAACGCTGAGCTCAATCAGCCCGCCTTTTTCAATCACGTTAAAGCTGTAAACCTCGCGGACGGTGGTCGTAACCCGTGAGCCGGCCGACCGCACGGCCGCAAAGTCGTGCCTGCCGATAAAGGCGGCCGCGGCCTCCTTCATCCTGTCGAGCCGGAGCGTATGCCTGTAAAAAAGCGCCCTGCTGCTGAGAAACGGGTTTGGCACGCGGGAGACGTAGATCCTGTATGTATACTCCTTGCGCAGGCACGATAGGATTGAGTTAAAGCCGCTTTCAACATCCTTCGCGGCGAGCACGGATATATCCCCCGGAAGCCTCGCGTTCACCGCAAGCGGAAGCTTCTCCTCCGGCACGGTAAGCGCCGCGCGGAAGTTCGCGACATACCGCTCCGCATGGACGCCCTGGTCCGTCCTTCCGCAGCCGAGGAGCCGGATACCCTTTACATCGAAGGCCTTTTCGATTGCCTCCTCAAGCGTCTGGGAGACCGTCGGAAGGTCCTTCTGTTGCTGCCAGCCGTGATATCTTGTGCCGTCATAGGCGATTTTCAGTGCAATATTTCGCATGGTTACCTCTAAAAGTATCAAAGTCCAAGCGCGCTGAGCGCTATAACCCCTGCCGACATCAAAATACAGCATACCGCCGCGGAGAAATCCCGCCTGTGGAGACTGAGCTCACGCAGCCTTGTCCTGCCTGCGCCGCCGGAATAGCACCTCGATTCCATCGCCACGGAAAGCTCCTCCGCGCGCCTGAACGCGCTGATAAACAGCGGCACGAGTATCGGCACGAGCGACCGGGCTCTTTTTAGGATATTCCCGCTGTCAAAGTCGGCTCCTCTCGCGCGCTGGGCGCTGATAATCTTGTCGGTTTCCTCAATGAGCGTCGGGATAAACCTCAGCGCGATAGACATCATCATTGCCAGCTCGTGCACCGGCGCCCCGACCTTTTTGAGCGGCGAGAAAAGGCTTTCGATCCCCTCGGTCAGCATGATAGGGGAGGTTGTATAGGTCAGGATGAACGACCCGGTGATGAGCATGGCAATGCGCAGCACCATAAAGCCCGCGGTTATTATGCCCTCTTTCGTAACCGTGACGAACCCCAGGGTGAGTATGGGCGGTCCCGGCGTGTAGAAGATATTGAGCACACCGGTCATGACCACGATAAATACAACCGGCTTCAGCCCCTTCAGGATAACGCGCGGTCTTATACCTGAAATCGCAACAACGGAGCAAAGCCAGACAAGCATCACAAGGTACGAAAAAATGCCGCGGGCGACGAACAGCACCACAATGTACAGAAAGGTCAGCACAATCTTTGTGCGCGGATCAAGCCTGTGGATGGCCGTATCCCCCGGGAAATACTGGCCGAGCGTAATGTCTCTCAGCATCCTCTCCGCCTCCTTTCAAAAAGGCGGAGGAGCCTGTCCCTGCCCTGCGAAACGGTGTAGACATACGCGTCGTCCACAAGCTTTCTGTCCCTCAGGCGCAAAAACACGCTTGTTATCATCGGAACGGAGAGCCCGATGGCCTCAAGCTCATGTGCCTTTGAAAATATCTGATTCGGGTCGCCCTCCATAAAAATGCGCGCTTTGTTCATTACGATTATCCTGTCGACATACCGCGCAATTTCCTCCATGCTGTGCGTCACAAGCAGGATAGTTGAGCCCGACTCCGCACGATATCCCTGGATCATCTCCAGCATCTCCTCGCGGCCCACGGGATCAAGCCCCGCCGTGGGCTCGTCAAGAATCAGCACTTCGGGGCGCATAGCGAAAACGCCCGCGAGCGCAACACGCCTCTTCTGCCCGCCGGACAGCTCAAACGGCGACTTATCCATCAGGGCCTCGTCAACACCCATCACGCGCGCGGCATACCTTACGCGGGCCTCAATCTCGTCCTCGGAAAGACCCATGTTTCGCGGCCCGAACGCGATGTCGCCCCGCACGGTCTCCTCAAAAAGCTGATACTCGGGATACTGAAAAACGAGCCCGACATTAAAGCGCAGCGCCCTCCGGTCATATCCCTTTTCCCATATGTTTTCACCGCGAAAAAGCACCTCTCCCGATTCCGGCCTGAGAAGCCCGTTCAGGTGCTGAATAAGCGTCGATTTGCCGGAGCCGGTGTGGCCGATTACACCGAGAAACTCGCCCTTTTCGATCGATATGCTCACGTCGTCAAGGGCGCGGCTTTCAAACGGCGTGCCCGCTCCGTATATATGCGTCAAATTTTTGGTCTCTAAGACGTGCAATCCAAACCCTCCGAAAACAGCCTTTCAATCTCATCCGCGCACTCGTCCGGCGTCAGCGCGTCAAGCCTGACGTCAAGCCCCGCACGCTCGAGCTCGTATAAAAGCTCCACAGTTTGCGGGACAGAAAGCCCGGCCTCACGCAGAAGCTCAACGCGCGGAAATATGCTTCTGGGATCTCCGTCGGCCAGAATCCCGCCGTCTGACATGATAACAACCCTGTCGGCGTCGACGGCCTCTTCCATATGGTGCGTAATCAGCACCACGGTAATATTATAAGTTTTGTTGAGCTCATGAATTGTCGAAAGCACCTCGCGGCGGCCAACAGGATCGAGCATCGCAGTCGGCTCATCAAGGATTATGCACTCCGGGCGCATCGCAATAATCCCCGCGATCGCCACGCGCTGCTTCTGTCCGCCGGACAGCCTGTGCGGCGCGTGATTGCGGTATTCGTACATCCCGACGTCCCTCAGCGCGCCGTCAACACGCTCTCTGATCTCGGCGGAGGGAACGCCCAGGTTCTCCGGCGCGAACGCGACGTCCTCCTCGACAACTGTGGCGACAAGCTGGTTGTCGGGGTTTTGGAAAACCATGCCTGCCTTCTGCCGGATGCTTATTGTCAGCGATTCGTCGAGAGTGTCCATCCCGCAGACATAGACATGCCCTCCGGTGGGAAGCAGGATCGCGTTAAAATGCTTGGCAAGCGTCGATTTCCCCGAGCCGTTGTGCCCCAACAGCGCGATGAACTGCCCCTTTTTGATGTTCAGATACACGCCGTTTAGAACCTCAACGGTTAACTGCTCGCCGCCGTATGAAAAATGAAGATCGTCTGTTTTTAGAATGTAGTCCATAACGCCGCGTTTCCGAAAACCTCAGTATGCCGGTTTTCTGTTTTATATACCGCTTCTGGCCCATCTGCCCGAGGCCCCGCACGGGAGCACCAGCCCGCTCTGCGAAACAGGAAGCCCCAGCTCGCCGCAGTCCGCCTCTCCGCCGAACCGTTTTACGAGCAGCGCGCCCATAAGGTACGACAGCACTGACGGGGCAAGCCCTGTTGTGTAGGAGTTTATTACCACAAACAGCGGATCGTCCGACAGTGCCCCGACGCACAGCTCAAAAAACGGGTAAAGATCCTGCTCCAGCTTCCAAATCTCGCCGGTGGGCCCGCGCCCGTAGGACGGCGGATCCATGATGATGGCGTCATACCGTCTGCCGCGCGCGATCTCGCGGCGCACAAACTTGGCGCAGTCGTCCACGATCCAGCGCACGGGCGCGTCCGACAGGCCGCTCAGAGCCTGATTTTCCCTGCCCCAGCTCACCATGCCCCGGGCCGCGTCAACATGGCACACCTTCGCGCTCGCGCGCGCGGCTGCAAGCGTGGCCGCGCCTGTGTATCCAAAAAGGTTCAGCACCTCGGGGGCGCGTCCGCTTTTCTCGATGCGCTCCGAGATAAAGTCCCAGTTAGCGGCCTGCTCAGGGAAGATGCCGGTGTGCTTAAAGTTCATCGGCTTCACATGAAAGCGCAGCCCGCCGTAAGCGATTTCCCACTTTTCGGGAAGGCCGTCTCTCCCGCGCCACTGGCCGCCTCCGGTGCTCGAGCGCACATATCTGGCGCCGGCCTTTTGCCACATCGGGTGCGTCTTCGGCGTGTTCCAGATAACCTGAGGGTCGGGCCTTATCAGGTGCACAGCGCCCCAGCGCTCAAGCCGTTCTCCGCCGGAGCAGTCGATCAGTTCATAGTCTTTCCATTTGCCGGAAACCCACATAGCCCCTCCAAAAAGCAGGAAAAAGTCACGGCGTCTAGTCGTTTAAAAGCCCGACGCAGTCGTAATGCGCAACCGCCCTGATATCCTCGCGCGCGCTTATAAACTGCCTGTGCGCCAGCGTGATTACCGCGCAGCCGCACTCCTTCAGCCCCTCGGAAAGCGCGGTGTTCCGATACCCGTCAATGTCCCCGCTCGCGACATTCGGCTCGCAGACAATCACCTCAAAACCCATCCTGCTGAGTTCATGGCAGAGCGCCAGCGACGGGCTCTCACGCATGTCGTCGATGTCCGGCTTGTAGGCGAGGCCCAAAACGAGCACAGGCCTGTCCTTCGGGGCGATTTGCGACACCTTTTGGGCGACAAAAATCGGCTTTTTGTCGTTCGTAAGGCGCGCGTTTTCTATCATCGGAGTCTCATCGGGGAACTGCTCGTGTATAAACCACGGGTCGACGGCGATGCAGTGTCCTCCCACTCCGACGCCGGGCGTCAGTATATTGACGCGGGGATGGCAGTTTGCGAGCTTTATAAGGCTGAAAACGTCTATGCCCAGCCTGTCGCACACTGTGGAAAGCTCGTTGGCATAGGCGATGTTCACGTCCCTGTAGGTGTTTTCAACGAGCTTGCACATCTCCGCGGTGATATCGTCGGTCATATATATATTCGCCTTTACGGCGACCTTTGAGTACAGCTCCTTCGCGAGAAGGGCCGCCTTTTCTGTGCGCGAGCCTATGATCCTGTCGTTTTTTTCAAGCTCCTCAAGCAGCCTGCCCGGGATAACACGCTCCGGGCAGTGCGCGGAGTAAAACTCGTCGCGGCTGATGCCCGAAATGCCTTCAACAATGTCCTCGACAAGCCTCAGCGTCTTCGGAGGCACGGTGGACTCAAGGACAATAAGCTCCCCGGGCTGTATCTTCCGGGCTATCATCTCAGCCGCGCTCCTGACATATTTGAGCTCGGCCACGCGCTTTTCTCCAGCCTGTCTCCACGGCGTCTGCACGGAGATCAGGTATGCGTCCGAGGGGGCCTCAATCTCCTGCGAGAATTTAAGCCGCCCGGACTTAAGCGCCTCGTCAAAGGCCTCTTGAAGGCCCGGCTCAACTATATGTATCTTCCCGGCGCTGAGACTTTCCACAACCGCGCGGCTGATATCCACGCCCCTGACCTCAAACCCGGCCAGCGCAAAGGTAATCGACGTGGGAAGCCCGATATATCCCAGCCCCAGAACCGTAATGCTTTTCATCATTTGCCACCACCATATCTATTTGCCGGATAAAATGCCACATTAAGCAGAGCGCGCCCTTCCCGAACAGAGAAACCCCTCGCCGGAAGAAAGAGCGCGCCCTGTTTCCTTTTATAAACCTGTCAGGCCTCTGCCTTGATAGCCTCGACCATGTCGAGCCTTTCCCACGTAGCGTCAAGATCCACCCTGCCCAGGTGCCCATAAGCCGCAAGCTGCCTGTAGATCGGGCGCCTCAGGTCGAGCTTTTCAATAATCTTCTGCGGGCGCAGGTCAAACACCTTCGTGACGAGCTTTGAAAGCTTTCCATCGTCAATCTTCCCTGTGCCGAACGTCTCCACCAGCACGGATATCGGGTGCGCCACGCCGATCGCGTACGCCAGCTCAAGCTCGCATTTGTCCGCAAGTCCGGCCGCAACGATATTCTTCGCGATATACCTGGCCATATACGAGGCGGAACGGTCGACCTTTGTCGGATCTTTGCCCGAGAAAGCTCCGCCGCCGTGCCGCGCGTAGCCTCCGTATGTGTCGACAATAATCTTCCTGCCTGTCAGGCCGGAATCTCCCGCCGGGCCGCCGACTACAAACCTGCCGGTCGGATTCACAAAAATCTTTGTATTGCCGTCGATCAGCGATTTGTCGATCGTCGACTTGATAACGCTCTCGATAATCGCCTCGCGGAGGTCCGACATCGAGACATCCGGCGTGTGCTGCGACGAAACTATAATGGCGTCGATGCGCTCAATCCTGCCGCCGTCGCCATACTCCACCGTGACCTGGGTCTTGCCGTCCGGCCTGAGAAACGGGAGCTCGCCCGACTTCCTTACCTCGGACAGCTTTTTAGCCAGCCTGTGCGACAGCGAGATAGGCGCGGGCATAAGCTCTTCGGTCTCATTGCAGGCAAAGCCGAACATCATGCCCTGATCGCCCGCTCCGATAAGATCCGCCGTGTCGTCGCTGCCCTGCTTGTTCTCAACCGCGTGGTCAACCCCGAGCGCGATGTCCACGCTCTGCTCGTCAATCGAGGTCAGCACGGCGCAGTTTTTATAGTCAAAGCCGGAGAGCGGGTCGTCATAGCCGATCTCCCTGATTGTGTTCCTGGCGATATTCGGAATGTCAACATAACAGTTAGTTGAGATCTCTCCCATAACCAGCGCCATGCCGGTGGTGACTATGGATTCGCACGCAACGCGCGCGTTTTTGTCCTGCGCGATGATCGCGTCGAGCACGGCGTCGGATATCTGGTCGCATACCTTGTCGGGATGTCCCTCAGTGACCGATTCGGATGTAAACAAACGGTTCATACCAAAACCCTCCCTATAAAAGTTCATCTTTGATGTCCGCTGTGAACGGCCTGTATATAAAAACGCACCGGGAGCTAATAGCTGCCCATATACCGCCTCTGCTCCTCGGAAAGCTCGTCTATTCCAATGCCCATTGCCTCCGCCTTGAGCCTCGACACAAGCGCGTCGACCTCGGCGGGAACCTCAAACACGCCGGGGGCCATACTTTTGCCGTTTTTGCATATCTCAAGCGCACACAGCGCCTGCACGGCAAAGCTCATGTCCATAATTTCGGCGGGGTGCCCGTTTCCGGCCGCGAGGTTCACCAGCCTTCCCTCTCCAAGGAGGTTGAGCCATCTGCCGTCGGGCATTTTAAAGCCGCGCACGCCCGGCTTTCTGACATTATTCGAAACGGAAACGGCGCAGAGCGCGGGCTTGTCCACCTCAACGTCGAAATGACCCGCGTTCGCAAGAAGTGCGCCGTCGCGCATCTTTTCAAAATGCCTCGCGGTGATAACCTTATTGCAGCCTGTGGCACAGACGAAAATCTCGCCGAGCGGGGCCGCGTCGTCCATCTTCATAACACGAAAGCCCTGCATCACGGCCTCAAGCGCGCGGATCGGGTTTATCTCGGTGACAATCACATTGGCTCCGAGGCCCTTCGCCCTCTCGGCTATACCGCTCCCGCAGTGCCCAAAGCCCGCAACGACAACGGTTTTGCCGGAGATCATATTGTTCGTCGTGTGCATAACCGCATCCCAGACAGACTGCCCGGTGCCGTGCCGATTGTCAAAAAGGCATTTGCTCTCGGCGTCGTTCACGGCTATCATCGGAAAGCGCAGGCTTCCGTCGAGCTCGCGCGCGCGCAGGCGGGAAAGCCCGGTCGTCGTCTCCTCGCAGCCGCCGATAACGCGCCCCGAGTATCCCGAGCACTCGGAATGCAGCAGCTCGACAAGATCCCCCCCGTCATCAATTATGATGTCGGCGCAGCAGGCGAGCGTCTTTTTCAGGTGCCCGCGGTACTCCTCATCCGTCGCGCCGTGATACGCAAAGACCTCGAACCCCATCTCATACAGCGCGGCGGCGACCTCATCCTGCGTCGAAAGCGGGTTCGACCCTGTAACAAAAACCTCGGCCCCGCCGGAACGCAGCGTAATCGCGAGAAAGGCCGTTTTCGCCTCAAGATGGATGGAGAGCGCGATTTTTTTGCCCTCGAATGGCCTGTCCCTTAAAAAACGTGATTCCAGCCCGGAGAGCACCGGCATGTAAGACCTGACCCAATCGATCTTCTGCCTGCCAAGCGCAGCAAGGGAGATATCCCGAATCTCACCCATGTAGACCTCCCGTTTATTACGTTTTACCTGTAAGCGGCGTTATTAGTGCAATTTTTGCGAAAAAAGCTTTATAGCCGGGCTATTATATCATACTCTACATTGGATATCCACTTTTTTTTGCGCACACTTTAAAGCCTCGGCACTGCCCTCGTCTTTTCCCACACGAGAAGGCCGAACCGCCGTCCGTTCTGGATAAATCCGCACTTCCTGAGCGTTCTGTGAGAGGCGTAGTTATCCCCAAGCGTTGTGGCGATGATCTTTGAGACGGGGTATTCCATCTGAGATAACGCAAAGTCGCAAAGCGCCGTAACCGCCTCGGTCATCAGGCCGAGGTTGCGGTATTCCTGCCGCGTGCCGTACCCCACCTCAATCTCTCCGTCTTTTGGGGGGCCCTTGAAGCCGCACTCGCCCGCTATATTCCTCCCGTTTTTAAGAACCATCTGCCATGACGTGCAGAGGAACCATGCGGAAGGGAATTTATCCATGAGCAGACCTTTCGCGCTGTAAATCTTGCGTGAAAACTCTATCGCCGATATATCGGTGTATCCCAGGTGCGCGCCTATCGCGTGAGCGGCGGCATATGCGTTTTTTAAGGCAAGGCGCATAAGCTCCGGCGTGTACGGCACAAGTGTCATGCGTTTCGTCTCAAGCTCCAAATTCATCCCACCCGCACAGCTGTATTAGTGTACACATTTGAAGATCACCCTATAAGTTTATGCCGCCCATCGGCGGCCGGACATTTTAAAATATCCCTTAATTATATATTACTACAAACATCAAAAGTATATAATGCCGAAACCTACAATGAAAGCGGCGCAATTTACGGGGGTTTTGTCAGGCTGCACAAACGCGGCCGTGGCCCGGGCGCGACTTTTGCCCGGGCTATTTACAACCCACAAGGTATTGTATATAATACCCTCATAAATACGGCAGTGAAAAACACAGAAAAAGAGGAATAAAGCATGCGGTACAGTTTTTCCGATAGAATTTCGTCGCTTCAGCCCTCCGCGATCAGAGAGATACTGAAGGTCACCCAGCTTCCGGGCGTAATCTCTTTTTCGGCGGGGAACCCCGCGCCGGAGACCTTTCCGAAAGACGAGCTCGCCGAAATATCCTCCGAGATATTTAAAAATGAGTTTGCCGCCGCCCTGCAGTACGGCATCTCAGAGGGATTTGGTCCCCTGCGCGAGCTGATGAAATCGCGCCTGAGCGGAAAATACGGCATTGGCCGCGAATATGACGACCTTATCATCGTTTCCGGTGGGCAGCAGGGTATGGATCTCGCCTGCAAGGTGCTCTTAAACGAAGGGGATACGCTGATATGCGAAAACCCGAGCTTCATTGGCTCGCTGAACGCGTTCCGCTCATACAGCCTTAACCTTGTCGGCGTCCCTGTCGACGCGGATGGAATGGACATGGACGCGCTTGAATCGGCGCTCTCGGCGCATCCGGAAACAAAGCTTATCTACACGATCCCCGCCTTTCAGAACCCGACCGGGGCGTATATGTCTCTGGAGCGCAGGCACAAAATCCTGGAACTTGCGCAAAAATTTGACGTCATAATACTCGAGGACAGCCCTTATTTCGAGCTTCAATACTCCGGAGAGATGCTCCCAACGCTCAAATCGCTCGACACCGAGGGGCGGGTTATCTACGTCGGTTCGTTTTCAAAGATAGTCTCGCCGGGCATCCGCGTCGGCCTCGCCTGTGCGCACAGGGATATTATATCTAAGATGACCGTTGCGAAGCAGGTTTCGGATGTGCACTCGAACCTGTTTTTCCAGATGGCCATCGCCAGATTCTTCGAGCGGTACGACGTTGACGCGCACATAGCGAAATGCCGCGATATCTACAGAAAAAAACGCGACGCGATGACGGACGCGATAGGGCGCCATTTCGGCGGGCTGGCGGACTTTACGCCCCCTTCCGGCGGGCTGTTCCTCTGGTGCGACCTGCCTGCGGGGTACGACGCCGCAGAGTTTTGCTCGCTCTGCTCAAGGCGCAAGGTCGTCGGCGTTCCCGGCAGCGCTTTTCTTGTCGACGAGCGCGAAATATCCGGCGGCTTCAGGCTGAATTTCTCGCTCCCGTCTTTCGGACAGATTGAAGAGGGTATCACAATTATGGGCGAGTGCCTTAAAGAATTTATCGGCGCGGGGAGGTAGGATATGGAAGGATTGAAACGTGTATTCAGCGGCATACAGCCGTCCGGCAAATTGACAATCGGCAACTACTTCGGCGCGCTCCAAAATTGGGTCGCGCTTCAAAACGGTCACGAATGCATCTACAGCGTCGTCGATTTGCACGCGATCACACAGAGGCATGAGCCGGCGTCTCTAAGAAGGCAGATTCTCGAGGTCTACGCCCAGCTCATCGCCTGCGGGATAGACGCAGAAAAGCACACGCTGTATATCCAAAGCCATGTCCCGCAGCACGCGGAGCTATGCTGGATTCTCGGATGCTACACGATGTACGGCGAGCTCTCCCGCATGACGCAGTTCAAGGACAAGTCGGCCGTGCATCCGGAAAACATAAACTCCGGGCTTTTTACCTACCCTGTTCTTCAAGCGGCGGACATACTGCTCTTTTGCGCAGATCTCGTGCCCGTCGGGCAGGATCAGAAGCAGCATCTGGAGCTGTCGCGCGATGTAGCGGTCCGCTTTAACGGCATCTACGGCGATGTCTTCACGCTGCCGGAGCCTTATATCCCGAAGCTTGGCGCGAAGATTATGAGCCTGACGGAGCCGGACAAAAAGATGTCGAAATCCGCGTCGAATCCGGGCTCTTTTGTCCTGCTGCTCGATTCCCCCGACGATATTATGCGAAAGTTCAAGCGCGCGGTGACGGATTCAGAGCCGGAGGTGCGTTTTTCGGAGCACAAACCCGGCGTGTCAAATCTCCTTTCAATCTTCTCGGCGGCTTCGGGGCGCTCTATCCCCGAGCTGGAGGAGTCCTTTGCGGGGCGAGGGTACGGCGAGTTTAAGCCCGCCGTGGCCGAGGCCGTTATCGAGCGGCTCCGCCCGATTCGCGAAAAGACCGAGGATCTGCTCAAAAATCGTGACTACCTCGAAGATCTTTACCGTAAAAACGCGGTGCGCGCCTCCGCTGTCGCGGCCAGAACGCTTGCAAAGGTGCAAAAGAAGATCGGATTCGTCCGGTAAGGCATAAATGGGCGGGTTACGCCCAAACATATTGTGAAGGAACCGACATGAACTACGACCTGAATCTCGTAAAATTTGTGATCTCTGCGCTCGCCGTGGCGGGCGTGGTGTCATTTGCGACAACACCGCTTGTCAAGCAGTTTGCCCAGACTGTCGGCGCTGTAGACGTGCCCCGGGATTCTAGAAGGATGCACAAGGTGCCCATCCCGCGCATGGGCGGGCTGGCCATCTTCTTTGGCTTTCTTGTCAGCACGCTGATATTTTACACCGAGCTTGACAACTATGTGCGCGGCGTTCTGCTGGGCGGCGTCGTTATCGTTGTGCTTGGGATAATCGACGACATACATCCGCTTAAGGCCTGGATAAAGCTGATTGGGCAGATCTTCGCGTCGCTTGTCGCGGTTTACCACGGCATTGTCATCACGACGCTTTCGAACCCGAATCTTTTCAGCCCGGAGCCGTATCTTGAGCTTGGGGACTGGGCTGTTCCCGTGACGATCGTGTGGATCGTCATTATTACAAACTCGGTTAACCTGATCGACGGGCTTGACGGGCTTGCCGTCGGCGTTTCCTCGATAGCGTGCCTGTTTATGCTGATTATCGCGATCCTTGTCTCCCAGTCGGGCGTCGCTATAATTATGGCGGCCCTCGCGGGCGCCTGCATCGGATTCATGCCGTATAACGTGAACCCGGCAAAGATATTCATGGGCGACACCGGCGCGACCTTCCTCGGCTATGTGCTCGCCGTTGTGTCGATACAGGGCCTTTTCAAGGTGTATACGATCATGTCGTTCGCCATCCCGTTTCTGATCCTCGGGCTCCCGATTTTTGACACCGCCTTCGCCATTGTCAGGCGGCTTATCTCCGGGCGCAGCCCTATGTCGCCCGACCGCAGCCATGTCCACCACCGGCTCATCGACATGGGCTTCAGCCAGAAGCAGAGCGTGGCCATACTGTACACTATGAGCGGCATTCTCGGGCTCACCGCCGTCGTCCTCACTACGAGCGGCGAGAAAAAGGCGATGATCTTTGTCGCCTGCCTGCTGGCAGCGGGTTTTATAGGATACAAGGTGTTCACCTCTTCGGAGAAGTCCTCCGGCGGATCCGACGAAAACGGCACGGACGAGGCGCTGGACACCAAGGAGTTTGACACGGCGGCGCTGCCGGACCTGACATGGCTTGAAAATGATAACAGTGATGAAAAAGGAAAGAGCGATGATGAAAAAGATTAGGGTAATGCTCGTTTTCGGGACAAGGCCCGAGGCTATTAAGATGGCTCCTCTCGCGCTCGAACTAAAAAAGAGGGCCGCTTTCGACTGCCTTGTCTGCGTGACCGCGCAGCACCGCGAGATGCTCGACTCCGTGCTTGAAATTTTTTCTATAAAGCCTGACTATGACCTTGACATCATGGAGGACCGCCAAAGCCTGACGACGATCACCTCTAAGACGCTTCTTGGGATGGACGACATATTGAAAGCCGCTCGGCCCGATATCGTGCTTGTGCACGGCGACACCTCCACGACCTTTGCCGGCGCGCTCTCGGCCTTCTATCAAAAAATACAGGTTGGCCATGTCGAGGCCGGACTCAGAACCTTTGACAAATACTCGCCTTACCCCGAGGAGATGAACCGCAGGCTTGTGAGCTCTATCGCCGACCTGCATTTTTGCCCCACCTCCGCCAATGAAGAAAACCTTCGGCGCGAGGGTGTTGAAGGAGGCCTGTTTGTCACCGGAAATACCGTTATCGACGCGCTTAAGCACACCGCGCGGGAGGGCTTTGAGTTTAAATCGCCCGAGCTGCGCGGCATTGATTTTGAAAAGAGGCGCGTTATTCTTGTGACCGCCCACCGCAGGGAGAACTACGGTGAGCCGATGGAGAATATTATGCGCGCGCTGCTCTCTGTCAGCCGGAAATTTGAGGATGTCGAGATTGTATACCCGGTTCATCTCAGCCCCGCCGTCAGGGAGACGGCCTTTTCAATACTCGGCGGCGCCCCGCGCATTACGCTGATTGACCCCGTGGATGTGAGCGAGCTGCACAACTTGATACTCAGGTGTTATATGGTAATGACAGACTCCGGCGGGCTTCAGGAGGAGGCCCCGGCGCTCGGTAAGCCGGTGCTCGTGCTCAGGACTGAAACTGAGCGTCCCGAAGCGGTAGGCGCGGGCACTGTCAGGATGGCGGGAGTCAGGCAGGAGGAAATCGAGCGTCTCGCCTCGATGCTGCTGTCCAGCCCCGACGAGTATTCGAAGATGGCGAAAGCGGTTAACCCGTATGGCGACGGAGAGGCTTCAAGCCGCATCGCGGACGCGATTGAATGGCATTTCGGCGCGCGGGAGCATATGCCCGGCAGATTCACGGGCGCATAGACGGCGCGCGCTTTCATTTGACAGCCCGGGGAGGGACAGGCATGAAGCTCGGCAAGCGGTCAAGATACGCTATTTTTTTGACCCTGATCTTCCTTTCGTTTGCCGCCGGTTTCTTTCTCGGCGGCTTTCAGAACTCGAACTCCCAGGTCTCGGTTATCACCAGCAGGGATGGGGGCCTTCTGAGGGCGTCGCCCGCCGCTCCGGAAGCTCCCTCTGGCACTTCAGCGGATGAACCGGCCGTCCAGGCGGCCGCGCCCGCCGTTGAAGGCACGCAAAAATCGGAGTCGCATACTGTGGACGGCAGGCTTGACCTGAACAGCGCCACGCTCGACGAGCTCATGGGCCTCCCCGGCATCGGGGAGACGAGGGCGGAGCTGATAATAGCCTACAGGACAAAAACCGGAGCTTTTAAAAAGATCGAGGAGCTCATGAATATCCCGGGCATCGGTAAAAAGACATTTGAGGCAATAGAGCTGCTTGTTACCATCGCACCGACTGCCGCGTCGCCGGGCTGAGAGCCATAAGTGGCGGTTGCCAGGGACTGTTCACATAAACGATGAACGCCCGCCTTTTGGCAGATTT
>JAVBNY010000011.1:0-168702 GCA_031551205.1 Oscillospiraceae bacterium | reverse complement strand
GTAAAGCTGCGTGGAAGAACCGGGTACGCCCGAGTACGCGTGCCTCAGCTCTAGGACTATGTAGCGGCCGGCCGCCTTGCCCGTCTCCGCAAGCTTCGGCGCGTCGTTTACATACGCCTTCGTAATTGTTCTTGTGTTATTAAACGTGATGGCATTGGAAACCGGATTACGGTAGACCGCGGATACCGCGAAGGTTTCGAGGTCGATCGAATCGCCCTTTACCGCGCTGCCCGCGTCGATCACTACCGCGATCGAATCCTGGCTGTAGTCATATACCTGCGTCACTACCTTGAAGGACGCCTCGGGCACTGTAGCCGCAAATGCCATCGGAAGCATGGAAAGTACAAGTGCGAGACATAACATCATTGCAAGGCTCTTTTTCAGGATTCCGCTTTTTTTACCATTAATCACTTGAAAATTCCTCCCAATTTAACGGACGTTCTTAATCATGGCCGCACTTATAGTATGCGCTAATCACGGCTCCGACAATGTCCGTCCATTAGAAATCACGCCTCATTGGCACAATCCGTCCTATCTGCAAACTATGTAAAGTGCAAACGATACAAAACCCAGATACGGAGCTCAATTGTACTAATGCAAGCGTGTTTGTGCATCATGCACAGCGTGATTGTAACATATTGGATTCAAGAAATAAATGTCCAAATTTTTCGATATGTTCCGTTATATTTTGATCTTTTATTCCATAATTATTTATTGCTTTGCACAGAGATGTATAAAATATTTCTGCTTTCGAAATAATTCATATATTTAGCCCCGATGCCATTTCCCCAGATGCGCTGAATGGATCAGGGGGCTGTCTGTCAGATTGTTCCGCAAGGTGCCTCCCGGATATGCCAGGAGGCACTTTGTTACAAAATCCAAACAAAAATAAAAGTAAAAAAGAGAAGTATTTACTAATTTATGCTATTGTGATATGCTGGCTATCAAAGGAGGTACCAGTAGGCATAAATGAAGCACGGGAGCGAAGGGCCTGCAAATCTGGTTTTTTAAGCGGTAAGCGGCAATAGCAAATGCAAAGAATGCAGCAGATAATTTGTTTTGCGAAGACATCATGGAAAAGTAGAACCTGAGAAGCTATGATCTTAAAATTGAAAGGAAATAAAAATGGATAAGATTATAAATCAGCTGACAAAAAATAAAAGCCCCTTGTTATTTAAGCAGGCTATCTCTCTGGTGGCAATATTAGCTCTCTTATGCACATGTATTACACCCATTTCACCCATTTTTACCGCAAACGCGGCAGAATCGGATCCCACGATAGCGGCGCCAAGCGGCGCGTCTCTTGACGCGAACCGTATCATCCTTCGTGTGCAGCACGCGCTTCTCACGGCAGCCAACTATCCAAGATGGATCTCAGATTATCAGGGCGACGACGCTCTCTCTCTCTGGTATACCGACGACGGCTCTGATCCCGTGCGGGAAAACCCGAACGCAAAAAGGATCAGGATTAATCCTGCCGTAACCGCCGCCGGCGCCTTGACTACCCCGCGCGCGTACATACTGGACTACACGGGCGGCACGACTTACAAATTTGTCGCTTACCAGGGCGACAAGTTTGGCGCGCTTTATACGTATACAACGGCTATGAACGCTCCGAGGCTTGCAATAGATAACAACATTAACCCCGCGTCGACAAATAACGTCCTGAAGCTGACCGGCGGCCTTTATAAAAAAAGCGACGTAGCCGCGGGTATCAAGCTCTTCACGGATTCAGCGGGCGCGAAGATCTATTATAAGGCGGCCCCTTGCACATGGCTCCCGGAGAAATCCAACTTCAGCGCCTCCGAGGTCGACAGCCTGACGGCCGCGAACCTCGTTGCGGACGGAGATGTTTACGGCGATCCGATCTCCGCCGCCGGACTCGACGAGACAAAAGCCATTGCCATCAGGGCCACGGCGGTAAAGGACGGCGTTAATCCCTCGACGCCCGTCACATTTAATATCCGTGTGACCGACGATGACAAATTCCTTACCCTGAAAGCGGACAAGGACGGCAAGTTCCTTATCGATCTCGACGCTTTTATTGCACAGCTCACCGTCGAGGAAAAACTTATGATATGCGGCGGCGTGGGCGGCGACCCCATCTGGCTGCAAAACGGCTATAACTACCCGATCGAGAGCAACAACGACGGTATCCTCCGCACAGGCGGCCCCGCCGGCGGAACGCCCGCCCTGCCCCGCTTTAATATCCCCTCCACCGTACTGGCGGATGGCCCCGCCGGCGTGCGCATGTGGAAGAACGCCACTATCTGGATGTGCCCCGCCGGCGTAGGCGCCACCTGGAACGCGGCTCTTGCCGAACAGGTGGGTCAGAGATATGCGGCGGAGGCCAAGCATTATGCGGTTGATTATGTGCTCGGGCCCGGCATCAATAACCAACGCAACCCGCTTTCGGGCCGCAACTTTGAGTATTATTCCGAAGATCCGTATATACTGGGCCTGACCGCGGCCTCGCAGGTTAAGGGTATGCAGGAAGGCGGCGTTGCCGCGACCCTGAAGCACTTCGCCGCCAACGACTATGAGACGGGCCGCAACAGCAGCGCATATGCCACGGAGCGCGCCCTGAGGGAGATCTATCTGCGCGCTTTTGAGATAGCGGTTAAGAAGTCGGATCCCTGGGCTCTCATGACCGGCTATAACGGCATTAACGCAATCGCCACCGCACGCAACCCTTGGCTTACGACAAGCGTCCTGCGCGAAGAATGGGGCTTTACGGGCTTTGTTATGACCGACTGGGGCGGCGATGCCCAACCGGCCGCTCTCGAGGCTCAGACAGACATGTCGCAGAACGCCGCGCGCCCATTAAACACCTATCTGCCCTGGCTCAATCACGAGACCAACGGCGACAGGAACCTGGGATATCTGAACCGCAGCGTCAAAAACATCCTTGGAACTATGGTTAAGACATTCGCTTTCCAGGGAGAATACGGCGTCCTCAAGTCCGACGGTACCTACGCAGACGGCTTTAAAGTGGATGGAACGCCTACGGTAGGCCTGACCAGGGAAGATATCGGCAGCCGCCATCTTGCCTTCGGCAGCTCGCAGGTCCAGAAGGATTCCCGCGTCGTCAACAAGCAGGTCTCTGACGAAGCTATCGTCCTCATGAGGAACGACAACAATACCCTGCCGCTCAAAGGAAATGAAAAAGTCGCTCTTGTGACAAGCAGAAAGGCATGGCAGGAGTACTTCAACCTGAGATGGTACGGCGACAGCGCCTCGATCGGCGACGTTGTCCTACAGGGAACCGGAAGCGCCCAGGTGCGCTTTAACAACAGTACGGAAGACTACGCGATGACCCTGGTTGAAGCCCTTAAGAACCGCGGCTTCGACGTTGTCAACTGGCAGATCGACTTTGGCGCTCTCGGCGGCAACAACCAGGCCTTCCTTGACGCTTTTAACGACAATCCGCCGTCTCAGGGCGGCAAGAAGTATGTCTTCGGCGAAGCACAGGCCAAAGCGGCGACAGCTGAAACAGCCGCTTACAACGCCGCGAACGCCGTTCCTCTCGACACCGCGAGGGCCAACGCGAAAGCCGCCGCTCAGGCCGCCGCCGCCTCGTCCGACGTCGGAATATTCGTATTGACACGCATCTCCGGCGAAGGCGCGGATGTGACGGCAGCGCTCTTCAACATTGAACCCAAGGAACTCATTGTGTATGAAGAATATGAAAAAGCCTTCCACACCGCAGGCAAACCGTTCATTGTTCTGATTAACGTCGGCGGCACCACAAACACAACGGCGTTCAGGGGCGGCACCGTCAGCGTAACCTCAGGCACGGGCGCCAACCAGATTACTGTCGAGGCCACCACCGGCGGCGCCGACGCCATTCTGGATATCTGGAACCCCGGAAGCGCGGGCACCGAGGCCCTGGCCGACATACTGAAGGGTACCGTTAATCCGTCCGGCAGGCTGGCGCAGACCTTCCCGGTCAACTTTAACGACAGCCCGTCCGTGTATATGTTCAATGAACACAACGAAAAATACCCCGACGGGAAATACCCCGGAAATGGCTACAACAACGCGGCGTACTATGCCGACGGCGTGTACGTGGGCTATCGCTTCTATGAGTCAAGGCCCGACAATTACGAAACCATGGTCGCGTATCCCTTTGGCTACGGCCTGAGCTACACAAAGTTTGAGTACAGTGATCTTAAGCTCAGCCAGAAGTATATCGCGGACGGCGGCGACACGATAACGGCCACCGTGAAGGTCAAAAATGTCGGCGGTGTGGCCGGCAAAGAGACTGTTCAGCTGTACCTCAGCGCCAGCACATGGCAGGAGGACGGCCGCCCGAAGAACGATCTGCGCGCATATGGCAAGACAGGGCTGCTGCAGCCGGGCGAATCGGAAACCGTCACGCTCACGCTTGGTCTTAACGACCTGCTTTACTTTGACGACGGCAATCCGGAAGGGCTCATTCCCACTAACTACAGCGCCTCCAATCCTCCCGAATACGGAAAGGGAATCGGCTGGACTGTCGATGACAATACGGTGTTTACCGTAACCGTCCGCACCAACGGCAGCAACGCCGCAAAGCCCAACATGCCGATCGAAGGCCTTACGGACACCTTTACATACGGTGATCCCAGCGGAGTTAAGGCGACCACTCCGGTCACCTCGATCACAGAGGGCTACGCCGCAAACATTC
Organism: Oscillospiraceae bacterium; assembly: GCA_031551205.1. Lineage (GTDB taxonomy): Bacteria > Bacillota > Clostridia > Oscillospirales > JAVBNY01 > JAVBNY01. The sequence goes on along the minus strand of JAVBNY010000011.1, from coordinate 164,033 downwards.
CTGTGGACGTAGAGTTTGCCGAGGCGCCTGTTGCGCTGGCGCTTAAGCTCTATAATCCGGCCGGCGAGCTGCTGGATACCGCCAATGCCGCGGCCGACGGAAGGTACATCTTCAAGCTCAGCGCCACAAAGGCCGCCGCGGGAATGTTTGAGATCAAAGCCGTGCTTGGGGACAAAACGCTGACCACGCTGAAGATTGAATGCCTTGTGCAGCCGGCAGGCCTCTGGATGCCTGTCGTCTCATTGGGCGACGGCAAAACAGTGGTCACCTTCGGCGCCGACGTGACCTTTAATGCCGCCAAAAAGGGCATAAAAATAAACGGCGCAGAGGTTTCAAGCGAACTGATTTCTGCCGAGGGCAAGCTGGTCACGATCGACCGCGCAAGCGAAAAGGGTGACACGATAGTCATCGCGGGCGTCAAATACGATAAACTTTTCCCGAGCTACACCTTTACGTTTACGGTAACGGCGAAGTAAAGCAAAAAAATTGCGGGCGCTGATTAAACGGCGCAAAGTAAAAAGGCTGCGGGATTACCTCCCGCAGCCTTTTTATTGTACCCCTCACGCTGTGCCATCCTGTTATGACGGCAGGGCTTTTCCCCTGAGAAAAATGCGCTTTATCGCAAGATTCTCGTCCAAAAGCACAAGATCGGCGAGTTTGCCGGCAGTAATGCTTCCGCGCTCAGAAAAAACTCCTATGGCCCTGGCGGGATTTACAGTGGCGCATTTCACAGCCGAGCTTAGGGGAATACCCATGTGTTTTACGGCGGTGCGTACGCAGTCCATCAGGTTAGAAGCTGAGCCCGCGATTGCCCCGCCATGCTCAAGCCTCGCCGCGCCGCCCGATACAGTTACCCTCATGCCGCCAAGCTCAAACAGTCCGTCTCCCAGCCCTGTGGCCATCATGCCGTCGCTGACGAGGATAATCCGATCGTCGCCGATTACGCGGAAGGTCGCGCGCACAACGCTCGGATGTATGTGCACATTGTCGCATATCAATTCCGCCATGCACCCAGGCTCGTCGAATGCCGCGCCTACAACGCCGGGCTCGCGATGCAGAAACGGGGGCATCGCGTTATAGAGATGGGTTATCTGCCTTGCCCCGCACGCAAACGCTCGGGCAGCAAGGTCGTATCCGGCCGCCGTGTGCGCCAGCGCGCAAACGACCTCGCCGCTGATCGAAGAAATCAGCTCCAGAGCGCCGCTTATTTCAGGTGCTATGGCCAGCAGCTTGACCATACCGCCGGCTGCCTCATTGAGCCTTCTGAAAACAGCCTCATCCGGACCGATGATATACGCCGGATTCTGCGCGCCCGTCTTTTCAGGAGAGATGAACGGCCCCTCAAGATATATGCCCGCAATGTGCGCCTCATAATCCGCCGGAGTATGCCTCGAGATAGTCTTGCAGGCCTTTGCCAAAACTTTCTCCGGCAGCGTCAGCGTGGTCGCGCAAAGGGCCGTGACGCCCTTCGACGCCTGATATGCGGCCATAGCGGCGATCCCGTCCGTATCCGCCGAGGAAAAATCACAGCCGACGCAGCCGTGGATATGAAGATCGATCAAGCCGGGGATCGCATAGCATCCCGAGGCGTCTATCGTATCTCCGCCGGTGTGCCCATCCGAGAAACGGCCTCCATCAATAAAAATATCGCGTCTGCTAAACCCCTCTTCGGGCTCAAACACCAGTGCGCGCTTAATCCTCAATCGTATCCCTCCTTTCCCCATTATGAAATGTCCCTTCTTGGAGCATGGAAAAACGTCTCTCAGGCAGCGGAAAGCTGCCTGAGAGACGTTTGCGGTTATTCTTATGGCGCAGTCACTGTAAAGGTGAAGGAATAGCTCGGGAAAAACTCCGGGAATTTTACATTTTTGACAACCACCGTCGCGCCGGAGGGTATGGGGGAAGCCAGTGTCAGCACATTGCCGTTAATTGCGGTGATCGTCGCATCGGCGCCGTTTATCGTCACGGCATACGCGCTATTTGTCGCGATGCCGGCATTGAAACCGATAGTGTTTGACGTGAGATTTAGAGCCCAGATATTAGCGGGCCTCTCCACAACCGTCAGGCTGCCAGTTCCTGAAACGTCGCCGCAGGTTGCCTCCAGCGTATATACGCCGGGGGCCTGGAACGCGGCCGCTGTCGACAGCAGGCCCGTCCCGTCAGCGCCGACAGTCACTGAGCCGTTTGCCGCTCCGGCGCCGTCTTTCAGCACAACTACGATGGGCGCGTCAGGCGTGAAGTTCACTGCGACGGCTTTAATCTGGATGTGAGCCTTGTATCCCGAAACAATCTTCGAGGTTGTGAGCACCTCGACGGATATATGCTTCTCCGTCGAGGAAGTGATCACGGCCGAAAACACCAGGCCGTTAACCGCCGCATAGTATGTGTCTCCGCTCTTCCAGTCGGACTTGGCGGAGGGGAATGTGATAGAGAAGCTGCCGTCAGCGTTTGTCTCCACCTGGTCTATATAGTCCGCGCCTTGTAAAGACGGCTGCTCATTGTACGCGCCGAGAATCGAAAGTTGCGCGTTTGATGGATAGCCGGTTCCTGAAACAGTTACGCTCTTCGATGCAATATCCGGCGCGACGGCCGATGCTGCGTCGGGTGCGGCCAGCGCCGCGGGGCAGAGCATTTGAAGGGCCAAAAGAGCCGCGGCCAGGATCGCTATTGTCCGTTTCATCAGATCAAATCCTTTCTAGAATAGTCTGCTATTCGCTGATGATATTATAGTTGATTCCCACCCAATAGCCGACATTAAACGGCGAGGGATCGTACATGTAGATATTTCCGTCATAGTTGGTATTTTCACTGCCCGCCGTGAATCTGCTGATAACCGTATCCGAGGCTCTGCCGTCTATCTCCATGACGTTTGTGTTAAACTTCGAGGAGCGGCGCTCGTCAAAGGTAATCCCGGCCGCGGTGGCGCTGTTTATATTGACATCAAGCCAGTCGTAAGCGGAGAAAGTGAAGAAATCCTTGCGGTATACGGCGTTGTAGGCCTGCTGTCCGTTAAAGTTCTGGAGATATTGCGGCTGGCGGATGAGTTGTCTCGTCACGTCCGCGAGGTCCTTGTCGATACCCGGATGGGCCGGATCGAAGAGTTTCATAAGATATCCGTCGAACGGGATCTGTTCCGGCTTCAGCTGCCCCTCATAGATCTGCGCATAGGCGCTTTTAACCTGGGAGAAGACATCCGCCTCATCTTTTGTGAGCACAAAGAGCGGGAAATACGTCACAAAGTACATGAGCGCGTCGGAATAGTTGCAGGTGATCGCATATGCGTTGTGGTCATACGCGTTCTGGTAATCCCTCCTGATGACCTTCAGGTCGTCAAGGATGCCTGCCATGTCCGCCTTACTCTCGCCAAAATACTCCTTTGATGTGTAGTACTTTTGCGCGGCGGCGAGCGAAACAACCCCGCCGTTTGCAGAAATGTCGGCCAGCGCCGCGTCTATGTCGTCCATCCAGAACTTGATGGAGGTCTTCTGCCGGAGGTTGAACTGCTGCATGATCTTGAGATAGCCCCTGCCATTCTTGTCGCCGACGCTCTTGCCGTTTTCATCGGTTCCTGTCGCGCGCTGAATGTCGGTAAATTCGCTCATCTTCGCGTCGGGCTCAAGCGTATCCTTCATCTTGGCATACTCGCCTGAGAACTTGTCGTAGCAGCTCTTGTATGATGCTGAGCCGTCGGGGGCAGCCGTCAACTTATACGGGGCGGCTGACATGTTTATGCCGGTCGGCGTTGTCGCATCGTTCTTCACGCCTTCAAGTATATCTAGGGTTACCCTTACGAACATAAACATCTCGCTCGAGTTCAGGGTTCCGTCCGGGATGAACAGGTGCGCCTGCACGCCGTCAAGATCCGGCCGGTTATCAATATTGAAGTAATCGCGGTTCCACTTGCCCCAAAAGCTCGGACGGCCGTCCGGGTCTCTCAGGACGTATCCGTTGTCAATAATGTGGTTCAGCGTCGCGGCGGCGCTGTCCCTCAAAATCCTGAGAAGCTCAAGATCCTCAGCCCTTCTCGCGGCAGGCGTTGTGGGGTCGGCCAGTTCGGGCTTCAGTACATAGTTATAGAGCACAAAATAGGAGGCGAAGGCTCCTGTAGGCTCCTCCGACGAAGTGTCGGTATAGAAGGTCAGGTTGCCCATATCCGGATTTGGAGCGTAGCCTGGGCGCGTCGGATTGACGGGATCGGCGACTGTGAATTTCTTTACGAGCTCGGGATATTTGTCCGAAACGTTTTCCGTCACCGTGTAGGAAAATGCCCAGTCGGCCGCCCTGTCGGGCTGTAAAACAGGATTTCCGTTTATGTCGTCCCTGTAAACGGGCGTGTCCTTGCGCACATAGGGCATGTACACCTTGCGGTCTCCGCGGGATGCAACGATGGCCGCATCGCCTGCGAAAATGTCCTTATACAGCATATATCCCGGCGAGCCCGCGGCTATTGCCACGGCAGGATCCATTGAGAACACAGGCTGACCGTCGCCGAAATAGCTCTCAACCGGGAATGAGTATGTAAGCGTCTGCGCGCCGCTCCACTTGCCGGACATATTGCCAGTGCCCTGCACGACATACGTGTCTCCGGCCTCAATCTTTGTGGGATCGCCTCCCGCTTTTTTCGTCAGCCTGTAGGTGATCTTTCCCGCGACGCCGCCGCCCGGCTCGGTCGTGAATTTATAGTTTCTCGGCATGAATCCGTCGCCGAGGCCGGCTATTTTTGAGATCAGCATAATGTTTTTGGCGCCCTCGACGATCCTTTTGCGCGCGGCCTCGGCCGCGTCTTCGGCTCCGGCCTTTTTGCGCAGCGACTCGTACTGATTGCCGGCGCCTATAAGGCTGAATCCGGTCCAATAGGAATCGTTGTTGAAGCCGTACTTCTCGATCTGCTGGAACTTTCTCACCGATCCGTCCGGCTCGGTGATCGTCGCCCACTCGCTGCCGTACGAAGCGTTGAGAGCAGTCTCCGCGGCTGGCGCGCCGTCACTGCTGTCATTGCCCTTGTCAAACGGACGGACATTAGTGTCGATGATTGTTCCGCGGAAGGTTGTAAGCTTGTCGTTGATTTGGTCGTTGATCGCAGCCCGCTGGCCCAGCGTGCGCGGGATCATGCGGATGTGCACCGCGCCCAGGGAATTCTTGACCCAGAGGCCGTGCGCCCCGTCGGATTTCATGGCGGTGACGGTGTTTCTCTGAGGACTCGTTCCGTTGTAGATATACCTCGGGCCGCAGAAATACTGGAAGATATCCCTCGCGTCCTTTTCAAAAAAATTGATGCGCATAAAGCCCTTTTCGCCAAGCGCGACCCAGTATGTGCCGTCCGCGTCGGTCAGCGCGATTGTGACGTCGCTGCCAATCCCAAGCGAAGAAATCACATTTTCGGGAAGGTCAAACGGGAGAAGCCCTGATTTGGAGGCCATCGACGCGTCGGTCACCCAGCCGTCAGCCGGGATTCTCGCGTCGCCGAGTGCAAAATAGTTCATCTGCTTCGTGTAATAGGTTCCCAATTGAATTACAGGGGCCGAGAGCGCTCCGGCGGGAGCCGCCGAGGCAGCACTTGCTACAGGTAAAACCGGCGAAAGCGAAAGCGCCAGTGTTAACGCGCCGGCAAGGAGTCTTTTAAACATCACGATTCCTCCTTCTACATCGCGTCGATATGGCACACAGCGTTTGCCATGTCGTTGTTTGGATCGCCGCAGAGCACCCATGCGCCGGAGGCTCCGTCGTCAAACATCATGCGGATCTCGTTGTAAGGGAGACGCTCCGCCCCGGCGAGTGTCTTGCTCTCTCCGGTTTTTGAGACAAAAAGGATTCCGCTGTCAGTCCCTAACCATAAGTTTCTGGCTGAGTCCATAAAGGACGTGTTAAATCCGATTCCCACGGGGATCACATTGGGACGCTCCGCGTACTGCGCGCCGTAGTATTCCTTGTCGCGCACTATACTGACGTAAAGGCGCACCTTTTCCGGCACGGAGCTGTTCAAAGAAGCCTGCGTCCAGTTACCATATGATGTAAACATTTCAGCGCCGGTAATCGTGACCGCGTTGGAATCCGTCTGCGTATAAACAACGGCTCCCACCAGCCTCTCGGTCGCCTGCGCCGTGACAGAAACGGAGGTGCTGAGCTTCGCTGTGACGGCTGCCTTGCCGTCGGCGCCTGTCCGGGCACGCCCGATGTATCTGCCGTTTGCGTAAAAGTCCACGATGAATCTCGCCATCGGATTTGCTCCGTCCGAAACCACTGCTGTAAAGACGACATCCTCGCCGCCGGCCGCCACTGTGGTCTTGTCTGAAGTTAGAGAGACGGCGGGCGCCTTAAAAGCGTAAGAAACAGGGGAGGTCTCTTTAATATATCCGTAATAACGCCCGAGCCAATAGGGCAGCGTGAACACCGTACTGCAGTCCAGGGTGCCGGACGTATAGGGCGTGCCGGTCTGGAATCCCACGCCGCTGTAACGCGTGAACGGATTGCCGTTATCCTTGCCGATGTTCATCTCGTCAAGCGGCAGCGCGCGGTTGGTCTGCGCCTTGTTGCTGTCGCGGTCGCCCGGCTCGATAAAGAACACATCCTGCCTGTCAATCCTGGTTTTAACGGATTTGTTGCGTATCAGCGGAGAACGGTATAGATACCGAACCGCCGAGGTCAGGTCAACCGTATCTTTCTCCGGATGCGCCATCTGATACAGGAAGGTGTAAAACGGGTTTTCCTCGCGCTCTTCCTGCCCGTCATACCACTGGTCAAAGGCCGCGACAATCTTTGCTTTGCGGCCGGCGTCCTTCTCCAGCTCCAGCAGGCCGTATACCGGGAACCAGCCCAGCTCCTCGTCGGAGTAGTTCACATACTGCGTCCAATCGTTGTGCAGGGCGGCGTTGAATACCTTGTTGCCAGGCGTGAAGAAGTTTATCGGCTTGTTGTCATTTTCGCCATAGGCGTCTGTATTCTGCCTAACAAAGCGGCGGAATATATATTCCAGCGCCATGTCCATATAGCCCTTGGCGTTAATAAACGGCGCCGAGCCGGAATACGGAGAGTCGAAGCACTGGTCATAGGCCAGGCCATATTTTTGCACGTCGGCGGCAAAGCCTATGGGATCGGCGTCGCGCGCAATAAACTGGGCAATCTTGAGCGAGCTCATAACCTCGAGCGCGTTGAGCGGCCCGTCCTCATATCCGTAGGACAGCGCGTCTTCGCCCTCTTCGTCAACGCCAACGTAGTTAGATGTCCACAGCGGATTTTTCTTCATTAGGTCGATGTTGTCGTTGAAATACTCAGAAAGCCATCTGGACCACTGCGTGGGCTTGCCGGTGGCGTCGACTATGTAGTAGTGGTCGTCTTTCAGGATGAGATCTGTCATCTTGACGGTTGTCTCAACGATGTATCCCTTCAAAGCCGCAAGCTCCGGGTCGGACGGGTCGTCACAGAGGTACTTATACGCGGTGTAGAACAGGGCGTAGTGCCCGTCCACCTCGTCGGACGACGTGTCGGCCTTGTATACAATCTGGCTCTCGTCCACATAGCCGTCGTCACCAATGACCGAGGCTGGGAACAGGTCATTAAAGAACTGAGGAATACGCTCGTACACGGGCGTTGTCAGGCGGAATTTAATCTTGGCCGGATCAATGACCGTTCTCTGGGCGGATGGAACATCGCTGTATTTCATGCCGATGTTGATGCCCTCGACCATGACGGGAAACACGGAGCCCGAGTCGGTGGATTTAATATCCGTTCCAAGCTTGCTGCCCTCGGGCCTGACCGCATTGAAGGCATCTATCGCCTCGGGGCTGAGACCGAGCCCGTTATACTGGTCGGAGCTCTGCAGCACCTGAGCGCCTTTTTTGCTCAACGCGTCGGACGTAATACGCACGGTGGCGATTCCTATAGGCTGTCTGCCACCGTCCTTCATCTCGTCGATGATGGGGTCAGGATAGCTTTCACCCGGGGAAAGCATACGCTTTTCAAACCAGAATCCGTTCTGCGCGGCCTGTACATTGTTGAACTGGCCCGATAACGCGGCCGCCGCCTCACTCTTTAAGAGATACGAGCGGCATGGAAAGCCCGTTCCGCGTCCGGAGACATAGTCGAGCAGCATGACAGCCTTGGTGGCGCGCGTCGCGGCCTTCTTCGCGGCCGCAATCTCGGGGGCCGGCGCGTTCTCCCGCTTTAGGGTCTGATAGCGGAAAATCTCGCCGAGAGCATACATCGCCGTCCAGAGCCCGTCGTTATCGTTTGTCGACACGCTGGTCTGGGTATATTCATTGGAAGCCTGGTCATAGCTGTAGGAGTTGTTGTCAGTGACCATGCCGCGGCGGTCGTTAACGTCGTTTATAAGTTTTTCATAGCTGTATGTACGCTCCTGCATGGTCAGCTCGGTCATCCTTATGTGAACGGCGCCCTTGGCGTTTCTGACCCAGATGCCACCCTGGCCGTCCGACGCAAGGCCTGTCACAACGTCGTCGCCGTCATACATATATCGATTTCCGGCGTAATACTGGACAATATCCCTTTCGTCCGGCTGAGAGAAGTCGACGCTCATCAGGCCGTTCTTCGTACCGATCCAATGGACGCCGCCGGCCTGAATGGCGCAGGTCACATCGGTTACGGCCGCTGCCGGCAAGAAGCTGAGGCCGGAAGAAGTGGTTACCCATGTAACCGACGCAGGGATGTTTGCCGCGCTGTAATATTCCATCATCTTTGTGGGAGCCGCTTTGAGCGTTATAGGGGCAAATCCGGCAGCGGAAGCGGTGGCCACAAGAGAAAAGATTAAGGCGACAGACAAAATGCAGGACACGATGCGTGTCGCTCTGTTCGCTTTATACACAGAAAAAGCCTCCTTTATCAGTCTGAATATTGCGGGTTCGCACTGAGCCGTGAAGCATCGGACGCCGCACGCTCCGGGCGCGAACTTTCGCCGTTATAGATGAACTTTTGTGACCGCATTGCCTTTGATCAGATAGACGCTTGAGTCGTCCGTCACAACATAGGCGCTTTGCCCGGCCTCCTCCACAATAAGGAGGATTTTTTGCCCGGCGAACAGTTCGGCCGCATAGCTTTCCGTATTGTTTGAAGCAAGCTCCACGCGGTCCACTCCGCCGGAGGCATACCCCAGCCAGAGAAGCGCCCTGTCCTTAGTCAGCGCCGACGCGGTAACCGAGCGAAGCGACGGGAAGATCGACGGCACTTCGGTAAAGTCCTTGTTTACAAATGATTTCGCGTTGGCAAGATCCACGCCGTCAACCGTCGAACCGTTGCCCTTTTTATACGATGGATCTTTCAGAAACGCGATAAATTGCTTCACGGCTTTCTGGGCCTGAGTAGTATGGTCGGGGAAGGGGGCCGCGTCGCAGAGCGGAAGAAGTCCTTCGGTTTTCCAGAAAAACACCTTCATTGTCAGCCCTGCCCTTGACTGGGGCAGCGTAATTTCAAGCGAGATATCCTTGCTGATACCCGGGACAAGCGTATAGCTTTTCGCGCCTGATCCGACGAGTTTTCCGCTCTGGCCGTACAGCGCCCAGACAGCGGAGGCGTCGATGCTCTCAGCGTCGAGCAGCTTGGCCTTGAACGTGACTGTGGCCGACTGGCAGGTATCCAGGCTTATGATCTCGCGCGAATCCTGATCCAGCACCTTAAAATCCGTGATCGCGACTTCAGCGGACAATACCGCCGCGGCCTGCGCACCGGGCGCAAAAACCTGCGCAAACATCAGAACGACCAGGACTATCGCACCAAGCTTCATGGTCTTTTTCCTATACATAAACACTGTCATCCTTTCATATTAACTTTGGTTGAAATATGTTTGGCCGCGAAGCTCCATAGGCCACCCTCCTTGTAAATTCCACATGTTTTGGCGGGGAAAAACCTGCCCGTAATATTGGTGAATTTCTATATTTCTACTAGTACTAGCCTATCTCACAAAAGGCAACATGTCTATACCGCAAAGAATCTTTTTTTTTCATAAAGTTGTGGCATTTTCATATTTTTATGCGGTAATTATTCCCCAATAAGTATACATTTATCTAATAACCTGATTGTGCCACATTGCCATGGCAAAAAAACGAATTATTGCATTCTAGACAAATGAGCAGCGCATATAGTAATATTGAATTGTAGAATTGGCCGACAATGTCTGCCGCAGGGGGGAACGCTTATGTCGGAGCAGTCACACGCACGGATGATCGAAAGTATGCTTTATCTTCTGCAGGCCGACCGGTATGTCACCCTGGATGAGCTGGCGGCGCATGCTTCAATCTCCAAGCGCACCACGCAAAAAGACATCGACAGCTTGAAGGAATGGATTATTCAGAGCGGCCTGGGGGAAAACCTTGCCCTTCTATCGCAGAGCGGACGCGGCATCCGCCTTGAACTGCGCGATATGGATCAGGAGGATCTGAGATCTATGGTCACCGGCGAAAAGGGCGTGCGCGTGGGTCACGACAACTACGGCAGGCGCATTGAGATGATAAAGTATTTGCTCTATTCTCCCTCCGGGCTCACCATGCAGTTTTTGGCAGATCACTTTTATGTCAGCAAGAGCGTTGTGCAAAAGGATCTGCTTTGGGTCAACAAATGGCTTTTACAGTACGGACTACTTGTTAAAAAATGTCAGAATAAAGGGGTGCACATCCTTGGAGACGAGATCAGCCGGAGAAACGCCATTGCGGATTTGGTGGATATCTCCGATGTGCTGAGCAGGGAGTGTCATGATCTTGACGAATTTTCCAACCGGGTCAACCTGCTGAGGCTCGATCTTAAAAAATTCTATCTTTCTCTTCATATGAAGCCGAAGGTAGACATCGGGAAGATCGCGGAGATTATCCAGAACACTGAGGTCAGATACGGTTTTCATCTCGCCAACACATACTATACGGCGCTTCTCATCCATCTCACGATATCCGTGGAGCGGCTCTGCGGCGGCCTCGGCGTTGTGTCGAAGGACAATGTGCCTGACGGGATTATCGACTCCCGGGCGGGAGAGATCGCGGGGTTTATCGCGGCCGGGATAACTGAGCAGTTCCATGTGGAGGTTCCTTACAGCGAGCGTGTGTTTATCGGGATACACATACTCGGCGCAAACGCCGGAGGGCATTCGCTCCCCTCCTTAACAGCGGATTTCAGCTCTGAGATGGCAGAGTTTGCGGGTATGATTGCGCTGTTCGTTCAAACGGTCATCGAGTTCCCCTTCGCGGGCGACGGGCTCCTTCTCTCCGGACTGGCCGCGCATCTCAAAACAGCACTGTACCGTCTGCGTTCCGGCCTGACCGGCCAGAAAGGCGAGCCGCGGTACGCAGCCACGCTCAGGCAACAATACACTGCGCTGTACAGGGCGGTGTGGGCCTCCGGCTGCCTCTACCAGTCCTTCTACTCCTTAATCCCAAACGACGAGGAGATCTCATCCATCTGTCTGCATTTTATAAACTCAATGCGGCGGCAGCAAACGAAGTTCCGGGCGCTTCTGCTGTATGACGAGAGCATTGCTTCGGCAATGAGACTGTTCGACAAGATCAGCGCTCTCTCGCCGAATCTGGTTGTGAGCGATATATGCCTTTTGGGGCAGTTTGAGACACTGGACCGACAGGATTTCGATCTGATCATATCTCCGTTCCCGCAAGAGGGTGTCTCCGTTCCATGTTTTTGCGTATCTGACAATCCGAGGCCCGGCGAGCTTGAGGCTATTTCGGGTTTTGTGGAACGTCATCTCGAGGTGCGGCGCGACATAGGCGACAATATGGCGTTGCCCAGATCTGATCTAAGGATAGCCTGCAAAACCTTGGAGGAAATGTCGGATATCGTCCTCTCCCATCTCATTGAAAACGGATACGACCGGCAGCACATGTCGGGCGAGCTGTTTGAGATGGAACGCAGCGGAAGGGCGCTTCCTCTCGGAGACCGGCTGTATTTTATACTGTACGTCGAGGCGATGCACGAAGAACGCGCTTTTGAGATTGATCTGGAAACGGAGATAGATTTCGGCGGCGCAGGAATAAAGCACGTTAGCTTTGTGATGCTGCACCCCCAATCGGTTAAGGACAGGAAAATAGAATCCACTGCCTCCCTGTTTTTTTGAGATTCCCGGCCCTGCCGGCGCTGAGGAGCCCGAGGCCCCTCACGGAGCAGGCAGGCCGCTCTATAATCAACACAAAAAGATGGTGATTAGATGAAAGGACTAGGCGTATCAGCGGGAATAGCCCTCACGTGGTCTTATTCATTGCACAGTCGGGATAACCATATCGAGAAGAAAACCGCAGAAGATATCGAGGCCGAGCTTGCCCGCTGCAGCGCGGCGCGTGAGAAGGCTATACAGCGCCTTGCCGATCGGGTCGACGCCGCAAAGGGAAGTATCGGCGAAAGCGGCGACGAGATCTTCGAGGCTCAGATGCTGATGCTGAAGGATGTTTTTCTCTGGGATGAGGTCTCAAATCAGATCAGAGATGCGGGCGCCTCAGCCCAGTGGGCATTTTCATGCGCGGTTGACAGCCGGATTGAAAAGCTTTCCCAGGTCGATGACGAATACCTCAGGGAGCGCGTTCTGGATCTGCGCGACGTCAAGGCGCAGATTTTGGAGGCAATGCTGGACGACAGTGAGGAAGACAGACGCGAGATCCCCGAAATCGGAGGAATAATACTGTTCGGCCGCGAAATCACGCCGTCACAGCTTCTGCATTTCTCACTTGATATAATAAAGGGACTTGTGATGGAAGAGGGCGGTCCGACATCCCACACCGTGCTGCTTGCAAAGTCCTTGGGCATCCCGTGCATTGTGGGAGCTCTCGGCTCGCTCGAGATGGCGAGCCGTGAAAAAAGAGCTTATATCGACGGACAAACCGGAGAGATTGTATTTTCTCCGGATGAGGAACTGACCGAACGCTATAATGCGTACATATTGGAGAAAACTGAGCGTTCGCGCCTTTTGGAGGCCTTTCGCGGGAAGGCGACGGTCACAAAAGACGGCAGGAGAATAGGCCTTCTTTGCAACATCGGCCTGCCGGAGGAGGCGCCGCTTGTTATCAAAGCGGACGGAGAGGGTGTGGGCCTGTTTCGCAGCGAGCTCAGCATGATCAGCATGAAGCATATGCCCACGGAGGATGAGCAGTTCGCGCTGTACGCTCAGACCGTAACGCAGCTCAAAGGGAGACCGCTGACCGTAAGAACCCTTGATATCGGCGGAGACAAGCCGACTGAATACCTTCCGATGGAACGGGAGCCAAACCCCTATCTCGGCGTGCGCGGCATCAGATTTTGCCTGGCCAATCCCGAGATATTCATGGCGCAGCTGGCGGCCATTCTCCGGGCGGGGATGCTCGGTCCGGTGAACGTGATGCTGCCGATGATTACGGCGGTTTCCGAACTTAGGGAGGTAAAGTCGCTCCTTGAGCTCGTGGAAAAAGATCTTTGCTCGCGCGGCGTCCCCTTTGCCGCCCACCTGCCGCTCGGAATTATGATTGAGGTCCCCTCCGCGGCGGTTATGGCGGATGTACTGATACGGGAGGCGGATTTTTTCAGCATCGGCACCAACGACCTTACCCAGTATCTCTGCGCGGCCGACAGAGGCAACGCGAAGACCGCCGCACTGAATAACACCTGCAATCCTGCCGTGCTCAGGGTTATCCGCTCCGTTGTGAGGGAAGCCGCCCTCGCGGGCAAGCCGGTTTCAATTTGCGGTCAGTCCGCGGCGGATCCGCTTCTTGTGCCGCTGTGGATTGCAATGGGCGTAACCGAACTCAGCGTCGTGCCTCCCTGTGTGCTGGAGCTAAGGAAGCTGATCAGCGGCATCGACGTGTCTCTCTGGGCGGAGCTTTTGGATCGTATAATGGCGCTTTCCGGCGCGGATGAGGTCATAGATCTGCTCAAATTGGCATCTTCCGGAGCGATTTTTGATATTATATAGCCAGTCTATGGTAACCAATCTACCGGAATCGTCCTGCGCAGAGCCGCCGGACCTACCGGTCACAAGGGAGTGAACGCAATGAAAACGGCACAGGTCAGGCTGCTTAACAGACTGGGACTTCATGCAAGACCGGTCGCAAAGCTGGTCAAGATATCCACGGAGCTACCGTCACATGTCAGGCTTATCAAAGGAGAAATGGAGGCTGATATTCGAGATATCTATTCACTGATGTCACTGGGCGCAAAATACGGGGAAACGCTGACCATCTGCGTGGAGGGAGATCGCGAAGACGAGGCTTTGGCGATGATCCAGGGACTTTTCCAAAACCGGTTCGGCGAAGAGGCCTGATGATGCGCCATTACCAAGGGCAATGCCGCACGCAAAGTCGTAAGACGCTCTTTGTGCGGTGTTGCCCAAGAAAAGAGGAGCTTGTATGAAGGACGAAAGTATCGTCATAGCGTTTAAGCTGATTGCCGAGGCGGGGGATGCCAAAAGCTCTGCGATGGAGGCCATGTATTTGGCCGGAGACGGAAGCTTTACGGAGGCGCGGGAGGCGCTTGAAAAGAGCGGAGCCTCCCTGATGGCGGCTCACGAGACACAGACCGACCTGCTCAGGGACGAGGTAGGCGGAAAGGGCGTGGCTCCGACGCTGATGATGGTGCATGCTCAGGATCATCTGAGCGGCGCGATCCTGCTGCGCGATCTGGCTTCGCTTATAATTGGACTGAATGAGAAAGTGTCGGCGCTGGAGGGGCGCATCGCGTCCGGCGCGGCGGAGTAGCCTTATGGCGACAAATTATTGTGCATTGCAAATAATTTTAAATCAGAGAGATGGTGAAGCGTATGATCAGGATCATTTTGGTCTGCTGCGAGGGGATGTCAACCAGTATGCTCGTCAAAAAAATGATGGAATCGGCAGAATTAAAAGACATAGACGCCTCCATTGAAGCGATTGCGGAGGGCGCGCTTGCCTCGAAGGGGGAGGGTGCGGATGTCATCCTGCTGGGGCCGCAGGTGCGTTATCTGCTGAAAAAGACAAAAGCAGAATATGAGCCGAAAGGGGTGAACGTGGGGGTCATCGACATGGTGGACTACGGTCGCATGAATGGTGAAAAGGTTCTTGCCTACGCAATTGATTTGAGGAAAGGATGAAACAAGGATGAGAGACTTTTTTGAGAACAGATTTATCCCTGCCGCATCAAGGATCGCAACCCAAAGGCATCTGCTTGCTCTTCGCGACGGTATTATTCTCGCTATGCCGCTTCTTATCGTCGGCTCGTTTTTCATCATCATCGGAGAGTTCCCGCTCGAAGCCTATCAGAACTTTATGGCCGGGATCTTCGGCGAGGGATGGAATGAATTCGTATGGAACGACATCTTCCCCGCTACGATGGGCATCCTCGCGCTGGTGGCCGCCTTCGGCGTGGCTAAATCCCTGGTGGAGAGCTATAAGGTGGACGGCACGTCGGCAGGCGTAATCTCAGTCGCCGCCTTCCTGATTGTCAACAATATCGACGCCGAGGCCTCCTCTTGGAGCACCGACACGTTTGGCGCCTCGAACCTCTTTGTCGCGATGATTATCGCGCTTCTCGTCGGCGAGATCTATCGCAGGGTTATCCAGAGAGACATGGTCATCAAAATGCCCGACAGCGTCCCCCCCTCGATATCGCGCTCGTTTGTCGCGCTCGTCCCGGCCGCAATCGTCGTTGTGCTGGCCTTTGCAATTAAGCTTGTCTTCCGCGCCACGCCGTATGAAACCTTCCCGAACTTTATTTCCGAGATCGTCAAGGCTCCTCTCACCCTGGCGGGGACGTCGTATCTGGGGGCCACGTTTGCTGTTCTCATCGAGCAGATACTGTGGGCCTTCGGTATCCACGGCTCGTCGATTGTCACGTCCGTCATGGAGCCCATCTGGCTCAACGCAAATATGGAAAACCTCTCCGCCTTCCAGGCCGGATTGCCTCTTCCGCACGTCGTAACGCAGACGTTTATTGAGAACTTTTTGTGGATCGGCGGCTCGGGGGCAACGCTTCCCCTGGTCATATTCCTCCTGATATTCGCCAGATCCAAAACGCTTAAGCAGATCGGCCGTCTGGGCATCGCGCCAGGTATTTTTAACATCAACGAGCCCGTTGTCTTCGGACTTCCGATCGTGCTGAACCCGTTTTTGCTGATCCCCTTTATCATTAACCCGATTGTCATTCTGACAATCTCATATTTTACCATGTCGCTCGGCATTTTCCCGCGCATGGCCGGCATTACGACCCCGTGGACAACGCCGTATCTGATCAGCGGATACCTGTCCACAGGAGGGCATATCGGCGGTATTATACTTCAGCTCATAAACTTTGCCGTCGCGTTTCTAATCTGGTTCCCATTTATCAGAAGCTGGGACAGAAAAAACGTGATAATAGAGAAAGAGACGTCGGAGGCTCCCATGGGCGAGGCTGTTCCCTCTGCGGCAAAATAAACCCGCATTTTTGAAGCCGCTGTCCTGAGGGATGAGGAGATCCTCCCTCAGGACGAGTTGTTTACGCATCGTTACCGCGTTAAAACCAGGTAAAAACCACCGAAGGGAGATCCCAAATGCTGAAAGCGATACGGCGGTATATGACGCGCGAGAGGGTTTTGCGCCTTGCGGCCTTTCTGATCGACGCGCTGGTTTTCTGCGCCATCCTTGCTATAATAAACGCCGTTTTCAAAAAACCTGACTACGGCCGCGTGCAAGAAGAACTGAGCAGGTTTTCAGCTGTTCAGGGCGACGCGGGAGCGGCGGCGGATCAGGCTAAGGCCGTCATCTCCGCTTTTCAGGACGCGTTTCTCTTCACGCTGATTTCATTTTTCTGCTACGAGGGGCTCTTTTGCGTCCTTCTCTCGGGCAGAACACCCGGAAAGGCCATCTCAGGACTCAGGGTGGTTCCCGCGGCGGGCGCACATATCTGGCCCCTCACAATCCTGAAATATTTGGCGCGAAGCGCATTAAAATGTATATTTATTCTGCTTTTCAGAGGTATCCCGTTTTTCCTGTCCTGCGTGACCATTCTGAGCGACGGGACGAACCGCGCGGCGCACGACCGCGTGTGCAGGACGATGGTTATTGCCGACGGCGTTCCGCTTTGGAGCAGGACTGCCCCGGTTGGAGAGAAAAAAACATGAGCATTATTTTGATAGGCATAGACGGAGGCGGCACCAAAACCGCCGTACTCGTCCGCCGCTCACATTCGGACGAGATACTTTTTTCAAAGAATTATCCGGAGACCAACCACCAGTCTGTTGGCACGGCCTCTGTTTACGCCGTGTTCTCGCAGATGCTGCTTGATATCGAAAGCGCGCTTGAGGAGCCGATTTCCGGCGCATCCGCTGTCATGGGCATGGCGGGGATCGACCGAGCTAGCGACGAAAGGCTCTACGAGGGTCTTTTCCATGACGCGGGCTTTCACGGGAAGGTTTCGGCTTACAACGACGCCTATACGGCGCTTGTCGGAGCACACGGGAAGCGGGAGGGCGCAATCGTAATTTGTGGAACCGGCAGCATCGCGCTGGGCATCGGCGCAAAGGGTGAGATTATCCGTTCAGGAGGATGGGGCGCGCTCATCAGCGACGAAGGCAGTGGCTATCGGCTTGGCATTGAGGCCATTTCAGCCGTCTTCCGCGCCTACGACGGTTCAGGTGAGAGAACGGCACTCACCGGCGCGGTGCTTTCGCATTTCTTGCTGCGCGATGTGCCGCCGCTTGTCGACGTCATATACAGCGAAGGAGAACTCCCTGTCAGAAGGGTCGCCTCGCTCGCCCCAATTGTCATTGAAAGCGCGGCGCTGGATGCTGTCGGGCGTGCGATTGTGGACAGAGAGCTTGATAGGCTCATGGACGTGATCGCCGGGCTGTCCTCGCGTATGGGGCATGCCGATTTCCCGCTGGCTGTGGCGGGAAGCCTGCTTCTAAAGTCGGAGCCGTATCGCACGGGATTTATCAGAAGGGTATCCGCCCGCTTCCCGGAGATCGACGTCAGGATGCCGCTTTTCACGGCGGCGGAGGGCGCGTTGCTGCTTGCGAAAGATATAGATTAGAGACTGTTTCAAAAAAAGGAGAGCTAATTTTAATGAACGGAGAACTAAAGCTTGCGGTGATCGGCGGCGGCAGCAGCTACACGCCGGAGCTTATTGAAGGTATACTTCAGAGGAAAGGCCATCTGCCAATTAAAAAGATCTGCCTGATGGACATCCCCGAGGGGCAGCAAAAGCTCGAGATCATCGGCGCGTTGTCCCGAAGGATGGCGAAAAGGCTGGGTGCTGATCTCGAAATTGAGACGACGCTGGACAGGCGCCGTGCGCTGGACGGCGCTGATTTTGTGGTGGCGCAGATCCGCGTGGGCGGGCTTGAGGCCCGCGCGCTTGACGAGGAGATCCCGCTGCGGTACGGGATGATCGGCCAGGAGACTACCGGCCCGGGCGGCTTCGCCAACGCACTGAGGACGATCCCTGTTATGCTGTCCGTCTGCCGCGACATGGAGGAGCTCTCGCCGGAGGGCTGGCTCATTAATTTCACGAATCCTTCCGGTATCATCACCGAGGCGATACTGAACCACACAAAAATCCGCGCGCTTGGCCTGTGCAATATTCCTATCTGCATGAGAATGGATATCGCAAAGCTGCTTGACGTATCCCCCGAGAGGATCGACGCTGACTTTTGCGGGCTGAACCATATGAACTATGTCACATCCGTATATCTCGACGGCAGGGATATCCTCCCGCGCCTAATAGACATGTACGCTGAAAACAGGGAGGAGTTCCGCGAGAGGCTTATTCAAATCTCCGACATTGTGTGGGACGATTACTTTATCAGGACACTTGGAATGATCACAAGCCCATATCATCGTTACTTTTATGCCAACGGCATGATGCTGCGCGAGGAGATGGACCATTTTGCCAGACTTGGCTCCCGCGCAAAGCAGGTCCGCGCCATTGAAGATGAGCTTTTCGCCCTTTACGCGGATCCGTCCCTTGAGGAAAAGCCCGAGGCCCTGTCAAAGCGCGGCGGAGCCTTTTACTCTGAGGCGGCGATCTCGTTGATAGACGCGATATATAATAACCTTGGGCAGGTTCACACCGTTAATCTGAGAAACAACGGCGCAATATCCGACCTCCGCCATGACGATGTCATTGAATCAAACGCGCTTGTCGGAAATTCAGGCGCCGTGCCGCTCACCGTCGGTGCGCTGCCGATGAAGATATCCGGGCTTATTCAGGCTGTGAAGGCTTTTGAGCGCCTGACCGTGAAGGCCGGTGTGTCACGCCGGTATGAGGACGCATATATGGCGCTTGTGAGCCACCCGCTGGTGCACGACTATGCCGCGGCAAAAAAGATGCTTGATGAGATGATTGCCGCCCATCCGGAGCACCTCGGGGACATAACCGCGTTATGAACGCAGGGTATGCAAGCGGCAGAGAGCTCGGAATAAGCCTGTATCCCGATTTCTTGACAGATGCGGAGTTGCTTTGTTATCTGAAGCGGGCGTCTGACCTTGGGTTTACGCGGGTGTTCTCCTCGCTGCTTCTCAAAAATCAGAGATTTCATCAGGCTGAAGACCCGCTGTCGGCACGTTTTGCGGCTCTGTTCCACAAGTGCCGCGAATATAACCTAAAAGTCACCGTCGATATTAACGACGATGTGCTCGCCGTTTTGGGCTGCTCTCCCGGAGACCTGTCGCGCCTGGCCGGCATGGGCGTTCGGGTTGTCCGCGTGGACGGCGGATACGGCCCTGAGGAGCTTGCCGAGATGACGCGCAATCCGCACGGCATAATGGTGGAGCTGAACGCCTCCGACCTCTGCGCGCCTGAAGGCGCTCTGCCATCGGGCGCGGCGGCGCTGGACGCGTTGCTGAGCTTGGGGCGGCCAGAGCGTCTGACCGCCTGCTTCAATTTTTACCCGCGCGAGGATACCGGTCTGAGAATCGGCGACATGCTCCCCGCGATCGAGCTGCTGAAGAGCCATTCAATCCCTGTCTCCGCGTTCGTGGCGTCGCAGATATCAAACTCGAGGCTTCACCCGCCTAGCCGTGGCTGCTGCACAGTGGAAAGTCACCGTGACCTGCCGCCGGCGTTTGCGATGGAGGAGCTGTTTTCCGCAGGTGTTTCCTGCGCACTGATCGGAGACGCCTCCGCCCTGCCCTCCGAGCTTGAGGAGATGGCTGCCGCCGCGGATAGCGAAATACTGCGCATACCTGTTGTGTATCACGGCTGCGTTTCGCGTGATCTCAGGGAAAGGCTCGGCGCTATCATCTTTCAAAGCCGGGAAGATCAGCCGGATAAGGTAATCAGGGCCACCGCCTCCAGGGGCATCCGGGTACCTCCCGTGCGCTGCGGAGAGAGGAGCCGCCTTTGCGTCACAATCGATAATGAACGCAATTTTCAGTATATGGGCGAACTGCAGATTGCGCTCAAGGATCTGGGGCCAAGCGCAGGGGTAAATGTTCTCGGCTTTGTCCATCCCGACGCCCAGGGGCTGATTGACGGAATACGATTCGGAAGACGCCGCTTTTCAATCTATGATTACGCTTTTTGGCACGCCGAATAACGCGCCAACTTTGCAAGAAAGGACTGATAACATGCTTACAGTCAGCGCTCCGCTGATGACCGATAAGGTCAAGGATATGCTGGACGGCTATGATAATGACGGGATCACGATCCGTTTTGTAGAGCGTTCGGGCATGAACCTCAAATTTGACGTGACGGGGATCTCCGGCTATGCCGCCGTTGACCTGGCCAAGGCCATTGTCAGGAGCTCGGAATACGGAAACGCGCTCTATTTCGGCGTTTCCTGGAAGGATTAAAAAGCCATATAAAGGTGGAAGATACTGATGCAAATCCTGATTCTTGCCGCCGGAAAGGGCAGCAAGTTTTTCCCATATGACGCGGTGGGCTCGAAGACGCTGCGCAAAGTGGCGGGTATCCCGATCATTGAGTGGAATATTCGCGCGCTGAGGCGGATTACCGACGCGCCCATCCGCGTCCTCACAATGGCCGAAGACGCACCTGATTTCCGGCGCGTTTTATTTTCATACGAAATGCTTGACGTGATTCCAGCCGCCGGACGCGGTACTGCGGAGACGCTGCTGAGCGGCGTGTCGCCGCTTAATGATGAGCGTTTTATTGTGCTGTACGGCGACACAATTGTGTCCGTTGGCGATCTTGAGGCCCTTTTGGCATATGGCGGCACGGCGGCGCTGCTGTCCCCCCTTGCCGATTCCGGGCGAAACGTCATCGCGTGCGATGTGCATGACGGGTATGTCGGCAGGATTGGCGCGCATGACCGCGGCGCCGTGATGACGCATGCCTTTGCGGGCTTCAGCCTCTCAGAGGACTTTATCCCGTATCTAGAGCGTACGCCGCAGTATTTTCCGGATGTCAAGGTCGGCGTTTCCGTTCCGGCTGAGCCATATCTGGAGGCGGCTTTGGCCGAATATCTGCGTGACCATACAGTCCCCGCGCTTATATGCAAAGAAAGCTTCTATGACATCGACAAGCCCTGGCACCTGCTCTCGGCTAACGCGGAGCTGGTTGCAAGCAGGTGCTCCGACGTTACGGAAACCGCGCTTGGGGCCGGCAGCGAGGTATCGCCGGAGGCCGATATCCGGGGCTTTGTGCGGCTCGGCAAACGCTCATACATCGGAAAGCGCGTCCTCGTGCGGGGAAATCTGATTGTGGGTGACGACACGGTCATCGACAATGGGGCCATATTTCTGGGAAACTGCGTGGTGGGCAGTCGCTGCCGGATTGCGAACTACTGTCAAGTTTACGACGGCTGCTCCATCGGAGACGACTGCATTGTCGACCACGCGGCCGAGTTTCTCGGCGGAATGCTCATGGACAAGGTGTATCTCTACCATTACGGTGAGTTTTTCGGCGCGATCGGCTCATATACGGATATTGGGGCGGGAACCGTGTGCGGCACGCTGCGCTTTGATGACGGCTTCGCGAAACAGTGCGTAAATGGCCGGAGAGAGCCTGTTGAGAACCCTTTTTTCAACGCAGTCTACCTTGGAGATTATGTGCGCACAGGTGTGCACGCCGCCATCATGCCGGGCTGCAAGGTCGGGGCGCACAGCGTAATCGGCTCCGGCGTCGTATTGGAGGAGGATGTGCCCCCGAGGACAATAATCAGGCTCAAGCAAGAACTGATACGGGGTACATGGGGGCCCCAACGCTATGGCTGGTGACTATATTTGCGGTAAGGGAGAGGTGTCCTGTATGAACGGCGGCGAATTCTGCCAAAAAGTGACCGCGCTGATTGAGAGCGTTGAGCAGACGCAGAGCGAGGCCTTTGTCCGCTCGGCTGAACTTATTTACGGAGCTGTCACCGGCGGCGGCTCATTCTATGTGACCGGGACAGGCCATTCACACATGATCGCTGAGGAATGGTATGCCCGCGCGGGAGGGCTTGCCCCTGTGAGCCTCATGGTGCCGCCCGAATTTATGATGCATCAGCATCCGCTGAAAAGCACGCTGGTTGAGCGCATGGCTTCCTATGTGGATGTAATATTTGGCATATATACCGTCCGGGAAAATGATGCCGTATTTATCTGCTCAAATTCCGGGCGGAACGGGCTGATCGTAGAGTTGGCCATCGGTGCCAAGGCGCGCGGCGCTCACGTAATCGCCCTTACGTCGCGGGCGCATTCAATGAGCCAGCCCTCGCGCCACGAAAGCGGCAGGCGCCTCATGGACGTGGCCGACATTGTGATAGACAACTGTGGCGCGGTCGGCGACTCCTGCCATCGGATTCCCGGCGGCCCCATGATGGGCGCGACGTCGACTATTGCAGGGGCCTATGTCGTTCAGCGCATCGCGATGCTTGTGGCAGGGCTTTTTATCCGGGATGGCAAATCTCCTCCCGTGTTCCAAAGTTCAAATGTCGACGGCTCAGAGGAGGCAAACGCTGCCCTGTTTGAACAGTACTATAACATCAATCGTTCTTGATTAAACGCACCAAGCGGCCCTGTTCAAACCTAAATGATATACCTCCCGTCAAGAGGACAAATAAAAGAAAAGAAATTTTTTGTACCGCTGCCTTTCAGAAATGAGGGGCAGCAAATTTTATGCGGCCAATGCAAAATGTTGGTGAAATCCCATCGGCGTCATGATAGAAGGGCGTCGCTGGAGACGGCGGTAGTTTTAGAAATCAATGAAGCCTGTAAGCATTTGCATGGACTGTGTCCTGTCCGTGAGCCTGTAACCGTAGTAGCGTTCGCGTTTCATTACACCCCAGAAGCCTTCCATCGGGCCGTTATCAATGCAGTGCGCCACACGGGACATACTTCGCTTCATCCTTGCGGCTTGCAGCTTTTGGTGAAAAACAGTGGATGTATACCGGAAGCCGCGGCCACTGTGGAACAGTGGCGGTATTGCCTTAAATAAAAATGTGAATTAATAAGCGACTGCATCAGCATCGTATCGATTTGGGCAAGGACATCATCATCTGCATATTCCGGATCTCAAGCTCATGATGCTTCTTGGAAATAATTATTTGAGAGTTATCACTTAGAGATTGATAACACAGAGGTTTGAAAGGTTTTAGATATCGGAAGAACAGCCCCTACGCTTCCGCCAACCTCAATCGTCGGCATTTCAGTTATGTCGTATATGCTGTTTGCGTTCAGCATAGAGCCCGGTGGAGATCTCCTTGTCCAGACAGACTTATCCGCAACAGGGGAGCAAAAGCGCCCCCCCAAAGCAGTAAATCCAGCGCACTAGCCGCCGTGCTGCCGATTGTATTCCCTGTAAGTGCGTATAAGCATCCGTGAGAAAACCACAAGCCACGCGGCAAAACAGATGACTATCAGAAGAAAGACTACATTGTAGCCGAAGCTGTTGTCATAGATGATTTTTTCTTTTCCGTCTTGGTCAATAATCACTGCCTGCGGATAGTTAGGCGTTAAGGGCAGCCAGCTTCTCAGCTCATAGCGCACTCCGTTCACCGTTTTTTTGGTCAACAGAAAATCTGTCCAAACCAAAGAAGATGGCATAGGATCTTGTTTTTCGTCCCTGACTTCCATCAATTTTACTTCTTCATCAAATTCCACCGCGTAATCTGAGCGATAGCGGTATATCACAAGATTCCGGCCATTCCATTTCAACTCAAAGCCGCCGTTAGGCTCAAACGTATAGCCATACTGGAAAACGCCGGTTTCATCATAGACGTTAATTTTTTGGAGTTCAAGGCCATCAAACCCAAGGGCTATCCATCCGTCTTCCCTTACATCAAAGCAATCAATAGAGATGTTTGCCGCGGGGGCGGACACCTTGCGCACAGATATGTTATTCCATATTCTTTGCTGCGTTTCCATGTCGAGTGTGCTCACTCCCGTTGCTGTGTACGCCGATGTGCAGTGCAGCGCCGCACAAAACACAAAAACAAAGCAAAGTATTTTCTTAATGATCATCGCGCACTCACCTCCATCATCATTTTGTATATGTTCTCGGCGATTTTGTTCATGTTAAAATCTTTAATAGTCCAGGTATGCTCGCGCCCGGACTGAGCCGGGCGCTCCGACGGAAAAACCAGGGGCGCAAAAGCGCCCCCCCAAAGCAGTAAATCCAGTGCGCTAGCCGCCGTGTTGCCGTTTGTACTCTCTGTAAGTGCGTATAAGCATCCGTGGGAAAAACACGAGCCACGCGGCAAAACAGATAACTATCAGAAGAAAGACAACATTGTAGCCTAAGCTGTTGTCATAGATGATTTTTTCTCTTCCGTCTTGGTCAATAATCACTGCCTGCGGATAGTTAGGCGTTAAAGGCAGCCAGCTTCTCAGCTCATAGCGCACACCGTTCACTACCCTTATTTTTGTTTCAAGGTAACGTTCAAATCTAAACGTCTGGGAGCTCAAAACAATTTCGCGCATTTCCACAAGCCTGGCTTTTTCGTCAAACTCCACCGCTAGGTCAGATCGGAAGATGTACAGAACAAGGTTTCGTCCTTTCCATTCCAGGCTATAGCTGCCAGAAATGTCAAACGTATGTCCATACTGAAAGACGCCGGTCTCATCATAAACATTGATATTTTCGAGCTCAGCGCCGTCAAGACCAAGTGCTATCCATCCGTCCTCCCTTACATCAAAGCAATCAATAGAGATGTTTGCCGCGGGGGCGGACACCCTGCGCACGGATATGTTATTCCATATTCTTTCCTGCTCATCCTTTTCAAGGGGCCGAGTCTCAATCCCGGTTTCAGCAGCCGCCGAAAAAAACATCGAAGCAAGCACAAAGCACACTAAGGCAACCCCCAGCGTCTTTTTAATGATCATCGCTCACTCACCTCCATCATCATTTTGTATATGTTCTCGGCGATATCATTTATATTAAAATCTTTAATAGTCCAGGTATACGCTTTTTCGGCATGTCCTTCGACCCCGGGGGAGCCAAAGCCACTCATCCTGGTCACTCCAATGTATGTCTTTGTTTTATCGTTTTCATCGGGCATGAAGCTAATTTCCGCTCCTGCCGCGACCGGTATAGACTCTATTGGTATTCCAACCGACCCGCCAATCACATATGAATCCTTCTCAAGTTTTTTAAAACTTGGGGCGTTGGTAATCGTTTCATAGCTCGTCAGCGACCCTCCGCGGCCGCTGGTGGTAATACCCACTGCACCACTTGTCTGAAAGGCCACGTTGCCCCTCGCGTCTATCGTGATACCAATCTGTCCGCTGAAATTGAAAATGCTCGGTGTAAGTGATACGCTAAGGCCCTCAGAGTACGTAATGTCCTTGTCCTCCATAGTGCGCTGAATGCAGTCAAGAGCCGGCCTCACAATGTTCTCCGCAATCCATCTTACATCATCCTTCAGAATTTCCTCAAAATTCCTTCGCTCGTCCGTATCTTCAATCTTCAGCAGCTTCTCCAGAAAATCCCTGATGTTTTCGACCTTTGCCTTGGGGGTGATACTTCCCAAATCCTCGTTTATGATATACGCTATTCTTTCGAGCTCAATCGGACGAAGAAAAAACCACCCCAGCGCAATCTCTTTGGTTATATCTCCCACAATCCTCTCAGATATCCCCACCGCGTCGCGCATAACCGCGTCGTGTATGCTCGCCCCTGGGCTGAGGTGGCTGAGAAACCGCTTTGGGAACGCACGCGTGAGCAGCTCCATGCAGTAGCCCGACGAGCCCAGCGCAAGGCCGCAGCGCCCGAAGGGCCTTGATTCCCGGCTGCGCAGATTCCCAAGCGCCGCGCGGACAAGCCTCTCGTCGAGCTTTGAAAGCTCGCCGAAAAACTGCCTTTCGCGTGGGTCCGAAAAGCTGTACACCTTGCCGTCCAGCACCTTTTCTATGTACTCGTATTTCCGCTCGCCGTCAAAAAACGGCAGATAGGTTTTGCGGATAAAATCCGCGGTGTCCTCGACCTTTGAAGGGCTGAATGCCATTGAAAATTGCTTCGCGGCCCCGTCAATGAGCCTTAGAATCTCGCTCGCCGTCTGTTTCGGCGGATATTTGAGGTCGGCGCCCTCTTTCAGAGCCTGAACCGCCTGCCTGAGGTCCCTTTTGTCGTACGAATCGAGGTAAGGCATCGCTTTTTCACACCTTTTGACGTCTTCAAGGATCTCGTCAAGTGCGGCCTCCGCCTTCTCGCCGGTGATCCGGAGATGCGTAGAAAATGGCCGCCCCACCGTCTTGTAGGCCCCCTCAAAAAATGTTTCCCGACACAGCTCCTCAAAATATTTCTCCGTCCCGATGCGCGACATTGTACCTGTTGCCATAATTATACTTCCTCCCATAAAAAATTGCAAACACTTTCGGACAAATGTTTGTGTAATTTTATTATAGCGGAAAATTCCGGCTATGAACGGCTATAATCGTCCCCTCTCTGGAGCGTGTTCACAATAATCTGATTGACGCTTCCGAGCACCATCGGCAGCTCGCTGTTGTTTCTGTTAACGGATACGGCGTCATGATACCCGTGATGGGCCCATTCCGCGTTTTTTGCGTCGCTGAGATTGACGGTATCCGAAACACTCGAGAGTGAGAGCGTGATATCGTCCGTGTTTTCCTCGGCCTTTGACAGCATGTACGCTGCGAGAGGAAGGTCCCCGCTGCTGGCGTTTACGCAGTTGAGCTTGACATATATCGCCGTAGCGCTCTCAGAGCGGAACCTGACCGTAAACCGCCTGTTGACCGAACTCGACCCTGCAGTGAAGGAGAATGTGGTGATCTCCTTGCCGTATTCGTCAAATATCTGCACATTGTTTGCCTACTTCCATGCGCCGAGGTACACGTGCAGCTGGTGCCACTGCTTTGAAGAGGGCACGGAGAGCGGACTGAGCCGCTGGCGCGCACGACCCTGTAGCTTACATTCTCGGCGAGCGGCAGTATCGTGCCTGAGTGGACAAAAATCGGGGAGTATCCATCCCTTGGGATGCGCTGATGGTCTTCGGTCCTGCCTTGAGAAGAACTTCGGAATAGCTCATGATCGGGCTTCCGGAACCGAGGTCAAAGTTGCCCGCGTCGTACCAGCGTTGATAACAAGCTGGCCGTCGGGCCATACGCGCGCCGTGTCCTTGGTTAAATGCGAAATAGACGTCCTCAGAGCCGGTCTTTATCTTGCCTGTCCAGCGGACTGAGAAATACGTGCGGTGTTTCCTTAATTTTTGCTCATTGTAACGCCACAGCAATATGTAAATTCGCAGGATGGTCTCCGAAAAGAACAGCTTTTAGGTTTTGGCACATATTGCACAAACCCGTCCTGATATTTACTTTATGCCATAAATATGATAAAATATTTTTTATATATACGGTATATTGGTGAATAAACTCAATATATACGTAACTGCGCAGCCCGTAGCTTCACACAATAAGGCTTGCTGTGGAGATTGTTTCACGGACTATACTAATCGTGTATTGTGGAGAAAAGGCGGTGGCTGGATGACTGTAGGGCAACAGAAGAAAGGCATCGGGGAAGAAATATATAGACGCTTTCTCGATGGAGACGCCGACGCCATGGAAGAACTGGTCGAGTTTTATGTTAACGGGCTTATACTTTTTATCTGCGGGCTGGGATGCGATGCCCGCAGCGCCGAGGAAATTGCGATTGACACTTTTGCACAGCTGATCTCAGGAGGCTATAAAAACCGGGCCAGCCTAAAGACGTATCTTTATACCATCGGCAGGAATCTTACCATACGGCATTTGAAAAGACTCAGGGGAGAAACACACGCTTCCCTCGACGATGTGGCGGTTAAATGTACACAGGTGGCGGATCATCCTGAGAATCAGCTGCTTCTTGATGAGAGAAAATTACAGCTTTGCGCCGCTATGCGCAAGCTTAAACGAGAATACTACGCGGTACTTCAGCTTTTATATTTTGAGGATATGAGCTATGTTGAAGCCGGCAAAATATTACATAAAACCAGTCGACAAATCGGCGACTTTGCATACAGAGCTAAAGCGGCCCTTAAAAAAACGCTTGAGGATGAGGGGTTTACCTATGAGGAACTATGAGAAAATGGCAAGGGAGGCCCGCCTTAGGGCAGCTCTTGTTAAAGAAAAACGGAGAGCGCTGAAAGCCGGATTATATACTCAGTTCCCGCGGTAACGCTCTGCTTTGCGGCTGCCTTGGCCACAGCGGCGCGCCTGTCGTCGTTTTTCGGCGAGTTTCTGCCCGTAAATACCGACGCAGGGTATCCTGCGTCGATATTTGCCGGAGGAAATATTCCTGGATATTCCGCTATTTGGCCGGGATGTACACCAGCTATGCGCTGTGCGAGCTTTTTCGGATACTTCATGTGCTCATTTTGAGCGACTGGCCAAAGGGCTTTTTCGCCACCGATTTCTGTCTTCTGGGGATGTACGGTTTTCTTCATTCGGCAAGTCTTAAGCTCTCGGAACCGCACACGGACGAGGAAAAAGCGCATTGCACGGCGTTGCCGTTATCTGGCGCTTGCTGCGTCGGTGACAGTGGTTTTATTTCATATCGCGTATGTAAATATCTATCTTATCGATTACGGCGGCTTTGTCGAGTGGTTCGGCAATGCGCTATATTGCTTATTTATTTCCTTTGCGGGATACCACGCGCTTCTGCTGCTTCTTTCGACAGGGCAAGGTGTGCAGCCCTTTTTTAGAAGCTATCACGGGTCAGTTCTCATATTTCTCTGCGCTGAGCTTTTAATATTTCTCGTTTCCTGCTTTGGCCGGGATGCTGCGTACTATGCGCTCACCTACATTGAGATTCCTATCATCTTTATGATCCTCCAAACCGCCAAAAAAGGGGGGGAGGG
This sequence comes from Oscillospiraceae bacterium, assembly GCA_031551205.1. Taxonomy (GTDB): domain Bacteria; phylum Bacillota; class Clostridia; order Oscillospirales; family JAVBNY01; genus JAVBNY01. The sequence goes on along the minus strand of JAVBNY010000011.1, from coordinate 134,884 downwards.
GATGATATACGCCGGGAATGTGTTTGCCAAATATTTTGCTTCTCTATTGCAGATTTTAATATTTTTGAAAATTACTGCGAACTTTCCGGTTTTTATGACTCTAAGTAGGTATGGAGAAATTTTTTGCTCCGGGAGAAAGGGGGTAACGGCATGTTCCGGGATAGCGCCGGAATTGCGGCGGAGGCACTTAAACGGATCCTCCTCTGTCCAAAAGAGGCATAGGGACGAACAAAGGTTTTTTGGCGCCGTTGTTTTATCAGCCATGTCGCTTGTGCTTACATCTTGTTTCTCATTGCTTGTGCAGCAGAATGAAGCCGGTCCTTCCCGCAAGAAGGCAAGTGCCGCCGTTTTAGCGGCGGGCGCCTTTGGCGGGTACATCGTTGTCGGCGTTCTGTCTTTTACGACCGGAGCGGCCGCCGGGCTGATTTATTTTAAAAGGAGGGAAAGAAAGCCGAAATAATTATTTTTATCCGGCGCTTAGCCGTGTTGCAGCAATTGCAATTGTGCGGAGTCTGATATCGAAACTTAACTAGAAGAAGGGAGTTTCAACAATGCTGAAAAATTGGACAAAAAGATTCCTGGCGGCATTTCTCGTAATCGGCCTTGTTTTTACCGTTATCCCGCTGCCTGCCTTAGCGGCGGACGGAGATTCGCCGCAGGCCGCAAGCTCTAACTCATCCGAAGCTACCGCGCTCACGGCGCTGGGCATAGACACAAGCAAGGTGCCCGGCGGGTATGTTGAGGACGCCGAAAATCCATACGGAAGAGATGTCTCGGTGCTAAACCCCGTGGCAGAGCTGTATACTGTGGGCTTGAAGGAAGATCCTCTCAAATATACAGATCCCACAAGCGCTTTAACTGCAGAAGAAAAGCAAAATACGGAAACCACCAAAACCGTTACTAAAAAGGAAAATCAGCAGATACAAAACAATTTGTATGGCGACAGCACCGTATATTCAAATGTTGCCGATATTTTGAACAATCCCAAGCAAATGGCGCCCATTGCAAGCGGCACCTCCGACATTGCCACCCACTACAACAGGTTCACCATCAGCAACGCTAAGCCTGCCCAGCGAAACGGAGTGGAAACCACAAGCGCTCTCACAGGAGGCGGCGAGACCATCGGTTTTGCTCTGTCCACGGTTGCCGAGGGTAACTTTGACGGCAACAGCACCGGCAAAACAGCCCAGGCCGTTGTGGTTTATACATCTAAACTTGACAAAAACGGCGGTCTTTATATGAAGATCGGCGATATTACGAATGGCAGCTACGGCGCGTCCAGAGAGCTTATCTCCACCAGTGTGGATATAGGAAACCCCGATGCCAAGCTTGACGGAAGCGACGTTCCAATTGAAAACTTTGCCCTCTCCCCATATCTGATGCAAAACTATTTGAAGGCCGCTACCGGAGACTTCGACAATGACGGTATGGACGAAATTGCGGTATATATACCCGCATACGGCGCGTCAAGGATCGAAGTATATAAGTTCCAAAAAAAGACAGGACAGCCCAGCGACGCATATAAAACACCCGCCAACTGGGAGTTGGAGTGGACCTATTCGTTTAGGGAAACGGCCTATGTCTCAAACATGGTGTCACTCACGGTAGGCGACGTCAACGCGGACGGCGCAGACGACATAGCGGCCACTTGGGGCTATTATTACGGCCCTTTCCTGAATGGAGAAAGCCGCGCTGTCGTCATGTTCGGCGCCAAGCAGAAGATGCTTGAAAAAAGCCATGCGTTTCCTCTGGAATATAAAGACGCCAACGGAACCCTCATTTCCAAAATAGTGCGCGGCGCCTTTGCGTTTGGGGATCTGCTTGGGAGCGGAAGCAACATGCTGGTGCTGGGCGGCCAGCTTGAAAACGACCTGAGGAATGATAACGTTAGCTCCCGCTATGCGGCCGCATACCAGTACTATGAAAAAAAGCTTACGGAAACCTCCACCGAAACAGGCTTTAACATTACCCTTCAGCAGAACTTTGACCTGTTTGAAAAGAAAGACGGAAAGTATGTTTATGGCATAATGGAGGGCCGGGGAAACGTCTTTTATTCTTCCCCCGGGTGCGTCTCTAACCTTGCAATTATCAAACAGGGACTTCTCAAGCCTGCCATACTGTATTTTGACAGCCTCAACATTTCGTGCGGAGAAGACGGCTTTGCGCTGAAAGCAGCGCTTGACAACACAGACCAGATACAGCGCGGAAGCGCGCGGAACTACTATGTGGAATACGGCGGCAAAACGGCCGACATGGTGGGTAACGGCTATGACACCTTCGTGGGACTGCAGCAGTTTCTGGGCACCTCAACGGAGGTTGTAGAAAGCATTACCGTAACGGAACCGCGCACGGTTTGGCGCTGGGTTTCTCATGTGTACTATTCCAACTGGTTTTGCAAGCTGTTCGGCATAAAAAGCTATCGCTATGCCTGGGAAATGGTAACAGTAACTACTTCAGAGCAGGTGACCGAAACGCTTACCCAAAACACCACGGGTAAGACATACATGAATTTCCTCGACAGCGAAAAAAACACGATTACCGGCAAAGAGGTAAACTATTCGGTGTCGGCCTGTTTCCCGAACACCGACAACGACACCACTTTCCTGGTGTATAAAAACAACGGCGGGCACTATTTCATGTATTCCGACCCGCAGGTATTGGCGGTTATTGCTTCTCCTCCATACTTTAAGGACTTGCTGGACAGGAGCGACCTTTCCGGAAACTATAACGAATCGGCAACCTCATACACTCACAGCATCGGTTCGGGAGACGGCGGAAATGTGACCGCCACGATAAAGGCCGGAGTTTATGTGAAGGTGGAGCAGGAGTTCAGCGTCTTCGGCGTCAAGGTGGCCCAGGCCGAGGCCGAAGTGGCCATAACCGCCGGCTTTACCTACAGCTATGAAACTTCGAAGGAGCTTGTGCAGTCTATAGAATATTCCACAACATCTGGGCAGGATTCGGTGGTATTCTATTCCCTGCCGATAGAGGTGTTTGAGTACACCGCATACATACCCGACGGCGCGGGGAACTACAAAGCCCAGGCCATGACTGTAAATATCCCCCATGAAGCGGCGAACAGCATCATACCTCTCGATAAATATGAGATGATAGCCGCCGACTTTGACATTTTGCCAAATATAGCAAGCTCGGTACTCACCCATACGCTTGGCGATCCGGCTACATATCCCACCAGCACAGCAGGCAAAAAGGTTATCGCCGAATACAAGGGAACTCCCGAGACAGTGGGATTTACCGATGCTCCCGGGGGCACGTATACTACGCAGGCCCTTGATATCTCCACGTCGAAAAGCCATTCCTTCTCCGCAAGCGTCGCTATAGAGACCAAGGCGGGAGCCGGAGCCGGAGGTGTGACCGTCGGAGTTACCGTTGGAGCCGAGGTGGGCGGCGGATATGTTACCACCTCCACCGCGGGAAGCACATATACCGGCCAACTTCAATACATGCCCAAAGAGGCGGAGGATTTCGGCTATCACTATAACTGGCGTCTTTTCTGCTACGAATACAATGACGGCAAAATTAGGTTCCCCGTGGTTAACTATATAGTTTCGGACGTTCAGGCTCCGGCCGCTCTGCCGACGGATTTTTCCCAGAACGTTGAGAAAACCTCCGACAAAAGCATCGCTCTCGACTGGAGTTACGACAAGGTTGTCGCCGGGTTTGTGATTTACCGTTACTATGACTTCCCGATCAGGGGGGGCGTCTCCGAAATAGCGACCGTACCCTTCACTGCCGGGGTTTACAACAGTGCCACAGGGAAATATCATTTCGAATTTGTGGAGCAAAATCTCAGCCCATACACCGACTACACATACCAGATTCAGACCATACGGGCCGCGCTTCCTAAAAACAGCATCTACTCGGAAACACTGATTGCGCGCACAAAACCCGGCGTGGGCCAACCCGTCCTGACAATTGAGGGGCTCGATAAAAACGGTCAGATTCCCATTTTTCCCGACTCCTCGTCTACGGTGAGGGTTTTGGTGAATAACGCGCAAGGGCAGCAGTTTGACTATAAGGTAAATGCCTATTACTGGGAAAAGCGGGTCGGAAGCAACTGGTCTGTAATAGGACGGGATTCCTCCTATACTTTTGCCAATTCCGGCAGCGCGGATCAGGCCGAATATCGGTGCCTTGTTAACATGTCTTTCTATGACGACGTGAGTAAGAGAGATTTCTATGTATCCGCCTACACCGACGTGTTCTCAACCGTTTACAGCAAACGCATACCAATGGAGGTGGAGAATAGCTTTAAAGCGAATGTCAGCGGGAACAGGGTAGATATGGAAATCGGACTTATGACCACGCATACAGGTCATCTGAGCTATCCTACCGGGCAGATCATGTTCACCGTCACCGGCGCCAACTACATAAAGTCGCTTTACGGAACGCTGAGCAACGGGCCTATGGCCTCAGGCAACATTCCCACTGCCCGCGCCGCGGTGTCGCTGCCGGATCTTGAGGACGGCATATACGAGATAACCGCGCAGTATCTGGGCGGGCAGATATTCAGGAGCCTCACCGCGGGCGAAACCCTGACGATACTCGTAGGGAATAAATCGGGCTATCAGCTGACACTCAACAAAAAAACGGGCGGAACGCTTGAAAACACCACAAACTTTATTTACGGCGACTTTGTACAGCCGGTTCTTAGGAACGTATCTCTGGAAGGCGGCAAGACCGTAATAAAGGATGTTGATCCTGCTCTTGCGGTGTATAAGGTGACCGACGCGCAGGGGAATGCCGCTGCATTCGTAAAGGACGTAACCGAGCTTGAGATAGGAACAAAAACCCTTGTCGCCTATATTTACGGCAATGAAACCGAAGCTGTGGCAGAGCGGAATTTTGAAGTTAGACAGCGTCCGATTACCATAGCGCTTGAGTCAGGTCACAGCTTCGAAAGCGCGAACAATTCCGGCCTTGAGGCCGCCGTTCTCAGCGCAATCAAGATAACTAAGGGAGATCTTGCCTTTAAAGACAAGGCGTCCGAACTGAAGCTCACCTTTACCGCTCAAAACACCGCGGGGAATGTTGTAAACGTCTCCGGAATGCTCCCGGGAAACTACACCATAACCCCGATCCCCGGCTATAAGCAGGTGCCGGCGGAAGCAGCCCCTGAATATAAGGACTATCTTGACTACATGGAATATATTAAAAATTATGACATAACTATCGAGCCCGGCCAGTTTACGGTTACATCAAAAAGGTACCAGGTTGAATATTCGCCCGGTCAGCTCGGCAATACAGTGGGCTATATTTCCCTGAGCAGCGCAAATACAGACGGTGCGAACTACAGCGCTTCCACCCCTCTTCTCTTCCTGGCGCATCCGAATATCGGGTATGAAGTACTGTCGTGGCAAGTGTATGTGCGCAATCCGGACGGAGACTTTGAAAAGCCCGTCAGTGAGGGCGAAGGCGGAACCCAGAGCAAAGGAAACCGCTTCACCTACAGTATGTTGAGCGAAGACATTAAGGTTGTGGCTGTATTCGTCAGATCAGAGACGACGCTTACGATTAACAAAGTAGGCCAGGGCGTTGTGACAAACGACAGCTTTGTCCAAAGCGGCAAGGTCGTTAGTCCGGGCGCCAAAATTAGGTTTACCGCCAAGCCCGCCGTTGGGTATCATTTCGGCAAGTGGACGGTTGCTATCGGCGAAAAAACCACCGATTATACTGGAACATACAACGACGACGGCACATTTTCCTACGATTTTGAGATGGGTCAGGTGCCCACAACCCTCTATGTGGAATTTATACGGGATTCATATAGGCTCAGCATCGCCGACAATCTGGAGGCATATTATTACACCGGAGTGGGCAGCAACCGGCATAAAGTAGCCGTGCCAAACGGCGACAAGGTGATGGGCGATACCGAGATTACGGTGTGCGCCAAAACCGGGTTTGCCGTTCCCGCAGACGCCGAATGGCTTATAAACGGCCAGCCGTTTGAGGCAGGAAGCGTAAGCGCGGACAGCCAGAAGGCGACCTTTGCCATCAAAGAAGACTCGGATGTCTTTGTGGAAACGGAGAACGTAAAATACACTGTTTCCGCGGAGGCAAACGACCAGGATATGGGCTCGGTCAAGCTGATGGTGAACAATCACCAAATCGCAAGCCCGGCCGCGAACGTGGACGGTGGCTCCAGAATAGACGTTCAGGCGTCCCCGTCATACGGCTATGTGTTTGATAGCTGGAGCTTAAACGGAGAGCTTGTTTCAAGAGATCTCACCTACGCAATCGCAAATCTCGGAGAAGATGCTGAAATCGTGGCCAACTTCTCCCCAGCTCAGAAACACAGAATATCTGTGGCCTTCGATCTGGTTAAACAGCCGGTCTACTGCTCTGTAACTGACAAATACGGTAATGTCGAGGCCGTTGATCAGCTGTATGCCGACAGTTTTATGGTTAACGACGGGGACGCTCTGACGGTCACGGTGGAGCCTGATGTGCACCTGATGATCAGAAAGTGGAGCATAAACCAGGAGGATCTTGCAAACCCGGTATCGGCGCCGAAGAGCTATATAAATGGCAGCGTGACTGAGAACCTTGATATAATTATTTACGTTGTGGCAAAGGCTAATTTTAACGTCCGCTACGGAATTGACCCCAATTCCGCTAATGGCGGATCGATTGGCGCGGCATGGGACGGTGTGCCCTTTAATTCCCCGGACAGCGGCGTCGGCGGCGGCTCAAAAGTGGAGTTCACCGCTGCCCCGCCTGAAAATTACATGGTGTCGGGCTGGCGGATAGGCGTTCCCGACGGCGGTTCCGGACAGTATGCCTACGAGGATGTCACCATAGGCGGCAATCCGTTTGTGGGCGAGACCATGACGGTAGACGGCCTTGCTTCCGACATAGACGTGATTGTGTTCTTTAAAGAAAAAGTGGTGCACACTATCACCTTCGACTTCGGCCAAGACGTGGCAGAAAAGTTTGAAATCACGGTCACAATTGATCCCAACACCGAGCAAAGCAAAAATATTGCCCGCGATGGCGCGGCGCTCATAATAACGGCAATCCCCAAAGGCCCTCTTTACACCCTGTCTCTTTCGGTTGACAACGCCGAGACAAACGGAGTGGGGGCAGACAATTTCATTCTTGAGGATAACACGATCACCGTGTCATCCGGAGAGGGATTCAACAGCATCACCGCGCTTCCAACGGGAGGATTTGAGGCTGCGGTCAATGCGGTCAGATCCGACCTCACGGTAACGGCATCGGCTGCTCAAGCGGTTTTAAGCAGCGACAGCACTCTGTCGTCGCTGTCGGCATCAGGCGTTACACTGCCCACCTTTGATCCTCAGATAACTTATTATTCGGCGAATGTTGAGAACAGCGTATCCGGCACTACAATATCGGCAGCCGCAAATTACTCGAAAGCCACTGTCAGCGGCGCGGGATACAAGGACTTGTCGGTGGGCCCAAATAGCTTTAATATAACCGTCACGGCTCAAGACGGCAGTATGAAAATTTACACAGTTTCCATCACCCGCTCCGGCGGCGGCATCGTAGGCGGCGGAGGCGGAGGCGGCGCGGTCACCTACATCGTGACCGAGAAATACGTCGACATGAACGGAGAGACCATATCTCCCGCAACTACTGTGTCGGTGCCGGCGGGCGGCACATTTAAGCAGGATATACCGCTGTTTGAAGGGTACGTATTGGCGGAGTACAGGCTGGCCGACGGCACTGCCGGCAAAAGTTCGAGCGTGTCTATAAAAGGCGTCGCCTCGTCCTTTACCATCACCTACGTATATGATAAGGCAGGAACCCCGATAGGCGGAGACGGCGTGTACATGATGAACTTCATGTCCGTGGATGCCGGTCTTGTGAACGGAGCTCCTTATTATGTAAACGACAACGGTAAAAAAGTATTTGCTGCGGTTTCATACATCCGCGACGGGAAAGCCTATTTCATGGGTGCGCCCGGCAAGGAGTATAAAGTCAGTCAAAATGACAAAAGGTTTGATGATATCGCGGGCCACTGGGCCATTGATTCAATAAACTACAACACCTCCCGCGAAATATTCCTGGGGACATCGTCAACAAATTTCTCGCCGAACGCTCCCCTCACCCGCGCCATGGTGGTGACCGTGCTTGCCCGCATTGCCGGAGTTAACCTTGAAGCGTACTCTACATCCAGCTTTACCGATGTGGACATCGGCAGAGACTGGTTCGCGAAGAGCGCCGAGTGGGCATATGAAAAAGGCATCACCTCGGGTACGGGCTATGGCAGGTTTGATCCTTATAAGCAAATCACCCGTGAAGAGCTCGCGGTTATGTTCTACCGGTTCAGCAAATATGCCGGATTTGACCTTCCCAAGAGCGAGACAAAGGAATTTATAGATGCCGGAAGCATAAGCGGATATGCCGTTGAAGCAGTTGAGTTTATGCGGACGACGGGGCTTATGCAGGGCAACCCAAGCGGCGCTTTCCTGCCCAAGGCCGCCCTGGTGAGGGCAGAGTTTGCCGCGGTGATAGAGCGCATGAGCAAGATTATTCTGGACGGTCTTTACAAGGCCGCCCAAGAACAGTAAGTTTAAGGATGACTGAAAACTTCATGCAATGGCCGGTATTATTCCCTCATTAAGATTTGATACTTGACGGCAAGAGGCGTTCCTGCGGGAACGCCTCTTGCATATTTAATTCGCCGCGAGGTCTTCATTAATATGTACATGCAAATCCTTCCGGCTCAAGGTCCACGCATTTCGGCGACCGGTACGAGGATGAATTTGTCAAGATACTCACGGATCCCGTTCAGAAGGCATTTTTCCTTGAGCGTGAGGAAAAACAGAAGGGGTACGATAAGCCGAGGCCCCGAAAGCGCGAGCTTAATACGCTGTTTGCGCTTGCATTGTCCTTAATTTCTGGTAAAATATGAATACCATGACGCTGTAATGTTTCCGCCCAAATTGAGGTTATCTTTACACAATATGTCCGGAGGGCGCCTATGATTTTCACCCTGTCATTTGGCTCCGAAGACGAAAAGAGCAAGTTCGAATACATATACAACAGATATAAGCCGCTCCTCATGCTCCGCGCCCTCAAGGTTCTTGGGGACAGGATGCTCGCAGAGGACGCGGTCAGCGAAGCGTTCCTGCGCATATACCGAAACCTGGGCAAGGTGGACAATCCCGACAGCCCCAAAAGCGCGGCGTTTTTCGTGACAATCGTCAGGAACACATCACTTACCCTGCTTAAAAGCCGCAGAAACGAGACGGTCTCCTTCGAGGAGTTCGAGCCGCAGGCCCTCGACAGCCCCGAGCGCGAGGCCTTGATGAACGCGTCGGTTGAGGCGATAGGCGCGGTTCTTAACAGGCTTGGCGGCGAGATGAAAGACGCATTCATGCTGAAATACTCAAACGACCTGCCGCACAGGGAGATTGCGAAAATTCTCGGCACCAGCGAGAATAACGTTACCGTTATGTTGCACAGAGCCAGAAAAAAGCTCGCCGAGATGCTCAGAGAGGAGGGGGTTACCTGTGAATAAGCCGGATTTTGAGATAAAGCTGCGTCTCGCCGCCCGGCTTGAATCTGAGAGGGAAGGCAGGGATGCCCTAGCGGAGCTCTCCGAGCTCAATGCCCTTGGCGGCGTGGGCACTTTTCATGAGTTTTCCGCGCTGGACAAAAAGGTGCGCGGCTTCTCCCGTCCGCGGAGGCGCGCGCTCAGGTACGGTTCGCTTGCCGCGGGGCTGATTCTGGTCGTGCTGCTTTCGGTCATGAGGCCCCTGTGGCAGGCTTCCCCGCCGCCCCTCTATCCCGGAGACACCGCCACGGCACCGGACTCTTTGCCGGGCGGCACGCCCGCAGACACACGCCTGATACCTTTGAGCTTCACGTTGCCTGAACGGATGACGGTTGCAAGCGCGGAGCTGGACAACGGCGAGAGCGTTTACCACCTTGAGGACGCCGCCCGCGACGATGTGGTACTCAAACTGCGCAGAGAGCCTGAGGCTGAATCCTTTGAAGGGCTGAGTCCGTTTGAGCTGGACGGCATCACGGCCTACAGCGTTTCCACGCCAGATTACAAACTTGTGGCCTTTAACAAGGACGGCGTGCGCTATGAACTCAGCTGTCGATACGAGCTTTCAACCCTTGTTGAGCTTTCCGAAAAAATAATTTAAAAACTTTTAATACTTTTGTAATATATCGTCTCTTCCCGAGGTTATATAGGCAGAACAAAAAACCGAAGGAGATGAATCAAATGAAAAGAGTAGTCTTATTAGCCGTTGCCGCCGCGATTCTGCTCTCAGCCTGCTCCGCTCTTCCGTCAGAGATGACGCCGCCCCCCGGCATGGGGAGAGCCTCTTTATACCCCGCACCGGGCGACAATGGCACCGCGAACTATTATCCCGCGGAGGCGCCTCAGCAAAACGTGGAGCGCTATCTGGAGATTGAGGAAAACCGGACTGTAAGTACTGAACGCGAGTCGGTGCAGACGATCTCCCTAAAGGTAGACACCGCCGCCTATTCCAATGTGGAGCGCTATATATCAAGCGGCGCTCTCCCTCCGAAGGACGCTGTGCGCACGGAGGAGCTCATCAACTACTTCTCCTATGAAAATGAGCTCAGCTTCGGCGACGGGCCCTTCGCGGTAAGCTGCGAGGTTGCGCCGTCACCGTACGATTCCGGGAAGATGCTCGCCGCGGTCCGCGTGGCCACAAAGAAGATCGACAAATCGGCTCTGCCCAGCTCCAACCTTGTATTTCTTGTCGACACCTCCGGCTCCATGGATTCCTATGACAAGCTCCCTCTTCTTGTCGACGCCCTGTCGCTCTTGACCGACACACTTGACGGCGACGACCGGGTTTCGATCGTAACCTACGCGGGCTCCTCCGGCGTTTTGCTCGACAGCGCGTCGGGAGACGACAGAGAGAAGATCAAGGGCGCGCTTTCAAAGCTTTCGGCCGGGGGCTCAACCGCCGGGGCCGCCGGCATCAGCACAGCCTATGACATCGCCGCCCGCAACTTTATGCGCAACGGCAATAACCGCGTAATTCTCGCCACCGACGGAGACTTTAATGTGGGAATAAATTCGGTGGAGGAGCTTGAAAGCTTTATCTCCGAAAAGCGCGACAGCGGGGTATACCTCAGCATCCTCGGCTTCGGCACGGAAAACATTAGGGACGACATAATGGAGACCCTCTCCAAACACGGCAGCGGAAACTATTCTTACATCAACTCGCTCGCAACCGCGAAGAAGGTGCTTGTCGAGGAGCTTGCGGCAAACCTGTATACCGTGGCCGACGATGTAAAGGCGCAGATTGAGTTCAACCCCGCCGTTGTCAGCAGCTTCCGCATGATCGGCTATGAAAACCGCATCATGGACAACAAAGACTTTAAAGACGACGCCAAAGACGCCGGAGAGATAGGCGCGGGCGCGGACGTCATGGTGCTGTATGAGCTCCAGCTGCACGGCGTCTCTTCAGACGTAGAAAGGAAGTACACCACGCCTGCCTTGGGCGCCGCCGAAGGGGAGCTTTTCGAGGTGAGAATTCGCTACAAGAACCCAGGAGAATCCGAGGCAATGCAGGAGAATTTCCCATTCAGGCGCGAGAGCGTGAGCGCGGCTCCCAGCAGTGATCTCGGATATGCTTCTGCGGTCGCCGGTTTCGCCGAGCTGCTGCGCGGATCGAGGGCATTAGGGAATATTGACATGCAGAAGGTGCGCGCGCTGGCGGCAGGCAACCAGGCGAGAGACGAGAGCGGATACCGCCGTGAATTTATAAAACTGGTGGAAAAAGCCGCGAGACTGATGCCCTAGTAATTAGAACTGTCGTTGTTAACACAAGTAAAATATCAGGGAGACAGGTCATAAACGCGCAAAAAACACCACCCAAATTGGCAATGGGTGGTGTTTTTACGTGATAATATTTTTCCCTATTCAGATGACATATTCATGCTTCCGTCATGCCGATTACCCAAAGAGAGCGGATGATAAATCATCCGCTCTCTCCATAGCGTTAAAGCCGGTAAAAACACAGTGGTTATACAAAATGGAATGATCCAAGCAATAAAGTGCGCGTACTTAAGTCGAATTCCTTAAATTAGCGCGGGATAAGTGCGGTACCCCGCTGAAAGAAGAGATTATACTAAACTGTAAAGGAGAATGTGTAGCTCGGGAAAAGCTTCGCATATTTCACGCCCGAGATAACGTACTTCGATCCGACAGCCGGGATTGTCAGTGCGTTGCCGTCTTGAGTGGGAACATAGGATGCGCCGCCGTCGACCACTACCTTGTATCCCTTGAGCGTAGAGATGTCCGCCGCAAACAGGAAAGTTGTCGTCCCCTCGTTTTTGACTGCCTGCACCTTCCAGATATCGGTGTTGTAAGGCACAACCTTGAGTTCGGCGATCTTTTTCGCTGTGCCGGAGGTCGCAATTACGTCGTATGTTCCGTCCGCGATGTTCTTAGAAGCCGGGATGCTAACCAGAACCTTGCCCGCGCCCGTCATATTGGCTTCGCCGTACACAGTCTGGCCGTCCTTCGAGACGATCTTGACGTCAACGCTGCCGAGGTCGTCGCCAGAGACTGTAACAGGCACATTCGCTGCGCATCCGGCCACGAGCTGATCAACCCCAACGATGACGGAGATGCCGGCGTTATCGCCGTAGATGAACGAAGCGGAAACGCCTCTTTCGGCCAGATCCTTGGTGTTGCTGGAGTCGCCGATCTGTACGGTGAAGGTCGTGCCGGGATCAACTCTCCAGCCGGTCTTGTGGCCGTTGTCGCCGTAGAAGCCGTTGTAGGTGGTGTAAGCGTCCACGCCGTTTAATGAGGTCCTGGTGTAGCCATACTGGTTGAGTTCTTCGGATACGCCTTTGCCTCCGTTATTGGCAAAAGACGTCATCTGGAGATTGGCATAGGCGGCGTAAATCGGGTCGGAGCTCGGATCGGCAGACCTGTTGTTGATCTGAGCGGCGGTCCATCCTTCCTGGATTGCCGACATCTTCACATTCCAGGGCTTCCAGGTCGAGCCGTCGGCCATGCGCTTGCCGTCGTCGAACCAGCAAAGGTCGCGCTTATTGATGGTGAAGGAGAGGTTCTGCGATTCGCCGGGCTGCAGTACCTTGGTCATGCCGTAGTTTTTCAACTCTCTGACCGGGCGGCCTTCCTCTTTAAAACTGTCGGCGCCGATGTACATCTCCACGGCTGTGCGCCCGGCCACGGCGCCGTTGTTTGTCACGGTGACGGTAGCTGTGACGGTGTCGTCGTTAGCCGTGCTGACGCTGGTCTTGTCCAGCTGGATGTCGCTGAATTTGAAGCTGGTGTAAGAGAGACCGAAGCCAAATGGGAAGGCGAGGTGGTCTTCGGTTTTGAAGGTGGGATCAATCGCGGCAATGGTCTCGAAGAAGCGGTATCCGACCAGGTTGTCCTCATCATAGAATACAACCGTCTTGCCGTTGGTAGTGCTGCCGGGGACGGCGCTGGAGTTGATGTTGTTCCAGGTGTAACCCTCGTGGGAAGGATCAATCTTGTCTCCGAAGTACTCAAGAGCAAGCATCGGCACGGTGTCGTTATAGGTCAGGGGCCAGGAGTCGACTGTTTTGCCGGAGGGGTTGACCTTGCCGGACAGGACGTCGGCCACAGCCCAACCGCCCATTTCGCCGGCGGCGCTGATGTGAAGGATGGCGTCGGAATTGGCCCTGATCTCGGTAGTGTTGATGTTGCCACCCAGGTTGGTGATAACGATGAAGGGCTTACCCGCGGCTTTGAACGCGCTGTACATAGCGGGCAGAACTCTCAGCTCATTGGCGTTGAGATCAAAGTTTGCCACTGCGGGGTCGGATCCCTCGCCGGAGGTGCGGGAGATGATCATAATTCCCACGTCGCTGCTGGCGGCGTAAGCGGCGGCGGTGGCGGAGACGCTTTCGGCGTTGAGTAGTTCATCGTTTTCACGGATGTAATTTGGTACTGTATAGCCAAATTCGTCGCTGATCAGGGCGTTCCTGATGGTTCCGGTAGTGGCTCTGTTCCAAGTGACCTGGCCGCTTCCGCCGCCCTGAACGACATAGTCGACGTTGCCCTGCAGGCTGTTCGGAACGCTGGAAGAATAGACTATGGTAAGATTCTTTTTGTTGGCGCCCACCAGAGGCAGGGCCGGGGCGGTGCCCACTTCGTTGTTCTTCAGCAGGATGAAGCACTTGGCGGCCAGATCGCGGTTGAGGCGTGCGCTTTCGGCCTGCGGGCTCTCCGGGTTTGTGTACCATTCGGTTTGGCGCTGCTGTGTGATAACCGAGGTAAGGTCGTCATATAGGCCTTTAAATATGGGCATTTTGATTTTGGATATGAGGATATCCTTGCAGTTGCGCCTCATTGTCCTAAGGCGGGCAGCCTTGGACTCGGCTGTGATCAAGCCGTCTGTGTCGTCAAGCCCGTTCTCAAAGTTCATGAACGCGTTGCCCTGCCTATAGTTGTTGCCTGACTGATGCTGGTTAAGGCGCGCCGCCATGGAGTGCGCGTCCCAATGGTTGCCCCAGTCGGTCTGAACATAGCCCTGGAAGCCCCACTGCTCACGCGGGAGCTGATCCACCAGCCAGCTGTGATCCGAGGCGCGGGTCTGGTTTATGACGCCGTAGATGGACATCAGGGCATACGGGTCGGACTCTTCGACAACGCGCATGAAGGGATATCCCATGATCTCGCGCAGAGCGCGTTCGGAGGCGGTCGTGCTTACGTTGTTGCGGTTGTTCTCCTGGTCGTTGCCCATGTAGTGCTTGAGCGAGACGCCGATGCTCTTTTCCAGCATGGCGTCGGTATAAGTGACCGCGTTCTTGTAGGAGATATACGGGTCTTCGGAATAGTACTCGAAGTTGCGGCCGCCCAACGGGCTGCGGTGAATATTAAAGGCCGGGGCAAGCATCATGTCATATCCGGTATACGCCGCTTCAGTGGCAACCCTGCTCGCAAACGAGTATTGCACTTCACTATCCCAGGCGCTGGCGAGCGCGGTGGCAACAACCCATGCTGTGGCGTTGCGGCCATTGCGGACGCCGGCAGGGCCGTCAGTCATGCAGCTCGTCGGGATGCACAGGCGGGAGATACCCAGGTCGGTGCCGGTCGCGGCGGAGGCCATCCTGACGTCGGTCCAGCCGGTTCTGTTGGGATTGCTGTTGATGGTGCCGTTTGTGGTGGTGGGGGCTCCGCGCAGCGGGTTATCCACGCCGTTGTATTCCTGGCCGGGTACGCTGCCGCCGGTCATCGTCGCCAGCTCGTCCTGGGTCATCTCACCTACGACCTTGTCGAGAACGAAATTAGTCCACTCATTGGGCACTTTTTGTGAATAATCATTCGCTGTGCCGTCGGCCAGCGTCTTGACGTCCGTCAGCACCCAGAGGCGCTGGAAGTAAGTAAATGTCACGACGTCACTGATATCCGCTCCGCCAACAGCAATAGCCTTGATGACGACCGCGTGGGTCGCGTCGATGGCGGCCAGCGAGATCGGGCCGGTGTAACGTGTGGAGGCCGACGTTGGATTGGCCAGGGCATCAATCTGCTCCTGAGAGGGAGCTGCGCCGTCGGCCACTTCGACAACGGCAACAGTGTAGAAGACAGAAGCGCTTTCCGGTCCTGTCAGTTTCACTTCTGCGGGCACCCTGTCAGGCCGGAAGCCGGCCGGTTCGCCTGCGAACGCCTGATTGTGCCAGGGCTGGGCTTCGGGGACGACAACGTCCGCCACGGGTCCGTTGATAGCCGAAACCGCGGAGGCCATCGGGATGAGCATTGATGCAACGAGCGCCATGCACAGAAGCAACGAAAACACTTTATTGATTTTTTTCATGTTGGAATTTTCCTCCTAAAAATGATGTCACTGTAATTTTTTCCGACAAGGATCAAAGTACGTATTTGCGGAGAATACTGCCTTACATCTTATTTGAAGGTGCCCTCTTCCTGCTTCACTGGTGTGTCGAAACCGCATCACCTCTCCTATCAATATGTGTACTCATCTGCCTTCGTCCTCCTTCCATATTTATTTAAAAACCCCCGATTATAAAGAAGAATCAAATACATACATGGGGATTTATGCAAAAATAGGCTATATATCTTAAGAAACCTCTCGATATATCATGCGCCGACTATTATGTAAACACCTCCCCAATTTCACGTGGTTGCGCAACTATTCTCACACCTTCAAGATGTCGGTCTGATAATCTTAATCTGCTGACAGGGGCACATACTTGAAAGGGTCTTTATAAATTTCCTGCGTAGCTATTGCGGCGGCTCCGATAATTACGGGATTTATCTGCAAATCATTAATCTCTATTTTAAGATTTTCCAAAATAATAGGCCTTACCGTTTTTTGCACCTTGTTGTCAACTATTTCCAACATTAATTCAGGATGAACTTCCGCCAGCTGATCCCCTATCACAACAACTCCGGGATTTAATTGATTGATTATGTTTACAATTCCAGCTGCCAGGTACCTGCATGCTGCTTTGTATTCCCTTCGGGCCAGCCTGTCCCCTTCGCGTACAGCCAGAACTACGTCTTCCCAAACGAAGCTCTCTTGGAGAACCGTTTCTTCTCCATTTCGTATACATTCCCGCAGTCTTTTTTCCAGCGCGATTGTTGAGCAATATGTTTCCAGGCATCCTCTATTCCCACATTCGCACAGATTACCCTCCAAGTTAATACTTGTATGGCCTATTTCACCGGCAAAACCCATCTCCCCGCGCATAATATTACCGTCAGTAATAATTCCGCAGCCAAGACCTTGCCCAGCGACAATATATATAAGATTCTGGCATTTGTGGGCTTTTTCACAATACAACATTTGAGCGAAAGCACCGGCATTAGCATCGTTTTCAACAAAAACAGGAACAGAAAAGGCTTCCCGGAACTCATCGTAAACAGATACGCCGTCCCAATTCGGAAGGTTTATTACAAAAACCATTTTTCCCAGCTTATATATATAAGGCCCGGGCATTGCAATGCCTATTGCAAGAACTTTATGTTCACTCGCTCCGTCAATTATCTGACGAATATCGTTTTTAATGTCGTATATCGTACCGTAGACGTCCGCCCTGTCTTTTATGGGATATTTTTTCATCTCATATAACTCACCGGATAAGCCTGTTGACAAAATATAGTAATGCTTTCTGGTCAGCATAACGCCAATAATTTGAAAGCCTTTTCCGTTTAATCTAATCCCTATCGAGCGTCTGTTCTTTTTCCCGGTTAATGAACCCGTTTCAATAACCAGCCCACACGATATAAAGTCATTGATGATATTTGTTATGGTTGCCCGGTTTAGCTTTGACAGCTCCGCTAGTTTTGTCCGGGTGCAAGTGTCCTCTTGTCTCAGCAGAGAAATAACCAGCGCTCTGTTGAGCCGTTGCTGTCGTTCTTGATTTATTCCGTCTGTTTTATTCATTATTCCCCTGCTCTTCATTGTGTAACCGCTCATTTTTGCAAGAATGTACAAAAACTGCAAAAATTTATTTGTTTATCGAATAAACGCATTGTAGCATTAAACTAATAAATTTGCAATAGAATAATAAAAAATCTATTGAATATTTTACGCCATGCCGACACGAGATAAAATATATGGTATAACAGCGGAAAACAATTGAGGTTTTTCTGATGACGCCAGTACATAGACGTCACGATATATCAGACCGCGTATGGGAACTGCCCTCTCCACATTTGCCGGGTCGCGCATGTCAATGGGGCGGCATCGCCAAAGATAACCAGCTTTTCATCAACCCAGTATTTTGGATTCTTCGAACCGGGGCCCCGCGGCGCGATCTGCCGCCGGACTATGGTAACTGGAACAACACCAAGATACATTTGGCCGTGGATGCACATGGTATGCCCGTCAGAATCAGTATTGCAGAAAGTGCCTCAGCGGATTGCAAGCATACTTCGAGGCCGTGAACCCAAAAGCCTTGTGAATACTGTATGTATTCACAAGGCTTTTGGGGGATATATGGCGGTAAAATCGCAAACAAGACGCCTACAAAGTCGTCAGGCGATCTTTGTTCGGTGTTGCCCTGTCTCTTTCTTGCCCGTGTTCAAATTTGCGACTTGGCCACTTGGTTCCATGTCATGGCATTACTCGTGTCGCCGCTATCAAAGCTATGCTTTACGTGGATTGAAAAAAACAGGGGGAAATGCTCTCAAAGCACTGGAGCTTATAGCATAGACCAAGCCCTGTACGACATATCAATAGTATTATCTGGTGTGGAGGTGCAGGAGATGAGGATATATATAATAAAAAAGGGAAGTTTGATCGCCGCGCTTTCTGTTGTGGCAGTCGCGGTAATGCTGCTTGCATATAGTCGGGGGGCCATACCCACTGTCGCTGCGGCAAAAAGACAGCTTCCTATTTACTGTGTCGAGTCGCAGGATAAGCGTGCGTCGCTCAGCTTTGACGCCGCCTGGGGTGACATGTGTATAGGAACACGCTAAAACAAGACTGATTCTTCCTTAAACCTATATCCAACATCCAGCCTATTTCCTTCGTGAACCTTGATATATTCAAACATCACATCTAAAATTTCTTTTGTTATTTCTGTTAGTTCTCCAGAATCTCTAAATCGCACAATATAAGGATTTGCTTTAGCTGCCTCTAGTCCTCCTTCCTGAAGCCTTTTCATGTGTTCCAGTTGATTGCAAAGCTCATCAGATTGCTTCTGATATTCCGTCTTATATGTCTTATATTCTTGTATATCTAAAATTCCGGAGCGATAATCTTCATATAGCCCCCTCTTTAAAAATTCTATTCGTTGGATATCACTGTCGAGTTTGTGGATTCTCTCATTGTTTTTGGATATTGATACCGACTTATTTTTCTTGGCTTCTTCCTCGTCAATGAGAATGGCTATCTTTTTTATTTGTTTAATTTTCTCATTTGCCAGATGCAAAATAACTTGATTAAGTTCATCCTCAAATAATCTATGGGCAGTACAAAAGGAACGTGAAAATTGCTTGTATGTTGCGCAGACATATCTATTCCTCTTCCCTCTAATTAGGGACAATCCTCTGCCGCAGTCCGCGCAAGTTAAGAAACCAGCATAGACGTTTATATTTTGGTTGAGGAGCTTATAGTCTTTCGTTTTATGACTCATTAGTGACTGAACTTGATTCCACTGTTCTTCAGAGATTATGGCATCATGCGTCCCTTCCACTATGCACCATTCACTTTTATCGACAGTTCGCGAACTGCCATTACGATATTGGCTTGCGTTGTTGCGATGTTGAACCATTTTGCCTGTGTATATTTCACTGGTTAGGATTTTATGAATCGTTGCATAAGTCCAGTAGTTGGTTTTTTCAAGCCGCTTTGAGTTGTTGTACCGCATTCCTTGAGAGTTTTTATATGCAGACGGGCATAGAATCTTGTCCTCATTTAGTATTTTTGCGATCGTAATTTGTCCAGTTCCTCCGAGGTAAAGATCATAAATCCGCTTCACAATGCTTGCTGCATAATCATCGATAATAATCTTCCCTTTGCGGTGAGGGTCTTTAACATAGCCATAACAAGCGAATGCTCCAATAAATTGACCGGCTGCCTGTTTCGTCCTCATGGCTGTGAGAACCTTCATGCTAATATCTCGTGCGTACTGTTCATTAAATAGATTTTTCATCGGCATCATCATATCATACTGCTGGACTCCACTATCGACATTGTCATTTATAGCAATGAACCTTACTCCAAGCTTGGGGAAGATTTTTTGAAGGTAATTGCCAACATCAATGTAATCCCTTCCAAAGCGAGATAGGTCTTTTACAATAATACAATTAATCCTTCCTTGATTGACATCCTCCATCATCCGTTGAAAATCTGGACGCTCAAAATTGGTTCCTGTATAATCGTCATCAATATATCTATCAACAAGCATCAAGTCATCGTTTTTTTCTATATAGGCATCTAAAAAATCTCTCTGATTGCCAATACTATCACTTTCCAGCTTATCCCCGTCTTTTCGAGAAATCCTTATATATTCTCCAGCATTATAGGTTTTCATTATTTCCTCCGTAACTTGTTATCTATATTACCCAGTGTAACACACAGATAGATGCATGGCAACAAACTATTGCTGCCATGCATCTATCTGTGCAACTAAGGCAATACCGCACAAAGAGCGTCTGACGACTTTGCGTGCGTCTTGTTTGCGATTTTCCCACCATATATCACAAAAAGTCTCGTAAATACATACAGTATTCACTGCGGTTTTTGTTTCATCTGACGAAAAAATCGCCGACGCAATACACACACAATCTCTGTGCGGTATTGCCCTAAGTATTTTTGTTATTAGAATCTCTTTCTGATCTTCGATAAAGTGAAGCAATTATTTGACGTACACAATTTTCAAGACTTTTAGAACCTACATACGCCTCTCTTACAATAAAGGTCGTATTATTTTTTGTTTGTATTATTTTCTCTATATATATCCCTCCCTATTTTTTATTTGCAAAGTCTTTTAGTTAATGTTTATGCTTATTGCGCAGATCAATAGAACTTTGATTTGTGATCTGCGCATCTCACTTCCTGCCTCTCTACCTTACTCCCGTACTTCCGAGCCCACCCCGGTCAACATCATCAAGAAACTCAACATTCTCAAATCTTACAAGATCCATTTTTTCAATAATTCTAAACTGACAGATTTTATCTCCCTTATTTATTCTTGTCTTTCTGGCTGCCAATGCGGGGAATCTCCAGTAGTCCGTATTCCCCGAATATGAATTGTCAATTACCCATGCTATTCGTCTGCAATATGCCAAAATTCTTATACGTGCTTGAGCGCGGCACAACATGCGCCTCATAGCCGTTTGGCAATCTTGTTGCTATCTGGTATAATATCCTCATATATTTCAAAACGGAACGAAGGTGCACTATGCAAGCGGATATAATGAAAACATTAAAACTGAGCAGCCTTGGTAATGGGCTTAATGAGGAACAGCTAAGCCGTCTTGTCGGAAGCAGCGTTATGACGGTTAAATCATATAAACGTAATGACATTCTGTTTTGGACGGACAAAGCTCCTGATAAGCTGTATATCCTGATGAGAGGCAATATTGCTATGGCAAAGGATACCTTAAGCGGCAAACGCTCCTTGAGCAAAAGCATCCAAGCTCAGGGGGATTTGACCGGCGAGGTGCGGCTTTTTTCGCCCAAAAAGCTGTTGTGGGAATATGCCGTAGCCATCGAAGACACCACTGTTTTGGCAATCGACAGCCGAATCTTTTTACAGCATGGCGCGATTGATGCGGACATTCAGATGGTGCTGCTTCACAACATCATCGCGAATGTCGTGGATAAAATAGACTACCTCGGCCAAAAGGTGCGCATTCTCTCCATGCCGTCGGTCAGAGAGCGTATTGCATTTTACATGCTGAACATACAGGACGCAAGCCGCCGCATGATACTCAAATCAACACGCGAAGAAATTGCCGACTATCTGGGCATCGCGCGGCCGTCGCTATCGCGGGAGCTTGGCAGGATGCAGGACGACGGCATCATCCAAATAGATGGGCATGAGATTAAACTACTCGATCAGAGCGCCTTTGACGAGCTTATTGAATAAGTCCCGAAAACGTAACCGTGGTTACAGAAATAGGCATCTCCTTTTGGTAGACTTAGGTCAACAAAAACCCAAAGGAGATGCTTTTTATTATGAAACTTATCGCTATCGAAGATCACTATATGTCCAAAGCCGTCAACGAAAAGTACATGGAGGTACAGACCCGGCTCGTCAGCCCGGCGGAGCGCGCAAGGCTGGAGGGTTTACAGGGATTCCTCGCAAACAGCGCCATCAGCGACTTGGGCGAAGTGCGCCTCGGCGTAATGGATAAACAGGGTGTGGATATGCAGGTAATCTCTTACGGCAACAACAGCCCGCAGGATTTGCCCGCAGACGCCGCCGTTCCCCTTTGCAGGCAGGCCAACGATGAGCTTGCGGCGGCAATTCGGCGGCACCCCACCCGCTTTGCGGGCTGGGCCGCACTCCCGGTAGGCAACCCGAAAGCCGCCGCCGATGAGTTATCCCGCACGGTAAATGAGCTTGGGTTTAAGGGCGCTTCCCTGAATGGTAACTACAATGGCCGGTTCTTCGACGAGCCGGAGTTTTTTCCCATCTTTGAAAAAGCCGCTGAGCTGGATGTGCCGATTTACTTTCACCCCGGCTTTCCAAACGAAAAAGTAGCGGACTATTACTATAAGGGTGAGAACATCCCGCAGGCTGTATCCGCCGTGTTCGGCTCCTACGGCTACGGTTGGCATGTGGACGTGGGCATCCATATGATGCGCATGATTTTTTCCGGCGCTTTTGATAAGTTCCCAAACCTGAAGCTGATGACCGGCCACTGGGGCGAACTGGTGCCCTATTACTTTGACCGCATTGACGAGATGATTCCGCAATCCGTCACCGGCTTTGACCGCCCATTCTCGGAAATATACAAGCAGCATGTCTACATCACACCCAGCGGTATCGCAAGCCGCGGTCCGGCGATGCTGGCCATCAGCGAAATGGGGGCTGACCATGTGCTTTGGTCGCACGATTTCCCGTATGTGAAGCGTGACAACGTCAAGGATTTTCTGATGGATTTACCTATCAGCGAGGAAGACAAAGAAAAAATCGCGTACAAAAACGCGGAGAAGCTGCTGAAGCTGTAGATTGGAGGTGATTGCATGGCGCAAGAAAATATGTTAACCGCGGGAGCTCAGCGGGATAACCCGCTTGGTACAGCCCCTGTCTGGCCTCAGCTTTTCCGCTTCGGCATTCCGGCCATGATCAGCCTGCTTGTTGGCGCAATCTACAACATTACCGACCAGGTGTTTATCGGTCAGATCGTGGGCATGTACGGCAACGCTGCTACAAATGTGGCGATGCCGCTGGTGACGCTTGTGCAGGCAATTGCCACGCTGATTGCCTTCGGCGCCTCCGCGAACTTCACGCTCAGCATAGGAGCGGGTGATCAAAAAAGCGGCGCGCGCTTTGCCGGCAACGCTATCAGCCTGTCCGCCGTTAGTGGTATTATAGTCATGGTGATCACTCTCCTTTTTTTGAATCCGCTGATACAGGCTTTTGGCGCGACCGAAAATACGGCGTCACTGGCGGCAACCTATATTCAAATCACAGCGATCGGTTTCCCGTTTTTGCTGTTTTCCATTGCCTGCACCGACCTGATCCGCTCGGACGGCAGCCCCGGTTTTGCCATGTTTGCCTCCGTTATCGGAGCTGTTCTCAATGTCGGACTCGACGCGCTGTTTATGTTTGTTTTTGGTTGGGGCATCGCGGGCGCGGCCTGGGCGACGGTTATCGGGCAGATTGTCTCGGCCGGGCTTATGGTCTTCTATTTCACGAGGTTTAAGAGCGCCAAGCTAGCAAAAGACGATTTGAAGCCCTGCACAAAAACTGTCCTTCCCACTATCAAGCTCGGTGTGCCCGGATTTTTTGGGAGCTTTACCAGCATGGCGGTTCAAATTACTATGAACAACACGATGCGACATTACGGCGGACTTTCGGTGTATGGCAGCGATATTCCCTTTGCCGTCATGGCAGTCGTTTCAAGAATCAGTATTGTGGTGTACGCCATCAATGCGGGATTTTCGATGGGTTCAAATCCACTGATCGGCTATAACCTTGGGGCAAAAAATAATAAACGGGTTCGGGAAATTTTTCTAAAAACAGCGTTTGCAATTGCTGTTTCGTCACTCATTTTCACCACAATTTTCTTATCGTTCCCGCGGCAGATTGTCAGCGTCTTCGGCAGCGGTACGGCGGAATACTTTGAATTTGCAGAGAAGTATATGCGCATCTTCATATTCCTGATGCCCATCAGCGGACTGGCGTCCCTGTGCTCCTTCTTTATCACAACCACCGGAAAATCGGTACAGGGGCTAATCCTGTCAGTTTCAAGGCAAGGCATCCCGCTCATTATTCTGGCACTGGTCCTGCCTCGGTTTTGCGGCATCGACGGCATTTTGTGGGCAGGTCCTATCGGAGACGGAATCGCCCTGCTGCTCGCGGCGATATTTATCGTACCCGTGCTGCGGGGGCTGAATGAAAATGCTCCGCAAATAATGGGGGATGCTTTGTTGGAGCAATAACATCTGTATCAACACAAAAACTCAAATTACGAAAGGAAGTCATAGATATGTTAACAGCACAAGAAAAACGGCAACAGGCCATTGAGTTGAATGAGAACTATAACGCGTTGGGTTTCCCACGTGAACGGATACTGAAAGACATCAAAATCAGCGAAGCCGAGCTCGACGCGGTGCTTGCTATGGATAGTGAAAACCCGACAGCCGTCTGGATGCTGCGGGACTATATGGACGAAAAGCTACGGGAACAGGGCAAGATTCCGCGTCCTTACTCTAAAAAAGGAACTAATCGTTGGTTTCCTTATAAAAAGACTTGGTAGCTATACTCCGTGCAGGAATCAACGGAGCTGCCGCAAAACAAATCTTTTGCTGCAGCCCCGTTATACTCAAGTGAAGTATTCCCCGTTTTTTAGTTTCATTTTAGGTCGCCCTGCTATAGTTCTATTAGTTCCGTCACACGCGGTAAAAGAGGTAGATGCGAAATGAGACTGCTGTTAGCAAAAGAGGAAACGCCTTATGAAACCAGATACTTCACTGCCAAGGTGTCTCCTGACGGAACAGTGGGAACCGTTAAATATTCCGTCAGCGGCCATGAAATCAAGGTTTCGCTCCGGCAACAAGGGAAAATACTTGCTTTTGAACTAAGTAACTGCCCGGACTTCCTCCCTGATGGCAACCTCAACAAATTGCTTGAGCGTTTTGTACGCGCGGACGACTCCCGTTCCAGAGAGAGCGGCGGATACGGACTCGGGCTCTCCATCGCTAAAGCCATTGCAGAGGCATATAAAGGATCAATCGATGTTCGCCGCGAGGTCGATCATTGGATACGCTTTTCTCTTTCCCTTCCAGGAAGCACTATTTGAATAAAGCGTAACTGTGGTTACATCAAGAGCCATCTCTTTTTGGTAGACTTAGGTCAGAAAACCAGAGGGAGATGTTTTTTTGCGACTTATTGCGCCCAGCCCACACAAAATAATTCTTTCTGATTTTTTAGTTTGATCAAGCCCAGCAGATACACCATTACAACCAAGTTCGATTTATCGTTAAGGAGTTTGATTATTATAAAAAAATACTAATGGCAGTTATGGCGATTACCGCCGCTTTAATGCTCTCCGCTTGCAGCGCCGGCGGAAATATTAATCCGGCAGGCAGCGTTCCGTCGGAAAGCGCTCCTTCAAGCGAGCAGACCCCCGGTGGGGCTCCGTCAGAGCAGCCATCGGTTAAACCGCCGGAGGGCACAGAGCAGACATTCTCAAACCAGGGAGAGCGACATGTTTATGATTCCTTTTGTGGGCAGCGCAGACCACCCAACCGGAAGCGAAACCGACAGGGCGGCCTCCATAGAGAAATTTTTAAGCTATGGCTTTCCCGACGACTTGAAAATTTATCCCGGCCACCGCGGGAACACAACATATGGCGAAATGCTGAAGACCAACGTGGATTTGCAATAAAGTAAACTCATATCTGTAACAGCGGTTACAGATATGAAATTCGATTCCCGGTAAACTAAAAACAACGATGACTAAAGGAGTGTTCAATATGATTGATTACGCTGAAATGATAAAGCAAAACCCGACCGGCGTGCTGGCAACCCGAAACGGTGACAACGTGGACACAAGGGTGCTGCACAGTGCATTTACTGACGGCAATAAAGTATACTTTACCACAAGCGGCGAAAAACCGATGTATGCCCAACTCATGGTCAATCCCAACGCCTCATTCTGCTGTTATCCGCCAAACTATTCACCTGTGGTGACATTGAACGGAAAAGTGACTTTTGTCGATGATCTTGAGTTTAAAACACGCGTGATGGAAAAGAGCGAAATGTTGAAACGGAATTACCAAACCCCGGACAATCCGGCGTTCAAGTTATTCTATCTGGGAGTGGAAGAAGTCAAAAGCTACACTCCTGGTGTTGGCACAGAACGGGAGGAAGTATGATGTTAAGCAGACCTATGAATAACTCAGCACAGGACATGTCAGATAAGTTCAGTGTGAAAGAACTGATCGAGTTCGAACGGTTCTGCCGCGACAATGCACTGTGGGACGAGATGAAAAAATGCTACGCCCCCGACGCTACAGTTGATATTTCCTGGTATCAGGGCAGTGGGTACGGTTTCGTGGACGCTTCCGGCAAGACGAGCATCGCAGCAACGCACAAAATTTACAATACGCTTATCTGGCTGAACGACGATAAGGCCTTTGCCCTGACTATGGCAACTGTTGAGATTCGCCGGCCGCTGGACGGCGCAACCGTCTCCATTTTTACAGACACCAAGCTCTGCTACCGTCTGGTGAAAACGGCAGGCATTTGGCATATTACCAATTTCGCGAGCATTTATGAGAAGGATTCCATTGTGCCGGTTTATCCAAATAAGGATATTCACATTGACGTAAGCGAGCTCTGTGGATACCGGAGCAGCTATGCCGGTATGTGCTATATGAATTATCTGGACGGGCGGCCCAGTAACGAAGATCTGCCCGGCATCGACAGGCCGAAGCTTGTGGAGGAGCTTTACAAGGACGCGGGAAAATGGCTGAAGGAGTGAGAATGATATGAAGAAGAAAATAACGGCGTTATTAGTGGTGATCATGGCAATAAGCTTGTCATTGACTGCCTGCAGTACTGCAGAAAACACAGAGGCTCCATCTACATCCACAACCGGAGGCAATGCTTCGGGACAGCCGTCGTCATCGACACCTGATGGAGAAAATGACTCCAAGACATTAATCGTTTATTATTCTTTGACCGGGACTACCGAGCAACTGGCGAAAACAATACAGGAAAAAATGGGCGGAGACATTTATTTGCTTGAGCCCGAAACACCATATACGACAGATCATGACGCCGCTATAGCCGAGGTGGACGCCGAAAGAGAGAGCGGAGAGCTTCGTGATTTAAAGGGCACGCTGCCGGATATATCCGGTTATGACCTCATATTAATCGGCGGCCCTGTCTGGAGAGGCGAACCCTCCAATCCGGTGCAGAAGTATTTGAGCCAAACAGATTTTACAGGCAAGAAAGTCGCCGGCTTTTGGACGGCAAATGCCAATACCCGCGATTACGCCACATTGTTTGAAGAAATGGTGCAGGGCGGCGAGGTCTCCGAGGGGTTAAGTCTGGTCAGTGCAGATGATTTCAGTTCAAAAACAGATGAGTGGCTTATGGCGCTGGGTCTTTTGGAATCACCAGAATCACCCCAATCCCCGGTAACTGTCCGTAGCTTTGACAGTACTGGCCCCCGTGCATGGTCGGCCACTTTTCAGGTGATCAGCTCGAATAAAGGGAACATCCTCATCGACCCCGGCAAGTACGACGAGGAGGTGGCGGATTATATAGAATCCCTCGGCGGAGCAGACGCGATTTTGCTCACCCATGGACATTGGGATAAGCTCAGAGGCCTCGATGATGCAGTGGCGGCAAACCCAAATGCCACAGTGTATGTTCACGAATTGGATTATCCATATTTCGGAGACCCTGTGCGCAACTGTTCCATAGAACAGGGCTTTGAGGGAACGACACAAGTAGAAGCGAACACGTTCACAGAGAGCATTTACGAAATTGGCGGATATTCCATCGAGGTTATTCATCTGCCCGGCCACACGGAGGGTGACAGCGTATTCTATTTCAAGGACGAGAACATCATGATCGGCGGCGACGCCGTCATGCCAACTTTAATGGCCGGTTCCAGTCATCCCGGCGGGAACGAGCAGGAAAGGCAGGCTTCAATAAAAAAGTTCAAGGGGCTTACATTTCCGGCAGACATGATTCTTTATCACGGGCACGGCTCGGATACGATTTCATATGAAGATTTAATGAAAACAAATGTGGATTTACAGTAATTACAAAGGAGGAGCACCTAATGAAACCAACAAATAAGTTTCTTGCGTTTGCGCTCGCGCTTATCATATCCCGCTTGAGGTTATCGCAGGATTGACCCGACATACCGACATCAAGACAACAAAGAAGTATCTGCATATTCAGTCTGAAGCAGCAAGGGAGATCAGCGAAGCGTATTCAAAGGAACTGGCACGAGGATAAAGAAATCCACGCTTTGGAGAAGTCCAAGACGTGGTTTTTTGTATTGGGAAGTGGTATAATCATCTCCACAGTTTGGATATTTGTTGGGGTGGAATTATGAAACTCAAAAGAAAGTATATAGTTATAGGTTCGGTCATATTTCTATTGATTATAGGGATAATTTATTTCCTTGTATTTACAAGCGTTGGATACGTGGCAACCATTCAATTCAGGGGATTTACAGAGGTTCAAGATAATATTTATATAGATGACAATTATAACGGCAATACCGATGTACTTTCGATTATCAGTCAGGCAAACGACAGAGTAGAAAACTTTTGGGGAGATATTCAAAGCAGGCCAACAATTATCATCAGCGACGACGAAAAGAAACTTGCAGAAATGGGGTGGACAGGAAGCCCCGCGCTGACCACTACCACTGTGCTTTTTGGAGTCCACAGTTACGTTTTAATCTCGCCGAACGGGTTAAATATTGATGTGGCGGCGCACGAACTCACTCATGCTGAATTGCATAGGAGATTATATGAAGGTAAAATACTTCCAGTTACACTTGTGCCAACTTGGTTTGATGAAGGTGTTGCCACACAAAACGATTATCGAGAAAAGTATAATGATGCCGCATGGTTGAACGTGACCTGCAACGGGGAAAACATAACGGACTTTGCCGATATTAGAACCCCGGAACTGTTTTTTAATAAAGATAAAGAGGTTCGGGGATACAACTATATTATCAGCAAACACGAGGTTCATCAATGGATTGAGCAGCATGGTGTCGACGAATTGATTGCAATGATCGGTAAGATCAATGCGGGGAAAAGCTTTGAAGATTTATATAATGCAAGATAAGAATAATCCTATGTTCGGTTTGTTGTCCTTTATTTACGAACTAAACACAAAATCATATAATGGAATCCGCAGTTTCATTTCAGTAGTATTCCAGTAAAAGCTTCAAAATCACAGTCATACATAAATGGTTAAAGCCTTGAAAACGTAGTGGTTTCAAGGCTTTAATGTCTCAATTAAACAAAACAGATGCCCCCGCCGCCTCCTTGTAACGCAATGTTTTTGAACCTTCTGTGCTTATTGAAGCGAAGCTCACGATTCTTATCCGGGCTTCCGCATTAGACAAACACCAGGGGGCGAAAACCCCTCGCCCCCTGGTGCTACTTTTACTTTTTACTCCTCCAAAAGCCTTTGAAGCACCGCCGCAGTTTCGGCTCTGGTCGCCGTGCCCTGCGGGTCGAGGAGGCCACCCGGTTTGCCGTCGATGACCCCTGCGCCGCAGGCCCACTGGAAGGCCGCAATCGCATACTCGCTGATGTCAAACGCGTCCTAATAGCTCAAAATATTTGTCTCCTCGCCGACCGATGCGTCTATGCCCTTAAGCTGCGCGTAGCGGTAGAGCATCGTCGCCAACTGCTCTCTCGTCACCGGGTCGTTTGGGCCGAAGATGCCCTCGCCGTAGCCGCTGATAATGCCCTCCTTCACCGCCCCGCCCATGGCGTCCGCGTACCAGCTTGCCGTCCTCCACATCCATCATGTGCACCGCGTACATGCGCTCCACCTCGGGAGAAGCCGCTTAGCGGTATAGAATAGTCACCAGCATTGCCCGGCTGAGTTCGATGTTCGGCGCGAAGATGGTATCGCTCGTGCCGGTCATCAGGCTGTTTTCATAGGCGTAGCGCACGTTTTCATAGAACCAGTTGCTGCTCTTTATATCGGTGAACGGGCTTTGCCACGGGGCGGGCTCCATGCTCGCTTCACTCACCACAATCAGGTAGTCGGAGGCATGATTAAAGGACAAGCTTACCTTGCCGGCCTTGTCAAACTTGCCGGCCTGCATAAACTCGAGAGCAGCGCCATTAAAGTAGAACAGGTTTGCAAAATATCCCGTGTTTTTCTTATCCAGTGTGACCGAGAGGGTCAGTTTGAACGGAAACGCACCGTCATGGCTCAGCCTGAGCTGCACCTCACTGATACTGCCAAAGATGTTCCGCACGCTCGCCAGAATAGTTCCCATGCCTGTCGAAACACTCAGATTCAAAGGAGCCAACGCGCCGTCTTGGATATCTTTGCCGTTTACCACCCAAGTTAGGCCGCCGCATCCACACTGTCCGTCACCGTGATAGTGGCCTGACCTGGGGTGCTCACCGCCGTCGGCGTGCCCGAAATCAGTCCCGCCGTACCGATGGTGATGCCGCTTGGCAGGCCGGTCGCCGCAAACGTATAGGGAGGCGTGCCGCCCGCCGCGCCGGGGGCGAAGTTGATGTATGCAAGAGACGAGCAGGAGTCAAATGCATTTTCCCAATTTTAGTAGTTTTCTCTGGTATTGTTACATTCTTAAAGTTCATGCACCAAAAAAAGCGCTATCTCCTATATTCGTTATACTCTCAGGTATTGTAAAATTATCAAGATTCCAGCAACCCAAAAAAGCACTTTCTTCAATACTTGTCACGCCGCTCGGCAAAGATATTTTTGGAATGTAACTAACCGAGGCAAATGCTTTTTTCCCAATAACTGTAATCGAGTAATCTCTCCCATCATATTTAATACTTTCCGGGATAGTAACCGCGCTGGAGGTTGATCTGTCTATCGCCGCGACGTTCCCGTCCCCAACCTGCACGGTGCCGGTGTTGCCGTCTTCGGTGAGCACCCTACTAATATATAGAGGGAAATATATACATTTTAGGAGGACGTACATATGAGAAAAGCAGTACAGCGTCCCATTTCAATCGCACTTGTTCTTATCCTCACGCTTACGCTGGCAATGGTTACCCCAATACAGGCACAGGCAGCCGAGGGGGATGTATTCGTCGTGGATGGCGAACGTATCATAAACATAATAACGTCTATATATGGAGCATAATATTGTGATATCTCACAACAAAACACCAGACAAAAGAGTCGTCCTCACCCAAGCGCTCCGCATCTCTGCGCGAATACAAGCAGTTCCTGCCGTGTGATTGCCTCGTGCAGCTTAACCTTCGCCAACGGCCACAATGGTCCTTCCCCCACATAATGATACAAGGCGTCTTGTCTAACATCAGTAAAGATGATAGAGTAATATAGGCATCTCCTACAACCTCTCAAAGTTGCGGCAAGCTGTTTAATTTCCTCAAGCTGCATGGCGCATACAGCATAAGACAGGGGTGATTGATTATTATGGTTGTCAGGGATCTGAATTCATATTTTCAACAAATGGTTACATCTTATACGATAACTAATCTGCTTTGCATGTTTTCGCTCTGCTATCTGATGATTAAGAGTGAGCGCTCTCCGCTTAGAACGTCGTTCGCGATTACACAGACCATTACAATAATATGGCTGATATTTGCATTGCGAGAGCGGATTTCATTAAACCATGCCGAATTGCTCTTTAATATGAGGGTCTGCCTGATCTGTATAAATTTTACTGCCCCTTTGTGGCTGATTACCATACTTTTTTATACAGGGCGACTACCCAAAAAACATAATTGGATGATCTCCGCTATACTTACGGTCCCATTCGCGCTCAGCGTACCATTGCTGTCGTCTGAATACTCCGATATATTTAGGCTTTATATAAATGACTTATCTATGGACGAATATGCCAGGGTTTATTGTGTGAATTGGGGGCCCTTTGAAAGCATAGCAGGTATAAACTCATTATGTTGCGTCATCTTAAGCTTTTGCTATCTATTGAAGTATTTTCGGAGAAATAATTCAATAAAACTATTTGAAAAAATAGCCGCCCTGATCATACTGTGGTCACCGATCATCGTTCACTACATCGAATCGTTAATAAAATCGCCGTTTGATCTGACGCCGCTTACTTTTTTGCTGTGGGGCGCGGTTACAATCTATCTGTCGTTCAAACGGCAGTTTTTCAACGCCATGCCCTCGCTAGTCTGGAATATTTTTAACATTGCCAGGGAAAGCATGGCAATTATAAATGGAGACGGCTCAGTTAATATAAACAAGACGTTTATAGCGAAATTTGGGCCTCGCTGTGACGATTTTTTTACCTTTGCGGACGAGCTTTCCTTAGAATTAAGCGGGTATATACGCCGGAAGCTTGATGTTGATTGCCTCGCGGTCTGCAAGGACAGCATTCACTATGAAATCTCAATACAAAATTTTTCAGGCAGAAGAGATCAAGTTATTGGGCAGCTCATAACCATCAATGATGTTACCGAGACTAAGCAGCTTACGCTGGCAGAGGAACGGGCGAGGATTGCATCCGGCTTGCACGACAGCATGGGCAACTGTCTTATCGCGTCTATTAATAACTTAAATTTAGCATTGCTTCAACAGACGATACATGAGGTCAGGCCCTTTATAGATACGGCTCACACATCCACCATTGCGTCGCTCATGACTCTTAGAAAAATCGTTGAAGGGCTTTCGCCTGTAAACTTTGATGAGACAAGCCTTGTCACCCTGATTGAGTCGGTTATTAACCGTCTTTCTGCCTCCGGCGTTTGTGCCGATTTTCGAATCTCAGGTGATCCTGAAAAGTTATCCGTCGATCTGAAGGAGTTCATATACAACACCTGTCAGGAATCGTTGACAAACTCGGTTATTCATGGCAAGGCTGAAAATATAATTATTAAACTGGAATGCGCTGACATGGTCAGATTGGACATAGTGGACAACGGACGGGGTTGTGAAAAGATATCCAAGAACAACGGCCTGACCTCAATGGAAACCCGGGCAAAAATGTTGAACGGAAAAATCAGATTTGGATCGCCCTCGTCAGGCGGGTTTGGCATATATGCTGCAATTCCGGTAAGGGAGGATAACCGGACATGATTAACATTCTCATTGTCGAAGATAACCGTGAGGTGCGGCTTTCGCTCGTGAACATATTGAAAATCGACCCCGGAATCCGCATAATAGGCGAAGCCGGTGATGGTCTCGAAGCGGTTGAATCAGCCAAAAAGTTTTTGCCTGATTTGATACTGATGGACATAAAACTGCCGGGGCTGGACGGACTTGAAGCCGCGAAACAGATAAAAGCGTTTTGTGCCTCCAGCGGCAGGGATATGAAAGTTCTGATACTTTCAACGTTCTATGACGACGATTATGTTTTGAAATCACATGAATACGGCGTTGACGGATATCTATTAAAGGGCATGGCTTTTGACAAACTGGCGTCGACCGTCAAGAATACATGTAACGGCCTTGTGACACTCGATCGAATAGTATACGAAAAGAAGAACAGGCTGAGGGTCGACAACTCATACTATGCAGGCAAGCTCGCCGCTCTCACCAAAACCGAGCTCAAAATACTGGAATTAATCGTAAACGGGAAAAAGAACGCTGAAATTGCCGCGGAACTGTTTTTTGCAGAGGGTACTGTCAGAAATTACATCAGCAGTATGCTGTCTAAGCTGGATTGCAAAAACGGCCGTGACCTCGCTGTTTTTGGTATCAAAGCCGGGTTGTAACAGCAAAGATCAAGACATTGTTTAGGGCAAATTGATAAAACTCCGGCTTGGCTTCAGCCGGAGTTTTATTAATTTACCCTAAAAAGTCATGACAAAAGTCACCTTCACAATTCGACTTATTTGGTATAGTATGTGAGCAAACAAGCCGGACATTTCTCTTGTTGAAAATTGGGGATTCAACTCCTGAAGGACAAAAAAATCTGGAGGTCATGACATGAAATTTATAAAAAAAGCAGTCTCGATTCTTTTGGCGCTATTGACAGTGATCGGTATGGTCCCCTCCGCCGTGTTCGCGGTCAGCGGCGGAAGTACCATCGACTTATCCGACGGGACGACTTCGGGCGGAACAGGTTGGTCATTAAGCGGCGGTGTCTACAATGTCACGGGCAACGTAACCATAAAAGGTGACAACGGCACTTCGGGAAGGCGCGTTGTCATCAGCGGCGGCTCGGCCTCAGCTCCAAGACAGGTCGTTCTGGATAACGTGAATTTCAGCGCGAACAGCGGCTCTCCCATTGCATTGGACTTGGGCGCGAATGTAACGCTGACGCTGAACGGCGCAAACAAGATAAACGGCTCCGGCATATACGCCGGGATCAGGACCACCGACGCGTCATTAACCATACAGGGAGGCACCGGGGCAGCCAGCCTGGAGGTGTTCGGCGAATACGGAGCGGGCATCGGCGGAAACGGGGGTACCACCGGCGCCGGAGGCTCCGATGGCAGTGACGATAAATGGTGGACGGTATTATTAATACCATATATTGTGTTTGGCAGCAGCGGCGGAGCCGGAAAGTCCGGCAGCGACGGCTACGCAGGCGGAACCGTTACTATTAACAGCGGAGCCGTTATAGCCTTAAGCGACCATGGCGCCGGGATCGGAGGAGGCAGCGGCGGCAAGGGCGGCGACGGCGGCGACGGCGGGAAAAAACAATTTTCAGGACACTACAATGACGGTAACGGCGGCAGCGGCGGCAAGGGCGGCAAAGGTGCGGCCCTCACTATCACAGGAGGATCCGTCATGGCCAAAAGCACTAATGGCGCCGCGATCGGAGGCGGCGCCGGAGGCAGGGGCGGCAGCGGACACAATACAGGCTCATCCGGTTCTTTTGGAGACGCGGGCGCCACTACACTCCCCTCAGTCTATACCTATTGGACCAGTGCGAGCGGGACTGGAAGCGCGGCCCCACCCGCAAAATTAACCCCCGATAATTCAAATAGATATCTAAAGATTAATACCCCCCTTAGCATCTCGCTTGATCCGTCTGAGATCGTCTTCCCTTCCGCCGTCGCAGGCTACGGCGCGCAAGCGGCCAGAAAGGTCGGTATATCATTCACCGGAAGCTGGCTTCCGCCGTCCAGACGAATGAGTATTGGACTTTCCGGTGCAAACGCCGCCGCGTTTACATTGAGCTCGGACACAGACCTGTCGTCATTTACTGTTGCGCCCAAAACAGGCCTTTCTCCCGGGACATATACGGCCACCGTGACAGTGGCGGAGCCCATCGAGAACATATCGAAGACGCTAAACGTGAGTTTCAAAGTCATAACATACGGCATCTCGCTCGACATGGCCGGGACATATGCCTTTCCCTCCGCGATTGAGGGTTATGGCGCTCAGACGGCCAAGGCGGCAACGATTGCCAACACGGGCAACGAGAGCACCGGCAGCCTGACCGTCACGCTGTCCGGCTTGAACTCAGGTTCGTTCACTCTATCCAAGACCTTGATCAATAGCATAGCCGTCGGTGGAACCGGTTCGTTTACCGTGGCGCCCAAAACCGGACTTGCTACGGGTACATATACAGCCACAGTAACGGTGTCAGGCGCAAATGTAACGGCCAAATCGTTTAACATAAGCTTTATTGTAAACAAAGCTTCCATCGGTATCACTCTTGACCAGACTGGAACCTACACATTCCCCGCCGCCAACGAGGGTTATGGCGCACAGGCGGCCAAGTCGGTGACGATCACCAACACGGGCAATGTGGCCACGGACAGCATGGCCATCTCGCTGTCTGGAGCCAACGCCGGCGCCTTTGCACTGTCTAAGGCGACTGCCGTCAGCTTGGCCGCCGGGGGAACCGACACGTTTACCGTAGCGCCCAAGACCGGGCTTGCGGCGGGTACATACACATCCACGGTGACAGTGTCAGGCGCCAAAGTTTCCGCGTCGTTTAACGTGAGCTTCAAGGTGAACAGGTATGGAGTTTCGCTGAGCACGTCCGATATTATCTTCCCCAGTGCTAATGTGGGATATAGCCCGCAGACAGCCAGCTCGGTGACGATTACCAACACAAGCAATGTGGCTACGGGCACCCTGAACGTCACATTGTCAGGCGCGGACGCGGGCGAATTCACGCTGTCCACGTCTTCGGTCGACAGTATAAATGAGGGTGGGACCGGGTCGTTCACCGTCGTTCCAAAAACTAACCTCACTCCTGGGCCGCATACTGCGACGGTGACGGTGTCCAACTCGAATATTCCGGCGAAATCGTTTAACGTGAGCTTCACTGTTGTGGTTACGCGAAGAACGGGACAATATGCTTACGGCTCCTCACCCATAGACGACAAAAAGGACTATTCCAACACATACTATTATCTTGATAATTATTTTTCGGACAGTTCCTTCGCAAGCAGGGATAATTATGGATATTGGAGATATAATGACAGCCTTGCCACAATGTCGCTGTGCCTAGAGCTTGCCGCCTGGGCAAGCAGCGATGTAAGTGATTATGCAATAAAGAGCAAAAACGCCGAAGCGCTTTTGAAGGAGCTGGGATTCGAGAACTTCGCGGCAAACGCTGACTATCAGAAGAAACCTGAAAGGAATTCCCTGGGAGCTGTCGCCGCCAAAAAGAGCATTGACGCTGACGGCAAGGTCTATACTTTAATAGCTTTGGCTATCAGGGGCGGCGGATATGAAACCGAATGGTCCGGCAACTTCAACATGGGCGCCGCAGGGCAGCATGAAGGCTTTGCAACAGCCAGAAATATCGCATATGATTTTCTGGGAAAATATATTGCAGACAACAAAATTACTGGAAACTTAAAGGTGTGGCTGACCGGCTATAGCCGCGGCGCCGCGACGGCAAATCTGCTCGCCGGAAAGTTGGACGACATGGCGGCCAATTCAGGCGGCGTCGCGAAGATTGGGAGCTGTACCCTTCGTCCCGAAGACCTGTACGCGTTCTGCTTTGAATCGCCCATGGGCGCGCTGAGCACGGACGTAGCGGGTAAAGGAACCCGGTATAATAACATCATCAATATCGTCAACCCATACGACGTTGTAACAAAGGTCGCCCCGGCGGAGTTCAAATTCGCCCGCTACGGTGTCGATATAGTCTTGCCGACAGCAAACAACAGTCCTTCCTACGCAGCGGAAAGAAGCAAAATGTTGTACAGATTCAGTACACTGAGCACGGTAACCGCTAAGAACTACGGATACAGCATTAACAATTTTAAGGGAAAAAAAGCCGTGTGGGAAACTGAGTTGGCCGGCCTTGGGCATTCGTGGTGGAACCTGGTTCTTTTGGTGCTGCCTCCATTGACGCCGTATAAGGAGCTCAATATAAAAAACAACGGACAGAATAACCTGAACGTCTATCTGGATGATTTTGTCGCTAAGCTCTCCCGTCAGCTATTTGGATCTCGCGACAAATATGTAAAGAAATTTCAGGACGATATCTGTGACATGATGGAGATGTTCGCGGGTTCCGGCAGTTCCGATGGTTCTGTTTTCAAGGTTTTCAAAGAAGACCTCATCGACAGATTATCTGACGGCGAGAACCTTACCAAGCTTATCATCTCAGTGTTGGGTGTCTGGGTGCCTATTGTGCTCGAATCCCCGGAAATGCAGCTAAGGAAACACGTGATGGCCAGCCTCAGAAAAGCCGGCATTACATATAACGAGGCGCAGCTCGCGTCATTGGTAGAGCGGCTGGTACCGCTGGTAGTCCCATTTGCCGCATCGCAAGCCGACTACGTAGCGACACTTTTTTCTAACATGGACATCATGGGGGACGCCCACTATCCTGAACTCTGCATGGCGTGGCTGCAATCTCGCGATACAAACTATACGCTGGACGCGTTTTGGGCTGGTACAACGGGTGATTACATAATAATCAGGATTAATTGCCCGGTAGACGTGGAGGTGTTCTATAAAGACGAGTTGGTAGCGGCCATTATTGATGACGAGCCCCAAATAATAGATGGCAGCGAAATCACATCGGTTATTAACGCGGATGGCGAAAAGCTCATATACCTTCCCGCCAATGCGGCCTATAGCCTGAAGCTCACCGCCACTGACGACGGTGAGATGACGTTTGGCATTAATGAATACTGTTTTGAGGCAAGCGACATTTCCCGAATCATCAACTATTACTCCATTCCAATAACTGAGGGAATGGAATTTGAGATGTCCCTCCCGGGACTCAGCGAAACGGACATCGTAAATGGAATCGCGAATGGATCATCCCTTCATTATAGCATGCTAAATGACGGCGCCGTAATCGAGCCTGACGCAGAGTTGACCGGGGCTGACGCAAGTGACGCCTATTATATGGTTGACGTACAGATTGATGGCGAGGAGTTCGGATTCGCAGCCGGACAGGGCATCCGTATGCTGGGTAATTTCGCCCTATTGACGGCAACCCCATATGACAAATGCGCATTTACCGGGTGGTTTAAAGATGGCGTCTTAGTTTCCACAGACTCTGAATACCGTTTCCTGGTGACAGAGGATGTAACCCTGACAGCTCAGTTTAAAAAGTTCTATAGCGTAGCATTTGTGGACTGGGATGGTGAAAGACTCGACGAACAGATCGTTGAGCACGGCTCTGTCGGCAGAATCTCGCAGCCCGATGCTCCCGTGAAGGATGGGTTCATATTCGCGGGCTGGTTCCTCGATGGTAAAAAGTTCGATTTTGCCTCACCAATTGTCGGCGACGTGACCGTTACGGCTATGTTTGAGCCGGTCCGCCTCGTGAAGTCGGTCACGGCAGTGGTCAGTGATTATGTGGCAACCTGTAGGGCTAACATCAAGGTGCTTGTCGATGGGGAGGATCTCCACGGCCGGGAGGTCATCGTCTATCTGTCCAGATTCGGCGTCACTCTCGGAAGCGCGCCCGTAACGGACGGTACCGGCATGATAATAATTCCGGCGGGTATCCTGGACTCCGTCGGCAGATATGATCTGACGGCCACGATTGACGGTGTTGACTGTGGGGTCGCGGACTATATAAATGTCGTGGCTCATAACCAGAACCTTTGGAGCATGGCTTTTTCAAAGAGCGCGGACGGGATGCTGATGATCGTGTTTGCCGACCGGATATCCGTTTCTCCGAACGGTCTTTCTGTTGATATCGGCAATGAAAGAGGAGTAGCGTATACGGGTCTTGCTGAGGAAGACATGTTCATACGCACGGCAAGGGATTTTGAGGAGATCCCCGAGGGCACCGAGATAGTAGTAAAGGGAGTGAAATATCCGCACCTTTTCCCAAGCTACAGCTTTACTTTTACGAGGAAATTCGTGAAGTAAGTTGACGTGCTGGGATGCCATGGATTCTCTGCAAGGATGTAAGTATCGCCCGCAGCCACCATAAACCCATTAATATTACTAGACTTTCAAAAAGTGCTGTATCGCCACTCCGACCAATATAGCGATTCGCCGTTGAGGGCATTGTCTAAGATATTAGGCGATGTCCTCTTTGGTGTTTTGCAAAAGATTTCCTATGAAACGATACCGTAAGATGCCCCAGCCAGCGGTAATACGCTGACCGTGTGAGATGTAAGAGTTTGCAGAGCTTCCATACTGGAAGGGAGCGTTTCTCCGATAATGTTTTCACAGCTTCATAGGCGGCCCCGTTGCGCACGAAGCTTAGCGTCGCCTCCTGCCCAATTCCTTCACTTTTTTTAACAGCACGTTCTCCATTTCCAAATTGAAGTTCTTGCCAAGTGGATTCCTAGCGAGCCGGACGTACTTATTTGGGCGGCAGGCATGCTCCTGTGCATCCTGACAGGCAACATAGATCTCTCTGTCGGATCAGTGGTGGCCTTATTGGGCGCCATAAGTACCGTCATGATTGTCAATCTCAATTGGCCTGTTTGGGTGGTTATCCCTGCCTCTCTTTTTGTCATTATTTCAATGTTGAAACGCAGGCAAGATCGGGTCAAATATCAGTTTGAAGTTGGCTTCATATGGGTTGATGTTGTAAAAATTTGCGTGTTTATAGTAATTATTGGTTTCGTATCCATAACACTCGCACGATATTACGGCATCCCAACTGTTATGATGATACTAGCACTAATCATCGCAAGCTACACATTTGTTACACGGCGTACTATCGCTGGACGCCATGTCTACGCGCTGGGCGGCAATGAAAAGGCCGCTATGCTTTAGGGTAATCAAAACCCGCCGTGTAATGTTTTTCGTTTATATGAATATGGGCCTTCTCGCGGCACTGGCCGGCATTGTGGCGGCATGCCATTTAAATGCCGCGACGCCCAAGGCCGGAAATGGATATGAACTTGACGCAATTGCCTCCTGTTTTGTTGGCGGTGCGTCGTCCTCCGGAGGCATTGGCACCGTGGCGGGCGCAATCATAGGAGCGCTTGTCATGGGTGTAAGCGTAGATTGGCAGCAGGCTATCAAGGGCCTTATCCTCTTGGCGGCCGTTACATTTGATGTCTTCAACAAAAGGCGTGCAGCCAAAAGCTATGGCAACACCGCGCAACAGTGATAAAGCAGAATAGCCCAGCGCTTTATCGCTGTTGCACGGTGTTGCCATAGCCTCTTTATCAGCCGTGCGGAGCCTTTCCATTTTTCACGGCTTCACGCGCCGGAGCCGGGCTCTGTCGGCGCACCGCCTTCGGCGTCTGACAGAAGCCTCTTAAACTCGCGCACAGCCGCCGGAACATCCTCATTTTCGAATACCGCCGACCCGGCAACAATGACATTTGCGCCCGCTCTGACAAGCGTTGCCGCATTCTCCATATTTATGCCGCCGTCGGCCTCAATCTCATATGTGTATCCATGATCCTCACAGAGCGAACGCAGCAGAGAGATTTTTTGGAGCGTCTCGGGGATCAGTTTCTGACCGCCGAAGCCGGGCTCAACCGTCATCACCAGCACAAGGTCAAGCATTGAGAGGTACGGCACAAGGCTCTTCACCGGCGTGGAGGGCCTGAGCGTGAGGCCCGCCTTTTTCCCCGCCGCTCGTATCGCTTTGATCGCGTTTTCAAGCCTTTGCCTGCCCAGTGCCTCAACATGCAGCGTAATGATATCCGCGCCTGCGTCCATAAACGCGCCTATGTACCTGTCGGGATCTTTAATCATGAGGTGCACGTCCAGCGGGAGCTGCGTCGCCTTCCTGAGCGACTGCACAACGGGCGCTCCGATAGTAATATTCGGCACAAACCGTCCGTCCATCACGTCGAGGTGGATATAATCCGCGCCTCCCTGGCGGGCAAGCTCCATGTCACGCCCGAGGTGCGCGTAATCCGCCGACAGGATCGACGGAGACAGCTTTATCATTTTTTCTCCTCCTGCGCAGGGCCTCTCCGCGGCTTTTCCTCCGGCAGAGCCGCCCTATCCTGGCTGACCGGTGTCAAATCGCAAGCCCTCTGCATAGTATTTAATGAGCGCGACGTTTTGCCCGCCTCCGTATACAGAAGACTAGCTGACCTGTCCCCCGTCAAAACGCCGCTCTTAACATAACGTGTGGGAGGAAATCTGTATTTTCTCCCACACGCCTTTTTTTACATATTTTATATCCTCTGTTCTCAAGGCTCACATCATCTTCACAGTGTAGAACACCGCGAGTACAAACAGATAGGTGAACACACCGAACATGAACATATACGCTCTTTCCGGCCCAAGCACTATCGAGAGAGCAAGCGAGGCGGCAATCAGCGCACAGGTTACAAAATACATCGCGTAGTTTGCGTTGGAGGGAAAGACCTGAAAGCGCTTGCCCGCAAGGCTGAGTCTGCCGCGCTTTTTCTTAAGTATCAGACCGAACACGACCGCCGCCGCCAGCAGCGCGAAAGCCCCGGCCGAGATAATTATCATGGCTGTTGAAATATATCCGATTGCCATCCTGTTGCTGAAGTAGAACAGCAGGAATCCTCCCGCGCCGGTTATTATCGACTGGGCAAAAAAGTCTGACGGATAGAGAAAATAAATCAGGCTGACAACCGCGACCGCGGGCACCAGAAAGTAGAGATGCTTTATGCCGTCAATAAAGAAATACGAGGCGTAAAGGCAGATAAACGCGTATGCCGCGCTGAACACGGCAAAATTAAGGCCTATAGACCTTTGCCTGCTGTTTTTCTGCTTTTTGCCCCTGACCGCGATTACAACGCCCGCCGCGCAGCAAAGCAGCAAAACAGCGCCCAAAACCGCGAGCACAAACGTCGTCGTCAGCGCGGTGCTCGTGTTCTTGAACATGTTGTCGATCATAATAATTCCCAATATCGCGACAAACGCGCAGGAGAATATCAGGAGGATCTCATTAGTAATATGCTCCTCTTTCGTTGAGACACGCCTCTTTACCGCCATTTTTCCCCCTTCCCCCGCTTTTTGGGGGCCTCCGCTTTCAGGCGAGCGGATCGCCAGATTTCATTTCGTCTTTTATCCTCCGAGGTTCCCGGTTTGATACATCACCGCCGCGAGTGCGCAAATCGGCGCAGTCTCGGCACGGAGGATCCTTTTTCCAATAGTCACCGGCGTTATTGCGGCCTTTCTTGCCGCCTCAATCTCTTTTTCCTCAAATCCGCCCTCCGGGCCGGTTATCAGCGCGATTGATCCAAAATCCCCGCCGATAGCCTCTCTGAGCGGCATATCCTTCTCCATCTCATATAGGATGACCCGACGCGAGTATTTCAATGCACCCTCCAGCATGTCCTCAAAAGAGGAAAGCGGACGCACCGCTGGCGGCCTCGCCCTCATGCTCTGCTTTGAGGCCTCGTCGGCGATTCTCTGCCACCGCTCGGCCTTCTTTACAAGCTCCGCAGGGCCGTATCTCGCGACGCACCTGGCGGAAGGAAACGGGTAGAGCGCCGCCGCGCCAAGCTCAACACACTTCTGTATCGCAAGCTCAAGCCGCTCACCTTTGGTGAACGCCAAAAATACCCCAACGTCGACATCCGGTTCGGAGCTGGACTCAAACGAGCCGGTGATTTCACACAGCACGCCGCCATCTATGCTGAGCACGCGGCAATGATAGTCTCTGCCCTCACCGTCGCACAAAATGATCTCGTCGCCCGGCGATTTTCTCAGCACGCGGACAATGTGCCCCGCGTCGTCACCTGTGATCAGTGCCCTGTCGCCGTCGATACTCTCCCTGCCGACAAAAAACTTGGGCATACTCTCCCTCCGGCGTAAAGGTTTTTTAGCGCTATTATTCTAACAAATCTTCGCGACTTTGTAAAGTGCTTTATCTGTCTGATGGGCGGTGGCTTACTTATCGCCGGAGATAAGCGCATCTACAATGGCGGCGACTGAGGCGTCCGCCTCGGCATAAGGCACCTGACAGGT
The DNA here is from genome assembly GCA_031551205.1 of Oscillospiraceae bacterium. Taxonomy (GTDB): domain Bacteria; phylum Bacillota; class Clostridia; order Oscillospirales; family JAVBNY01; genus JAVBNY01. The sequence goes on along the minus strand of JAVBNY010000011.1, from coordinate 91,801 downwards.
ACCCACCGCACGGTGCCCCCCGCCGCCGAAACGCTTCATCAACGCTCCGACGTCGCTTTTACAGGTGCGCGTGAGGATGCTGTATCCAACCGCGATCGATACATTCTGCTTTGCCCTGCCGTCCACAATCCAGACGGAGACATTCTGATCGGGAAACAGACTGTAAATAAGAAATCTGTTGCCCGCGTGGATCTCCTGGACGCCTCTGAGATCCGTCACAATCACGTTCTGCTCGGTCTTTGACCGCTCGTACAGCATCTCCCTGAAGCGTTCCGTCTCGGAAAAGAACAGGTCGACGCGTTCCTTTACGTCGGGGAGCGCGAGTATCTCCTCTATCGTCATCTCGGCACAGGCGTCCAGCAGCCTCACCATCAGCTCAAGGTTTGAAATTGTGAAGTTTCTGAACCGACCGAGGCCTGTGCGCGGATCCATGATAAACCCGAGCAGCACCCAACCGGAGGGGTTTTTGACCTCATCGAGCGTCAGGCTGCCGGAATCGACCTTGTCGGCTGCCTCGACAAGCTCCAAAAGCTGCGGCAGCTTCGCGGCGCCGTCATAGTAGTCATATATAACCCGGGCGCAGGAGGGGGCGATGCGGCTTTCCCCCGGAACGACCCTGTCCCTGCCGGAATCGGAAAACTCGCTGGAGTGATGGTCAAACCACATCCCGCAGCCCTTCGCGAACGGGATGTTCGCGAGGACGTCGTCCTGAGATACGTCCACCTTCCCGTCCTGCACGTCCTTTGGATGCACAAAACACCAAGAATCGATAACGCCCAAAAGCTTAAGTACCGCCCCGCAGGCAAGTCCGTCAAAGTCCGACCGTGTAAGCAAACGCATAAAAACCTCCAAAATCAAGGATAAATATGAACTGAGTCGTATCTCTGTGAAAGCGCCGCCCGGGCAAAAATCAGATCAGAGCGTCGGGAGCCATCAGCAGCGTCAACACCGCTTTTTGGACATGCATCCTGTTTTCCGCCTCGGCAAATATCTCGGACGCGTGCGCCTCGAACACCTCCGCGGTGATCTCTTCGCCCCGATGCGCCGGCAGGCAGTGCTGCACCATCGCGTCGCGCGCGCAAAGCTTCATAATCTCCGCGTTTATCTGGAAGCCCTCGAAGGCCTTTTCTCTTTTTTCCTTCTCACCCTCCTGCCCCATGGAGGCCCATACATCGGTGACGACGACATTCGCACCCTCCGCCCCCTCGCGCGGGTCGTTTGTCAGCGTGAACCTGCCGCTAAAGCCGGCGGCGAAGGCCAAGACATCGGCATGAGGCTCGTATCCCTCAGGACACGCCATCGTTACGGACATGCCACACTTCAGCGCGCCGACGATCATCGAGTTCGCCACGTTGTTGCCGTCGCCAATAAAGCAAAGTCTGAGACCCTCGAGCTTTGTCATGCGCTCGCGTATCGTCATAAGATCGGCCAGAATCTGGCACGGGTGAGCGAAGTCAGTCAGCCCGTTTATGACCGGGATCGACGCGTATTTCGCGAGCTCCTCGACCTCTTTCTGCTCAAAAGTGCGTATCATAATGGCGTCGCAGTACCGCGCGAGGACGCGCGCCGTGTCCTGCACCGGCTCGCCTCTGCCGATCTGAAGGTCGGAGGCGTTGAGATAAAGCGCGTGCCCGCCGAGATGGAACATGCCGGTTTCAAACGACACCCTCGTTCTCGTCGAGGCCTTTTGAAAGATCATCGCAAGCGTCTTCCCCGAGAGCAGTTTGTGGTCGAGCGAGTGCTTGAGGTTGTATTTCATCTGATCCCCGAGGTTCAGGATCGACAGGATATCCTCTCGGCTCAGGTCAAGCAGCTTCAGGAGATCCTTGTTCATAAAAACCCCTCCTTTTCTGGTATTGTTCCATATCATTAGCCATTATAAGGCATGCGGCCGCGTTTTGCAAGCGCTTGGGCTGCTTATGCGCAGATGGATTTATTATGTTTTTTGTTTAGGCGTCTCCTTTTTCGGGTAAAATTCACTTGCCGGTACATAATCAGCGCGCCAGGGACTTAAATACAGAAACGGAGATGCTCTTAATGAAACCAAAAAAATGGGAAACCGCGCTCGCGTGCGGCCTTGTGCTCACAATCATTTTTTCCGTCGCGGCGGCAAGCCTCGACCGAGAGAGCTCAAAGCTCTCAAGCAAGCTCCTCAGACTGCATGTGATAGCAAACTCCGATTCCTCCGACGACCAGGCCCTCAAGCTCAATGTGCGCGACGAGGTGCTGCGCATGGCTCAGGGCATGGTGGATAAAGGCGATGACATCACCTCGGTGACGGCAAAGCTCACCGGAGGTATCGAAAGCATCGAGCGCGCCGCTCAGAAAAAAGTTTACGACCTGGGCTACGACTATCCGGTAAGAGCCGAGCTGGGCACGTCCTATTTCCCCACGCGTGAGTACGATACATTTTCCCTCCCGCCGGGAAATTACAATGCGCTCAGGATCGTAATAGGCGAGGGAGGCGGCAAAAACTGGTGGTGCGTCGTGTTCCCGCCGCTTTGCGCCGCGGCGACGGAGAGCGTTGAGCAGTATGCCGAACAGGCCGGGCTCTCTCCCGAGGAGGCCGCTCTGATCTCCGGAGACGACGGAGAATATGTGCTTAAATTTAAGTCGCTTGAAATATTAAACGGCCTAAGGCATATCTTTGCCGGCAAATAAGAACGTCTCCGACCTCAGCTCTTGTCCCCCGGCTTAAACAGCAGCGCCGTGACGAACCCGAATATGATCGCCGCCCCTATGCCGCCGGACGCACCTGTCAGCCCCCCTGTAAATGCCCCGAGGAGCCCCTTTTCCGCCACCGCCTTCTCCGCACCCTTCGCAAGCGCGTATCCGAAGCCGGAGATCGGCACAGATGCCCCGGCGCCGCCCCACTTCACAATCGGCTCATAAATGCCGATCGCAGTGAGCGCCATGCCCGAAATCAGGAAGATAACCAGTATCCTAGCCGGGGTCAGCTTTGTCCTGTCAATGAGAATCTGCCCAATGGCGCAGATAACGCCTCCCGTGACAAAAACACGGAGATACTCCAAAAAAACTTCCACCGCTTTTACTCCTTTCACCGACATTCGATACACACCGCGTGGCATATTGAGGGAATGCTCTCGCTCTGCTGTGTTGAGACAGGACTGAGCAGCGCTCCCGTGCCGGCAAAGACGAGCTTTTTTATCCTGCCGGCCCGCATGTTGTTCAAAAGATGCCCGCAGAGCACGGCTGCGGAGCACCCGCACCCCGAAGCGCCCGCGTGCACGTCCTGGCTCTCGCGGTCGTAGATCAGCGCGCCGCAGTCCTCAAGGTTTGAAAGCTTTACGCCGTCGCGCGCGAAAAGCTCGTGCAGAAGGTCGCGCCCGACAAACCCGAGATCCCCGGTCACGATCATGTCGTAATCCGACGGCTTCGTGCCGGTGTCGGACAAAAACGCCTTTATCGTGTCGTGCGCCGCAGGGGCCATCGCCGCGCCCATGTTGTTCGCATCCTTTACGCCCATGTCCACAATCCTGCCGGTCGTAACGTGGGTCACATACGGCCCCTCTCCTTCCGCCCGCAGGATTACACAGCCGGATGCCGTGGCCGTCCACTGCGCGGTCGGCGGGCGCTGTCCGCCGTATTCCAGCGGCAGGCGAAACTGACGCTCCGCGCTGCAAAAATGCGAGGAGGTCAGAGCGGCTGCGTTTTCGGCAAAGCCGCCGTCAATGAGCATCGCGGCAAGGGACAACCCCTGCGCCATCGTGGAGCACGCGCCGTATATGCCGAAAAACGGACGGCCGAAGTCCCGCAGGCCGAAAGAGGTAATGATACACTGGTTTACAAGGTCTCCCGCGAGGATATACTGAATGTCGTCGAGCGGTATTTTCGCCTTGGCGGAGGCCCTGATGAGCGCGTCTTTTTGCATGTGCATCTCCGCTTTTTCCCATGAACTTTCACCGAATGTCGTATCTTCATTTATATAGTCGAAGCTTGCCCTGAGCGGACCCTCTCCCTCTTTTTTCCCAACGACACTGGCATAGCCTTCTATAGCGGGAGGGCAGATCAGCCGCACGGTCTGGCTTCCAAGTCTTTTCAGTTCCATTCCCTGCCTCCTTTTTTATATTATTTATGGCAATACCGCGCACAAAGTCGTCAGACGCTCTTGCGCGGTGTTGCCTTATCAATTCTAATCTTTCCTTTCTACTGCATTACATACGGATAAGCGTTTTCCAATTGGCTCCATAGAAAAAACGCAGGAAGACCTCCGGAGATATCTCCGGAGGTCTTAATAGTTTCAATGCACCTTTGTTTATTCAGCGTTTTTTGGGAATAAGCAGCAGCCTTCCCGGATGCGCCGAGGCCTCGTCCTCGAGTCCGTTTGCGGTGAGGATATCCTTCACCGTCGTGCCGTAACGCTTTGCGACGTCCCAAAGGCACTCGCGCTCGCTTAGAAAACGCATCACAACGGACGGCCGGCCCGAAACATCCTTGATTCCACCGTCGCTCTTCACAGCGCTGACTGCCATCACACGCTCCGCCAAGCTGCATTCGATATCGTAGTCGACCGAAAAACGAACCTCTATGCCGCTCGCGCTGGCGCTTGAGAAGGATTCATTTGATATTGAAACGCGCGCCATAATCACAGCATTTTCAGGCGCCTCAACCGCATAGCTAACCGTGAATCTCCGCGATGCGTTGTACACCATGTCGTCCTCGCCAAAATAGATGACCGTCACCTCGCAGTCGCAGTCAAAGAATATCCTTGCCTGCTCTCTGCGCTGCACCGCCGGCCCAAGCCTCGCGTTCATGTCGATGACTTGCTTGCACGGCTCCTGTACGTCGATTACCTCGCGCACCGTGTTGCGACGCACGCTTTTTTCAATGATACTCTTCAAATTGTAAGGCCGCATCTCGGCTTCCATCTCGCAGGAGGTGCTGTAGATATCGCTTATCGTCTCGAACTCACGCACGATCCCGGCAATTGCCTGCGCCTCAAGCGTCAGGCTTACAGACAGCGCGCGCGATTCGGCCGCCATATCGGCGCGCACCGACATCTCGATGCCTGTGAGAGAAAGGTCGATCCTGCATTCCGCCTCTTCGTCAAGCGAGTCTACCTCCACTATCTGCGAGAACGGAAGCTCGTTTTCAATCACGCAGATGTCGTCGAGGATCGAGGCCCCTCCTCCGGCAAAGTAGAGCGTCTTGATCATCGCGGTACCTTTGAAAACAACCTTTGAGCCGATGATCTTCGCGTCGTTCGTCACGAGCCTGACGGTGGTCTTGAGTATCTCGGAGGCGGGCGGCTTTGAAGAAGGGATCTCGAGCTCGTCGACGATTGTAAAGCTCTTTTCTTTTATCGCCACAGGCATGTAGGCACTGCGCTTAGTCTTTTGCATCTCCGCCTCGCAGCCGTCGGCGATATCTGTGCACATTTCGAGGACGCAGGGATTGTAAACCGTCGCGCAGACGCATATTCCCACCCTGACAACAAGCTTCCTAGGGTTCACCGTCCGCGCCTCTATCGTCTGGATTGAGGCCCTTGCCAAAATCCTCGACTTTGGAGAGGCCCCTTCAATGTCAAACGTATGCGAAAACGGGATTGATACATCAATCTTGCGGACGCCGCGCTCATTTTCGGGTACATACAGCACGCAGGCGCGCACCGTGCCTCCGAGCTCCGCCCTGCCGTCCATCGTCTCACATGAGCGCAGAAATGCCATGCCCTCTGTCTCAACAATGCGCAGTATGTCCGGGCAGGCGTCCGGCACTATTGCCTCAAGTGTCTCCTCATGTGCGGCGCAGGCGTCAAAAATAACGTCAAAATAATTAAAACTGCACTTTTTCAGTTCCAACTCCATCTGTTGTCCACTCCTTTTTCTCGTTTCTATAAGATGTATATTGAAACTATTGGTAAAATATGCAAAAAATATTGGGACGGGAATGATATCCCGCCCCGCCGTTACGTGTATACCGATGTCCAGCCTTATGTGAAGCTGCCTATGGCTAAGACCTGTTAACGCTCGATTTCAATCTTGAAGAACCTGCGAAGAAACCCTCTCAAAAACCTGGGGGACTTCCATACCACAATCTTCATATCCGCACCTCCAAAAGCATGCCGTTTGCGGCCGATTACCATCTCTTCAGCAAAAGCAGTCCCACTCCGATCACGACGGCGCCAAGCAGAATGACCAGCATCCACGCCGGCAGTATGCATGACAGCAGTATGCCCAGCCCGAGAGCCATCACAACCGCCCCAATCGTTCTAAACAGACACAACATCTCCACATCCGCCTTTCGCTGAAGCAATCGACATTTGAATGTTCAATACAGTATACGCCGCCCTCCCCGAAGTGTTACAGCCGACGCTTCCGCTTGCTCATCCTCTCAGTCCGCGCGCCCTGCGTCGCGTGCCCACAAGTAAAAAAATCGCAAAAAGCGCGAGCGCCGCTGCGCTTGATATTAGCAGTGAGCCGGAGAAGCTGAGCCCCGAAATCGCTTCAAGCTGCTCCACAAGATATGACGACACGGGAGCCTCGAAAGAAAAAAGGCGCGAAAGAAAAAAGGCAAACGCCGCGGAGATGCCGCCGTGAAGCAGCTTTCCCGCTATATAGGTTCTCGTTGAAAGGCCGCTGGAGCCTATAAAAGAGAGCACCTGGCAGTGCACGGAGATACCCGCCCAGCCCAGCATAAAGGCCGCCATCGCAAGCCTAGCGGACATTGATCCCGCTGCCGCCTGGAGGCTTCCTATCCCTGAGGAGACCTCGATAAGCCCTGTGAGAAGCTGCTGCGCCTGTATTTCCGTGAACCCGAGCGGCGAGAGCAGGAACGCAATCCCTCCGGCCAGCGCCTGTATCACGCCAAACTGGAAAAGCATACGTATCGCCACCGTGAAAAACACGACAAAGGCGCAGATGGCCATTGTGGATGAAAATGAAGACATTACCGACTTTGAAAACGCCTGCGAGAGCTTTACAGCTTCAAATTCCGTCTTGACGGCGCTCCTCCGCTTTTTTTCCCCGCTCCTGTAACGGCTGAAGATTATGCCTACGGCCACCGAGGCCAGTGCGTGCGAAAGATAGAGAAGCACCCCGGCCCGGCTGTTCGCGAAGATTCCCGCCCCGACGACTCCGAGGATAAATGCGGGCCCCGAGTTGTTGCAAAAACTTAGAAGCCGCTCAGCCTCCGCCTCGCTGCACTGCCCGCGTTCATAGAGCGAGATCGCCGTCCTCGCGCCGACAGGGTACCCGCCCACGAAACCGAGCACAAACGCCGAGGCGCACGCGCCGTTTACATTAAACAACGGGCGCATCACCGGCTCCATCAGCCTTCCAAGGTGCCCCGCCAGCCCAAACTCCACCAAAAGCGACGAAACCACAAAAAACGGAAACAGGTTTGGAACTATCACGTTAAAGCAGAGCGTAAGCCCGTCCTTTGCCGCCTTAACCGCGCTCTGCGGGCAGCAGACAAGCCCCGTCATCCCGATCAAAATTGCAATTCCTACCGCCACCTCGACAAAAAGTCTTTTCGCAAACAGCTTTGCCATCGCCCGCCCCTCCGATCCGACGCCGATTTCCCCCGTATGGTGCCGGAGTATTACTATACTATTCGTCAAAATACGCGATAGAACCTCCAAATACGCTTGTACGCGCGCAAAAACGCCCCGGCCAAGGCCGGGGCGCGCAGCATTTATGCTATGTCTACCTTCTGAACGGGGGCGGCAGATACTCGTCCGCGTCGCCTGTGCCGGACATGTACTGCATACGCTCGCGCATCCTAAAAATGCAGTCGTCCTCGGAGGCAAATCCGAGCACAATATCCTCCGCCAAGGCCTCGCACGTCGGCGCGCCGCACGATCCGCAGTCGAGTCCCGGGAGCTCGGAGCGCAGCTTTTCTATGTGCACGTGGTTCTCGATCGCCGAGGGCACAGTATCGCCGATTATGGAAGCTTTGCTGTAGTGGAGCTCCTTATCCCAGAAAAGGCGCGACGCGCAAAGATCCGTGGCCAGAGCCTTGTTGCGTGAAACCGGCATGTATTTCATCAGACGCTTGATGCGCGCCTTGGCGGCAAACGGGTTTTCCACCGCAAGGCACCCGCCGACGCAGCCCTGCGTGCAGGCGTTTATCTCAATAAAATCAATCTCCGGCAGCTTTTCGTCTTCAATATCCTCGAGGATTTTGATAATATTCTCGATGCCGTCCACCGCGAGATACCGCTCGTTAAGCAGCGCGGCGGCCTCTCCTCCGCACGAGGCCCATCCGATACCCATTATGCCGGATTTTGAGAGCTGCGGAGGGTTTTTTATCTTCTTCATCGCGCCGAGCAGTCGGACATAGATGTCGGTCATAGAGAGCGAGCCGCTGATGACCGGCTCCTTCAGCCCGAGAGGAACATGCGCACTCGTAACCTTGGCCGGGCAGGGCGTGATGAAAAATGTTCCGATCTCTTCCGGAGAGAGTCCGGTTTTTTCGCAGGCCTCCTCACGCGCGTGGATGGCCGAAAGCTCAACCGGCGCGACGTGGTTCGCGATGTTCTTGATCAGCTCCGGGAACCTGAGGCTGATAAGCCTCACCGCCGCGGGGCAGGCCGAGGATATGTAGGGCCTGGGGAGGCTTTCCCTGTCTGCCATTGTCTTGCGCGTAAGGTCGGAGATCATCTCGGCCCCGCGGGAAACCTCGTACACGCCGTCAAAGCCGATGTCAAGAAGACCCTGTAGCACAATGTTCACGTCCTCAAGGTTGTGGAACTGTCCATAAAGCGCGGGCGCCGGCAGCGCGATATTATATTTAAACTCTTTCAGCCTTTCAAAGCCGTCGCACACTGCCTTTTTAGCGTGGTGAGGGCAAACGCGTATGCAGTGCCCGCAGTCGATGCACCTGTCCGCGAGGATGCGCGCGCGCCCGCGGCGAACCCTTATCGCCTGTGTGGGACATTGCTTTATGCAGGTTGTGCACCCTTTGCAGCGTTCCTTGTCCAGCGTTACGGAATTGTCCATACAAAAAACCTCCCTTCAGAGGCGTATCTATCAGTAATTAATCACCATTGTAACCGTGGTGCCGACTGAGAGTTCGCTCTCGAGGCTTATCTCGTCGGCGTACCTCTTCATGTTCGGCAGACCCATACCTGCGCCGAATCCGAGGTCGCGCACGCTTTCCGTCGCGGTTGAAAACCCCTCCTGCATGCTTTTCGCAATGTCAGGGATACCGGGTCCGCGGTCTTTAAGGATAATGGTGATTGAATGCTCGTCGAGCAGCACGTCCGCCACGCCTCCCGAGGCGTGGATAACCATGTTGATTTCCCCTTCATACATGCAGATAGAGGCGCGCCTCACCGTCTCCGAGTCGATCCCTATCCGCTTGAGCACGCGCTTCATGTCGCTCGACGCCATACCCGCGGAGGCAAAATCGTCCCCGTCGATGTCGTAATGCAGGCTAACCGGCTCCATGATAATCACTCCAATCCGACAAGCCCTCCGGCGTAAAGCTTGCCGCAGGCCGTATAAAGTCTGTGTTCGGTCGTCAGTACAACCATGCCGCAGCTGCACGCGAGCTCAATTATGGCCGGCTCCGGCCGCTTTCCGCGCACGAAGACAATGCATATCATGTCCATCATCTCCGCGGTTCTCACGACCTGTGGGTTCATAAGCCCGGTCAGCAGAACGGACTGCTCCTTGACAAACGCGAGTACGTCGCTCATCAGGTCGGAGCCGCACGCGGAATGCGCTTCGCGGTCGAGATGCTCTTCCCCGCAGAGTACCTTTGCGCCCAGAATTTCTTTTATGTCCCTTATCAGCATATATGGTCCCCCAAAAGTATTCTTGTTAATTCAGGCAGCGCCGGATTACTCGGCGCTGCCTTGGCTCCTCAGTATGTTCATCGAAATACAAAGCACTCCCATTATACAAACTTTAGAGACTTAATGCAAATGAAATATTCCCTTGGCCTTAATCCGGCCACGGCTTGACAAGCGGCGCATAATTCATTAAACTGGATAGCATCAAAAGATGCGTTTTACCGCCCCTTTCACGGGGCAGTCTTTCGCTGATATGGGAAAGGGTGCTGACGTTGGCAAATGATAAAAAGCTCGTGGAGCAGATCACCTCTATGGATGAGGATTTCGCCAAATGGTATACTGATATTGTGAAAAAAGCCGAGCTGGTCGATTATTCCAGCGTCAAGGGCTGCGTGATCCTCAGGCCGTACGCTTACGCGCTGTGGGAGAACATCCAGGGCGCGCTTGACTGCATGTTTAAGGAAACCGGGCACGAAAACGTGTATATGCCCCTCCTTATTCCGGAGTCGCTTCTTCAGAAGGAAAAAGACCATGTCGAGGGCTTCGCGCCCGAGGTTGCCTGGGTCACGCACGGCGGCAGCGAGAAACTCACTGAGCGGCTGTGTATCCGCCCGACCTCCGAGACGCTGTTCTGCGAGCACTATTCGCATGTCGTACAGTCGTACAGGGATCTTCCGAAGCTTTATAACCAGTGGTGCTCGGTTCTCCGCTGGGAAAAGACGACGCGCCCGTTCCTGCGCCACAGGGAGTTTTTATGGCAGGAAGGCCACACGATACACGAGACCGCCGAGGAGGCGAAGGCGGAGACGCTCCAAATGCTCGACGTCTACGCGCGGCTTGCCGAGGAGTATCTCGCTATGCCCGTTGTCAAGGGACAGAAGACAGACAAGGAGAAGTTCGCCGGCGCCGTCAGCACATACACCATTGAGTGCATGATGCACGACGGGCGCGCGCTTCAGAGCGGCACGTCGCACTACTTCGGCGACGGCTTCGCCAAAGCGTTTGAGATTGTATTCACCGGCCGCGACAATAAGCTGAGCTATCCTCATCAAACCTCGTGGGGACTCTCCACGCGTGTAATCGGCGGCATAATAATGACGCACGGCGACGATTCGGGGCTTGTCCTGCCCCCAAAGATCGCGCCTGTGCAGCTTGTTATCATCCCGGTGGCAATGCACAGGGAGGGCGTGCTCGAAAAAGCGCGCGAGCTTCGGAATACTCTGAAGGCTGCCGGCATAAGGGTTAAGCTTGACGACTCTGACAACAGCCCGGGCTGGAAATTTTCCGAATACGAGATGAAGGGCGTGCCCCTGAGGCTCGAGATCGGCCCCAGGGATATCGAGGCGGGCGCCTGCGTGCTGGCGCGGCGCGACAACGGCGAAAAGGCCCCTGCGTCGCTTGAGGGAATCGCGGATACAGTTAAATCCATGCTGGACGCCGTGCAGGCCGCGCTTTACGCGAAGGCGAAGGAGAATCTTACGCGCAACACCGTAGACGCGCGCACGCTCGACGAAGCAAAGGAGCTGACTAAGGATTCGGCGAAATTCGTCCGCGCGATGTGGTGCGGCGGCGAAGCCTGCGAGGACGCGTTCAAGGAAGAGGCAGGCATGACCTCGCGCTGCGTCCCGTTTGAGGGCGGCGGCGTTTCCGGCGCTTGCGCGTGCTGCGGAAAGCAGGCTGAAAAGCTCGTATACTGGGGCGTTGCTTACTGATTTAGTTGGGAAATGGCGGAGCGGGGCGCTCCGCCATTTTTATGAAGTTTTTCATGCTTGTAATTATTTATTTGTCGGATTATAATATATAGGGCAACACCGCACAATTTCCTGCCAATTCGCTACATGCCGGATTACGCGGTATTGCCTTATGTCAAAAATAAATTTTGAGGTGACCAAGATGAAAAAAGCGCTGGCTCTCACGCTTTGCGTCCTCCTGTCGTTTTCAGTTCTGTGCGCGCCGTCCTTTGCCGCTCAGGGCGCTCCTAGCCTCCGGATTAACGGCAATGCCCTGAACCTCTCCCCGGCTCCATACATAGAGGACGGCAGGATGATGGTGCCTCTGTCGGCCTTTGCCGATTCCATCGGCGCTGCCCCGGACATCTCCGTGGCCGAAGACGGCTCGCAGGTGATATACGTCTCAAGGAGTTCGCGCGTCGTCGGCCTGATCGTGGGCCTCAAGGCCGCCCTCGTCAACAATGCCGAGGTCGAGACAGACGTAGCCCCGGTGATGAAGGATCAGGAGATTTTTGTTCCGCTCAGAGTTGTCTGCGAGGCGCTCAAGCTGAAGGTTGAATGGGCAGCCGAGACTAAAACGGCCTCCGTGAGTGAAATGCCCGTCGTCTTCGAGCTTCCGACAAAGCTTTCCGAAACGCCCTTTAACCTTCTCGGCGGCAGGATGACAGTCAAAATGCCCGAAGGAGCCGAGACGGGCGATTCCAGCACCGAGACTGAAGAAAATATGTGCATTACTCCGACCTGGCTGAGCATTGAATCCGGCGACCAGTACATGTACCTTGACGCGAACGAGACCTTTTTGAAGGCCGGAAGCGATCTTGTCGCCTCCGCCAAAAAATATCTCGCAATAACAGATGAAAACGACGGTGAGTTCACCTTCTCTGCCGTCAAGAGTCAGAACGGCCTCAGCGTCGTCTCGTATGCGCCCAAAACGCCCATCAGCCAAAACGGGTATGTATTGATGCTCGGCGCCGTTGTCTGCGGACAGGACGGGATGATGACGAATATCGGCTTCTTTTTTGACCCCGAGTCATTTTTGACTCCGGACGCGTGCTCAAATCTCGCCTCCAGCGTACTCGATACGCTCGCGGCCGGGCCGAAAAAGCTTGTGTCCGGCGCGCGTGACGTCGACATGTTCGGCGGAAAGCTTTCTCTTAGGCTCACCGACGGCTTCGCGTCAATGCATCAGACGTCCTCTTCCTATAATTCTTTCACTTTTGTGAAAAACGCTTCCGTCGGCGAAACGCTCTCCTCCTTTGCTGTTTATATGAGCGACGTCCCGCTTATGGAAGAGCCGCAGGCAGGCATTGCCTCGCAGATCGACGGCAAGAAGGTTATCTGGAGAAACACAAATGAAGACGGCCAAACGTCGCAGGACTTCTACTATGACACGATGCTTACCCTCGGCGAAGGAGACGGCGAATCCTACATGCATATCTTTGTTAACGGCTCCACAGAGCAGGTCGCGAAGGATCTTATGAAGCTCGCCGAGACGATCAAGATTAAATAAGCCGCCCAGCCGTGGTTTGCGAAGAGGCCGCCCCTTAGATCAGGGGCGGCCTTTCATGTCATATCAAGGAACTTCTCAAACAGGCGCGCCATGCCCGCCTTTCCCCGCAGCATACGCTCAGGGTGCCACTGCACGCCGAATATCGGCGCTGCATCGTGATATATAGCCTCTATAACCCCGTCCTGCGCCACCGCGCACACGGAAAGCCCCGTCCCCAGCTTCTCAACCGCCTGCCTGTGAACGCTGTTGACCTCAATTTCCATCCCGTAAAACGGCAAAAAATCGCCCCGAAGATTTATCATATGGGTGTTTTTCCAGTGCCCTTCGCCGGGGAGTCTTTGGATGAGGGTGCCCCCGAGAGCGGCGTTTATCAGCTGCATGCCCCTGCATATTCCGAAAATCGGCTTTTTCATCCTGAAAAAGGCGTCAAACAGTGAAAATTCGAGCGCGTCGCGTTCTGTGTCTATGTCCAGCTCAGCCTCTCCGGGTCGCTGTCCGTATCTCGATGGATGAACGTCGCCGCCTCCGGTGAGCAGCAGGCCGTCAAACGCCTCAGCGTATAAAGCCGAATGGCGCGCGTCGAAAAAAGCGGCGACGGGCATACCCCCCGCGAGGATCACGCCCTCTCCGTAAAGATCCCGCACTGTTACGTTGTTCCCGCCCTCGGGATGTGGAATTCTTTGCGCGGTGACAAGTATCTCCGGCTTCCTAACGTCAATCATTAAGCCGACCTCCCGTTTTGGGTTTTTGATGGGGCGATACTGACCCTGGAAGTAATATTCTGGCCGCGGCCGGCAATAATAGCACTGCGGCTCACGCCGCCCTTATCTTCGGATACTATAAATATACAGGGGTTTTATCGAAATATGAAAACAATATCGCGGGACGTGTCGTATGACGCGATAATAAAAGCGCGCGAAAACATCTCGGGCACGGTTCGCAGGACGGAGCTTCTGCCTGTTTCCGCGTCACTGTTCGGCGAAAAGAGCGGCATTTTTATCAAAACCGAGAGCTTTCAGCGCACAGGATCCTTCAAGATCCGCGGGGCATACAACAAGCTCCTCAGCCTTTCGCCGGAGGAGCGGTCGCGCGGGGTTGTCGCCGCATCCGCGGGGAACCACGCGCAGGGCGTCGCGCTCGCCGCATCCCTGCTCGGGATCAAGGCGACGATTGTCATGGCGATGGGCGCGTCCCCAGTGAAGGTGGAGGCCACGCGCGCCTACGGGGCGGAGGTTGTTCTTCACGGCAAAAACTTTGACGAGGCATACTCCAGGGCACTGGAGCTGACCTCAGAACGCGGGGCCTGCTTTATCCATCCGTTTGACGACACAAAGATAATCGAAGGCCAGGGCACTATAGCCTTGGAGATTTTTGAGGACATGCCCGACTGCGGTATGATTGTCGCGCCCATCGGCGGCGGAGGCCTTATCTCCGGCATCGCCACCGCCGCAAAGGCAATCAACCCATCCTGTCTTGTGGTAGGTGTGGAGCCTGCGTCCGCGCCGTGCATGCAGCGCGCCGTGGCCCTAGGTGAGCCGAAAACGCTTGACTCCGCCACGACAATCGCCGACGGCACTGCCATAAAACGTGCCGGGGAGCTTACATCCGCTATTTGCCGCAAACTGGTCGACGACATTGTGCTGGTCTCCGAAGAGGAGATCGCCGAGACCATGCTGACGCTGATGGAACGCATGAAGCTTGTTGCTGAGGGCGCGGGGGCGTTGTCCCTTGCGGCGCTCCTGAGCGGGCGGCTCTCGGCAAAAGGAAAGACGGCTCTTATCCTTTCCGGCGGGAATGTTGAGACCGGGCTTTTGGGCCGGATACTTGAAAAAGGACTTTTCAGCGCGGGGCGCAGATGCCGCTTCGAGGTCGAGCTTGAAGACAGTCCGTCCGCGCTCGCCTCCCTGCTGGAGCTTATATCCCGCGAGGGGGCGGGGATAGTCTCCCTCTCTCACAGGCGGGTCGCCGAAAGGCAGGATATCGGCCGCGTAAAGGTCTTTCTCACACTGGAAACACGCGGCGTAACGCACGCCGACAGGCTTGAAAAAGAGATGTCGCGTCTTTTTTGACCCGAGACTTCACTCCAGCCCGGCGCACTCTCGGGAGCGCCGGGTTTTCCGTATGTCCGAATTACCACGTTCCGTGGGAAATTTCAAGCGGAAAAAATAATAAAAAACCTGTTGAAAAAAGCAAGGGCATGATATATAATTTACAAGCATGATTTTTTGCAGGAATCGGGCGCCCGTCAACCGTGTGAGCGCGCCCTACTATAAGGGCTTGGGAGGAAATCAAATGAGTATCGGAACCGACAAAATCAGGAACATCTGCGTTATGGGGCACGGCAGTGACGGAAAGACATCACTGGTCGAGAGCATGCTCTATCTCACCAAGGGCACGGACAGGCTCGGAAAAATCTCCGACGGAAACACCGTCTGCGACTTCGACCCCGAGGAGACCCGCCGCCAGATCTCCATCTCCGCCACTCCGGTTCCCGTTGAGACGGGCGGCTATAAATTCAACGTGATCGACACTCCCGGCTATTTCGACTTCGCCGGAGAGATAATGCAGGCGCTTCGTGTCGCCGACGCCGGCCTGCTGTTATGCACGGCCAAAAGCGGCATCGGGGTGGGCACCGAGAAGAGCTGGAAGTACGTATGCGACCGCAAAATGCCGCGCATGTTCTACGTCGCCAAGCTCGACGAGGAGAACGCGAATTTCTTCAATGCTTTTAATGCTCTGCGCGAAAAGTTCGGCATCTCTGTCTGCCCGATCGTCATTCCGGCGATGGACGGCGACAAGCTTTTGGGCGTTATCAACATCGCCGAAAAGAAAGCCTACAAGATGGACGGCGTAAAATCCGTTGAGATGCCTATTCCCGCCTCGATGCAGTCACAGATTGACGACCTTTACGGCATCCTCGCCGAGAACGTCGCTGAGACGTCCGAGGAGCTCATGGAAAAATTCTTCGGCGGTGAGGAGTTCACCAAAGAAGAGCTCTATGCCGGCATCCGCGAGGGTATGAGGACGCTGTCGCTTGCGCCCGTTTTCTGCGGATGCGCGATGACCGGGCTCGGCACCGAGCAGCTTCTATCAGGTTTTGCCGATTTTGCCCCCTGCCCGACCGATTGGCGCGTTGAACACGGAAAAGACCAATCCGGCAAGGATATTGATGTCAAGCTCGACCCTGCCGGCCCCGTGAGGCTCCTTGTTTTCAAGACGCTTTCCGATCAGTACGGCAAATTCTCTTTCTTTAAGGTCATTTCGGGTAAGCTGACCTCAGACATGTCGCTTATAAACGCCCGCACCGGCTCTACCGAAAAATTTGGACATATCTACTGCGTCAAGGGCAAGAAAAACACCGAGGTTTCCGAGATCTCCTGTGGGGACATCGGCGCGGTTTCCAAGCTTGTGGATACGCGCACCGGCGATACGCTCTGCGCGCAGGGCAGCGTCGTCGAGCTTGATGGCATCCCGTTCGCCGCGCCGTGTTATTCTATGGCGATTGCGCCGAAGGTCAAGGGCGGCGAGGAGAAGATTGCCTCCGGCCTTTCCCGTATGCGCGAGGAGGACCTCACCTTTGCTTTCGTTAATAACGCCGAGACGCATCAGCTTGTCGTCTCCGGCGCCGGAGATATCCACGTCGATGTGCTCTGCTCGCGCCTTAAAAACAAATTTGGCGTTGAGGTCGAGCTTTCTCCGCCACGCGTGCCTTACCGCGAGAAGATCAAGAAAAAAGTTTCGGTCGAGGGAAAGCACAAGAAACAGTCCGGCGGGCACGGGCAGTTTGGCCGCGTCATCATCGAGTTTGAGCCGGGCGACACTGAGGATCTCGTCTTTGAGGAGAAAATCTTCGGCGGCTCTGTTCCGAAGAACTTCCATCCCGCCGTTGAAAAGGGCCTCAGAGACTGCATCCCGCATGGCATTCTTGCCGGATACCCTGTCGTCGGCCTGAAAGCCACGCTTGTCGATGGCTCTTACCACGACGTCGACTCCTCCGAAATGGCGTTTAAGATCGCCGCGGGGCTCGCCTATAAGGCCGGCCTTCCGCTGGCTGCGCCCACGCTGCTCGAGCCAATCGGTACATTGAAGGTCTATATCCCGGACAGCTACATGGGTGACATCATCGGCGACCTTAACAAGCGCCGCGGCCGCGTTATGGGCATGAATCCGTCCGAGGACGGCGGCCAGATAGTCGAGGCCGAGGTGCCGATGGCCGAGATGTCCTCTTACGCGATCGACCTGCGCTCGATGACCCAGGGCAGAGGCTTTTTCACCTTTGAATTTGTCAGGTACGAGGAAGCGCCGCCGATGGTCCAGCAAAAGGTCATTGAGGAAACCAAGGCCTTGCACGCCGAGGAATAGTCCGATTTTGATATTTGGCGGACCGGCTCAGGCCGGTCCGCTTTTGGTTTCTTGCGGAAATTATTAGAAAGAAAGGGTGCGCACACATGAAGAGATTAATCTCCACTCTGCTCAGCGTCTGCATAGTTTTCTCCCTTTCCTTTAATCAGGCTTTCGCGGAAAACGATTCTAAAAGCGTCACTCCCACATGCCCCGAGTGGATTACACCCGATGAATACTTGACCTTTCCGGGCTCCGCCGCTTACGAGGCCGACAACTGGGCGATTATCCTCAAGCTGCGCGAAATGGCGCAGAACGGCGATAAGGGTATTTCGGGCGAGTTCAGAATCCCTGACGCAAAGCTCTTTGAAAAGGTGAAGGACGATCCCGGAATTGCGTTTGAGAGGACCTTGCTGTTTTACAAGATTTATCAAAACGGCGGCAGGTACAACGATGTCGAGTTTTACTATGTAAGCCAGAAAAAAATACCCACAAACTCCCTGTATTGGATGGATTACATTAAGAAAGGCTTTGAGGTGGACTCAAATGAGCAGATGCTAATGAATCAGTGGCTGATGAGGCTGGCCTGCTGTTACCCGAACCCGCCTAAGGAAGCCTCTTTAAAGAGCTATCTGCATTCGCTTCTTCTCTACCCTGGATTTGACCGAAGCCACTTCCTGGCCGGAAAGGATTTTGACCGCGTCAGGGACACGCCGTGGTTCCCCTCCCTTTTCGATATCTGCGTAAGCGTTGATGACGAGATTATTAAAGACCTTACGGCACCAAAGATAGTAAACGGGAGAACCCTTGTGCCGATAAGGCCCGTGTGCGAGGCCATCGGCGCCGACGTCTCATGGGATGAGGCGACAAGAGCTGTCACAATCACGCGCGCCGAGAAGGAGATAAAACTGACCATAGGCTCCGCAGAGGCGCTTGTGGGCGGAAAGTCGTTTGCGCTGGATACAGCGCCTGTTATTATCAGCGGCAGAACTATGCTTCCCCTGCGTTTTGTTATGGAGACGCTCTCGCAGAAGGTAACATGGGACGAACGCAACAGGGTTGTTTCCGTCGAGGAGGACATGTCCTTCGAGGGCGACAGCAACATGAAGGCCTGGCTCCTCGGTGCGGCGGCGATACTCGCCAAGACAAACAATAGAGACCCGTATCTTGTCGGAACGATGTCCCGGTCCAAGGCCAATGTGGACACAATGCGCAAATCGCTTGAGCAGAGTTGGAGCGTTGAAAACAGAGAGGAGCTCATTTACCAGATAAACGCTATCGGAAATAGCGGCCACAGCTATTCTTTTGACGAGGACATAAAGCTTTTCAAGTCTCTTTCCGAGAGCGAGCGCGCCGAGCTGCTGAGCTCCGCCGAGGGCGTGGACAAATATATGTGGCCGATGGTGCAGAGCCTCGACAAAAAGTGGGGGAGTAAAAGTATCCGCGCCTGGGACTGGTTCCGTGCCCTGCATCTTTGCGGATGGGGGTATCTTACGGGATATTTGGAGCTCAAGGAAGCGTACAGCCTAGGGGAGCCTTTTGCGAAAAAGCTCAGGGAGACGTTTTCTTCCTGGGACGAGGCCTCGGAAAATTATCTGGACGGCTACGCCTGGTGGGGCCGTATTGACCTCTCAAAACCTGGCAACGCCTTCGAAAAGCGCTCCCAAATATATGAGAAGCTCAAGGAGAATCAGGAAAAGAACGGGGTGCTGTTTGATCCGGAGGTATGGAAAGAGCCCGTTCGCTTGGGTAAGTAGCCGGACTTTAGGCTTCTCCACTCCTCTGCGGTATTGTGCTTTCTGCGCAAAACGCGCGGGCTCCTCCCCGGGATTAACATCAAAAGTATAAAACATGGGCGACATTGCCTAAAAAAGTTCCTTATCTATTGACTATTGGCCGGAACAGTGATAAAATTCTCCATTGTGGATTCGTGTCACTGAAAGGAGGCAGCGAAATGCTGTCCGAACTCTCTACCACAAACAAGGTCGTTGGACAAAAGCAGTCGGTCAGGGCTGTCACCGAGGGTCAGGCAAAAAGGGTTTTTCTCGCGCGCGACGCCGATGAGCGAGTTCGCGTGCCGATTGAACTCTTGTGCAGGGAGCACGGCGTTGCTGTTGTCTGGCTTGACTCGAAGGACGAACTCGGAAAGGCCTGCGGCATTGAAGTCGGGGCTTCCGTCGCGGCTATTCTCGCCTGAGAGGCCCGTTATTTTTGTTTTTCCGTATATGTTTTTCATATACAGAGAAAATATTAACACAATACATCTTGAAAGGAGGAAAACCATGCCGACATTTAATCAGCTCGTCAGGAAAGGCAGGGAGCAGGTCACCTACAAATCCACCGCGCCGGCGCTTCAGAAGGGCCTTAACACGCTTAAGAACAGATCGACCGATCTCTCGTCCCCGCAGAAAAGGGGCGTTTGCTCCGCTGTCAGGACAGCCACGCCGAAGAAGCCGAACTCCGCGCTTCGTAAGATCGCCCGCGTGCGCCTTACAAACGGCATCGAGGTCTCGGCCTATATCCCGGGCGTAGGGCACAACCTGCAGGAGCACAGCGTCGTTATGATCAGGGGCGGACGCGTGAAAGATCTCCCTGGCGTAAGGTACCACATCATCCGCGGTACGCTGGATACGCAGGGCGTCGCCAACCGCAGGCAGTCCCGCTCGAAGTACGGCGCGAAGAGGCCTAAGGCCGCAACGAAGTAAATCCGACTGCGCGCGCGTAGTATGTACGCGCCGCCTTGTCTTTTTATATATCCGTGGGCGGCTTCGCCCCCAGGGCGGGTGTATGGCGTGAGACAGGGCACGACGAGAGGCCTTTTGCGGCTTGCCGCGAGAGGATTTTGCGCTTTCGAGTACCTATGAACCATTTTATATGAAGGAGGGAAGTAAAGTGCCAAGAAGAGGTTTTATTGCCAAGCGGGAGGTTCTTCCCGATCCGCTCTATAACTCAAAGCTTGTCACCAAGCTGATAAACAGCATAATGTACGACGGCAAAAAAGGCGTCGCACAGAAGGTTGTTTACGGCGCTTTCGACATTATTCGTGAAAAAACCGGCAAAGACCCGCTCGAGGCCTTCACGCAGGCGATGGAGAACATCATGCCTGTGCTTGAGGTCAAGGCGCGCCGCGTCGGCGGAGCAACCTATCAGGTCCCGATCGAGGTTCGCCCCGAGAGAAGGCAGACGCTCGGCCTGCGCTGGCTCACGCTGTATTCCCGCAAGCGCGGCGAAAAAACCATGAGGGAACGCCTCGCGGGAGAACTGATGGATGCGACCAACAGCCTTGGAAGCTCGGTCAAAAAACGTGAGGACACCCATAAGATGGCCGATTCGAACAAGGCCTTTGCCCACTACCGTTGGTAGAGCTCGATTGACCCTGCCGGATTATTATGTTCGGTTGCGCGGAAGGCGTGCGGCGCGTATAATGATACCGGGCCGCTCAGGATTTTGAGCTTTGGCCGATTTTTATGCTGGTATCGTCGCGCGGCGCCGGATGGCTGCGAGCCGCCATTTTAATCGCGCGAGTTGATTGAAGAGGAGATTTATTTTCATGCCAAGGCAGTTTTCCCTAGAAAATACTAGAAATATAGGCATTATGGCCCATATTGACGCAGGAAAGACCACGACGACCGAACGCATCCTGTTCTACACCGGGCGTAACTACAAGCTCGGGGAGACGCACGAGGGCACGGCGACGATGGACTTCATGGCCCAGGAGCAGGAGCGCGGCATTACTATCACGTCCGCCGCCACGACCTGTGAATGGAAGGGCACGCGCATAAACATTATCGACACACCGGGGCACGTCGACTTCACCGTTGAGGTTGAGCGCTCGCTCCGCGTACTCGACGGCAGCGTGACCGTGTTCTGCGCCAAGGGCGGGGTCGAGCCACAGTCCGAAACGGTTTGGCGTCAGGCCGACCACTACAACGTCCCCAGGATGGCCTATGTCAACAAGATGGACATTATGGGCGCCGACTTTTTCCGCGTTGTGACGATGATGCGCGAGCGCCTCAAATGCAACGCCGTGCCGATTCAGATCCCGATAGGCGCGGAGGAAACATTCAGAGGCGTCATCGATCTGATTAAAATGAAGGCGTATATTGCCTACGACGAGCTTGGGAAGGACATCCGCGAAGAGGATGTCCCGGAAGACCTGCTGCCCCTCGCCGAAGAACACCGCGAGAAGCTGCTTGAGGCCATCAGCGAGTTTGACGACGGCATAATGGAGGCTTTTCTCGCAGGCGAGGACGTCGCAGAGCCGCTGATCTGCGAGACCATCAGAACCGCCACAATCGCGGTAAAGCTGGTGCCTGTCCTCTGTGGGACGTCTTACCGCAACAAGGGCGTTCAAAATTTGCTCGACGCCATTGTCGCATTCATGCCTTCCCCAACGGATGTCAAGGATATCGGCGGGACTAATCCCGACACCGAAGAGCCGGACAGCCGCCCCTCCTCCGACGAGGCGCCGTTTTCCGCGCTTGCGTTTAAGATTACCACCGACCCGTTTGTCGGCAAGCTTTGCTTTTTCAGGGTGTATTCCGGCACGCTTAAGGCCGGAAGCGCCGTCTATAATTCCACTAAGGGCAACCGCGAGCGCGTCGGCAGGCTGCTTCAGATGCACGCGAACCATCGAGAGGACATCGACATGGTGTATTCCGGGGACATCGCGGCAGCGGTGGGGCTGAAAAACACCACGACCGGCGATACGCTGTGCGACGAGAAAAAGCCCATTATTCTTGAGTCGATGGAATTTCCGGATCCTGTTATCCGCGTGGCCATTGAGCCGCGCACGAAGGCCGGCCAGGAAAAGATGGGCATAGCCCTTCAGAAGCTCGCCGAGGAAGATCCGACCTTCAAGACCTATACGGACGAGGAAACCGGTCAGACAATTATCGCCGGAATGGGCGAACTTCACCTTGAGATTATCGTCGACAGGCTTCTGCGCGAATTCAAGGTTGAGGCTAACGTCGGAACGCCGCAGGTTTCCTACAAGGAGACGATACGCAAATCGGCCGACGTCGACCAGAAGTACGCAAGGCAGTCGGGCGGCAAGGGCCAGTACGGCCATTGTAAGATCATCGTTGAGCCGAACGAGTCCGGCAAGGGATATGAGTTCCTCAACAAAATTGTTGGCGGAGCCATTCCTAAGGAATATATTCCCGCAATTGACCAGGGTATTCAAGGAGCGATGCAGGCCGGCGTGCTTGCCGGATACAACGTCGTCGACATCAAGGTCACGCTCTACGACGGAAGTTACCACGAGGTCGACTCCTCCGAGATGGCGTTTAAAATCGCAGGCTCCATGGCCTTCAAAGAGGCGTGCCGCAAGGCCGATCCTGTACTGCTTGAGCCGATCATGAAGGTCGTTGTCATCGTTCCCGAGGACTATATGGGTGACGTAATCGGAGACCTCAACTCAAGGCGCGGCATGATCCAGGGCATGGAGGCCGTTTCAGGCGCACAGCAGATCACGAGCCATGTCCCGCTTTCCGAGATGTTCGGATACGCGACGGATCTGCGCTCGAAGACGCAAGGCAGGGGCCAGTATACAATGGAGCCCTCGCATTACGTCGAGCTGCCGAAGTCGCTTCAAGAGAAGTTGATTGACGGCCGCGGCGGCAGAAGATAGCCTTCGTATGCCTGATTTTTGAAATTGCTATTGCAATATTCTGATTATTACTGTAAAATAACCTACAAAGTGAAAATTAATGAAATCAAGGAGGGTTAATCCACTATGGCAAAGCAAAAATTTGAAAGAACAAAGCCCCACGTAAATATCGGCACGATCGGCCACGTTGACCACGGTAAGACAACGCTGACCGCCGCTATCACGAAAACCCTTGCTCTTACGGACAAAACTCTGGCCACATTTACGGCATATGACCAGATCGACAAGGCTCCCGAGGAGAAGGAGCGCGGCATTACGATCAACACCTCTCACGTTGAGTATCAGACCGCGAACCGCCACTATGCGCACGTCGACTGCCCGGGTCACGCCGACTACGTCAAAAACATGATCACCGGCGCCGCTCAGATGGACGGTGCGATCCTTGTTGTCTCCGCGGCCGACGGCCCGATGCCGCAGACCCGCGAACACATCGTTCTCTCCCGTCAGGTCGGCGTTCCGTATATTGTTGTTTATATGAACAAGACCGATCAGGTCGACGATCCCGAGCTGATCGAGCTCGTCGAGATGGAAATCCGCGACCTGCTTTCAAAATACGAATTCCCCGGCGACGATATCCCGATAATCAAGGGAAGCGCGCTTGTCGCCCTTGAGAGCACCTCTACTGACCCGGGCGCGCCTGAATATGCCTCCATCATGGAGCTCATGGCCGCCGTTGACGCCTATATCCCAACGCCTGAGCGCAAGGCCGACCTCCCGTTCCTTATGCCTGTTGAAGACGTTTTCTCCATCACAGGCCGCGGAACAGTCGCCACCGGCCGCGTCGAGCGCGGGCGCATCAAGCTTTCCGAAGAAGTCGAAATCGTCGGCCTTATGGAAGCTCCCCGTAAGACGGTTGTCACCGGCATCGAGATGTTCAGGAAGCTGCTTGATTACGCCGAGGCGGGCGACAACATCGGAACGCTTCTGCGCGGCATCAACAAGACCGACATCGAACGCGGACAGGTTGTCGCGAAGCCAGGCTCCATTAAACCCCTCACGAAGTTCCGCGGCCAGGTCTATGTCCTGACCAAGGAAGAGGGCGGCCGCCACACACCGTTCTTTGGCAATTACCGTCCGCAGTTCTACTTCCGCACGACCGACGTTACCGGTGTTATCACGCTGCCCGAGGGCGTCGAGATGTGCATGCCGGGCGACAACGTCGAGATGGACGTTGAGCTGATCACCCCTATCGCTATTGAAGATGGGCTCCGTTTCGCTATCCGCGAGGGCGGCAGGACCGTTGGCTCCGGCGTCGTTATCGACTGCAGCAAATAAGAATTAAAAAAACACGGCCCTTCCGTTGGGAAGGGCCGTGTTTTTTGCAGCTCAGTTTGCGGAGGCAATCTTGCTGACGAGCGACAGAAACAGGATCGCGCCGAGCCAGAACAGCAGCGATGCGGCGAACACAAAATACGGCAGGACAAAAAACAGCACAATCAGCGCACTGACGGCAAGGCATACCAGCGAGGCGACGAATGCCCAAAACGCCAGAATGATGACCGTCCTGGCTCTTGCCAGAAGCTTTGAGACCAGCTCCCTGTTGACACAGCAGCTTATCTGCGTTGAAATCATTCCCGAAAGCAGGACGCATCCGGAGATGATTATTGCGAGGGAGAAGGCGGCGATAAACGGAAAAACTACCGGAACCAAAAAGGGGAAAAAGGCAAGCAGAATTGTGGTTCCAATTGCCAAAAGCAGCGCAAAAAGCGCAATAAAGAACCTTGATAGCGCGTTGGGCCTGAACATTCTCCACGTCTCCTCACTTAGTCAGAATTTTGCGGTAAATACGAGCATAACACAATATATGCTCAAATCCATCTTTTTGTGAAAGCCTCTATAACGCGCAAGAAAATCCCTCAGAATAAAAATACCGCATAAGCAAAGTATAGGCATAGATAACCGGCCTGCCTCTGGCTCCCTCCGCGCGCGCTCTCTGAATATTTACCCTCGGCTTTATGCATAAGGGTCTTGTTATGCGGCCTGTGTTATGGTAACATGTTCATGTCGAATTTCGCAGCATTGTGAGGTATTGTGGCCTGGCGCCGTCGGAGACGGCGTATGGCCGTATTTGCTGTGTTTTACACAGCAAAAATAGAGCATCTGGACGTGTAGTATTATGGTGTTTTCCAGCCTGCCTTTTCTGTATCTCTTCCTTCCCGCGTGTATTGTGATCTATTTTTTGTGCCCCACTCTCAGAATAAAAAACCTTGTGCTCATGGCGCTCTCCCTGTTTTTTTACGCATGGGGAGAGCCGCTTTGGGTAATCCTTCTCATTTTCAGCGCCTTTGTCGATTATGTAAATGCCCTGATAATCGGGAAATACCGCGGCCTGTGGCAAAGCCGGGCGGCAATGCTCTCCTCACTGATTATTAACCTCGGTCTGCTCTTTGTTTTCAAATATTGCGGCTTTTTTATCGAAAATCTGAACCTTATCCCGGGCGTTCACCTACCGGCAGCTCACATCGTCATGCCGATAGGCATTTCATTTTACACCTTTCAGACGCTTTCCTACACTCTCGACGTTTACAAGGACGAGGTCCCCATTCAGCGGTCTTTTTCAGACTTTCTGTTGTTTGTGTCGCTGTTCCCACAGCTTATCGCGGGCCCGATTCTCCGATATAAGGAGCTTGCCGCCCAGCTCGGCTACAGACGCACGACCCTCAGCGGATTTGCCTTCGGCATTACGCGCTTCTTTTGCGGACTTGGCAAAAAGGTGCTCATCGCGAACTACGCCGGAGCGGTCGTCGCTGGGATATTCAGTAGGGGTACCGATATTTCCGGTCTCTCCGCTCTTGAGGTGTGGCTGGGGATGCTGATGTTCGCCTTTCAGATATATTTTGATTTTTCGGGCTACTCCGACATGGCCATCGGACTTGGGCGCATCTTCGGCTTTAAATACAGCGAGAACTTCAACTACCCGTACTCCTCGGTTTCGATCACCGACTTCTGGCGCAGATGGCACATCTCGCTCTCGTCCTTTTTCAGGGACTATATCTACATTCCGCTGGGAGGCAACCGGCACAGCCATATCCGCAACATGTTTATCGTGTGGCTGGTTACGGGCTTCTGGCACGGCGCGTCGTGGAACTTTGTGCTCTGGGGGCTTTACTACTTTGTGTTGCTGACCGTGGAGAAATATCTGCTGGCCGACGTGCTCAAAAGGCTTCCCCGCGCGGTTTCAACGCTTTATTCGTTTGTTTTTGTGCTCTTCGGTTGGGTTTTCTTTTACTTTACCAGCCTGCCGGACGTTTTTTCAGCGTTCGGCGCGATGTTCGGACTTTTCGGAAACGGATTTTTCAGCGAGCAGGCGCTGATGCTGCTGAAGAACAATCTCTTCCTGCTTCCCCTTGCGGCGGTGTTCTCCTTCCCCATTGCGCGCGCCTTCGCCTCGCGCTTCAGGCTGCTCCCGCGCGAGGGCAAAGCCGGCAAGCGGATATATTTCGCCGGGGTTGCGGTCTATAACACCGCGATGCTGCTATTCTGCACGGCTTCGCTCGTCGGTGAAAGCTACAATCCATTCCTCTACTTTAGATTCTAAGGCGGTGATGCTAAGGTGAAAAGGATTTACACTGTGATAATCGTTTTGTTCCTTGCGCCGCTCCTGCTCCTCGGATGCATCAGCGTCTTCGATAGGGATCAGCAGTTTTCCATGAAGGAGAACAGGGCGCTCAAGCAAAAGCCGCCGCTATCGGCAGCTGCGCTTTTCTCCGGCGAATATACGCGCGAATTTGAAAACTACTATTCCGACAACTTCCCTTTCAGAGAGGCTTTTATGGGATTCAGTTCCGTTTTAGGCAGGCTTTATTACTTCGGCGGCGGGGAAAATACTCTGATTATCTCTCATTCGGGCTCCTCTGATCTCGGCACCGGCGAATCGCTCGGCGATATCGGCGCGGCGCTGGGCGGGGATACCGCGACGCCCGTCCCCGAGGCGCCTGTAATCACTCCCCCATCCGGAAAGGACGCGCCGGAGACAAAGGCCCCCGAGCCCACGCCAGAAGCGGCCCTGGATGAGCCCTCTGAGGATGAGGCCGTGAAGGCCGGCAACGTGATCATTATCGGCGACAGGGCCATGGAGGTCTCCTATGTATACGACAAGGCCCTCAGCCGTTATGTCGACGCGCTGAACGCGCTGAAGGCCAATATGAAAAACATCCGCGTGTTATCGCTGATCGCGCCGAACTCCGCGGAGTTTTACTCTCCCAAGTCCATGCACACCGGCGAGGCCTCGCAGAAGGACATGATCGAAAAGGCCTACGCGGGGATGAAGAACATCATCTGCGTTGATGCGTATTCTAAGCTTAAGGAGCATTCGGGCGAATATATCTATTTCCGCACCGACCATCACTGGACGGCGCTTGGAGCGTACTACGCTTACACCGCGCTCTGCGAGAGCCTGGAAATCTCACCCGTTCCACTCTCGGATTTTGAGACGGGGCGCTATGAGGGCTTTGTCGGCAGCATGTACAGGTTCACGTCGAAATATCCCCAGAGCGAAGCGCTGAAAAATAACCCCGACTTTGTGGACTACTACCTCCCCGTTGCGGACTGCGAGGCGCACTACTACAAAACCCCCGACATGAAGGACGGCGTGAAGGCCGAGGTTGTAAGCACGAAGATACCTGAGGATTATTCGAACAAATACCTCTGCTTTATCAGCGGCGACACGCCGATTTTCAAGATCAGCACCTCGGTTAAAAACGGGCGGCGCATTGCCGTGCTCAAAGAGTCTTACGCTAACGCGCTCGTCCCGTTCCTGACGTCACATTTTGAGGAGATCTTTGTGATCGACATGCGCCAGTTTAACGGCAAGGGTCAGCCCCGGCTTAATCTGCCCGCCTTTGCTGATAAAAACGGGCTCAGCGACGTGCTGGTTCTGAACTACTCGATAGCGCCCAACAATGTGTTTTTTGGAAAAATGCTTGAGGAATATGTGAAATAGCCATATATTTAAATGGAGGTGCGAAGTTATGGAAAAAAAGGAATTTGGAAAGCTCCCGGACGGGACACAGGCCTATATTTACACGCTCAAGGGCCCCAGCGGCATCGAGATGACCGTGACCGACTACGGCGCAGCAATAAACTCGCTTAAGGTGCCCGGCAAAACCCAGGCTGTTGACGTTGTTCTCGGTTTTGACGACGTTGATGGATTTGTCAGGCACGGGGCTTATTTCGGCGCGGCGATCGGCAGGTTTGGTAACAGGATCGCGGGCGGTCATCTGAGCGTCAGCGGCAAGGACTATCAGCTTTACAAAAACGAGGGAGATAACCATCTCCACGGCGGCAAAAAAGGCTTTGACAAGGTCATGTGGCTTGCCGAGCCGGTCACCGATTCGGAAATTATCTTTTCATACACCAGCCCCGACGGCGAGGAAAACTACCCCGGCACGCTCAGGACGGACATCACCTACAGGCTGACCGACGACGCGCTTGAGATTGAATATGAGGCGGTAAGCGATAAAGAAACCGTCATAAATCTGACAAACCACGCCTAT
The DNA here is from genome assembly GCA_031551205.1 of Oscillospiraceae bacterium. Classification (GTDB taxonomy): domain Bacteria; phylum Bacillota; class Clostridia; order Oscillospirales; family JAVBNY01; genus JAVBNY01. Next base: position 63,297 of record JAVBNY010000011.1, on the reverse strand, counting down.
TTTAACCTTGGCGGAGAGGGCGATATCCTCGATCATTTTGTTAAAATCAACGCCTCGGCCTATCTGCCCACAAGGCCGGACATGATCCCTACGGGCGAGGTGGCCTTTGTCGAGGGCACACCGTTTGATCTGCGCTCATTTAAGCGTATCAGGGATCTTTTGTCGTCCGACCACGGGCAGATCAAAATCGCCGGCGGGATCGACCACAACTTTGTGCTTGACTCCGGCTGCGCCTCATGCTCCGGCGGCTGCGTTAAGCTGTTCGAGGCCGGAAGCGTCTACTCTGAGGAATCCGGCGTTCAGATGGATGTGCTGACAACGCTTCCCGGCATGCAGTTTTACACCGGCAACCTGATGAGCCATGTCGATTACGGCAAGGGCGGCGCAGTTTATGACAAGAACGGGGGCATCTGCCTCGAGACCCAGTTCTTCCCCGACTCCGTAAACCAGCCAAGTTTTGACGCCCCGATCTTTAGGACCGGAGAGCACTTCAGCCACAAAACTGTGTACCGCTTCGGCGTGCGTGCATAGCTGAATACCCTTAACGCACGCGAAAAGGCCGGGGATACGCTCCCCGGCCTTTGCTTTGCCTATTTTACAGCGCGCCCGCGATCGACTCGGTGTCGCCCGCGATGACAAGCTCCTCATTTGTCGGGATAACCAGCGTGCGGACACGCGCCCCAACCGCGGAGATATCAAGCTCGTTTCGAAGGTTTTTCTCCTGATCGATCGCGATGCCCAGAAAATCGAGGTTCTCCGTGACCATCCTGCGTATATCCCTGTTGTTTTCTCCTATACCGGCAGTGAACACAATCGCGTCGGCCCCGTTCATCACCGCCATGTATGACCCTATATACCTCTTAACGCCGTAAGCAAAGAGCTCGAGCGCGACCTTTGCTCGCCCGTTGCCGGACTCTTCCGCGTCGTGCAGATCACGGAAATCGGACGAAACGCCCGATACCCCGAGCACTCCGGATCTCTTGTTCAGAATGCCTGTCATCTCGTCAATTGAGATCCCTTCGCGCTCCATAATAAACTCGAGTATAGCGGGGTCAATCTCCCCCGAACGCGTGCCCATAGGGACGCCTCCTAGCGGCGTCAGCCCCATAGATGTGTCGACGGATTTCCCGCCGTTTACCGCCGTGATTGACGAACCGTTGCCAAGATGGCAGGTTATAATTTTCAGTTCAGAGAGCGGCTTTCCCAGCGCCTCGGCCGCCTTGCCCGCGACGTATTTGTGCGACGTACCGTGAAAGCCGTATTTCCTGACCCTATACTTCTCGTAATACTCATAGGGAAGCGCGTAAAGATACGCATGCTTTGGCATTGTCTGGTGAAACGCCGTGTCGAAAACCGCGACCTGAGGGACGCCCTGCATTATCTCCATACACGCCCTGATTCCGACCAGGTTCGGGGGATTATGCAGCGGAGCGAGCGACACACAGTCTTCAAGCGCGCGCATGACCTTATCGTCGATCAGGACAGAGCCGGAAAAATACTCCGCGCCGTGGACAACCCTGTGCCCTATGGCGTCGATCTCATGCATTCCGGAGATTACGGCCAGCTCGCCCTCGGTCAGCATCTGCACAAGCACGCGTATCGCGTCAGAGTGATTGTGCATCGCGGCCTCCGCTTCATATTTCGCGCCGCTCACCGACTGGTGCTTTACCTTGCCGTCAATCCCAATCCTCTCACAGAGCCCTTTGGCCAGAACCTCGCCGCTGCGCATATCAAAAAGCTGGTATTTAAGCGACGAACTTCCCGCGTTGATCACCAAGATTTTCAATACAAATCTTCCCACTTTCTTTGTTATTCGCAAAATTATAATAATTATATTGCCTGTGCGGGCCGGTGTCAATTGTTTTGTCCACATTTCGCGCACAATCCATTCCCCCGCAAGGCGGCGCGTCACTCGCCGATGATCTTCACAAGCACCCTTTTGGGGCGTTTCCCGTCATATTCTCCGTAAAATATCTGCTCCCAGGTGCCGAAGTCGAGCTTCCCGTTTGTAACCGCCACAACGGCCTCTCTGCCCATTAGCTGGCGCTTCAGATGCGCGTCGGCGTTGTCCTCATATCCGTTGTGGCTGTATTGACTGTGCGGTTTTTCGGGAGCAAGCTTTTCAAGCCACCGCTCAAAATCCGCGTGAAGGCCGCCCTCGTCGTCGTTTATAAAGACCGAGGCCGTGATATTCATTGCGTTCACAAGCAGAAGGCCCTCTTTTATACCGCTCTCCGAGAGGCAGTCCTCGACCTGCGGGGTGATGTTTATATACGCGCGCCGCGTACCCGTGTTAAAGATCAGCTCCCTGCGGTATGACTTCATCTGCCTTCCCTCTTCATATATCTTCCCGCTCTTCTTCAGACAGGCTTTCCAGCGCCAGGCGCTCAAGCTCCTCCTCCGTGACCTCTCCAATATGAATAGACCTGATAAGTTTCTCCGCTTCCTCAAGCCTGCTTTCGGGAACGCACAACTCCATACGCAGGTTTGATATCCCGGTAATTGCCGACGGCATGCCGCCGCCGTACTCCGGGCGGAGCTCCGCCGCGATACCGCTCTCTTCCAGGAGCGATATCCAAAATTCCGCTTCAATCCCCGACGGGAGATTTTCCAATCGGACCGCCGCCTCTTCTTCGCCGCCCTCCTCGGGCCACGCGACAGTTGTCGTTTTTTTAGGGGGCGGCTCTTCAGGCTCCGTCTTTTCCCTCGGCAGATCACCCGGCCGCACAAGCCGCTCCCCGCAGTCGGCGCACACTGAAAATCCCTCGCGATATTCCGTCCCACACTCGGGGCAGACAAGCGCCGCGTCCTCCGACACACTGTCTGAATGCCGGTCCGAGCCCTTCCCGGGCTTTTCCTGCTGCTCTTTCTGCGGGCGCCAGTATACAAGCGTCACCCCGCACTTTTTGCACATGTAGTGCTCATCATTATATTCCCGCGCGCATTTTGGGCAAAAAGGCATGTTTTGTCACCTCCTAAAGGGTAATCATCCGTTATAAAAGCCTTTATCGGCTTTTCGATCCAAAAATGTTCCTGTCCGCTTCAACAATGGCCTGCGCACGCGTCAGCTCACCGTCAAGCCGTACATCGCCGCCGTGGCCGAAGGCCTTCAGCGCCTTCACAAGGTTCGGCGAATCAAGCGGCGCGTCCCAGGGTAGGCTCAGCCCGAGCTCGAGGGCATAATCCATAGCCGAGGCGTAAGGATGCCTGAGTGGGAGGCCGCACGACGCCCTCTTTTTCCCCTCCAGCCTGTCCTCCAGCCTCCTGACCACTGCCTCCCGAGGCGCCAGCAGCATGATAAGCTCCCCGCAGGTCATAGCCTCATCAGGGTGGATCGCGTTATCCCGCCTGCAAACGGCCCTTCCGTCCCTTTCGAGCCGTCTTGCCGCCTCAAAGCACGCGTCGTCCTCGCCAATGTCCTCAAACGGAGAAAGCGCCAGCAACTCCGACACGCTGAGCACCTCATATCCGCGCGAGATCAGCGCCTCAAGCTGAATCGGCAGCGCCTCGGCCACCGGCATGTCGCGCGACATGTTGCAACCGTCCTTCTGGAAGATTATCTGCCCGTTCAGCGCTCCGGGGTCTCTCTCCAGCGCACGCTCGACAGCCTCGGCCATTATGCGGGCCTCATTTTTGACGTCGCCGCGCGTGGGCAGCCATCCGCCGCCGTCGAACGACGCGGCCATATAGTTGTATCCCATAAGCTCATAGGCGTCATATGACGAAAATCCGCCCCGAATCCCGTCAATATAGTGCGGCGGGCGCGAGAGCTTCATGCAAAAACCGAATCTGTCCTGCACGAGGCTGTGAAGCCTTCTAAGATCGTGCAGCACCTCTGGCAGGCTCTTAAAGTACGCCCGGCTGCCGTAAACCGCACGCATGGGGCCAAAGATCATGTGCCTGTAGCCGTGGTTTGCCAGCTCCATGCCGTGCTCAAGAAGATACTCCACGAGCTCGGGGCAGTTTTGCGCTCCCCCGCGGCCGTCCATGTTAAAGTCGGGGTAATGGTCGAATCGCCTCCCACCCCAATACTGGCTGCCCTGCTTGCCCCGCTCGTCAGGATAGTTCGACGAGGTGTCTCCGACAATGTCAAATGTAGCGCGGCTGCCAAACGCGGCCAGCGTATCGGCAAGGTGCCTCGTCAGCGACTTGTCCAGCCCTGTGGCGCCGCCCTCGTGAGGAGGGACGGCACACGGTCCGTCATCAAACGTCATCGCGCAGAAAAATCCTGTCTTTTTCGGAGCGACCCGCTCAATCCTCCGCACATGCGAGACAAACGTGCCTCTTTTTTGCCTCTTTCGCTCCTTGAGCGCTTTGTTCAGCGACCTTGCCGTATCATAAAGGGACATCACTTCCCCTGCCTTTCGCCTGTCTATATCTCAAACGTATACCCTCCGGCAAGCCGGGCGTTCTCTTTTTTGGCCATAAACGCCGCGTCCCTGAAAAGACCGACAGCCACCTTTGCCGCCCCCTTCGCCATGCGGCGCGGCTGCATCCTGCGGAGCGAATACAGAAGCGTCGAAGCCCCCTGGAGCGTATACGGCGAATAACGGCCGTAGTATCGGCCGTGCGGCTCTCTCAGCATTATCGAAAGCTCTTCAAGCGAGCAGAGCCGTTCGTGCGGAAAATCAAATATGCGATAAGCCCGGGCGATCTCTCCGCGCGCGTGCGCGTCGCTCCCCGCACTGAATGGAAGCGCCCTCTCGCGGCAAAGCCTCGCCGCGCTCAGGTTTGCGTCCTGACCCTTCGATGTATTTCGCCCGTTAAAAACCTCGGCGCCGTCGAGACTTTTCAGCAGCGCCTCATCAGGGGCGCGCCCACGAAAAGGGTGCGCCATGAAAAGCACGCCTCCGTTTTCACGCGTAAACAGGCTGATTTCATCGAAGTCAAATATGCCGTCCTTCTGAAAAACACCGCTTTCCCGTGCGTCCGCGCACACAAAATAAGCGAGCATGTGTCCCTTCGTCGTCGAATACTCCGCCGAGGGCACGACCAGAAAATCAGCCGGTGAAAGAGCAAGCGCCTCCTGCGATCCTCTAAATGTGTTGTGGTCCGATATGGCAACGCCGTGAAGCCCGCGCCTTTTCGCTTCCTCGATTACCTGGGCGGCGGTCAGGCTCCCGTCAGAATTCACCGTGTGGACGTGCATGTCGATGTTTATCAGCATAATTTGAAATACTCCCGAATTGCGATTACATTCCGTCGAATACAATCGAATAATACAATATGTATTCCATTTTCCCCTTGCGTGTACATTATATACCCTTTGCATAGATCATTTCAAGCGTCTAATCGTAGCTTTGATGTACTCAAGCGAGGCCCGGCAGTCCGACATCTCAAGGACGCCGTCTCTGACAAACGGGTTCACGGCGGAGCCCAGCGCGCGGAGCGATGCCAATGGTCTGCGCCTCTTCAGATATTCGGCCGCGCAGGCTGCCTCCTGAAGAAAAAACTTCATCCTCACGCCCGGCGTGTAACCCGGGCCTGAAAGCGGGTCGCGCGAGGGCTCCTCCCCGGCACAGGCCAGCGCGTAGTTCATGGAAAAGCGGCTTTTCGCGGCGCGCGTCAGCGGATAGCTCCCCCAAACGCGCGGGTTTATCTCCATAAGCCTATAATCCTTCTCCGTGCCCTTAAACTCCACCATAGCGATGCCCCGCCAGTTTAGCGCGCGAAGCAGCCTTACGGCGTCCTCCGCCATGTTTTTATTCCACACCGCCTCGCAGCAGGAGCTCGGCCCCCCCGTCACGGGATATTCCCTTATTCTTTTATGGCAGAAAATGTCCACAGGCTCGCCTTTTTGGGAAAACAGGCATGACACGCCGTAGCCGTCGCCCGCCACATATTCCTGCACCAGCGGCGCGGACTGCAGCTTCTCAAAACGCGCGTAATGCTCCCTGAGCGTCTCCATGCCGCCCGCCAGCGCGTATCTCTCCGCGGGCTTGAGGCCAAGCTCCTCGCCGCACCGCAGCTTTACAACCGCCGGAAAGCAGGCGTCATCGAACGGCGGCGAGTATTGACCCGGGCAAGGTATGCCTATCGAGGCGGCAAGCTTAAGCAGGCGCCGCTTATCCCCGGCAAGCTCGAGAGAGGATACGTCCGGCACGCAAAAGCCCGCCACAAAAGACAGCCTGTCCGCATTTTTGGCAAGCAGGCTGAGCGTGGAGGCGCCGGCGGGAAAAATCACCGGCTTTTCGCCGCTTTTGCAGCTCTCGGCGCAGAGCGCAAAAAGCGCGTCGAGATACTCTTCCTCCTCATTCGGAAGCGTAACCCGGCGCGAAACATGCTTTGAATATAATCCTAAAGGGGGCGAGCCGTCGTCGCGGCGCGCCCCTGTAATGTCATACCCTGCCTCGCCCAGATCTCTGATAATCGCGAGGCTTGAGCGATATTTTATGTCGGTTACAATGACTGTCATTGGGATTCTTCCCCTGCATGTTTTTGCTATAAAATCGCCTTATTGAGCTTTATCTTCTTCCTCGCGCGCATACGGTCCGCGTCGGCCGTCTCGCGTGCGGGGACGATCTCGGACGCGTGGCAGCTCTTGCATACAAGCTCGGCGCGGTCGTAGTGAAGCTTGAGCTCCCATTTGTCGCCGCCGCACGAACAGGAGATGTTCTTCCCGTCCGCGAGCAGATAGAGCGATGCCAGGATGTCAAAAAGCACATCGTTGTTGTAGAAGCACTCGTCGATATTATACCCGGAAAGCACACTGTCAATAAACTCCTCAACGGATTCAAGGGCGGCCGTAACCTCTCCTGCGCTGCCTATAAAACATATGCCAAATCCGGCGGCAGTACAGTCAACCGACAAAAGCGGCGATGAATAAATCTCACCGGCGGAAAACTGTTTGGAATGCACCCCTCCACAGAACATGCACTGAGCCTCAACCTTGAATTTTCCCTTTGAGTAATCTATTTTAACCCCGGGATGCCCGCACGAGCAGCCCAGTCCTTCGCTCTCGTTCATGATTGTAAAAACACTGGTGTCCCTGGAAACTGTGCCACTGCATTCCGGACATTTGTATCCGATGCGTCTCAACGGTTCGGCTGTCATATCTTACCTCCTTCCGAATCTGAAAGGAATTACGGACGGCGTTTGAGGAAAACTTTTCCCACGCCGCACATAGCCAATTGAATCGGCAACCTGTATTATGTCCTGTGAAAGACGTTTTCTTTCAAAAAGTGTTTTCCTGATCTTCAATTTTTATTACAGTGCATTTGTCTTTTTTTCGAAAATTCCAATGTCTCTTCTCACGGCGCGCCTATGTATGTATACTTATGCGAAGGTTCCCATATTACACAATTTTTGATTGCCTCGCGAAATGAAAAATATACTGCTGCGCCACGCCGGAAAACTCCCCGAATACGTCTTCCGGGCAAAATTTTCCTCCGTAATGCGCACTGACTGCCCTTCTCATCCAAACGTCCATCGGAAAGGCCTCAAGTCTGTTAAAGCCGAAAAGCAGTACGCAGTTGGCCACCTTGTCTCCCACGCCGGGGAGCTTTTTCAGCTCCTTCCGAAGCTCCGGCGTCTCAAGTTCGCTCAGAAAGTCGAGATATCCTTTGCAGGAGCAGGCCCGCGCCGCCTCAAGGATATATTCGTCGCGGTATCCGCACCTCAGCCCCGCCAGATCTCCCTTTGACAGCCCCGCCAGCTCCTCAGCCCGCGGAAACGCGTGAAGCGTTTTCCCCTCGAAGGCTATCTCTCCGCCGAAGCTTTCACAAAGTCTCTCGACAATGCCCTTTATGCGTGGAATGTTGTTGCACTGCGAGATGATGAATGAGCAAAGCGCCTCCCATTTATCCTGTCTGAGGATACGGATGCCCGTACCGAATTCCGCCGCTCTCCTTGAGAAATCGTCGACCGCGATCCTGCGGCGGATGCCGCCGTAGTCTCGCTCAAGGTCGAAGTAGGGCGCCCACACTTCCTCAAAATCGCGCACCCCGCCGCTTATAAGAAAGCCTCCGTCCGTTTTGAGAACCCTCGCGGCCTTTCCGAAAGCCACGCCGACATACCCTCCCGATTCCTCGCGGTTCCACCGGAAACACTGTCCGCATTCAAATATCAGCTCAGGCGAGAAATCGCCGAGGTACTCTACGAGTACTCCGGCCCCGTTCTCTTCAACGCGCACGATTTGTTCCTCCATACCTAAAATCGAAAATTTTGTCAATATCTTTAACGCCCTGAATAATTTCAGCGTTTTTGCCGTATTTTAGCCGGGCTGAATCTGTGTACATACTACTATTACCGAATACGGCTTGTCAAGCCCGCAGTATTTTCCTCCATCATTTCCCGCTCCGCCGCTTCCCATTATATGGCTCGGATAGCCGGCTGTTACGCATCTCCCCCGCAGGACGCGCCACGATAAATGTAAAGCGTCCTCCCTTTGCTCTGCGCGTGGGAACAGATAAAAACAGAGGCTATAACGCCTACAGCGCCTCCATTTTGCGCGAACCACTTTCTAAATGTGCACATACAATAGAGTCAGAAGGAGCGATGGAGGCATGCAAAATGGATAAATCCCTGAAAATTACAATAATCGGCGGAGACCGGAGGCAGGCGCACCTGGCCTCGCTGCTGCATAAAGACGGCCACGACATCTCCGTCCTCGCGCTTGACCTCGCCAAGATCGAGATCCCCGTAAAAAAACTGAAAACCATTGATTCCGGCGCCTGTGCGGCCGATTGCATTATCCTGCCGCTGCCAGTGCAATCCGACGAGGATGATGTGCTCAACGCGCCCCTTTGCAAAAACAGATACCGGCTGACCGAGCTATTTTCCGCCATGAGGTCAGGGCAGACGGTCGTGGCGGGCAGGATTCCGCACACGCTGTTTGAGCTGGCCGGGCGGCGCGGCATCCGGCTCTACGACTATCTTGAGCGTGAGGAATTTGCCGTGCTGAACGCCGTGCCTACTGCCGAGGGGGCCATCCAGGTTGCGATGGAAAACACCTCATCAACGCTGCATGGGTCGCGCTGCCTTGTCATAGGATACGGGCGCATAGGCAAGATTCTAGCCTTCCGTCTTTCCGGGGCGGGCGCAAACGTCGTAATTTCCGCGAGAAAATGCTCCGACCTCGCCTGGATCTCGGCGTATGGCTTTGAAGGGCTGAACACCGAAAAACTGTCCGGCGCACTCGGAGGCTTCGACATCGTGTTCAACACCGCACCGCACAAAATCCTCGGCGAATCACTGCTCTCCGAACTGAAGGACGGCGCGCTGGTGATTGATCTCGCCTCCATGCCCGGCGGTGTGGATTTTGACGCGGCGTCCGGGCTTGGGATACGAGCCATCCACGCGCTTTCATTGCCCGGAAAGGTTGCTCCGCACAGCTCGGGCAGCATTGTCAAGTCTACGATCTACAATATTCTGGAGGAATGGGGAGTTTGGCCAAATGACTGACAGCATACGTCTCGGATTCGCTCTCTGCGGCTCCTTCTGTACGTTTGAAAAAGCAATCGCATGTATGGAGGATCTTGCCAAAAAGGGATACGACCTCACGCCTATTATGTCTTCCACCGCCTACGAGACGGACACACGCTTCGGAAGAGCCTTGGATATTGTGGCGCGCGTCGAGGATATCTGCAAAAAAAAGGTGATATACACGATTACTGCGGCTGAGCCCATAGGCCCGCAAAAGCTGCTGGACGCCATAGCCGTGGCCCCGTGCACCGGAAACACGCTCGCGAAGCTGGCGGGCGGGATAACCGACAGCGCCGTCACGATGGCCTGCAAGGCCCATCTCAGGAATAGCCGCCCGGTTGTCCTCGCCCTCTCGACAAATGACGCTCTCGGCGCCTCCGCTGTAAATATCGGAAGCCTGCTTTCCAGGAAAAACATCTATTTTGTACCTTTCTCGCAGGATGATCCTGAGAAAAAGCCGTTTTCAATGACCGCCGACCTTTCCCTTTTGGAGGATTCGGTTAAAGCTGCACTGGATCGAATTCAGCTCCAGCCCATTGTATTCTGATGTGCAATTTTTACTGTTTTAAGCAGCCCTTTTTACGAGGGCTGTATTTTTTTGTCGTTTTCATTTTTGCCCGTTTATGCTATACTTATTTAAGTCAATACCGCACAGAGATTGTGTGTGTATTGCGTAAGCGATTTTCTCGTCAGATGAAACAAAAAACGCAGTGAATACTGTATGTATTCACGAGGCTTTTTGTGATATATGGCGAGAAAATTGCAAACAAGGCGCACGCAAAGTCGTCAGACGCTCTTTGTGTGGTGTTGCCTTAAGCGAAATCCCGCTCGTGTTCCGCCGAGTGCAGCGAGGCTGTCATCTGCGGAGAGACATATATAAATGCTTTTAGGGAGGAATTTGGGTTGAACAGGATAAGGAAGTGTATCGCCCTGCTCTGCGCCGCGGCGGTTGTGGCGTCGGCTCTGCCGGCCTCGGCGCTTGAAACGGTGAACGGACTCGGCTACATAATACGCAACAGCAGGATAATGCTCGGCGAAAATCTCGCGCTAAACGAAACAACTCTGCGCCACGCAACGGTCGGCAACGAGGAAGAGCGGTATTTCGAGCTGACTCCCGGGGGCGACATAATCCCGTTTGTCAACTACGGCGACAGTATTTACGGCGTTCAGACAATGTCCAGCGCGATAACGAAGCTGCGCGAGAAGAGCGTTGAGCTCGTCGGCGGCATCAACGGCGATTTTTTTATGCTCGACACCGGAGTCCCCATCGGGCTTGTGATATCCTCCGGTACTCTCCGCAGCTCTGACGCGGGGCAGAACGCGATCGGTTTCAATAACGACGGCTCGGTTTTTATCGGCAAGCCGTCGATGTCCATCAAGCTTACAACAAGCGCGGGAGCATCCGTCAATATTGATTACCTGAACAAGGCTCGCAAGGAATATGGCACCTATCTGATGTCCTCAGATTTTGCCGCGACGTCGAAGACCACAAGCGAGGGCAAGAACATCGTTCTCTCGTCCGTCAGCGCGCCTCTGAAACTCGGCTCTTCTGTCACCGCAAAGGTTGAAAAGATTACGTCGGGGACGATTTCTCCCGCGCTTACGGCGGGTAAGCTGCTGCTCACGGTTGATAAAAAAGGTCCACTTTCGACATTTGACGACATTCAGGAGGGAATGGACGTCACCATTGAATTTTCCACGAAGGACGCGCGCTTTTCAGGCGCGTTTTACGCGATAGGCGCGGGAGACAGGCTTGTGACCGGCGGCATCGCCGAATCTGGTCTGTCCACAGCGCGCGCGCCGAGGACGGCTGTCGGAGTACGCGCCGACGGCACCTCCGTTTTTTATACCGTTGACGGGCGTCGTGAAGGCTGGAGCGGCGGACTTTCGCTGGTCGACCTTGCCCAAAGGCTCGTCACGCTCGGCTGCGTCGACGCTGTGAATCTCGACGGCGGCGGCTCGACCTCGGCCTCCGCCAAATATCCCGGCAGGGACACGGACCTCAGCATAATCGACAAGCCCTCGGACAACGCACAGCGCAAATGCTCAAACTTCATCTTCTTCTCGCATACAAAAAAGAAGACAGGCAAGCCGAAGAACCTGCATTTCTATCCTTATGACGTGGTCATGCTCTCCGGCGCCTCGCAGAAGTTCGACATATACGCCACAGACGACTACTATTTCAATTCATCCTATCCCGGAGGCACGAGCGTGACTGTTTCCGACACCTCGATCGGCGAATATAAAAACAGCTCGTTTGTTTCCGCAAAAGGTTCCTCGGGCACCGTTACGCTGGAGGCCACCTCAGCCGAGGCGGCGGGCGCTGTGCCCGTGAAGGTCGTGTCTACGCCTTCTGAAATATCGGTGCTCAATCAGAAGACAAAGCAGATCCTTTCCTCCCTCACGCTTTCAAATGGTGAATCGATAGATCTCACCGCCACCGCGTTTTTTGACGGCAGAGAGCTGATTTCCTCCGACGAATGCTTCACATGGACGCTCTCCGGAACCGCCGGAACGATTAACGAAGCCGGACTTCTGACAGCCTCTCCGGTTCCCGGCGCGTCCGGTACACTAATGGTTTCCGCCGGCGACAAGCAGGTCACAATACCTGTTACGGCAGGCTCGCCGCCCGGCCTCATCGAATCCTTCGAGGGCAACTCGACTATCTTCGCTGCTGGCGCTTCAGAGCTGGCGTTTGTCCAGGTCAGCGGAGAGGCGAACGTAAAATACGGCTTCAGAGCCGGGTCTCTCAGCTATGACGTCTCGGGCACTACCGACGCGCTTATGCTTAAGGCCCCGGTTTCGGTGCAATTTGCCTCCGCGCCGGTTAACATCGGTATGTGGGTCAAGGGCGACGGATCAGGCAACATGTTCGGCGGCATTGCCTCCGACGCTTCCGGCAAAGATACCGAGTTTTCAATATGCAGGCTCGATTTTACCGACTACAGGTATATAGTAGCCGCGCTTCCGGCCGCCACAGCCTCGCTTAAGGACTTTACGCTCACCAGGGATCAGAGCTCCGTTCTGTCGAAGGGCATGTTCTATCTGGATCAGATTGTGACGGTTCAGGACAAAAAGGCGGATCTCACTCCCCCGACGATAACATTTTTGTCCTCCGACCTGACCACCGAGGAGGGCTATGCCAACATCACGGCCTCCGTGCTGGACGACAACGGCGCGTCCCTTGACAAGACGTATATATCGCTGACACTGGACGGAAGTCCCGCCGAATTTGGCTACGATATACAGACAGGTCTCGTGACGCTCAGGTTCCCGATCCTGCCCGACAGCTCCACACACAGGATTACGGCTGTAGCCAGCGATACAAGCGGCAATGTGGCGCGCGCCTCGACGGATATAAGCACGCGGGGCGAGACGACGATCTACAATTTTGTCGACCTGACGGGCCACTGGTCGCAGGAATACGCCGAATACCTGTATGGCCGCAAGATGATGACAGGGACCAACTATCCCGACGGGCGGAAATTCTTCCCCGAGCGGGACATGACGCGGGCGGAATTCGCGGTTGTCATGACAAATTTCCTCAAGGCCGACAGATCGGTTTACGGGAATGCCTCGCTGCCGTTTGAAGACAAGGCCAAGATCCCGAGCTGGGCCATGGCCGAGATATCCTGCATGTATTCGCTCGGCATAATCCAGGGCAAGAATTCCTACGGGCATCTGATATTTGACCCTGACGCGCCGATCACCCGCGCGGAGGTCATGACAATTCTCGGACGCACGCTGCCGAAGGGCTATACAAAGGCCGCCATGTCCTTCGCGGACGCCGCCGATATCCCGAACTACGCCGGCGACTATGTCGGCACCCTGGTCGGCCTCGGCGTCGTGACGGGGTACAACGACAACACAATCAAGGCCGGCGGCAATGTCAAGCGCTCTGAGGCCGCCGTGATGATCTACAGAATGTTCTGACGGAAGCCGAACGCGACTCCGTCGCCGACAGATATAAAACGCGCCCCAGGCAGTGCTGCCAGGGGCGCGTTGGCGTTTACGTTAAAGAAGGCTTGCTCTGATTATCTCAAGCGCCTCATCGAGTTCATCGTATGAGACATTCAGCGGGGGCAGGAAGCGAAGCGCGTCGGATCCCGCTGTCAGGCAGAGCAGCCCGGAGGAAATGAGTTTTTCGGCGCATTCGCGCGGCTTTCTGCCCTCGAGCACGGCCCCAATCATTAATCCGGCGCCGCGGGTGCCCGAGATAATGCCTCCGGGAAGAGCCTCCAGCCCGCGCCTCAGGTAAAGGCCCTTTTCCTCCACCTGATCCATTACGCCGCCCTCAAGTACGTCGAGCACGGAAAGCGCAGCCGCGCAGCATACGGGATTCGCACCGAATGTGGTCGCGTGCGTACCGGGTGTGAGCGTGCCGAAGCAGCGCGCGCCGGCTAAAAACCCGCCGAGGGGCAGGCCGGAGGCAATGCCCTTCGCAAAGGTCACGATATCCGGCTTTATGCCGTAATGCATGAAGGCGAACAGGCTGCCGGTGCGCCCGATGCCTGTCTGCACCTCGTCGCAGATAAGAAGCAGGTCACGCTCCAGGCAGAGCTCATAAACCTCTCTGACATAGGTTTCATCCATAGGGTATACCCCGCCCTCGCCCTGAACGGGCTCCAGCATCACGGCGCAGACGTCCCCCTTCCCGGCCTCACTCAAAAGCTCGGCGGTATCGCCCGCCTCAACGTGCCGAAACCCCTCAGTAAACGGGAAAAAATAGTTGTGAAAATGCTCCTGCCCGGTGGCTGCGAGCGTAGTCACCGTGCGCCCGTGGAACGATTTGTTGAGCGTCAAAACAGTGTGCCTGCCGGGGCCGTACTTGTCAAAACTGTACTTTCTCGCGAGCTTGATCGCACCCTCGTTGGCCTCTGCGCCCGAATTTGAGAAGAACACACGGTCAAGGCCGCTTAATCGCGCAAGCCTCTCCGCGAGGCGCGCCCCCGGCTCAGAATAGAAGAGGTTGGAGATATGACCCAGCGTACGGCACTGCGTCTCAACAGCGGCAGCCCATAGCGGGTGCGCGTGGCCGATGCTGCAAACCCCGATCCCGGATGTGAAGTCCAGGTATCTTTTCCCTTCAAAGTCGAAAACAACCGTACCCTCCCCTCGCTGTATAGCAACGGGGAATCTTGCATATGTATTCATAATATAATCATCGGAAAGCTTTATTATCTCGCGAGACTCCATTGTAACGCCCCCAATTTTCTTTTAATTTCAAGCTGTTTATACAATACATAATACTTCTCAAAAAGAGGTTTGTCAAGTCCAAAATAACATCCGACGTATTTTTATGCTAGATAACTGCATAAAAATACGTCGGCTTGCGCTAGCTCATATGCGGTTCAGGTACGCTTCTTCCCTTCAAAAAACAGCGTCATAACACCGGCGCCGGTATGGCAGCCGATAACCGGACCTATGTACATGATCTTAAGCTCGCCGATATTGAATCTTTTGCGGGCCTCGTCGGCGGCGTATCGCGCGTCTTCAATGCAATCCCCGTGGTTTATAAACAGGGTTTCAACATCGTTCGACTCCACAAGCTCGCCCATAAGCTCCAGCATATAATCAATCGACTGCTTTCTGCCGCGCTTTTTGCCGAAAGCCCTTAGCTTGCCCTCGGCGTCGACGTCGATAAGCGGCTTGATGCCGACAATCGAGCCCACAATGGCCGAGCTTTTCGAGATTCTTCCGCCCTTGTGCAGGTGCATCAGGTCGTCAACGGTAACAAGGTGGTTAATGTTGAGCTTGCGCTCCTCAGCCCAGGCGGCGAGCTCGTCAAGCGACAGCCCGCTCTTTTTCAGCTTCAGCGCCTTATGGACGAGGACGCCCTGTCCGCCGCTGGCGCAGAGTGTATCAACGACGATAATCCTCCTGTCGGGATATTTCTTCAAAATCTCTTTCGCGGCCATAACCGAGGCTCCGTATGATCCGCTCAGCCCGGATGAAAAGGCAAGGTACAGCACGTCAAGTCCGCGGCTGAGAAAGCCCTCAAAGAAACTCAGATACACCTCTGTGTTCACCATAGCGGTTGACGCGCTCGCGCCCTCCCTGAGTTTCGTATAAAGCTCCTTCATGTCCATGCCCTTCCCGCCGTCGTCGGGCCGCGTCACCCCGTCCAGCGTGAAGCTTATGGATACAAATGGCAAGTTGTTTTCATTGCAATACTCAAATGTCAAGTCTGCTGACGAGTCCGTCGCCAGGATGTAATCACTTTCCATTTTTCTCTCCTTTCAGTTTTAAGGTATACATGACATACTGTCCGGCGTCAGAAGAAAACCCTGTTCTTGCCGGCGCATTTTGCTTTGTAAAGGTTGCTGTCCGCCACCTCGAACAGATCCTGCGGCGAAACCTTCTCGGCTTTCGGGTCTAGCATTGCGGCGCCGAAGCTTGAGGTATACCTGATCTCCTTATCGCCGGACATCACAACCGAGCTCTCTGTGTTTTTTCTCAGCCTCTCGGCGATAATCGCGGCCTTCTCAGGGCTCGTGCCGATCAGCGCCACGAGAAATTCCTCCCCGCCGTATCTGCCCACCCAGTCCGTCGCTTTACGGATATTCTGGAGCATTATCGCGGAAAAATCCTTGAGGATCAGGTCGCCGGAAGAGTGTCCATAGGTGTCGTTGATATGCTTGAAATTATCAATATCCGCGATGATAAGGCACATACTTTTCCCCTCTTCAAGACAAAACTTAATGTCCTTTAAGAGGTTTCTGTCTATCATCCCGCGGTTATAAAGCCCGGTCAGAGGGTCAAGCGTCTCCCTGTTGAAAAGTGAATAGTAGGCTATAACGCAGATACATCCCAAGAAAATAAAGAGAAGTATTACGAAAACGAACAGAATCGTCCTGTTAAACGCCCTGATAATCTCAGAATTTGGCACAACCCCTGCAAACACCCAGTTGTCTCCCGCCCATGGCGCGACAATCGGAGAGGCGACAAGCAGCATGTCCTTCCCATCAAAAACCACAGAAGACGAAACAGTTTCGCCCTTAAACGCGCTGCGCGAGGCCTTCATCCACTCCAAATCCGAGGCATCCGGCGATGTTCCGTTAAGGCTGCTGTCATAGCTGTTCGCAATAATAACCCCGTTCCCGGAGATCAAAAACGCGTATCCCTCCATCATGAATTCGTTCTTAAACTGGTTTGAAAGCCAAAACATTTCAATGTCGCCGCAGACCATGCCGACAAGCTTATCCCCCTCGAACAGAGGAACATAGATTGAGATAAGGCTCTTTTCCTCATCCCCCACTAGGAATGTGTAAGGCTCATCGATCTTTATCTCAGGCTTTTCAAGCATATTGTTATACCAGTCCATATCGCCTTCAGTATATGAGGTCTCGAGCCTGATCTGCCCCTTTTCTCTTCTGTAAACATACGGCATGAACTGTCCGCCCGGCTCATAGACAGGGTCGCTCACAAAGTTCTTGTCCGCGCCGTCAAACATGTCGGGCAGAAAGACCACATTGATGCCGAAAAGCTCTTCATGCGTCTTAAGCGCACCTCTCTGCATAGCGATTATCACGTCTCTCGAGCACGCGTCCGTGTCTCTCACCGACATGACGTCCGACCCGAAGGTCTCCAGTGAGGATACGGCGGAATTAAAGAATTGGCTGCTTCTGCTCGCCCTATTCTCTGCAATCTCAGAAACCAGGGTCCTGACCCTTTCGATGCTGCTCTGATAAAATATTGACATTACAACAATAAATATGACGATAAAGGCAACAGAAACGCCAATAAAAACCGTATTTCGAATGATTTCACTTCTGGACTTGCCCAGATTGGCGCTAATACTTTTCACAAAAGCTCTCCCCGAAAAGCAAGATGCGTGCAAGAATCGCCTGTCTCTTTTATTCAGCACATTTATAGCCTATATAATAGCATTATTAATAAAATTAGTCAACAAAACGCCTAAAACAATCCTTGAGCAACACGCAAAATTTGATCTGTTGTCCATATTCTTTTCAGTATCTTCAAAAAGTAAACATGCCGCCCGACGGATTTTCCCGTTTGGCGGCATTTACGCATATATTTTTAATTGTTTTGGCCTTTCCCGCTTTGCCCGAATCAGTCTCCGGTTAGGATTTTAAGGTCGATCGCCCCGGAACTGAGGCTCTGCCTATTCAGATGTTTCGTCTCCTCGAGCAGCTCCGTTCGGAATATCTTCACATTTTTTGGCGCCTCAACGCCTATGCTTATGCGGTCGCCCTCCACGGACAGAACCGTCAGCTTTATGTCGTCGCCCAGGATTATCGACTGCTTAGGCTTGCGCGTCAGCACGAGCATCTTCCCGCCCTCCATTCAATGCGGCTTTCAACCGGTCATAGATCGCCTGTCTCGCATCAAAGTCTCCACTGTCAAGGATGATCTGGCGGGCAAGCCTCTTTTTTGAGTTTATAATTATCGGCGACATCAGGTTTGTTGTCATCCTCTTTATCTCAATCGGAATAACAGAAACAGTCAGAAGCAGCGGGTCGGCGTCGTCCTGCTCCCCCATCTCAAGCTCCTCAAAAACGCTTTCCGGCACCATCGGCTTATACTCCGGGAAAACAATGAACGGGTCGAGCACCGCGAGTGCGATGTCTGCGTCGTCAACGCTCTGCAGCCAGTGAAAGGGCTCTATCTCCTCGTTTGAAAGAAGGGCGTATCTGTGCAGGCTCTCAAAGCCGAATATCCCATCCCGGAATTCAAGTATCTTGTCCTCGTCAACCTCAACCTCACCGAACCTGAACGTGTTTAACAGCATCCAAACCTCTCCCTTTCCCCGTACGCAAATATCCCGGCAATGAGTTTCGGGGCGCCCCGCGCCCCTGAAGCAAAAACAGTCACATGGTGGTATCCATATCTGAACCGACAGCCCCGGGCAGGCTGTCGTCAATTACAGAGATCTCGACAGAGGGCCTTGTGCGAAGGAATACCTTTACCTTGTACGGCACATATTCAACCTCGGCGTTCTGCCTCTGCCACTGCGCCTGAACCTCCGGCGTGACCCATTTTATGTCTATCGAGCTCGGCTCAAACCTGACCTTCGGCCTTGACTTCGGCATCGCAACCATTGTCATCCCCTTGTAGTCGGGGGTGTTGAGCTCTACGGCTATCTCTTTGCTGGGGTTGCCGCCGTCCTCGATATGTAAGAATTTTTTTGAGTCGTTTACCGTTCGGGCGATATTGTTAAGGCCCTTTTGAACGGACTCCGCATAGAAATCCTTCGCCAAAAGCAGCGGTGTCTTGAGTCCAGATTCGTTGAAGCACTGCGTCTGGTCAATCGACAGCTTCGGCAGCTTCCTCTCAATCTTCATGCTCGGCGGGTCTTGCTGAAGCTTGACCTTCATCTGGGCGCTTTTGACAACCCTCATTGAGGCGTTTTGGCTCTCGATGCCGATTGCCGCGTTTGTCGTCTGGATCTGAATCCTGTAAGCCATAAAACTTCTCCTCCATGCAATGCCGCGCCCCTCCGCTGTATATAGCCCTATTCTGTCCCGAAATCCTCATATAGATACGGGCCAAGGGGCTCGGCGGCGCCGGCTTTTCATCCGTGATATGGCTGCCGCTTTTATCCTATCGCAGAAAGTCCATCAGCGTGGGCTGGATTACCTTGCCCCCGACCGATAACGAAGCGCGGTATACGGCCTCCATCATTGAAAAATTAATGATTGCCTCTCCCATGTCGAGGTCTTCCACATCGGAAAGTGTCTGCGTGTAGTTTATCTTGTCCATCGAATAGCAGTCTTCCATAAATTCAAGGCGGTTTATCCTTCCGCCGACTGTCGCGTCCACCGCGAGTATCCTCTCCTGGGCCTGCCTGAGCGGGCTTATCATCTGGCGGATCTTATCCCCGCTGTAATCCTTGCTGCTGGCGGCCTGATAGAGATTGTCAAGCATTTTGTAGATATTCTCGTCGCCGTATCCCAAAAGATGCGGGCCTTCGATCGATACGTCGAAATCAAGCCCGAAGCCGATCTCAAAGTGCCTGACCTCGGTGGGCACAACGCCCGGCTGCGTTGTCAGCAGGTCTACGCCGTTGAAAAGAACCTTCGCTGCCGTGGGCGGCGTCGTGGTGTTGTCGGCAGGGACGGCGTCGAACGGGCGCTGTGTAACGTTATAGTTACCGAAAAGATAATAATCGTTAAAAGAGCCGTTGGCCGAGGTAATGATCTGGTCACGCAGCTGCCCGATCTCGACGGCCGCCGCTTGCCTGTCCTCCTCGGAATAAACGTCGTTGCCAAGATTAACGGCCAGTTCCGTCACGCGTTTGAGCGCCTCGTTGATCTGAAGCGTCTGCGATTCCGTCTGAGAGAGCCAATATTTCGCGTCCGCGATGTTCTTCTGATACTGATCGTTGGCGGAGAGCTTCGCCCTCGCCGTCAGAACCTTGATCGCCCCTACAGGATCGTCGGAGAGCTTGTTGATGCGTCTCGTGGTCGACATCTGCTCCTGGCTGGCGTCCATCGCGCCCATGTTGCGGTTAAGGTTCTTGAGGTAGGTGTTTATCATCATCCCGTTGGTAACTCTCATATTTTTTCCCCCTGTTTCCGGCGCTGCGCGCCTAAAGCATCTTCATCCTTTTACCGCGGTCGCTTACAGGCCGACCCTGCCCATCCTGTTTATCAGCACGTCGAGCGCCTCGTCCATCGCCGTTATTACGCGCGCTGAGGCCGAATATGAATGCTGAAAGCGTACAAGCTCCGTCATCTCCTCGTCAAGCGAGACCCCCGAGACGGAAAGCCTGGAGTTGTCAACATTGTAAAGCACAATGTCCTGCGCGGACTGCATAGATTTAATATAGTTGACCTCAGTGCCGAGGTCCGCGATAAACGCGTTAAAGAAGCCGGAGAATGTGCCTACGCCGGTGACAGCGCCGGTCGAGGCGTTCGGCAGGCTGGTCGAGCTCCACAGCTTCGCAATCGCGTCGGCCACAAGTCCGCCGCCGGTTTGCTGCGTCGGGTCAACCTCAACCGCCTTGGATTCAGTGGCAATATTGCCTCCGTTTTTGTCGGCAAGCATCTTGTCGCTGATCTTTATGTATCTGGCCGACGTGAATGCCGGGTCGAAGAAGTCGAGCCCCGTCTCAGACACCATGCCGTTTGCGGAGTTTGGCTTGTTATAACCCTTCTGATGCGCCGCGTTAACTTCCTTAACAATCGAGTTCGCAAGCATGTCTATCTGACGGAGGTAATACGGCACGCCCTGCGTCTTGTTGCTGGACGAGGTGGCGCCGCCGCCGTCGCGCATGTCGATATATCCCTGGATCTCACCCGATTTAAGCTTCACGTCGGTGTCTGTCAGCGTGGCGGACCATCCGCCGTCGTTGCCGTCGTTCCAGACAAGCTTATAGAGCTGCGTATCGCCGTCAACACCGAGGTTGCTCGAGTCCTCCACCGCGTCGATCTGGTGATAATTTTTATGGTTGACGAGCTCCTCGCCGCCGAAATACACTGTCAGGTATTCGTCGCCCCACTGGTTCTGCTCGTATTTGTAATCGACGTCGCCATACTCTGAGAGTTGATCTATAAGAAGGTTACGCTGATCCCGCAGGTCGTTGGCCTTTTCGCCGGACAGCTCGTATTTAAAAATTCTCGTGTTGAGGTCGGCAATCTGCTCCGCGCGTACGTTAACCTCTTTGGTCAGCGCCTCAACCTGGCCATTATAGTTCTGCTGCTGCGTGTTCAGCTCGGAGTAGTACCGCTGGAAAACGCTCGTCAGCTCAAGCGCCGAGTTCGTAACCGACACGCGGTATTCGGGATTGTACGGATATTTCTGAAGCTCCGTCCACGAGTTGAAAAAATTGTTCATTTTTGACATCAGGCTGCTCTCGTCAAGCGCGGAAAACGTACCCTCAATCCTTTGAATACTCTGCGACTTTGTGGACCAGTAGGCCGTGTCAGAGTTCGTCTGGCGATACTGCTTGTCGAGAAACTGATCGCGGATCTGGTCGAGCGTCTTGCTTTTTACGCCCTGGCCGACAGTCCCCGTATTGACGGGCGCGATAAATACATTGGAGTTATACGGCTCGACGGCAGCCGAGGTGTACCTCTGCCTTGAATATCCCTTCACATCGACGTTCGCTATGTTGTGTCCGGTGACGTCAATCTGCTTCTGCGACATAAAAAGCCCGGAGCTCCCTATCGATAATCCGTAAAAAGTTGATCTCATACTCTACCTCACATCCCCAATCTATACGCGCTCTTCTCTCTGTCTTACAGTTAATATATCGAAATCCGCCGCGCATCCTTTAAGCGCGGCGGCTTCATTTTATTGGAATCTCTGCACTATGCCTTTTGGTCGATTATATTTACTTTTTGCCTGCGCGAGGCGGATTCCGAACCGGCCTGCGAATATGTCCCGGTGTTGCCGTTCGAGGTCATAACGTCAAGCGAAAAGTTAATATATTCCAATTTTGACTCTATTAACCTGCGGTTGATATCGTTGAGCTCCGACTGACGGCTCAGCACATCGCTCAGTTCGGCATGGAGAGCCTGAAGCGCACCCCTTCCGCTCTCAGGCGCAACTTCAATAATATCCCGCATGGTAATCTCCTTCGCCGGCTTTCCGCACAGCTCAGAAAACTTGCCGGATATCGCCTCGCGCCTTCTTTCGAGATCGTGGATCTTGACGAGGCAAGTTTGCTCATCTCTGACAATCTCGTTCAGGATGTCGATCTGCCCGCCGGCTATGGCCTCGCTCTTTTTTGCGGAAAGCGACACAACCTCTTCATACACGGCCTTTTCAAAGCGCATGATTTCCTCAAGTTTTTTTGTAAGTTCTTCCATTTTTTCACCCCAAAACAAGCAATAGCGGTAATTTTTTATATAATGTGAATTTCGCTCCCCTTCAGGCATGCGGCTCCCTAAGCATATACAAAGCGCGTCTGCAAATTATAGCACAACCTTTTTAGGTGTCTCTAATTCTCAAACGCGCCTCAATTCAAAGACCGTGCACGCAGCTGCCGACTCGTTACATCGTAAGCGACTGCATAATTTTCTTTGCAATGTCCTCGCTGCTGACGTTGTAGTCACCGGACTCGATCCTTCCCTTAAGCTCCGCAATCTTGTCCTCCCGAACCTCGGGAACCTGTCTGACCGCCTTCAGCGCGCTGGCAAATGTTTTCCCGTTCTCAGAGAAATCGACCTTGTCGCTCCTCTGGGCCGCTTCGGCCACCGCCGGAGCTTTTCTGACGGTGCTGTATCTGTTTGTGATGCCCGCCATGTTAATTGGACTGATTTTCATTCTACTGCTCCTCCTTGCTTTTTTAGATTATAGTCCTGCCGGAGATGAAGCTCCCCACAAAAATCACTGCGGCAAAAACTCCGTCAAAAACCGGCATGCCCTTACGGGCGCATCCGCTTTTATGTCTTTACACTACTTTTATCGTAAAAAATAGCGCGACCTTGAGTAAAAATTTTCTCACAAAATTACAGTTATTGATTATCCGGGCAAAAAGTGCCTCTGCACGCAGGCACAGCTTGCCATTCGATAAATTTTCAGTTAATTACCGCCTGTGCCTGGCGTTGTACCCCAGCCCGGCTATCTCCTTCGGCGTTTTTTTGAGCTTATCCTTGTCGATCATGTCGGCGCCGCTTTGGATGGTGTTTTTCATCTCCTGCGCGCAATCGTCGCAATAGCGCCCGGTCACGATCGGCTTTTGACAGATCTCGCAGTTAATAAGCGCCGCCGAGTTTTTGTCAAGAATGAGCCTTCCGTCGCGCAGCCACGTGTTTATATCCGCCTCTTCCGCTCCGGTTTCCCCGATGATCTGCGCCATAAGGGCGCTCGGATGCTCGTAAATATAGTTTCTCACTTTTGTAAAAAGTTCGTCTACCTGCCTCACGCACTCGGGGCACATATGGTTCCCCCGGTACTGAAACAGGCTTCTACATCTGCTGCACTGCCTTATATCCATAACATACCACCATTTCTCCGGCGATCGATTTCTACTCCGCACGCTTCAGCACCCTCCGCCGGCGGGATGAAAAAGCAGCAGCGGGCGCTTTTTATGACCTAATCGTATTCGCGGCGGAGGCCATCTGATCCGTGACCGAAATCGCTCTCGACGCCAGCTGGAAAGCCCTCTGCGACCTGACCATGCGCGTCATCTCTTCGGCCATGTTCACGTTCGACATCTCAAGCTTGCCCTGCGTGACGGTCGCGCCCTCCGGCGCTATTGGCGCGCCCGAGTTTGCGGACGGGAGGTAGTTGTTCTCCGACACCTGCAAAAGGCCCGCCTTGTTCGGAAAAGCCGACAGGGCAATTTTTCCGGCCTGCACGCTCTGCTCGCCGGATTTGTAGGCGATATTACCCGCCTGGTCGATTGAAAACTCCGACATATCGTTTGGTACGGATATCCGCCCGCCCTCCGCATTGAGGATATAGTTGCCGGAGGCGTTCACGAGGAAGTTGCCGCCCTGCTCAATTGAAAACGAGAAATTGCCGTCGCGGGTGTAGGCCGTTGTCCCGTCAGGCAGCGAAACCTGGAAAAACGCGTCGCCTTCAATGGCAAAGTCCATCATCCTGCCTGTCTCCCGGAACGCGCCCTGGTCAAAAACGCGCTTTGTCTGCGAGATTATCGCCCCGGCCCCGCGCTGAAGGTTCATCTGAGGGGAGTTGTCGGTCGGGCTGAGCATCCTCTCGTACAGGGCGTCTTTAAAATCCATCCTGCTTTTTTTGAAGCCCTCCGTGTTCACGTTGGCAAGGTTGTTTGCAATTGTGTCAATGTTTGTCTGCTGCGATTTCACCGCCGTCGCGGCCGAATATAAAGACTGAAGCATATCCTGCCTCCTTTATTTGCAATGATTTAGAATCTGGCTATATCGTTAACCGTCCTGCCGAGCGACTCGTCGAGCATCCTGACAATGCGCTGGTTTGCCTCGTAGTTTCTGGAAATCTCAATCATCTTTACGACCTCCTCGGAGGCCTCGACATTCGATTTTTCAAGTGCCCTCTGGAGCACCCCGGCGTTCGACGCCCCCGGCGCGCCGCCGTCAAACGGATAGAGCAGATTGTCGCCCTGCTTGCGCAGCACCGCCGGGTCGTCAAAGTTTACAATTCTCAGCCTGCCCACGGCGGCCCCGCCTGACTCAATGTTTCCAAGCTTGTCGACCGAAAATTCGTCGCGCCCCACAAGCATCCGCTGACCGTTTGTCCCGAGCACATAGTCTCCGTTATTCGTCACAAGATACCCCAAATTGTCAACATTAAAAGCGCCGTCGCGGGTATACCGCTCTCCGTTCGGCGTCTCTACCGCAAAAAATCCCTCACCCTCAAGAGCAAGGTCGGAGGCGCTCGTCGTTGTTTCAATCGCGCCCTGCTGAAATCCGGTGAATATCTGGTCAATGTGAATGCCCGTGTTGTGCGGGCCTACAAAATTTGTGCTTGTGTTTACGATCGAGGGGTCGTCCTTAATCCTCTCGATCATCATATCCCTGAACGAGCGCGAGACTAAAAGATCCTTCTTATAGCCGTTTGTCTCGATGTTCGCGATGTTATTCGTGACGACGTCCATGCGTTTGCCCTGTACAAGCATGGCCGTACCCGACGTGTATAGCGCACGAAGCATGTTTCATCCCCCTTGCGTCTGTTTTTGCCTGCCCGGATACTACCCGGGGCTTTCTCTCCTATACCTCAACGTAATATTATCGAAAATAACACGCGCGGGCTTTAGGCGCCCATCCCGCTGTTAATGTTCATAATCAGCCTTACCTCGCCGTTGCCTATCTTCAGCTCCTTTGCGATCTCCTCGTTTGTGAGGCCGATTCCTGACAAAAAGCGCACCCTCTGGGTCTTTGTGGAAAAAGCGGAAAGCTCCCTCCTGCGGCTTTGGGAGAGGAGCGAATCCTCCGGCGTCTCCGGCTCCGCCGGGGCAGATACTTCCTTCGGCGCCGAGGCCTCCACGGGCTCATTCTTCGATTTTGCGGACGGGGCCTTCGCATAGCTCCCCGCGGCAACCGTCGGGGGAACCTTTATCCTCTCGCCGTCCTGCACTGCGGGTGCCTTTGCTTGCACCGCGGCAGGCACAGCCTCGGGCAAAATTGCCCGCTGCGCCTCAGGCTCACTCAGCTCGGTTACCCTCGCCTCGATCTTGGAAAGCAGCGCGCGGTACTCGCCTTCGAGCGATCCGCTCATTTTTACAAGCCTTTCGCGCTCGGCCTCAATGCCCTCGCGGCTCTCCTCGACGTATTCCTCAAAGGCGTCCATCGTCTCTTCGATCATCTGATAAAGCTTTATAAGCTTATCCTCCCGGGCGGAGAGATCCCCATTTTTTTTAAGCCTGTTCAGATCAGAGGTGACCTTTTTTGAAAACCAGAACCAGGCCCCGAGCTGCATCAGCACAAAGATGACAAATACAAATGTATAAACCGCGTCTTTCATGTCTCCACCCCGCAAGCGAGTTTTATCAGATCCGGGCGCTCAGCTCAGATCTTAATGTCGATACCGCCGTTTTCCTTGCGGGCCATAAGCATCGTGCCGTCAAGCGTGATGTCTATGTGCCCTGTCTCCGCCCGGTTGCGTACGTCGCGGCCCTTTTTCTTCCTTTTCGGCGTGTCGTCGCCCGTTCCGTCGCCTTCTTTTTCATTGTCGAGCGACACCTTTGCGTGCTCCACCTTTTGCGCGGCAAGCGTTCTGTGCTGGTCGCGCACCGTTTTTGCAATCAGGCTGTTTGCCGTCTGCGACTGGCTCGTGTCATGCTCCCGCGAGGCCCTCGCCCTTTCGGGCGCGAGCTCTGCAGCCCTGTTCAGCATAAGCGGCGAATCGATCCCTCTGACCGCCATAATATCACCTCAAAAAAGCCTCTAGTCCGCCATCTTGGTGCGCAGAAGCATTATTGCCTTTGAATGTATCTGCGAAACGCGCGACTCGGAGACGTTCAGTATTCTGCCGATCTCCTTAAGCGTCATCTCATCGTAGTAGTAAAGCGAAAGGACGAGTTTTTCCTTCTCAGGCAGCTTGTCGATCTGCTGCCCCAGGCGCGAACAGAGCTCCTTGAACTCAAAGGCAGCCTCCGGCGTCATCTCCTTGCTCAAAAACCCCTCGTCGTTCGCGTAGGCCGCCATCTCGTCGTCAATCGCGACGACGTTGAGCATATGGCCCTCGTCCAGCGTTTTTTGGAGGTCCTCAATCCTGATGCCGAGGTAGTCGGCCGCCTCCTGCTCGGTGGGAAGCCGCCCGTATGTCGCCTCCAGCGTTGAAAAGGCCTCCTCAACGCGCTTGATTTTCTGCCTCAGGCTGATCGGAATCCAGTCCTGCTTTCTGATCTGATCGATTATCTCGCCCTTGATCCTGAGGGAGGCGTACGTCTCAAACTTGACCTCCTTGTCCGGCCTGAACCTGTCGATCGCGTCCATAAGACCCATTATCCCGCAGCTCATCAGGTCGTCAAACTCCACATGTTTCTTATACGTAGGAACCATGCGATACACAATCGTCTTCACCAGGTGAACATACTGCATAACGAGCTCGTTGCGCGCCTCCTGGCTGTGTGTCCTGAAGAACTCGTTCCATAGCGTTTCAACATTTGTCTGGCTGACAGTCATTCTACCACCACCTTATATATTTACACACCCCGGGGGCCGCGCGGGGCGTCATCCCACCAGTTCGTTTCTCAGCCCCATCCGCCGCTCGAAGATGAATCGGATAATCTTCCTTCTCACGTGTTCCTCAATGTTCACAAACTGCACGCAGATAATGAATCTGCCTTCAAAAGCCGTCCTGTCGATCCTTATCACCTTGCAATCAACCGTCACGGTTTTGCCCTCGCTCAGCTCAATAGTGCATTCCAGCAATGTGCCGAATGTCATTTCCAGGGCGGTTGAAAACCTGAGGCCGTTGCCGCTTATGTCAATTGTCAGGCTGTCTATCTCCTCATACTCCGTCTCCCCTCGCCGAGGGCTCCCCACAATGCTGCCGTCGTATATGAGCATATTAAGTCTCTCCTCCGGCGTCTGACCGGTGTTTTCATCCACTCTGCCCACGACGCGCACAAAGAGCGGGAGCTCGGCGTCGTATCTCACAAACTCGCGCCGCTGATATTTCGAGATGGGCGACTTTATCTCGAGCTCACATCGCGGCTGACCGTCCTGGTCCGCGTAAAGCGACGCGACCATTGCGATGAACGTATACATGCCCGATTGCCTGTAGTAGGTTATGTTTACAAATTCGCCTTTAGAGAGCAGCACATGCTCGCCCCTGTACACGGGGGCGAAGATAATGATCCTTTCACCGCCCACAACCGACTGCACTATCCCTGTGCAGCGCTTGTCGTCTATGTTCACATCGAGCCTGTCGCCCGCAGAGATTATACCGTCCATTTACTGTACCCCCACCGCGGCGCTGCTGAGAAGATTCCTGAAAAATGAGCGCAGCCCCGTCTTCTTTTCCTGCCCCTGTTCATGCAGGAACTCAGAAACAATATCTCTCATGCACCCCGCCGCCTCGCCTTTCGGATAGCTCAGCATAAACGGCGACTGCCGCTTAACGGCCTTTATAACCGTTTCATCACTTAAAATATAGCCTATCTGTTGTATTTCCCTGTCCAGATAGTGGGAAACGATGCCGCAGAACCTGTCGGCCGTACTTTTCGCCTCGCCGCTGCTCTCGGCCTTGTTTATCACCAGCCGCAGCTCGGTGCTGCTGTTGTTCTTCAGCACCACAGTTTTCACGAGCGAATACGCGTCCATAATAGCTGTGGGCTCCGGCGTTGTCACCACGATCACCTCTGCCGAGGCCTCGATCATCCTCAGGATATTGCCGGACATGCCGGCCCCGGTGTCAAAGATTATTATGTCCGCAAGGTTTTCAAGCCCTATCAGGCTCCCCACGACCCCGGACAGCCGCCGCTCCTCAACCCCGACAAGATCAAAAACGCCCGAGCCTCCGGAGATAAACTTTATGCCCATAGGCCCGTCACATATTATCTCGTCAACGCCGCGCTCCCCCGAGATCAGCTCCGAGAGGTCGTGCTGGGGCGTGGCCCCAAGCAGCAGGTCGACGTTCGCAAAACCGAAGTCGGCGTCGATAATGAGCACCTTTTTGCCCCTCTGCGCAAGACCCAGGGCAAGATTAACCGTAAAATTCGTCTTCCCCACGCCGCCCTTGCCCGATGTCACGGTCACGACGCGAGCGGCGGGAGGGCCTGCCTCACGGCCCTCCTGAGGCTCTCTGTTTTCTCTCATATTCCTGACAATCTGCCTCAGCGCGGCGGCCTGATCATTCATAACAATCTACCCCTGTTTAAAAAATGGAAGTCTGCGCCCTCAAATGCTGAGCAGCCTGTCCGAAAGCTTGCGTGCGTCCAGAACCTCGATATCATCCGGAACCGCCTGCCCAAACGACGTGTAAGAAATAGGGCAGTCTGTGAGAAATCTCGCGTTCAGCACCGCTCCCCACGACGGCGTCTCGTCCATCTTTGTAAAGAGCAGCTTGTGCCCATTTAAAAACCTGTAGGTCTCGAGTATGTTGCCGCACCCGGAAAATCCCGTGGTCGCGGAGACACACAGATGCACCTCGTCGGGATTTGCCACGGCCATGAAGGACGTCAGCTCCTGTTCAATCGTCGAGTCGTTCGGCGAGCGTCCGGCCGTGTCGATGAGGACAAGGTCGCAGTCCTCAAAATCGTCCAGCGCCTTTTTCATGTCCTCTGGCGTGTAAGCCGTCGCAAGCGGCAGGTCGAGTATCTCGGCGTATGTTTTAAGCTGCTCGACAGCCGCGATCCTGTATGTGTCGGTCGTAATAAGGCCGACCTTCGCCTTCTGTTCTATCGAATACTCCGCCGCCAGCTTCGCGAGCGTCGTGGTCTTGCCCACGCCCGTCGGCCCTGCCAGCATTACGACGTTCCGCCTGAATTTTTTCAGCCTGATCGGAGCGGGGTCGCCCAAATGCTGCTGGATTATCTGGGCAAATACCTCGCGCGCGTCCGCCTCGCCCCGTGAAAGCGCGAGAGCGGCCTCCTCGCCGATACGTGACGCGAAGCCGGAAGCGACCTCGCTTTTTTCAAGCACCGAAACAAGCTCCGCCACCTCGGGTGAAAACGCCGCCACCTCGCGGCCTGACGGCCCCCGCGCGGCCACCAGCCCCGCCATCATGGAGGCCATAGAGTCAATCTTACGCTCAAGCTCGGATATCTTCAGCGCCTCGGCTTCCGCCTTTTGGGCGCTTTCGCGCCTGGCGGCATCGCCCATAAGAGCGTCCCTGATCGCTAGGATGTCCTTCGCGCCCTGCTCGGGCGCGCGCGGCTCCGCCCTGCGCGGGGCCTGCGGCAGAATCTCCGGCACGCGTACGTTTTCTCCCGTCACGGCGTTTTTTAGCTCAAGGGGCTGAAACGGCTGGGCTTGCGCGGCTCCGAACGAGAGGTCAAATCCGGCCGCCTTTCTGACGGGTTTTTTCTCGCTTTTAGGGTCATACGCCGCGACCACCTCGCACATCGGTTTTTTAAAAGCGCCAAATATGCCCTTGCGCCTGATCTTCCTTGTATTGAGGATATACGCGTCACTCCCAAGCTCCTGGCGCACCTTGTCGATGGCCTCCCGCGCGTCCTCAGCGATGTATCTCTTTACGTTCACCTAAACACTCACCATCCCGTCAGCCTGAATATCCACGTTATTGTCGAGCTCGCTGTAAGAGAGCACCACGAGCTCCGGCGCCATCTGCTCGACCATGCGTTTGAAGTGCAATCTCACCACCGGCGAGGTCAGCACAATTGGAGCCACGCCGATGTTCGCCAGACGCTCAACGGCGCTTTTTAGGCTCATAAACACGTTTTGTATGGTGTCCGACTCAAGCGCGCAGTAAGATCCGTGCTCCGTGCGCTTTATGTTGTCGAGAATCAGCTTTTCGAGGTTCGGGTCCAGCGTTAGCACCCTGGCCCGCCCGTCCGGCACAAACTTCTTGGTTATTACCCTCTTGAGATTCTGCCTGACATACTCCGTGAGCATCTCGGGGTCGCGCGTGATCGTCCCGTAGTCCGAAAGCGTTTCGAGTATCGTGACCATATCGCGTATCGACACGCCCTCCGCCAAAAGGTTCGACAGGATTTTCTGAAGCTCGCCGAGAGAGAACATCTTCGGCACCACGTCGTCAACCAGCGCGGGCTGGCTCTGCCTCAGGTTGTCAACGAGCACCTGCACCTGCTGGCGGCCGAGCAGCTCAAAGGCGTGCCTTCTGATTATCTCGGTCAAATGAGTAGCGATAACGGACGGAGTATCCACAATAGTATAACCCAAAAGCTCCGCTTTTTCACGCTGTTTTGAATTTATCCATTTAGCGGGCAGGCCATAAGTCGGCTCCACGGTGTCGATGCCGTCGATATCCGTCTCGATATACCCGGGGTTCATCGCGAGGAAATGGTCGAGCATGACCTCGCCGGTGGCGACCTCCGAGCCCTTTATCTTGATTACATACTGACTAGGAGCGAACTGTATGTTGTCGCGCAGCCGGATAACCGGAACAATCATCCCGAGATCCACCGCGCACTGCCGCCTGATCATAACAACCCTGTCAAGCAGATCCCCGCCCTGGCTCACGTCGGCCAGCGGAATTATGCCGTACCCAAACTCGAGCTCAATCGGGTCGACCTGAAGCAGCGAAACGACGTTTTCTGGCTTTCGCGTCTCCTCCGCTTCCTGCTCGACGTGCTGCTCGACAAGCTCCTCCTCAGTAACCTTCTTGGAATTCATCAGACTTACGCCGAGAAAGATGAGCGTCCCCGCCACAATGTACATAATGAGCCACGGCATCCCCGGAAGCAGCCCGAGCACCGCCAGCACCGCGCCGGCGATAATCATTACAAACGGCTGGCCGACGACCTGGTTTACGATCTGTGTGCCGAGGAAATTCTCCGACGAGGCCTTCGTGACAATAATACCAGTCGCAGTGGAGATCAGCAGCGCCGGGATCTGTGAAACAAGTCCGTCGCCGACCGTCGCGAGCGTATAGATAGAGACAACTTCGTTTAAAACGCCCTTGTCCATTACAACGCCGATTATTATGCCGCCGATCGAGTTTACCAGCAGGATAATGATACCCATAATGGCGTCGCCCTTGACAAATTTCGACGCGCCGTCCATCGCGCCGTAAAAATCCGCTTGCTTCTGCACGGCCTCGCGGCGCTTTTTCGCCTGCTGCTCGTCTATTATCCCGGCGTTCAGGTCGGCGTCGATGGCCATCTGCTTGCCCGGCATCGCGTCGAGTGTGAAGCGGGCCGCAACCTCTGCCACGCGCTCAGAGCCCTTCGTAATGACAAGGAACTGGATCAGCACAATGATAATGAATATTATAAAGCCGACCACGGGGTTTGCCCCGATGACAAACGAGCCGAAGGTCTTTATAATCTCACCGGCGTCGCCGTGGTTCCCCAGGATAAGCCTTGTGGAGGCGATGTTAAGCCCCAGCCTGAAGATCGTCACAATCAGCAGCAGGGGGGGGAAGACTGAAAACTCCAGGATATCCTTTGTGAACACACATATGAGCAGAATGATGAGCGACACGGAGATATTAATCGTCAGCAGCGCGTCCAGCATAAATGTCGGAAGCGGAATTATTATCAGCAATATTACGAGGATAACTACAACGGCAAGTATTATGTCGCTGAATTTCAAAATGCCACCTCCAGAGGTTCAGGATTCTTGGTGCTGCCTGGGCTTATCTTTTTATTTTGTTTTTAACGTTGTAGACGTATGCGAGTATCTCGGCGACCGCCTGATAGAGATCCTCCGGTATCTGCGAGCCGATCTCGCAGGCAAAGAAAAGCGCCTGGGCCACGGGCTTGTTTTCAACAATCTCTACCCGCGCCTCCCGCGCGACCTGCTTTATCTTCTGCGCGATCAGATCCTGCCCCTTGGCAAGCACGACGGGGGCGCTCTCCCCGTCCTCCTCGTATTTCAGCGCGACGGCAAAATGCGTCGGGTTTGTGACGACCACGTCCGCATTGGGTACTTGCGTCATCATGCGTCTCTGACTCATTTCCCGCTGCTTTTGCTTGATTTTGCCTTTTATCTCCGGGTTTCCCTCGATGGATTTGTACTCCTCTTTGATCTCCTGCTTTGTCATCCTCAGGCTTTTTTCATACTCCCACCATTGATAGAGATAATCGGCGCATCCGAGGGCGACAAACGCGATGCATGCCTTGGAGGCAATGCCGGATGCCATAGAAAAAATCTGGGCCCCGGCGGTGTTTATATCCGTAAACATGAGGTTGGGCGATTCTTTGTAGTTTTTAATAAACTCCATATAGACGACCCACGCCATGACGGATATCTTCGTCAGCGACTTCACCATCTCCACCAGCGACCGCATTGAGAAAATGCGCTTGAAGCCGGATAGCGGGTTAATCTTTGAAAACTTCGGCATCAGCGGCTTTGTGGTGAAGTTAAAGCCGACCTGAGCCATGTTGATGACCACAGCCGATACAAACGCGACGGCCAGGATGGGGGCAATCGTCATAAGCAGTTCTGTAACCGCGTTTGAAAAGATGCCCTGCATCTTCTGGATAGAAAATCCGTCTCTGACGGAATACGACCCGCTGATATAGATCATCAGAATCTCGGTTATCTTCCTGAAAAGATATTGGCCGAACATGAGCAGCGACCCGAAAAGCGCGACCATCTGAACGGCGGTGTTCACCTCCGTGCTTTTTAGCACGGTTCCCTCCTTGCGGGCGTCCTGTCGTTTTTTAGGTGTTGCTTTCTCTGTCTTTTCGCCGGCTGATCCCTGCGGAGGGCACATGTTATCTCACCACCTGCGGCATAAGCAGCCGGCGATTAACCCGGCGGGTGCTTAAAACCTCTGCATTCTATCTCCCGGCGCTTTCAGCCGGCCATCGTCCTTATCACGCTGTCCATCGCGTGGAACATCCCGTCAAAAAGCGTTCCCGTAAACCTCGTAAACACCGGCACCATCACATACAGCATGATCATACCCAGCACTACCTTCAGCGATATCCCCACAACGAAAACGTTCATCTGCGGTGAGGTGCGGACGATTATTCCCAGCGCCACCTCGGTAAGCAGCCCCGAAGCGATTATCGGCATCGCGATGTTTATCGCGAGCGTAAAAGTCTGTACAAACGAGGAAATTATCACAGCCCCGATCTCCGGGCCGAACGTGACCTTTCCAATGGGCACAAGCTCATAGGTCTGGTACATGATCTGTATCACCCTGACGTGCCCGTTTGTCAA
The DNA here is from genome assembly GCA_031551205.1 of Oscillospiraceae bacterium. Classification (GTDB taxonomy): domain Bacteria; phylum Bacillota; class Clostridia; order Oscillospirales; family JAVBNY01; genus JAVBNY01. The sequence continues at coordinate 29,704 of JAVBNY010000011.1, read as the reverse complement.
CACAAAGGTTTCGAGCAGCATAAGGTTCAGTATGCTTCCCACAATCGGGATCTGGATGTTGCTCTGCACGTCGAATATCTGGACCATGCCGAAGCCGACCTGCATGTCGATTATCTGGCCCGCCACAAAAACCGCCGAGAAAAAAAGCGTGTTCACAAACCCGATGCACAGCCCGACAAGCAGCTCCTTAACGCACATTATGACGTATCCGGGCAGCCCGGGCGCGATAAGCTCCGGCGACGGCGGCACAATCATGTTCACCACAATAAATGAGAGCATTACGCTGAACAGCACCCTGACCGTGCGCGGTATGTTCGCCCTGCCGAGGATGGGCGAGGCCACGAATATACCCGACATTCTTATTACAATCAGTAGAAAATAGCTCAGCCACGCGAGCAGGCTGCCGTTAATTGGCATCAAAGCATCCCTCCCGTCGCGGCGCTATCTCAGCATTGTAAACACGTAGTTGTAGAGTCTGTGCGTAAAATCCTGCGTCATGCTCAGCATCCAGGGGAAGAAGATGATAAGAGCTATGAACACGGCCGCAATCTTCGCGACGATGACAAGCGTCTGCTCCTGTATCTGCGTTGTGGCCTGGAAGATCGAGATGGCAAGGCCCACCACGAGACCTATGCCGAGGCACGGAAGCGAGACCACAAGCACGGTGATCACAGCGTCCTGAATAATTGTCGTTATCTCCGCCTGGCCCACGCCTTTCCCTCCCCGCCCAAGTTGTAAATATGTCCGCCGCTATGGACTGAATGTCCTTATAAGCGTTGTGATCGTGAGATTCCAGCCGTCCACCAGGACAAAAAGCATGATCTTAAACGGCAGAGAGATCATAACCGGCGGCAGCATCATCATGCCCATTGACATAAGTATTGAGGCCACGATCATGTCGATTACAATGAACGGGATGTAGAGCAGAAAGCCTATCGAAAACGCTGTCTTGATCTCGCTTGTTATAAACGCCGGGATCAGCACATGCGTTGGGATATCGTCGAGCGTTTCAGGCATGTCCATCTTCGCGAGGCCCATAAAGGTCCTCAGGCTCTCCTCGTTGCCCTGAATCCTGATCTGGTCAAACATAAAGCCCCTCAAAGGCGTCATCGTGTTTTCAAGCGCCTGGTCCATCGTGATCTCCTCACGTTCAAGGGGCTGGAGGGCCGTTTCGTTGATCTGGGTCGCGATCGGCGCCATGACAAAAAACGTCAAAAACAGCGCAAGCCCCACCAAAACCTGATTGGGAGGCATCTGCTGGGTGCCCATTGCGCTTCGCAGAAAGGATAGTACTATCACGATGCGCGTAAAGGCCGTCACCATTATTAAGACTGAGGGCAGTATCGACAGAACTGTGAGCAGGATAATAATCTGCGTTGTAGTGGTTGCGTCCTCGCCGGTTACAGAATCTCCGAGTAAATTAAACGGAAACACATCGGAGGCGGCGTGCGCGGCGGGCGCAAACGCGACAAAAAGCGCCATCACTACAATGACGGCGGCGACTATGGCCACAAGCTTTGATCTCTTCATCCCTGATCCTTCCGTCTTCAGGCGCGGCCGTCCCAAGCCCCGCCCTTTCTGAGCTTCCCCGTTCCCTCCGGGAAAACTATCTCTGTTTTCTGATGTATTTCCCCGCCCTTTTGGAGAGCGCGTCATACATGCTGTCAAGCCCGTCGTCCTGGCTTTCGGCATACGCAGGCTCCTCAGTCTCTCCGTCTTTTGATACAAGCCCTTTAAAAAGATCTGAAAACGCTGTCTTCGCGGCAACGGGCGCTCCGCCCCCACGCGCCTTATCCCCTGTTCGGGAGAAAATTCTGCCGAGCCCAAATGACAGCGGCGAGGCCTCCTCGGTTTCGATATCCCTTTCAAGCTCAAATTCGGCCGGACTGAATGAGGACAACGTGCTCATCCTGTCTTTACAAACGCCCACCGCGAGTATCTTTCCCCCAAGTTCGATGAGCGCGATATACGAATCCTTGCCGAGATAGAGCCTGTCAAGCACCTTCATGTGGCTTCCGCGGCCAAAAAGCGAGTTTTTCCTCGTCAGCCACTTGAGGATCAGCCACGCCGCAAAAAGTATAGCGACGAAGGCAAAAAGTCCGATCAGCAGGCGGAAATATTCTCCTCCGCCCGCTCCCTGCGCGCCGACGACACCGTCGACGTCGGCCAGTGGATAATTCAATTACTCCAACACCTTTCTGACCGCCTCGCAAACGCGATCCGCCTGAAAGGGTTTTACTATAAAGTCCTTCGCCCCGGCCTGGATTGCCTCAATGACCATTGCCTGCTGACCCATCGCGGAGCACATTATGACCCTGGCGCTCGAATCCTCTTCCCTGATCTTCTTCAGGGCCTCAATGCCGTTAACCTCGGGCATCGTGATATCCATAATAACCAGGTCTGGCGAAAGCGCCTTGAATTGCTCAACAGCCTTCGCTCCGTTTTCGGCCTCGCCGACAACATCGAAACCGTTCTTCGTGAGAACCTCTTTGATCATCATTCTCATAAACGCGGCGTCGTCAACAACAAGAATCTTATTACCCATAAAAACATGCTCCTTCATTGGTTAATTGGTTTTTGCCTCTGCTATTTGCTGATGTCAATTCTCTTGCTGGCGTTCACAATATCGGTAATGCGGACGCCGTAGTTATCCTCGATTACAACGACCTCGCCCTTTGCGATGAGCTTCCCGTTGACTATTACGTCAACAAGCTCTCCGGCTATCCTGTCGAGAACGACTATGGATCCGACGTTAAACTCCAGAATCTCTTTAATATACTTCGAGCTCTTGCCAAGCTCGACAGAAACCTGGAGAGGGACGTCCATTAGAAGCGAGATGTTGTCGCCCTCGTAATAGGTGGAATCATCTTCCTCGAACGACATATACTGCACCGGCCTCACGTCCACGCTCTGCTGCGCCGGCGCCTGCCTTTGCACCTGCTCCCTGGGCGCCTGCTCGGGACGGGGCTGGCCTTCCGGCTTTCTTTCAGGCGCGGCCTGGGCACTTGACGGCTTTGCCTCCTGAGTTTTCGGTTTCTTCTTCGGTTCCTGTTTGGGAGAATCAACTGCCTTACCCATTTTTGCCATCTCCGCTTCAATTACGGTGCCAATCATCTTCTTGGCGAAATCAAGGGGCATTATCTGCATGATTTCGCTGTTGATCAGCCCTTCAACAACCATCTGAAAGCTGATCTTGACGACGATATCCTCCGCTGAAAAAACCGGTTCGCCGGCTTCGTCCGGCGTCTTAACCATATATGCGCGCGGAGGAGTGATGTCAATCTGCGAGCCTATTACCTGTGAAAGCGACGTCGACGACGAGCCGACCATCTGGTTCATGACCTCGCTGATCGCGCTCAGATGCATCTCATTGGGCTCGCCTTCAGCGTTTTTCCCGTCTCCGCCCATCATAAGGTCTGTCATGATCATTACGTCGCCCTGCTTGAGGAAGAGCAAGTTGTTCCCCTCAAGACCCATGGTATAGGCAACCTCTACCGCCACAAACGGAATCGGATATTCCTCCGCCAGGGCAGCCATGGTTATGACCGAGACCCTTGGCGTTGTGATATCAACCTTCTTGCTGAGCAATGTACTCAGTGTCGTCGCGGCGGTCCCCATGCTGATATTGCCGATCTCACCCATCGCGTCGATCTCTTCGGTCGTCAGCACCTCATCAACCTGAGGCGGCGCCCCGTCCGGAGCCGTGTGCGCCGTGTCGCCGTTGTCGGACGCCGCGTCGCCAAGCAAAGCGTTTATCTCTTCCTGGGACAGATTATTGCTCATGCTCCAAATCCTCCTCCCTAAGTATATCGGTAATTTTCATGGCATACCTTCTATCTTTCACGCCAATCTCAGCCATGAATTTGGGCAGATGACCCACTTTTACCGTAAGAGGATCATTCAGCTTGTGGTCCAGTCTTATTACATCTCCCGGCTGCAGATGCAAGATATCCCTGAAGGAGTTTTTCGTATCGTTAAACTGCGCCTTAACGTCGAGCCGGGTCACATTTATCCTTTGCTGGATCTCGGCGGTCGCGGGGGCCCTCGAGCTGTCCTCAAGCGACGACCTGAAAATGTTCCTGGTGTTGAGCAGTTTTGACACCGGCTCCAGCGCAAGATGCGGGATACAGAAGTTCACAAGCCCTTCGGAGGCGCCTATTTTCACGTTCAGCGTGATAATGGCGATCGTCTCGTTCGCGGCCACAATCTGCGCAAACTGCGGGCTTGTCTCAATCCTGTCCAGGTGCGTCTCAATCTTAATTACCCTCTCCCATGATTCCTTTAGCAGGAGGATAAACTGCCTTAGGACCCTTTCGACAAGCGCCAGCTCGATCTCCGTAAAGCTTTTCGCCGACGACCCCCTGCTCTCGATTCCGCCAAGCAGCCTGCTGATAATCATATACGTCACATTCGGAGATATCTCAATGAGCGTCGGCCCTACGAGCGGCGGCATGGAAAAAATCCCGAGAACCACGGGGGTTGGCAGCGCGTTTGTAAACTCCTGATACTTTTGCTCCTCGATAGACACAACGTCCACCTGACACATTGCCCTGAGCGTTCCCGAGAGGTAGGTCGTAAAGAGCATAGCGAAGTTCTCATAGATCATATTCAGTGTTTTAATATGCTCCTTTGAGAATCTGTTCGCGGTCCTAAAGTCATACCCCCTGACCTTGACCTCCGTGCTATCCGAGTCGGCGTCGTCCTCCGAGAAGCTCCCGGAGCTCATCGCCTTCAAAAGCTCGTCTATCTCGTTTTGAGAAAGAATCTCGGACAAATACATCACCTCCCATACTTAAAGTTGTCTCCCTCTGCGAATGGGGGGCGTCAAGCGACAACAAAACTCTTAAAGTATACGTTTTTTACCGAATCGGTATCCATCGTCTCATTTATAATGATTTTCAGTTCCTGGCCTATGGTTTTCTGTATGTCGGCTTCCTTCAGCTTATCCTCAGTTACGGATCGCAGCTCCATCAGCACGGCATTGCAGATCTTGTAGTCTTGTTCCTCAAATTTATTTGCTGTTTTCTCGCTTGAAACCTCGATCACAATCTCGGTCTGCATAACCTTTTTGCTGCTTCCGCTGAGATTTGTCTGAAACGCCTTTCCGCCGTTTGGCGAGTACGCGAACAGCTTGTCGTCTTCGTCATCCTTCTTCGCGCATCCGCAAAGCAGTGCTCCTATGAGCGCAACAAGCAGACAAACCGCCGCGAGTCTATAAACTGTCATCTTCCTCATCAAACAACTCTCCCACATAGTTTTCTTGAAAATCGCAATCAACTGAAACCACCGGCTATGTCTGCCCCTGAGGGACGACCCTTATCGGCCGCACGAGGACAATGTCGACGCGCCTGTTCCTTGACCTTCCCTCCGGGGTGTCGTTTTTATCTATCGGATGGTATTCGCCGTATCCGCCGATAAAAAACTTGTTGCTCTCGATATCGGGGAAACTGCCGAGCACATACCGCAGCACGGCAGAGGCCCTCGCCTGCGAAAGATCCCAGTTATCCTTGAACTGAAGAGTACTGATCGGCACGTTATCCGTATGCCCCTCGATTCTGATAAACGCGAGCTTCTCCATATCAGACGAAAGCTTAATAAACAGCTTTTCCAGAATACCCGGCCCCTCTGTCCTTAATTCAGCTTTGCCGGAATCAAAGAGGACATTTTCCTCAAAGCGCACTGTTATCTCCGTATCCGTATATTCAATCGACATCTGTGAGGAAAGGCCGTTATCCTTCGTGTAATCCCCGAGATCTCCTGCAAGTCTGCGCCATTCCAAGTCGCTTTGGATTACGCCATCCGCGGTCAGGTCGTCCTCGCTTGGCCTATCCGCGTCCTCCGTCTCTTCGTCGGTATCATCCCGAGCAGCGGGCGGAAACTGAATCTCCTGCCCGTCAAGCAGATTGCTTCCCACTCCCGGCAGAACGCTGGAAGATCCCGTAAACGCAAGTACGATCTGCTTCCATTTTGCGGCGTCAATTGTTGAAAAACTGAAGAGCAGTACGAAGAAAGTCAGGACCAGCGTTATCATGTCTCCGTATGTCGCCATCCAGAGCGGGGCGCTCGGCCCGGCCGACTCTTCAGACTTCTTCCTTCGTGCCATACCCTCTCTCCCCCCTGTCTCTACCGGCGCCCGACTTGCCGTCAAACGTCCGCGGCAGGAAGCTGTTCAGCCTTTCCTCTATGATGCGCGGGTTCTCTCCGGCCTGAATAGCTACAAGGCCCGTAATTATCATCTCCTTGATGATAATCTCACCAGATGAACGCAGCTTTAATTTGTTGGATATCGGGATGCAAATCATGTTGGCGATAATCGAGCCGTAGAACGTCGTGACAAGCGCCACGGCCATGCCGGCCCCAAGGCTCGAAGGGTCATCGAGGTTTTTCAGCATGTTGATAAGTCCGATCAGGGTGCCGAGCATTCCCATTGCCGGGGCGAGCTGGGCCATCGCGTCAAAAACTCCGGCCCCCTTCTGATGCCTCGCCTCAATAAACGAAATTTCATCCTCAAGGATTTCCTTAACCAGCGTAGGGTCGGTGCCGTCTACAATCAGCATCAGGCCCTTTTGCATGAACGGATCCGCAACTCTGCGCGAAGACTCCTCAAGCGCGAGCAGCCCTTCTTTCCTGGCTATGTTCGCGAGATCTATTATCTCCGAGATGGTCTCCTTATATGGAACCGCTTTCTTAACAAAAGCGTTTTTCGCAATTTTACCAATCCCCTTGATGTCATTTTTGTCAAGTGACATCACAGTGGTGGCTATCGTGCCGCCGAAAACAATTACAATTGACGGGAAATCATAGAATGACATCAGGACCCCGCTGCCTGACACAATCCCGTAAACTATCAGGCCCAGTCCTGAGATCAGTCCAATTACTGTCATTAAATCCATGTCAGTTATCCCTCATCTCTTTTGGAAACAACAGTCGGAAGCAGGATGCCAACCCTCGCCTTAAATGCCACAATCCTGTCGACCACTTCGATCGCAGGTTCCTTTACAAGTATCTTTATATCGGTTGTAAGGGTGATAACAGTATCCGGCGTCTCTTCGAGAAATTCGATCAGGTCAGGGTTCAGATAAAACTCTTTGCCGTTCAGTTTGGTTAAGCAAATCATATATTCATCCTCTTCGCGTCAGATTTCTTCAGCGTGGTTTTCGAGCTTTATCTCGGGGGATGGCCTGTGCGGCAGCCCACAACTGCTGAGCAACCGGTCAGGCGAGATGACCTAACCGTGGCGGATGAGCTTCTTTCCCCGTAACCCGGTGGCATAAACCGCGGGGGTGGAATGGGGGCCTCGCCCCCATTCCGCCGCAGAGATTTTTTATTCCCGTTCGGGCCTTCTCAAAAGCCTTCCCGGCCGTAAAGCGGAGCGGAGGCAAGGCCTCCTCCCGCTTGTGCGCTACTAAAAACGTCGTGCTATATTACAGATTCAGGAGCTCTTTATCTCTTGAGGTTTACAAGCTCCTCGAGCATCGTGTCGGAGACGGTGATAACCCTGGAGTTCGCCTGGAAGCCGCGCTGGGTAATGATCATATCGGTGAATTCCTGCGAGAGGTCGACCTTCGACATCTCGAGTCCGCCCGGCGCGAGCGTACCGGTTCCGAGTTCGCCGGGGGCGGCGGATCTCATCGGCCCGGAGTTGTTCGACTCGGTGTAGAGGTTGTTGCCCTCTTTGTTAAGGCCGGACGGATTTACACAGGTGGCCACTGCCATCTGGCCGATCGTCACGCGGTTGCCGTCGACGTCGATGCCGGCTACCATGCCGTTCTTGTCAAACTTAACGGTCGTATAGGAATCATAGTCGATCTGAATCCTTTCGAGATCGGTCGGGGTCTCCTCTATATCCGGGGTGGAGTTCGCAGAGCCCATTACATAGTATCCGTCGGCGTTGACAAGATATCCTTGATCGTCGAGGTAAAAATTGCCCGCTCGGGTGTAGTAAACCGGGCCGGTGGCGTCGCCGTTCTCGTCGCACTTGCGGACCACGAAGTAGCCTTCTCCCTCGATCGTGAAGTCGAGCGGACGGTCTGTCCTCGCGATGCCGCCAGGCTCAACGATCGTGTCGATCGACTGCACCGACATGCCGAGTCCGACCTGAGAGGGGTTCATGCCGCCGGTGCCTACGGAGTTGCCGGTGGCGGGTGAAAGCGTCTGATAGAAGGCATCCTTAAAAGTGACGCGGCTGGCTTTGAAGCCATATGTATTGACGTTCGCGATGTTGTTGCCTATAACGTCCATCTTTAGCTGATGGTTCTTAAGTCCCGAAATCGCGGAAAACATTGATCTCATCATAAGGCATTTCCTCCATTTTTCTTGCCGCGCGGGCCCCCTGCCCGGCACGGCGTTTCATCGGCTTCCCTGCGTGTCTCTCCGGCGTCCCTGCCGTGTTTTATAGGTCGTGGCGGCGGCGAGCTGTCCGCTCTTTCCCGCTCACATGAAATATATCGACAATTCCCGCCGCTTATTAATTTAAAAATTTTACCATTTTACAGCCTATAATCCTGACGGCCCAGACCACGTGAGGTCAGTCGATCGGCGAGGCCGCAACCTCGGTCACAGAGCTCAGCGGCACCTCTTTTTCACCGACCTTGAGGTAGATCAGCCCGTTTTTAAATATGGCTTTCTCGACCTGCCCCGTGGAGTAAGATACCTTTCCGCTTTCGTCGATTCCCGTTTGAAATCGGATAAATTTGTCAATAATTGACGCGCCTTCCAGAACGCTTGAGCCTGAAATCGCCGACGGGTTAAATACCTGGCTGATCTTGTTCAGATATATCTGCCTGTCGCCGACCATGACGTACGCCTTGCCGTTCATAAAGCCCGCGCTCTCAACTATACCCGTGACCTCCATTGAGAACAGTTCTCCTTCGTTTCCGGAGAGGCCGATGATGCCCTTGCCGATGAGGCCGAAGGCCTGGCTCTGCGCGGTGTTGTTGTTCATCGTCGACATCTGCTCAACCATCGAGAGCGTCGCCATCTGCTGGACAAACTGCTGGTCGTCCTGAGGGGCGGTCGGATCCTGATTTTGAAGCTGAGCTACCAATATTTTCAAAAACGCTTCCTGATCTATTACATTGCCCGCTTTCCTGTTTGCCGTGTTCTGCGTCTGAGCGCTCAGCTTATAGCTTTCGAGAACACTTGCGGGAGTGCTGTATTCCGCCATAAAATCCTCCAGTTTCGGTTAGGCGCCGGCCTTGCGGCGGCGGATCCTAAGCTTTAAAGTCTACCGACGCGATGAGCCCCGAGTCAAACACCGCCGCCGATTCGCTGTATCCAACCATTCCCGACGGCGCCGCCGCGAGCTTTATCTCCTCAAGCGGCATCCCGGCGCTCGTGCCGAACATCGCCTCAATTCCCTCGATCTTTCTGGCTTTTCCGTCCTGCTGGGGCTGATTGCGCTTTCCCTGTCCTTCGCCTCTGGCAAAGTCCCATCCGAGCTGCGCAGAGGTGATGTCAATCGACTTCATGTTGACGCCGCTGTCTTTAAGCGTGTTTTGCAGCTCGGCAAGGTTCTGGGACAGCATGTTGCGCGTCATGTCGTTTGAGGCCTTGATCGTGGCGTGCACGCCGTCTTCTCCCGCCGTGAGCACAATGCTGAGCCTGCCGAGCGTCTTCGGGTCAAGGCTTATCTCCATCGTCTTGAGGCCGTTTGTCTGCGCAAGCCTCGCGTTCTGAACAATCTGGTCAATGACCTGCCTTACGGGCACGTTCGCGGCCTTGGGCTCCGCCGCCTCGGCCTTCATCCCGGCATTCGCTTCGCTGACCTTGAATCCCTGGCCATGAACTGGCGCCTCGGTCACGGCTACGGTCTTTTTCTGCTCCGAGCCATGCCCGGCGCCGCCCTTCTGATCCTTGCCGTCCTCGGCCTGCGTCTCTCCGTTTTCACCTGTCGCCGCAACAATCACATTGGCCGCGGTTTCGGTTCCCGCATCCTGCGCCGGGTCGGCCGCCTGCTCGGCGGGCGCTTCCTTCGGCACGGTGACGGCTGCCCTGGCCATTTCAGCCCTGGCGGCAAGTCCTTCTAGGATATCCCCCTGCTGCGATTCCTTAACGGAAGCCGCGCTGATATTCAGCTCTGAGAGCATCTCATCCCCAAGGATCTGCCCGAGCTTCGCGGCAAATCCCTCGCCGCCTTCATCCATCATCTGAAGGAGCGTCTCCGCGTCAATGCCGCCCTTTGCAAGAAGTTCGAATATATTATTTACGGTCTCTCCGCCCGGCTTTGAGACAAGCTGCGCGACAATAGCTTTGAGCTTTGCCGCTCCGCCCGGCTCTGCGGCGGTCTGACCGGTGACATCCATGTCATTGTCATTGTCGGTTTTAGAAGCGTCCGATGCCGCCGCAGACTGCATCTGCGCCGCCATCAGATTAACGTCCTGGGTGTTGTCGTCAGGCGTCTGCTTCTTTGCCGCCGGCCGCGTTTCCACGGCGCGGGGGGCCGACTTTGACCTCGCATCATCCTTGAAATTGGTGAATACCCTTCCGAGATAGCTCGAAAAATCAAGCGTATCCGTTGCCTTTGAGTCGTTTTTGCTCCTTGCCGCCGTGCTCAGGCCGGCGAGATTCTTTGTGTTCTGCAAGGATCTTGACATCATAGTGGCTAATACATCGTTCATTCCTTCACCTCCTCAAATCAGATATCGTAACTGCGCCCTCTGCGCATTAAATCAAAATATGTCAATTAAGTCTCCTTTCCGCTAAAAAGCGATACAATCGACTTTCAGCCAAACCCTAATCCGGTTAGTCCGACCCCCCGCCGGCCGCCATTAGCGTCAGCAGGTTTGATGCGTCCTTCGGGTCAATCGCCGCCAGTATCTCGGAGGTCGTCTTTGGCTTCATCGCTTTCAGCACCCTGACGACATAGTCCCTGTCCTTCATCTCCATGATTATCGCCGCCGCGTTTGATACGTCCATCGTGCTTAAAAGCTTGACAGTCTCCTCAAACTCAGACGCCTGCGTCTTCAGCTGCGCCCTGAGTTCTTCGATCTCGCCGGTTTTTTTCTCAAGCTCGGCCTTCTGCGCCGCGAGCTCGCCCTCCCTGACGGTGATCTGCTTGTCCCGGCTGTCAAGCTCGGCGACCCTTGTGTCGAGCTTTGATTCGGAGGTCTGCATCTCGGCGCTGCGCCTGTCAAGCTCGGTCTGCTGCGCCTGTCTGGCGTCCTCATTAGTTTTCGAAAGGCCGAGCGCGCCGCTTAACAATATCTTACTTCCAAAAATGTCAAAATAAACCGTTCCAAATGCCGCCACAAACAGCAGAAGCATTATAAGAAATCCGCAGAGGAAGCCGGTGAAGGCCCCCGCCTTCTTTTTCTCTTTGGGTGCTTTTTCGCGCCTGTCCTGCAAATCGGAAAAATCTTTGCCGTCGAGCTTTTTCCTTCGCGGCTTTTTTTTCTCCGGTTTATCGGATGCGGTTTCGCCTTTTTTTCCAAAAAGCGGTTTTTTCACTTTTGGTGTCTTTGAATCCGGCTCCGGCTCCCCGATCGCCGTTTCCTTTTTTGGCTTATTCTCAGCCAACAGCCTCACCGCCATTCTCGGCTTTTGTTACGTTATATGAAACAAACTCGCCTATAACCAGTTCGTTTTCGCGGTTGCACTCGTCAAGATACTGGCTGTATTGTTTTTCCTTCAGCCTTTCAAGCGTTTTTCGCTCGCTCATCGCCTCGATAACCTTTTTCTGGATCCTCTCGCGTTCAAGCTCCGCCGCCTGGATCCTCAGCCGCTGCGTCTCCTGCTTGTCCCTCAGCGCCTCAAAGCCCTTGGCGTACACCAGGAAGTCCGTCGCCCTGAGCTCCCCGCTCTCAGAAAGTTCGGAAAATTCGCGGCGTTTTCCTTCATACCGTTCATTTATGCTTTCAAGCTCCTGCATGAAAATCCTCAGCCTCTGCTCCGCCTCGGCAAGCTCCGCCTTCTGCTGCTTTTCAAGTGAAATCTTGAGCTTAAGAAGAGACATCATCGAAAAAACGAATTTCTTCATATGCGTCCTCCTTCTTGCATGAATGGAAAATTTTTCTTATTATTCCTTCGACATAATCCCACGAACCCTTGAGAGCGTATCGTCAAACGGCGTAGGGTCGTCGACCCGCTGCCTCAATATATCGTTGATATCCGGCATCAGCTTTATAGCCCTGTCGATATCCTTGTTGCTGCCCTGTTTATAAGCTCCGATGTTGATAAGATCTTCCGCGTCGCGGTAGGTGGCCATCAGGGCTTTTGTCGCGTTCGATGCGTCGATGTGGCTCCTCTCGGCAATATCCGGCATCAGTCTGCTCACGCTCTGCAAGACGTCGATCGCCGGGTAGTGGTTCCTGTTTGCGAGCGACCTCGTCAGCACAATGTGTCCATCGAGTATGCCCCGCGCCGTGTCGGTGATCGGCTCGTTAAGGTCGTCGCCCTCGACAAGCACAGTATAAAGCGCGGTGATCGTGCCGTCCTCAGAGGTTCCGGTGCGCTCGAGCAGCCTCGGCATCGTCGCGAAAACGGATGGGGTATACCCCCTCGAAACCGGCGGCTCACCAACGGCCATGCCTATCTCCCTCTGCGCCATAGCGTATCGCGTCAGCGAATCCATCAGCAGCAAAACGCTGAGCCCTCTCGACCTGAAATACTCGGCAAACGCGGTTCCCACCTGCGCGGCCTTGTTTCTTACAATGGCAGGCTGGTCCGACGTGGCCACGACGACGACGCTGCGTGAGAGGCCCTCCGCCTTAAGGTCTTTTTCAAGAAAGTCATTGACCTCACGCCCGCGCTCTCCAATAAGCGTAATGACGTTTATATCCGCAAGCGCGTTTCGCGCGATCATTCCGAGCAGCGTGCTCTTTCCTACGCCGGAGCCCGCGAATATGCCAATCCTCTGTCCGCGCCCGCAGGTCAAAAATCCATCGATCGCGCGGACTCCCAGCGGGAGTATCTCGTGTATACGCGGCCTTGTAAACGGGTTTGGCGGGTTGTTGTCAATGGGAAAATATTCATTTGTGAAGATATCCCCCTTGCCGTCGATCGGATTGCCGAGTCCGTCGAGCACCCTGCCCTTAAAATGCATACCCACCGGTACGCTGAGGCTTTTACCAGTAGCCTCAACTCTGCTGCCGGGGCCGACGCCCGCTATATCGCCGAACGGCATCAAAACGACGTTCTTGTTCTTGAAGCCGACGACCTCCGCCCTGATATACCTCTCGCCCTTCAGCGTGAAGATATTGCACATCTCGCCTATCTTGACGGACGGGCCATTTGATTCGATCGTCAGCCCGGAGATCATGTAGACGCTTCCGGAATAGCTGAGCGGGTCGATACCGGCGATCATTGAGTTGTACTTTTCAAAATCCGGCAAAAATGACATTGAAGCTCCTTTTCGCAAATCAGTCCTGTCCGCCCCCGTCATTGAGCGCGTCGGGAACTCCGAGTCCCTTTGCAATCTGTGAAAGCTGGTCGCCCACGCCCGCGCTGACGTTGCCCATGTCCGTTTCAATGCGGCAGCCGTTAAACTCGACCATCGGGTCGCTCACAACGGAAGAGTGCACGGCCCCCGTCGGCGTGTGAAGCGTAACGTCCCTCGCCTTGAAAAAGCGGACATACTCTCCGGGGTTCACCCTCAGTGTGACGTTTGAGTCGAACTTCACCCCCGACAGCGCCTTCTTGACCATCTCCATATAGGCGCTCTCATTGCGGTCAAGCTCGTAGTTCAGTATCTTTGACGCAATCCTTACGGAGAGCTTAAATATTTCCGGCTCGATCCCGGAAAACACCGCGTCCCGCTCCTCAGACGCCTTTAGGATGAGGGCCGCACATTCTTCCTCGGCCTTTTTTATGATCTCGGCCACATCCGCCGCCGCCTGCTCCATGCCCTCGCGCCTTCCCTGCCGCTCGGCCTCTTCCCTGACCTGCTTGCGGTACTCCTCGGCCTGACCGTGGACGCTGTCGATGAGCTTTCTGGCCTCAATCTCGGTCTCACGCATGATTCTGTCGCGCTCTTGGGCGGCGCTTTCGGCCTCTCTGCGTGCTTCCTCCGCCTTTTCCCCGGCCTTTTTCAGCATCTCGTCACATTCACGGCGTGTTTTATCAAAAAGACTTTCCGGCGCCATATCCTGCGTTCCGGCGCCGTCATCCTGAGGCGCTGCCCCCGGCCGCTTTTCAGGCCGAAGAATAATCGGCCTTGTCGATGTGACGTTAGCGAAAGGGGATTTGATAATCCTAGACAATTATCTCGTCCTCCGCTCCTCTTGAAACAATTATCTCGCCGCTGTCCTGCAGCTTTCTTATAGTGTTGACGATCTTCTGCTGCGCCTCCTCGACGTCGCGTACGCGCACCGGGCCCATAAACTCCATGTCCTCCTTGATCATCTCCTGCAGGCGCTTGGACATGTTTTCGAAGATGCATTTCTGCACCTCCTCCGTCGCGTTTTTGAGCGCAACGGTGAGCTCCGAGTTGTCGACCTCTTTGAGTACTCGCTGTATTGCCCTCTTGTCGAGCTTGACGATGTCTTCGAATACGAACATCTTGCGTCTGATCTCGTCGACAAGATCGGGGTCGCCCTCCTCGAGGGTTTCGAGGACGTGGCGCTCGGTGCCGCGGTCCGTCGCGTTCAGTATGTCGACGATTGACTGTATGCCGCCGACAGTCGTATAGTCCTCAACGCCCATCGACGAAATCTTCCTGTCGAGGATCCGTTCGATCTCGCGGACGTACTCGGGCGATGTCCTGTCCATCTGCGCGATCCTGGCCGAGACCTCAGACTGCTTCTCGTTTGGCAGTGCGGCGAGTATCTTAGCCGAGAGCGCCGGCTCGAGATAGCACATAATCAGCGCAATTGTCTGCGGGTGCTCGTTTTGCACAAAGTTCAGGATTTGGTTCGGGTCAACCCTTCGCAGGAAGTCAAACGGCCTGACCTGGAGCGACGACGTGAGCTTGTTCATGATCTCATACGCCTTCGAAGAGCCCATCGCCTTCTCAAGTATCTGCCGCGCATAATCTATGCCGCCTTCAGAGATATAGTTCTGCGCGAGGCACTGCTCGTAGAACTCCTGGAGCACCTGCTCCTTCGTCTCCGGATCAACCCGCCTCACGCTCGTGATATCCAGCGTGAGCTGTTCGATCTCATCCTCCTTCAGATGCTTGAATACCTGAGCTGAGGTGTCCTTCCCGAGCGCTATCAGAAGGATCGCCGCCTTCTCCCGCCCGGTCATTGTCAAAGCCTGAGACATTATCTCCGCCCTCCCTTAGGATCCTCATACAGCCAGTTCCTCAAAAGGCTCGCCGCATCCTCCGGATTTTTCGATATAAACTTCTCTATCTGTTCCATAACCGTCGATTTAGAGACGGTAATCTCACCGGAATCTGACACAAGGCTCACAAGGTCGCGGTATTCCTCAATCCCGCCGTCGAGGGTGCGGCTGCGCATATCTACCTGGCGCTGGATCTCATTTTCCATGTTCTCCCTCGCCGCCTCAACGGCCGCCGCGGCTTCAACCGCCCTCGCGGAAGCCTCCTCGGCCTCGCGCTTCTTCTTGTCATAGCCCATGATCTTGATGATATAAATCATGAGCACGATAACCGCCGCCAGAATAACCAGATAGAGAGCGATTGTTTTGATCAGGTCAAAGAGCATCTGGCGCTCGACAAGCGCATTATACTCGTCCTTCTTCTTGTTCTCGTCCTCAAGGCCGATAAACTTCATGAATTGAACCTTGATCCTGCTTACGTCGCTGTCGCTTACAAGCCCGAGCGCCCCGGCCACAAGATTACGCACCGCCATCTCGTCCTCGCCGCCGTTGAGATTTGAGTCAATCGCGACGGAGACAGACAGCTCGTCGATCTGCCCCTGGGCCTTCTCGATCTGCTCATGCAGCTCGTTTACCTCGTAGTTTACATCTCTCGTGATGTTCGAATACGCACTCGTGTCGTTGTTTGCCAGCTCGGGATACTGCGGAGCGGCTCCGTTTGTATCCGTACCCGGCACGCCTCCGTTCCCTTTTACGCCCGTTGCTTTTTCGTTTATCTCATGCATGCTGATGACAATGCCCTCGTCGTCTACAACCGGCGAAAACGTAACTCCGTCAGAGTTCTTCTTGTCAAAATTCAGCTTGGTGCTCACGCTGACCTGCACATGCCCCTCGCCGAAAATCGGCGAAAGCAGCTTCATAACCGAGCGAGTGAGCTCTTCCTTGACCTTTTTCTCAAACTCGAGGTTCGATTCAATTGCCTCAGCGTTGTTAAACTCCTTGTGGTTTGTGAGTTCAAGGCCGTTGTTCGTAATTGAGATATTTTCGGGCTTCAGGCCCTCAACGCTTGTCGCGACAAGATTTTCAATCGCCTTGATCGCCTGGTCGGAAAGCGTCGCGTTGTTTTCCATTACAAGCATAACGGAGGCTGTTGCCGGAACGACCTCGGAGGTGAAAACAAACTGGGAGGAATCCGGCATAGATATCGTGACTACCGCCTTCTTGATGCCCCTGTTGAGCTCAATGGTCTTTTGCAGTCTGTCCTGAAGCTGAAACTTGGCGTATTCCCTTTTCTCGCTCTCAGTAACGCCGAATCCGGTGCTCCCCGCGAAGATATCATAGGTAAAGCCCGTCTGCGGATACCCCTCCGCCGAGAGCTGCATGATTATCTCGTCCGCCTGCTTTTCCGGCACGAGGATAGCCGTAGGGCCGGATGGCCTCGCGTCAACGCCCTGATCCTTGAGCTTCGCGAGGATCTCACCCGCCTGCGCAGGATCCATATCTCTGTATAGAACGGTATAACTGGTTCTGGTGAGCAGGACTGAGGCTATGATAACTGCGGCGACGCAAACGATTCCGACAATAAGAAACCGCATGCGAAGCTTTTTGTCCAGCCCTGTCCACCATCCGCCAATATTCCGCAATATTTTCTGAATAAACTCTTGCAAATCAAATCATTCCTTGTTTATTTCAGTCCACGTCCAACGCGGGATGTAATACTATTCTGCATTCCAAAACAGGTAATGAAATAGTATAGGCCGCGCGGCCTGGCAAGCCTCAGAGTCATGCGGCCGCCGGTCTCGCGGAGCGGTTATACCTGCATCCTCATTATTTCGTTGTACGCGTCAACCGCTTTGTTTCTGATCTGCAAGGTAAGCTGGAGCACGATGTCGGCTTTCTCCGCCGCAATGGTCGCGGTGTGCATATCGTCAAGCTGACCGGTCAAAAGTGCAACATTTGCGCTCTTGTCTCCGTAATCCGCCGCGGTAACGCTTCCCAGTGCGTTTTTAAGCAGATCGCCAAAGGTCGCCCCCATCCCGCCGACCGCCTCCGCCGCCTGATTCGGCGTCGTCGGCAGCGCCGCGCTCATCATTCTGATCCCGGATACATCCATTGTGTAATCCCCCTTTGTCACCTCAATATTTGCTGTTTCACGCCGTTGCCTCGGTCAAATCGCGGTGCAGTACGTCTTTTGGGTACGAATAAAAGCCCTGAAAGGCTCATGGCAAAGCAAAGGCTTTACCTCGAGCTGATTTCCAAGGCTCTCATGGCAATATTTTTCGCGGCATTGATCATTGTGATGTTTGCCTCATAGCTCCTCGTAGCGGAGATCATGTCGACCATCTCCTGCGCTATGTCGACATTCGGCAATCTCACATACCCATCGGCGTCCGCATCCGGATGGGTCGGGTCATAAACCATTTTCAGCGGGGAGGGGTCCTCCACGACCTGCGTGGCTCGAACTCCGCCCTCGGAGTATGGGGACGACAGCATCTCGCTTTTCGCGTTCTTAAGATATTTTGAAAAGAGAGGCTCACTGCCATACCGCTCCTCAAATACCACCGTCTTTCTTCTGTAAGGACCGCCGTTCGCAGTCCTGGTAGTCGTTTGGTTCGCAACGTTCTCAGAGATAATATCCATCCTGAAACGCTGCGCAGTAAGCGCTGACGCGCTTATGTTCATAGATGAGAACAGAGACACACAAAATACCCCCAGCCACCCTCGCGGGCGTTCTCCCTCTACTGCTTTATTTATCTGTCGTTTTTTTATCTGTTTGTTCTTTATAATCTATCTATCTATATATTATGTGCAGATTAAATTAAAGCGTCATCCCCCGCTGACAATCGAACTTCTCAGGCGCCTCAGTTCGCTGGTCGCCTTATTAGCAAGTGAATTGTAGTAGATCGTGTTCTTGGCAACCTCGTTCATCTCGGCGTCGACGTCAACATTGTTCCCGTCCATCCTCATGGTCGAAACGGTATCCTCCGCAACGAGCGGTCTTACATTCAGCGGATCAGTGTCCTGCGCACCGATGTTGATGTGCCTGTCCCTTGTTTTCCTGCCGTGAAAGCTCCCCTCGTCCAGCTTTAAAAGCGCCCTCTTAAAGGTCTCGTCAAACTCAACATACTTCGCGTTGTAATTCGGGGTGTCCTGGTTGGCGATATTCTGAGCGTGAACCTCATTTTTCAGCCAGGACGCATCCATACCCTTATTAATCAGATCAACGTGATGGAACATATTGCTAAACATCATATACCTCCCAAAAGGAACGGCAAAAGTTACGCAAAACCGCTCACACTAGTATCTGCCCATAATCCCCACATAATTAAACCGCAGGACAATTTTACGCATCCAAATTATTGAATAATGCTGATAAACTGGCACAACACCTTAAGAAAAATCAGGCCCGTCCTTCCGGAGGCGTGAAGAAATTCGACGTATAAAGGCTCCCTTCGCCGTCCGCGCTGAGGATGGAATAGATTTTCTGTAGATATTCCCGCGTCTCCTGCGGAAGCATACTCATCTCATAGTCGGAGGAAAGATCCTTGATCCCAAGCTTGGATATCGTCCCCTGCCCGCAGTTATACGCCGCAAGCGCGAGCGGAACATTGCCGTCATATCTGATAATGTGCCCCAAAATCGTTCTAACTCCGCCGTCTACGTTCTGCGCGGGATCGTAAGCGTCGGTAATCCCAAGTCCGTCCGCGGTGGCCGGCATCAGCTGCATTAGGCCCATAGCGCCCTTGCTTGAAAGAGCGCCCGGATTAAACCCGGACTCCGCGCGGACAATCGCCTTTATAAGCGCCGGGCTCACGCCATACCTTCCGCTGACCTCGTCAATCAGCGAGTCGTATCCTGAGGCGGAGCTAGGCTTCACGGCAAAGCTCCCTTCTGGGAAAAGCGCCGCGCCGGAAACGCCCTTGTATAAATCTGCGGAGCCCGAGGCGGCTGTCGCACCGGCGGCGGCCGTTGTCTGCTCCAGAGCCTCCGTTTCAGCCGAAAAAAGTCTGGGAAAACTCAGCCCCGTGGCCTTCTGAATCTCACTGAAACGGACGTTGACCTTCGATGAAATCTCGCCCATTCTTCTCGAGCAGATCTGCGCTGCATAGTCGTTCAAATCCATCACTCCCGAAAAGTATACCCATTATAGCATAATCTTACAAAATTGGTCAAGCGAAAAAAGTCTAAATATTTCTAATTTTGACGAATAGGCGTTTCTTTGTGTTTTGTCATAAAGCACGGAAGTAAAAAAACAGATTTTTGGCAAAATCAGACTATTATTGTGATATCTGTTCATACATTCCCGGGAGCTTGTTCATCGGGCGCTTGATCACCTCCACGATTCCGGATTCAACGTGGCAGACGAGCGTCCTCGAGTCCCGCCCTCCGGTATCCACGTCGCTGTATATGAGGCCCAAATCCCTGAGCGCCGTCTTAACGTTCTGGATGTTTTTTTCTCCGATCCTGAAGCAGTCGTTCTCAGTGCTCCTTATCCCGCCGTAAAGTGAAATGAGAATTTCGCCCTTAGTCACGCCGAAGCGCGACTGCATATCCCTGAGCATATAGCCCGGCGCCAAGTCGGCATATCTTGAAGGGCTGTCGTCTATCCTCGCGCCCTTAGCGCTTGGAAGCTGTATGTGTGAAAGTCCAAGCACCCGCTGCCTAATGCTGAAAAACACCAATCCGACGCATGTCGACAGCGCGAAGGTCTTGATCTTGTCTCCCTGATCCCTAGAGGCGGCGTAACCGCCGATTCCAACAACGTGTTCCATTTTGAACCTCAACGCTGAGTCCATCATTCTCTTCGCTGTCTTATCTTCTTACCGTCTTTGAACTCAAACAAAAAACATTGACCCTAAAATTTGGTCTTCAGATGGTTCAGCAGAGCGCCGGGAATATCCGAAAGCGGCACCTGCCTGCACACCGCGCCAAGGTCAAAGGCCTCTTTAGGCATCCCGTATACAACACACGACCGTGCGTCCTGTCCGATTGTATACGCTCCTTTTTTCCGCATCTCCAGCAGTCCGCGCGCGCCGTCCGACCCCATCCCCGTGAGTATAACTCCGACGGCGTTCTTGCCGGCGACCTTGGCGACCGAGCTGAAAAGCACATCCACGGAAGGGCAGTGACCTCCCACCTTAGGCCCTTCATAGCAGCGGACAAAATACCCCGTCCCGTTTTTTACGACCTCCATCTGCCGCTCGCCCGGCGCTACAAGCACCCTGCCCGGTAAGATCTCGTCCCCGTTTTTCGCTTCAACAATATTCAGATCGCAGACCCTGTCCAGGTTCTCGGCGTACATCCTGGTAAAAACCGGCGGCATATGCTGCACCACAACCATGCCGGGCATGTCCGCGGGCAGCTTTTTTATGATCTGCGACGTCGCCTGAGTGCCGCCGGTGGAGGCGCCGATCGCGATAAACCCGGGAAAGCTGTGCCCGCCCGAAAGCGGAGTACTCTTGGAGGATTTCAGATAGGCGGAGCTGGTGCCCGCGGAGGTGGCTATCTTGACCTTCTTAATTATATCGTTAATAAATACAGAAAATTTATCTGAAGTTCTCTCAACCGGCTTCGGGATGCAGTCAAAGGCCCCCGCCTTCATGGCCTCGCTGAAGTATTGCCTCGCGGAGCTCACGACAATGACAGGGATCGGCCACTGAGGGATGAGAATCTTCAGGAACTCAACCCCGCTCATAAACGGCATCTCAATGTCCATTGTCATAACGTCCGGCTCAAGCGCGAGAATCTTGTCGCGCGCGTCATAAGGGTCAGACGCCTCTCCGACAATCTCAATGTCCGGGTCCTCGCTCAGCCCGCGGGTGACGGCCGTCCTAAAAAACAGTGAATCGTCAACAACAAGCACCTTGGCTTTTTTATTCATGCGCAGCTCCTCCAGCCCCCCGGCGCGCCTAAGCACATAAGCGGCAAGGGTTTCCCTTTACTTCGGCTTGTGGTATATTGACGGCTTCACGAAAACAAACCTCGTGTTTTCCTTCGACACAGTCTCGGAAAGCCCAATAAAAAGATACCCGTCCGGCTCAAGCGCGTCGTAATAACGATTTATCAGCGCGTCGCGCGTCTCCTGGTCGAAATAGATCATCACGTTCCTGCAAAAGATCACATGAAATTTTTTCTTAAACGGAAAGGATTTTTCCATCAGGTTAAAAGATCTGAAGATTACCTCGTTCTTAATTCTCTCTTTGACGCGGTATCCTCCTGTGTCCTCGCGGGCAAAATACCGGTCTATCCATTCTTTTGAGAGGTTTTCAAGTCTGTCGGCAGGATACACGCCCGTCTTCGCCATCTCCAGTACCTGCGGCGAGATGTCCGTCGCCAGGATCTTTGTATCCCAGCCCGCCTTGTTCACGCCAAAAAAGTTATCGAGCACCATAGCCGTTGTATACGGTTCCTCCCCGGAAGAGCATCCCGCGCTCCAGATGCGGAGGTCTTTTTCCTTCAACGTCGAAACAAGACCTGGCAATACGGTCTCCACAAGGAAATTGTAATGCTGGTCTTCTCTCATAAAATATGTGTAGTTTGTCGTAAGTCTGGTCACGAGGGTCTTCGCCTCTACGCCCGTCCTGTCGCTTATAACGCTCTCGAAATACTCGGTAAAGGTGTTAAAGCCTTTGCGTGTAATCACCGACCAAAGCCTCCCCTCGACCAGGGTAAGCTTGTTTTCAAGGTTTATTCCATAGTTGTCTTTCATGTATTTAACAAGCCTCAGAAATTCGTCCCGCTTGATTTTTTCCATTATATCCGTCCCTTTATAAAAGTGGAATATGGCAGGAGATCTTCCTTTTGAGTGTTAATTTTACATTATCCGCCAAAATATATCAATGCCCCTAATGACTATATATTTCTGCAAACTTTTCCGCATTCTTGTTAATTTTTGGGCTCAAGTTCTTGAATTTTGTCTTCACTTGTCCGGCGTGCCCTCATTTATACAAAAATGGGTCCATAACGATCCCTTACGCGTTACAGACCCAAATGCTCAATTTTGACTGTGGCTCTAGAGTCTTGGCGCTTCCGTCAAGAGGCCGGAGTGGGCGACATTTTCGGGGATGTTGTGACGGTTGGAGATGTTGTGCCCTTCGGTGATGTGCTTACGCTCGGCGAAACCGTCACACCGGGCGAGGCGGTGATTTGCGGCGAGGTGGATATCTTAGGCGAGGGGCTTGTTCCGCCGTCAAGCGGCGGCGTGCTCGAAGGTACGATCACGGGACTGGTGCTGGGCAGCGGAGACGGCGTCGGGCTGGTCACACTGGTTGGGTTCATACACGCGGAGAGAACCGCCGCGAGCATCACCGCAAGAAGTACAAACGAGAGTGTTTTTTTCATATTGATCCTCCTTAAGAATAAATGTTTTTGCGTCTGTCCGGCTTTATTATTTACAGAAAAAATCTTTCTAATCACAAAGTTGCGGCGGTTTAATGTTAAAAAATGCCGGTCGCTAAAATAGCGCCCAATACCTTTTGCGGCATCGGGCGCTATTTTAGATTATTTGCCTAAAAAATAAAAATCATTGACGAATTGAAAAAAATAATATATAATACCAATATAGTCTATTATTGTTGCATTTTGCTCTGCCGCTGCAGACATTTATTTATTGCTTAATTCGCTTAGTGCGTTAGCTTTCTCTTCTCATGTGTGACCCCGCCGAAAGGCGGGGAATTTTTTTACCGTCCGGCGTTCCTGTCCAGGGCTCTTCTCAGCGGCGGCGCGGCGGCAGACGCGATTGCCGCCTTTGCGATGTCGCCCGCTAGAAACGGAACGACCCCAACCATCAGCGCGTCTGAGAAACCAAAGCCTCCAAACGCGCAAAGCCACAGCGCTCCGCCAAGCCCGCACACCGCGATCCCCGGCAGGCAGACAAAAAAAAGCCTCAGACGCGAGGCCTTTCGGCCCATATGGGCCGCGTCCGCAAGCGCGCCTGTCAGAAGTGCCGCCGGCAAAAACGCGAGAAGAAATCCGCCCGTAGGGCCGAGCAGCACGCCAACCCCTCCGGCAAATCTTGAAAAAACCGGCGCGCCCACCGCGCCGACAAGCAGATACGACAGAACGGCGAGAAAGCCCCTCTTCGCACCCAGCACCTGCGCCGCAAGCGTAACCATAAGCGTCTGAAGCGTGAACGGAATAAGCCCGATGGGCAGCGAGACCTGCGCCGAGGCCGCAATCAGCGCGGCGAACATACCGGCAAAGATGATATCCCTTGTGCCAAGCCTGAAAAGCCCTCTGTTCCTCACATTTGATTCCATAGTATCTCCCTCCGGAAATTTACGGCCCTGTCCCGCGCAGACGAAAATCCGGGACAAACCCGCACAGAGACTTTGCATTTTTCGTAAGACGATCTTTTTGCGGTGTTGCCCTATAACCTTTAACCGCTATATTATAGCGCCGGCAAGACAATCCGTCAAATAAAAAGAGCGGGCCACTGCGCAAAGGCAGGGCCCGCAACGGAAAAATGCCGGGTTATCAGGGCTCCGCCGCAGATTTTGCGTATGCCGATCTCTGCGCCGCCCCGGGAATTACTCAGTAATTGTTCGCGTTCAGCTCAAAAAAGGCCTTTGGATGCGCGCAAACCGGGCACTTTTCGGGCGCGAACTCGCCTTCATGGATGTGACCGCAGTTGCGGCAGATCCAATACTGCTTTCCATCCTTCTTAAAGACCGTGCCATTTTCGATATTACTATAAAGGGCCTTATAGCGCTCCTCATGCTCCTTCTCGATAGCGCCCACCTTCTCAAAAAGGAACGCTATCTCCACAAAGCCCTCTTCGCGCGCTATTTTGGCGAAGTCGGAGTACATGGTGGTCCACTCGTAGTTTTCGCCGGCGGCGGCGTCGCGCAGATTGTCGAGCGTGCTCTCCGAAATGCCGCCCAGCTGCTTCAGCCAAAGCTTGGCATGCTCCTTCTCATTGTCCGCTGTCAGCTGGAATATCCCGGCGATCTGCTCAAATCCCTCTTTTTTCGCTACCGACGCATAGTATGTGTACTTGTTTCGGGCCTGTGATTCCCCGGCGAAGGCGTCCCTCAGGTTTCTCTCGGTCTTGCTCCCCTTAAATTCCGGCATTATTTTGACTCCCCTTTCCATAATCCATGCAGATTGCAGTATTCATAGGCGCATACGGCGCCCTCGGCCTCAAAGCGCAGAACAGGCTCATCGCCCGGACTGAGCTGCCTCACATAGATATTCTCCCCGCATGAGGCGGCGATAAACTGGATGTAGTGCTTCTCTTCCATCGGATGGGGCACCGACCCGATCTTCACGGTGACGGTCTTTCCGTCTCTCGTGATATCCGGGACATGCTTTTCAAGCGCGGCGTCAACGATTCCCGCCTCAAGCAGAACCATGCTTTCGCCGCAGCAGGCCATCGGCACGCCGGCGTCAAACAGCTTATACGCTATATTTCCGCAATGCGTGCACCTGTAAAACCTCAGCTTCATATTGTCGTTCCCCCTTTACAAAGTATCCTCATTTTTGCTCTTTCCAGTGATTCCCACAGTATTGTTTCCGCCCTTGCGCAGGCATTCGCCGCATCTGCCGTAAAAGATGAGTTCGTGCCAAAAAACCTCGCACTGCCCTGATGAGCAAGCCCTCTCGTCGATATCCCCGTCATACTGCGCCGGGATATCAAAAACCCCTCCGCACTCCAGGCATCTCATGTGCGGATGACGCTCCGTATCGGCGTCGTACCTCTCGATAGAAAAATCCATCTGCCGGATCACATCGTCCTTCGCGAGCTTTTTCAAGTTTCTGTAAACCGTACCAAGGCTCAGTGAAGCGTTTTCAGCCTTGAGCTTAATATAGATCATCTCAGCTGTCGGATGATCGCATCTGCCTCGAAGCTCGCTTAATATCAGATCCCGCTGCCTCGAATAGCGCACCATAGGCATATTATCCCTCCCGAAAAGGAACTTAAACCGGCTTTTACAAATAAGCAAGCTTATTAGTAATGATTATTATTATAATATCATTCTTAATGAAATGTCAATAGCTATCGATAAATAATTAGTGTGATTACATGAAGTTTATCGGGGCGGAGCCAATCCAAATGAAAACAGTTAACTTTTTGTCCGCTTTGTGCTAGAATATTCTTATTCGGGTCATGCGCTCGGGAGGTTCATATGAAAAAAATATATGTTCCTATGATAAGGTACGGCGATTCGGATTTCGACGAAGGCTACATAGGCTGGGGCTTTAACAGCTACGACGAGCAGATCAGGGACGCGAACGCGATTCTCAACCTGCTCAGCCGCAAGGGCATGAAGATGCTCGATCTGGGATGTGGGCTCGGCATATACCACAAGGCCTGGCTTGAGGCGGGGCATTCCGTCTGCGGCGTCGACATGTCCGAAACCTTCATTTTTATGGCCAAATACAACAATCCATCCGCCGTATACAGATGTGAGAACTTTTTTGAAACCACTGACACAGATGCCTTCGATTCGGTCGTTATGATCGACGTTCCGCTTGAGAATCTTGAGCTCGCGCAGATTGTTTTTAGGGCGCTGAAGAAGGGCGGGGCATATATTTTCCAGGCATCGAACCCCGACTATCCACATATCCGCGGCCAGAGCAATGTTAATCAGCGCAACTGGGTCGACGTGGGGGACAGCAAACTGCTGCTCACCAGAAACGAGTATAACGCCGAGATAGACCGCTGGGAATATGAGGAATGGGTCGTTGACGTTGAGAACTCAGAGATCACCGTGCAGCATAATTTTTCACGAAACCTTGACTTCGCACGCCTGATGGATATTCTTATTGAGGCCGGCTTCTCCACCGTGGGCTTTTATAACTACGACGGAAGGCAGTTCTTCCCTGGAGCAAAGCAGCCGAAAAACGTGTTTTGCATAGCTTACAAGGGTTTTGACGACAAGATCTGACGGCTTTTTCCCGTTCCCTTTTATTGAATAAAACGCGGAAGGTGACATAATGGAATGGATGGAGGTCCGCATAGACACGACCAAGGCCGGCATTGAACCCATCTGCGATATGTTGACCGTCACCGGTCAGGGCGGCTTTATGGTTGATGACGGAGAAGAGTTCGAACAGTTCCTTAAGGAAAACAGAAAATCCTGGGACTTTGTGGATGATGATCTTATGTCGAAAAAGTCCGGTATGGCGCGGGTCACTGTGTATTACACCGCGGACGAGGCCGGGCTGAGCGCGCTTGAAATTCTTCGCGCCGACCTTGAGGCCCTAAAGGCGAGGCGCGCCGACATTGGATTCGGCCCGCTTTCAATCTCGATCGCCAACATTGACGAAGAGGATTGGGCAAACGCCTGGAAACGCTATTACAAACCGATGAACATAGGCGAGCGGCTGCTCGTAGTTCCGGAATGGGAAGAAGCGGATAACCCCGACTCTCGCGTCGTGTTTCTAAACAATCCGGGCATGACGTTTGGCACGGGGGCGCACGCAAGCACACGTCTGTGCATGAAGGCGCTTGAGGAGACTGTCCTCGGGGGCGAGAAAGCGCTTGACCTAGGCTGCGGATCGGGCATTCTCTCGATCATCGCCCTGCTGCTCGGCGCAAAGTCCTCCCTCGCGGTGGACATTGATCCCAACTGCGAAAAAACCGTGCGCGAGAACGCACGGCTCAACGGCGTTGACGACGCTTCGCTGCCTGTTAAAATAGGCGACATACTCACGGACGATGGGCTTCGCGCCTGTGTTGGCGGGGGATATGATCTTATCTGCGCCAACATTGTCGCAGACGTCATCATTGCGCTCGCGCCGTATGTCCGCCAGGCGCTCAGCGCGGGCGGGCGCTTCATCTCCTCCGGCGTGATCGACGTCAGGCGCCATGAGGTTGAGCACGCGCTGGAAAGCGCGGGATTTCTGATACTGTCGGTCCGCGAGGAGGACGGATGGGTCTGCTTCATCGTGAGCTGATATCGGTCTGTGAGCGCTACCAGAGCCCCAAAATCTTCATATTTCTGATAATCGGCCCCGCTCCTTTGTACGCGAAGGAGCGGGCGCCGTATTTTTTTTTGAACTCCCTGCCCGAAAGGCCCTCAAGCTCCGATCTTTTCAGTGAATACACAAGTCCCTTGCGAAATTCCGGCAGCGGGGTAATCTCAGCGTCTTTATTGTGCGGGCACGCGTCCTGGCACAGGTCGCACCCCCAGATAAACCCCGCTTTTTTAACGGCCTCCTGTTCGAGCGTGGAGAGCTCTCCCCTTTTCTGCGTGATATGAGAGACGCAGAGCTGCCTTTCATAGGAAACCATGCCCTTGTTTTCAGTCAAAGCCCCGGTCGGACACGCGGAGGCGCACGCGCCGCACCGGCCGCAGTATCCCGCGTCCTGCTTTTCCGCCGTGAAGGTTTCCCCGCATATGATCTCCCCAATTACGGCGTATGATCCATATCGGGGAGATATCGCAAGCCCGTGCATACCGGTCATCGCCGCGCCGCAAACCCTCGCGAGCCTGACCTCCGAAATCGGCGACACATCGGTATATGCTTTGAAGAAAACACTGGGGTACAGGAGCCGCAGCTCCGCACAGGCGGCCTCAAGCCTCCTGAGCACGGCGCGGTGATAATCCTCGCCGCGAGCGAATTTGGCTATCGTCCCGACCTCTCCTCCGGCACCGTGCCCGGTAAAATACGGAAACACGGCGCAGACCACGCTCTGTGCACCGTCGGGAAGCTGGACCTCTCCGATCGGCTGTGTCTGCCCGATTTTCGCCGTTCCCCACGCAGCCGCGCCGCATTCTTTCAGAATAATATTTAACCTGTCCATCATAAATTATCAGACCTTTAACAATTAAAACCGCGCCAATCGCACAATACGGACAAATTATACCTTATAACATCCGGCAAAACAAGCCTCCTCTTCTCACCGCTGTGATATGAAAACATAAACTATCACAGGAGATATTACAAGGAGGAGTTGCATGGCCATCTTTAATCCAAAGGTAAATCCATGTCTCCAGCAGGAGACAACCTTTTCCAATTCAATGTGCGGATGCTCAGGAAGATGCAGAGATTGTTTCTGCTGCTGTGAAGGCCCGACGGGCCCGGCAGGTCCGACGGGACCTCAGGGGCCGCAGGGCGCAACCGGGGCAACCGGCGCGCAGGGGCCGCAGGGGCTTCAGGGCCCGATAGGCGCCACCGGAGCAACAGGCGCGCAGGGGCTTCAGGGCATTCAGGGGCCGATAGGCCCAATCGGAGCGACGGCTCCCTGTATTTTATGACAACCGCAGCTAACCCGCATAAACACAGGGTTTTACAAAATCTAAAGACAATTAAACACTTCTATAATCACACCTAAAACGCCGCTGCAAGGAGGACAAGCCTTGAAACGGCGTTTTTAAGTTATTGGCGTTCTGTATCTGAACGCCGTTTTTTTATGCCATTTTTCAGAAAAGGAGGTTATGCGCTATGGCAGTATTCCGGGTAGAGAAAAACAAGGGCTACACGATTATGAGCAATCACCACTTGCGAAACAGGGACTTGACCCTAAAGGCAAAAGGGCTTTTGTCGCAAATGCTATCCTTGCCGGAAAGTTGGGATTACACCCTTGCCGGTCTATCCCAAATCAACCGCGAAAAAATTGACGCTATCCGTGAAGCCGTCCGAGAGCTTGAACGCGCCGGATATATTCAGCGTTCACGGGAGCGCGACGACAAAGGCCGGTTGCGCGGCGCGGATTATGTGATATACGAGCAGCCGCAGCCGCCTATATCGGATTTACCTATATTGGAAAATCCAACATTGGATAATCCAACGCAGGAAAAACCAATGTTGGAAAACCCTACGTTGGAAAATCCAACGCAATTAAATAAAGAAGTATCAAAAACTGACTTATCCAAAAAAGATTTATCCATTACGGATTTATCAAATACCCATTCCATTCCTATCCATTCCCCGAACCCCCTGCCTTTGGAGGATGCGGCTACGCCGCAGGAAAGGAACGGAACCGAACCGAACGACGCATACAGGATTTATGAGGAAATCATCAAAGAGAATATCGAGTACGACCACTTTGTAACGTATAACCGCGTGAACAAAGACCAGCTTGACGAAATCGTTGACCTTATCCTTGAAACCGTCTGCACGGCGCGAAAGACAATCCGCGTCGCCGGTGACGACTACCCAGCCGAGCTTGTGAAATCAAAGTTTATGAAGCTCAACAGCAGCCATATTGAGTTTGTCTTTGATTGCATGAAGCAGAACACCACTAAAATCCGCAATATCAAAAAATATATGCTGGCGGTGCTTTTCAATGCGCCGTCCACGATTGACAGCTATTATACCGCCCTTGTCGCTCACGATATGGCGCATTGGGGCGAATAGCCGGGAAAGGAGGCCTTGACCTTTGTTACATGAGGACGTAAACCGGGAAAGTATGCAGCTTGGCGCGAAAATTGCCAATTTGACCGTCGCTGAAATCCGCAAAGCCCTTGAAAAGCTGATTGCAGAGCTAAAGGCGCAGAAACAGCAGCCCACCGTCGTACACGGCAAGCAAAGCATT
>JAVBNY010000005.1:0-69982 GCA_031551205.1 Oscillospiraceae bacterium | reverse complement strand
TGGAATCTTTAATTCGCATACAAAGAAACGATTTGATGAACTGGAGAAGGCAAAAAGCGAGTTGGAGCTTCGCATCATACAGGAGGAAATCAAAAAGCCGATATTCACCAGAGAACAGATTATGTTCTGGATATGCCGGTTCAAGGATGGGAATATAGATGACCCTAAGTACAGGGCGAGCATTGTCGATATTTTCGTGAACGCGATATACCTCTACGATGATAAAATTGTGCTGACATATAATTACAAGGAAGGCTCAAAAACCGTATCTCTGGCAGAGGTGAATAGTTCGGATTTGGTTGAATGCGCTCCACCATACCGTTAGAACAAAATAGATGCACAGGCCTCTATGCGTTCTGACACAAGGCTTTGCGGGCTTTCTGAGAGAGATCTCGAAAGGCCCGTTTCTCATAGATGTGAAGTAAGCGTAAAATAGACACGAACCTGCCCGGTACAGCCCTGGCGATTCTGGAAAGGTGAACAGCGCAGAAAAATTCGAGGGATTCCCGGCATTTTGCCGAGCGCCATACTGTTTTTGCAAGCCTCGAATCCTTCCAGAAGTTGGAACGCACAAGCGGCACATTCATTTTCGCGGCGTTCTTTTTCAACCCGCGGTAGCGGGTTCGACGCCAACAAAACAGCGCTCAATAAGCAGATTTCGAAATCGGCAAATAGTCGATTTGTCAGAAATATCGTTCTCATTATGCGAGATCCCGACGAACTTGCGAACCTACAAAATATCATAAACGGCGTACTCGGGTACCTCGTCGGACAAGCTGAAAAAGCTCTGCCCAAGGTATGTACGAAGCGCGATTTCAAGGGGTTTTTGTCGGCCGGCAGCCATGTTTTGTATCAGTATAATAAAACGGCGAAATAATAGAACCCCATTCCGAAATTGGCAAATGAGGTTCAACTTTCTCAAAAAAATCTCGCCCAAGATGTTGTTTTTGTGGGTTCATAATCGAAAAGTGATACGTTTCCCCTTGCTTCCACTCCGTTTGACGCTATGGGTCTATTATAGCAGATTTGGGGGGAGTGCTGCCAGATGTGTAGACATGAGGAATTAAAAGATATCACACAAACGCTTGTAAAGGTTCCCACCCTGACTGTCGATGGCGCAGATCACCGGCATATCTTCCACAATAAGCTCTTTGACCGACTCGCACCCGAGCTCAGGGTACGCTATCTCCTTTGCCGATTTCACGCTCTTTGCGATAAGCGCCCCTGCTCCGCCCACTGCTGCAAAATACAGGCATCTATGCTTTATCATAGCCTCGACAACCTCGGGCGACCGTTCGCCCTTTCCGATCATGGCGGCGAGTGAGAGGGAGATGAGCCTGGGGGCAAAGCTGTCCATCCTGCCGGAGGTCGTCGGCCCGCAGGAACCGACCGCCATACCCTTTTGCGGCGGGGTAGGCCCGGCGTAATATATTACGGCGCCGCTCAGCTCAAAAGGAAGACTTTCATTGTTGTCAAGCTGTGCAATCATACGCCTGTGTGCGGCGTCCCTCGCGGTGTATATACGCCCGGACAAAAGAGCGAGATCGCCTGCTCTCAGCCCGGCACCCCTGAGGTCCGCAACATTAATACGACGCCTGTCCATCGGTAACTGACCCGCTGTCACATTCGCCTTCACAGCCGTCTTTTTCACCGGCATCCGCACAGCCTCCGTCATGCTGCCCGCCGCCCTGCTCTTCATTGTCGGCCTTGTCGTCGGGCTTCCCTTCCTGCTCCTGCTTTTCAATATAGACATTCAGCTTGGCCAGCTTCGCGGCCATGTCGTCGAACGACATATTGATTGAAAGAAAGGTGGAAATGATCTTCTCCAGCTCGGAAACAACGTGTGACGCTGTGCTTTCAACATCTGTTCTGACATAATCAAACCTGGATTGAGCGTCTCTTATCAGCGTGCTCAGGACGCATCTCGCCATCTCGGCGTTTTTAAGCGCCTCGGTCTCAATGCCCTCCGCGCGCTTTCTCGCCTCAAGCTCAATCTCAAAAACCAGCTTTTTTCCGTCCTCAACATCCGTGATATAGCTCTCGTATTTCTGAAGGCTGGCCATCAGCTCAAAATTCTCAAGCTCAAGCTCTCCTGCCTTCGCCTTCGTCTCCTTAAGCATGGTCTCAAGTTCCAATATTCTGTTTTTCTGCGTTTCCGCGCTTGCCTCAAGCAGCTCCAGCCTGTCTTTCTGGCGGACGTTCTGCTGGCCGAGCTCACGGATATTCTCGGCCTCCTCCTGGGACGCCTTCTCGGATTCACCTATTCTGGATTCAAGGCTGGATTTTTCATCTTTTTCCCGCTCAAGCGCCGATTGGAGGCGTGCGTTCTCGTCCCTAAGCTCCTTCAGCAGGCCGGCGTGTTCCTTCGCGGTCTGCTCTATGTACTCAAGAACATCCTTCCTGCGAAAACCGCCAACCAGCGAAAGTCCAAACGCCTTTTCATTTTTCGACAAGCTTATCCCTCCCAAAAATGTCCGCTAAAAAATAAATCGCAAGTTTTGTCCCCGCTTTTCGGCGGGGACAAAACCGGGTATCGCTAAATAGCGTCACAGAAGCTTTTCAATCTCATCCAGGATATCGTCCTCCGAGCGGAAACCAATCATTTTTGCCTCCTGCTTCCCATTTTTAAACAGGATCAAAGTGGGTATACTCATCACGCCAAACCTGATCGCGAGCGCACCCTCCTCGTCGGAATTAATTTTAACAATGTCCAGCCTGCCCTCGAGGCTCTCCGCCAATGAGTCGAGCACAGGCGAAAGCATCCTGCACGGTGGGCACCATTCGGCCCAAAAATCAACAAGCACCGGCAACGTGGACTCAAGCACTGCGCTTTCAAAATTTTCTTCAGTGACGGCAGCTATTTTTTCACTCGCCATTGATCCCGCCCCCCTTCTCCATAAAAATAGTATTCCAATTTACGAGTATTTTAACATAAATAATCTTTCAAGACAACAAGCTTGTCACATTTGTCCGTATTTTTTCTGACTTAATTGCCGGCGCCGCCCTCCTTGTCAGGGGGGCGGCGCCGGCTTTAAGCTATATGTAATCAATTACCACGTCCATAAGGCTCATGGGTGTGACTTTATTTTTCGATAATAAGAATACAAGTTCGATGATTTTGCCGACGCTGCTGGTAACATTCATGGCCAGTGCTTCATCGAGATAGTCCGCATCCCTTTCCTTTTTTTTCATAACAACCCGGATCCCGTAGTTCTCGAATACAAGTGTCGCGCCGGAGAAAATCTCAGAAACGGTGATATAATACCTCAAAAGACAATTCATCCCGTTCTCAAGCACGATTTGTTCTTCTGTGATAACCACTTCTCTCATTACTGGCAACTCCTCTTTACTTTTTGCTTTTATCCGCATTCCTTTTTATCCCATTTTTGTTTTCCATCTGCTTTTTATGTAATGATATAATATAAAAGTGAAGCTAATTAGTCTACTATTATATATCGAATGTTTTCGACGTTTTAGTCTTTTTACGTGCCTTATGTAAATCAATGCGGTAGAATAAGCGTGTATTCTGTCGAAATAACTAATAATTTTTTCTGGAGGACCTAAATGAAGAAGAACACCATGAATAAAAAGATGTCCGACGCCGCCTGGTCAATTTTCAGGGGAGGGGCACTTATCTCGATAACTGCCCTGCTGTGCGCGGTGATTACGCTGCTTTTCCAGATCCAAAACGTCGTACATATTCAGAACATCACCGGTTTTGTCAAAAGCCTTATCGAGCTGGCCTGCTCCTCGCTGCTGATATCTGCCCTGGGGGCGGCGTTTATCAATGAACAGACCGAAAAGGCCAGATAACGAATTTAATCTAAAAAGGCGCTTTCATGTGTGTGAAAGCGCCTTTTTATCCAGCAGTCTCAGATTCCCTCAAGCAGGGCAACCGCGTGAGCCGCGATCCCCTCCCCTATTCCGGTGAAGCCCAGGCCTTCCTCTGTCGTCGCCTTCACGTTCAGCATTCCGGGCTCAATCCCAAGCGCGCCCGCAAGGTTCAGACACATTTGCGGAAGGTGTTCCGCAAGCTTTGGCGCCTGTGCGATGAGCGTCGCGTCGATATTTATTACCCTCAAACGCCTTTCCTTAAGTATTGCCGCAACCCTTCCCATGAGTTCAAGGCTGCTTATACCGAAAAACTCCTTTGATGAATCGGGAAAATGCCTTCCAATATCCCCAAGTCCCCCCGCTCCCAGAAGCGCGTCCATACAAGCGTGACAGAGCACGTCCGCGTCTGAGTGCCCCAGAAGCCCGCGCCCGAATGGGATGTTCACCCCCCCAAGTATCAGGGCTCTCCCCTCACAAAGCCGGTGGACGTCATATCCGTGCCCTATTCGCACGCCTTTGCCCTCCTTCCGAGTATCGCTTCCGCGATCACGATATCCTCCTGAGTGGTGATTTTAAGATTTTCATATTCCCCCTCGACAAGAGAGACACTCATGCCTATGCGTTCGGCCGCCTGGCAGTCGTCTGTGACCTGCGTGCCGTCACCGAGGGCTTTGTGCAGCGCGCCCTTTATCAGCTCAAGATCGAAGGCCTGAGGCGTCTGAACCATAAAAAGCCCTGCCCGGTCAAGCGTTTCTGTGACAATACCTCCGCTCGCCCTTTTGACCGTATCTCTGGCGGGCACGGCAGGCGCGGCGGCGCCGTATCTCTCCGCCTGGCGCACGACCCTGCCTATGAGCTGCGGCGTAACCAGCGCGCGCGCTCCGTCATGTATCGCCACGATCCTGCACGCCTTTCCAAGCGCCATAACGCCGTTTAAAGAAGACTCGAGCCGTGTCGCCCCGCCCGCGACGGCGCCCTTATACTTTGAAATGCCGTGATGAACCGCAAGTGCCTCAAGCTCCGCAAAATCCTCTTTGCGCGCCGCCACCTTGATCTCATCCACCTCACAGCAGGCCTCGAACGCAATAAGCGTGCGCACTATTGCCGGAATGCCCAAAAGCGGAAAAAACTGCTTGTTTACGCCGTTCATCCTTGTGAAAGAGCCCGCCGCAAGTATCACGGCGGCGCACTTGTTTTTTGCGTAAGTCCCAAACACCGAACCACCCCACATATAAAAAACAAGCCCGTAAGGGCTCAAAACCAAAACTAATATCGGGCGGCAAAGCCGCCCGAAAGATTCAATTACGCGAGCGCCTTATTAATGTCGTTTTCGACCTCTTCATAGCTTGTGCTCTTCGCAAGAACTATCTCTGAGATCAAAATCTGCTTTGCCGAATGGAGCATCTTGCGCTCTCCGGTAGAAAGTCCGCGGTTACGCTCCCTCTCCATCAGTCCCTTGACAACCTTAGCCACCTCGACAAGATCCCCACTTTTTATCCTTAGCATATTTTCGCGGTAACGCCTGTTCCAGTTCTGTGTCATGTCGATCTCGATATCCGGAAGGCATTCGATAATTTCATCGGCACGCGCCGCGTTTACCACAGGCCTGACGCCGATCTCATTACTCGTTGTTGTCGGAATCATAACGAGCATGCCCCCTACCGGCATCTTCAGAACGTAGTAGTCTCGATTGGTGCCATTGATCTTTTGCTCGACAATGTTCTCAATTACCCCCGCACCATGCATTGGATGAACAATTTTATCCCCGACGCAAAACACTGCATATCCTCCTATCCATTTTTTATCCTTAGTTTTTATCTATCTATTTTTCCATCAGTCTCAATACAAAAAGTATAATTATATGCTATTCCTGTTCTTTTAGATATATTCTTATACGTGTCCCATCTAATTATACATTAATTTTTCTTTTTTAGCAACAAATAATAGACCGGCCGCTCCAAATTTTCATGCTCCGGTCATCTTCAAAATGTATATTGTGCACAAAGATGGTTGAAATTGGCGGCCAATTTCAACCATCCTCAAAAACATCCTGTGGTTTTCTCGGCAAAAAACATAGAATTTACCGCTTTACGTCCTCCTCGCGTATCTGCACCCGGCGTATCTTTCCGCTGATCGTCTTAGGCAGTTCTGTGACAAATTCAATTATCCTCGGGTATTTGTATGGCGCGGTGATTCCCTTGACATGGTCCTGAAGCTCTTTTTTGAGCGCCTCAGAGGGTTCGTACCCCTTAGCGAGAACCACGGTGGCCTTGACGCTGAAGCCCCTGTCGGGATCCGGCACGCCGGTGATAGCGGTTTCAAGCACGGCCGGATGCTCCAACAGCGCGCTTTCCACCTCGAACGGACCTATCCTGTAGCCCGAGCTCTTGATGATATCATCATTTCTGCCCTTGAACCAGATATAGCCGTCCTCGTCCTTCCATGCAGTGTCCCCCGTATGGTAGATGCCGTTATAGAGCACGCTTTTTGTCTGCTCGGGGTCGCGGTAATACCCCATAAACAGCCCGAGCGGTCGATTATTTACATCCGGAACGGGAACGCACAGCTCGCCCTCTTCCCCGGCCTCGCATTCGCGCCCCGCCCCGTCCATGACGGTGCAAAAACTGCCCGGCATCGGCAGGCCCATCGAGCCCGGCTTCGGCTCGATCCACGGGTTTGTGGCGACAAGCACGGTGCACTCTGTCTGGCCATAGCCTTCGCGGAGCTTGAGCCCGGTCGCCTTCAGCCACTGATAGTACACCTCGGGGTTAAGCGGTTCTCCCGCGATTGAGCATTTTTGAAGAGTCTTTAGCGAAAACTTTGAGAGATCTTCTTTTATCAGGAAGCGGTATATCGTCGGCGGGGCGCAGAAGGATGTTATGCCGTATTTGTCAATCAGCCCCAGAAAATCACTCGGGCTGAAGCGCTTGTCATAGTCGTATACGAAAACGGCGGACTCGCATATCCATTGGCCGTAAAGCTTTCCCCATGAGGTCTTGGCCCAGACCGTGTCCGCGACCGTAAGATGCAGGTCATCGGGCCCCAGGTTGTGCCCAAAGCGCGCGGTGGTGATATGGCAAAGCGGGTACAGATAGTCGTGGGCGACCATCTTCGGCATACCCGTCGTTCCCGACGTGAAGTAGGCTATCATAACATCGCTGTTTTTTGTGGCTCCGTCGCCTGTCGGCCGTTCAAACTCGTCCGACGCCTCTTCCACAAGCGGAGTAAACTCAAGATACCCTTCCCTGCTCCCTGAAAGAACAGCCTTTACCTTCAGCGTGTCTCCGGTCTTCTCCTGCGCCTCGTCAATTGAGGCGCACAGCTGATCTGAATCCACTGTTAGAATCATCTTTACGTCGGCGGCGTCTATCCTGTAGACGAGATCCTTCGTCGTGAGCAGATGCGTCGCGGGGATCAGCACCGCGCCGAGCTTATGCATGGCAACCGTCAGGTACCAGTATTCATACCGGCGTTTAAGCATGGCCATAACAGCGTCGCCCTTTTGGATGCCAAGCTTCTTGAGCGCATTTGCCGTTTTGTCGCTCATGCGCTTGAGTTCTCCGAACGGGATGATCTTCTCCTCGCCGAGGTCGTTGCACCAGACAATCGCGGTTTTGTCCGGGCTCTTCTTCGCGAGTTCATCGACTACGTCATACCCGAAGTTAAAGTTTTCGGGCATAATTACGTTAAAATCCCTGTAAAACTCCTCATAGGAGGAGAAATCTGTCCTGCAATACCTGTCAATCAGCGCCATATTGCCTTCCTCCTACACAATTATTACGAGCTCTTTTGCCGGCGCCCCGCCGAGCGCGAGCATCCCGTGCGGATAGCTTGAGTCAAAATAAAGCGCGTCGCCTTCGTAAAGCGTCATCTCATATTTGTCGATCTTAATCTTGAACGAGCCCTCAAGGCAGAAGTGAAACTCGTGACCCGAATGGGAATTGAGGCTGTACTCCTCGCCCTCGGGCTTCGGCTCAATCGTAATGAGGAATGGATCCAGCCTGCGGTCGGCAAAGTTATAGGCCAGCGATTTGTAATCGTAAGCCGCGCGCCTGTCCACGCCGACGCCCTTCCCCGCCCTCACGAGCGAATAGATATGAAGCTTTGCGCTTTCCCCTGTCAGAAGCTCGGTCATGCTGATATTAAGCAGCACAGATATCTCATGCAGCACGCTGACCGGGATATCCCTACTGCCCGACTCATAGTCCTCCAAAATATCGGCGCTCAGCCCGAGTTTGTGTGCGAGGATGGGAATATCGAGCTCACAGAGCTCTCTGATGCCGCGGATGCGCTGCCCTATCTCGATGTTTACCTGTGACACAGAAGTCCCTCCTTTTGTTACCTGCGCCTTGGCGCCTTTCACGCGTTTTTATTCTCCGGTATATCCGTATCCGAGTTCAATGGCCCTGATATTTGAATCAAAAAGATCGCGCTTGCGCTCGGGCACGGTTTTTTTCATCGCCTCGAGAACAATGTCCTTTCCGCAGAGCGACGTCTCCTTAATGACCTTACCCACCATAATCATGTTGGCAAGCCCTTCAAGACCGTTCTCATGCGCGAGCCTTGTCGCGGGTATGTAGAACGCGCTGACGAGCGGATGCCTGGGCTTTCGCGTGATAAGCGAGCTGTCGACAAACAGATATCCGTCCTTTGCCACCGAGGCCTCAAATTTATCCAGCGACGGGCCGTTCATACAGACAAGCACGTCCGGCGAGGTGACAATCGGAGACCCGACGGGCCTGTCCGAGATGATGACGCTGCAGTTGGCCGTGCCTCCGCGCATCTCGGGGCCGTAAGACGGGAGCCATGAGACCTCCTTGCCCTGAAGCATCCCGGTATACACCAGAAATTTGCCCGAGAACAGGATGCCCTGCCCGCCGAAACCGGCAATAAGTATCTGAGACATCAGGCCTTCACCTCCCCCTTCGAGCCGTCCTTATAGACGCCGAGCGGATAGTACGGAAGCATGTTTTCCCTGAGCCAGTCGAGCGACTGAACCGGGTCGAGCCCCCAGTTCGTCGGACAGGTTGAAACGACCTCAATCAGTGAAAAGCCCTTCCCCTCAACCTGGTTCTTAAAGCCCCTGAGTATGGCCTTTTTAGCCGCCTTTATATTCTTCACGCTGTCGACCGATACTCGTTCGACATAATGCGCGCCGTCAATAGTCGCGATCATCTCGCTGACCTTTATCGGCAGACCCGCCGTCTTGACGTCGCGGCCATAAGGCGTCGTCTGCGTGATCTGTCCGGGCAGCGTGGTCGGGGCCATCTGGCCGCCGGTCATACCGTATATCGCGTTGTTGACGAAGATTATCGTGATATTCTCCCCCCTGGCGGCCGCGTGCACGGTCTCGGCCGTGCCTATTGCCGCGAGGTCTCCGTCGCCCTGGTAGGTGAACACGACGCTCTCCGGGTTCGCGCGCCTGAGCCCCGTGGCAACCGCGGGCGCGCGGCCGTGAGCGGCCTGGATCATATCGCACTCAAAGTAATTATACGCGAACACAGAGCAGCCGACAGGCGCGACGCCCACCGTCCTGCCCTCGACACCGAGCTCGTCGATCGCCTCGGCCACAAGCCTGTGGATTATGCCGTGCGTGCATCCCGGGCAGTAATGAAGAGGCACGTCGGACATTGCCTCCGGCCTTTTGAAAACAACTTCCATGGTCTTTCCTCCGTTATATCTCCGCGGGCGGTCGCCGCGCGGCCGAATTTACCTATTCAGCAGCCCCTGAGGCGGCCTTTTCAATGCTCGCGAGTATCTCCTCCGGGATCGGCACCATGCCGCCCGTGCGGCCGCACAGGGAAACGGGCTTTGAGCAATTGATCGCCAGCTTTACGTCCTCAATCATCTGCCCCATGCTCATCTCGACGCACAGCAGCGCCTTCGTGCCCTTCGCGGCGTCCGCCACCGCCCTTTTCGGGAAGGGCCAGAGCGTGATCGGGCGGATGAGGCCGGCCTTAATACCCTTAGCGCGCGCGGCGTCAATAGCGTTCTTCGCGATCCTCGCGGCTGCGCCGTAGGCCACGATTACAATCTCGGCGTCGTCCGAAAGATAGCTCTCGTGCCTCTGCTCGGTGTCCTCAATAATGCCGTACCTGGCGAAGCGCTCAATAATCAGCCTTTCAAGCTCGGAAGGCTCAAGGTAAAGCGAGTTCACGATATTCCCCTT
This sequence comes from Oscillospiraceae bacterium, assembly GCA_031551205.1. Lineage (GTDB taxonomy): Bacteria > Bacillota > Clostridia > Oscillospirales > JAVBNY01 > JAVBNY01. The sequence continues at coordinate 59,979 of JAVBNY010000005.1, read as the reverse complement.
GCGCTTTTTGCCGGTGCCCGTCAGCGCCCACTCTTTATCGGGAAGGTCGGCCGACGCGCCTCTGGAGATGTCCACAGGCTCCATCATCTGGCCGAGTATCCCGTCGGCAAGCAGCATGGCCGTCATACGGTATTTATCGGAGAGGTCAAACGCGGTGTGCGTGAGGTCGACCATCTCCTGCACAGAACATGGGGCGAAAACCAGCATGTGAAAATCGCCGTGCCCGGCGCCTCTCGTGGCCAGAAAATAGTCCGCCTGGCTGGGCTGTATGCCGCCGAGGCCGGGGCCCCCACGCTGGATGTTCACAACAACCGCGGGAAGATCGCAGCCGGCAAGGTATGAGAGCCCCTCGCTCTTCAGCGCGATGCCCGGGCTGGAGCTTGAGGTCATCGCGCGCTTCCCCGCGGCGGAGGCGCCGATTACCATGTTAATGGCCGCAATCTCGCTCTCAGCCTGAAGATAGCATCCGCCTATCTTCGGCATCTTTTTCGACATGTATGCCGCGACCTCCGTCTGCGGCGTAATCGGGTATCCGAAGAAGTGGCGGCAGCCGGCCATTATCGCCGCCTCCGCAACAGCTTCGTTCCCCTTCATAAGTACTTTTTCAGACACCTGTCTTTCATTCCTTTCATAGTTAAGAAGTTGCCCGCCTTCAGGCTCCCCCCCGTGAGACTTCGGGCTATTTTTCAACCGTGATTACAACGTCGGGGCATATCGTCGCGCAGAACGCGCAGCCGATGCACTTGTCCTGCTCCTCAACGGCGGCGGGATAGAACCCCTTCGCGTTCAGCCTGTCCTCCCTCGTCTTCACAATCTTCTTCGGGCACACGGACACGCAAAGCCCGCACCCCTTGCAGGCGTCCTCTTTAAACGTCACCCTTGCCATGATCTTCCTCCCTGCTCCTCCAGATTCTCCACTCAGATTTATTAAATATATCAATCGGGAATATATCCCGGAGATCCTCCAGCTCATGCGCTATTCCGCGCCGCACGGCCGTGAAGCACAGTGGAAGCGAAAGCCTTTCGGCGGCCTCCTCCGCAAATCGTATCGACGACCTCACGTCCTCGGCCGATGTGCCCGCTCCGAGATTCGAGTTGTTTATCACGCCTGTGAACCTGAACCTCGCCGCGCGCTCAATCTCGTCCCTGACCCCGGTCAGGCTGCCTATGTCGCGAGTGAGCGGACGGTACATATTTATTACCAGCAGCATGGCGGCGTCCTTCGCACCCGACAGCCTTTCAGCATAGCGCCCGAGCGCAAGCGCGCCCCTGTCGTCTCCCCCGAGGTCGATGACGCCGCGGAGCGACCTGTCGTCAAAAAGCGCGGCGGCCCCCGGTGGGACGGAGAACGCCTCGGCGTTAGTGTTGGCATAATCGGACGAAATAAGGCTGATACCTCGGCTTTTAAGCAGCTCGGACGCGTCACTCGTGCGAAAATAAGGATTTACAATATCAAGGTCGCAAACCGCGACGCGTTCGTGCCGCTCTCTCAGGCGGAGCGCGAAATTGACGGCAAGGCTCGTTTTCCCGCTGCCGTAATGCCCCGCGAATATCGTAATCCTATTGCCGTTCAGCCGATTGTCCACAATTTGCTCCTCTTCCGACCTTAATCACAGTATTATAACAGACAAGTTCTCAATCTACAAGCGCAAATCATATAATGTCTTATAAAGTACCGGAGGTAATTTATGTCTTCAATTTTTGATTCCCTAAAATGGGAGGGTAATAGCAGGATCATGCTTGACGCGGTTATGAAGGAGATCCCGCCCTTTTTCAGGGGCGGCGTCCAACGCTCAATCGCGGACTGGCTGAAAAAAAACAATCTCTCCGTCGTGACGGAGGACGATGTTTTCAGGGCTGTGCGCGACATCGCGCCGCGCGGCCTTGCTGAAAACCGAATAATCCCCGGGCTTGAAAAGCTCCGCACCACGCCTCATTCAAATTAAGCGCCAGCGCAAATACCACAGGCCGGAAGGCATCGAGCCCGTCCGGCCTGCTTTTTTTGTTTGCGGATCAGATTACGTCGTATCCGGCATCCTCAACCGCCTCCGCAAGGATTGAGGAAGTTATTCCCTCAGAGTGCTCAACCGCGGCTGAACCGTCGTCAAGGCTCACGTCCGCACCCTGCACGCCTTCAAGCTCAAGCAGCGCGTCCCTGACGCGCCTTACGCAGTGCTCGCATGACATGCCTTTGATCTTTAAAACAGTTTTCATCTTTTTCTCCGATATAATTATTTTCACCGTCTTCCAGACGGCCTGAATCGCCTGAGCCTGAGCGCGTTTGTCAGCACCGACACGGATGAGAGGCTCATCGCCAGCGCGGCCAGCATCGGGCTCAGCAGCGGCCCGCCGAAGAGATAAAGCGCCCCCATCGCGACCGGGATCCCGAGCGCGTTGTAGCAAAACGCCCAGAAAAGATTCTGCCTGATGTTTCTAATAGTTTTTCTGGAAAGCTCGATTGCCGCGGCCACGTCGCGCAGGTCGCCCCGCATCAGGACAATATCGGCCGATTCGATCGCTATGTCGGTTCCCGTTCCGATCGCAATACCCACGTCTGCCTGAACAAGCGCGGGCGCGTCGTTTATGCCGTCTCCGACCATCGCGGTTTTTCGCCCTCCCGACTGGAGCTCCTTTATATTCAGGGCCTTGTCCTCGGGGAGCACCTCGGCCATAATCCTGTTGATCCCCGCCTGGGCGGCCACGGCCTCGGCGGTTCTCCTGTTGTCGCCCGTTATCATAACCGGCTCAATTCCGAGCCGCTTTAACAGTGATACAGCCTCGGCGCTCGTGCTTTTTATCGTATCGGCCACGGCAATTACCCCTTCGGCCAAGCCGTCTACCGCCAGGATAACGGGCGTCATGCCGGACATGGCAAAGCTCTCCGCCTCCCTGTCCGCGCCCAGTATGTCGACGCCGCTCTCCTTTAAAAACCTCGGATTCCCAAGCAGAATCGCCTTGCCGTCCACCGTCGCGGATATCCCTCTGCCGGGCACGGCCTCAAATCTCTCAGGCGGTCGCAGCGGGATACCCCTTTCCTCCGCCTCAGTTACAATTGCCTCACCTAGCGGGTGCTCACTGCCCTTTTCACATGAGGCAGCAAGGGCCAAAAGCATGTCTCCGCCGAGGCCGCCTGTGGCGGCGATGCCGCAAACTTTCGGGCGGCCCTCAGTCACGGTACCCGTCTTATCAAGCGCCACTATGCCTATACTGTGCGCGGTTTCGAGCGCAGCCCCGCTCCTTATCAGTACGCCGTACTGCGCGCCTCTTCCCGTTGCAACCATGATCGCGGTGGGCGTAGCCAGCCCGAGCGCGCATGGGCATGCGATGACAAGCACCGAGATGAAGATCGTGATCACAAAGGAGGCAGGCTCGCCCCTTATCGCCCAGAAGATAGCCGCGAGCGCGGCGAGCGCGATGACCGCCGGCACAAAATATCCTGAAACCCTATCGGCGAGACGCGCAATCGGGGCCTTTGTGCCCTGCGCCTCTTCAACCATTCTTATTATGCCCGAAAGCGCCGTATCCTTCCCAACGCGCTCGGCTCGAAATCTGATCATCCCGTTTTTATTTATGCTGGCCGCTACCACACTGTCTCCCGGCGCCTTCTCAACCGGGATGCTCTCGCCGGTCAGCATAGATTCGTCGACGAACGTCATCCCCTCGGTCACAACGCCGTCCGCCGGGAGCCTCTCCCCCGGACGCACGACGATTATATCCCCCACCGCCAGCTGAGCCACAGGGATCTCGTGCTCCTCCCCTCCGCGCAGCACTTTTGCTCTATCCGGAGCGAGGCTTAGCAGCCGCTTTACCGAGTCCGACGTTCTGCCTTTGGACACTGCCTCCATGTATTTACCAAGCGTCACAAGCGTCAGAATTACGCCGGCGGACTCAAAGTACAGCTCGCCCGCGTGACCGCCAAGAAACGTGAGGGACGTCAGATACAGGCTGTAAAGATAGGCAGACGCAGTGCCGATCGCAATGAGGCTGTCCATATTCGGCGCCCCTGCCGCAAGGTGCCTTGCGCCCCTGAGGAAATATCCCCGGCCCAAAAATACAATCGGGGTGCAAAGGATGAGCTGCAGCGCGGCGGAAAATTTGGGATGCTCCATATGGTCAAGAAGGCTCCACACCGGGAGCCCGAAAAAAGGCAGCACCATCGGCCCCATCGCGGCTATAAGCAGCGGCAGGGCAAAGACAGCCGACAGTATCAGCCTTCTTTTCATATCGGCAAGACCGCTGCCGTCGGCCTTTTCGTCGTCTTCCGGTATGTCCTCGGCTTCGTACCCCGCTTTTTTCACGGCGGCAATTATCCCCGCCTTTGAAGCCTTTGGTGTGTCAAAAGAGACCGTGAGCTTCTCCGTCGCGAGGTTGACATCGGCGCTTTGAACACCGTCAAGCTTTGACACCGCGCGCTCAACCGCGCGAGAGCACGCGGCGCAGGTCATGCCCTTAATGTTTAGCGTGAGACTCTCCATGCTTTTCTTTGCCTCCGATCCCGCCACGCGCAAAAAATCATTTTTTTATTCCGCCTCTTTTTTATACGAGCGAAATGCCGCTAAATGAGCAATCGCTAAAGGGTAACATAGATTGTATCAGTGCATTTTCGAAATGTCAATGATCGGCCCCCCTAGCGCCGGCACATGGCCTGTCAAAGAGAAGATGCCGCCGGTTTTAGCCGGGCGGCATCTTCTCTTCAGCTTATTATCCGGCGGCAAGCTCCTCCGTACAGACGAGATACACGGTATCGTCGCAACTGCTCCACTTCACATGGTATTCCCTGCCGCCCATCGATACATCCGCCTCACGCGCCGTTATCCGTTGAGTCATTATTGCCGCAGTGACCGCCGCGCAAGCACCCTCTGCGGAGAAGTCTCTCTCCCCTTCCCAATGCTGCCAAAATCTTGCGTACACGCGCTCTCTGCCGTACGTTTCCGCAAAAACAATGCTTGCGCCCTCCGGGAAAAGCGCGTGATCTCCAAGCATTGTTCCAAGCCGCGGAACATCGACCCGCTCGAGGTTCTTCACAAACACGACGCCAAGCGGATTCCCAAAAGACATGCACGTGACCCTAAGCTGCCTTCCGCCCACCATAAAGATGTCGTCAACACAGCGCGGCGTCGCGCAGTGTATCACCGGGATCAGCACCGGAGCCGTTACAGGCCGTCCCACCGGGATGATTTCCGTATTCGCTGACCTCATAAAAGTACTCCTTTCTATACAACCCCCTGCTGGAACATTGCGCTCGCCACCTTCAAAAATCCTGCGATATTGGCGCCGGCGACAAGATTCCCTTTCATTCCATAGCGCTCCGCGGCGCCCGAAATATTCTCGAAAATATCATGCATAATTCCCTGAAGCCTGTTGTCCACATCCTCGAACGTCCAGAAAAGCCTCATACTGTTCTGAGCCATCTCCAGCGCCGATACCGCTACGCCTCCGGCGTTTGCCGCCTTCCCTGGGGCGAACAGAACATTCGCGCTTTGGAGAAGCCCAACCGCATCTATGGTTGTCGACATATTTGAGCCCTCGGCCACGGCGGCGCATCCGTTTTTTATTAGCAGCGCCGCGCCCTCCTCGTCTATCTCGTTTTGCGTGGCGCACGGGAGAGCGACGTCGCAAGGCACCGACCACACCAGCCCGTTCTCAAAATACCGAGCCGTTTTACTGTGCTCCAAATACTCGCAGATCCGCCCGCGCCTCCGCTCCTTTATCGCTTTGACCGCCTCCACATCAATGCCGTCGCAGTCGAACACATATCCGTTTGAATCGCTCATCGTCAAGACCTTGGCGCCCATTTGCGCCGCTTTTTCCGCCGCGTATATCGCCACGTTGCCCGAGCCTGATATGGCCACGGTCTTACCTTCAAACGCGGATCCGGCCGACTCCAGCATCTTTTCAACAAGATACACAAGACCATAGCCCGTGGCCTCGTTGCGAACCAGCGACCCGCCGTAAGTGATGCCCTTTCCGGTAAACGACCCGTCCAAAAGCCCTGTCAGGCGCTTATATTGCCCGAATATGTATCCGATTTCTCTTCCGCCGACGCCGATATCCCCGGCCGGGATATCCATATGCGCCCCTACGTGGCGATACAGCTCATTGACAAAACTCTGGCAAAACTCCATGATCTCGCGGTCGGACTTTCCCTTTGGGTTGAAATCCGCGCCGCCCTTTCCTCCTCCGATGGGCAGCCCCGTGAGTGAGTTTTTAAATATCTGCTCAAATCCAAGAAATTTGATTATGCTGAGGCAAACTGTCGGATGAAAACGCAACCCGCCCTTGTACGGCCCTATCGCGCTGTTAAACTGAACCCTGTAGCCCCTGTTGACCCGTACCTTCCCCGCGTCGTCGATCCACGGAACGCGGAACATGACCTGGCGCTCGGGCTCAACAAGGCGCTCTAATATCCCGGCCTCGGCATATTCAGGGTGTTCGTCGAAAACAGGCTGAAGCGTCGGGAGTATCTCAGTCAGGGACTGATGAAACTCCGGCTCACCCGGGTTTTTCTTGATCGTTTGCTCCAAAACGGCAGAAGTGTACGACATAATTGATTACCCCCTTACAAAAAACAAAGATGCCCACCGAAAAGCGGCAACTGCCGATTCTCGGTAAACATCTTTGTTTACGCTCTCAGTATAGCACCTTTGCGTCTTTTTGTCAAGCGGGAATGCAAAAAACGACTGGATTTCCCTGTCAGAAAAGGAGCCCGCTGAATCTAGCCAAAAACGCGATAATGCCGATAAACGAAAGTACCGCAAAAAAGATAAGCGATTTGTTATACCTATCCGACTTTCTTTTGTGCCGCCTGGAGTTGATAATAATCCCGCCGGCGCAGACGGCCGTGACGGCGATAAGCAGCCAAAGCGAAACCGAGAGATAGAACGTATCCCAGCCGCGGGCGATTGCCCCGTCAAAAAATCTGGAAAAAAAGTCGTCGGTCATGGGCCGCGCCAGGCCAAAAAAGACAACAAAAAGAATGACCAGCGCCCAAGACGCGGCGCTGAAAATTTGAATGGCTTTGGTGAGCCTGTCGGCGCCGCGCCGCCGCTCGGCAAATTCGGTGGTGGGTCCATCAGGGGAATAGAACCATTTTGAAGACCTTCTCTTCCCTGTAAACTGCACTTTTCCGGTATTGTCGGCCATTTCTCCACATCCTTTGAAAAGTTTATCGTTTACTGATATTATACCTCATATTTGCCGGAAATTCAAGAGGGCACGTCTGGTCGGGAATCCTCAGCCCTCTTTTAAGCATCGCATATGCGCGGGCTTTCCCCCGCCTTCCCGCATCAGATCCTCCTTGCGAGCCTCTCGGCGTGCTCTTCTCTGAAGGCGCCAAACCCGCCGTCCTCTATAGCGCCGCGTATGCGCGCCATAAGATTGTTATAAAAAAACAGGTTGTGCATCACAGCGAGCCTGTGCGCCAGCATCTCTCCGGCTTTAAAAAGATGACGAAGGTATGCCCTGGAAAAATTTGAACAGACATGGCAGGCGCAGCCTGCATCCACCGGTCCGCCGTCCCGCTGGTATTTCGCGTTCATGATGTTAATGCATCCGTCCCAGGTAAACAGATGCCCATGCCGCGCGTTGCGTGACGGCATCACACAGTCAAAAAAATCTATGCCGCGGTATACGGCTTCAATAATATTCGCCGGTGTGCCTACGCCCATCAGATAGCGCGGCCTGTCCGGCGGCATATGAGGCTCAACTGCCTCAATTATGTCGTACATAATTAGGGTTTCTTCTCCGACGGCAAGGCCGCCGATCGCATACCCCGGAAGGTCGAGCTCCGCTATCCTTTTCATGTTTTCGACGCGAAGATCCGGGAAAATGCCGCCCTGGTTTATGCCAAAAAGAACCTGATTCGGGTTTATCGCGTCTCCAGAGCCCGCAAGCCTTGCAAGCTCGTCACGGCAACGCTCCAGCCACCGCTCCGTCCTCGCACAGGAGGCTCTGACGTACTCGTGCGTGGACGGGTTCTCGACGCACTCGTCAAAGGCCATCGCGATATCGCTTCCAAGATCCGACTGTATCTTGACGCTGTCCTCCGGCGACATAAAGATGCGCCTTCCGTCTACATAAGAGGCGAAGGTTACGCCCTCCTCGCTGATCTTCCTGAGTGAGGACAGCGAAAACACCTGAAATCCTCCGCTGTCGGTCAGCACCGGCCTGTTCCAGCGCATGAAGGCGTGCAGCCCGCCCTGCGAGCGCACAACCTCCTCACCGGGCCTGAGGTGAAGATGGTATGTGTTTGAAAGCTCAATCTGGCAGCCCGCCTGTTCAAGGTCAAACGCGGAGAGCCCGCCTTTTATCGCAGCCTGTGTGCCCACGTTCATAAACACGGGCGTCTCGGCGCATCCGTGCGCGCACTCAAATCTCCCCCGGCGCGCCCTGCCCTCGGTTTTTAAAAGCTCAAAGGTTGACAAAAAAAATACCTCTCGATCTCGATATTGAAATCAGCCTAAGAAATAAACATTGCGTCGCCGAAGCTGAAAAAACGATACCCCTCCCGGACAGCCTGCTCATATGCATCCAGCACGCACTCCCTTCCGGCAAACGCCGACACGAGCATAATAAGCGTGCTCTCGGGCAGATGGAAATTCGTTATGAGCCCGTCGGTTACGCGGAAACGGTACCCCGGATAGATGAAGATATCCGTCCAGCCCGATGATTTTTCGAGCGCTCCATCCTCCTTCGCAAAGGATTCCAGCGTGCGGCAAGACGTCGTACCCACACATATGACGCGCCCTCCGTCCGCCCTTGTTTTCGTTATCATTTCCGCCGTTTTTTGAGATATTTCGCAGTATTCAGCGTGCATATTATGGTCTGTAAAGTTTTTAACTTTTACAGGCCTGAACGTGCCCAATCCGACGTGAAGCGTGACAAAACAGATGCCCACTCCCCTGCCCTCCAGCCGCTTTATCAGCTCTTCGGTAAAATGCAGACCCGCTGTCGGCGCGGCGGCGGAACCGGACTCGCGCGAGTACACCGTCTGATACCGCTCCGGGTCTGAAAGCCTCTCCCTGATGTACGGAGGGAGCGGCATCGTGCCGATCCTCTCAAGCGTTTCCAGAAAAATACCCGAATACTCAAACTCGATTATCCTGTTGCCGCCCTCCACGGCCTCAAGCACCGTCCCCCGGAGTTCTCCCCCCGCGAATACAATGCGCGTGCCCGCTTTCGTGCGCCTCCCCGGGCGTGTGAGACATTCCCACCTTCCCTCTCCGAGGTCGCGCAGCAGGACGACTTCGATGACCGCGCCGGTCACGGTCTCGCCGAAAAGCCTTGCCGGAAGCACGCGCGAATCGTTTAATACAAGACAATCGCCCGGCCTTAGAAGTCCGGGCAGATCATAGAAATGTTCGTGTCCAATCCCACCGGACGACCTGTCCAGCGTCAGAAGTCTCGATGCGTCGCGCCTCTCAAGCGGCGTCTGCGCGATGAGCTCCTCCGGGAGACTGTAATAAAAATCAGATGTGTTCATAGCCCCTGAGATCCGCCTATCTGAGCTCCACGCCCGTAAAATAGTATTTGAGTATCTGATCGTAGGAATAATCCTTTTCAGCCATGCCGCGCGCCCCCCACTGGCTCATACCGACATTATGACCCCATCCCCTGCCGCTTATAACAAACTCGCTCTTCCCTGAGGCGGGCTTTTCTTCCGATTTACTCTCAGCCTGCGCCGCGCTCACACCAGATGCAGATCTGATATATATCCCGCTTTTTATCGTGCTAACCTCGCCGCCGGAGGCGATTACGCTCACTCCGCTGTCAGTGTCGGCCTTTGTGCCGGAACCGTTTATGTAGATCACGGCGCTGCCAGGCGCGCTCCCGAACGAATACCTCTGCGAGTATGTATAGAGCTTCAGCGCGTCGCTGTTCAGAATAGTGCGCGCCTTTTCCTTCTCGAAGCTGTATTTCTTTCCGTCGGAATCCACGAGCGTCAGCTTCAGCACATTTCCCGCCGGCGTAAACTGCTCGACATACGCGTCTTTTATCCCGCTGACCGCGTAGCCCTTGGCCTTGAGTATCTGGGTGAGGCTGTCTTTCGTGAAGGTATAGCTCCAGATGCCGTTCGTTGCCTTCGTCAGGTCTTCAAAATTGTCCGGCACGGCCTTCAGGTACGGCAGGCTCTCACCGCCCCACACGTTATTCACGTCCTCGGTTGAGCCGCCGTTTGAGGAATGGTAGAACGTCTTGGCAAGCTTTTCGCCGTAATAAAGGCACTTTCCGTCCGTCTCGTCCACTGCCCGGTTCGAGTTTTCGCTCGCCGTGTTAAGACCGCGGTAGACCTGGCAGTCGACGGTGTTGCAGAGGTCAAAGCCCTGCGATTTATGCTTCCCCATGTTTGTGAGGGCAAAGTTTTTCGCGCATATCGCCTGCGCCTTCAGCGCCTCAATCGGCCACGACGGGCTCATCTCATACGGGATAACGCCCTTTACATATTCCTGCATGCCCACTATGTTCACAACCGTTAGGTCTGCGCCGGTGAGCCTCCTGTACTCAAACGCGCCGGGGTATTTATAGCCCTTGAACCAGGTGACGGGCTTTCCGGAGGCCTCCTGAGGCATCACGCAGGGGAAAACCGACTTGCCCGCGTCAAACTCGAACAGAATCCTGCCGGTCTTTGTCTCAACAAAGGTGTAGCACGTCTCAGAGGCGCCTGTGGCCTTGCCGTTTTCAAACCCGCCCGTCGCGGCTGAGGCCTTGTCCTTTGACGTATAGTTCCCGATACTGACGCGGTACTGTCCCGAAATGTAGCACGGGAAGGCCTCAAATCCAAGGCCGGTCAGCGTCTGCGCGGCAGTTACAGCCTCCGCAAAGCCGGGATACGAATACCCGTAATCGACATGCCAGGCCCCGATCGTCTTGCTTCCGGCTGGCGGCGTCGCGTCAAAGTAGCTCGCGTTCGGCGCGAGGTACATGTTTTTGTCCTTGAGGACGGTTATTGCCTCCTCGGAGATCGAAGCTACGGCGGTGAACGCGTCGTCAGTATAGTACCCGACGGCGTATCCGCTGCCGGTCTCATTCAGGAGATTTGCGGCCGGAAGCGCGCCGGTACCGTAATACAGGCCGCAGCGTACAAGCCCGGCGCCGTCCTCCGCCGAAACGGACACAGACGTCACGGCCGGTATTATCAGTAAAAGTGCACAAAATATCAACAGTGCACCGCGCAAAACTTCTCTCGCGGACATTTGTCTTCCTCCAAATTACATATTGACACAAAAAAAGAAATGTGTTAGCATGAATATAAATTGAATATCACATGGTAGAGGCGCGGCTAACATCAGTAGCGCGGGGAGGGCATCGGCGCCCGGGGATCCGCTTGCGAAAGGGGCAGCCGCCGAAGGGGATCAGGACGCCGTATCCTGTCCGCCTGGTTCGGGAGTTAACAGCTTTCGGACTGTCGTCGTTAAACTGATGAAGAGCTATCTGGTGAGTGGTTTTTTGCCGTTGTCTTTTACTACGACATTATACTACAGAATCAGCCGGTTTTTCAACCGGCTTTTTTTATTCAATTTTTGCCCAGGCGCGATTACCGGGCGCCGATGGAAAAAAACCTTAAAAACAGCATATACTTAACAGATGAAATATGGAGGTAACAATATGTACAAGGTTGGAATTATAGGCGCAACCGGCATGGTCGGACAGAGGTTTATTACGCTGCTCGTGGATCATCCCTGGTTTGAGATCACCTGCCTCGCCGCGAGCTCGAGAAGCGCGGGAAAACCGTACCGCGACGCCGTAGGGCAGCGATGGCTCATGGTCGGCGGCATCCCAGAAAAGGTTTCAGACATGGTCGTTTTGGACGCCGACGCCGACAAGGAGAAAATCGCCGGCATGGTCGATTTCGTTTTCTGCGCGGTCGATATGAAAAAAGACGAGATCCGCGCGCTTGAGGAGGATTACGCCCGGCTTGAGTGCCCTGTCGTGTCGAATAACAGCGCGCACAGGGCGACCGTGGACGTCCCGATGATTGTGCCCGAGATAAATCCGGAGCACATGCAGGTCATCGAGGCGCAGCGCAAGCGGCTCGGCACGAAACGCGGCTTCATCTCGGTCAAATCCAACTGCTCGCTTCAGAGCTATGTCCCGGCTATCCACCCTCTGATGAAATTTGGCGTGCGCGCCGTGCTTGCCTGCACCTATCAGGCTATCTCAGGCGCCGGGAAAAACTTTGACACATGGCCGGAGATGACCGACAACCTCATCCCGTATATCGGCGGCGAGGAGGAAAAATCAGAGAAAGAGCCGCTGAAGATCTGGGGCCGCGTCAAGGACGGCGCAATCGAGCTCGCTTCCGCACCGCTCATTACGACCCAGTGCCTCCGGGTCCCTGTGAGCGATGGGCATACGGCGGCGGTCTTTGTCAAGCTTGAGAAAAAGGCTTCAAAGGAGGAGATTCTGTCGCTGTGGGACAGCTTTGAGGGCATCCCCCAGCAGAAGAAGCTGCCTTCGGCCCCGAAGAAATTCCTGCATTATTTTGAAGAAGACAACCGTCCGCAGGCAAAGCTCGACCGCATGATTGAAAACGGCATGGGCGTGGCTCTCGGACGCCTGCGCGAGGACACGATGTTTGATTACAAGTTCGTATGCCTGTCGCACAACACGCTGCGCGGCGCCGCCGGCGGCGCTGTGCTGATGGCGGAGCTCCTTTGCTCTGAAGGGTATATCGACAAAAAATGAGCCCCGTCTTTTACAGATCCGGCAAGCCGGAACACACCGAGGCCGCTGAGGCAGCGCCTGCGCGGCAGCATCCTGAAGGAGGAAGATATCAATGAAGACACCGGTATTTACAGGCTCAAGCGTAGCGATCGTCACACCCTTCAAGGACGACAGGGTGAACCTTCCGAAGCTCGGCGAGCTGATCGAGTTCCAGATCGAAAACGGCACCTCATGTATAACCGTCTGCGGAACCACCGGAGAGGCCTCTACCCAGAGCACCCCGGAGCATCTTGAAACTATCGATTATTGCGTGAACAAGGTCGCCGGCCGCGTCCCGGTTATCGCGGGTACCGGCTCGAACGACACGCTTCACGCGCTCGAAATGTCTCTCGCGGCTCAGGAATCCGGCGCCGACGCGCTTCTGCTCGTCACGCCATACTACAATAAGACCACGCAGGCGGGCCTTGTAAAGCACTTTGAATACATCGCCGACAGGGTTGAAATCCCGGTTATACTCTACAACGTCCCCCCGCGCACCGGCATGACCATCGCCCCTTCGACATACCTGGAGCTCTCAAAGCACCCGCGCATTAACGGCACGAAGGAGGCCTCGGGTAATTTTTCGGCCATTGCCGAGGCGATGATGCTCTGCGGCGACGAACTCAACTTCTGGTCCGGCAACGACGACCAGATCGTCCCACTGATGGCGCTGGGCGGCAAGGGGATCATCTCCGTCGCGGCGAATATCGTCCCGCGTGAGGTCGCAGAGATCCCTCACCTCTTCTTTGAGGGCAGAGTCGGCGAGAGCGCGGCCATACAGCTCAGGCTTATGGACCTGATAAACGCCCTGTTTATCGAGGTGAATCCGGTTCCCGTCAAGACGGCGCTGAATCTGATGGGCTTTGACGTCGGCCCCCTGCGCATGCCGCTCTTCGATATGTCTCCAAAGAACCTGGATATCCTGAAGACGTCGATGACAAACGCTGGTATCTCCCTCGCATAACGCGGCGCTGAAAATAAGTCAAAGGTTGTGGATAATATGCTCAGGATAGCGCTCGCCGGCGTCAACGGCAGAATGGGGCAGGTCATTGCCTCCATATTAGCAGGCGCCGATGAGAAAACAATTGTAGCGGGGTTCGACATTAACACCGAGAAGAAGGGCTCCTTCCCCGTCTATGCCGATCCGCTTGAGTTCTCCGGCCAGGCGGACGTGATTATCGATTTTTCCAACCCGCAGTTTCTTCAGAGACTGGCGGACTATTGCGTGAAGCGCAAGATCCCGCTCGTCGTGGCTACGACGGGGCTCTCGGAGAGCCATCTCGCCCTGCTGGAGCGCGCCTCAGGTGTGATCCCGGTTTTTAGGTCGGCAAACATGTCGCTGGGGATTAATCTCGCCGTTGAACTGGTGAAAAAAGCGGCGGCAGCGTTGGGCTGCGCGTTTGACGTAGAGATTATCGAGCGGCACCATAACCAGAAGCTTGACGCGCCCTCAGGCACGGCGCTTATGCTCGCCGACGCGGCCGCCTCTGCCCTGCCCTATGACTCCGAATATGTCTATGACCGCCACTCTGTGCTCAAAAAGCGAGAGAAAAACGAGATTGGCATCCACACAGTGCGCGGAGGAACGATCATGGGCGAGCACACGGTGCTTTTCGCAGGACAGAATGAGATCCTCGAGATCAGGCACGAGGCGCTCTCGCGGGATATCTTCGCTCATGGAGCCGTCAAGGCTGCCGAGTTTCTGTCAAAACGCCCCCCCGGGCTCTACAATATGTCCGACGTGATCGGCGAAAGCGTTTGAACAAAGGTTTCCGCACAGCTCAGGATTATTTGGAGGTTTATCATGAAAAACGTGCTCAGTAAGGTGACCTGCTGCAAGGATATTACGCTTGTCACACTGTCCGGCCTGAGCGAGAGGTCCGCCGATATTGCCGCGGTTTTCGGGCTGATCGCCGAAGCCGGAGTCAATGTCGACATGATCTGCCAGACCCCGCCATCAGGCGGAGGCATCGCGCTTTCCTTCACCATCGCCGACTCCGACATGTCTGCGGCTCTTGACGTGATCGGCGCGCTCAACTCCGGCCGGCCCGATCTTACGACCGGAATCAGTCAGGGCTACTGCAAGCTCTCGTTTTACGGCGAAGACATGAAGTTCACAAAAGGCGTTGGCGCGGCGGTTTTTGAAACACTCTCAAAGGCATGCGGCAATATCGCGCTGGTCACAACCTCCGCCGTAGATATCTCCGTGCTTCTGGAGGGATATATGCTCCCTGAAGCTGTCGGGGTGATCTCCGAATGGCTTTCGATCGACGTTGCGGAATCAGATTTCTGAAGCGGAGCCTCTGGTGAATAAGCTTTATCGCACAAAGGGATGCGTCCGTGTTAGGACGCACCCCTTTGTGGTTTTACTGGCGAGAGCACCCTCCGAGGAGCTGACCCGATTACTGCTCCGCCAGCGAAAAACCGCTGTTAAGAAGCTCAAAGCTATCTTTCAGCCCATCCGTGACGAGGATTTTGCGCTCGTCGGTTATAAAAATGCCCTCTGTTCCGGGGTATTGCCCCAGCAGTGCGCGCCCCTTTTCCATCCCCAGGACGAAACAAGCCGTTGAGAGCGCGTCGGCAATGACAGAGCTCTCATTAATAATAGTCACCGACAACAGGCCGTTGTCGGCCGGTCTGCCGTCACCGGGGTCGAGAATGTGGTGACAGATGACGCCGTCCTCGATAAAATACCGCTCGTTTATACCGGATGTCACGACAGCGCGGTCACTCACCTGAATGGAGCCGACAACCCCATCCTCCCCAATTACGGGGTTGCGAACCCCAACCTTCCAAAGTGATCCGTCCGGCTTTCTACCCAGGCCATATATATTGCCTCCAAGATCCAAAAGCGCGCTGGAAACGCCGTCCTCCAGAAAAATGCGGACTGATTCGTCGCAGGCATACCCCTTGGCAATCCCGCCGAGGTCAACAGACATACCCTTTTGCGAGAGAAAAGCGGATTCATTGTCCCGGTCAAGCTCGAGCCGGCTGTAGTCAACAAGGGAGAGCGTATCTTCAATCCGCGCCCGCTCCGGGACAGTCGGAGCCTCGCCTCCAACATCCCAGAGCCTGACCAGCGGCCCGATGGTCACATCAAACGCGCCGCCGGAACTCCGCGAAACCTCCCCGGCGCAGACAAGAAGCGCAAAGGTATCGGAGCTCAGGGCGACCGCTCCTGCGCCGCTTCTCTCATTAAGCTCCGCTATTTCGCTGCCTTCCCCGGTGGTCATGCGCCTGTGTATGTCCGCTATGCGCCCGAAGGAACGGTCAATGGCCCTTTCTCCGTTTTTATCATAGGCCGTCAGCGTAATAACTGTCCCCAAAAGGTCATCGCGTGTGCCTGAAACGCTTTTGTCCGACGCTTTTGCTCCGCAAGCGGACAAAAAAAGCGATCCCACTGTTAAAGCGGTTAGACAGAGGCATATTCTTTGTATGTTTTTCAAGCTTTTACTCCTCCGAATGATTCCCGTCAAGCAGTACGGTTTTGTTTGCGCTTTTTAAAAATTGCATGAATCTGAAAAAATTTCATTAAGCTATTGCAAAGAGAGAATGTCTGGTGTATAATCTCCATTAGTTAGCAATGACTAACATATTCGACAGCTTCTTCCCCGGATTCCTTTGTTGTCAGCGGGCGCTGACAAAATTTTAACGCAACATGTTAGCCTTTGCTTACTTTCTCATTATACGCGCCGTGTCAGCTGCTGTCAATTCCCAATCTGGCCTTCCCCCGTTTTGAGGCAAGCGGCGCATACTAACGGCATTTTCTGCCCGGTACGTCGTCTTTTCCGGAGACTGAACCGCCGGACAGATGCAAATATGCACCACAAACACCATAAAAGGAGGAATTTTATGAATCGCCCACGTTCCATCCCCGTAAAAAAAATCCTTGCATCCGCAGTTTCCTTCGCGCTCGCGTTATCTTTAACGGCGCTGCCCGCCTTCGCGGACGACAACACCATCGAGGTATCTACAGGCGCCGAACTTGACGCCGCTCTCAAAAGCGCCGCAAGCGGCTCAATCATCAGCCTGGCTTCCGACATTGACGCCGTATCTTCCGCCACTTACAGCGGGAAAACGCTCACAATCGAGGGCAACGGACATTCAATTAACGGCGGCGGCGCCGACAAGACGGCAATTCGCTTTACCGGCACTTCGGCCGTCACTTTCCGCAACCTGACCTTACAAAACCTCGCCTCCGCTCTTAGGTACGGCGGCGGCGCAATCGGCGTCTACAGAGGCACACTGACAGTAGAAGGCTGCACATTTATAGCCAATCAGGCGACCAATGCCACGGGCGACGGCGGCGCCTTACTGCTTGATTCAAGCAGCGGTGGCGGCTCGATTCGCGTCACGAACAGCACCTTTTTTGGCAACACCTCCGGCAGAGACGGCGGCGCAATCTCTTCAGCGGCAAAAGGCGAGATCGTCAACTGCACGATAGTCGGCAACACCGCAAAGGGCAAGGGCGGCGGCTTTTCCAACGGCACAGCCACCGCAGCCAATCAAGCCTCAGTTTATAACAGCATCCTGATTGGCAACACCGCAAGCTCCGATACAGCTGGGCATGATATTTTCAGAATGGCGGCAGACGGCGGCTGCAACGTTGTGGGCGTGTTCACAAACTCTGAAAATGAGTCTTGGACTCCCGCGGCTTCGACCGTGACAAACATCTCATCTGACGGCTGGCTGGCCGCGGCCCCTTCCGACAACGGCGGCCCGACAAAAACCATCGCCCTTCTCAGCTCGGAGAATTCTCCCGCGATCGACAAGGCGGACGCGGACATGTCTCCTGCGCTTGACCAGAGAGGCGTCTCCCGCGACGAAACCCCGGACATCGGCGCCTTTGAGCTATCGAAGACCCTGCCTTTGTCCGTTAAGCCATCCGTTAAAAAGATCGTCGCCGGATACTCCGCATCTCTTCCTGTCGAGGTAGCATTCACGGCCGAGCCTTTTGCGGTCGAGCTCGGACTTTATGCCCCTGACGGGGCGCTCATCAGCTCTTTGAGCGCGGCATCCGACGGGAAATATCTCTTTATGCTAAAGGCCGACCAGGCATCCGCCGGCACCTATGCGGTCAAGGCAAGCGATACATCCGCTGTCCTCGCACAGGCTAAGGTTGAATGCGTTGCCGCGCCGACGGGCCTTTGGGCGCCGATAGCCACCGTTAATGAAGGCGGCACGGTAATCACATTCGCTTCTGCGGTATCTTTCAACGAGTCCAGGAAATCCGTGAAGATCGGTGCGGCAGCCATTGACGGAGATAAGGTTACCGCTTCCGGCAGCACAGTTACAATCAGCTCCGCCGTCGCGGAGGAGGGCCAGAAGATTGTGCTCTCCGGCGTCAAATATGCGGACCTCTTCCCGAGTTACAGCTTTACCTTCACAGTTACCATGTCAGCTGTTACCGCGTAATTAAGCTGTCGATTTACCTTCAGCACTTTATAGGGGCACTCCGTTTGCTATGGGGTGCCCCTTCGCACATCACGCCGTTCTGCGGCGGCAAAAAAATCCCCTGCCGGTGATAGCGTCACAGGCAGGGGATTTTATGTCAGTTTTCAGCAGCGAGAAAACGCCGCGCTCATCCGGGAGGCCATCCAAGCGCGCGCCCGCCTAGAAGGTGAAAGTGCAGATGCATGACCGTCTGACCGCCGTCTTCCAGGCAGTTTGTGACGATGCGAAAGCCTTTTTCGAGCCCTAGCTGTTCAGCCAGCTGAGCGCACGCCTCAAAAATCCTTGCGACGACCTTGGAATTTGATCCGTCGATGTCACGCGCCGAGGCAATGTGCTTTTTCGGGATCACGACAACGTGCACAGGGGCGACGGGGTTTATGTCCTCAAAAGCGAGGATGTCCTTGTCTTCAAACACTTTTTTGGAAGGGATCTCGCCTGAGGCGATTCTACAAAAGATACATTCGTCCATACGCTTCTCCTATCTGGCGTTTTCGGCCACGAATCCGTCGACAATGGCAAGCGCGTCGTCAATAAGGCTGGGGTCGCGCCCGCCGCCCATCGCTGTATCCGGCTTGCCTCCTCCGGTGCCCCCCGCTGCTTTTGTAACAGCCTTTATTACGCTGCCGGCGCTTATCCCGCGGGCTATGGCATCCTTTCCGCAGACGGCGAGGAACGAGACCTTGCCCCCGGATTCAGTTGCGAGCACGGCCACGACGCCCGGCTCCTTGTCTCGGATAAAATCACCTATTTTCCGCAGTGCCTCGGGGTCGGACCCGGGCAGGCTCGCGGTTATGACGCGGATGCCCTCGACAAGCTTCGCGCTGAGGAGGAAACCCTCTGCCTTTGTGAGAAAGTCCCTCTGCCTGACAAGCTCAAGCTCGCGCCTGAGCTGCCTTGTCTCGTCCAGCATGCCCCTGATCCTCTCCGCGAGTTCCAACGGCGAGGTCTTCAGCGCGGAGGCAGCCTCAAAGAGGCGCTTTGTCTGGCTGAAATAATCCTCGTAAAGCGCGAGGCCGACCTTCGCCTCGATCCTGCGCACGCCCGCCGCGACGGAATACTCGCTCGTTATCGAGAAAAGCGACGCCTTGGCCGTGTTGTCAAGATGCGTACCGCCGCAGAGCTCGACGGAATAATCCCCCATCGAGACAACCCTGACAGTATCGCCGTATTTCTCGCCAAAAAGCGCCATCGCGCCGAGCTTTTTTGCATCAGCGATCGGCATTTCGCGCACGGTTATCGGCAGGCCCTCCATGATCTCGCGGTTTACCTCGTTTATGATCTTTAGCTGCTCCTCGGGCGTAACCGCTGAAAAATGCGTAAAATCAAAGCGTATCCTGTCCGGCTCGACGAGCGACCCGGCTTGCTCGACGTGATCGCCAAGCGTATTTCTGAGCGCTTTTTGCAGCAGATGTGTGGCCGAGTGCGCGCGCATTATCGCCTTTCTGCGGCTCGCGTCGATAGACGCCTTGACCGTATCGCGGGCTGAAAGCGCGCCGCTTTCGCAGACGCCGATGTGCAGATATTTCCCGTCAGGGGTTTTTCGGACGTCCTCAACTCGGATAAGCCCTGTGTCGGCGCCAATCGTGCCGGTGTCGGCGACCTGCCCACCGCTTTCAGCGTAGAACGGGGTTTTATCCAGAACGAGGGTGACTCCCTGCCCGTCGGACACGCTGTCCGCAAGCTTACCATTGACAACCAGCGCGAGAACTTTCGACTCTTCCTCAAATGAACCGTAGCCCGTAAACTCTGTTGTGACTGATCTGTCAAGGCCGAGGTTCTCAGAGGTCCATCCGAGGTCGCCGAGGCTTGCTCGCGCGGCCCGCGCCCGCTCCTTCTGCGCCTTCATCAGCCCCTCAAACTCATCCATGTCGATACCGAGCTTCTCCTCCTCAAGGATCTCGACAGTCAGGTCGACAGGATAGCCGTAGGTGTCATAAAGCCTGAACGCGTCCTCTCCCGAGAGCGTTTCAACGCCGCCCTGCCTGAGTTTTGCGATCATGTCGAGAAGCATTTTGCCGCCCGTGTCGATTGTAAGGCTAAAGCGCTCCTCCTCCATTGTGATTACCTTTTTAATATACGCGCGCTTTTCCTCAAGAGCGGGATAAGCGCTTGAGCTCTCTCGGATAACGGTCTCGCACACCTCGTTTAAAAAAGGCCTTTCAATCCCCAGAAGCCTGCCATGCCTTGCCGCGCGCCTGAGTAGCCTGCGCAGCACATATCCCCTGCCCTCGTTGGACGGCAGAACGCCGTCGCACACGAGCATTGTCGTTGAGCGGATATGATCCGTAATGACCCTGAGCGATATATCCGTCTTCTCATCGGATTTGTACTTAACGCCGGCAATCTCGGAGATGTGCAGCATGATGTTTTTAATCGTGTCGACCTCAAAAAGGTTGTCCACGCCCTGCATAATCGCGGCGAGACGCTCAAGCCCCATGCCGGTGTCGATATTCTTCTGCGCGAGCGGTGTGTAATTCCCCTGTCCGTCATTGTTATACTGCGTGAAAACAAGGTTCCAAAACTCGACATACCTGTCGCAGTCGCAGCCCACAAAGCAATCCTTTGATCCGCAGGAGTGCTTTTCTCCCCTGTCGTAGTATATTTCCGAGCATGGGCCGCACGGCCCCGATCCGATCTCCCAGAAGTTGTCCGCCTTTCCGAGGCGCGTCATATGGCTCTCGGGAACGCCGATCTCCTTCGTCCAGATATCGAAGGCCTCGTCGTCGTCAAGATAAACTGAGACATAGAGCCTGTCCGTCGGGATTTGCATGACCTCCGTGATAAATTCCCATGCCCAGCCAGAGGCCTCGCGTTTAAAATAATCGCCGAATGAGAAGTTGCCGAGCATCTCAAAAAACGTACCGTGCCGCGCGGTCTTTCCTACTCGCTCGATGTCCGGCGTGCGGATGCACTTCTGGCAGGTCGTCATGCGCTTCCGCGGCGGAACCGCCTCGCCAGAAAAATATGGCTTTAGCGGCGCCATACCTGAATTTATCAGCAGAAGCGAGTTGTCCCCCTGCGGGACAAGCGGGAAGCTCGGCTGCCGCAGATGCTCCTTGCCTTCAAAAAACGACAAAAATCTTTCCCTGACCTCGTTTAATCCCATATACTCCATGCCCTGTTCCTCCACTAACCGATTTCTTATTCCGATCTTTTCCTTAGTATCCAAAGCTCCTGCGCTACATCCGGGAGCTTTGTCCTGACAAGCATATGCGGGTGCGGCGCGCACTCAATCCGCTCACCTTGATCGTCAAAAAGCTCGCCCAACTCCAGTTCAATGGGGCCCTGCCCCGGACCCAGAACCTCGACGCGGTCGCCCTTTGAAAACCTGTTTTTCTGAAGCAGCGTGAAAAGCCCGTCACTGTCAGCCGACTTGACAAGCGCCACAATGTCCCAGTCCCTCTGATATCCCGAATCCTCCGTGTGCTCCATTTCCATTTCCCCGGGAAAGTAAAATCCCGTGCAGTAGGGCCTGTGGCTGACCTTTTCAAGTTCCCGCAGCCATCCCGCGTCCGGCTTCCGCCCCGCCAGCGCGTCGTCAAGCGCCCCGCGGTAAGCGTTTGCGGTAACCGCCGCGTAATACGAGCTCTTCGCCCTTCCCTCAATCTTGAGGCTCGATACCCCGGCCGCCGCGAGCTCGGAAAGATGACCCGCCATACAGAGATCCTTGGAGTTCATGATATGCGTGCCGCCGTCCTCAAATATTTCGAAATACTGCCCCGGCCTCTTCTCCTCAACCAGATAGTATTTCCAGCGGCAGGGGCCGGCGCACTCCCCCCTGTTCGGGTCGCGTCCAATCATGTAGCTGGACAGGAGGCACCGCCCCGAGTACGACACGCACATCGCGCCGTGCACAAACGCCTCCAGCTGGAGCTCGCGGGGACAGCGCGCGCGGATACCCGCTATCTCCTCAAGGCTCAGCTCGCGCGCGAGTATCACGCGCGACGCGCCGAGCGAGAAGAGCATGTCCGCCGTCTCATAATTCAGGACGCCGACCTGCGTGGAGGCGTGGATATCCACACCGGGAAGCCGGCGTTGCACGACGCTCATAACCCCGAGATCGGCCACGATAACCGCGTCCGCCCCCGCTTGCGCCACAATCTCCAGAAATCTTGGAAGGTCTTCAAGCTCGTCGTTCCGCAGCAGGTTGTTGACGGTTATATACGCCTTTTTGCCGAGGCTGTGGCAAAGGTCCACCGCTTCGATCAGCTCTTCGTCGCCAAAGTTCCCGGCGCCCGCGCGCATACCGAAGGCTTTCCCGGCCAGGTACACCGCGTCCGCGCCGTAGCGCAGCGCCATCTTCAGCTTTTCCATGTCACCGCCCGGGCACAAAAGCTCGGGTGAGGGAAATTCGCCCGCCATATCAGTTCGCGTTCGCGGCTATCGCCGCGTTGTGCTCCTCAAGCGTCTTTGAGAACTTGTGGACGCCCTCCTTTGTCAGCACGTAGAAATAGAAATTCGTATTCGCCGGATAGAGCGCCGCCTTTATCGAATTTATCCCCGGGCAGGCGATCGGTCCCGGAGGAAGACCTTTATTTTGGTATGTGTTGTACGGGCTCTCAAACTTCAGGTCCTCGTTTGTAAGCCTGGCCTTGCGCTCGGGCAAGGCATACTGAATCGTCGCGTCGATCTGAAGGTACGGATATTTATCCGACTTCAGCCTGTTGTAGATAACTGACGCAACGGCCGCGCGCTCTTCGTCGTTCGCTGCCTCTTTTTCTATGAGTGAGGCCACCGTGAGCACCTCACGGATCGACATCTCCATGTCCTCCGCCTTCTCGCGCAGCTGCTCCGTCAGCTTTTTGTTAAAGACGGACAGCATCTTTTTTATGGCCTCCTTAGGCGCCTCATTGACATAAAATTCATAAGTGTCGGGGAAAAGATAGCCTTCAAGCCTGTTATTGCCCTTCGGCACTCCCTCAAGGAAGCTGAAGGCGAAATCATCCGTATCGGCGGACTTTTTAAGCTCTTCATAGCTGCTGACGCCGTTCTCGGCAAGCTTTTTCAGTATCTGATCCTGCTCAAAGCCCTCGGGGATCATGACGGAAATTGTCGAGCGGTAAAGCGAGCTCTTTCTCATCGCCATACCGAGCGCGCGATAGTCCATTTCCGTGTTCAGCTCATATTTCCCGGGATCTATCTTTTCCTCTGAGCTTGAGAGCGACAGGTAAAGCTTGAACAAAAACGGGTATTTGATAAGCCCGTCCTCTTTCAGCTGCTTTGCAATGTCGTCAATGCTTTCTCCCTCTTTTATCTCCACCACCGCCTTGGCCTCCGGTTTTGTGAGGCTGAGCACATCGTCCGCCGCAAGCCACCCCAGCCCTGCGATCAGGGCTGACGCTCCTATGACAAAAATAACGTAGAATATGGCCCCGAAGCAGCCATATCCCTTGCGTTTTCTCCTCCTGACATGCCTTCCTCCACCATTGCCTTGCGCGGGTGCGGGCGATCCCTGCCCGCCGGAAGGCCCTGAGCTTCTTCTGTGTTCCTGGGACATAAGTACCTCCATCGCTCTTTCAGCCACAGCGAATTATCCGCGACTGAGTGACTATGATATCCATCCTGACGTCGTGCCGCTCAAGCGGCACGCTCTTAAAAAGCTGCCCTTCAAAGCAGAGCCCTGCCTTAACCGCGCCCAGTCCCTCCAGAAACCGGTCGTAATATCCCTTCCCCCGTCCAAGCCTTCCCCCGTCCGGGTCAAAGCACACGCCCGGAACAAGCACGATGCCGATATCGCCTTTATCCGCGGCCTCAAGCCCGTCCGCCGGCTCCGGTATGCCGAAGCGGCCGCCGGGAACCAGATCGCAAAAGGATCGTATCTCAACTGCCTCCATAACGCCCCCGCCGAGGCACCGCGGGACAAACACCCGCTTCCGAAGCTCCAGCGCGGCGGCTATTATGCCTCTTGTGTCCGGCTCGCTGCCCGCGCCGCAAAAAGTGAACACTCCGCCGGCGCTCCTGAATTCATCAAGCGAAAGCACATGCTCAGCAATCCTGCCGCTGTCCTCTTCCGTACCTGCGCAGAGAGCCGCTCGCCGCCTCATTTCATCCCTGACCGCTTGCTTCATATCAGGTCAGCGGCCTGTAGGGGGGTACATAATGTATCTGCTCGCGGATTTTTTCGGCCTCTTTCCAGCCCCTCAGCCGCTCGACAAGCCTGAGCGCAAAATCAATCGCCGTGCCCGCCGCGCGCGAGGTGATAATCTCCCCGTCCACAGTGACGGCCTCATCCTCCTGGAAATGCGCCCCGACAAGTAAATCTTCGCATCCGGGATAGCAGACGGCGCGCCTGCCCTCCAAAAGGCCGAGACCGCCGAGTATCGTCGGCGCGGCACAGATGGCCGCCACGGGCACGCCCTTCTCAACAGCCCGCACAATCAGATCCATAGCAAAACCGGACGCCTTTATACTTTCAACGCCGGCCGCACCGCCAGGTAAAACAAGCATCTCCATCTCTGAGACGTCGACGCCTTCCTCGGTGGTATCCGCCCGAACGCGGACTCCGTGGCCGCCCTCGACCTCGATCGAACTCAGGCCGACAGCCGCCGTATCGATACCTGCCCTGCGGAGGATATCAATAGGCGTTATAGCCTCGATCTCTTCAAATCCCTTCCCCAACAAAACGTATACCATGTCTTCCTCCAATCTCTCTCGAGATGACTAGTCGTGCATAAGATTCATATAGGGCGCCGACCCGTTTTCATTGCTGAAGACAATGCCGCAGAGTTCCTCCGGGCCAATGACATCCGGCCCCGCGTTTTCTTCCGGCTGTGTCACGCCGCCGCCGTGGAGCCTGTAGGCCCGGCTGTTCCACGGACAGTAGCTGTCCGCAAGCGCAAACGCCCTCTCATCCGACGGACGCCCCTTTGCGTAAGCCTCCAGTACGCGCGCGGCGTTAACTATCCTGACCGCCCCGAACGGGAACGAGCCCGCCGGGTCATCCCCTTTCGCCGGGAGGTAAATTATCCCCGAGTCAGCCCCAGCCGCCTCAAGCGCGGCGCACGCCGCCGCGTCCCGCGCGGCTCTGTCCAACCCCACAGCCTCGCTGACAATTACCATTCTCTCTTGTTCATTGTAAACCGCGAAGCCTTTCGCCCCGCCTCCGCTTTCAGCGATCACCGCGCCTCCGCCGGCGCGCTCGGCCTCCATAAGCAGTAGCCTCCAGTGCTCCTTCGACCTTTTCATGTGCGCAAGGCCCTCAAATGCCTTTTCATATATAGCGTCCAGCTCGCCGATATCCCCGATCCCCGCTTGGCGTATGGAATAATCAGGGTCTACGCGCCGTGCGATTTCCGTTCTCCTCAGCCTGAAGCGCGGAGAAAAGCCAAAACGCGCATAGTATCCAAACAGGCTCTCCTCCTGAGGCACCAGCGCACACAGAGGAACACGCGCCATATTCAGCCTGAAAAGAGCGGTATCCACAAGCTTTGCGGCGAGGCCGCGGCCTCTTTCCTCGGGATGCGTTCCCACGCCGTAGATATATCCCAGCTTCAGCCTGTCGCCAAGCAGTTCTATCTCCATAGGAATTATATGCAGCATAGCGCCGATTTTGCCGCCCTCCCTGCAAACAAGCGCCGAACTTGGGTCATATATCTCCGAGAAAAAAAAGCTTCTGAAAGCGCCGTCCCCCGGGAAACAGATGTCCCAAAGCTCCATCAGCTCACGCGTGTCCCCCTGAGAGGCACTGCTAATCTCCATGACGTCTCACCTCCGGCCATAATCGGCGCTATCTGAGACTTGCGCCGTACTTCATCTTTATCTCGTGCGGGGAATACGAGAGTTTGGCCCTGCGGAGGCCATCAATGCCCATGTCGTCCTCGCGGTTTATATAGGTAAACCCACGGCAGCTCGACCTCGCGAACAGCCAGTTTATCATCTGGTAAGCCCCCGGAATTTCGTAGTCGGCCTTTTCGATCTGAACGACGACGGTATCCTCACTCAAGGCGCTCGCGATCGTAAACGCGATGGCCTCGCCGTCGAGATAGAGGATGCCCCCGAAGCAGCCGAGCGTGAAATAATTGTCAAGCAGCATGTTTATGCTCACCTGTTCTTGCACGAGCGCGATATCGCCGTCGCAGTTATTTTTGCGGCACCACTTGAGCTGGAACTCGCAAACGTCCGCGATGTTGCCTTCGCCGATAGCCTCAAAGTGCCATCTTCCCTCAAACTCACGGCTGAACCTGTTCACAAAATTGCGCTTGGAATGCAGCTTTTTACCCGAAAGGTCTATCAGGCTGTCCGCCAGATAGATATAATCCGCGCTGTCGCGCCAGGGAGTGTACTCAAAAGCGCCGGGCATGGCGGCCTCAAGCTCCTCAATCATTTCGTCCGTCAGGCAGTGCAGCAGAAGGCGCTGGCCGCCGCGCTCCGCCTCGCCCGCAAGCATCCCGATTGCCTCCTTCAGGTCGCCCTCGCCTATCGGCAGCATATAAGAATACCGGCCCCCCAGACGGGCCCTTGAGAAAAAGAACCCGTCGGATATGCACATTGAGGTATCAAACTTATGGCTCCATATATAGAGATCCACAAACGAACACTCGCAGATCCTGTAGTTCTTTTTCCGCAAAAAAGCCTCCGCTTCCTCACGCCTGCCTGCTTCAACACGTTTAAAATCCAACATAAATTCCCCTTGGCTCCCCTGGCGGCTTTCCGCCCGGAATCGCCTCATAGTTTTCTGCTTTCAGCGCCTCTGTCCTTCGAAAAACGCGCGCAAAAGAAATCTCGGAAGGCTCATCATCCTGCCGATGCGCCGAGGATCGCATGCAAGCCTGTAAAGCCACTCCAGGTTGAGCCTGATCATAAACCCCGGAGCCCTTTTCACGTTGCCCGCAAAGACGTCGAGCGACCCTCCAAGCCCGACGGACAGCGAAGTATCGAGCCTGTCTCTCCATTTGGCCATCCAGAGCTCCTGCTTCGGCGCGCCGAGACACACAAACAAAACATCCGGCTTTGCGTCGTTTATCCTTGAAACAACAGCCTGCTCGTCAGAAAAATATCCGTCGGCCGTCCCGCAGACATTCAGCCCCTCAAACCGCTCCTTTAGGGCATCTGCCGCCGCTTCCGCGACGCCCGGCTTCGCCCCGAAGAGAAACAGGCTTTTCTTTTCGGCCGCGAGCATCTCGCAAAGAGCCGAGGCAAAATCAATACCGGCGACCTTCTGCCCTAGCGGCGTCTTCAGCATCCTTGAGGCGAGAACCACCCCGGAGCCGTCCGGCAGGACGATGTCCGCGCCGTTTATAGCCCCGCGCGCCCTCTCATCTCGCAGGCAAAGATACACTATCTCGGAGTTCGGCGTGACCGCGTAATGCCTCTCTCCGTCCATTATCATTGACATCGCGCGCCGGACTGATTCATTCAGTGAAACATTATCGAATCCGACGCCGAGAATATCCGTCCTGTCCAGCACGCACACCGCTTTCCGTCCGAATTTCGTTATTAGAGTATTTTATCATAACAGCCCCAATATTGGCAACAAGCTTTTTACACGGCGCATTAAAAAGCTTTGATGTATCCAGTAGGCATCCTCCAAAGAACGGCTTAAAATACGTAAAGAGACGTCTGAGCGCGCTGAACGGGATCGCACGTGCTTGCTCTTTGGCATATGATATGGTATCATTCGAAAGGAGCTGAGGTAGTAATGCAAGCAACCAGCAGCCTTATGCGGCTGGTCGGCAGGCCTGTCGGCGTTTCTTTTTTTAATGGCCAGGGAACATCCGGCGTGTTTTGCGGCGTTCGTGACAACAAACTGCTTCTGATAGAGTATGCCTATCAGGACAACTTTCCCTTAAAGCAATATCCACTGAACGAGCTGCGTAATGTAATGCCCTTCCCAAGCTGTCAGAGGATTCCCAGCCCTCCCCGACCGCCCGAGCCTCCTATGCCGCCCAGACCGCCCAGGCCTCCACGGCCGCCGCATTGGGTATATTGACAGTGCTCCGCGCCGGGGTTCCCCGGCGCTTTTGCTTTTGTGGCGTGATTGACAACCTCGCGCGGTTCTGATATTATTAAGGCAACACCGCACAAAGAGCGTCTGACGACTTTGCGTGCGTCTTGTTAGCGATTGAGCGATTGGAGCGTGAGAGGATGCGCGGTTTTTCTTGCTAGAACCTAATCTGCCCGGCAGATGCGCGGCGAAAGCCGTATCTTTTGCTGTGCTCATGCAAGAAAATCATGCGTTCTTTATCTCCGCTTTTCACGCCTTTTAAGCCCTTTTTTCGGGGTTTTTATGTGCATTTATGGAGACGCAGGATATTTCTTGCGTCTCTTGTTTTTTTGCTGTGGCGCCCATTTTTCATCCATTGTGATGCGGCACAGAGCATTAAGTTTTGCACGGAGGAATCACTTATGTCACTTATCAGCGTCAAAAATCTTACATTTTCCTATGACGGCAGCTACGACAATATATTTGAGGACGTCAGCTTTCAAATAGACACCGATTGGAAACTCGGCTTCTGCGGGCGCAACGGCCGGGGGAAAACCACCTTCCTCAATCTGCTGACCGGGAAATACGAATATTCCGGCGAAATCTCGGCGAGCGTCGGCTTTGAATACTTCCCCTATGAGGCTGAGGATATTAAGGCCGATTCGATCGATCTGATCAGAGGCATATGCCCTGATTTTGCCCAATGGGAGCTGGTGCGCGAGCTTTCGCTGCTTGAGGCGCCGGAGGAGGCGCTTTACCGACCCTTTGAGAGTCTGTCACAGGGGGAACGCACTAAACTCCTGCTGGCGGCCCTCTTCATGAAGGAAAACAGCTTTCTGCTGATCGACGAGCCGACGAACCATCTCGACATGAGAGGAAGGGCTGTCGTCAGCGAATACCTCCGCTCGAAGCGCGGCTTTATCCTCGTTTCGCACGACAGGGCATTTCTGGACAACTGCGTCGACCACATTCTCTCGATCAACAGGACTGACATTGAGCTCCAGCGCGGGAATTTTTCCTCGTGGCTCGTGAACAGAGAGCGAAAAGACAGCTTTGAGCTCTCTGAAAACGAGAGGCTGCAAAAAGACATAAAACGTCTTAGGCAGGCGGCAGCGCAGAGCAGCAAGTGGGCAGACGGCGCCGAAAAGAAAAAACTCGGCAAGGGCAGCGCCGACAAAGAGGGCGACAGCATGGCGTATTACGGCGAAAAATCGCGCCGTATGCAGCAGCGCAGAAAAAACCTTGAACACAGACGGCAGACGGCGATCGAGGAAAAAGCGGGCCTGCTCAAAAATGTTGAGAGCGCGGAAAATTTGAAAATGCCACACCTGAAATACCACACAAACCGCCTAATCTCCCTCGAAGACATCTCTGTCTTTTTTGGAGAAAAAGCGGTTTGTAAAGACGTCAGCTTTGAGGTAAATCAGGGCGACCGCATCGCGCTGTGCGGCAGGAACGGATCAGGAAAGACGAGCCTTTTTAAGCTCATTTTGGGGGAAGATATCCGATTTTCCGGGGACTTGCAGCTTGGGAGCCGCCTGATTATCTCGCATGTATCGCAGGACACCTCCCGCCTCAAAGGGGATCTCTCCGCGTTTGCCAGAGAAAAGGGCATTGATGAAAGCCTTTTCAAGACCATACTCAGAAAGCTTGATTTTTCGAGGACGCAGTTCGAGAAGGATATGGGCGAATTCAGCGGAGGCCAGAAGAAAAAGGTGCTGATCGCCGCGAGCCTTTGTGAAAAGGCCCACCTGTATATCTGGGACGAGCCGCTGAATTTTATCGATGTTATCTCGCGTATGCAGATCGAAGACCTACTGCTGACTTATCGGCCGACGATCCTTTTCGTTGAGCATGACAGCGTTTTCTGCGATAACGTCGCCACTAAGAGGGTCGTTCTTAGCTGATTGCGGCCGGACGCGCCTTGAGAGATTTTCCATAGCGTCTGCGCCTGAACATCGTGACAAACGCGATGCCCGCTGCCGTCAGTGCGGCGCAGCCGCCGACATAGATCCATGTAACCGAGGATGTCTGCCCGGCGGACGCGGTTTGATTCTGCTCAAATGCCGCGCCCCCTCGACCGGGAGGACCCCCTCCGCCGCCCCGGCCGCCTCCATATCCGCCCGGGGGCGTATTGCCATCTCCAGTATCACCGGCAAACCCTCCCTGCGCGCCCTCGCCCTGCAGGGCATTTGCGGGCCGCTGCGGCATGCTGTCTTGCTGTCCGGCCGGAGCGCCGCCTCCGCCCTGGCTGCCCATCGCGGAAAGATTCACATCCGAGGCGTCGACCAGCGCTGAGGCATCCTCGCTCTGTCCCGCGCTTGTAGACGGTATTTTGCCGTCGAGCTGGCCCACGATGCTCTCCGCCCTGAGAAGTCCGAGCTTTTTCAGTTCCTTCACAGCCTCCGTATAGGCCTCAAAGTCGTAAAAAGCTGTGGGGTCATTTTTTACATGAGCTGAAATGAGTTCGTTCAGGGAGTCCACCGTTCTCTCAAACGTGCCGCTACCGAAGTACCCCTGCGCAATCTCCCGCAGGTAGCCGTGATACTGCTCCAGATACTCGGGCACCTCAAGAAGCTTCGCGAGCAGCGGCCGCTCATCAAGACTCACGCCCGAAACCGGGGTGTCGATCGGCAGGTTGACGACCTCGGACGCGCTCCCCGACTGGAAACCTCCGAACGAAAGGTTGTAGTCCCAGGGCAGAATCGAGAGTCTGCCTTCATCCTCATACAGATAGTAATTGTGACCCATGTTGCTCGTGTAGCTGTCGAGGTTTACGACAGTGTTGTGCGCCGCGAAATACCTGAGCACGGCCTCCACATCGACCGTATTTTCAAGGTCTTCCCCCTCGCTGAGCTTTTTAAGCGCGGATATTACGCGCCTGTTGTCGCTTTTATCGGCACTGAATACGGCGTTGTCGAATATTGCTGAATAGCTTGAGAGCTCGTCGTCCGTATACTGCAATGACACCCCGCCAGACGCCATGCCTCCGCCTTTTTGCCCTTTTTGCCCGTTTTGCCCGTTTTGCCCTCCTTCCATGCCCTCTGGCCGCGTCTGTGGCACCTCCGCGCCCGGTTCCGGCGCCGCTTCGCCTGTTTTTTCTCCCTCATTTCCATTCAAAAACTCGTTCATCCTGCCCTCTCCACGCATACCCATGCTTTCAGGCTTATACAGCTGGCCGTGCCCGCTCCCGAAAACGCGCTGGGCATAGCTGTCCTCCATCGTCTCCACCGCGAGATAGAATCCCCAGCTTTCACCGTTTACCGAGATATCGGCGAAAGCGTAAAGCGGTACGTCAACCCCGGCATAGCTCATGATGTCGTAAGAAAGGTATTCCTTCATATAGCTGGCGTCGCCCTGCATATTGTTTACAACCAGCTTGTCAAGCCCTTTCCACGTCTGCCCGGTTATGTAGTGATCAAATTCTATCTTAAAGCTGTATCTGTCGGTTGTGTCGTCTGCGGCAACCGTGCTGAGGCTTGAGTTCCCCTTCGGGCGTATGCCCGCGTTTTCAATTTTTTCGCCGTTAATTATTATTGTCGCCGGGATATATTCCTCGTCCGTCGCATTTTCGAGCATATCCGCCCACTGCTTTTCATCCGCGACAATCTGTATGTCGATAATCGCCTCCTTATCCATTGCTGAAACATACGCGGGCTGTGCCGTACCCGTCACCGATGCGAGAGCCGGGGCGTTAAGGTATAGAAAGCCCATTAGCAGTACCGACGCCGTCATGAGAAGCGCGGTCAGCGCCCCGATCCATCCGCGTTTTATCATGCCTTCCTCCTCCCTCTATGACATGTAGTCGCCGTTGTAGCTCACGAGCGCCGCGCTTTTTACGCCGGGAAGCGCCTTGATATCGCCGACAAACCCTGTGGAGCTCTCCCTCAGGCGCACCTCTAGCGTGAACTCCATTCCGGAATCCGAGACAGTTTTGGCCTTGACGCTGTGCCGTTTCACGCTTATATCGATTCTGTCCAGGATGGCTTCCTCTTGTGTTCCGTCATCGCAGCTTACAATCAGTATGTACGGGGAATCTACGCTTTTCTTGTTCACAAATATCACGAGTATCACGCCGATGAACAGCGAGCCGAGAATCGCAAGCGGCAGGAGCCCCGCGCCGAGCACTATGCCCGCGGCTATTGACCAAAACAGGAACGCGATGTCAAGCGGCTCTTTAATCGCGGTGCGGAACCGGACGATCGACAGGGCGCCGACCATTCCAAGCGAAAGGATGATGTTCGACGTGACCGCGAGAATAATAAGCGTCGTTATCAGCGTCATCGCGACAAGTGAAATGCCAAAGCCCGTAGAGTACATGACGCCGGTGTAGGTCTTCTTGTAAACGAGAAAGATAAAAAGACCCAGGCCAAACGCAAGCGCCATCGCGATGGCCATGTCCAACGCGGAAAAGCTCGTGATGTTCTCCAGAAAACTTGATTTAAAAAGATCGCTGAAATTCATATAATTCTCTCCTATCCGTAGACGCGGCATGCCGCGTATTTTGAAAATGCCTCAGTGCGCCTTGTGTTCGTCTGTATAATATCCCTGATTAAATCTGGGAGAAAGCTGTCGTACTTGACCTCCAGAAGCATGGCGCCCGGCGCCGATACCGCGACCGTAGGAACCTCAGCCTCAAAAAGACCTGTTGAATAAATCCCCGTTCTGATGCCCGAGTCAAATGTGACCCTCACGTTGCCATAGGTGAATATGTAAGCCTCACGCCAGTAATCGACCAGTGTTTTCGGCCTGAGCCTCTGATATATGAGTTTTGAGTAAAACTCCACGAAAAGCGCCTCCTCCGAGCGTGCCATCCATTCGGTGTCTCCTGAGACGATAAGCTCTGCCTCTTCCCTTTTCAGCGGGGCGGATTGCTTCAGGCAGAGTCCGTTTTGCTTGCTCTTTTTTTCAAGGCGTATGAGCTTCCCGCTGCCGTTATAAAGTCTTATCCTGTACTTTTCCCTTACGGGAACGCCGTAAAGCTTCTCGCGGAGCGCCTTGTCGTCGTCGTTGTCAAAATAGAGGCTGCGGATATGATATCTTCCGTCGGCGCCGGCGTTCGGGTCTGCCTGGGCTACCGTCCTGAGCCTCTGCCGGAGCGAGTGATAATCGAGCAGATTGATTGAGTGCTTGTATTCATGCCTATATTCCGGCTGGTTCATTTCATCATCCCCTTTGTTTTTCTGTCCCCATTCTAACGCCCGAATGTGACGGCTGTTTGAATACACGCTGAATCCCTTCTGATATCTTTAGGCAATGCCGCACAGAGATTGTGTGTATTGCTTTGACGGTCACGATCTTTTGGCTGGACAGTTGACTACGCCCCGCATTATGGCTTGAATTCAGCCATAATGCGGGGCGTTTTTTGCAGGCTCGCGGATGTGAGCGCCTTTTTCATATTATTTGTTCTTTTCGCTCCTCGCAAAGAGAAAAGTCCCAACCACGAGGAAAATCAGCGTCAGCGCCACAATGGCGGTAAAGGTTACAAGCGGATTAAACAGCACCACACTGTCGTATTCAGGTGTGCCTCTGTATATAACCGCCCGGGCAAGGTCAAGACAGTAGGTCATCGGCATACAGCGTGACAAAAAGAGCAGGATGCCGCTGGAATGGTTTATCGGGATAATCGCCCCGGAGAGGAACATCTGCGGCATGGTGATCAGCGAGACGGCGATGTTGGCGGTCTTGTTGTCTTTCACCAGGCTGATGATCATCAGCGCCAGCGACCCTGCCGACAGGCACATCAGCGGCGACAGTGCGAGGATGAGCAGCATTTGGCCCATACTCAGCGTGTGTCCCATGAAAGCGCCGACGATGAGCGTGCCGAACATACCGACAATCGCCCCGAACGAGGAGCCGAGTATCTTGCCGATGACAATGGAATAGCGTGAAACCGGCGACACCATCATCTCCTGAGTGAAATCGGTGAAATGGTCCTCCACCAGTGATGACATGCCCATTGTCGTCGTCATAAACAGCATGTTGACAATCATACCAACCAGCATAAACTGGCCGTAGTTAAAGCTCAGTCCGCCCGCCATGTTCTGGCTGAGGCTGCCGCCGAGCATCCCCATCATTACAACCGGCATCGCAAGGCTCATGATGATCGTCATCGGTGATTTGAAAAACAGCGTGATATCCCGCGCCATGATGGTCAGCGTGGCGTTCAATTCCCGCGCGACCTTGGATTTGCGTCTCGGCTGTCTTAAAACAAGCTCGCTCATGCCGCCGCACCCCCGGTTCTCATTAAATATTCGATATATGCGTCCTCCAGCGACGGCTCCTCAAGCCTGAGCACCGACAGGCGGGTCTTGAGGCCCGCAATGATCTCCTGCGCCGTGATGTCCTGATACGGCACAATGATGTGTCCGTCGATGCGGTGCATGAGCCCCATGTCGGACAGCTCATTGATGAGCGCCCCTCTGTCGTCGGCGTCCATGATCAGTTCCTGCTTCAAAATATTGCGCTTCATCTCTTCAGGGGAGCCGTTGATGGCTATTTTGCCCTGATTAATGATACAGACTTTGTCGACGTGTTCCGCCTCGTCTATGTAATGGGTGGTCAGGAACACGGTCGTGCCGTTTTCGTGCCGCACCTGATTGATATACTCCCAAAGAGATCTGCGGCTCACGGCGTCAAGTCCCTGCGTCGGCTCGTCAAGAAACAGTATCTTCGGCGTGTGAATCAGGCTTCGGATGATCTCCAGCTTGCGCTGCATACCGCCCGACAGCTTCTTAATTGGCTTCCACAGCGCTTCTTTGATGCCAACGATCTCGGCGAGCTCCATCACACGGTTTTTGTACGCGGCGGGCATCATCTTGAAAGTGGGGCGGTATGAATACATTCCGTACAGACAGGCGTGGAAGCGGATGTTCTCCTCCGCGGAAAGCTGTGCGTCAAGGCTTGGCTGTTGAAATATGATGCCGACGTTTTCGCGCACATGCTTTGCGTCCTTTTCCACGTCAAAACCGGCGATTTTTACGCTGCCGGATGTTTTGGAAAGAGTGGTGGTCAGAATCGAGATGGTCGTGGTTTTTCCGGCTCCGTTCGGGCCGAGGAATGCAAAAAACTCCCCCTCATTCACCGCGAAATCCACGCCTTTGACCGCCGGGGTTTTGGTTTTATCGTATTGTTTTATAAGTTCGTTTACTTCGATCATGCTGTTCATGCGAGCTCCTCCATTTGTTTTTCTTTAATAACCAGTGATACGCCGATGTCCTTCCATGCAGTATGCAGGTCTTTTTGTTCATGTGCCGGACAATTACGCATGCCGGTCACAACGTGCAGTCCATCGATATCGAATTCCAAGAGCCCAAACATATATTTCGTATAATCATAATAAACCTTGAACATGTCCGGGTTGGGATTGCCCTGTGTGAACACCAGGATCAGTTTCTTCCCTGCGTTCTGTTCCTTGAACTGCGGAGAGAACCGCGGATGGATCTGCGCGAAAAGCCTGTCGGTGAATATTTTTGCTTGTGCGCTCATCTGCCCCATGTAAACCGGAGAGCCGAGGACAAGGGCGTCGGCCTGCTCAAGCGCATTATAAAGTCTTTGCATGTCGTCGTTAATAACGCATCCCCGTCCGCCCCTTTGGCAGCCGAGGCACCCCCGGCACGGCGTTATGTCGAGATCGCTGGAATAAAACGCCTCTGCTTCCGCGCCTTGTTTATGCGCTCCTTCGAGTATTTTATTTATGATAAAGGCGGTATTTCCCTCTCTGCGCGGACTTGCGCTGAATCCGACGATTCTCATTAATGCTCCCCCTCAAAGAATTAATCTGCGTTTGGTTCACAGCTATAGTATACGGCTGTATATTAAACGCAGATTAAACGCAAGTTAAACGGAATGTAAACCGCATCATTTAATTTTCAGACTGACGGTAAATGTTGTGCCTTTACCGGGTGCGCTTTCCAGCGTAATCGCGCCTCCGTGCAGCTCAACAATTTTTTTGCAGAGCGATAGCCCGAGGCCGTTGCCACCCAGAGATCTGTCGCGCGACTGATCAACCTTGTAAAATCGCTCAAATATGTGTATCTGGTCGGGCTGCGGTATCCCGATGCCGTTATCTGTGATCCGGCACTCCGCCAAACCGTCCCGCTCACATAGCGAGAGCCTGATCTCTCCGCCCTCCGGCGTGAATTTGACGGCGTTGTGCAGCAGATTGATCCACACTTGACTGAGCAGCTCCTCATCGGCGCAAGTTGTCACCGCCTCAAGCTGCGCTTCCATATTGATGTTTTTCTCAGCCCATTGCGGCTCCAGCATCAATATGGCGCCCCGTATCTGTTTGTCCAAGCGATATTCACCCTTCGAGAGCGGCACGGCCTGAGCATCCAAGCTTGAGAGCTTCAGAAGGTTATCGCTGAGCTTGGAAAGGCGCTTGCTCTCTGTCTCAACGATGTCCAGATAATGGATTCTCTGCTCCTCACTGAGCGAGCCTGTTTTCAAAAGCGAGGCAAACCCGCTGATTGAAGTGAGCGGCGACTGTATTTCATGTGACACGTTCGAGATGAAATCCTGCCGCAGTGTTTCCATATTGCCGAGCTCCTGCGCCATTTTATTAACGCTTCTGTTGAGTTCGGTAAAAGGGTCATGCTCTTCCACCTTTAATGACACCGTAAAATCACCTTTAGAAATCCGGCTGAGCGCGTTCAGGGTTTCACCTATCATCCGTCCATGATTTCTGATCTTCGCGTGCCCGGTTTTGTCAAGAGCCCATAGGACAAACCTGACAACCATCCCAAGCGCAAAAATTCCAAGCATCGCAGAAATGATATATGCCCAGAAATCCGACGGTCTCCCGGTATACCTGAAAAGTGCGCCGCCAAGCCAAAACCCCGCCGACAGCCCGGCAAAAATTGCTCCCGACGCGACCACGATGCCGGGTAAAACATACCATTTACTGCTATGATGCTGTTCGTTGTTCACTTCAGCACCTCCAGACGATAGCCCACTCCTCGGACCGTAGTAATCTTAACCCCGCAATCCTCAGAGGGAAAACGCTCGCGCAGGCGATTGATGTGCACATCCAGCGTGCGCTCGTTGCCGTCAAAATCGTAGCCCCAGATATCCTCAATAAGCTGGTCTCGGGTCAGCGTTTTGCCGATATGACTTCCGAGTTTGTATAAGAGCTCAAATTCTTTCATCGGAATGTCGTCGACTATTTCGCCCATGCTTACGGTATAGCTGGACCGCTCCATCACGATTTTCCCAACCTGAACTTTATCAACCGACGCGATTTGATACCGTTTTAGCAGTGCGCGCACCCGAACGATCAGCTCCGCACCCTCAAATGGCTTGACCAGATAGTCGTCGCAGCCCAACCCAAACCCCTTGACCTTCTGGCTGATTTCCGACTTGGCGGTGAGCATCAGGATTGGCAAATTTTCGTAATATTTACGGGCGGTTTGGCAAAACTCAAAGCCATCCATATTTGGCATCATAATGTCGAGTACGCACAGTTCAATTTTTTCATCGCCGAGCCTTTTCAGCGCCTCGCGTCCGTCACTTGCCTCGCAGACGGCAAAGCCCTCATTTTTGAGCAGCGTGGCCGTAAGCTCGCGGATATAAACGTCGTCATCGACGACCAGAATTTTGTTCATGGCTGCACTTCCTTTCAGACAGTATACTACAACTGCAATGTAAACGGAAGTTAAACGGCGTATCTGAAATACCCAGTTTTGCGGCCAACAGTTTCCGGAAGAACATACAAAAGAAATCACCCCTTACATATTTTTACTGTTAAGGGGTGCAATGTATAGATTATTGGGGTAGCTCCGGCTACTTCTTGACAACAATATGTTTTAGTACGTCAACGGTATTCTGTATGTCATCTACTTTGTCCGTCAGTTCGTCGAGGCATCGGAGCTTTTCAGCAATACCGCTGTGCCCTTCTGCAAGCAACTGAATTTTCTTTGCGACCTCATTTTCCTGGATAACCTCAATTTTAAGTATGCGTTGCTCCACACTATCAAGCCGAATGTCTACTTTGTCAAGCCGAGTGTCTATTTTATCAAGCCGAGTGTCTATTTTTTCGAGCCGGGTGTCCATTTTATCAAGCCGGGTGTCCATTTTATCAAGCCGGGCATCCATTTTATCAAGCCGGGCATTTGTCAGAGTCTGTCCTTGTTGGAGCTGTTCCAGTACTACAAGGATTTTCCCTTCGTTGTTCATGTCCACACCTCCAATGATTCATTATATATTTTAGAAGCCCGATTGGCAAGATTTTTATGGGCAAGGAAAAACTTTTTTAACGGCCCTATTCGGAAGACAACGTTTGGCCGAATCACTCCTAAATACGAGTCGCGTTCAGCAGGCGGATTGTCAGTATGGATTCCTCAGAGTTCTGAAGGCGCGACTTTCCCGAATGTCCAAAGCCACCGCGCTCAAACTTTTAAATGAAATGTAGGAATGGTTCACATTTTATAAACCTTGTGATATACTATCCTGCATAGATTCGGGGCAAATGCCCCCGCCGTATCGGCGGTTATGAGTAGGAGTGCAATGATATGCTCAATAAAGTGAAACTGTTTTTGCTTGGCAGGCCTCTGCGAAACGAAGAGCTTACAGGCGAAAAGCTCAATGTTTTCTGGGGGCTTCCGATTATGGCCAGTGACGCAATATCCTCGGTCGCATACGGCGTAGAGGAGATTCTGTGGGTGCTGGTACTCGGGGTGGGCCTGCTCGCGTATCAGTACATGTTCTACACAGCGGCTGCCATCATCGCGCTGTTGCTGATCCTTGTCTTCTCCTATCATCAGACTATAGATACCTATCCGCATGGCGGGGGCTCCTATACTGTCGCCAAAGAAAATCTGGGCGAGCTCCCGGGGCTTGCCGCCTCGGCCTCGCTGATCATCGGATACATCCTTACCGTAGCCGTCAGTACCTCTTCCGGCACGGCCGCCATCGTCTCCGCGTTTCCTGCGCTGCAGTCTTTCAGCGTGCTGATTACGCTGTTTCTTATCGTGCTGATGACCATTGGGAACCTGCGCGGCGTCCGTGAGTCCGCCCGCATCTTCGCGTTTCCCACATATGTCTTCATCGGCTCGATGATGGTGATGATCGTCACGGGCCTAATCAAGGTGTTCGTGCTGGGCTATCAGCCTCAGGCCGTGCTCCCGATCCCGCAGGCCATGGGCGACATCACGTTTTTCCTTCTGATACGGGCATTCGCCGCCGGCTGCGCGGGCCTGACCGGGGTGGAGGCCGTCAGCAACGCCATCCCCAGCTTTGCAAAGCCATCCCAAAAAAACGCAAAGATCGTTCTTGGCCTGCTTGGCCTGTTCGTATTGCTCATTTTCGGCGGGACCTCGTTCATGGCCACGCTCTACCATGCCGTGCCCAACGAAGCGGGCATCACGGTGCTGTCTCAGATCGCATCTCAGGTATTTGGCGGCGGGCCAATGTACTATGTGCTCCAGGTGGCCACGGCCGTGATCCTGGTGAT
Source organism: Oscillospiraceae bacterium (assembly GCA_031551205.1). GTDB lineage: Bacteria > Bacillota > Clostridia > Oscillospirales > JAVBNY01 > JAVBNY01. The sequence goes on along the minus strand of JAVBNY010000005.1, from coordinate 20,449 downwards.
GGCGGCCAACACCTCCTACGCCGGACTTCCTATGCTTTTGTCTCTTGTGGCCAAAGACGGTTATGTCCCGCGGCAGTTTGCCAGCCGCGGCGGGCGCCTGGGGTTTTCAAACGGGATCATCGCCCTCTGCCTCACAGCCGGATTGCTGGTCGTCATATATAACGCCCAAACGCACGACCTTGTGCCGCTGTACGCCATAGGCGTGTTTATCTCATTCACCTTATCGCAGGTGGGGATGCTTGCCCGCTGGCTAAGACAGCGCGGCCCGGGATGGCGGCACAAAGCCGTCATCAACGGCGTTGGCGCGGTGATGACCATTGTCACCGTCATCATCATAGCCTGGAGCAAAATGCTGGAGGGCGCGTGGATTTCCATTGTGCTGATGATTCTGTTTGTTGTCGCGATGAAGCGAACCAACCTTCACTACAAGGATGTTGCGCGGCAGCTTCACCTTGACCCCAGCGAGGTGAAGCAGGAGACAGATTTAATTGAGGTGCAAAAGCATACTATCGTCGTCGTGAGTTCGCTTAACAAGGCCTCTCTAAAAGCCATCAATTACGCCCGGCATCTTTCGGACGACAAAAATATCATCGCCTTCCACGTCTCCATCGACATTGACGAGGCCAAAAAACTCAAGGAGCGATGGCGGCAGTGCGGCATCCGTGTGCCGCTTGTAATTAAATACTCGCCGTACCGTGCGATTGTTGCCCCGCTGATAAGACACATTGAGTCAGAGGAACACGAATCCAAGCTCGGAGATATTATCACGGTGGTGATGCCAAAGTTTGTGGTCAACAGCGCCTGGAAGAACATCTTCCACAATCAAATGGAGCATCTCATCCGACAAAAGCTGCTGCACGACAGGCACATTGCGGTTATCACTGTGCCATATGTTCTGGATAAATACGGAAGCGGAGGCAAGGGCCCCAAGGCATAGCCGTGGCGCGCGGCGGTAATGCACCTGCAATGAAAAGGACAAACAGCCGGGGTAATTAAATTTACCCCGGCTGTTTTTTATGTCCTGGCAGCTACCTGTTGCACATTTTCAAGTCTTATAATGAATTTGGCCGCACTGTGATCGTGAATTCATAGCTCGGAAGAATTCTGATAAACTTCACGCCTACAAGCTTTATCTCCTTGACGGTGTTGAAGTTCGCGCCTACCGAGATCTGCCCCATGGTGGTGGAATGAATCGCACCGACGGAGACAACATTCACCGGGTTTAATCCTTCTCCAAAGTCGGCGTACGCTTTGACTTTGGACAGATCAACACCCGTATCCAATGTACCTGGGCCCCATTGTTCGTTCGAAGTGCTCACGATTCCTGTCATAAATCTGATTACCGTGTTGTTTCCGCTGGCTGCAACACTGGGATTAAACATTATTGAAGCCACATCCTCAAAATTTCTCGAGGGGATTACTGTGGCTTTCTTCGCATTTGTCCCGCCTATGGAAGCCGTGATCGTCAGGTTGTCCACAGGTGCTTTTCCCGCTATTTTGAGCAAGCCTGAGCCCTGGAAAACGGTGTCATTGCAGGCAAGAACAACCGAGTCATAAACTGTTCCGTCGGTGCCAGACAGGCTGACCGTCACCTGCGATCCTTTGGCGTAGCTTGCCGTCACCATGAATGGAACAACCACGTCTTCGCCCGTGACGATGCTGATGTTCCTCATTTTAGAACCGGCAAACGCGCCGGTCCCGGCAGTGAACCTTTCGCCGTATTCCGTTGTCAGCTCGGTGACCTCCGGGAGCGCCTGCTGAAATTCAATGGTGTAAACAACGCTGTCGCCGTCCTTATCGGTAACGGTAATAAGAGCTGTGTTCCCCGTTCCCGCCTGAGTAACGACCACCTTCGTGGCCTCGTCGGGCGAAGTTGCGGCGACCTCGGGTTTTACATCGACGTTCTGAAGCTCGACGACATGGCGTGTCGCCGGGTTTGAGCCGCCGAGGTTAAACGACGGGAGCCGCGTACCGTCCAGCGTGATGTTGTCAAGCCAGAGTGTTTTCTTCAGGCATACGGCCAGCGGAGCCGTGTCGGAAAGGGTTACGCCGTCTTTGGAAACCGCCACGGTAATAATCGTCGTTCCGGGCGCGACCGCTTTAATTTTGCCTGTACCTGGGTCGACTGTCGCGACCGACGGCCTGCTGCTTGTGTAGGTTATATCCGCGCCGGAGGTGAGATAGGTCTCATCGCTCATGACGGTGACCACACGCGCGTTAAACTCATCGCCCGGCATTGCTACGACCTTTTCCTTGGAAAGCGTCACGTTTTTGAGCGTCGGCGCAATGGCCTCGGAACTCGTAATATTGAGATTAAATTTTTCCAGAATGTCGCTGTCAGCGGCGGAGGTGGCCACCTGTATCTCATATGCCCCTCCGGGGACAACGCGCCTGCCGGCGTCGTTTACGATATCGCCACCTGCGAAGACGGTGCCCGGCTTGCCTGTGGAATCAATAAAATAGAATTCGTTCGTGTCGAGCTGGATCGTAACCTCTTTCGATTCCCCTTTGTCAAGCTCAACGCGGGCGAATCCCTTAAGCTGCTTTTTGGGATATTGGTTGTTGCCCTCAAGCCTCATTGGAGATACCATATAAACCTGCACAAGCTCGGCGCCCTTTGCCCCGTTGTTTGTCACGGTACATGTGACGTCGACCTTTTTGCCGGCGGGCACGGCGTTTGTCTCACTGATGGAGAAATTGTCAACCTTAAAGTCGGAATAGCTGAGTCCGTATCCAAACGGATAGCTGATACCGCCGTCATAATACTGGTATGTGCGCCCTACGGAGGCATAATCGCCTCTGTTTGCGTCGCTGGCACTGACCTGGAAGTATTTCTCTTCACTGTCGACGCGCAGACGGTAATCAGCTATATGCGAAAGCTTTTTATTGGTAATATCCGAATACCATGTAAACGTCAGGTGTCCGCTGGGGTTCGCTTTGCCAAAAAGCAGCTCTGCCATGGCTGTTCCCTGATACGGACCGTTATAGCAGGTAAATATCATTCCCTTCACCTTGTCTATAAACGAGTTCACGTCATGGTATCCGACCGCCGACATCACAACAACGATGTTGTCATTGTCTATCGCGCTGATCATATCCGCCTGATTGCGGGGTAAAGCGAGGGAGGCGGCACGGTCTGAGTTCTCTGAGGCCGTGGAGAAGAGGCCGGTGCGGTCGGTTCCCACGTAAGCGATTACGATGTCGGCTTCTTTGGCGGCCGCCATCGCCGCGTCGCGGTCGGATTTATAGCCCGGGAGTCCGTCAATGCCGTTATAAAACTCAAGGGTGCCCGTATAGCCTTCCTTTTCGAGGAAGTCTGTCAGCCCTTTCTTGAAGTTGACAAGAACCGTAGGGCTTCCGCTGTAATCACCAAGCTCGCAGATATTGGCCAGCGCGCCCAGGACTACTATCGATTTTGCCGATTTTGCGTCAAGCGGCAGGATGTTCCCCTTGTTTTTCAGCAGCACGGGTGACTGGCGCGAGGCCTGCAAGCTCAGCGCAAGGCTGTCGGGCGCTTCAAGCACGTCGGCCGTAATCTGCCTGTACGGATTGCCTTCTGCGGGATCGAACTGTCCCAGGCTCATGCGCGTTTTCATCAAACGGTATGCCGCCTGGTTGAGGATATCCTCGTTGAAGAAATCCTTCACATTTGCGCCGTCCTGAGTTCTTTCAGGATTTAACGCGTTTATGACATTTGTCTCGCTTATTGAGCTTCCGCACTCTGCGTCGTTACCTGAGGCTATACCGAAAGCGATGGCCTCAGCGGCGGTTACCCGTCTGCCCAGATCGGGGCTCTTCCAGAGTCCGTCCGGGCTGTTCCAGCCGTTCGGCCTCCAGCTGTGAGACCCCGAAACATTGCCGAAGGCGCCGCAGTCGGTTACTACATAACCTTCAAAGCCCCAGGTTTTGCGGAGGAGCCTGTCGTTGAGATATGTATTTACCGGCATCGGGATCTCGTTGACCCTGTTGTATCCGCCCATCACCGATGCCGGCTGCGCTGTTTCCACAACCTTCTGGAAGGCGGCCGTATAATACTCGCGGAGGTCGCGGTCGTCCATATTTGAGGAGCCCGAGCTCCGGTTGCCTTCGGAGTTGTTGGCGGCATAGTGTTTAATGGTGGCGACGGCTTTCAGATATTTATCGCTGTGATAAGGATCATTCGGGTTATCTCCCTGAAAGCCTTTTACAAAGGCCGAGCCCATAACCGCCGTAAGATAAGGATCCTCGCCGTAGGACTCATCATTGCGTCCCCAACGCGGGTCGCGTGACAGGTTGATCGTGGGAGAGAAATACATCAGCCCTCTGCCGGTCAGCCAGTCCTTCGCGCGGGCCTCAGTAGATGCCACGGTCATCATTTTAAGCATAAGATCTTCGTCCCAGGAGGACGCCATGCTGAGCGCGGTCGGGAACGACGTGGCTATTCCTTGACGGGCCACTCCGTGGAGAGCCTCGCTCCACAGTGAGGTATCCCCTATCCCAAGCGCCGGAATGGCCGGCGTTTTGACATAATCGTTGCCGCTGTGGTTGCTGATTTGCTGTGCCTTCTGCCTGTTTGAAAGGCGGGAAACAAGGTCCGCCGCGCGTTCCTCAAAGGTCAGATCTGTGTTTTTATATGCCGCGCCATAGGCCGTACTGCGTACGACAACCGGCGTTTCGCTCGTCTGCGCCTGTATCACCAGTATACTGGAAACCATAACCAGGCAAAGCGCGAAGCTAATAAGTCTCCGTTTCAAATTATATCAGCTCTCTTTCAATAATTAAGTTATTATTCTGCATTGAGGCAACAGCATACAAATTAGTCGGTAGCTCTTTGTGCAGTGTTGCCCTAGCTTAATTAGCTCGCGTCTTTTGCCTCGCACAGCGGCCTCAGGGTTGTAATATCCCATACAAATGCCCTGATTTTTGCTGCGCCGGCCAAATCGGTGCCTGTCCATGTATAAACATCGGTTCCGACAAGTGCGTCTTTCTTCTCAGACAGATACTTGAGCCTGCCCGCCGCGTCGTATGCCGCGAAGAACACATCACCGTTTTTCTCGCCTGCAGCGCCGGAAATGTTCAGCTTCACAACCACGGTATCGCCGCTTTTCTCAACGCTTGCAATAGAAACCTCTTTCATGTTAAAGTCAAAGGCCCTGCCGTTATTCAGCATTCCGCTATAAGTTCCAGGAAGAACTCCGCCGATCTCGCTTCCAACGCTTATGTTCTCACCCACAACACTCACGTTGGGAACAGAGGCCTTTGGCGCAGCGGCCAGCGCGGGCAGCGCGGCCAGAATAACAAATGCCAGCAAGAGCACATACGCCATGTATTTTTTCATATTGTCCGATTCACCTTTCTTTTTCAGTATTTCGACATAAACCGGCGGATTTACAAAAAATCCGTCATTTTAAAATTTCGTGGGTACGGCAGCGTTATATTTTCTTTCTTAATTGTTCTGCTTCCTCCTTTACGCTGTAATACAGCGTGCATCGCACGCTAACCATTAAGCCGCCGCATCCCACCTTTCCTTCATTCGCGGTTATAGGTGCAAAAATTTATACAATATCCCTCATATTTTACAGCTTGCCCCATGATTTGTCAATACTAAAAACAAAAATACGCAATAATTACGTTGATTTTTAGTGAATTATTTACATATATGATTTTCGAATTATCAAACATTTGAATGCTTTTATTATAGGGGAAGATTCCGGCTGTGAACGGCTGCGTTCGCCCTCTTTCCTCTTTCCTTGTGAAAAACTCCAGTATTATTCGCCATATGTAGACAAATTTTTGTTTATGTGTTAAAATATGGGGAGAAATATATATTTTTCGGGAGGACTGCCATATGAAAAGAGCGGTAAACAGAAGCGTTTCCCTGGCAATTGCGATCATCCTTGCACTTACCCTTGTGACCATTTCGCCATTGCATGCAAGCGCCGCCCCGGGTAGTATCATTTATGTTGATAACATGTTGTACAAAATTCTCACAGAGGACGGCAACACCGGCACCGTTCAGGTGGGGGATGGATTAAGAGCGGTGATACCCTATTCTGTCTCTGGCACAGTTACAGTCCCGGAGACAATTGCATACGGCGGAAAATTATTTAAGGTTACAGCTATCGGCAGTTTATGTTTTCGGTATTGTACAGGCCTCACGGGCGTGACGATTCCGGACAGTGTCACATACATCGGCACAGGGGCGTTTTCTTACTGCTCAGGCCTCACGGGTGTGGCGATTCCTGGCAGTGTCACATCCATCGGCAACAATGCTTTTCAGAACTGCTATGGTCTCACAAGCGTGACGATTCCGGACAGTGTCACATCCATCGGCAACGATGCTTTTCAGAACTGCTCAAGTCTCACAGGCGTGACGATTCCGGACAGTGTCACATCCATCGGCCGCGCGGCGTTTATGAGTTGCAAAAACCTAGCCGGTGTGTCGATTGGAAACCACCTGCAGATCATAGGTGACGCCGCCTTTGATTCTTGTGAAAGCCTCACGGATGTGACGATTCCGGACAGCGTCACATCCATCGGCATAGGGGCGTTTTGGTCATGTAAAAATCTCGCGAGTGTTTCAATAGGAAGCGGTGTTACTCAAATACTTCCCGGGGCATTTGAGGCCTGCCATTCGCTCCGAATTTTTACTGTCAGTGATTTGAACGCCTCATTCTCATCAGACGGAGCTATTTTATTTGACAAGCAAAAAAAAGTATTGGTGTCATATCCAACGGCTTACGGCGATTTTACAATACCGGAAAACGTACAGCAAATAGAAGACAGCGCTTTTTGCAATTGTATTAATCTTACTAGCGTGACAATTGGCAGCCAAGTGAAAAGCATTGGGCCCATTGCTTTTTTGTCCTGTACAAGCCTAAAGAGTATCTATTTTGAGGGCGATGCCCCGATAACAAGCAGTGCCTTCAAATTTGTTCCCTCTGACGTCATCGCCTATGTGTACACCGACGCTGAGGGATTTGAACTCGGAAGCGACGGCAAATGGAAATATCTTAACATAGTCCGGCGTGAAAGACCCCAGATTACCTATCTTTCCATTGGTGGCGCATCCACGCTTGTGTCCGGACTTGCCGCCTACATTCCCGTCGAAATTTCTGGAAAGGGCCTTGAGGGCAGACAGCTTGTCCTTTCGATTATTAACTCCGATGGTGTGGCTGTCTACCAAAGCTTGCGGTTTGACGCCGCCGATTCGTTCAGCAAGAAACTCAGTCTGGATAAGGCCGAACTCTCCCTCCCTGCCGGGCGCTATACGTTCCGTGCGTCGGTCGAGGGCACGGACGTTAAAGCCGAGGCTCCGTTCACGATAGCTCCGAACTCGGCGGACTATTGGGACATGAGCATTTTGAAGGGCTCCTACAACAGCAAAGACGCACTTGAGATCAGATTCCCGGACGTAGGGTATGAGCGGCAGTTCCTGGGCGAGGTCTTTGTGAATAATGTGAAATATAGCGCGGTTATATCGGGCAACTCGCTACTCGTGCCCACAGCGCCGCTTTCCGGCGAGCTCAGCGTGAAGGTCACGGGCATAAAATACCCGGCCCTCTTCCCAAGCTACAGGTTTACATTTATACAAACCGTGACGTTGTGAAAGCTTACGTACACAAGGCAGGATAGTATACCCCTTGACAGATGTGGGGGCGCAGAACCCGCACAATCACGAACCACCCGTAAAACGGGTGAAAACCCCCGGCTTAGCCGGGGGTTTTCTTCATCACAATAAAAGTTCCTGTATCCGGCCCTCAGCCGAACACAGGAACCACGTCTGGAGCTATGATTTTGTGGAGGACAGGCTTACAAGCGGCCGCCGGCTTCAGTGGGTGAACATCATCCACGAATGTACGCGCGAGCGCCTTGCCAGTATACCCGGAAAGAGCTGGCGCCACACGGGCGTCATTTCCGCCTTATTTTCTCACGCTTTGCTTGGTATCATGATTGGGGGCTTGACATGTAGCGGAGAACTGCGCAAATGAGAGATAACATTATATTGTTCCCAGTGGGTTAAATTCATGTATTACACAGTACTGTTTGACAAGATACGGCACTCGATGCGCCCCTGTCTAGACACGGGTTTTCGCAAATTTTGATACCTGCGTATAGTCTTTGCCATCGCCGCCGGTAATATAGTATTGACCGCAGCGCAGCCACGCGTGCGCTATCATTTTGTTGTTTTCATCCTTGCCGACGCCGAGGTAGAGTGTAGAGAATAGTCCAGCGGCGTAGAGCATCCGCTGTGCGGTCAATGCGCGCACAAAGCACTTGCTATGCCACGGAGTGCGGCTTGCGACCCGGTTGACAAGACGGCTAATAATACCGGCCTTTTTGGCTTCGCTCTCGGTCAGCTCGTCGCAGGGCGTCTCAACGCCTTCACATCCCATGAAGGGCCTTAGCTTCGCCACCGGAACGAAACGAAGGAGCAAGCTATACCATGCCGTAAAGCAAAATGCCTGTATGGTCAAAAGCTTGTTCCGGTTTCTAAAAATAAAGTTGTAGATCAAGCTAAACATATCGTCTATTTTAGCGCAATAAATCCGAATTCGACCAGTTTCTCCAAAAATTCTATGGTTAACTGCTCGCATTCGTTCCGAGTTACTTCGTAATCCCTGAGAAGCCCCTCCACGATTTCACTGACTCTGACTCCGTCATGAATCATTTCCCATATTGTGTTTCCAACACCCTTAAGCAGCAAATATTTTCCGCTTTCAAAATCTATCATAACTTTTTCGTCGCAAATCTCTGTGACTTCCACCGTTTTCAGTACGTACAGAACCTTGTCAAGCTTATTCATATTGGCTCCCAATCCGATCGATAATATCATTTGCATTATGGACGCATACAGCTGCAATAAATTATCGACAAATATTGATGTTTTAATAATATTATACGATATATTTATAGGATAGTAAACTTGTTTTTAAAGGTTTTTGTGATTATGTCAAGATATTACAAAGTATTTTCCTTATTTATCAAATCTCAGATATTTTTGCCCGAAGCCGCACCCGCCGAAGCTGCCGAAAATTACGACGCGGAAATTGTAATCGGTTCGCTTTCCGACGAAATATCGGCCGATATGGCTTTGAGTGAAACATGGCTGGGGGCATTGAATAAAAACAACGCCTGGATGCGCACGCCTGCCGGTGATTTCCAAATCCAAAACGGAAGCCATGTCACTGTTTCGCCCGCTTCCGACCTCGAGAACGATCCCTATATCAGCGAAAGGCTTCGCATATACTTGATGGGTACTGTCATGGCGGTGCTGCTTATCCAGCGTGGTATGCTTCCCGTTCACGGCGGCGCGCTGCTGAAAAAAGACGGCGTTATGATCGTAACCGGCGATATGGGCGCGGGAAAGTCCACCGTAGTCACGGCTCTCTCTCTCTCCGGGCTCCCTTTCCTGGCCGACGACGTTTCCGTACTATGCGAAGAGGCTGGAGTTATCCGCGTACTGCCGGCCTATCCCCAGCGTAAGCTCTGCGGAGACGCCGCTCTCAGGCTGGGATTCGATACCTCAAAGATGGTGAAGATTAACGAGAGACGAGACAAATTTGTCATCCGCGGGCTGCGTGACTGGCATCCGGAGCCTGAACCGCTGCGCTGCATTATCGAGATTGTCGTCCGTGACGGCGGCGGTGTAGAGCTGCAGAAGCTGTCGTCGCTGGATAAGCTCAAGATGGTTCACAAAAACATTTACAGGCCTGAAGCGCACCGCTTGTGCTCCTCGTCTCAGATTCTTATGAACGCCTGCGCAAAAGTTGCCGCACAAACCGAAATGTACCGTGTGTACAGACCGGCTTTTGTTAACAGCCTCGAAGAAATGATTGCAGTGATTGAGGCCCTCTAGCATGTAGGAGATTATTATGTACAAGCTCTTGATGATAGACGATGACCAGTTAGTTCTGCAAGTAACCCGCGACTACTTCACCCACAGGGGCTACACCATGCAAACCGCCAGTTGCGCGGAGGACGGATTTGCCTTGCTGGACGTTTTCAAGCCGGAATGCATATTATTGGACATCATAATGCCTCAGGTAGACGGGTTCCAGGTTTGCCGCATTATCCGCAAGCGCAGTAACGTGCCGATTCTTTTCCTCAGTGGAAAAGCCGACAATATGTCGATAATAAAGGGCCTTTCGCTGGGAGCGGACGACTACATAACCAAGCCTTACAGGATGAATGAGCTGGAAGCGCGAATTCTGGCAAATATCCGACGAAGCGAAATACTCCCGATTAACGCGACCCATCGCCAAATAACCTTAGGCCCACTGATAATCGACATAGAACAACATCATGCCTTTATCGGGAAGGAAGAGCTGGGTCTTTCAAACCGTGAGTTTGACCTGTTATCTCTGCTGGCAAAAAACCGAGGTAAGACCGTTACATATGAACAGATTGCAAAGCACGTTTGGGGCAGTTACCGCAGGGAGGATAAAAGCTACATCATGATCATCGTCAGCCGGTTACGCAAAAAAATTGACTTTCAAAGCCTCGCCGGCATTGCGCTCGAAACAATCCGCGGTGAGGGTTACTGCTTGATGTAAACGCGGGTACCGGAGATGCCGGGCGCCGCCTTATTTTCAAATATGCTCCTCAAAATGTTTGGGCATGCAGTAGAGGCCGTTGGAGAGGTGTTCCCTCAAGCCAAATACCAACGCTGCATCGTCCATTTCTACCGCAATATTTTCTCTGTGGTACCGCGTTCCAAGATGAAGCCGGTGGCACAAATGCTCAAGGCCATCTATGCGCAGGAAAGCAAATTGGCGGCCAGAGAGAAGGCCTGTGCCGTTGCCGACTTGCTGTGGGAAATGAAGCTCGGCGAGGCCGCTAAAAAGATTGAGCCCTCAATTTAAGAAGCCCTTATCTGTGCTGATTCCCCCTCTGAACACTGGACAAGAATCCGCACTAACAATGTCATTGAACGCCTTAACCGGGAAATTCGCCGCAGAACGCGAGTTGTGGGCACTTTCCCTGACGGCAATTCTGCCCTGATGCTGGTCTGTGCCCGTCTGCGACATGTCGCAGGAACACAGTGGGGCAACAAAAAGCATATGAACACGAAGCATTTGGATTCCATGGATTTTCAGGATGTTTTTGTTCCCCGATTTTCTTCTGCCAATCAGCTGCTTTCTAATTTGCAAAAAACTATTGACAGTACCTGGATGCGGGGACCGAGTATATCCGCTCACTTGAGTTAACGGCAGCCAACGGGAGTGAGCGGGATATTGTAGCGAAGAAAACCCCCGGCATATGCCGGGGGTTTTCTTCGCTACAATATCAAGTGGACAGACTCAAAAAGTCTGTCCACTTGTCTTGGTCGGAGCGCCGATACAAAACTTTTTGAAAACATAGTTATATCAATGTGTTGTGGGCTCCTACAGGCGGTGCTTACGGTATTGCAGGAGTTGCTATGCGCAGAAAGCAGTCCGTCCGGCTTATCCGCCGAATTTCCCCGTGAATGTAAAGCTGTAGCTTGGGAAGAGACTTGGATATTTCAGTCCCTTCACTACTATCACTGTTCCGGCAGGTATGTCCTCAAAGCCTTTAACGGTCCGTATGAGCACATCTCCCTCGGCAAGGCCCGCATACCCGACACCTTTTTCATTGCCAATATCAACGGAAAGACCGTTTGGAGAAACGGATATCCGGTCGGCAAACACGATCATCAGCATTCCGTCCGCGCTCTTTGCAAAGGCCATGCTCCATAGCTCCGGATTATACGCCACGACGTTTATATGTCCCGTGATACCGCAGTCAACGCCGTCAACCGTGGCCGTCAGATCATATCTGCCGACGGAGTTCAGGACACCGGCCGGAATTTTTATTGTGCCGACCCCGTCTGCTACAGGCGCACTTCCAAGCACTGTGCCGTATCTGGACAGGTAGATGTGAACATCCCGGCCAATGAGCTCTTCTCCGTCGACAAGTACCTTGACATTTGCCCCTAAGGTCGCCACATAATCGCTGACTACAGGCGTGATTACCTTTATGAGACGGATCGGTTCAAACATAGCCGTGACGGTTACGTCTTCCTCCGGCATATCGAACGCCGTGGAGATGCTCGCCGCGTTTTCGAACCGCCCGCCTGAGCTAACCCAGCCGGAGAACCTGTATCCGTCATACGGCTCGGCCGCCACGGCCACCCTGTCGCCGGCGGCGTGCGCGCCGTCCGCTCCGGCCGTGATCTTGCCTCCGACCGAGCTTTTTACCGTGAGGTTATGGTAATATTGCGACACGGTCACCGTAACAGTGTCGGTAAAGCCTCCGTCAAGGCTTGCAGCCGTAATCTCCGCGGTGCCGGGCCCAATCGCGACAACCAGTCCGTTTCCGCTGACCGCAGCCACCTCCTGGTCGCTTGAACTCCAGAACACATCGCCGTTTGTCACGCCTGTGGGCGCCACAGCAGCGGAAAGCTGCACGCCTGAGACTTCCTCCATGTCGGTGTGAAGCGCTATCGACTTCGGCCCCTGTATGGATATCCCCGTCGCCTTGACAAGCTTTATCTCCACCGGCTCTTCATCGCTTTTTTCATAGGGAACCTTTTTGTACAGCACTATCACGCCTGTATCGCTGTACGGATTGGCGTTCGCCTCCCTGACCTCGGCCGCAAAATACAGCGGAAGCCTGTCTGCGTCGCCAAAATCTTCGCTTGAGGGATCAAAGCTGAACAGGTATATCCGGCTGTGCCCGCTTCCCAGGACAGCCTCGGGCTTGCGATCAATTTCCGGGCCGTCTTTCGCGCCCCTTCTGACCGTGAGGGCGACATTTGCCGGAATTTCGGACGCGTTATTGAGCTTCGCCGCCACGAAAACCTTGCCGTCGACATCATACCTCTCCAGTGACAGCGACACGTCCACAACCCCGAGGGTGAGCTCGAAGCTGTTGTCAGGCAACTCCGTCTCTTCCGCCGCCGACACCATGACGGTCACTTTGCCGTCGGCCGGGACATCTCTCAGGTCCACGTTTTCAGCCAGGATAACGGTCTCGCCGGGATCGATATCGCAAGGTATCGTCTTTGCCGCCATTCCGGATATCTCAAGCTTGAGAGAGCTAACGGCTTTTTCCCCGAGATTCGTGACATAGCAGACAACAGGCTGAACCGTTCCCTCACGCAGTGAGCTGTCGGCGTATGCGTAGTCGAGGGACAGATCCGTTCTCGGAATGATTTCGGCAAACCTGAGCGAGTGCTCCGGCTCCTCCCAGTTATCGGCGTCATCTTCGATGACCGGCTCAGGGCAGGTGTTCATCGCCGTGAGCCACGTCCCGCTGTCGTCCAGAACGGCATCAAAGTCCCGGATATTGTTATCCGTCTCTTTAAGCGTCACGGGCGCGCTCCAGCCGCCGGATGTCTTAATTGACGCCTTCAGGCTGTACCCCGAGCTCCCGGCTGCATCAGTCTCGTCACCGGGCCTGTTGGCCTCAGCCCAGACAACCGCCATTCTGCCGCCGCCCTCCGCAATCTTCCAGGAGCCGGAGATTGCCGAGCCGTCCGCCGTTTTTATCGTTTCGGAAGTATTGTCCGAGGGATTAAAGACGTTTATCTCCCCGCCGGCGCTCCAGTAAAAATCTCCGTCTTTAAACTGAAGGGCGGAGGCGGTCTCCATATCCGATATCGGGATTGAGGAGCTTCCTCTCACAAGCCAGATATCAGGCTTATCCTCGCCTCCCGCAACGGCATAGGCGACGCTGAGGCTTCCGTCCTTATATCCCGCCGCGAGCTCCGTGATGTAGTCCTCCGTCTCAAAAAGCCTCACAGGCGCGGACCAGCTTCCGTTTTCCAGCGTGCTACGCATGATCGAATACGTGCCGGAGAGGCCGAACACATCGTTCGCGCTGCTCTGCACCCAGAGTGCGCTGAGATTATCCCCGTCGGACGCGAGCACCGGGGCCATGTCAAGCCTGTCATTGCTTGTAACAAACTGCTGATTTTCAAATTTCTCCGTATTTTTATTCCATTTTGCAACGCATATTTCGAGATTCCCGGCCATCTCGGTCAGCAGCCTGTCGGCGGCTTTTTCCGTCGCGGCCGCCTTTGACTTCTGCCATACGGCGTAAAGCTCGCCGCCCGCCGTCACGAGCTTTCCCTGATAGTCGGCCGTGGCGCTCTCCCAGACAGGCCTTGGCTCCGTCCAGGAGGCCCCGTCATACACGGAATATTTAAGTCTTGTGGAGTTCCCGGCCGGAAGGGCGGGGTCGTCGGTATCCAGGAGCATCACTGTTTTTCCGCCCGCGCGCGCCAATCTCGGCGAGGCGTCCGGTGAAATCCAGCTTTGCAGAACCTCGCCGCTTCCGTTCCACGCGGTGGTCTTTGAGGCGTAGCTCCTGTCGGCGAGCGTCAGCTCCAATTCGCCGTTCTCCAGCGCCTGCGCAAGGCCATACGCCGCCATACGCGCGGATTTGCTGCCCCAAAGGTGCCAGGATTTCTGCGCAAACGTCCATCTTAAGTCTATGAACTTCAAAGCCCTGAGCCTAACATACGCGTAGGCCTCAAGATCGCCACTGTTTGTGGGCATTACCTGAATCCTCAGGTCAAGTCCGCCGCCGACGCCCACGGAAAAGACGCCCGTGTTGCCTATGCCGGCCTCAAGAATTATATACGGGCTGAGCACAAACCTGCTGTCCTTTGAAACTGAGATCCCGGAACCGCTTATGTCGAGGCCTGCCAAAAATCCCATCTTCATGCCGCCCTCAAGCTGCACGTAAACCGGTATGTAGAATACCTGGAAATTTTTTGTGTAGGATCCGAAGGCCCTTCCGGCCATCAGCATTTTCCCGCCGCTGTCCCGCAGCTTTCCATCCAGATCGAAAGTCAGCTCGAAGTATCCGAACGACAGCGCCTCAGCCTTTACCACATCCGCCATCGTAAAGTCATACAGCTTAACGCCGTAGGTCTTGAAGCCGGCGTTACGGGCTGTGGCAAATGATTTTTGTGTGCCTCCGCCAATATAGTAATGCGTCTGCTCGTCAAAAAAGCCCTTGTAGCCCTTCCATCCGGCGTCCGACCCTGTAGTGGCGTCCCAGATGCCATCCCACGGGTTCTTTTTTTCCGCCGGAGATTTATCCGCTCCGACCGTTCCCCTAAGGCTGTGCGACCCGTCCGCGTTTGTGACCAGATGTACGTTAACCAGCTTTCCTATCTTGGGTATCATGTATCTTGACGGGAACATGTTTAAAAACGCGCTTTCCAGGATAGATGCGGAATTGTCCGTGGTAATGTTCAGCACAGGCTGCGCGTCGGACGCCTCGAACAGCATATCCATCTCCGACTGCTTGTTGATAATCAGGTTGAGCGGCACGGGGTCCGACTCGACGCCGTTTGCCGACACCATCATGAGGAATACCGGCTGCTCCGGGCTGAGCGCCTTGCCCGGGGCAAAGTCGAAAACTCCGTCTTCGCTCATAATATATCTGCCGGCGAGACCGCCCTTCACGCCCTCCTGGTAGAGCTTGTAGTTACCCGGGCCGTTTCCGTTCCAGTCGCCCGAAACCGCGAGCTCCAGAACATCGCCCTTCTTTTCGGAATAGGCGAGCGACTGAGTTCGCAGGTCGAAGCGGCTTCTTTTATCGTATGCAAACGTTATGTAAGGCTTCCCGTCGTCCATTTTCTCTTCAAGGAAAAAGTACCGTTCATTTCCAGGCGCCGCCCGGTAAAACTGCTCCGTGGTTTTATAGCCCTCGGCGGAAACCCTCACGGAATAAGTGCCGTTTACGCCCGCGCACTCGGCCACGCCCCGCTCATCGGTGACGGCGGACAGCTCTTTTTCAGCTATCACGACGTCCGCGCCCTCAATCGGCAAAGCCCCGTCCTTCGCAACAACGATAACATTGTGCCCACCGAGGGATAAAAGAAGCTCTTCAAGCATCGCCTCGTCATATCCGAATATCGGATATCCGCCGTTTAGGGCGCCGCCGTCCTTCCAGTAGGAAGCGCCCAGATTCCGGCCGTCCTCACTGTCCGCCCACACGTTCAGTTCGGCAAGCAGGGCCTTTCTGTCGGCAATCGGGTGATTTGCCCCTTCAGTTCCGCCCTCCGAACGGCCGACCGCCGCATCCGTACCCTGAAAGTGGCAATCGCGCACAACTCCGCCGGTGAAGTTCTGCCCAACGGCGCCGCCCGCCATATTGCCGGACAGGACTCCCGCGAAGTAGCAGTTTTCAACAAGCCCATAGTTGTAGCTCACAATGCCGCCCGAGTACGTCGTGCCGCTTATGCTGCCGCGCACAAAGCAGTTGAGTATCCTGCCTGTAACTCCGTTATTGCCCGCGATTCCCGCGGAAAAAGCTTCTGAAACGATCGACAGCTCATTGAGCCCCACATTCTTCACGGTTCCGGCGTTGTTCCCGAACAGGCCCTGATGCCTTGCCGACGCGTCGGCTGCCCCAAGCCCAGATATTATATGCCCCTGTCCATCAAACGTGCCCTTGAAAGCGCTTCCATCCGCCCGGCCGATCGGAGCCCAGTAGTAAGTCGAAACATCGATATCCGCCCCGAGCGCGATTGTCTTGCCCTCAAAAGAGATCCCGCTGCTTACAAGATACGCGAGCCCCGCAAGCTCCCGCACGGAGGTCAGCGTGAATGAGGCCTGTTCCGGATTGGAGCTATACCAATCGGTATCGGCGTAAAGCCCCCAGTTCCCGGGCCTGGGATACGAGACGTCAAGCGTCGGATACCCTCCGTTGATAATCTCATGGATTTTCCACCCGGGCCAGGAGCCTTCCGTGCTTTCACGCAGCGCGCTAAGAGCCTCAAAAAGCGTCGCGCCGTATCCGAGCGCCGTCCCGTCCGCCGCAGTGAGCGCGCCGGTGCTGTCACGGAAGCTGCCGACGCTCTCGGCAGTGCCTGTCCCGCTCCCCACGCCATTCTCAGCCGCCGATTTCAGATAGTAGCCGCCCCTGAGCGAGCCGCTGTTCGTCCCGACCAGGCCTCCAGCGCTGCCTGCGCCTTCCGTCGCGCCGGTGCTGTAGCAATTCTCAATCCGCGCGGAAGAGCTCTCTCCGGCAACGCCTCCTGCGGAATCTGCGGCCTTAATGGCCCCGCTGTTATGGCTGTTTAATATCTCTGCTGCCGCCGACGCCCGGCCCGAGAGCCCCCCGGCACAGCCGCCCGCCGAGCTGACAGGGCCGTCGTTGCGGCTATCCCGCAGCGTACCACCGCTGAGCGCCCCGGCGATGCCGCCCGCGGCATCCTGAATGGCCGTCACCTCAGCGGCGCTGAAGCTCTGAGATATCGCGCCTCCGTCCATGCGCCCGGCAATGCCGCCCACGTTGGAAGCGCCTTCCACCTTTCCCGACGCGGAGCAGCTTACTATGCCGCCGCCCTCCTGATATCCCACTATGCCGCCGACGTCGTTCAGGCCTTTAACGCCGCCGCCCCACACGGAGCAGCCCGAAAGGCTGCCGGAGCTCTGCCCGGATATGCCGCCGGTGCGGTCGCCGCCCCGGATTATGGCGTTTCTCAGGATAACATCCCTGACCGCGCCCGAAACATTGCCGAAAAGGCCCTGATAATCGTCGTCTGTATCAATATTCAGGCCGTATATGGCCTTCCCGCCGCCGACAAACGTGCCGGCAAACGGATTTTCCGCCGTTCCGGCCGGCGTCCACGGGAAGCGCGAAATATTCAGATTTGCAGCAAGCGTAAACGTCTTCCCGGCGAGGGAATTGCCGCCGTTCACAAGCTTTGCGAGCCCCGCGAGCTGCATGGCGTTGCCTATGCCTATGGCGAGCGTCTCGCGCGTATCGGCCACGTCCGCCCAGCCGGTTATCTTCTTAAAGCCGGGATAGCCGTCCGTTTCGGCCCATATGTATTTTGTCACTTCAAAATTAGGGTCGGCCTTGACCGCGGTGTCAAGCGCACTATAATAAAGCGCGTCAAACAACACCTTGTAGGTCCCTAAGGAGGTGCCGTCTGTGGCTATCAGGGCGCCGGCCACGCCCGAAAAGCGCCCGATCGACGATTTTGATCCGCCGAGAGAGACATTGCGGCTTCCTATAATACTCTGAATAGTTGTAACGCTGTTTCCCGAAGAGCCCAGCCAATAGCAGCTGTTAATTGTGCCATAGCCACCGCTTCCGCTGCTCAGGTTGTTTTGCCCGACTATCTTTCCAGCGTAGACGCTGCCTCTTCTGTACGTATCCCTAACGTAGTCCGAGCTAACAGAAGAAGTGCTGAAAGAGTTGGCTACGTGGCCTCCGACAGAGCCCGTGTTATAGCAGTTCTCAGTCAGCGCCGCGTTCCCGTTTGCGCCGGCTATGCCTCCGCCGTATCCCACCGCGTCGCCAGAGCCCTCAGACGAACTGGTTTGGGACGTAGTATGTCTAAGAGTTGTCGAGATTCCTTTGATATTTGAGAGATATACATTGCCCATGTTATAGCAGTTTCTCACTGCAGCGCCGTTTATATTGACACCGGCCACTCCGCCCGCATTTATAGACGCGGTTTTATTGGAACCGCTGATATTCTTAGTAACCTCGAGGTGACCTTCGACGCTGCCTGTGTTCACGCAGAACTCCACCACGGCGGCGGCGCCGGAATTCCGGCCCACGATGCCGCCGAGCGACAGCTCGCTCAAAGCCGATGTAGTCGTGCAGCTCAGGGAAACGCCGCCCGTGTTCGTACATCCTGAAATATTTTTCAAATTATTGCCCACAACGCCGCCCACGCCATAGGTATTTGCGCTCGTATTGCTGACGCTCACTGCGGCACTCGAGCTGCAATTATCAACCGTGCCGTAGTTTTCGCCCACAACGCCGCCCAGCCGCTCGGCACCGGAGCTGGGGGCCTGAAGCGTCCCCGAGACGGCGCAGCCCGACACAGTTCCCTGTGAACTGTTGTAGGCTACGATGCCTCCGACGTATCGATACGCCGTTATTGAGTATGAGAGGTTCACATTTTCAATCGTACCGCCGTTGTAGGCAAACAGCCCCTGATATGTAGCCGAGGAGCTGCTTATAGTCAGGCCCGTTATACTGTGCCCCTGCCCGTCGAACATGCCTTGAAACGGGCTCGCGCTCGTTCCTATGGGTAACCAGTAGTGCTCCGAGAGGTCGATGTCGGCCCCAAGCTTCACCGTTTTGCCCTGGAATGAAACCCCGCTGTTTGCAAGCGCAGCAAAGCCCGCGAGCTGCCCCGCGGACGTCAGCGTGAACTCAGGGTCATTTGCCGTATCCGGCGTATACCAGCCTGTGTCAATGAAAGAGCTCCAACTGCCCGATGTTGCCGCGAAGGCGGTGAGCGGGCCCGCCGTCAAGAGCGACGCCGCCATTACCACTGTGAGTATCATGCTAATTACCCGTTTTTTCATTTTTGCATACTCCTTCCATTTTGCACCTTCACATTGTGCAGGCGTTGACATAATCTTTGATTATTTTAAACTTAATAAGATGCGATTCTATCTGCTTTTATGTGAATATATACTATATTTCTAAAAAAGTCAAGATATATACTCTGAGTGTATATTTTTGTGATATACGAATATACGCACATCACAGCATGAAGGAGAAGGCATGAGCGAGGCGTTCGGTGTCTCTCCGCTTGCTGATGATATGTTGATGATATTTATGAAAGCATCAAAAGAAACCTGCCATTATGAACGGATGTAAAACCCTGATGTAAGACTGTATTATTGGCAAATCACGTCAGAGTGTATAGTTTAATATGTTTTATCTTCTCCATAGGGGGGGCTTATGCGGGCAGAATACCATCGGCATAGCATCTCGGACAAGGCTTGGTCGCTATTAGAGCCTTTGCCGGCAGAGCAACCCATCCATTGCGGCGAGCAGCTCAATTTTCCGTTCATGCGCTTTGCCAAACAGCACCCTGTAGGCGTTTTTTCGCTGACCCTACCGTTACGGTGTACTGGTCTTTTTTGTGACGGACTTCGCCTCGAAAAATTTTTAATAGCATTTACTAATAGATAGATTAGGCGTATAATGGTAGCAGAGAGGGGCTGTTACCATGCCAGAATGTAAGAACTGCAAATCGGAGAAAGTAGTCAGAAACGGAATTGTTCGCGAGAAACAACGTTATCGCTGTAAGGAATGCGGATATAACTTCGTTGAAGGCGATGGACGTACAAATGAGAAGATAGCCGCAAAGAAAGCTATGTGCGTTATTTTTTACTCGCTCGGCAAAGCTTCCTACAATATGCTCGCTCATATTTTTGACACATGGCCCTCGCTTGTCTATCGGTGGATAAAAGAGGCGGGGGCGAAGCTCCCCGACCAAGAGATATCGGGCGAAATAACCCAAATGGATTTTGACGAGATGTGGCATTTCATTGGGAATAAAAAAACAAGCTTTGGGGCATCAAGGCCGCTGACCGTGGCACACGGCGAACTGTGGCCTGGGTGCTCGGCGGTCGTGATACTGCAACCTTTAGGCGACTCTACAGCAAAGTCAAGCACCTGACAAACTGTACCTTTTACACGGATAATTGGGATGTTTTCGCAAAGGTTT
>JAVBNY010000032.1:0-21341 GCA_031551205.1 Oscillospiraceae bacterium | reverse complement strand
GTTGTGTATGATAATCTAAAAACCCGCCACGAGGAGGCAAAAGCAGCTGGATGTGATAGCATAAAAAAAGCCGCTTCAAGAGAGCAGCGAAATCACAAACGGAGGCAGGAAAGGATGGTCAAATTCATGGACAAATAGGAGATCATCATGCTCAAGGAGCAAGGTCTGTCAAACAGAGAAGTGGCAAGGCGGACAGGCCGGGACAGAGAAACAGTTTCGAAGTACTGGAACGGGTACCAGCGGCAGCTGAAAGAGCTAGAAGAGCCCGAAGCGGACGTCAGGGCGATACAGGGGAATCTGTTTTCGGAGCCCAAGTACAGAACAACAAAACTAAAGCGACATAAGTATACCGAGGAACTGAACAAGCGGCTTAAGGCAATGCTGAAGGAAGAAGAGCGCAAGACCCGGCTGTTCGGGTCGGGACACAAACAAAAGCTGACGAATAAGCAAATGCATGAAAAGCTTTTGGGAGAGGGCTTTGATATCAGCGCAATCAGCATCAACATAGCGCTGGCGGATATAAGGAAGCGGCAAAAAGAGGTTTTTATTCGCCAACAGTACGAGCTGGGAGAACGCTTAGAGTACGATTTTGGCGAGGTGTTTTTAGGCTGCGGAGAAGGGGTCAAGACCTATCACATGGCGGTTCTGTCATCGTCTGGCGGAAGTTTTCGCTGGCTGTATCTGTACACAAACCAGAAGAAAGCTGTGTTTATGGACAGCCACGTCAGGTTTTTCGAGATGATGGGCGGCGCTTATCATGAGATTGTCTACGACAACATGAGAAATGTGGTCAGCAAGTTCGTCGGGAGGAGCGAAAAGGAACTGAACGAGGATTTGCTGAAGATGTCGGTGTACTACGGTTTTCATATCAACGTCACCAATTGTTTCAAAGGCAATGAAAAAGGTCATGTGGAGGGCAGCGTAAAGATTCTGCGGAACCAGATATTCGCGGACAACTGGAAGTATTCGAGTCTGGAGGACGCGCAGGAATACGCATACAGCCAGCTTTTGAAGATAACCGAACACAGCCAAATGGAGGAAGAGAAGAAGCATCTCCGGCCATACCGCCCGCCGCTGGAACTGGCTGTTGTCAGCGAAGCGAAAGTCAACCCAAGCAGTCTTGTAAGTGTAGACACGGTGCTCTATTCGGTCCCAGAGTATCTCGTCAGGAAGCGGGTCATTGTGAAGAAATACCACAATGAAATCCGCGTATACGCAGGCAATGAGATGGTCTCGCGGCACAAGCGTCTGTTTGGCAACGGCAGAATGCAGATTGACATTTACCACTATCTGAACACCCTGCGGAAGAAACCCGGCGTGGTACGCAACAGTGTGGCGTTAAAGTGTATTCCGAGGCTCAAGGCCATTTTTGACACCTATTACAGTCGACAACCCAAGAAATTTATTGAGCATTTCCTGGAAAACAAAGAACCCCCCATTGACGAGGTTATCGCGCTGTTTGAGCGTGAAACGTCTAACAAAGGCGAAATCAACGCGCTGGACATCGTAAAGCCAGTATCGCAGATTGCCGTGTCCGCCAGAGCATTTATCGCCAACTATGCCTCTTTGGTCAACGGAGGTGCGCGATGAACATCACGGAATTAACCATTGGGCTTAGGCTGCCCTATATACGCGAAAACTGGCAGCAGCTGGTTGACGAGGCCAAGCATACAAAGCAGGATTACGGCGGCTTTCTTATGGGTCTGCTTGACAGCGAATGGCGGCTCCGCCTCGAAAACGGACAACAGAGAAGAATTAAAGAAGCGAAATTTCCCTTGAAGAAATATCTTTGCGATTTCAGGTGGGATAAATACGATGCGGTCTTTTATCCCAAATTTGAAGAGCTTGAAACCCTTGCCTTCATCCCTAACAAGAAGAATATTATCCTCCTCGGTACCTCCGGCGCGGGTAAGACCCACTTGGCCATTGCTCTCGGTATCGCCGCTTGTATGAAGGGACACAGCGTTCTTTTCGCCTCTGTTCCAAACCTGATCGCGGAACTGAAAGAAACGATGAGCAGCAATGGGCTGACCAGCTACAGAAAACGCTTCGAGAATTATGACCTCGTTATTCTTGACGAGCTGGGTTATGTTTCACTCGACAAAAGCGGCTGCAAAATGCTGTTTAACCTCATTTCCTCAAGAAACGACAAGGGGTCTATCATCGTTACCCCCAACCTCACCTTCGACCGCTGGGAAGAGATTTTCAAGGACCCCACACTCACCGGCGCGTTAATCGACCGCCTAGCACATAAGGCCCACATCCTGGACATCTCACGCGACAAAGGCGGCCGTTTCGAGGAGACCATCGCCTGGCTTGAGGATTCCAAACGATAGTACTTCTATGGGGGCATAACTGACTCTTACGCCCCCTTCACTATACCACATTTTATCTCTCCTCGTGGCGGGCTTTTCAATTATATCCACTGGCGGGTTTTTAGCTTGACATATACAGCAAGTATACAGGAAAGGATTGGAAAGATATTACTAACGTAAGTATTATTATTTCAGTTTGATTATCGAACCACTAGAAGTACGAAAATCGAACTTCTGAAGTTCGGTTTCCGAACTTTAATAGTCGAAAAATCATGTTGTAGATAAGGCTTTCAACACGGTTTCATTTCGGCACCTTTTCGCTACAAGATGACAGATATAGGCTATGCTTGCTGGGTATCCAATTTAGCCTTGTATTCCTCGCCCCACTGCCACATGGCATCGTGAATCGGTTTAAGGCTCCGGCCAAGCTCCGTTAATGAGTATTCCACTCTCGGCGGCACCTCTGCGTATACTTGCCTATGGACAAGCCCGTTTTCCTCCATGATGCGAAGATGCTGCGTCAATACTTTCTGTGAAATCCCGTCAAGAGATTTTTTTAACTCCCCAAAGCGTTTTGTCCCCATCAGTAAATCGCGGACAATCAGCACTTTCCACCTGTCGCCCATCAATGCCAAGGCTGTTTCAACGGGGCAAGCGGGCAAGTCATATCGCTTTAACATATTCATTCCTCCAATAGTTACTCAAAAGATACTACGGCACTGTGAAGTGCCTACTTTACTTTAGAAACTTTCGAGGTTATTATAATATCAACGGCGAGAAATATCAAGCCCAAACAAAACCGTGGAGGTAATGAAAATGATCAACTATCAAGAAATTCTGAAAGCAAATCCCAATGGCGTGCTGGCGACGCAGGACGGCGACAAGGTGAAAACAAGGGTGTTCCAATATCTGTTTGCGGACGGGAACAAAGTCTATTTCTGCACGAATTGCGAGAAGCCGGTTTACGACCAGTTGTAGGCCAACCCTAATGTTTCGTTCTGCACCTATCCGCAGAACTTCACGCCGGTTCTGTCCATCAACGGCAAGGTCGGTTTTGTAGAGGACCTGGCGCTCAAAACCCGTGCGCTGGATGAAAACCCCGGCATCAAGGGGATTTACAACACGCCGGATAATCCCATTTTCAAAATCTTCTACATTGATGCCACGGAAGTGGAAACATTCAGCGTTGCAGGATTTTGCCGCCCTGACCTTCGGGGTGCGCCCCTGCCTGTAAAGCAAGTGCATCTCTTTAAGACTCTCCCTCACCGACTCCCTCAGCTCCTCTGAAAATTCCACCTGCTGCCTGCGGCGGGTCTCACCGTAGAACAACGCTCCTTTGAGAACGGGGCAGCACAGCATTTCCTCAATACACATGGCCTGCGCGCAAAGCTGCAAAGCGTCGCCGCTCTGAGGGTTGGGCCTGCCCCGTTTGTATTCCACCGGAAATGGCTGCCAAACTCCCTCGCGGCCTTTAAGCGGAATGCCCTCGGAGCCCAGGTGAAATTCCAGCACATCGCACTCGCCGGATATGCCGAGACTGCGCGAATGGATGCTCATGCCGCGCGTGATGACAAGGCCCCTTCTCGTCTCGTTCTGGCCCTTGTCGTGCGCGTTTTCGTGCATTAGCGCGCCCTCCACGGTTCGCAGGTTCTCCGCCCACTGGCGCTCGATACGTATAAGCGCCCACTGTCTGCGGCAAAACCCGAAATGCTGAAGCCCCGACAGCTGAAGAAATTCCTCTTCCCTATACTCCATTGATGATCTGACAGGCCAGGCCGGGCAGCTCTTCGAGCGTGATGTCGTAATCCTCAGGGCAGGCCGGGACCTCCACGCCGCTTTTGAGCGCGATCTTCAGTGAACGGTGCACCTTTGCGGATGAATACTGGCCGGACGGGCAGTTGTGTTCCCACCAATACAGCCTGAAAACCTCCATCGAGCCCTCGGGCCGGGCTGACGAAGCGTCATTTTCAAAAAGTGTGCGCAGGCATTCTCTGATCAAATCCGCGTCCTCTTGCCTGAATCCGGTCTTCTCCGCGAGCTGCACATTGATGGCGCCCCTGATCCTGTACAGGCCGAAGCGAACCATGTGCTTGTCTCCCATCGTGTCATTTCCGCGTTTCTCTTTAGGATTCCCGTTCACGCTTTTTGTGATCTTGATGGAATTGATCTCTACGGGTGAAAGGCTGACGGCCTGGTGAACCGACACCGGCCCGCGCGCCCCCACCGACACGCCGTCCGCTTTCTTTCCATCCGACTTCTTTTCATTCGACTCAAACGCGAATACCTGCCCGAAGCTGCGCACATCTGTCCAGGTTTCACAGGCCAGGCGGGCATACTCGTCCCTGTCTTTTATCTTGCCCATAACTGCGCCCGCGCGTTCGCTCAGACTGCCGAATCCGTCGTCGCATCTCTCGTCGGACTGCACGAATATCCGCTCGCCCATGTCCTGCATCCGGTTCCTGATCTTGCGCTTGACGCACACGTCTGAGATCTCTCCAAATCCGTTGTAATCGGTTCTGGGGCGGTTGCCGTTGAGCGGGTCGCCGTTGGGATTTGCCATGCTTACGGATATAAGCGCAATAAAATCAATCTTGTTCTTCAGCAGGTTCATAATCCATACCCTCCGCAGCCGTATTTTCATTTCCGCCTTTTTTCCGTGCCAGGGCGGAGCGCTGATGATAGTAGCCCAGCAGGTAAACGTCGTCCAGCTTTCTGTTGAGCTCCGGGTCTTCGGGATTCAGGCTTTCGGCGATGCTCTGCGTGATGTCGCGGTAGTATTTCCTCAAGCCCGGCGGCAGTCGCCTGTAATAAGGCTCAAGAGCTTCCTCCAGGATACGCCAGGCGTATACCGGACGCTGTGAAAAGACGTTTTGCATGCGCATGGCGTTGGGCTCGCGCTCCTCCCCCCGGCTGTATGCGCCGCGCTCCACCTTCTCCGCGACCGCCAGCAGGCGGCCGAACAGATAACTGCGGTCGGTATTGCTCTCATCCAGTGCCAAAGTCCATACCTCCTTCTTTTTGATGTCGTTATGGTATTTGCGTATCACCGCGCACGCGGTGGAAAGCAGAAGCTCCCTGTTCTCGGCGCTATAAGCCTGTGTACAGCTCGCCCGGCCGGCCAGCGAGCGCACGATATCCACCGGTATCGGGCGGCGGTCCCCAACGCAGTGGAGCAGTTTTTGGGCGTGCTCCCTAAGCAAGCGGTCGTCCACCTCAATAAAGCTGCCGCGCTGAGTTCCCCAGGCGCACTGCACAATGCGTTTGAGCGCGGGCGAACACATGTCCCAATTGCGGGTATCCCAGCGGCAGGTGTCATACCATTCCTGCAGGCGGTCGAGGAGGTCCAGCGCTTTCATCTCGCTGTAATATGTGACCGACAGCCTGCCTGTGGTAGCCGCGTCCAGCACGGCGACGACCACTCCGTCCTCCTGGGTGAGCTTTTGCCCGTAACCTGACAAAGCATCCCGCAGCTTTTTTTGATAGCTTGTGAACGTGCTCTTTTCCTCAGAGACGGAGGTTATGCCCAAAAAACTGAAGTCCGGCAGCGGCTTGCCTTCAGGGTTCCACCAAAGAAAGGTGCACCCTCCCATGATCGTGCCGTGATTGACTGCCAGCCAGTGCAGGGCGCTGTGCGCCTTTTGGGAGGCTGTGTATCCTATAGATCCCGCCTGGCCCGCGCTGGCAAACCGCCCCCTGTAGGTAAAGCCGGAGCTGTCGTTGGCGGAGATAAGCTTGGCGCCAAAGCTTGCCGCGAGCACCCCCTTCGGGTGATTTGCCGCGGGAATTTCCTCCTGTCCGGAGATCATGCAGAAAGCAGGGTCTTTTCCCTCCTGTCTCTGCCTCATAAATCCCTGAAAAGCGGAAAAAAGAGTGCGGTCCTCCCAGCAGGCGGAGGATTCGCCGTCGGGCGGCGGATTAACCCGAAAGCGCACTATACATTCCTTATAATTGCTGCCCTCAATCTTTCCCGGAGCGGGGACGCCTTCGGCGCTGAGTGTGATTACACCGGCCGCGAGAAGATCCGTCAGGATGCTTCCCCCCTCTATGTAATTCAGAACCGCGCGCACCTTGGGATGAGAATATTCCGAGGCCGCCCACGATTTAATCAGATCCAGATATTTCTCAAATTTCCCCCCTCCAAACGAGGACAGATAACATAGCTGGTCGGATAATGGATGCGCCGCAGGTCCACTGGTGCGGCCTGCGGATTCCTCGGTAACCGGGATAATGGTTTTATTCTCCCCTTTGCGAACCTGTCTGGCGTCTTGAAATACTCCATCCGGGCCGATGGTTATCTCAATCTGTGCCTTTCGAACGGTGTGAGCCACCGGCGCCAGCGTCTCTTCCCCCTCCACCGGGGCGCCAGCCAGATGCGCCTGGCTTTCAAAGGTGCGGTAGGCTGCCTGGAGCAGTCCCACTTATATCTCCCCCTCTCCAAATTCATTAAGCCCGGAAAAATTGCCGTATTCCGCCCCGAACGGCCTGACAGGCATTTCACGCACCTCACGGCTTACGGGGCACCTCTCCGGCGGAAGGAAGTCGATCACGCCGCGCCGCATCACGGGATGCCAGAAACGGACACACATCTTCCCTTTCGTCTCAGATGAAAAAGCTTCGTCGGGATAGGTAATGCCGTGATACATGAGGCCGAATCCAAGCTCCGCTATCCCGTCGTAGGCGCCGGTTCCCTCACCGAAAACGCAGGGCTCGACATAGCCCTGACACTCACGCGTGCCAAGAAAAACGTCGCGCCGGCCGCCCTTTTCGATCATCCTGCGGGCGACATTGTGGTGCTTGTTCTCATTACGGTCCGCCGCAAGCTCGGGCCGGTTTTCATTCCAGACGAAATGCGCCCGCACCTGATAGCGGCAGTCTTTTAGATAAGTGTAAAAGGACAGGTCATTTTTTGCTTTTTTCCCCGCTGCCTTGGGGTCATAAAAAATGGGACGGATGCCCTTTACCTCCGTCTGGATAGGGTTCATAACACGCACGCTGTCGATGACCCAAGTAATTGTTGGTTTCCAATATATGGAAGATAAAATGCCCTTGAGCGCCTCATATGTGGGCACCTGAAGCGTGCTCTTCTCCCCGCCGATCCTTGTAATCGGGTCGGAAAAAAGCGCATAGTCACCGATTACCTGAAAATCAACGCTGTTTCTGAATTCCATATCAACCCTCCAAAAAAGAATGGCTGCCGCCGTCGAGACTGATCCCTGTGTCGCTGTGGTAAAACTGAGGCTGAACGGCCAAAATCCGAGGCCCGGCATCCGAATCCTCGCCGCAATACAGCTTTTGCAGTCCCCCGTTTTTTGCCAGAAGCTCCTGCTGATAGGAAAAGAGTGAAACGGTGTATGCCTTTGCCCGCTCCAGCAGCTCTTTGCAGTACCGGAGGTCCCTTTTTGCGCGTTCGGAGCAAAGGTCTGTTATAAGGCCGGCCCCTTCGCCGTAATGCACAAGCACATCCACCGCGCTGCTGTCGAACACCTCGAATATCTGCCCCGCGGTTTTGAAGGCCTGCCCCACAGGGTGGGAGGCGGCCGTGCCGCTGGAAGGGCGAAAGCTGCCGTTCATCGAGAGCATCTGATAGAGCGTGGTTTTGTACTTGGGCACCGGGTAATCCTGCGCGTCCCGGGGCACTTTGCAAAGCAGCCTTCGGTAGTAATAGCCAATCGACGCATCTGACTGAAGGTCGCCCTCAAACGGACCGCTGTCCTGCCCGAAAGAGTCGAGCAGCTCTTTCGCGGCAATCTGCGCCTGTTGGATCTCATTAAGGCGGCTCAAATCCTCGCCGGAAAAATTCACGATATAGACAGGCCTCAGCCCGTCAAATTCACCGCTGCGGTTACAGCGCCCCGCGGCCTGCACTACGTTGTCCATACCGGCGGCTGCGCGGAAA
Organism: Oscillospiraceae bacterium; assembly: GCA_031551205.1. Lineage (GTDB taxonomy): Bacteria > Bacillota > Clostridia > Oscillospirales > JAVBNY01 > JAVBNY01. The sequence goes on along the minus strand of JAVBNY010000032.1, from coordinate 13,130 downwards.
ACGCACCCAAACGAAATATCAACCCCCGCCTCAACCAGCTGGGTCGCGACGCATATCAGAGGCTCTTTCGCCTCAAGGCGGCCTTTTATCTGCGCCAGCACGGCGACGCGATGAGCCATGCACATCGAAGCGGACAGGTGGAACACTGGAGCACCCGCCCCGCTCAGATTGCGGTAAACCTGCTCCGCCTGCGACTTCTTGTTGCAAACGAGCAAGACGCTTTTCGCTTCCGGCAGCGCTTCAAGCAAAAGTCCCGCCATCTCCCCGGCCGTATAGCCGCCCAGCTTATGTCTGTTGATAATATCCGTGCGGCGAAATACCCTCCAGCTATCCGGGTCGCGCGGCACAATCTCTGGCGGATTCCTGTACAGCGGGTGCTCTACGTTTTCGAGGCAGGGCTGCGTGGCGGAGCAGAGCACCACCGTGGCGTGGCATACCTTTGAAAGAAAATTGACGGCCAGGTTAAACTGCGAAAGCATCTTTCGGGGAAGCGACTGAATCTCGTCGATCACGATCACGCTGTCTGTGAGCGCGGCCATGCGGCGGATGCAGGTTGTGCCTCCGTCAAAAAGCGTGTTTAAAAGCTGCACCAGCGTGGTGACGATCACGGGGGCGTGCCAGTTTTCCGTCAGCAGCTCGCCGATGTCCAGCTCCTCAGCGCGCGCCTCAGGCCTCACCGCGTTGGAATGGTGCTCAAGGATCATGTCGTCGGCGTCGAGATACCGCCGGAGCTCGGCGGCGTTTTGCTCCAGCACGCTGAGCAGCGGGATAACGAAAAGTATGCGGCGCTTGTTGTGCCTTTGCGCGGCCGACAGGGCAAAGCGGAGGGCGGAAAGCGTCTTTCCACCTCCGGTGGGAACCGAAAGCCGGTATACCCCCTCCCTTTCGCCTTCAAAACCGCGACATTGCAGAGAAATTTTTTGACGTACCCGGTCAATTTGGCGAGCGGACGAAAACGCGTCCAGCTTTTCCTCCATCACCGCCAGGCGGGAGGCCCAGATCGGACGCATGTCGTCCGGCGCGCGGGCAAAGTGCGTATCGTGCATAAACTCCGCCGTATCGCGCCTGTCCGCGTCAATAAGGCCGGATAAAAGCAGGCGGCACAGCATAGAGACGTGAAACAGCATCTCCCCCTGGCCTTTCGAAATATCCCGGCACCGGGCTATAATACGCTCAACTTCCAGATGAGCGGCCTCAAACAGCCCATCAAGCCGATCAGGATCAGTCCTGTCGGAGAAATTCTCTCTCGCCTCCGGATAACCGATGCCTTGCATATCAAGACGGTGCGAAAATCCGTCCCTCCCGTCGGGATCAATGCAGTCAAACTGTCCGTGATGCGAGCCGGAGGCGAAGGCCAAAATTTCGCAAGCCATATTGCGCAGAGATGCGCCGCCTGGGCGGTAATACCTTTCAAACAGCAGTCGAACCCCGGCGAACGTGTGGTTCACGCTGCCGCGACGCACGGGCGAGCCCTTGGCCACAAGGCTGATGTACCGCGAAAACGCGGCGGTCATTTTTCCCGCGTCGTGGACAAGGTCGATAAGCTCTCCGGCGGCCGCCAACCCGGCGCCCCCGGGCGCCTGGGATGCATACCTCGCGGCGTTTTCGCAATGCTCCAGGGCCGTCTGTATATTTTCTTCGCCAGAATCGCTGATTCTGATGTGCGCGGGGAACTGATCCACAGCGGTCACCTTCCAAAAAAGTATAAATATCCGCATCTCGCCGTCCAAAGCGGGCATTGGTACGTTTTTCGCCAAAAACCGACTTTTTGTGCATTTTATACATGTAATTTGTCCGATTATACCATTTTGCTGGTTATATTGCAATGCTTAATTGGATAAAATGTGTAGCAATCTCCCTTCGCGCGCCGAAGGGCAATCAGATAGGAGCCGGGCAAAAAAACTTGCTTTTTGCGCCCGAATATGTTAAATTGATCTAAAATTGAAGGGCTGCGCGAAGGGGCTCCTTCGCCCCTCGCGGGCTGGGGAGCCCGGTTGCTTTCTTTTCTATTTATCCCTGTTTTATACCCCTCCTGCTCCTGCCCCCGCGCGGCAGGATAAAAAATTCTCTGGCCGGGCGCGGCGGCGGATTGGACGGTTATTATGCAAAATATGCTGGAAGAGATCAGAAAAAAAGCGCTCACTGAGCTGGACGCTGTCACGTCCGGCGCTCTGCTTGAGGACATCCGTGTCAGATATCTAGGCAAAAAGGGCGAGATAACCTCGATTTTAAAGCAGATGGGCAGGCTTTCCGACGAGGAGCGGCCCGTGATCGGCGCTTTTGCCAACGAGGTTCGTACGTATATTGAAGGGCTGATCGTCTCAAAGTCTGAACAGCTTGACAAGCTTGCGCTCGAGGCGCGTATCGCGCGCGAGAGAATCGACGTCACGCTGCCCGGGCGCAGGCGCGATCTCGGCCACAGGCATCCGATGTCGATTGTGCTCGACGAGGTCAAAGACGTCTTTTTGAGCATGGGATTTGAGATCGCCGAGGGCCCTGAGGTCGACACCGAGCACTATAACTTTTCAGCGCTTAATATGCCGCAGTGGCACCCGGCGCGCGATATGCAGGACACGTTTTATATTACGGACGAGGTGCTGCTCAGAACTCAGACCTCCCCCGTGCAGATACACGTTATGGAGAAAAAAAAGCCGCCACTGAGGGTCATCTCCCCCGGACGCGTTTTTCGCAAGGACGAGGTCGACGCGACGCACTCGCCAATGTTCCATCAAATTGAGGGGCTCGTCGTAGACAAAGGAATCACAATGGCGGATCTCAAGGGCACGCTGGAGACGCTGGTGCGGCGCATCTACGGCGAAGGCGCCGTGACCAGGTTCCGCCCGCACCACTTCGCTTTTACCGAGCCCTCCGCCGAGGCCGATATAATGTGTTTCTCGTGCCACGGCTCCGGCTGCCGCCTCTGCAAGGGCGAAGGCTGGATTGAGCTGCTCGGCTGCGGCATGGTGCACCCTAATGTGCTGTCCGGCTGCGGGATCGACCCGGAGGAATACTCCGGCTTCGCGTTTGGACTCGGGCTCGACCGTATGACGCTCAGGCGCTTCGGCATAAGCGACCTGCGCCTGCTTTTTGAAAACGACATGCGCTTTCTGTCGCAGTTTTGAGGGGTGAGATTTTATGATACTATCGTTTGAATGGCTCAGGGAGTTTGTCGGCGTCAGCGCCTCTCCCCGAGAATTTGCCGAAGCGATGACCATGTCCGGCTCAAAGGTGGAGGGGTACAGCCACAATGCCGATGGCATTTCCGGCATAGTGGCCTGCCGGGTAACCGAGATTGAAAAGCACCCGCAGGCAGACAAGCTGCTCGTGTGCAGGGCGGATGCGGGAGGAGGCCGAACGCTTCAGATCGTAACCGGGGCGAAAAACCTCAAGGTCGGTGATCTTGTCCCCTGCGCACAGGACGGCGCTGCGCTGCCCGGCGGCGTGACAATAAAGCGCGGAGAGCTGCGCGGGGTTATGTCGGAGGGCATGTTCTGCTCGATTAAGGAGCTCGGCCTCACGAAGGGCGACGCGCCGTATGCCGTTGAAGACGGGATCATGGTGCTCAGCGAGGGCGGCGCGCCCGGCGACGATGTTACAAAGCTGCTGGGGCTCGACAACTACAGCTTCGAGTTTGAGATAACCTCCAACCGGCCGGACTGCCTCAGCGTGATAGGTCTCGCACGAGAGGCGTCCGCCACGTTTTCCCTGCCGCTTAAATTGCACGTGCCCGCGGTAAATGGCTCCGGCGGAGATATAAACGAGGTGCTCACCGTCGAAGTGCCGGACAGCGACCTCTGCCCCCGGTATGTCGGCAGGGTAATTAAGAATGTGCGTATCGGTCCCTCGCCGGCCTGGATGCGAAGGCGGCTTTCCGCCTCGGGCGTGCGCCCGATCAACAATATTGTCGATATCACGAACTACGTCATGCTTGAGTACGGCCAGCCGATGCACGCGTTTGACTATTCCTGCCTCAAGGGCGGGAAGATCGTGGTACGCCGCGCTAAGGACGGCGAAACGCTTCATACGCTCGACGGCAAAGAGCGCCCCTTAAAGCCTTATATGCTGGTTATAGCGGACGAGTCGTCTCCAACGGGTGTGGCCGGCGTAATGGGCGGGCTTGAGAGCGAGATCACGGACAAGACCACGATGATCGTCTTTGAGTCGGCTAACTTCAGCGGTGCTTCAATCAGGCAGACGGCGATAGCTCTCGGCATGAGGACAGACGCCTCGGGCAGGTTTGAAAAGGGCCTCGACCCGAACATGACCGTTGCCGCGGTGAACCGGGCGTGCGAGCTCGTCGAGCTGCTCGGCGCCGGAGAGGTTATAAACGGCGTTATCGATATTAATCATACGAAAGAGTGGTCGCGCAGCGTCCCTCTGCGGCACGACAGGATAAATGCCCTTCTTGGCTGCGACATCCCGCGCGGAGACATGATTAAAAACCTTGTCACCCTCGGATTTGAGGTCGAGGGCGACGAGGTGAAGGTACCGTCGTGGCGGCAGGATGTTGAGACCGTGGCGGACCTCGCAGAGGAGGCCGCGCGCCTTTACGGATACGGCAGGATTCCATCCACGCTCGCTGGAGGCGGGGCCGCCTCCACCGGGCTTACCCTTGACCAAAAGCGCGAAAAGCTCCTTACCTCGGCCGCGCTTGCTCTCGGATACAGCGAGATTCTGACATATTCGTTCATCTCACCGTCTTTTTACGATAAAATCGGTATGGATAAAGATGATATCCTGCGCGATTCAGTGACAATACTCAACCCCCTGGGCGAGGACACCAGCATCATGCGCACAGTTTCTCTTCCGTCTATGCTTGAGGTGCTCGCAAGGAACTATAATCTGAGAAACTCAAGCGTCCGGCTCTTCGAGCCCGCGATGGTCTATAGGCCGGTGAAGGGCGAAAAGCTGCCCGATGAGCGCAAGATCCTTACACTGGGCGCTTTCGGCGGAGGGATGGACTTCTTCGCTCTCAAAGGCGACGTAGAGGCCCTGCTGGAGAGCCTGAATGTCGGCCCGGTCGATTTCAAAACAGAGACCGGCCACCCCTCTTACCATCCTGGCAGATGCGCGCGTATTTTCTCAGCGGGAACGCCGATCGGCGTTTTGGGCCAGTGCCACCCGGGCGTCGTTTCAGGTTACGGCATAGACGCTGAGGTTTTCGTTGCCGAGCTTGACATCCCGGCCGTGTTTTCATGCATCTTGCCTGAGAGACAGTACGTCCCGCTTCCTAAATACCCGGGCGCCGAGCGCGATATCGCCGTCGTCTGTGGCGAGGATGTGGAGGCGGGGAGCCTGCTTAAATGCGTGCGCGCCGCCGCCGGTGATATTCTGGAAAACTGCTTTGTGTTCGACGTTTACTCAGGCAGCCAGATTGAGGCAGGGAAAAAGAGCGTCGCCCTCAAGCTCTGTCTGCGGTCAAGTGAACGCACACTGACGGACGCTGAAGCGGACGACGCCGTGAAAAGCGCGCTTTCCGCCCTTTCTTCCGCCTTCGGAGCGCATCTGAGGTAATATAAGGCATACTATAAAGGGCCCGCCTCTGAAGGGGCGGTGACATAAGAAAGTAAAGAGAAACACAGTGAAATACCGCTTGACACCCAAAATAGAAAAACGGACGCCACAAATCCAAGTCGTGACGTCCGTTTTTGTTTGTTTTGCTCTATGGTCCGACCGCGCAAAGAGCGTCTGGCGACTTTGCGTGCGTCTCGATTTTATGATCTCTTACAGCACGTCGGCGCGGTCCAGAATCACGATCATGTCCTACCTTTTTATAGGATCGTGCAGCTTCAGATTGACTTTTTCGTCGCCCAAAAGGATCCCCTTGGTAGCGGCCTTTTCAACGGCCACTTTTGCATAGGCGTCCGGTGTTTTATCCGACTTCTTTTCTGACCAGCAGCGCCTAAAGGCGCATAACGGGTCTGCCAACCGCACAGGATTGTTACCGGCTAACCCTTAAAGGGATCATCCAACTCTTTTATACTCATTTGGTCACTCATCATATCCTTCTTTTCCTGTTGCCGTATATATTCCGCAATCGTCTTTTTATTACGGCCCACTGTACTCACGTAGTATCCCAGAAATGCCGGTATGTGCTAAACTTTGTTTGTCTTTCACTATTTGACCCCCTTTTGTTTTTTGTGCGGTCGGCTAACCTCACTCATTTTAACAAAAGGGGGCACGCTATGTTATATTCATCGCTTTAAGCTCTTTTGAACCACACGTACAACGTATGGATTAGCTTACAAAAAAAATACGGCAATCCCGCACAAAGATTATATGCGGGATTGCCTTACTTTTATCTCTGGTAAAAAAGCCGGGGCAAATCACTCAGAAGGACGAAAAACCCGTGCCGAACGCCCTGCACAGGGCCTCGTCGGGCGCCTCCTGCTGTATAAAGCCCTCGTCAAAGAGAAGCGCTCCGGCCTTCACCGCGCGTTCCTGCCAGTCGCGCATCCACTCGCCGTCACCCCAGCCGTAGGAGCCGAACAGCGCGACCTTTTTTCCGCTTAAAGCGTCCTCAATTGAGGCAAAGAAGGGCTCAAACTCATCCTCTTCAAGTACCTCGGCACCCATGGAGGGGCAGCCGAACGCGAACTTGTCGAACCGATCCAGGATGCCGGAGTCGGCCTTATCAACGGTGAAGAGTTCGGCCTCCCCGCCGCCCTCCTTTAGTCCGACCTCAATCGCCTTTGCCATCGCTTCGGTGTTTCCGGTGCCGCTCCAGTAGATTATCGCAGTAGCCATAGTTAAATCCTCCTACTTAAAATTATTGTCAGCCCGTTAATAACGGCATATTGTTGCAGAACAAGCTGCCGCCGCCCATCACATGTGCAAGCAGCGTCTCCCTGCAGCGGGCATACCGCTCAAAAAGCCTCTCAGCGCGCTCCACATCGCCGTATACCTTCCACATGCCGCAGAGCTTGCATTCTCCCCTGCCGCAGCCCATAAAGCCGAGGACGTCCTCCGTAGGATATCCGAGGAAGAAGCCGATCTCGTGAGGGAATTCGGCGGAGCTGAAAGCGCGCCGCCTCAGATGCGCGACCAGTGACGCCCACCCGAGCTCAACGGGATACCCAAGCTCGGAGAGCGCCCGCCTTGCGCGCTTTTCGGAGAGTGCCCCCGATATCAGCTCCGGGCAAAAAACCAGCACCATCGCGCCGCGCCCGCGCCTCTCAAGCCTCAGCATATGTATGCCGTGCTCTCTCAGGCGCGGCCACTCGCACCGTCTTGGCAGCGCCCTTTCGGGCACAAGCGCCGCGGGCTTTATTTTCAGCAATACGGGCGCACAGTGCCTTGCCAGAAAGACTTCAAAATTCTCGGACAGCTCCCCGCGCCCCGCTCCGGCATTCATATAACCAGCTCCTTTTTCAAGATACATACAAGATTAGTTAGGCTAGACTAACTATTGCTCTAAAAAAGATACCGCCCGCAAGGGGAGGTTTCCCGGAGCAAAGCGCGCCAGCCCTTATCCTTTGGCGCGGTGGATAATCCCCCCGCGCCAAAGGAATACAAGTCTTCAGCCTTTTCCGCCGGGCTGCGTATGAGTCCGGCAGCCGCAGTCCTTGCCGCATCCGTCACAGCTCGCGCACTTGCCCTGCTTTGTCTTTTTGTACATGCCCCTGACAATCAGCACAAGGGCGGCAAGCAAGAGCGCTGATATGACAATCGTGCCCGCGTTGGCGGCTAAAAAGCCTAAAATCCACATGACAAAACCTCCTCAAACCGTGAGTACAGGTACTAAACTCCTACCGGCGCCCTGCGTCCGGGCTTAAGCTTCCCGGCGCTCTTTGGCCTGCGCGCGAGGAGATAAACCAGCGCGGCGAGGATAATAAACGCGGCGGCGGTGCCGGGGCCGAAGCCGCCTCCGGTAAACAGCGTACCGAACTGGTAAACGCACAGCGCGATGGCATAGGCGAATCCGCACTGATAGAGTATCGCGAACCAGAACCATTTCGCGTTGTTCATCTCGCGCCTGATGGCTCCCATAGCCGCGAAGCACGGCGCGCAAAGGAGGTTAAATACAAGGAACGAATACGCTGCCACGGCCGTAAAGTTCGCTACAAGCGAGCCCCAGACCTGCGCGCCGTCCTCCGCGACCTCGGCAAAGCCGTAAAGTACGCCGAAGGTGCCGACGACGTTCTCCTTCGCGATAAGCCCGGTGATGGCCGCGACGGCGGACTTCCAGTCGCCCCAGCCGAGCGGGATAAAGATCCACGCGATGGCCGAGCCGATCACGGCCAGTATGCTGTCGGACATATCCACCATGCCGAAGACGCCGTCCACCCAGCCGAAGCTGGAGGTAAACCACACAAAGACAGTCGCGAGCAGGATGATTGTCCCGGCCTTCTTGATAAACGACCAGCCGCGCTCCCACATACTGCGGAGTATGCTCACCGGGGTCGGCATATGGTAGGCCGGCAGCTCCATGACAAACGGCGCGACGTCGCCTAAGAACATCTTCGTCTTTTTGAGTATAATCCCCGAGCAGACGATAGCGGCGATCCCGACGAAATAGGCGCTGGGGGCGACCCACCACGCTTCATCAAAGAGCGCGCCCGCGATCAGCGCAATGATGGGCAGCTTGGCGCTGCAAGGGATAAACGTGGTTGTAATTATGGTCATCTTGCGGTCGCGGTCGCTTTCAATCGTGCGCGAGGCCATGATGCCCGGCACGCCGCAGCCGGTGCCGATAAGCATCGGGATAAAGCTCTTTCCCGAGAGGCCGAAACGGCGGAAAATCCTGTCCATGATAAAGGCCACGCGGGCCATATAGCCGCAGCCCTCAAGGAACGCGAGGAAAATAAAGAGGATCAGCATCTGAGGCACAAAGCCGAGCACCGCGCCCACGCCCGCGACAATGCCGTCGAGGATAAGGCTCTGAAGCCATTCGGCGCAGTTCACAGCCTCCAACAGTCCGCCGAGCAGCACGGGAACGCCGGGTACCCAAACTCCGAAGTCGGCCGGGTCAGGCTCAGAGGCCTCGGTGGCCGCCGCAAAATCCCGCGATGAGACGGGAATCGTCTCCGTCACGTTGCCGTCCTCGTCGGTCACAACGGCCTCTGCGGTTATGCCCTCCGCCTGCGCGGCAAAGCTCTCGATCATGGCCGTGTCGGGTTCGTCGGACTCAAGCGTTTCCGCCACCGCGTCGGTGGATATCCCGTTTGCTGAAGCCTCTTCAAGGAAGGCCTCGATCTTAAGCTGTTCAATGCCGTATGCTTCGGCGGATTCCTCATAGGCCGAAGCGCCGATACCGAAGAGGTGCCAGCCGTCGCCGAAGACGCCGTCGTTTGCCCAGTCGGTCGCGATGCCGCCGACAGTAGTGACGGAAATGAAGTAAACGATAAACATGACCGCGGCGAATATAGGCAGTGCGAAAAAGCGGTTTGTAACCACGCGGTCAATCTTGTCGGAGGGGCTGAGCTTGCCCCTGTTTTTAATCTTGCAGCAGCTTTTGATTATGGAATCGATGTAGGCGTAGCGCTCGGAGGTGATGATGCTCTCGCTGTCGTCGTCGAGCTCCTCTTCACAGCGCTTGATGTCTGCCTCGATATGTAAAAGCCTTGAAGGTTCGATGTCCAGCTTTTCGATGATCTTCTCGTCGCGTTCAAAAAGCTTCACGGCGAAAAAGCGCTGCCGCTCCTCGGGCAGGTCGTGAAGCGCGGCCTCCTCAATGTGCGCGAGCGCGTGCTCAACGCCTCCGCGGAAGCTGTGGGCGGGCACCATCTTGCCGGACCTTGCCGCTTCAAGCGCCGCCTCCGCCGCCTCCATGACGCCGAGGCCCTTGATCGCGGAAATCTCCACGACCGGGCATCCGATCGCTTTTGAGAGGTTCTGCATGTTCAGGGTGTCGCCGTTTTTCCAGACAACGTCCATCATATTGACGGCCAGCACGACGGGAATGCCGAGTTCTGTCAGCTGAGTGGTCAGATACAGGTTCCGCTCAAGGTTTGTGCCGTCCACGATGTTGAGAATCGCGTCGGGCCGCTCGTCAATCAGGTAATTTCTGGTGACGACCTCCTCGAGCGTATACGGCGAAAGCGAGTAGATGCCGGGCAGATCCATGATCGCCACGTCCTTGTGGCCCTTTAGCTTTCCCTCTTTTTTCTCAACGGTGACGCCGGGCCAGTTGCCAACAAACTGGTTCGATCCGGTCAGCGCGTTAAAAAGCGTGGTTTTCCCGCTGTTGGGGTTGCCGGCCAGCGCTATTTTAATTGACATTTCAATCCTCCTCCATGTAGTCGGCAGGGGCCGACAGTCCGCGTGATTTTGCGGGAACCGAAAGGGCTATTCCACCTCAATCATCTCAGCGTCCGCCTTTCGCAGGCTCAGCTCATATCCCCGCACCGTGACCTCAATAGGGTCGCCCAGCGGCGCCACCTTGCGCACAAAGACGTCCACGCCTTTGGTTATGCCCATATCCATGATCCGGCGCTTCACAGCGCCCTCCCCATGGAGCTTTGCCACCTTCACCGTTTCACCGATGACGGCGTTTTTGAGTGTTTTCATGCGCCTACCTCCTACACCATAATTCTGCTTGCCATACTTTTGTCCAGAGCGATGCGCGATTCCCTGATCTGCAGGATCATGTTCCCCGCCAGCTCTGACACAACCGTAACAGTTTCCCCCGCCAGAAAGCCGAGGTCTTCAAGATGCTTTCGAACCTCGTCTTTACCGGCAATTTCCCTGATACGGGCCGCTTCCCCGATTTTCACCATCGTCAGAGGCATACTGTCCTCGTCTTTCCTGTTAAGTTAGAATCGGCTAACTAGTGCTCCAAAAAACAAAACCGCCAATTTAGTTAGTCACAGCTAATATTATAGATGCTTTTAAAATGGTTGTCAATATCTTCGTAAAAACTTTTAGCAGGGCAATATTGCATGTTTTGCCATAGGTAACTGCCACTTGGCCGACAAAAGCGACCTGTCGCACAAATCGGGCTTTTCATCCGATTCACTTATGGTATAATAACCGAAGAGCCGATATTACACTGGAGTTGAGCCCTCCGGCTCGCCGTGTTACACACCCCGCGCCCCGGCCGGCCGCGGCCGAGACTTCTTAAAAAACAGGTGATGCCGTGAAGATAACCGTAGAGATAATAGAGGGAATGCCCGAGGAGGAGATCACGATAAGGTGTCCTCGGATGACGCCGCTCGTGCGCGCCGTCAAGGACGCCGCCGAGCGGATACAGTCGGAGTCCGCCAAGCTGCCGCTTTTAAAGGGCGCCGAGGAGTTCTACCTCGCGCCGGACGGCATACTGTTTTTTGAAACCTCAGGCGACAGCGTTTTCGCCCATACGGAGGGCGAGGCCTACAGGACAAAGCTCCGGCTCTACGAGCTTGAGCGTATGCTGCCGGAATACTTCGCGCGCATTTCAAAGTCGGCCATAATCAACACCAGGAGCGTTTTGTCGGTTGACCGTGTCCTCGCCTCCGCCAGTCTCGTGAGGTTCGCGGGGAGCCACAAGCAGGTGTACGTCTCGCGCCGCTACGCAAAGGAGCTGCGGCTCAGGCTCAGGCCCTGAAGAAATAATGTAAAATTGAAAGGGGAAATTAAGATGTCTTCAAAAAAAATTATATGGGGACTGTTTTTCATAGCGGGGGCGGCGCTTCTGGTGCTCAACCAGATGGGCTTGCTTATTGGAATAGGGATGTGGAGTCTGCTGTTTACGCTGGTTCTGATCCCGGTGTTTATCCAAAGCCTTATAAGGCTGGAGTTTTTCGGTATGTTTTTCCCGCTGGCCCTGCTCGCGATAATATACGCGGAGCCGCTCGGGATAGAGAAGCTTGTGCCCTGGACGGTGCTGTTGGCAGCTTTGCTCCTCAGCCTGGGCTTCACGATACTGTTTAAAAAAGAGCGCTTCTGGCACAGAGACGGCTGCCGGAATAAGAACGATGCGGAGGTCGCCTCCGGCTGGCTGGGAGATATCCGTCAAACGGATGAAGACAACATAGCGGTAGAGGCCTCATTCGGATCGAGCACGAGATATATCCACTCGACAAATCTTCAAAAGGTGTCGGTAAAATGCTCGTTTGGATCTGTTAAGGTCTTTTTCGACAACGCCTCGCTGAGCCCGGAGGGCGCGGAGATGTATATAGCTTCTTCCTTCGGCGGCGTGGAGCTCTATATACCCAGAGCGTGGAGGGTAATAAATAATGTTGACACAAGTTTTTCCGGAGTTGACGAACGCCATTCCTTTGGAGAGCCACCGTCCTCAGCCCCGGTGATCACACTTTTGGGGAACATCAGATTTTCTGGCATCGAGGTGGTTTATATCTGACGCGCACGGTAACGCTCTCGCATCTGAAAGCGGGCGCACTGCCGCCGCGGTAAGAACCCCCCGCTTCAAAAAGCCCCGCGAACCAAAGCCAGTCGTCATATACGACGTAAAATTAGAGCGGCTTATCAAGCGCTTTTACTCTGCCTCCCCAAAATATATGTCTTGACAATTTGCATAATTACAATTATAGTGTAAGAGGTCAAATTTACTTTTGGAGAAGTACTCAAGTGGCCGAAGAGGCGCCCCTGCTAAGGGCGTAGGCGTGTTAAAGCGCGCGAGGGTTCAAATCCCTCCTTCTCCGCCAATGCGCAAGCCTTAGAACCGCAACGGTTTTGAGGCTTTTTTCACGCTCAATTTTAGCGCCTTGACCCCACGGTTGACCCCTGAGAAATGAAAAGCATCCCTCTCGAAAAAGAGCGGGATACTTTAAGGAATATCTCAGTTTTCCCGCCGTTCTAGCAGAAGTACCGCGCCCTCGACCGCGCTGGTGAACGTACGCTTGTATTCCGCGAGTGTGACATGCCTAATCGGGTAGTCTCGATAAAGCGTCCGCCCCGCCTTGCTGGAGCGTATGCGGCGTATGGCCGCTGCCCTGATCTGCCGGGCGCGTTCCGGCGACACGCCCATAACAGCGGCAGCCTCCTTCAGCGTCCAGCCCTCAATCAAGGTCAGGCGGAAAGCCTCGCGCTGCCTGTCCTCCAGCCTCTCAGCCTCGGCCATTATCGCGGCTGCCGCCCGCTGCCGGTCTGTGCGCTCCTCCGCGTCCTCATAGGCCATATGCGCGGCGGGGTCGGGGAGAAGGTCGAGCATGGTATAGTCCCCATCCTCTCCGATCGGCGCGTCCAGCGAG
>JAVBNY010000009.1:0-94812 GCA_031551205.1 Oscillospiraceae bacterium | reverse complement strand
CTTTTCAGAGCTTTTTCCAAGCTTTTTACCTCAAACACACAATTGACTAATGTGCTTAAGGTTTCGCGCGTACACCGATCGCTCGGTTACGCGCCCCTTTTCTGGCGCTTTTTTTCACGTTGTTTAATTTACAAGGTGCATGTACGACCCGCCGTATATGAGACCGGACAAAATACTAACACATCGTTAATCCACTGTCAAGAGGAAAGTTTAAATGCTTTTTTTGCCCGCGCAGACATATACTCTTCAAGGACGCTTAATAAATATAGCAAAGCTTTCTCGTTTTGTCAACACCTTTTCTTACTTTTTCATCATTTTTTTATTTCACATGTCGAGCTGGAATTTTACCCCTGACGGCTGCTTAAAATCTCCTTGATCCCATGCTCCGCCTTCGCCCTGGGCAGCATAACCTCGCGTGCACAAACCAGGCATTTCAGCTTAATGTCCATTCCGGTGCGAAGCACCCTCCATTCGGTCCCTCCGCATGGGTGCTTCTTCTTCATAATCACTATATCCCCTACATTGATATTCATATCCATCTGCACCTCAATCTATTATCTTCCCATAAAGCGCCCGTCTGTCCGCGACCTGAATCCACCCGCATGTTATCCCTCATCTTTCCCGCCTCTTTGTAGTTCCATCAATATTATATCTCTTAACTTGTAAAGGGAAAAGCCCGGCGCGCATATATTTGAGTTAGATTGCAAAAACAGGAGGAAGAATATGGACAGAAACCTTTATCTTCCCGAAGGGTTGCGGCTGGGCACCGAAAATAACAAGCGTATTATATCAAACCTGGATGAGCTTGAGCGCGCCGTAATAACGGGAGAGGTGCTTGAGGCGCGCGCCGTACTCTGCGACGCTTCGAAAAACCTGATCGTCGACCTGAGCGGCATTAACGGCATCATCCCCCGAAACGAGACGGCCATAGGCATAGAGAGCGGCGTAACGCGTGAAATCGCCATTATCACGAGGGTGGGCAAGCCTGTATGTTTTAAGGTCATGTCCGTAAATCGGACGGAAGCGGGACCTGTTATAACCCTTTCAAGACGCCGTGCGCAGGAGGCCGCGGCGGAATTTCTGATCGGCTCGGTTAGATGCGGGGATATCCTGCGCGCAAAAGTGACGCACCTGGAGTCATTCGGCGCTTTCCTCGACATCGGCTGCGGCTTTAACTCTCTGATCGGCATTGAAAACATTTCGGTTTCACGCATTTCCCATCCCTCCGACAGGTTCTTCCCCGGGCAGGATATCTGTGCGGTCGTGTCATCGGTCGACAAGGCACTCAGAAGGATATCTCTCAGCCAGAAAGAGCTTCTCGGCACCTGGGAGGAAAACGCCGCACTTTTCTCGCCGGGGGAGACGGTGTCCGGCATTGTGCGGGGCGTGGAGGAGTACGGCTCGTTCATCGAGCTGACACCAAACCTCTCCGGACTTGCGGAGCGCAAAGACGGCCTCCGCGAGGGAGACGGCGTTTCGGTTTACATAAAATCAATAATCCCCGAGCGCATGAAGATTAAACTGATGGTCATCGACCGCCTCAGCGACCCGCCGCGGCAGTCTCTGCGATACTTTACATCTGAGGGGCATATCGACAACTGGCGATATTCCCCCGAATCATGCAAAAAAAAGGTGATCGAGACGTCTTTTTTCCCCTGAATCAGAGAAAGAGCGCGCCGCGCTTATGCATAAACAATGAAAACGCCCGGCGGAGAAAAACCGCTCGGGCGCTTCCTGCGTATGTATCAGCTGCATTCAAGTATCCTGTTGAGCCATCCGGGCCTGCTCTCTCCCCTCTCCCATACCAGCCTGCCCTCTTCACATTCTGCAATTCGCGTAAGCTGGAAGGTGTTGTCAAAGAAATATATTCTGTCAAAAAGAGCAAGATGATCCCCCACCTGCTGCAGCGAACGGCCATATCTCAGCTTTACCGTGTTCTCGTCCACGTAATGCCCGCCCTCTGAGACGCGCCGCAAAACCCTTTCGATTGCGGTATCCGCGCCGTCAAGACCAAAATAATATAAAACGACGTAATATCCCTTTTTCTTAGCGAGCCTCGCCAGGTTAAAGATAGTGTATCCCGTCATCGTGCTTTCGCGGTTGAAGGACACCCCGTCCCTTATGCATTGGTTTGAAAGCCTGATCGCCTCCTGAGCGGCCGCGTACTGAACCGCGCTCTCAGACCAGTCGCCAATTGATTTGGCGATGTCGTCCACGTCGATATGCCTGCCCAGGTCGATGCGTTTTATGTAATCCGTACGGAAAAATGACGACTTTCCGGCGCCGTCCACTCCTCCGAAAAAGGTCAGCACGCTGGCTTTGCCATCCCTGGGTCGCAGCTCTTTTTCTCTGCCGCGCCTGATCATCATGTCACACAGCTCCGCGTAAAAGTCCTTTTCCTGTTTTGTTGCCGCTTTGTCGAAAAGCTCCTCCAACTCCTCCGGAACGTACGCTAAAAATGCCTTGTACAGGTCCGTTTTGAGCGGCGTTTTCATTTTTTTATCTCCTCTCACTAATCTTTACCGCTTTTCTATTTAACATATTGGAACTCGACGTTATAAAGCCGAACAGCGCCCCCTTCCTCAATACCCTCCGCCTCCAAGCGCTCGAACACGCCGCTTCTGCGGAGCGTTCTTTCGAAAAACATACGCGACTCGTGATCTGAAAAGTTCGTATTGGCCATTAGCCTTTCAAGCCATCCCCCACTGACGACAAAAACGCCGTCGACAACGGAAATGTCGAGATCCTCAGGGCCGTCCAGCCTCGCTTCAGGCTCGATATAATCCGTCTCGAATACCCGGACAGGCGGCAGCTTTGACAGCATCTCCGCCGTCTTCCCTATAACCGAATCTACGCCCGCACGCGTAGCGGCGGACATCTCAAAATAATAAAACCCTTTTTGCGCGGCGTGCTCTCTCAATTTTTCCGAAAGGTCGCCGTCGGGCGTGAGGTCGCGCTTGTTGCCGGCAACGATCTGCGGTTTCTTCGAAAGCTCGGGGCTGTAACTCCCGAGTTCCCTGTTGATCGCCTCAAAATCCTCAATGGGATCACGTCCCTCACAGCCGGATACGTCCACGATATGGATAATCATCCTGCACCGGTCGATGTGCCTCAAAAAGTCAAATCCGAGGCCCGCCCCCTCGTGCGCACCCTCAATCAGACCCGGAATATCGGCCAGCACAAAGGATCTGCCCTCGTCTATCCGCACCACGCCGAGATTTGGCGCAAGCGTCGTAAAATGATAGTTTGCTATCTTTGGCCTCGCGGCGGAAACAACAGAGAGAAACGTGGACTTCCCGACGTTTGGAAAGCCTACAAGCCCCACGTCCGCGAGAAGTTTCAGTTCGAGCACAACATCCCTGCTCTGCCCGGGCAGCCCGCTTTTAGCAAACCTGGGCGCCTGGCGCGTGGGCGTAGCGAAGTGTTGGTTCCCCCATCCTCCGCGCCCACCCTTTGCAATGACAAAGCGCTCTCCCGGCTGAGACATGTCCTTTATAACGCCGCCGGACTCGGGGTCCTTAAGGAGCGTGCCGCGGGGGACCTTAATTATTACCGTCTCCCCGTCCTTCCCGGTGCAGTTCTTCCCCGCGCCTGGGTTGCCGTCTCCGGCCGAGTATTTCCGCTTGTATCTGAAATCCATCAATGTGGACATGTGCTCATCTATCTCAAAGCAGACGTCCCCACCGCGCCCGCCGTCGCCGCCGTCAGGACCGCCGGCAGCTATATACTTTTCCCTGTGGAACGCAACCACTCCGTCCCCGCCTTTGCCGGCTCTAAGCGAAATCCTCGCCACATCTATAAACATATTTCCTCCAGCCCTTACTGATTGCGCAGGTAATTTTTTACCTGTGAAAAAGGACGGACTAATATGTCCGTCCTTTTGGTAAAACACAGGAAACTACTGCGCGGCATCGTAAACCGAGACGCGCTTACGGTCACGTCCGAGACGCTCAAACTTTACTTGTCCGTCAATAAGGGCAAAAAGTGTGTCGTCGCTGCCCTTACCCACATTTGTACCTGGATGAATCTTCGTGCCGCGCTGCCTGACAAGGATATTGCCGGCGAGCACATGCTGCCCGTCCGCCCTTTTGGCTCCAAGGCGCTTCGACTCGGAATCGCGGCCGTTTCTTGTGGATCCAACGCCCTTTTTATGGGCAAAAAATTGTAAACCGATATTTAACACGAGCTTACCTCCAAAACCTGGATGTTTTCTTCATATTCTCTGGAAAGCTGCGCCATGTGAACGGCAAAGGCCTCAAGGATAACCCTGACGCGCTCGTCCTCACGGCACCGCTCCGGTATCTTCATCCTGACCCTGACGCCTTTCCCATCCGCGAAAAAGGGAACATCAAGTCTCAGGACATCGTTAATCGCGCTTTCGATCAGCCTCACCGCCGACGTCACCGCCGCGCAGACTATATCCGCTCCGTGATCTGCGTATCCGCTGTGACCTTGCACGTCTATCCCGGCAATCGAGCCGTTTTCCCTGTAAATCCTTACAGCGGTCATGCCCTCACCTTCCCGGGTTCCGCCGGTCAGACGGAGATCTTGAGCACCTGAAGCTTTGTGTACGGCTGGCGGTGTCCCTGCCTGCGGCAGTAGCCCTTCTTGGCCTTGAACTTCAGGACATTCACTTTTTTGGCCTTGCCTGTCTTGATCACCTTCGCCTCGACCTTTGCGCCCTTGACATTCGGTGAGCCGATCTTCGTGGCGACGCCGTCAATAATCGCAAGCACCGTGTCGAACGTATAGCTCTTATTATCCTCCGCGTCCAGCTTTTCAACATAGATTGTGTCGCCCTCGGACACAGTGTACTGTTTGCCGCCGGTGACTATGATAGCCTTCATCTTTCCGGAAGCACCTCTTTCCCTTTTCAGTCTCGCTCTTCAGGCGGGCAAAGCCTCTTTTGCCTGTTCAATGCGGCTTTGACATAATAACACAATTTTTACCCGTTGTCAATTCCCCACAGTCCAATTCTGCGGCATTTTTTTAAGGCTTATTGTTCCTGCTCTGCCCTGCGCGCGTAGTCGGCGAGAAAGCCGAACGTGTTTACGTCTTCCTCAG
Organism: Oscillospiraceae bacterium; assembly: GCA_031551205.1. GTDB lineage: Bacteria > Bacillota > Clostridia > Oscillospirales > JAVBNY01 > JAVBNY01. The sequence goes on along the minus strand of JAVBNY010000009.1, from coordinate 89,748 downwards.
ATACGCTTATCGTCGCTACGTATCCGCGCAGGGTCTCATCCCCGGAATAATACTCATTAACATTGAACCAGCTCGGAAGCACCGAATATGAATACACAAGGTCTATCATCACAGTGTCCCTCGCGTATCCCCACTGATTAATTGTCTTTGATTTCATCAGCGTTCCCGCGGCGGCGTCCTTTTTCAGGGCTTCCATCAGGCCGTCGAGCTCTTGGCCCTTCAGTTTTGCAAGGCCGTCCGCCTCCTTCGGAAATACGATCGCACTTTCAGATGCCGTGTCCGCGTCGCGGGAGGCGGGAACAGGCGTAACCGCGGCGAGCAGAAGCTCATCCTGCGGAAGTTTCAAAAACTCAAGGCGTTTTTCCATGGCCTCACTTGAGTTGTAGAGGCGTAAAACCGCCGAGGCCGCGCTGTCAGGGTTTGCTCCCCCGCTCTCCGAGAAGCCGACCGGCAGACTTCTTCGGAAAAACGAGCCGTCCTTCATCCTGTAGATAACGTCAAATGTCTGCGAGTTTTGCCTGTCAACTCGGTTCCTCTCCTCCACGATACGCCTGTGCGCCTCAGTGGCCAGCGCAATGCTCTCCGGCGAGCGGAAAAAGCCGGGGCTTCTTTTTTCAATGGATTCCTTGACCTCATCTGTCAGGAGCACCCCGCCGCTTTCGCTGATCCTGTCAATATACTGCTGGCTCAGGTTCAGGTTTGCGCGTGCAAACAGGTAGTCGCGCTCCTTTCCGTTCATCTCGATAGACGCGGGGTACTCATTATATGAGAAAAATACGGCCTCTACCTTCGAGGGGTCGGGTACGCTGGTCTGAAATCCGAGAGGATCGTAGCTTACAATCCCTATGCCCGCCAGGATCACGGCAATAAAGCAGATGTAGCCCTTGTACGCGCGGAAAACCCTGAACGTGCGCTTCATCAGCATCTCTGTGCCAAAGTAGCCTATCGCGCCGAACAGCACAGTGAAAAACACAAGATACGAGATGATGACGCCGCGGCTCTCCATGTTAACCCTGAAAATATAGATCAGAAGGAACGACATCCCGAGCGAAAGCAGCAGCGCGATCCCGTATTTGAATATCTTCCTCATTACTGCGCCGGAGACGGTCTCTCCCGCGCTTTCAATCCTCCTTCGCCTGTAAAGCAGCAGCGCGGCTGTTGTGATCAGCGCGGCAAAAATCAGGTACCCAAACCGCACAGCCGTACCGTCTTCATGCCCGAATCCAACCCAGACAGGCGGTGAAAATATAAGGGAGGGACTGTCCCACCCGGAAAAGCCGTACATAAGCAGCTCGAGCACGGACTGCGAGATTGCGACTAGCATAACCCACAGGAAGTTTATAAGCGTGTAGAGAAAAACGCCTACAAACGGATTGCCGGTGAGCATCGCGCAGAACACCGCGGTTGAATAGTAGAGCAGGATGAGCACCGCGATGCGGAACATAAAGTCCATAATGTCCCTGCCTGTCATACCCGGGTGAAGCGCAATGTCGAGCAGGAGCACCAGCGCCGCCGGTATCGAAAGCATCAGCACGCCCGAGAGGTAGTTCGACCAGAACTGTGTGCCTCGCCGCACCGGCAGGCTGTGAGCGAAAACGGCCGCGCGAGCGTTGTGCAGGTATCCGAACGTACACAAGGCCGCGAAGGCGGCCATGACGGGAAGCATCGATGCCCCGCAGATCCTCAGACGCTCAAGGATGTAGCTTCCCGATTCGCGGAATCCCCCGGCGGACAGAAAAAGGAACAGCAAAATAAAATGTATCACAAGGAACGGCCAGAACCGCGTCAGGTTCCTTTTTATTATTGTCGCGTTAAACGGTGACGCCATAGTTCTCACCTCCCAGTTCATATATAAAGACCTCCTCCAGCGTGAGGGGCAGCACGTCAAAAAACAGCGGCGAGAGGGCCCCCACGCGCCGTCTGGCCTCCTCCTCTCCGCAGCGGAGGATAAGGGTTGTTAGCCTGCCCGAGCGGCTTTTGTGCAGCACCTCCACGCCCTCCAGCGTCTTTTCCTCCTCGCTCTCAAGAGCGAACTGAAGCTTTACGACGTTGTCCTGGAGCTCGGAAAGGCTTCGCTCGAGGATAATCCTCCCCATGTGCATGATGCCGACCCTGTCGCACACGTCCTCTAGCTCGCGCAGGTTATGAGATGAAACCAAGACCGTCACGCCGCGGTCCGCCACGCTTTCAAGCAAAATCTGCCATACCTGGCGGCGCATGATCGGATCGAGCCCGTCGACCGGCTCGTCCAGCAGCAGCACGTCGGGCATGCAGGAGACGGCAAGGCGGAAGGCGCTCTGTTTTTTCATGCCCTTAGAGAGCTTGCGCATCTGCCTCTTGGGGTCGACCGGAAACGCGGTAGACAGGCGCTCAAAAAGCTCCCGGTCAAACTTTGGATATATACCTCTGAGATATTCCTTCATGTCAAGTGTCGTGCTCTGGGGAAAGAAGTAGATATCGTCGGGGATCAGCACCGTCCTTTGCTTGACCTCATTGTTTTCAAATACCGGCTTCCCCTCGATCTCCACAGTCCCTTCGTCCTGCTTGTAAACGCCGGCGAGATGCTGAATTATCGTGGTCTTTCCCGCGCCGTTCGAACCCACCAGCCCGTAAACCGAGCCCTTCGGAACGAAAAGCGAGGCGCCGTCCAGCGCACGCGTGCCGTCAAAGGTCTTTACAAGGCCTTTCGCCTCAATCATGCATTTTCACCTCTCTTTCTATGATTTCACTCAGCCTCGCGAGGATCTTTTCCCCGGTCATGTCAAGCGTGGCGAGCTCGCGGATTATCTCCGTGAGCTCACTGAAATGCGTCTCAATCTGCCTCTGCGCATGCCCTTCATTCCATACGGCAAAGACCCCCCTGCCCGGAGCGGAGGATATCATGCCCTCATTTTCAAGCTCACGGTAGGCCCTCTGGATCGTGTTCGGGTTTATCGCGAGAGAAGAGGCGAGCTCCCTGACAGATGGCAACTTTTCCCCATTGCGCACCGCCTTTGTCAAAATGAGCTTCTTAAATTCATCCCTCACCTGGTAGCAGATGGGTTTTGCGCTCCTATGATCGATGCTAATTATTATAATCACCTCCAAATGCGCATTGCTGTGTCTACTGTATTAACTGTGATAATACGATTATACATTATATTCGCTGCCTGTCAAGAATTTTCTCATTTTTATTATGCCTCGTTTTTATATCCGTCCGGGCGAATATATTTCCAGAACCGGGAAAAACTAAAGCCATAACAAGGGGTGGATTAAATGGACAGGAAGTACAACAAGAGCATCGGCGAGATAATGCAGCCGATAAAGCAACCGAACAAGCGCGCAAAGGATACAAACGCCGCAATCCCGTCGCGCGAGAATGTCAAGGAGGCGAAGGACTGGGTTGATTTTAACAAAAAATGAGAAGAGGGGCAAAGCCCCTCTTCTCATTTTTAAAGTTGATGGATTATGCGCTTTCCGGTACTTCGATCCACTCGTAAACCCCGGACAGCACTAGGTCTCTGCCCGCGATCGAAGACTTGGCAACCTCTCCGGCGCCGTTATAAAAATCAAATGCGGCATAGTCGCTGCCATTCGCGGAAACAAACTTGAGATCATAAAGCGTCCCATTGAAAAACTGGGTTTTATCTCCTATGTTTCGTCCGAAACCAAAATTCGCCGGGAAGGAAGAACAGCTACCGCTGATTTCTATAGTTTGGCCATTTATATTGGCTTTCATTGATGTTCCGCTTGAGAAATCCAGTTCGACATTGTATTCAACACCTGGCTGGGCACTTATGTTAGATACTGTAAATGCTGAATCGCCAAATACAAAGCAAAATTTATTACCATTAGTAACTACCACGCCCAGCTTCAAACTTGGAGCTTCAAAGCTTTGTAAGATGTACTGTGTACCGGATGTTATCGTACCGGGTGTTGTCGCAGATTCATCAAACTTTATCTTAAACAATATTTTCTTAAATTCAGACGGAGACATATTTTTGCCGAAAGTCGTGGCAAATCTCGCGTTTGAAAGCTTTAACGCGTATTTCTTGTTTGCAGGCGCCGGGTGCAGGGGATAGACTCTGTCGTTTGCGGAGTTATTAAATTCGAATATGTTGAGTTTTCCCGTTTCGGGATGGTAAACGCAGGTCGCTACATAAACATTGCTTGCCGTTACATTAACGCCTACGTTAAAATTGAACGCTTTAAAATTGCTGCCCCGCGTACTGATGCCGGCAGAATAATGGGCGTGTCCATGGAGAAACGAGACAAACCTGGGGACTGGATTATCTGTAAAATCCACGTCGATGTGCGCCTGCCAGTTTTCAGCCTGATTGACGCCGTTGCTGGATGCATTATAAGATGTTCCCGCAATGAAGGCGTTAATTAGACCAATCATCAAATTCCCATTATAAAGCTCTCCCGATCCGCTGCTATCGTCGAGGTGCGAATGGTTGAGGATCATTACGCCCCAGTCGTCTTTGCCCTGCATGTTGAACGCAGTATGCGCGAGCCAGTTCAGCTGTTCATTCTGCCATCCAACATACTGATACTGGCGGATTCCAAAGCTATCCGGGTCATTAGAAGTCATCGGGAAATCCGAGGAATCCAGGACGATAACCCGAATTTTCTTTTCCTCAAAATCCTGATAGTAATATGGCTTGTGCAAAGTATCTCTGTCTTTATTGTTTCTCACCGGTTTATTATTTGGCTCCAAAATCCGGGAGGTTATGTTGGTAAAAAGCTGCGGATCGACAAAACGCTGGCGCTTGTTTTCAATTATTAGATTCGTGTCATGGTTGCCATGCAAGAGGTATACCGGAGATTTAATATCTTCCAGTGTGCGCATCGCTTTGTTCATCCAATCAACCCAAGGAGCGTTTGTTGGAGGATTGGGGGAAACCGTAACCGCAGGCTCTTGTATGATATCTCCAAGGTTTGCCGCAAAGTTCGGCCCAATCTGCTTGGTTATCTCGGCAAAAGCATACCAGTTCTGCATTTGAACGTTTTCGTCCGGGTTGGTATGTGTATCAGTCATAATTACCGATACGAAGCTGTCTGAGCGGATGTCCTTTTGCACTCTGCGGATATACTCCGGCAGCTGCGAAGCCAGCGTCAATTTACTTAATGTATCCATTTTTTCTCCTTTTAATAATAAAATAAAGTTCTTCAATCTGATTGCGTTGCATCTTCGAAATTATTATATGCGTGGATATATACTTCTAAAGAATCTACATCCCCCTTCTTTGCGTTAAAATTTAAATTAAGATTAGAAAGCTTTCTTGCTCTAATTATAGTACGTATGTTCTTATTATGCAATCCGTACATATGTTCTTATTCCCCAATAAGTGGGCATTGTGTCGGTGTATCTCTCTAGTGCTTTACAATGCTTTCAATATTTGTATTTTTCTCGTATTTCCTTAAAAATGGCAGCAAAAAAGCAGGGGGCTTTCGCCCCCTGCTTTCGTTTACTTATTTCATTACGAGATTCACAAGTTTGTTTTTGACCACAATGGTCTTGACCACTGTCCTGCCACCCGCAACCATCTCCGTAATTTTCTCCTGGCTGAGCGCGAGGGCGACGACATCCTCATCCGCAGTATCCGGAGCTAGCCTCATCGTGGCCTTGAGCTTGCCGCCGACCTGTATGGCCATCTCGATTTCCGCGTCGCGCATCTTTTCCTCGTCATATTCAGGCCAGAACTGCTCACAGCAAAGGCCTTTAAACCCTAGCCGCTCCCATAGCTCTTCACACAGATGCGGCGCGAAGGGAGATAAAAGCGTCAGCAGCGCGCGCATATCGCCCTTTGAGGCGCCCTTGTCGTAAAAATCATTCACGAGAGCCATCATCGTCGCAATGGCCGTGTTGAACTTCAGCGCCTCAATGTCGTCTCCGACTTTTTTTATCGCGCGGTGCACCGCGGTTTCGTTCGCCGGGGAGACTTCTTCTCCGCCGCCGAGCCTTTCCGAAAGCGCAAAAATCCGCTCCAGAAAGCGGCGGCAGCCCTTCACCGCGTTTGATGACCACGAGGCCGCCTTCTCAAAATCGCCAATAAACATGATGTAAAGCCGCATCGTATCTGCCCCGGACTGCGCGACTATGTCGTTCGGGTTTATCACGTTCCCGCGGGACTTTGACATCTTCTCGCCGCCCTCGCCGAGGATCATGCCGTGGCTTGTGCGCTTTTTATAAGGCTCCGGGGTCGGCACAACGCCGATGTCGAACAGAAACTTGTGCCAGAAGCGCGAATAGAGCAGATGCAGCGTCGTGTGCTCCATCCCGCCGTTGTACCAGTCGACCGGGGACCAGTATTTAAGCGCTTCCCCGGACGCGAGCGCGTTGGGATTGCGAGGGTCCATATACCGCAGGAAATACCAGGACGAGCCTGCCCACTGGGGCATCGTGTCTGTCTCGCGCTCGGCCTTTCCGCCGCACCTCGGACAGGAGGTTTCGACCCAGCCGCAGATGGAGGAGAGCGGGGACTCGCCGGAATCCGTCGGCTCGTAGGACTCTACCTCGGGAAGAATCAGCGGCAGCTCGGATTCCGGGATCGGAACGTACCCGCAGGACGAGCAGTGCACTATCGGGATAGGCTCGCCCCAGTAGCGCTGGCGGGAGAACACCCAGTCGCGCAGCTTGTAGTTGACGCAGGGCTCGCCTTTCCCTGTTTCATCAAGCCACTGCGTAATCTTTTTCTTTGCCTCGGAGACCTCAAGGCCGTCGAGAAAGCCGGAGTTTACCATAATGCCGGCCTCAACGTCTGTAAAGGCCTCTTTTTCTATATCCCCGCCGCCGACAACCTCGATTATCGGCAGGGCGAATTTTTTCGCGAACTCCCAGTCGCGCGTGTCGTGACCCGGGACGGCCATGATAGCGCCCGTACCGTAAGACATCAGCACATAGTCGGAGATGTAGATCGGGATCTCCCAGCCGTTTACCGGGTTTATGCCCATTACGCCCATGATCCTGACGCCGGTCTTGTCCTTTGCGAGCTCGGTGCGTTCAAAGTCGGACTTTTTGGCGGATTCCTGCCTGTAGGCCTCGATTTCGGCCATGTTTTCTATCTTCTGAGCCCATTTGTCAAGCAGCGGGTGCTCAGGCGAAAGCACCATGTACGTCGCCCCGAACAGCGTATCAGGCCTCGTCGTAAACACGGTGAGCTCGTCGCCCGCCGTCGTGCCGAAGCGCACCTGCGCGCCCTCGCTGCGGCCGATCCAGTTGCGCTGCTGCGTTTTCACTCTGTCAATGAAGTCGACCGTGTCGAGGTCGTCGATAAGCCGCTGCGCGTAAGCTGTGATTTTCAGCATCCACTGGCTCTTCTCTCTCCGCATGACCTCGGAGCCGCACCGCTCGCACCCGCCGGACACGACCTCTTCGTTTGCCAGCACGCATTTGCAGGAGGGGCACCAGTTCACCGGCATCTTCGCCTTGTATGCGAGGCCCTTTTCAAAAAGCCGAAGGAAAATCCACTGCGTCCATTTGTAATAGGCCGGGTCTGTTGTGTCGACCTCGCGTCCCCAGTCGAAGGAATATCCAAGCGCGCTGAGCTGCGACTTGAAAAACGCGATATTGCGCTCGGTCACAACGCGCGGATGTATCTTGTTCGCGATCGCGAAATTCTCCGTCGGCAGGCCGAACGCGTCCCATCCCATCGGAAACAGGACATTATAGCCCTGCATCCTTCGCTTGCGGGACAAAACGTCAAGCGCCGTATAAGGCCGCGTGTGTCCGACGTGCAGCCCGTTGCCTGACGGGTACGGAAACTCGACAAGTGCATAAAATTTCAGCTTTTTATCGCCGTTTTTGCTCTCAAAAACGCGCCCTTCACGCCACACTTCCTGCCATTTTTTCTCGATCGGTCCGTGTTCGTATTTCAAAAGAATCTTCCCTTCCTTTTTGCTTGCCGGGCAAGCGGCATTGCCCCCCGCCGCTATTTTGTCTCCGGGGCGACCCTTTTGGCGTCCGCCCAGAGCTTCTCCAGCGAGTAAAACTCCCTTGTCTCCTCCGTGAACAGGTGCACAATGACGCTGCCGTAATCGAGCAGCACCCACGCGCCGGACATATAGCCCTCGATATGGTGCGGCGCTATGCCCTCGCGCTTGAATTTGAACTCAATCTCGTCCGCAAGCGCCTTAATATGCGTCGAGGATGTGGCCGTGCAGATGCAGAAGTAATCCGCGAGTATCGTCAGATCCGTTATCTCGAGCACCGAGATATCCGTTGCCAGCTTGTCGTCCATTATCTTCGCTACCTTGTCAGCGATCTCTTTCGGCGTCATAATTTCCTCCTTAAATAATGTCCTTAATCTATTAATTAAAAGTCCTTCAGTGCTGCGGAGCGTCATCTTCGATCGGCGGCGCGGTAACGACCGTCGGCTCTTCCGACACAGTTGGGGACGCTATCGGGTCAAGCGCGTCCGTATTAGGGGATAAGCCTTTATCGGGCGGCTCAGGCGTGGCCTCGGATGGACTTGAAGGCACCTCCGGCTTTTGTGATGGCGAGGGCTTTGCCGACGCTGTGGGCTTTGCTGTCTTTTCGCTCTTTTTCGCCGGCTCAGGCGTGGCCTTTGCTGTGCCCTTTTTAGTGTCCGTCTTTCCAGCGGCGCTGCCCTTTGTGCTGATTATCTTGCCGTTTTTAACGGTCAGGGAGTCGATATCCGCAATCCTCGCCGTGTATGGGTTGAGCAGCTCGTTGACCATCTCAAGCGCGGCAGCCTTGTCAACGTACACATAGTCCGCGCCTTTGTAGTGCTCGCCCATTATAACGGGCAGCGAATGAAAGCTGAGCCCCTCTCCTATATCCACGGTGAGCGCCTCAATCCCAAGCCTTGTGAGCTGAGTTGCCGTGAGGCTTGTTTTCAGGTTGTCAAACAGTATTTTTACGAAATCGGGCATCTTTGCGATGTTTGTAATGCTAACCATCTTCTTTGCCACAGCCGTCAGAAAATCCTGCTGCACCTTGTTGCGCTGTATGTCCCCCATCGGGTAGCTCCGAAACCGCACCAGCTGCATGGCCTTTTCACCGTCGAGATGCTGCATCCCCTTCTTGAGGTTTATATAAAGGTCCTGGTCAGGGTCCGTATACTTCATGTTTTGGGGCACGTCAAAGTCGATGCCGCCGATCTTGTCAACAATCTGCTTGAAGGCCTTGAGGTCGACAATAGCGTAGTAATCCGGACGGAATCCGATGATCGAGCTGAGCTCTTCAATAGTCTGCTCAGCCTTGCCCTTCTGATACGCGCCGTTGATCTTCTTGAGCGCGCGGTCGGTGTTGGCCATCGTATCCCTCGGGACGCTGACGACGTTTATCTTCTTGTTTGCGACGTCGAACGACACAACCATCAAAACATCGGTGCGCGTTCCATCGTTGTCAAGCCCTCCGAGAAGGAATGTGTAATATCTGTCCTTTCTCCCTGGAAGCGTGGCTTCATCCCCGCCTCCCCCTTCGGGAACGTCGAACACGGGCATGTTGTTTGGATTCTCAAGGATTCCGGACAGGCCCGCGTCCATATCCGGCAGCTTGAAAACCACATTCTTCAGAAAAGCGCCGACCGTAAGCACCACTATGATCGAGGCCAGCGCGAATGTCATCCAGAAGCGGAGGCGCGAGCCCCCCTTTTTTTTCTTTTCTTTTCCGGAATTGCCGAATAGCTTCATAGTCTGTCCTTTCAGTGAGTATCCAGGGCGGACGCGCATCCGCCGTCAGAACAGCAGAGAATTATAGGCCGAAACAGAGTCCGGGTGCAAAAGTCGCCCCTTTTTCAGCACCGAGGCCATTGAGGACGCAAGCGCGACCCTGAGCGCATAGTCGAGATCGTGATAAGCGAGGGCGCGAAGCTCCTCCACGCCGGGAAATTCGCGCGACGGCTCGACCATGTCGGCCAGAAAAATGATCTTCTCAAGCGCCGTCATATCCGCCCGCCCGGTGGTATGCCACCGCACCGCGGAGCAGGCGTCACTATCCATGTTATAGAAATCCGCGCAGAGGGCGGCCCCTGTGAGCGCGTGCAGCAGCGACGGCTCTTTTTTTTGTATCTCATCGAGCACTATACCATATTTTTCGCAGATGATCAACTGATCCTCAGGCTTTCTGCCCTTTGTAATATCGTGCATCGCGGCGGCGCACAGCGCAAGCTCCTCGGGAACGCCCCACTTCCTCGCCAGGCGCTCCGCCTCCTTGCAGCAGCCGACTATATGATCCTTTCTGTCCTTTGAACGCCAAATCGCCTCCGCAAGCAGCTCACTGTAATCCATATCATCCTACCTCACATAAAGCCCCCGGTATTTTATATATTCCAGCACCCCGGGCGGCACCAGATCCTCCGCGCCTTTCCCGACCCTGTCGCGTACCAGCGTCGAAGACACCGGGAGCACCTCACCCTCAAGAATCCGCACGCGAGCGCCGAATTTTTCCCTCAAAAACGTCTCATGCCCGCAAAGCATCTCCCTTTCGCCGGCCTCCCTCGGCAAAACCGCTACGGAGGCCATCCGCAGAACAAACCCTGCCTCGTGCCAGCGATCAAGCGTCAGAAACATGTCGGAGCCCACAACGAGCCACAATTCGTCCTCCGGCAGGCAGGCCCTGATCCTTTTCAGTGTGTCGTACGTATAGCTCGGACCCTCGCGCTCAAGCTCAAGCGACAGCGCCTGCGCGCCCTCAATACAGGCGGCGAGCCTTTTTGTCATCTCGAGCCTGTCACGGGGAGAGGCGGCGTCAATGCCGAGCGATTTGTGCGGAGGGATGTTTGCCGGAATCAGAAAAAGCCTGTCAAGCCCAAGGCCTCTTTTCGCGCAGCCCGCTATATGCACATGCCCTATATGAGGCGGGTTGAACGTACCTCCGAAAATCCCGGTTTTCATCCGGGATACCGCTTCCCGCCGGGCCCTCCCTTTGCGGGGCCTTTTCCTCCGGGACGCGGTGCCTTTCCCCACGTTCTGGAGGGTGCGCCGGATGCCCTGGAGGATGCTCCGGATGCCCTGGACGGTGCGCCGGACGCCCTGGACGGTGTGCCGGACGCCCTGGAAGATGCTCCGAATGCCCTGGAGGGTGCACCGGACGCCCTGGACGGTGCGCCTGTCCGCTCGCCTGGGCGGCTGTTTCTTACCTCACCCAGGCGTCTGTCGCCTCCCTGAGGTGATGGCGCACGGCCAAACGTCTCGCTGCCCGGCCTTTTGCGCTCACTGTCCGGTTGATGACGCCCCGCGCCGTGTCCCGTGCCGTGTGTTGGCTTCCCAAAATCACGGTAGGCTCGCGAATAAGCACCCGCACGCGGAGAGCTGCCCCCCGCCGATGTGCGCAAGGGCTTTTTCGCCTGCGACGACGGGAATGGGGCTATACTTTTAAATGTTTTTATATCTATCCTGGGGTTTTCGCCCTTTCTGTAGATCGATACCTTTGAACCGATGACCTGCACCGGTTCGGCGGAAAGCGCTTCGCATACCGCGGCGCAGACGTCGCGCGGAGATATCCCCACGGTTTCCAGCACGGCTATCTTGATGAGTTCCCGAGCTGAGATGACGGTTTCAATCTCCCGGAGCAGCGCTTCGGAGATTCCCTCCTTGCCGATTCTGACGACGGCTTCCTCCCTGTTCGCGAGAGAGCGGAGAAAGGCCCTTTGTTTGCCTGACAGCATATATTCCATCCAATCGGGCCGGGCAGGGGCCCGGCCGGTTTATTTTATTGCAATTCTCTGAGCGCCTTGCGCAGATTTGCCAGCGCCTCTCCACGGTGCGATATCCTGTTTTTTTCTTCACTTCCGAGCTGTGCCATTGTGCGCCCAAGCTCAGGAACGAGGAAAATCGGATCGTACCCGAAGCCGTCCTCTCCGAGCGGAGAGGTGTGTATAACCCCCCGGCAGGTTCCCTTTGCCTCAATCATGCCGCCGTCCGGGAACGCGCAGCATACGCAGCAGCAGAACTCCGCCCCGCGGTCTGCTTTACCCTCCATTTCTGACAGCAGCAGCGCGCACCTGTCAGCGTCCGTCCGGCAAGCCTCGCCGCCATACCTTGCGGAAAACACGCCCGGAGCGCCTCCCAGCGCATAAACCGACAGGCCGGAATCGTCGGCAATGGCGCACATGCCTGTGGCACGCATAACCGTGACAGCCTTTAGTCTGGCGTTTTCCTCAAACGTCGAGCCGGTTTCCTCAACCTCAATGCGTATGCCCGCCTCTTCCAGCGAAACAGGCTCGATATGGGTGCCTTTCAATATCTCTCTGATCTCGCGGAGCTTGTTTTTATTGTTCGTCGCGATGACGGCTCTCATTCCTCAATACCCAGCAGCGCGTTTGTAAACAGCATCGGGTCAAATTCCATCAGGTCGTCAACCTGCTCCCCAACGCCGACAAACTTGACCGGAATCGAAAGATCGTGCGCCACGGCGATGACAATGCCGCCGCGCGCGGTGCCGTCGAGCTTTGTGAGCGCCACGCCGGACACGCCGGCCGCCTCCTTAAACTGGCGCGCCTGGATGAGCCCGTTCTGCCCCGTCGTCGCGTCGATTACAAGCAGCGTCTCTCTGTCGGCCCCGGGCAGCTCGCGGTCAATAACCTTGCTGATTTTCGTAAGCTCGTTCATGAGGTTCTGTTTGTTGTGCAGGCGCCCGGCCGTATCGCAGATGACGATGTCCGCCCCGCGAGCCTTCGCCGCTGTGCAGGAATCGAACACGACGGCAGCCGGATCCGCCCCCTCGGCGTGGCGCACAATATCTACCCTCGCACGCTCAGACCAGATCGTGAGCTGGTCGGCCGCCGCGGCACGGAACGTATCCGCCGCGCAAAGCAGCACCTTTTTGCCCTCGCGCGCGTATTTTGACGCGAGCTTGCCGATTGTCGTCGTCTTGCCCACACCGTTTACGCCGATGACAAGGATCACCGAGGGGCGCGTACCGAGCGCCATGCCCCCGTTTTCGCCCATGAGCCCGACGAGCACGTCGCGCAGGGCGAGCCTGATCTCTGACGGCTCCTTCAGTCCCTCTTTTTTCACCATATCCCTCAGACGCTCGCATGCCTCCGCCGATGTGGATACTCCGATGTCGGAGAGTATCATCGTCTCTTCAAGCTCCTCAAAAAAATCCTCGTCGATCTTCGTGAAGCCCTTGAAGACATTGTCGATTGAGCCCGTCACGGCCTCTCTCGTTTTAAGAAGCCCCTGCTTTATTTTGTCGAAAAATCCCATTACTTCCTTTTCCCCTTAAGTGCAATATTACGCCAGCCCCAGCTCGCGCTCAACATCCAGCAGGTCGAGCTTCAGCATCTTTGAGATGCCCGGCTCCTCCATTGTCACTCCGTAAAGCATGTCCGCCTCCTCCATCGTGCCGCGCCTGTGCGTTATAACCACAAACTGCGTCCTCTCCGTCAGCCGCCTGAGGTAGAGCGCGAACCTTGCGACGTTAACGTCGTCGAGCGCGGCCTCAATTTCGTCCATTACGCAGAACGGCGTCGGCCTGACCTTGAGTATCGCGAAATACAGCGCGATGGCCACAAAAGCTTTCTCGCCGCCCGACAGAAGCGTGATCGTCTTGAGGTTTTTCCCTGGCAGCTGCACCTTTATCTCGATGCCGCAGCTCAGTATATCGTCCCTGTCCTCAAGCTCAAGCTGCGCGCGCCCTCCCCGGAATATCTCGCGGAAAGTCTCGGAAAAACTCCTGTCAATCTCGGAAAACTTTTCCGAAAAAATATCCTTCATCTGCGAAACAATGTCGCCAATTATGCGCTCCAACTCGGTCTTAACGCTCTGCACATCGTCCCTCTCCGACGAAAGGAACTCAAACCTTGTGCTGATGCGCTTGTATTCCTCAATCGCGCCGAGGTTCACGGCACCGAGCGAGGATATCTCCTTTTTAAGCTCGGCGATGCGTCTCTGTGCCTTTCCCGCGCTTTCAAGCGGACGGCGAAGCTCCTGCGCTGCCGTGCGCGTGAGCTCATATGTGTCCCACAGCTTGTCCACAAGCTGCTTCTCCTCCATGTCGAAGGCTTCTCTGCGAGATTCAAGCCGCGCCCGCTCGCGCTCAAGGCCCAGAAGCTCGCCGCTTTTCTGCTGCAGCTTGCGGTCGTGCCGCAGGCGTTCGCCCTCAAGCTCAAGCTTCGCGGCGCCGGCGGACTCGATCTCCAGCCTCTTGGCCTTTACCGATTCTTCCATTTCGCGGAGCTTCTTTTCGCCCTCGCTGTGCGAAAGCGCAAGCCCTGCCCGCTTCCCGCCGTATTCCTCGAGCAGCGCGCCGCGTCTGCCGGTGCTGCCCGATATCTCGCGGAAAATCGTCTCCATCTCGGAAAGCGAGGACAGCGCCGACTCTCTTTCCGCCTCCAGCCCGGCAGATTCCTCTCTGAGCGCCGCGATACGGCCGGTTATCTCGCCCACCCCGCTTTGTATCGCCTCCAGCTCGCCTGAGAATGTCTCAGACTCCAACTCAAGCCTCCGGGCGTTCTTTTCATGGCCGTCTTCGGCAAGCCTGAGGCTCTCCAGCCGCTTCTCCATGTCGGATTTTCTGCCGTCAAGCGCCAAAAGCTCATCCCTGAGCGAGGAAACCGCCGCGTCGTGCGACTCAAGGCGCGCCTCAAGCTCGCGCCGCTCTCCGTCCACCACCAGGGCGAGATCCTCGGCCTCGCGCTGCTTTTCCCTCGCGACGCTTATCTCATATTCCGCCGCATCGAGCTCGCGCTTTGCCTCGCGCAGCGACGCGTCAAGCTCCAGCGCTCTTTTATTAAGCTCCGTTTTTGAATCCCTTAGCCTCGAAAGCTCGTTCACACGGGAGAGGATGCCGGTGCCCTTCGCGAGGCTGCCGCCGGTCATCGCGCCGCCCGCGCGGATCTCCTGCCCGTCGAGCGTGACTATGCGAAAACGCGCGCCGTGCTTTTTTGACAGGGCGACCGCCGCGTCGAGATCCGTACACACGACCGTTCTGCCGAGAAAGCTCGACACAATGTCGCGGTATTCCGCCCCGCAGGACACGAGCCCGGAGGCAATGCCGAGAAATCCGGCCTCACCGGACAGGTCGACGCTCAGCGACGACGGCCTGATCGCACTGACCGGAAGAAACGTGGCCCTGCCCTCGCCTGAGCGCTTTAAAAATTCGATACCGGCCTTGCCGTCTTCCTCAGAGGAGACGACAAGGTTTGACAGCGCCGCGCCGAGAGCCGTTTCAATCGCGACGGCAAACCTATCCTCGGCCCTGATAAGCGACGCCAGGGTGCCGTGCACTCCCCTGAGAGCGCCTCGCTCCTTCTCGCGCATCACAGCCTTCACAGCGCGCGAAAACCCCTCGTAGTCGCGCTCCATCTCCGAAAGCAGGCGTATCCTCGAATCAAGCTGAGCGGCCTCAAGCCTCAACTTTCCGGCCCCCGCCTCCAGCTCGTCAAAGCGCTTCCTGCGTGAATCCCTTCGAAGCTCATAGCCCTTGATAGCGTTTTTCAGCCCCTGGGCGTTTTCTCCCGCCTCGAAAAGCCTTCGCCCTATGTCCTCGGCCGCCCGCTGCATCGGCCCGCGGTCGCCGTCACGCTGCAAAAGCTCGCCCTCGACGGCGCGCCGCCTTGAAAGCAGCTCTGAGATCGAGGCCTCGACCGACATGGCCTCCGCCCCCGTCTTTGCGCGCTGCTCATCCTCAACCGCCTTTTGGGCAAGGATCGCCGCGACCCGCCTGCCCGCGTCGCTCCCTGTGCCGGAGAGGCGGGTAAGTTCATCCGATAAAGCGGAAAGCTCCCGCGAGAGCTGCCCGCGTCTGATGTCTGTATCCTCAATGCGCGCGCGCCGTTCGTCAATCGTCTTGCGGATGCCGCCCGCGCGCGCCTCCTCGTTTTCAATCTCGCCTCTCAGGCCTTCAATATTGTTGTCTGTGTTTTCAATCGCCGCCTCAATGACCGCCAGGGATGACCGCGCCTCTGCGGCCTCTCCCTCAAGGCTTGAGAGCTGCCCGCGCAGCCTCTCGGCCTCAATATCAAGCTCGCGCGTCTTTTCAGACAGCTCTTCGCTTCTTTTATACCTGCCGTCCATCTCCGCCTGGGCGGATTTAAGCCCGGCCTCGGCGCTCTCAAAATCCTGCCTCGTCTTTTCCGCACTCTGCCGTATTCTCTCAATGCTGTCCATCCAGAAGCTGACCTCAACACCGCGCAGCTCATCGCGCAGGATAAGAAAGCGCCGCGCCGTCTCAGACTGCTCCCTGAGCGGGCCCACCGAAAGCTCAATCTCCGATATCTTGTCGTTTATCCTGACGAGGTTCTCATCCGCGGCGCGCAGCTTCCGCTCCGACTCCTCCTTGCGGTGACGGAACTTGGAGATGCCCGCGGCCTCCTCAAAAATCTCGCGTCTGTCCTCGCTTCTGGCAGAAAGTATCTCGTCTATGCGCCCCTGGCCAATAATCGAATACCCGTCCTTGCCGAGCCCGGTGTCCATAAAAAGCTCGTAAACGTCGCGCAGGCGCACGGACTCGCGGTTAATGTAGTATTCCGACTCGCCGGAGCGGTAAAGCCTGCGCGTGACCATGACCTCAACCGAATCGATCGAAAGAAGCCCGCCGGAGTTGTCGAGGATCAGCGAAACCTCGGCAAACCCGACCTGCGCGCGCGTCTGCGTCCCGCCAAAAATGACGTCCTCCATCTTTCCGCCGCGCAAGGTTTTTGAGCTCATCTCACCCATTACCCAGCGGACCGCGTCGGAAATATTTGATTTTCCGCTGCCGTTCGGGCCGACAATCGCCGTGATCCCCTCCGAAAAACCGAGAACCGTCCTGTCGGGAAAAGATTTAAAGCCCTGCAGCTCAATCGCTTTTAAGTACAATTAGGCGCCCTCCATAGGCATTTTAGCTTTAACGCATATTTTACCATTATCGTTCCCCCGAGGCAAGAGGAAGAAGTCGACCGAAATCTCTTCGCCGGAAAGACCTCCGTCCGGCACCACCCTGACCTCTTTAAAGCCAAACTCGGATTTCAGCCGTTCTATGTTCTGCCGCTTGTTCCCGGTCATGCGGGAGACCATGTGCGGCGCAACGAGGACAGAAAGCCCGTCCGCAGGATCCTTTTTCCCTCCCAGCAGCGCCCGCACGCGCGAAAGCATCTGGTTTGACCTCGCGAGTTCCCCAAATGCGGGATGATACGCTCCCGCGACGGCCGCGCCGCCGGAGAGTTCCCCGTTCGGGTTGAGCCCGACGCGTATCGCCCTTATTTTACGTTCGTCGAATATATCAAGCACGCGCGCCGTGAGCTCCGCCGCGCCGTCAACGGTCAGCGGCTCATATGTCCCCGCCCTGTACATACCGCAGAGCTCGGTTCCCTCTATAACGACCACCGGGTATATCCTCACGGCGTCCGGCCCGAGATCGCGGAGCCGGCGCGCGGTTTCCAGCGTCCTTTCGGCGCTGTCGCCCGGGAGACCTATCATCATCTGAAGCACAAGACCAAGCCCCGCGGCCTTGATAAGCCGAGCAGCCCTGACGGTGTCCTCCGGCGTGTGCCCGCGTTTTGACGCGTCCAGCACCTCGCGGATCATCGACTGCGCGCCGATTTCGACCGTTGTGACGCAGTATGCGCGGAGCTCCTCCAATATTTCTTCCGTCACGCAGTCCGGCCTGGTAGAAACGCGGACGCACGAGGCAAGGCCAATGTCCAGAAAACGCTTCGCCGTCTTCAAAAATCTGAACCTGTCCGTCTCCGGAATGGCCGTGAAGCTGCCGCCGTAAAAGGCAATTTCCGCTGGGAGTGAGCTTCGGAAAAGCGCGTGCGCGATAACCTCCCCCACGTCCTCCACGCCGCCTGCGGCGGTGATCGCGCGCTGGTCGCAGAACACGCACGCGTGCGGGCAGCCCATATGCGGCACAAAAACGGGGATAATCCCCGGCATCAGCGTTTCAGCCTTTCAAATGCGTCCCTCGCGGCGGTCTGCTCGGCCTCCTTCTTACTTCTGCCCTTCCCTTCGCCGATCCGCCTGTCACCGACAAGAGCTTCACATTCAAAGACCTTGTTGTGGTCCGGCCCCGACTCGTTTATCAGCCTGTATGTCAGTGCACCGGAGGCCTTGTCCTGCTGGACAAGCTCCTGAAGCGCCGATTTATAATCCAAAACGCTGATATCCTTCTCAGCCTCGCGCTCGCGCGAAAGGACGAACCTCTCCGCAAACTCCAGCGCGGGCACGATCCCCCCGTCGAGGTACACGGCCGCGATCACGGCCTCCACCGCGTCGGCCAGTGTTGACGGCCGCACGGCCCCGACCTCACCCTTGCCGAGGTTGAGGTGCTCCCCAATCCGCAGTGTGACGGCCACCTGGGCAAGGCTCTGCTCGCAGACGAGCCTTGCCCGCATGCGCGTCAACTCCCCCTCGTCCACATCGACGTGCTTACTGAAAAGATACTGCGCCGCCGCGAATCCGAGGATCGCGTCGCCCAAAAACTCAAGCCTCTCGTTTGATCCGCCCTTCCCACGCCTGTTTTCGTTTGCAAAAGAGCTGTGCGTCAACGCCCTTTCGAGAAGTCCGCCGTCTTTAAACGTGTATCCGATCTCAAGCCTTTCCATATCCCTCTCCCGGTTCGGCCGCGGGCGCCGCCCCGGCCGATGTTTTAAATAGACCCTAAAACGGCCGCTCAGGGCCGCTTTAGGGTCTTTTCACTCCCTGTACCTCAGTCAATCCTGGACTGGATCAACTCAACAACATCCCCGACAGTGCGCAGGCGCTCAAGCGCCTCGTCGCCTATCTCGCTGAGGTCAAACTCCTCCTCGATCATCATGGTAAGTTCCACAATATCCAGCGAGTCTGCATTCAGATCCTCATTAAAAGAGGTTTTTCTGCTGATCGAGGCCGGATCCACACCAAGCTGCTCTGCAATAAGCACGGCAACCTTCTCAAACACCACAAGCTCACCTCCAAAATAGCTTAACCCGTCGCCACCGTTTCTATAATCCGATAATATGCATATTTAACGCGCTTGTCAATACCCCAACCGAAGTTTTTGGCCTCTACTTTGCACCCTGCCCGCCGATTTTCATAAAATCAATATCACGCACTATATCCGCAATAATGCCGGACTCTACGAAAAGGATCGCCTGTCTGACAGCTGAGCGGATCGTAAGCGCCTTTGCCGAGCCGTGCGCCTTGATCACGGGATACGCGATGCCCAGCAGCGGAGCACCTCCGGTCTCGTTGTAGTCGAGCAGCTTTTTAAAGTCCTTCAAAGCGTTTTTACACAGCAGCGCGGCGAGCTTTGTCCCCGCGTTTTTCATAAAAAGACCCTTTAGCAGATCGATGAAGAAAAGCCCCGAGCCCTCAAGCGTCTTCAGAAAGATATTGCCGGAAAAACCGTCGGCCACTATGACCTCGCACGCGCCGAAAAAAGCGTCGCGCCCCTCTATATTGCCGACAAAGTTGATTTTTCCCGATTTCCCGGCTTCACTGAGCAGCGCGTAAGCCTCCCTTTGCAGCGAGGCGCCCTTGGTGTCCTCCGTTCCGATGTTCAAAAGTCCCACTCGCGGATTTTTCATCCCGAGCGCGCTTTTCGCGTAATAAGCGCCCATATACCCAAACTGCAGAAGGTATTCAGGCGTCGCGTCCACGGTGGCGCCACAGTCGATCAGGAGCGCACGTCCGTTTTTCGTCGGGATCACTGGCGCGAGAGCTGCGCGGCGGATGCCCTTTATGCGCTTTGCGATCAGTGTCGATGCTGAGAGCAGTGCGCCCGTCGAGCCGGCGGACACAAACGCGTCGCCCCCGCCGGAGGAAAGCAGGTTCATAGCCACGACGATCGATGAGTTCTTTTTTTCACGCATCGCTGCCGACGGGTCGTCGTGCATCTCAATGACGCTGTCCGCGTGCG
Organism: Oscillospiraceae bacterium; assembly: GCA_031551205.1. Classification (GTDB taxonomy): domain Bacteria; phylum Bacillota; class Clostridia; order Oscillospirales; family JAVBNY01; genus JAVBNY01. The sequence goes on along the minus strand of JAVBNY010000009.1, from coordinate 69,974 downwards.
CGATCTCGACGCCCTGCGGTATGTCGCTGTGACCCAGGGCCTTTATGGCTCCCAGTATATCTTCGCCCCGGCCCACCAGCACGGTTTCACATCCGAGCTGAGCGGCCGCGTCGAGCGCTCCCTTCACGATCTCAAACGGTGCGTTGTCACCACCCATCGCGTCGATAATAATCTTCACGTTTGCTCACTCCTTTTTCCCGAAAGAGGCCGCTGGCCTCCCGGGCTGCCGTGACGCAGTTCATCCGCCATGCCGTCGATTATCTCCAGCGCCCGCGCCGAAACGGCCATATATCTGTAGCGCTTGAGCTTTATTTTATATGGAACCCCGGGAATAATCCCAAAATTCGCGTTCATAGGCTGGAATTTTGACACGCTTTCGTCGCTTATATACGCACAGAGCGACCCCGTCGCCGTCTCCTTAGGAAAGATCGCCGCGGGAAGGCCGCGAAGTCTCCTCTCAAGCGCGATACCGGCAACAAGGCCGGACATGGCCGACTCGACGTACCCCTCAACCCCTGTGATCTGCCCGGCAAAAAAGAGCCCTCTCCTTTTCCTCGCCTCAAAGTCGCGCGTGAGGAGCCTGGGGGAATCCAAAAATGTGTTGCGGTGCATCACGCCGAAGCGGACAAATTCCGCGTCCCTGAGCGCCGGTATCATCGAGAACACGCGTCTCTGCTCAGCGAATTTGAGGTTTGTCTGGAACCCGACGAGGTTATAAAGCGTCCCGGCGGAGTTTTCGCGCCTGAGCTGAACAACGGCGTACGGTCTTTCCCCCGTCCGAGGATCCGTCAGGCCGACGGGCTTCAGCGGCCCGAAGCGCAGGGTATCCTCCCCGCGGCCTGCCATGACCTCCACCGGCATGCATCCCTCAAAAACTCGCACCTTCTCAAAGGCGTGAAGCTCAGCCCTCTCGGCCAAGACAAGCTCTGTGTGAAACGCGATGTATTCTTCCCGGTTCATCGGACAATTGATGTAGTCAGGCTCACCCTTTCCGTAGCGGGAGGCAAAAAAAGCCGAGGACATATCGACGCTCTCACCCGTCACTATAGGTGAAGCGGCGTCAAAAAAGCTGAGGTGCCCGCTGCCGAAAAATGAAGCGATGCTCGCGGACAGCCGGTCCGACGTCAGCGGCCCCGTCGCGATTATCACGTTATCAAACTCCGGCACGGCCTCCGCCTCGCGGCACACAAGCTCAATGTTGTCATGCGAGTGAATTTTCTCCGTAACAAGGCTCGCAAATGCCTCTCTGTCGACGGCAAGCGCCCCTCCGGCCGGAACGCGCGTCTCGTCCGCGCAGGCGATTATCAGCGAGCCAAGCCTTCGCAGCTCCTCTTTAAGAAGGCCGCACGCGTTGTCGAGCCCGCTTGCCTTGAGTGAATTGGAGCACACAAGCTCGGAAAGCGACGCGCTGTGGTGCGCCGGGGTCAGCTTTTCGGGCTTCATCTCAATAAGCGTGACCCGCACGCCTCCCTGCGCCAGCCTCCATGCCGCTTCGCACCCTGCCAGTCCCGCCCCGACGACTGTGGCGCGCATTACTCTGTCTCCGTATTCTGCACGGCGGCCTTCCCCGCGCGGGATTTTCCGGCGGCGCTTTTCCCCGGAGCTTTCGCAGCGGTCTTCTTTTTCGCGGGCGCCTTTTTGGCGGCGGACTTTTTAGGGGCGGTCTTTGACGCGGCCGTTTTTTTGCCGCGTGTGGTCTTTCCCTCCGCTTTTTCAGCGGTCTCCGACGTCGCCTCTCCTCCGGCCCCCTCCGCCTTGCTGGACTTGCGCTTATATCCGCGCTTGTCCTCAGGCAGGAAGCTCACGCACGTGGCGTTAATGCAAAACGGCTTCATCGCGCCTTTTCCGGATCGCTTGAACAGCGTTTTCCCACAGTCGGGGCAGTTGTCCTTCGTCGGCACGTCCCAGCTCATAAAGCCGCACTCGGCGCCCTTTTCACAGCTGTAATAGGTATAGCCGTTCTTTGATTTCCGTTTGAGTATCTTAGATGCGCAGTTAGGGCACGCGCCCGGCATCTCCTCCGTTATCGGCTTTGTGGCCTTGCACTCGGGATATCCCGGACAGGCGAGGAATCTGCCGAACCGCCCGGATTTAATAACCATCTTGCGCCCGCACAGGTCGCACGGAACATCCGTCTCCTCGTCAGGGATCTTTATTCTCTCCGTATCCTGCTCGGCGATGAGAAGCTCCTTTTCAAACTCGGCGTAAAATTCCTTAAGGACATCCTTCCAGGCGCGCTTGCCGGCCTCTACGTCGTCGAGCGAGCTTTCCATGCGCGCCGTGAACTCCACGTCGATGATATCGTCGAATTTGTCCTTCATCAGATTCGTGACGACCTCGCCCAGAGGCGTCGGCCTCAGTGTCTTGCTCTCCTTGATGACATACTCGCGCTCTAGTATCGTAGAGATTGTCGGCGCGTAGGTTGACGGGCGGCCCACGCCCTTTTCCTCCATAGCGCGTATAAGCGTCGCCTCGGTGAACCTTCCCGGAGGCTTGGTAAAGTGCTGCTCAGGGACAATAGCGGCGGCCTCAAGCTTTTCGCCCTGCTCGATATTCGGCAGCTGAGGGGCCTTTTCCTCGCCGTCGTCGTCCCGCCCTTCCTCGTATACCGCGAGAAAGCCGTGGAACCTTACGCTCTGCGCCGTGGCACGGAAAATATACCCGTCCGCCGCGGTGTCGATTGCGTATGTGTCATAGGCCGCGTTTTCCATCTGGCAGGCCAGAAAGCGCCCCCAGATCAGCTTGTAGAGCTTATACTGATCCTGCGAAAGGCTGCGCTTTATCTCCTCCGGGTCAAACGCGACGTCGGTCGGCCTGATGGCCTCGTGCGCGTCCTGCGCGCCGGATTTGGTTTTATAATATCGCGGCTCCTTCGGAACGAAGCCCGCCCCGTAGCGCGCGCGGATAAACGAACGCACGGACGTAATCGCCTCGGCCGAGATGCGCTGCGAATCCGTCCTCATATACGTAATAAGGCCAACCGAGCCATACCCTTCGATGTCTATGCCCTCGTAAAGCTGCTGGGCTATCGACATCGTGCGTCTCGGCTGAAAGCCGAGCCTGCGCGAAGCGTCCTGCTGGAGCGTCGAGGTGATAAACGGCGGCGCGGGCGAGCGGCTTTTCGTCCCCCTGGTGACCTTCTGCACCTCAAACTCGGCGCCCGTGACTGCGTCGACGATCTTTTTAGCCTCGTCGCCGTTTTTGAGTTCTATCTTCCCGTTTTTGTCGCCGGTAAAGCGCGCGGTGAACCCCCCCGGCTTGCCGATAAGCCTGAGCTGCACGTCAATCGACCAGTATTCCTCCTCGACAAACGCCCGGATCTCGTTTTCCCTGTCGCACACAATGCGTGTGGCGACAGACTGAACCCTGCCCGCCGAAAGGCCCCGTTTTATCTTTTTCCACAGCAGTGGGCTGAGCTTGTACCCGACGATTCTGTCGAGAATCCTCCTGGCCTGCTGCGCGTCCACCCTGTCCATGTCCAGCGACCGGGGATTTTTAATACTCTCGGTTACGACTTTTTTTGTAATCTCATTAAAGGTTATCCTTCTGGCCTTTTTATCGTCAAGACCCAAAAGCTCCTTAAGGTGCCAGGATATCGCCTCTCCCTCGCGGTCCGGGTCCGTCGCGAGATAGACCGTTCCGCTCTTGTCGGAGGCCTTTTTGAGGTCGCGTATCATGGCCTCCTTGCCGTCTATCTCGACGTACTGCGGGATAAACCCCCCCTGAATATCCACGCCGATCGTGCTTTTCGGCAGATCACGCAGATGCCCCATAGAGGATTTGACCTCAAAGCCCTTCCCGAGATATTTCTCAATCGTCTTCGCCTTTGCCGGCGACTCAACAATAACCAGATCCGACATATTTCCTCCACTGTGAGCTTGCAATATATTAAAACACTTCTGTTTTCCCGGATTTATCCTCAGGGCTCGTCGGGATAAGCGACCTCAAAGCGTTTACCCGAAAGCTGGCGCACCGCGCCTCTCAGCTCAAGCATCGTCAGCAGCGCCGCAACCTTACCCGCGGGAAGCTGCGTCTCCTCAATAATTAAGTCGATATGAGAGCCCTCGGCAATTGATAATATAATCGTCTTTTCGTCTTCTGTAAAGTCTTTTATTAAATTCTGCAAGACGGATTCTCTCCGCACGGCCTGATCACCGAGGTTCCCGCGTCCACCCAAGGGCCTTTTCACCCGGCCATTTTCCACCGTATTCTTTGAAAAATCCGTTTTTCTGGCCTTAAAGCTCTCCTCCGACCTATCAGCCCTCTCGGATATCCTGTGCGGGAAAAGCGCGGCATATTCCCTCACGGCGTCCCAGCCGCAGTCGATGAGCTTTGCGCCTTCCTTGATAAGTGCATTCGCCCCCGCGCTGCCCGGCGCGTCAATATTTCCTGGCACTGCAAAGACGTCGCGCCCCTGCTCGAGCGCGTGCGACGCCGTAATCAGCGCACCGGAGCGAAGCGGAGCCTCGGCCACGACCACCCCGAGTGAAAGTCCGCTTATTATCCTGTTGCGCGCGGGAAAATTTGAGCCGAGCGGCCTCGTCCCCGGCGGATATTCGGAAATAACCGCCCCTCTGACACATATATCGTCGTAAAGCTCTTTGTTTTCAAGCGGATAGATGATATCCACGCCGCAGCCGAGCACCGCGACTGTCTTCCCTCCGGCCTTCAGCGCACCGACGTGCGCCGCCGCGTCTATGCCCTTCGCCATTCCGGAAATAACCAGCGCGCCGTGCCTCGCCATCTGAAACGCGATGCGCTCGGCGCTTGAAAGGCCATACGGCGTGCAGGTGCGCGAGCCGACGAACGCGACAGCCGCCTCGTCGTCGATATCGGGGAGCTCGCCCTTGATATAAAGTACGACCGGGGGCGCGTATATGTTCCTGAGCTTGTCGGGATAAAGCGTATCGGTCATGGCCACCGCCTTTATCCCAAGCTTTTCACACTCGCCGAGGAGCCTGTCCGCCCGCGACATGTCGCCGTCTTTAATTGCTTTCGCCTGTGCCCCGGAGAGCCCGGCCTCCCTGATATCTTTCTCCGCGGCGTTTCTTATGTCCTCCGGCGAGCCGAAGAAGTTGAGCAGCGCGATCTTTTCCGTATGTGCGACCCCTTCGAGTGAGGACAGCCACAGCCAGTATTTCAGCCTTGACACAAAAAAGACCTCCTAAGTTATGTCATTTTTCCGTTCTCGCCATCTCCCACATGATTATTGAACCCGCGACAGCCGCGTTCAACGATTCGCTCTCAGGCGGCATCGGAATGCCTACCTTTCCGCCGCAGAGCGAAAGAACCCCGCTTGATATTCCGCTTGCCTCCGCGCCTATCACAACACAGCTCCGTGAAAGGTCAAGCTCCGTCACGGTTTTTCCGCCCGCCATTGATGCAAAGAGCGGAATACCCACCTCAAGAAGCAGGGCGGACATTTCATCCGCGTCCGTCTCATAAATCGGAACCGTGAACACGGCGCCCATCGAGGCGCGGACGGCCTTAGGGTTCAGCGGGTCGGCGCAATTTCCCAGCAAGAACATCCCGTCAAGCGAAAACGCCCGGGCGGACCTGATCAGCGTTCCGACGTTTCCGGCGTCCGACATCCGGTCGAGCGCGATATACCGGCCCCCCGCCAGATTTTCCGGCGGGCGCAGCGCGGGCGCTGTGCACACGCAGACAATGCCCTGAGGCGATTTTGAAGGAGAGATATGCTCCATCAGCCCGCCCGGCACGGAAAAAACACGCGCTTCCCGCGGAAAATCCGTGCCGCCTTCCATGCCGCAGCCGTCGGCGACGAACACAGCCTTGACCGCCGCACCGCAGAGCACAGCCTCCCTGTAAAGCAGGAACCCGTCGCACACAAACTGCCCCTCCGACCGGCGAAATGCCCTGTCGCGGCAGAGCCGCACCGTATGCTCAACGGCAGGGTTTTTCCTGCTGGTTATGCGCTCCATCAGTCCTTCAGCAGGCGGAGCCTGTCAAAGGATTTGTTGAGCCCGACCGAGATCAGCACATCACCGCTTTGTAGCATATGATCCGCGTTCGGCGAGACGGTGAGGTGTTTTCTGTCCTGACTTCTCACCGCAAGCACCGTTATCCCGTGCTTTGCCCTAATATTGAGCTCGCCGAGCGTCTTGTCCGCCCATACGGCCGGCGACGCAAGCTCGACAATGCTGTATTCCTTCGAAAGCTCGATGTAATCAATTATATTCTTCGAGGCAAGGCTCTGCGCGAGCTTCTTGCCCATATCCCGCTCTGGAAAGACGATTCTGTCGGCGCCGAGCTTTTCAAGCACCTTTCCGTGCATTTCATCCTGCGCCTTGCACACAACCTGCCTCATCCCAAGCTCCTTCAGCATGATCGTGATCATTATGCTCGCCTGTATGTCGTCGGCGATGGCCACAATGCCGCAATCGAAGTTGCGAACCCCAAGCGACCTGAGCGTCGCCTCGTCGCGCGCGTCGGCGACCATCGCGTGCGTAACATGATCAGACACTCGCTTGACGTTGTCTTCATCCTCGTCAATGGCAAGAACCTCGTGGCCGAGCCTGTACAGCTCCGCGGCCACCGCCCCGCCAAACCGTCCCAGCCCTATCACAACAAAAGACTGCATAATACGTCCCCCATCCGGGGCGCTTCAACACGCCCTAATTATTTCGCGGGGCCTCCGCTATCCTGCCCCGGCCGGCCTTCTTGCCCGCCGTGGCTCCTTCGGTTCCTGTTCCTCTTCGGGCGCTGGCCGTCCAGCTTCTCATTCTGGCCTGCGGGCTGCGATTCAGCATCTTTTTTCGGAGGTCTTGGGGCGCCCCGCCGTGGACCGTTCCCCCGATCCCTTTGCTGTCCTGGTGGCTGTGTCCTCGGAGGCCTGTCCGCACTTATCTTTGCGCCCTCTTTCGCGGGCTGACGGTGCGTCCTCTCTCCTCCGGGCCCGTTCTGCCCCTGAGGCGCCCCGTTTTCTCCCCCAGACGGCCTAAACTGGCGCCTTTCCTGGTTCTGTTTTCTCTCACCCTGTCCGTTTTGTCCGCCGTTTGCGCTCCTGTCGGCAGGCCCTCTCTGTCCCTGAGGGCCGCTTCTCTCCTCGCGCTGCCTTCGTTCGCCGCCGGAGCCCCCGTTTGGCCGGCGGTCGCCCCTTTGGCGTTCTCCGCCAGCAGCTCCGCCGTTCTGACGGATGATCTCCGGCTCCCTTACCGTAAAAACCTCCGGAAGGGCCGCAGTGGCGTTCTCTTTTAATGCCGGCGGCTCCGCCGCGCGGGCAGTGGCCGGCGGCGTCCTGTCGACGGCGCCCGGCTTTCTCCTTTTGCCTGTTGCGGAACGCAGAACCTCAATGTCCTTCAGTGCGTAGGCCTCCGGCGCCGCGTCAGAATTTTTTGTCAGCCTGACCTTGAGAATCCCTCTCAGAAGCGAGACATCGATGACAACGCCCTCTCCGTCCGGGGTCATAACCAGGGAATCAACCCTCGGAGTGATCTTGAGCAGGTGCTCATATGCGTTTTGTTCGTATTTTAGGCAGCACATCAGCCTTCCGCACGTACCCGAAATCTTAGTCGGGTTCAGCGAAAGGCTCTGCTCCTTTGCCATTTTTATTGAAACAGGCTGGAACTCGTCCAAAAACGTGGAACAGCAAAACGGCTTCCCGCATATCCCAAGGCCGCCGAGCATCTTCGCCTCGTCACGCACGCCGATCTGCCTGAGCTCAATGCGCGTCCTGAAAACAGAAGCGAGATCCTTAACAAGATCGCGGAAGTCGACGCGCCCTTCAGCCGTGAAATAGAACATGATCTTACTCGCGTCGAAGGTATACTCCACGTCCACAAACTTCATCTCAAGGCCGTGCTCCGCAATCTTCTGCTGACATATCTCGAGCGCGCGGCGCTCCTTTTCCCCGTTCTGCTTCGCGGTCTCCCGGTCTTCATCCGTTGCCACACGCACAAGCTTTCTGAGTGGCTGGACGACGCTTTCGTCGTCAACTTCACAGTTTTCCAGCGCGCACTGGCCCATCTCAAGTCCACGCGCCGTCTCAACAATCGCGTCCTGGCCCCTTTTAAGCGCGATACCGCACGGGTCAAAAAAATATACCTTTCCGACCTTTTTGAATCTTACACCAACAATCTCAGTCATTGACTGCCTCCCAGAAGTAAACGGCGAGCAGCCCCGATAATTGGGCCGCACCCGCGTTAAATTCACAATATCCTCTTATTTTCTCAATACATCCGATCAGCGCGGCGGTCTTTCCGGCGCCGCGGTACGGCCCCGTTCCCTCGCGCACGCCGCCGGATAGCTCCGCGAAAAACCTCTCCTGAAGCCGCCCAAGCGTCAGAGATATCCCATCTCTCCCCAGTCCTTCAAGCGGGATGCACGCCTCAAGAATCCTCAGCTCATCACCGGACGACACAGCTTCAAACAATCTGTCCGCGTTTTCATCGGGCGCGCCCTCTTCTCCGCCGCGGACGTCCTGCAGTCGCAAGGTTACGCAGCGCGACCTGACGGTCTGGAGCAGGGCGTCGGCCCTGTCGCACACCAGCACAAACGCGTTCGACAGCGGCGCCTCCTCCAAAAGCGAAAGCAGGGCGTTTTGCGCGAATGTGTTCATGTTCTGCGCATCGTACACTGAAACGACCCTCCGCGAGGCCTCGTTCGGCACCAGCGCGCAGATATCCCCCAGCGCCCGCACGTCGGACGCCTTTATCTCGCCGCCCTCCCGATCAAGCCCAACAAGGTCCGGATGTGAGCCTCTCTCAAGCTTTTTACACTGGCGGCAAGTTCCGCATGGCGCCGCGCCGCCGTCGCACATCAGCGCGGCCGCGAGGATACCGGCAAGCCGCCTGCCCTCAGAGGCATCCTGCCCCGCGACAATGTACGCGTGCGACAGCGTGCCGCCAGCCGCCGCCTCAAGCACACTCTGCTCCGGCGTCCTGCGCCCGGAAAAATCTCTTTCATCCATGCGGATTACATCTTTTCATATTTCTCAATGTTCAGCACAAACACCGTCGCGCCGCCGATAGTCACGTCGACCGGCACCGTCGGGATCATGTTTCCGACAGTGAATTCAGCCGCCGTGGGCACGACCTTTTTGCGGCTGCATGAATGTTTTTTTATAATCTCAAGGGCGGCGTCAACCCTGTCGTCCTCGACGCCAATGAGAATCGTGACATTTCCCGCCATCAGAAATCCGCCCGTGGTCGCCAGCTTCGTCACCTGGAATCCACCTTGCGTGAGCTGAGATATAACGGCGTGGGCGTCGTCGTGGTTAACAATCGAAAGTACAAGCTTCATTATACGCGCCTCCCGTGCGGTCACAACGGTTTTTTTATCACCTGTATGTTGCTTTTCACATTATAACCCATTGTTTTCAAAAATGACAGCATTTTTTCATCTATCCTCTCTCCCGGGGCAATTATTGGTATCCCCGGGGGGAAAAGCGCGATGATCTGGCCTGAAATCCTACCCAGAGACGAGGCGAGCTCCGCCTCCTCTATCTCAGAAAAAAACGCCTCTCTCGGCGTCATCTCCGCGTCCGTCTGAGGTACGCGCGTCTCAAATTCGAGGCTTTCCCCGGCAAAAAGGCTCTCCAGCGCCTCAAGCGCGGCGTCCAGCGCGGAAAGCTCCTCCGGCGTATCATTACCGGTTACAATGAACACCACGTTCCTCTCATCGGCCATCTCGCAGGCGATGCCGTGCTCGTTTTCAAGGATTTCAGCCGCGCGCCTGCCGGAAAGTCCGCCCGCTCCGGTGCATACACAGACGCGGCAGTCGTCCTTCCCGAAAAGTCCGCTTCCGTCAAGCGCTCTGAATACGCCTCTGCGGTTAACGCCGTCAGTTATCCGTCGCGCCGCAGCCGCCGCTTGTTTATATAGCTCCCGTCCCCTGCACTCCATGCTGAGGCGCGCGAAATCCAGCGAGGCCATAATAGCGTAGGAAGGGCTTGAGGTGCCGAAAATGGCCATATTGCGGCGGATTTGAGAGGAATTAATCCTCCCCGAGCTGTTAATCACAGCAGATTGCCCAAGCGCGGGCAGCGTCTTATGCGCCGACATCACCGAGATGTCCGCCCCCAGGGCGGCGGCGCAGGGTCTTTGCGTGATAAACGGAAGGTGCGCTCCGTGCGCCTCGTCGACAATAAGGGAGACGCCGTACTTCCCGCAAATGTGCGAAATCGCGCTAATGTCCGACAAAACTCCGCAATAAGTGGGCGAGGTCATAACAAAAGCCTTCGGTAAGGCAATGCTTTTCAGCTTTTCCTCAAGCGCAGCCGACGACACTCCGGCGGGCACGCCAAAAACCGGCAGAAGCTCGGGATAGAGGTACTCCGGACGCAAATCCAGCAGCACGCAGGCGGAGATCACGCAGCGATGACATGCGCGGTCGAGGAGCACCCTGTCTCCCGGTCGGCACACGGACGCGAGCGCGGCGTGCATCCCCATTGTCGAGCCGCCGGTCAGAAAAAAGCTGTGCCGCGCACCGCAGGCCCGCGCAAAGCTCTGCTCTGCCTGCCTGATTGGACCTTCGCCGTCACTGTCGAGATACAGGTTCCCGGTGTCCTCGAGCTCGGTAAAGTCCAGGGCGAACGCGTCGAAGCCGCCGGGCACCTTCCCCTTGTGCCCCGGCATATGGAATCTTGCTGCCGATCGCTCTGCCCTCGACTTAAGCGCACCGTAAAGCGGTGCGCCGTCTTCCATCTTCACCAGAGCCCCCCCTTTGCCGCACTATATGCGGACATGTCTTGATACCATGAAGCTTATCACTACGGATGAGTCATTGCAAGCATACAAAAAGCACAATAAAGCATTGACTTTTGCTCTGAGAAATTGTAGGATTATTGTTAGTCAGCCAAGGGGTTTTTACTGAGGACTCCTCGGGGCTGTTATGAGGTAAAGAGGTGAAGACATGGCGTTGTTTTTCAGAGGCGGCATACACCCGAACGACATGAAAAAGGCAACCGCGCACAAGCCGATTGAGCGAATACCCCCGCCGGTTCAGGTCATTCTCCCCATGTCGATGCATATCGGCGCCCCCTGCAAGCCGCTTGTCGCCGTCGGAGACGAGGTTTTACTGGGGCAGAAGGTCGGCGATTCGGACGAGCATCTGTCCGCTCCGGTTCACTCGTCCGTTTCCGGCAAGGTAACGGCGGTTGAACCGCGGCCGCATCCAAACGGCAGCGACGTTCTTTCGGTAGTTATCGAAAACGACTTTAATGACACGCCCCACGAGAGTGTCAGGCCCTTCGGCTCCGTCGGCTCACTCTCAGGCGAGGCAATTTTGCACCTTATCCGAACTTCGGGCATTGTAGGGCTCGGAGGGGCGACCTTTCCGACACATGCTAAGATCTCGTCCGGGCTAGGAAGCGTTGAGACGCTTATAATTAACTGTGCGGAGTGCGAGCCGTACATAACATCGGACCACAGAATCATGCTTGAACACCCGGAGGAGGTCATCGGCGGCACGCACGCGCTGATGAAGGTTTTCGGCCTCACAAGGGCTGTTATCGCCGTTGAGGCAAACAAGTATAACGCGATCGAAAAGCTCAGGTCGCTTATAGGCCGCTCAGGCGACATTGAGGTCAGGGCTCTGCATACTATATACCCTCAGGGCGCCGAGAAGCAGCTTGTCAGGACTGTCACCGGAAAAGAAATCCCCCCCGGAAAGTTTCCGGCGGACGTAGGCTGTGCGGTATACAACACCGACACGGCGGCCGCGGTTCACCGGGCAATAACGACGGGGATGCCGCTTGTGCGGAGGATCGTCACCGTGTCCGGCTCCGCCGTTTCGAACCCGAAAAACCTGTATATTCCGATCGGAACCCCGCTTGAAAATCTGATAGAGGCCACAGGCGGCTTCAAAGAGGAGCCGAAGAAGGTCATAATGGGCGGGCCGATGATGGGCGTTGCTCTGCACAATCTTCAGGCGCCCGTGATAAAAGCCACAAACGCCGTTTTGTCCTTTGCCCGGGATGAGGACAAGACTTCAAGGCACCCTGTCTGCATACGCTGCGGCAAGTGCGTTGGCGTTTGCCCTATGAAGCTTTTGCCGTTATACATTTACATGTACCAGCAGAAGGAGCAGCCCGACGAGTGCGAAAAGCTGAACGTGTCCGACTGCATCGAGTGCGGCTGCTGCTCATACGTCTGCCCGGGAAGGCTTTATCTTGTGCAGTCGATGAGAACGGCTAAGGCGCAGCTCAAAAAAATCGGGGAGGTGAAAAAACATGTCGATTGAAAAAAGGCTTACCGTTTCATCGTCGCCGCATATAAAGATCGAGGACGACACCCGCTCTATTATGCTCGACGTGCTCATCGCGCTGTTTTTTCCTCTGGTGCTCGCCGTATACTTCTTCTCGTGGCGCGCGCTTATCCTCACCGTCGTCTCAGTGGTTTGCTGCATCGGATTTGAGATACTCTATCAAAAACTGATGAAAAAGCCTGTCACGGCATCCGATCTCTCCGCGGCCGTTACAGGCGTGCTGCTAGCCTTCAATCTTCCGGTCACCGCGCCTTACTGGCTCCCGGTAATTGGAAGCTTTTTTGCGATTGTCATCGTTAAGCAGCTTTACGGCGGCATCGGCAAGAATTTTATGAACCCCGCCCTAGCCGCGCGCGCATTCCTCTTTTCATGGCCTGTTATCATGACAACGTGGGTAAAGCCCCTCGCCTCCGCCGCCGCGCCGCTTTTCGGATCCACGGCCGACGTGGCTACCGGAGCTACCCCGCTCTCGTTTCTGAAGTTTCTGAAGCCGGGCCCCCTGCCTGACGCCTCACTGTTCGACGCGTTTTTGGGCAAGGTCGGCGGCTGCCTCGGAGAGACCTCCGCACTGATGCTGCTGCTCGGCGGGATCTATCTCGTCGTCAGAAAGGTCATCACGCCGCGCATCCCGCTCTGCTATCTTGGAACTGTCGCGCTGCTCACGTTTATCTTCCCGCGCGGGGACGCCGCGAGGCTCGACTGGATGCTCTACCAGCTGCTCAGCGGCGGACTGATGCTCGGCGCGATATTCATGGCGACGGATTACTCAACCTCGCCCGTCACAAAGCGCGGGCAGGTGATCTTCGGAATCGGCTGCGGAGTGCTCACTGTTTTTATGCGCTATTTCGGATCTCTGCCGGAAGGCGTGAGCTACGCGATACTTATCATGAACGTCTGCACCTGGATGATCGACAAGAATTCCAGGCCATCGCGCTTCGGGGTCAGGCGCTTTGGAAAGGCAGGTGCCTAAAGTGGACGGTGTGAAAAGTTTTTTCAAAAAGCTGTGGGCAAATGATATTGTGCGGCTGGGGACGATCCTGTTTCTGATCACCTCCGTCTCCGCCCTTCTACTGAGCTTTGTTAACCTCCAGACAAAAGACATTATCGAGGACGGAAAAAAGGCCAAAACCGAAGCCGCTATGCGCTCGGTTCTGCCCCTCGCAGAGACGTTTTCCGACGGCCCGGTTTTGGAAACCGGCGGGGCCACGGTCTTCCTCGCGGAGATGCGCGGGCAGACGATAGGATACTGCGTGCAGGTCTCTCCGAACGGTTACGGCGGCCCCCTCGCCATGCTCGTGGGTATTGACACCGACGGCGCCGTCAGCGGCGTGGAGATCGTCTCGATGAGCGAGACGCCCGGCATCGGAACTCAGGCGCAGACGCCCGGCTTCCTTTCGCAGTTTATGGGCAAGACCAAGGGCGTTTCGATCGGCTCCGGCGGCGATAACAGCATTGACGCAATAACCGGCGCGACAATAACGTCGACCGCGGCGACAAAGGGCGTCGCAACCGCGCTGGACGCCGTGGCGGCATACACGGGAGGTGGCGCGAAATGAAGGAAAACATCGTTTTGAAGCAATTCAAAGAGGGCATAATCACGCAGAATCCGACTCTGGTGCTGCTGTTGGGCATGTGCCCGACGCTCGCGACGACCACCTCGGTTGTCAACGCCATCGGCATGGGCATCGCCGCGTCAATTGTGCTCATCTTCTCAAACCTGCTCATCTCTATGCTCAGAAAGGTTATCCCCGACAAGATCAGGATCGCGGCGTTCGTCGTCATCATCGCCGCGTTTGTTACGATTATCGATCTTTCAATGCAGGCGTTTTTTCCGGCGCTCTCCAGCTCACTCGGCGTGTTTATCCCTCTGATCGTCGTCAACTGTATCATCCTCGCCCGCGCCGAGGCCTTCGCCTCAAAGAACAATGTGATCCTTTCGGCGCTTGACGGACTTTCGATGGGCCTCGGCTTCATGCTCGCTCTCATATGCGTGTCCTTTGTCCGCGAGATCCTCGGAAACGGCACTCTGCTGGACATTCCGCTCTTTGGCCCAAATTTTCAGGGCGCGCTGCTGATGAAGCTGCCTCCCGGAGGATTTTTGACGCTGGGCTGCGCCATCGCGGCGTTCCAGTTCATTCTCTCTCGCAAGTCTAAGAAGGGAGGCGAGGCGAAATGACTCTCCAAGGTTTTATTTCACTCTCGCTCGGCGCGATACTTGTTGAAAATTTCGTGCTGGTCAAGTTTCTCGGCATCTGTCCGTTCCTCGGCGTGTCGAAGAAGACGGACACCGCGCTCGGCATGGGCATTGCCGTCATCTTTGTCATGGGCGCCGCCTCCGCGGCAACATATGGCATTAACATCCTGCTCCGCGCATTCGATATTGAGTATATGCAGACAGTGGCGTTTATCCTGATTATCGCCGCGCTCGTGCAGTTTGTCGAGATGTTCCTGCAAAAGTCGATGCCGCCGCTCTACTCCGCGCTCGGGATCTATCTCCCGCTTATCACCACGAACTGCGCCGTTCTCGGCGTGGCTATCCTGAATGTACAGAAGCAGTTTGACTTTATCACCTCTGTTGCCTACGGCGTCCTCGCCGGGGCAGGGTTTCTGATCGCGATTGTGCTTTTCTCAACAGTCAGAGAGCGCACGGAGTTTTCGGAGTATCCGAAGGCCTTTGAGGGCTTTCCTATCGCGCTTGTGTCCGCCTCGCTCATTGCGATAGCGTTCATGGGCTTCTCCGGCCTGAGGGTCTTCCCTGAATAATGATTTTCACTGTAAGGCGGTGCTTCTATAATGACGAATATTCTGCCCCCAATACTTGTCCTCGGCGTTACCGGCGCCCTGCTCGGGACGCTTCTCGCCTTTGCCGCAAAGATCTTTGAAGTCAAGCAGAATGATCTTTTCGAGCCGATTATGGGCGCGCTTCCCGGCGCCAACTGCGGCGCCTGCGGATATGCGGGCTGTTCCTCATACGCAAGGGCTGTCGTCGAGGACGGCGCCGCGCCCAACCTTTGCCCCGTCGGAGGGGATTCCTGCTCCGCTGAAATCGCCTCTCTGATGGGCGTCGAGCTGAAAAAAAACACCCGCATGGCCGCCTATGTCAACTGCTCCGGCGGTATACGAGCGAAAAAAAGTTATGACTACAAAGGCATCACAGACTGTCACGCAGCGGCTGTGCTCTCCGGAGGGCCGATCGAGTGCAAGTACGGCTGCCTCGGGCTCGGGAGCTGCGTAAGCTCCTGCGCGTTCGATGCGATACATATCAGGAACGAGGTCGCCTATGTCGACCCCGACAAGTGCACCGCGTGCCTTAAATGCGTGAGCACCTGCCCTAAGGGTATTATCCACTCGATCCCTTTCAGTAAGGACATCAACATCGCCTGCTCATCACGAGAAAAGGGAGGCGTGCTCAGAAAGGTCTGCGAGATCGGGTGCATCGGCTGCCGCATCTGCGAAAAGGCCTGTCAGTTCGACGCAATACATGTCAGAGACAATCTCGCCCGCGTCGACTACGACAAATGCACGGGCTGCGGAGAGTGCGCGATAAAATGCCCCAGAAACCTTATCGTCGACTCAAAGCTCGACCGCTCCCACGCCATATCCGCCGCGCAGTAACCCCTTAAATTGCGACGCGCCCTCCGCAAAGGCTGCGGGGGGCGCTTTTTGCTGTGTTTCAGGAAAACCAGCGCCAAATGGTCTCGATCGCGCCGGAGCCGATAATCTGCTCTGAATGCTCAAGGAGAAATGTCTTCAGTTCCGAATCCGCCCTGCCCGCAAATTCCGATAGCCTCAATCCGGTACGTGTAACCTCGTCCCTCTCCCCCATGATGAAAAGGTAATACCTGCTTTCAAAAAGAACCAGCCTCGAATAGACAAAGCAGCTCTCGTCGAGATCCTTCAGAGCGGCAATAATATCCTCCAGCGTGTTGAATATGTATATCTCGCAGTGCCCCGGCAAGCTTCTCAGCCCTGCGAAGACCATAAGAGCGCTCTTTCCGGGAAAAACCTCGATCTCAATCTCCGTCTCCCCATCAGTTACAACTCCATTTTCTTCAAACATACGCATGATAAGCAGCTTAATCTCATCTGTGCCCATGTCCGCGATCAAAAAATCGTTGTCCTCAATCACCAGCGCCAAGCTGTCGCGGCTCACTGTATGAACGGTCATTTCAAAGTGCCTCCAAAAAAGTATTGGGCGGTATAACCGCACTTTGATTATACCTCCTAAGTCCGCAATAATAAAGTATAAATACTTGGATATAGCGTACCGGGAGGTACACATTCACTTAACCCGTGCGGCAATCTCGGCGGAAATACTGTCTATTATATCCGATATTATGGGGTTTGAGACAAAAAATGCGTCCCCGCTGAGCCTCCAGCGCCCTTTCTCAATCATCGCAAGTCCCTTATCGGCGTAAAACCGGAGCCTTTCCAGCAGGCTGTCGAAGGAAAGGTAAAAAAACCTCGTGTACTCCTCCTGCTCAATGCCCTTGGCTGTTCGCAGTCCGAGCATGATATATTCCCTCGCGCGCTCCTCCCGCGATATCTCCTCAAGCTTGCATATAAGCGCCTCTCCCGCGTTCACCGCGTCGATATAGGCCCTTATGCCGCTGATTGTCGCATATCTCCTTCCGAAGCAGTCAGAATGCGCCGACGGGCCGAAGCCAAGGTATGGCCCCAGCGTCCAGTATTTCATGTTATGGCGCGACTCAAAGCCCGGCAACGCGAAATTGGATATCTCGTAGTGATAATATCCCCGCTCAGCGAGCAAGCGCCTGGCCGCGTCGTACATATCCGCCTGCGCGTCTCCATCCGGCAGGGCATCGGCCCTTGCCTCGAGGGGCGTGCCTTTTTCAACCTTCAGGCCGTAGCAGGATATATGCTCCGGGAAAAGCTCAAGCGCCTTCGATATGGTTTCCAGAAAGCCCTCGGGGCTCTGCCCCCTGAGGCCGAACATGAGGTCGACACTCAGGTTTTTAAACCCGGCCGCCTTTATGGCGCCGGCGGCTCGAACGGTGTCTTCATGGCTGTGCAGCCGGGAAAGCTCGTCCAGCTCTCCGTCAAAGGAGGACTGCATCCCCAGCGATGCGCGGTTAAAGCCCGCGCGCCTCAGTTTTTTCATCGATCTTTTATCAGTGCTCTCGGGGTTTAACTCCACCGTAATCTCAGCGTCACGCGAAAGGCTGAAAAGCCGCCTGATGTGCCCAAGGACATCACACAGAGCGCCTGCGCCCAGGGTAAGCGGTGTCCCCCCGCCGAAGTAAACGCTGTCGACGCACGCCTCTCCCGCCAGCGGCGCGGTCTCGGATATCTGACGTTTCAGCGCGCGCAAAAAATCCTCCTCGGTTTTCCTGTCTCCGCACGGCTCGGAAAAAAAATCGCAGTAGTCGCATTTTTTTTTGCAGAACGGAATATGGACATATATCCCGAGGTTTTTTATCGCCTCACGCTTTTTCGGTTTGTTCATTCTCTTTCCTCTCCGGTCGCCGCCTCACCTGATAAGCCAGCCTTCGGCGCTCCAAACGCGTCGGCAGGATACCGCCCCGCGGGGCTGTACGCAACGAACCCAAGGCTGAGGTCCGCCCCGCAGAGCCCAATGTCCGTCGCCATCTTCTCTGACGATGTTTTGCCCGCGGGATTTTGCGGCGCCGTAACCATCGGCACAAACCTCAGGGCAAGCTCTTCCTGCCCCATTATATCCGCGACGCCGGATTTAATCAGCGCAAACTCCTCGGCCAGGTTTTTCTGCGGTATGCGCGCCATAATCCTGTCGGAGTTCTCTGTGATCATCGCCAGATCCTGCCCAGCGTCGGCGTCAAAACCGTCCTTCAGCGTGGATGCCTCCGGCAGGCATGTCAGCACCACGCCTTTTTTTGAAAGCTTTTGCCTCAGATTTTCAAGAAAGCTGCTAATAACCGGCGTGCGCGGCTCATCCTCGTTCTCGCCGTAGTCAATCTGCTCAGTCTGCCCTGTCACCGCAAAGCTCACTCTGTCCAGGATAATCTCATTGAAGCCGAGCTCGCAGAGCTCAAGAGCCAACCCCTCAATATATCTCCTTGCGCCCTCACTGAACGGGCTGAGCCAAGATATGCTCTTTTCGTCTAGCCAGGTCACATCCTGCCTGTGCATAACGGCCAGGTCCTGGTTCTTTCTGGGCACAGTGTTGTCCTTAAAGCAGGAGAGATATGCCGCGAGGTATATCCCCTCGCCTCTCATCTCCCTGATCGAGGATTCCGCCTTTTGAGATGCGTTCGCCGCCCCCGCGTCCAGCGCCTCCGGAACTGAGGAATTGTACGTGAGTTTTCCGGCCTCGGTCTTCATCTCAAGCACAAGCGCGTTTATCGAGGTGTTTTTGTACATGTCAATGTATTCCTGCGCCCCCTCCTCACTGAGGATGGCGGCCTGCGGGACAAAAAGCGCGTTCAGTTTTATGAGTTCGGGCGCCCGAGTTTCCTCAGAGCCGGACAGCGGCGGCGGCGTGGTCTCAACAACCTCTATGTTTATCTCAGGGCTCACGTCCGGGGGTGTCGGAGTGGGCGTGCCCATCAGTATCGGAATGTCGAGAGACAGACCACGCTCGTCTATAACAATAAAATCCCTCAGTACAAAATAGGCGGACAGCCCCAGTACAAAGACCACCGCCAAGCTCACAGGCAGCACTCTCAGCAGTCCGGTTCCGCCTCTTCTGCCTCTGTATCTTTTTCTGCTCATATGATTGCCCACCTCTCCCGGCCGCGTGAACCGGCGCTTTTACCCTTGCCGATTTTTAAAAGTTCTGAACGTATACAAGTATATAAATTTAGCCCGCATTTTTCAAGAGGCATATTAAATTTCCCGGCGACCGCCGATATTTTTCGGCGCATTTCCCTCTGCCGGGAGAAATTTTTGCCGTCTCTTTCCTCCAAACCGCCATTCTCGGGCTTTTTTTGAATAAACGAGCAGATATAAGCCGGCGTGACCCTGCATATAAATGAGTAGAGATGTTATGCGGGGAGGGTTTCGTTTGAAGGGAAATATAGAAGAACGAGCTTGCGAGGTGGCTATTTACATAATTGAAAACAAGGCGACCGTGCGCGCCGCGGCGCAGAGGTTCGCCATCAGCAAATCAACAGTGCATAAGGATCTTTCCGAACGGCTTCAGAATTTCAACTACACACTTTATCTGGCCGTCAAAGAGGTCCTTGAGGAAAACAAGGCGGAGCGTCACATGCGCGGCGGCATAGCCACTCGGAAAAAATACAAGGGAGAATAGCCACGGGCTCGTCTTCATATTTCAGGGCATACAGCCGGGAATCGAGCTTTCGTCAAAAAATGCGCACAATAAAAGAGGCGGTAATACCGCCCCTTTTATTCATGCTTATTTCGCGGCCTTGGCCTGCTCTACGAGGGCGGTAAAGGCCTCCTTGTCGTTCACTGCCATGTCTGCCAGCACCTTGCGGTTCAGCCCGATGCCGAGGCGCTTCAGCGCGTACATAAACTGAGAGTAGTTCATCCCGCCCTGCTTCACGCCGGCGGAGATCCTGGTAATCCACAGGCGCCTGAAGTCGCGCTTTTTAAGCTTGCGTCCGATATAAGCGTAGCTGAGCGATTTAATAACCGCTTGTTTAGCCATCTTGAAGTGCTTCGACTTCGCTCCCCAATAGCCTTTGGCCAGCTTCAGCGTCTTGTTCCTTCTTTTGCGCGTCATTATCGCGCCCTTAACTCTTGCCATCTTCGTGCCTCCATTTAATCGCGCCCCCGGAGAAAGAACCGAGAGCCATAGTAAGTGTTTTCAGCGGTTACATATAGGGAACAAGCAGCTTCACGGCGACCACATTCGTCTTGTCGGCGTATGTCCCCTTACGGAGGCCCCTCTTGCGCTTTGTGGATTTTTTGTTAAGGATATGACTCTTAAAAGCATGCGCGCGCTTAACCTTGCCGCTTTTGGTCAGCTTAAAGCGCTTTTTCGCGCCGCTGTGGGTCTTTATCTTGGGCATCTTTGGTTCCTCCTAATGTTATTGTGGTTTGCTCACCTTCGGCGACAGGAACATAATCATATGCCTGCCCTCGAGCTTCGGAATTCTCTCAAGATTCGCGACTTCAAGGCAGTTTTCAGAAAATTTTATCAGCAGCTTCTCACCGATGGACGTATGCGCAAGCTCGCGCCCCTTGAAGCGCACGGATACCTTGACCTTGTGCCCCTCTCCGAGAAATCGCAGCGCATTGCGAAGCTTCACGTCAAAATCGTGCGTGTCGATACCTGGAGACATACGTATCTCCTTGAGCTCGACGACGTGCTGATTTTTGCGCGCCTCTTTCTCCTTTTTGGACTGCTCGAACCGGTATTTCCCGTAGTCCATCAGTTTGCACACAGGCGGATTGGCGCCTGGCGAGATCTTCACAAGATCAAGCTCCTTAGACTCGGCAATGCTCACAGCCTCGCGCAAAGGCTTTATGCCGAGCTGGGCGCCGTCCGAGTCGATAAGCCTGACTTCCTTATCCCTTATCTCATCGTTTAATTGATAGTCCATGCCGCTGATAGAAAGCACCTCCAAAAAATAACAAACGCAGATGAATAACTCACCCGCGCAAACATCATCCCCCGCAAATGAGGGAAACGCCGCCAAGCGGCGCCGCGATGTTAACCTCTTCACAAAATGCTTGAGGTGAGGACGCCGGTAATGGTCCTTCTTCTTTTCTACAAAATTATAGCAGCCCGACTGACGGGTGTCAAGGCTTTTTTTGCTTGCCGGTGTAAAATCTGCGTTAAAGGGGCAACGGGAAATGCCCCTTTAACGGAATATTTTGCCGCAACGCTATCTACTTCAGGTTGTTTTCGAGCTTCGCGAGCTCGTCACTGAGCTCCTTCGGCAGCGTGTCGCCGATCTTTTCGTA
The DNA here is from genome assembly GCA_031551205.1 of Oscillospiraceae bacterium. Lineage (GTDB taxonomy): Bacteria > Bacillota > Clostridia > Oscillospirales > JAVBNY01 > JAVBNY01. The sequence continues at coordinate 48,875 of JAVBNY010000009.1, read as the reverse complement.
GAACTCCCTGATGTTCTCAGCGTCCTCAAGCCAGAGTTCCTTATCAACAGACAAAAGCTCGGTGAGCGTCTCGCGGGATATCTCGTCGAGGCCCTCGAGGTTAATATCCTCCGGCTTCGGGAGGTATCCGATGGCGGTATCCGTCGCGTCGGATTCGCCGAAGGCGCGGGCGATGATCCATTCGAGCACGCGCATATTGTCGCCAAAGCCCGGCCAGATGAACGCCCCCTCGTCGTCGGTGCGGAACCAGTTGACGTTGAACACCTTCGGCGGATTCGGGATCTTCTTGCCCATCTCAAGCCAGTGCTTAAAATAATCGCCCATGTTGTAGCCGCAGAATGGGAGCATCGCCATCGGGTCGCGCCTGACGCCGGCCTTGAGCCCCTGCGCCGCCGCCGTGACCTCGGAGGCCATGATAGAGCCTACGAACACGCCGTGCTGCCAGTCGCGCGACTGGTACACGAGCGGGGCGGTCTTGGCGCGCCTGCCGCCGAAAACTATAGCGGAGATCGGAACGCCCTGCGGATTGTCAAACTCGGAGGATACGCAAGGGCACTGCTTGGCGGGCGCCGTAAAGCGCGAGTTCGCGTGCGCTCCCTTCTCGCCGGAGTCGGGATCCCACTTGTTACCCTTCCAGTCGATCGCGTTTCTCGGCGGATTCTTGTCGAGCCCCTCCCACCATACGGTGTTGTCGTCGAGGTTATGCACCACGTTTGTAAAGATCGTGTTGCTTTTTGTGGAGGCGAGCGCGTTCGGGTTCGACTTCGCGTTCGTCCCGGGCGCGACGCCGAAGAAACCGGCCTCGGGGTTAACGGCCCAGAGCCTGCCGTCAGGCCCCACGCGCAGCCAGGCGATGTCGTCGCCAACGCACCAGACCTTATAGCCCTTCTTCGCATAGACCTCCGGAGGGATCAGCATCGCGAGGTTTGTCTTGCCGCAGGCGGACGGGAACGCCGCCGCGAGATACCTGGTTTCGCCCTTCGGGTTCTCGATGCCGAGGATAAGCATATGCTCGGCCATCCAGCCCTCGTTGCGGCCGAGGTAAGACGCGATCCTGAGCGCGAAGCACTTCTTTCCAAGCAGTACATTTCCGCCGTAGCCGGAGTTGATCGACCAGATCGCGTTGTCCTGCGGGAAGTGGACGATGTAACGGTTCTCTTCGTCGAGCTGCGCCTTGGAATGAAGCCCCTTGATAAAATCAGGACTGTCGCCAAGCGCCTCAAAAACATTCTTTCCCATGCGGGTCATGATGCCCATGTTCAGTACGACATATATGGAGTCGGTCAACTCGACGCCGTATTTTGCGAACGGGGAGCCGACGACGCTCATCGAATAGGGGATGACGTACATCGTGCGGCCTTTCATAGAGCCGTCAAAGAGTTTTGCGAGTTTTTCATACATCTCCGCCGGATCCATCCAGTTGTTGGTCGGGCCCGCATCATGCTTTGTCGGCGTGCAGATATATGTGCGGTGCTCTACCCTGGCCACGTCGTTTACCGCTGTACGGTGCAGATAGCATCCGGGAAGCTTCTCCTCGTTGAGCTTTATGATCTCGCCCGAGTCGAGCGACTGCTGCCTCAGGCTCGCAAGCTGCTCCTCAGACCCGTCAATCCAGACGATCGAATCGGGCTTTGTAAGCTTCGCCATCTCGTCAACCCAGGAGAGAACCGCTTTGTTATTAGTCAATGCCATAAACATGCTCCTTTCATAATCAGCCGTCAGCGCTTCTCCGCTTTTTCGCGCCGTCGGAATGCCCGCGCCTTCCATATACCCCGGCGGGTCATCATGTCGACTTTTTTCAATCTAATATTAGACCAAAAGGCTCTAATTTTCAATAGTTTCATGGCCGACAAAGCTATTTTTTCTGTTTTTCAGCAAGCGCGGTGGATATCCCACGCGATATTTGGGCAAATTTTTCTGTGCCCAGCGTTTCTCCACGCACCCGCGCGTCCAGCCCGCAGTTCTCAATCACCCTTATCACGCTCTCCTTGGCGACCGTCGGGAACGCCGACGAAAGCCCGTTGGCCAGTGTTTTCCTCCTCTGCCCAAACGAGGCGCGCACAACCCTGAAAAACATATCCTCCTCTTCCGGCTGCACGGGTCTTTCCTCCCGCGCGTCAAGGCGAACCACTGCACTGTGCACCTTCGGCGCGGGAACGAAGCTCGAAGGGGGAACCGAAAACAGCACGCTTGCGCGATAGTAGAAACCGACAAACACCGTAAGCGCGCCGTAGTCCGGCGTGCCAGGCGCGGCGGTCATGCGGGCGGCAACCTCTTTCTGGACCATTACGACTATGCGCGAAAAAACGTCGGCCTCGATTAGTCTTTGCAAAACCGGCGTCGTTATGTAGTAAGGCAGGTTCGCAAACGCGCAAGAGGTCAGCGCGGAAAACTTTTCCCGCGCGAGGGCGCCGATATCCAGCTTAAGGATATCGGCGTTGATCAGTTCAATATTGTCAAGGCCCTCAAGCGTCTCCCCCAGCAGCGGGATGAGCCTCTTGTCCATCTCACAGGCCACGACGCTGCCGGCGCGTGCGCAAAGCTCTCTTGTCAGCGCGCCGACGCCCGGCCCGATTTCAAGCACTCCGCACGAGGCGTCGAGCCCGCCGAGCTCGGCAATCCTGCGAGGAACGGTCGCGTCCGTCAAAAAGTTCTGCCCGAGCGCCTTTGAAAAATTGAAGCCGTGCCTCTCAAGCAGCGGCCTAAGCTCGCTGATATTGCATACGTTCATAAGTCTCGCTTTCGAAAAAGCTTTCCCTCCCCGCTTTACATAAGGCAACACCGCACAAAGAGCGCCTGACGATTTTACACGGTACTTCTCTAAACAGCCCCGGCAACCGGAAGACGCACACGGAACAGCGTGCCGTCCGGCGAGCTGTCAAAATCTATCGTGCCGCCGTGATTTTCAACAATCCTGCGGCTGATGCTCATCCCGAGCCCGCTGCCTTCTCCGGCGGGTTTCGTCGTGAAAAACTCTTCAAATATCTTTTCCCTGTCCTCCTGCTTTATGCCGCAGCCGGTGTCTTTGAAGCTGACTAGAATATCTCCGCCTTCGTCGACCAAGGCCTTGACGCAAAGCTCGCCGCTTCCGTTCATAGCGTGGATCGCGTTCTGTATGATGTTTGTCCACACCTGATTGAGCTCATCGGGGCAGCAGAAGGTTTTGGGAATGTCGCCGTAAACCTTTGTAACCTGTATGCCGTGCTTAAATTGGTTCTGGAACAGAGTGAGAACTACGTCAATTCCAGCGCGGATGTCGGCCATCTTTTTTTCACCGAATTCGTCGTAATGAGAGTAGTTCTTCAGCGCGTTCACAAGTCCGATAATCTTGTCCGCGGCGGCAATCGTATTGCTCCCCGCGCGCAGAATTGTTGAAAGCCCCCCCGCCGCATAGAGAAAATCATCCATGTCTTTGCCCTTCAGTACCGGCATAAGCGGCCTGAGCGCGCTAACGTCGCCCACCCCGATCTCGGAAAGCCGCCCGGCCGTATTGAGCGGCTCGTGCACGCCCTCCTCCTGAAGGGCTGCCGCCATAGCGCGCTTTTTCGCCCGCTCTTCCGTTGTCGACATGGGCCTCGCAGCTTCGGCTGTAATGCCTTCAAGCGTTGACATCACCGCCGAAAAACATTCCCAATCCATAGTGCGCAGCAGCCTTACAAGTTTAAATTCCCCTCCCTGAAGCGCCTCCTGGGTAAATGTTGAAAAAGCCTTCACGGCTGCAATGGGGGAACTGATCTCGTGCGCTATCCCGGAGGAGAGGAGCCCGACGGCGGCCATCTTCTCCGAATGTACAAGCTTTGACTGTGCCGTGCGCGCCTCCTTCAAAGCCTCTTTCAGAGAATCATTGGCAAATTCATATTCGGCATTGAGCTGTTCAAGCCTGAGCCTTGAGCTTTCCGCTTCCTCAAGCAACTTTTGAGTAATCCCCGAATACTTCCTCCCGGTGATAATATAAATCCCAAGCGTGATGAATATAACGATCGCGATGCCCATCGCGTTCTGCGCGGACAGGGCAGCTATTCTGGAATAAGGCGTCGGGTTAAAGGCCACAATCGGCTCTTCAAGTAAATAGAGTACAAAACAAACGGAAATCGAAAAGGAAATGGCAATGATATTCTCGCTCCATTTTGCGAAAAGCAGCGCAATTATGTTACCCAGAATCAGCCAGACAAGCACACCGCACGACTCCACATATCCCCCGAAAATAACGTGCAGATATATCGCCTGCCAGAAATAGACAAATATGTTTGTCAAAATATAAGCCTTGAAGCAAACGCCCACCCTGTACAGGAAGAAGGCAATAATGTCTATAAGCACAAGCGCCAGATAAGAATTTACAATCAGCTCGGATTCCCTGATGGCCGTAAAACGCAGTGCCATCGTGATACTGTTCATCTGTGTGACGGCAAAAAGCACGAAAAGACAAAAAAACTTCGTTTTTGTCATCTGGTCAAATGAGGCGGCTTTTTTGCCGCCGTAACAAAAGCGCAAGCCGGCATCCAATGCCATGTATTTACCCCGCATAAGGCCAACCACCGCCCTTACATAATCTCCCTCCCGGGCTTTGTCTCTATTCAAACACTCCGCTCTGTCCAAGGCTCAACTGCGCCCTGATCATACTCACGAATCTTTCAGCAAGTCTCGGGTCAAACTGCGTGCCCTTCGACCTGTCAATCTCCTCCAGGGCCTTCTCGACGCTCAGCGCTTTTCGGTAGGGCCGGTCCGAGGTCATGGCGTCAAACGCGTCGGCAATGCAGATTATCCTCGCCTCAAGCGGGATCTGTTCCATCGCGATCCGCTCCTCATATCCGCCTCCGTCGTAGCGCTCGTGATGGTATTTTATCCCGGGCAGCACATAGCTCAGCGCGCTCATGCCCTTAAGTATATCCGCGCCGATGCTGACGTGCTTTTTCATCGCGTCATATTCCTCCGGCGTCAGCTTGTCCTGCTTGTAGAGTATCGAGTCGCGAATCCCGATCTTTCCTATGTCGTGGAGTATGCCCATGTGGTTTATTGCCTCAATGCGCGCATCGTCAAAGCCGCACGCCTTCGCGAGCATGACGGAATACTCTGCGACGCGCTGCGAATGGCCGGTCGTATAGCTGTCGCGCGCGTCTATCGCGTTGGCAAAAGCGTTTATCGAAGCGAGATATGTCTCGCGCATGTTGAGGTATAGGCGCTCATATTTCTGCGCGAGACGGCGTATCTCAAGCTTCTGGTCATAGCTCTCGATGGCCTTCTCCACGGTCAGAACAAGGTCCGTCTCCTCCCAGGGCTTCGAGATATACCTGTATAGCTTCGCGTTGTTAATCGCGCTGACGACGCCGTCGAGCGTGGCCTGGCCCGTAAGAATAATGGTGTGCGTTGACTCGCTCATGGCCGAAACGCTGGCCAAAAACTCGTCGCCCTTCATGCCCGGCATAATATAGTCGGATATGACGATCGGAATCTCATGTCCGATATCAAGAATATCACGCACGGTCTCAATGCCCTCGGCGCCGCTTGTGCAGAGTTCAATTGAAAAACTTCCGGAAAAATTCTTCTTCAGTTGCATATATATACTGTCGAGCACAATCTTTTCGTCATCAACGCAGACAACTGTACGGTTTGTCATAAATGGTCCTCCATGTCGTTTACAGCCGCGGCTACATGCTGCTCATCGCCTCGTCAATCACCTTGAAAAGCTGGTGCTTATCCCAAGGCTTTCTCACGCATGTAAATAGGTTCCCATTTTCCTCCGCGTTGGTCACCGCCTCCTGGCTTGCTTGCCCTGTCAGCATAATTTTGAGCATATCGGGATACTTTTCATGCGCCTTCACCAAAAATTCGTCGCCCTTCATGCCCGGCATCAGCCAGTCTGAGATTACGAGCACAGTTTTTATGCCCATGTCCATAAGATCCTGCAAGACCTCAAGCGCCTCCTGGCCGGACTGCGCCGTTTCATATATATACCCGCTGTCAAAATGCTCCCTGATCTGAATAACCAGGCTTCTAAGTATAAGCTCTTCGTCGTCGACAAAGAGAATAGCCCTATTTGTCATGCCGTGCCCTCCAAAAATTTTATATCGCTCTTCCCTTATGAATATATCGTAAAAATACCGGGACCGTTCAATGCGATATACCCAAAAATCCAAAAGCATTTGCCCCTGCCCGGAACACCCCGGTTTTATACCTGCCACACAGCTTTTCCCATACAGGAGGTGCCAATGACCCCACAAGCAATGATTTTTCTCGCTGTCGGACTGTCGCTGGACGCCTCCGCCGCCGCTGCTGCCTGCTCCGCTGGAAAAAAGGGCCGCCGGATCCTGAACGCGCTCGAAACCGGACTTGTTTTCGGGCTCTTTCAGGGGACAATGACCCTCCTGGGGTGGCTTCTTGGCGGCGGGGTTTACGTTGCCCTCGCATGGGCAGGACGCGCGGCGGCGTTTTGCATCCTGCTGACCGTGGCCATTCGCATGATAATCGACGGCGTCTCAAAAGAATATGAGCGCCCCCCTCAGAGAAAAACGGGTGCGCGCCTCCTGGTTGCCCAGGGCTTTGCGACAAGCGTCGACGCTTTTGCCGCAGGCGTTGCCCTGCATATCGCCGACACCGGTGTTGCCGCACCCTCTTTGATAATCGGAGGCGTAACCTTTCTGCTCTCGTCGCTTTTCGCAGCCGCCGGCCAGAGCGTAGGCGCCGCGATTAACCGGTGGGCGTCCATTCTGGGCGGCGCCGCACTGCTTTCAATCGCAGTTAAAACATTGCTTACAGGCTAAGACCCGGTGAGGTCTCGCCCGAAGTCGGAAAATGAACGCGGAAGCAAATCTTCCAGGCTGAATGTCTCAAACATTCCGTCTCCGCCCGCGCATATCAGCCTAATAGATGGAGAAAATTCAAGAAGTGCCTGCCTGCATACTCCGCATGGGTAACATAAATCAGAGGATGAAGAGATAAGCGCAAGGCTCAAAAATTCCCGCGCGCCAGCGGCAACGGCAACGCTTAGGGCGCACCTCTCGGCACACAGCGTCACCGAATAGCTGGCGTTTTCAATATTGCAGCCGGTGAACACGCGCCCGTCGGAGGCTAGAAGAGCCGCCCCGACGCGAAACCCGGAGTACGGTGCGTAAGCGCGCGGCAACATACCCCGCGCGGCCTCTATAAGCTCTCCGTCGGCAATCATTTTCGCTCCTCCTCAATGAAAAATCTGAAAAATATTATATCCCACACGCATATCAAATGCAAATTTTTTTCCCTCTATCCTAAATACGCGCGCATGCGCAGAATGCCCTGAGCGTCCCGCCTACGCATCGCCCGAAGGTGCGTCCGCCTCCCGGGCGTCGCCGCGCGGCTCCTCACGCCTCTGCGCGTCCACCATCTCGTGCAGCAGCGCGAGCGCGTCCGACAGCCCTCCGAGATCGTCGATCAGCCCCTCCGCAACGGCCTCCTCGCCGTAGATAACGCTGCCCACGTCGGCGGCAAGTTCTCCAGTTTTGAGCATCAGATCCCTGAATTTCTTTTCGTCGATGCGTGAATTGCGTGTGACAAACCGCACAATACGCTCCTGTATCTTCTCAAAATAGTTAAATGTCTGCGCCACGCCGATAATGGTGCCGTTCAGCCTGACGGGATGGATTGTCATCGCGGCCGACGGCGCGATGAGCGACCGTTTCGCCGCCACGGCAAGAGGAACTCCGATCGAGTGTCCTCCCCCGAGCACAAGCGAAACCGTAGGTTTTTTCATGCTTGCGATAAGCTCCGCAATAGCAAGCCCGGCCTCAATGTCCCCACCGACGGTGTTCAGCAGTATGAGCAGCCCGTCTATCTCGTCGCTCTCCTCAATGGCCGCGAGCTGCGGCATCACATGCTCGTACTTGGTCGTCTTGTTCTGCGCGGGCAGAACCTGGTGCCCCTCAATCTGCCCGACAATCGTTATACAGTGTATCGAGCCTTTCGAGCTCTTTGCCGTAACCGATCCGAAATCTTTAACATTCTTTGCCTCTTCCTGCAAAAGCGCCTGATCAGATTTCTCTTCACTCATAAAAAACACCCTCCAGTCATTAAGCCTGTGAGGGATATTCTTTGCAAAGAAGATCAAAAATATTTTATGCCCCGCGTCAATAGGGCCTGCTTATGTAAAACGCGACCCTGTCCTCAAGAAAACGGACAGCTTCAAGCGCGTCCGTGTGCTGTCCAACGTCCACCCGCAAAAGGAAGCTGTGTGCGCTCATGCTGCGCTTCACGCCCCACCACAGCAGCATCTGCATCTCCGCGCCGCATTCCTCCGCCGCGCGCATCGTATTTTCGGAAAAATCGCCCAGCGGGTATGCAAAAAAACGAGTCTCCCCACCCAGTTCTCCGGAAAGTTTTGAAAACGAGAGGGATAGATCCCGCTTAAAGCCGGAGTTTGAAAGAATAAATGCCGACTTATGCGCATCCCCGTGGCTGTACACGCGGAAAACGCTGCCGCCGCGCAGCTCTCTGAGCTGATCCCATGTCATAAACGGCATATGCGGGTCATTTCTTGAGCCAACGAGCGCCGTCGCGACATAAACCTCCGCGCGGAACCCGAGCTTTGCGAGAACAGGCTGCGCCAATGTCAGGTTGCTCTCATATCCGTCGTCAAACTGGATAATAACCGCCTTGCGGAGAAGCGCGCGCCCCTCCTTGGCCGAGGCGGCTACGTCCTCCGTCAGCACGGGCGAATAGCCCGCGGCGAGGATGGCGCGCAGGTCTTTCTCAAGCTTTTCCGCCGTGACCGTGGCCATTTCCTCACCGACGCCAATTTCGTCCTCCGTCTCGACGACGTGATGGTAGAGAAGCACGGGCGGCTGCCCGCCCATAGTGTAAAGGTTCACAGCCTTTTCAGGCGCAAAATAGAAAGAGGCGGCAAAAAGAGCCGCCGCCAAAAACACAAACAACGTCAAAAGCCTGATTCTTTCTCTCATTTCCCACAACCCCAAGCCGGTAACATCAGATTATTTCATTTATCACAAGTCCGGTAATAATCTTCGGGTAAAAATACGTCGACTTTTGCGGCATCTTCTCCCCCGCGGTCGCAACGTCCCTTATCTGGCCAATCCTTGTCGGGTTGAGGATAAACGCGCACTGAAACTCCCCGCTGTCAACCCCTCTGATGGCAGCGGCAATATCCCTTTCGTATGCCAGGTTCTTCTGGCGGGCCATATTCTCCTTGTCAATGCCGAAAACGGGCTCCAGGATAAGCGTGTGCAGCATAGTCACGTCAAGCGAGCAGTAGGCCTCGCTCATCTCCGGCAGCGTCTTCTTGACGGCCTGTCCGTCCTTGAGCGTGAGAATCCAGGCTCCGTGCCCCCCGGCGTAAAGCGCCGCGGAGTTTTCCATCCCTTCAAGCTCATCCTCAATCGACGCGCCCTCTTCAACGCGCCTCAGGTCAAACACCGTTGTCAGCTCCGCGAGCGTCTGCCCAATGTCAAAGGACGGGATGCCTTTCACAAGCCTGTGCGTGGGAAAGATCACAAGTCCCGGATGACCGATGTCGACAAGCATCATCATCACAAAATTCGAAGGGTCTTCCGCCCCGGAGTATTTCCCGCTCTTCCGAAGGCTTTCACGGTAGGCAAGCGCGGTTTCATATCTGTGGTGCCCGTCGGCGATATAGAGCTTTTTGTCGCTGAAGCAGCTCTCCAGCTGGCGCGTCAGGTCACCCTCCGGGATAGTCCAGAGCCTGTGAATTATCCCGTCGTCGAACTGAAACTCAATCTCCGGCTTCATGGATGTCACGACGCTCAGAATACCCGACACCTTTTTGTCCTCGTCCCTGAAAAGCGAATATATCTGGCTGAAGTTGCATGCGGTCGCCTCCATAAGCGCGAATCTGTCGGCCTTCGCCTTCGACAGCGTCTCTTCATGCGGAAGTATAATTCCCTTTGAAAACTCCTCAAGGCCGACCCTGGAGATAATCCCGTTTAACTTATACGGCCTGCCCCTGAACAAAAATTCTTCCTCATATACGTAGATCGTAGGGGCCCCGTCCGCCCTGAGCACGTCCATTTCCTTCCACGCCTTGAGCGTGGCGGCGGCGTCAGCATACCTGTCTTCACCCTCAGGAAGCTCGAGTCTGACAATATTGTATTCATTTTTTAAAAGCAGCTTCCTGTGCTCCTCCTCGGAAATTATGTCGTAAGGCGGGCAGCACAGTGTGCTTATGTCTCCCGCGGTCCCGGTGTTAAACCTTAAAGCGGCGAAGGGTTCGATTCTAGCCATGACATTGCCTCCATCTTCGATATCTGATTCCCGGTTCAGTAAAAGGCGTGGGTTTCGGGTATAGCCGGAAAACCACCGGCAGGGGGCCAAAAAAATGCAATTTTTCTAAGGCAATACCGCGCAGAGATTGCGTGTGTATTGCGTCGGCGATTTTTTCGTCAGATGAAACAAAAAACGTAGTGAATACTATATGTATTCACGAGGCTTTTTGTGATATATGGCGGTAAAATTGCAAACAGGACGCACACAAAGTCGTCAGACGCTCTTTGTGGGGGTGTTGCCCTAGAATTACAGCAAAAATTCGTTAACTTTTCTACATTCTATCAAAAGCCGACGCGGATTGCATTATCAAAAAGGCAGAATATACCGCACGCATTTTATTTTTTTTTGGAGATAATACATGTGCGAATGAAATTCGGAATTTCTTTAGGATAAATCAGGCAATACGGGAGGTAATAATATGAGAATGAGCACATTTCTTAAGGGCGTCGGCGTCGGCGTCGCTGTAGGGGCAGCTGTATCCATGATGTCAAAGCCGATGAGAAAGAAAAGCATGGCAAAGGGCAACGCGCATCGCGCGCTGAAGGCCATAAGCGAGGTGATGGACAACATAAGCGACGTGATATCCTGAACTGTCGTATCTGAAGCAAACTCGCAAGACTTCGCCATGCAAAAAAGGCCGCTCTTTATCGGGCGGCCTTTGTTTTTTGTATAATAATTATTTGTTTTCAACCAGCACTTCGGTCGTCGCTCTCAGCATTTCATATACCCACAGCTCGGCGTTAATGTAGTGGTGGAAAATCTCGTTTTGTACGTTCAGCGACCTGGAATAGAGCCTGAAGCGATCGTTTTCGCCCGAAATATAGCTCTCCGCAAGGCCGAAGAGTTGGCCTATGTCGCCCTGGTATTTGAGGTAGTCCATAATCTCATCCGGAGCGCCCAGCTCACGTATCGCGGCCTCCGCCGGGATCCCCAGCATGATGCCCGAAAGCGAAAGCATCCCTGTATAAAAAGCCAAAAGCGGGTTCAGGTTGAGCACCTCGGCAAGGTTTTCCATGAATTTCGCTCTGAGCAGCGCCACCTTCGTGATCTCCGGGGTCTCCTCGTCGGCCAGAGAGCCCGGCAGCAGCGACATGATCCAAACTTTGAGGTTTTTGTATCCTATCCTGATTATGGCGTCTTTTAGGCTTGTAATGCCCTTCTTGCCGCCGAACATCGGCGAGTTAGAAAGCTTTATCAGCGCAAGCGTGATGAACATGTCGCGCTGGATGATGTCCAGCACTTTCTGTGTGTTCTGCCCGGCAAAATCGGCTTCCCAGGACATTACCTCAGAAAGAATCGCCAGCTTGTTGGCCTTTACGGGGTGCAGCTTGGCGTCGCCCCTGTCGGAGATAACGGTTTTCGTGTAAAAATCTCCTATCATGAACTCAAAGCCCTGTTTAAGGCAAATGTCAAACTCCGCGTTTGAGCAAACGCAGAGGGCGATCTTGCGTATATGCTTTCCGCTATACAGCTCGGCAAGCCTCAAAAGCTGATCCGAATTTTCGTAGTTCATGTCGATCGCAATCGCGTAGCACCAGTCTAGCATCGACTGCAGCCCAACCTTGATCTCAAATTCATAGCCGATGACGTCATGTCCGCTCTCCCTGACCTTGACAAAGCGGTCCTCCCCACTGTTCTGCGTGACCATAACGCCAAGGTAGTCGTCCGGTACGGCGTGCTCGCAGAAGGCCCACCTCTTGTTCAGAATGAGCGGGCTTAGCTGCTCTAAAATCCTGATCTCCTCTTTCTCTGAAAAACCGGAAAACTGCGGCACGAATACCTCGACTTTTTTCTTTCGATTGAAAACGGGAACAAGCCTGACTATCTTCAATCCGATTACCTCCTTGGTAATTATTTCAATTCCTTGCGTCTATGCGCTTCGCGCACGGGTCACATCCCGTACGGCCAATTGAGGATTGAACAAAATGCGCGCCCTGATATGTTTATTTGCACTATTAACCTGCAAATACGTCCCCTCAGGAAAGCGAAGGTATAAGAAATCCCCGCACAGATCTCTGAAAGGCCGGAAAAGCCTCCGCATTTGCGATGCATAACTTATTATCGGCTTAACATGGCCGCTTCTAAAGGCAAAACAGGAAACGAAAATAAATTATTTAAACAGTAAACTTTTGGTTGAAATACCTTACCCAGTATGATATAGTACGTATGTTCGATATTATATTTGTAAGGAGGACAACCACTATGATAAACTCCCGATCTCTCGATGACCTTCACCCTTTTGTCAAGAAGCTTGCGCTCAGGCTTCAATCCGACTGCGCGGCGGCTGGAATCCCGATAATATTTACATCTACCCTGCGAGACCAGGAGTATCAAACCATGCTCTATAGTCAGGGCCGCACGGCACCGGGCAATGTCGTAACCAACGCAAAGATTGTCCAGTGGCACGGGGTCGGCTGCGCGTTTGACGTCTGCCAAAACATCAAGGGAAGAGAATACGAATCGGCCGTTTTCCCTGTTATAGGCAGGCTCGGCAAGGCGCTCGGCCTCGAATGGGGAGGCGACTGGAAATCCTTTGTCGACATGCCCCACTTTCAGTGGACATCCCACGGCCTTACTCTCCAGCAGGTGAAAGCCGGCATGATCCCCGCGGCCCCGGCAGAGGCCCCCGCACCTCCTGCGCCCGCCGAGAAACCACTTGACAACACACCCGGCGATTACGCCAAATCGGCCGTTGAAAAGGCCATCGCCCGCGGCATAATCAGGGGCGACGAGAGGGGCGATCTTATGCTCCGCAGCCCTGCAACGCGGCAGGACATCCTTGTAATGCTCGACCGGTGCGGCCTGCTCTGATTTTCCCATCCGACAGCGTGAAAACCGGCCGTCATGCTGACGGCCGGTTTTCACAAAGCAGAGATTACTACTCCGCGTCCTCTTCTTCCTGTTTGGCGATGCGCTCCATAAATAAAGCGTATATCTCCTCGAGCTCATCGTCGTCGTCAAGCGTGGCAAGGATCTCTTCGCCCTCTTCTCCGGCGTCCTTCAGAATGATGATCTCGACCTCCTCGGCATCCTCCGGGGTATCCGCCCTGATAAACGCCATATAGTCGATCCCGTTATGCTCAAGCGAATCCAAGAGCTCGAGCTCAAACTCGTTGCCCTCGTCATCGGTCAGCGTTATGAAATCCCCTCCGTATTCCTCGCTCAAAAAAGCACCTCATCTCATATTTGAATATTATTTCCGCCCCGCGGCGGTAAATCTCGGTTTTCCGCGCGTCTGTCCGTCCGCGCGTATGTACTCAAAGCGTCAGGTTGAGGGAGTCGTCGTCATACACCCAGTCGCGCACGTTTACGACGCTGTAGCTCTCATCGGTCTCTCGAATCACCACGCGCACAATGCCCGCATTTATTATAAGCCTCCTGCACATGGCGCAGGATGTCGTGCCCGAAATGACCTGCCCTGATTTCGCGTCGCGGCATGTAAGATAAAGCGTTGAACCGATGGTCTCCTGGCGCGAGGCCGAGATAATCGCGTTAGCCTCGGCGTGAACCGACCGACAGAGTTCGTACCGCTGGCCGTGCGGAATATTCAGCCTGTCCCTGATGCAGGAGGCCATGTCGATGCAGTTTTGCCTGCCGCGCGGCGCGCCGGTATATCCCGACGAGACGATCTCATCATTGCGCACAATGATGGCTCCGTAGTTGCGCCTCAGGCAGGTTCCGCGTTCGAGCACGGTCTCGGCAATGTCAAGATAGTAGTTTTCCTTGTCTATCCTAGGCATTTTACCACCCTTTCCCCCGGCGAAGGTTTTATTTGGGTCTGCCCGGCGGGAACTCCCCGCCCGGAAAAAAGCCCGCCGGTTTCCGCCGGAAAACACGGGCCGCTGCGCAAATTTACGCGAGTATCTTTCCCGCCTCGAGGCGCACAACGCGCCCCGCGGCGGCGGCGATCGACATGTCGTGCGTGATAAGGATCACAGTGCGCCCGCTTCTCTGAAGCGACCTGAGAAGCCTGAGAACCTCGCCGCCGGAGGCTGGGTCAAGGTTCCCCGTCGGTTCGTCGGCAAGAACGACGCTGGGATCCCCCACCATTGCCCTCGCTATTGCCACCCTCTGCTGCTGCCCGCCTGAAAGCTGGTGCGGCTGGTGGCTCATGCGCGCCTCAAGGCCCACGGCCTCAAGCGCGGCCTGTGCCCTCGCGCGGCGGCGTGATTCTCGCACTCCGGCAAAAACAAGCGGCATTTCAACATTTTCGAGCGCCGTCATACCCTGTATTAGGCTGAAATTCTGAAACACAAAGCCGATGCAGCGGCTCCGCAGCATCGAAAGCCTGTCCGGCGCAAGGCGCGAAACGTCTTCGTCAAAAAAGAACACCTTCCCGCGCGACGGCCTGTCGAGCAGCCCGAGTATATTCATCAGCGTTGATTTTCCTGAGCCGGACGACCCCACTATCGCGCAGAACTCGCCCTCTGAAAAGCGAATATCCACGCCGTCAAGCGCGGAAATCTCGCTGTCCCCGCTCTTATAGATCTTTGTCACAGCCTCAAGCTTTATCAATCGGGACCTCCAAAATCACGGCGCGCCGGTTTCTCCAAGAGCTTCCCCCGGTTTGATGCCCGGACAGGAAATTATCCCGCTCATGAAGATTATAGTATTGTTTTTTCCAATATTCAATACAAAAATACCCGCCGCGCCTAATTTTATCCCCGAGAGTGTTGTTTTTCCAGCGCCGCAATCAGTTCCTCAAGCCTCACGCCGGAAAAATCGTACACCCTGTCGCAAAACTGGCATGTAATCTCCGCATTCCCCTGATCCCGGAGTATCTCCTCAAGCTCCGCCCTTCCCAGGCTCACAAGCGCGGAGATAACCCTGTCTTCATTGCAGTAACAGCGGTATTCAACCTCGCGCGTCTCGAGCAGCCTCAGCTCAAAACCCGAGAGCGCCCGCCTGAGCATCCCCTCCGCGTCGAGCCCGCCGTCGAGCATCGAGGTTACAGCGCCTGCCGCATTCACGGCCTCCTCCACGCGCCTCGGGATATCCTCGCCGCAGCCCGGCAAAAGCTGGATTATAAATCCACCCGCCCGCCTGATAGTGAAGTCGGTGTCCACAAGAACGCCGACGGAGCACGCCGACGGTATCTGCTCGCTCTGCGCGAGATATGCCGTTACGTCATCCCCGACCTCGCCGGAAACCAGTTCAATGCTGCCAACATACGGTTCCTTCATATTCAGATCCTTGATGACAGTCAGTCTTCCCTCCGGCCCGATCGCGCCGCCCACGTCAAGCTTCCCGTTTTTCTTCCTCGGGAGGTCGGTCTGCGGAAACTGGGCGTACCCTCGCGCGTTTCCCCCGCTGTCGGATACGGCGAGCACCGCGCCCAAGGGGCCGTTGCCCTTGAACTGAAGCGTGACCGATCCGTTTTCCGCCTTCAGCATCGCGCCCATCATCGAGGCCGCGGTGAGAGCCCGGCCGAGCGCCGCGGAGGACGTGGGCGTGAGCATATGGATGCGCCGCGCCTCTTCCACCATGTTTCTGGAATCAATGGCCACCGCGGATATCCCTTCCTCAGCCACAGCACGCAAAAGCCTGTCCTTCATTTCCCGCCTCCGTATAAAAATTCCACGCGGCACGCCCTCCCAGACGGAGGACCGCGCTCAGGCGCGGCACGAAAAGAATATCCTTTTTTCGTCTTTTTCGGGTTTTTCAAAGCTCAGCTCACCGAAAAGCTCTATATCCCCGAAACCCGCCTCCTCAAGGTATCCGATGATATCACCCTCCGCGTAGGCAAATTCCCTGTGCCTCTCTCGGCTTCTTTTCCACAGGCCGCCCGGCGACCGCTCAAACAGGTCGACGAAGAAATCGAGGGCCCCGCCCCTTCGGTCAAACGTGTTACGCCAGACGCAAAACGCGTTTTCCGATTCAGCGCAGTAGGTTTCGCCGTCCATTCCCCTGAGCTTTGCCTCGGAATTGATGTCAAATATAAAAACCCCGCCCGGGTTCATAAACAGCCGCACCCTGGCGAAAAACCTTTTGAGCCTTTCCGGCGGGTGGATGTAATTCACGCTGTCCAGCAGACAGACAGCCGCGTCAATCGTACCAAAAAGATCAAGCTCCGACAGCTCCTGACAGATAAAAACCGGCCTTTGCTCAAAGCCGTCAAATTTTCCCGATGCCGCCGACAGCATATCGCTGGAAGCGTCGACGCACAGCAGATCGTATCCGAGTTTTGACAGCTCAAGCGCGGCAGAACCCGTACCACACGCCAGGTCCGCAAGGATCGGACCCGGGGCGCCCCTCCTTTTGATCAGCGCGTCGACATACCGCGCGCGCGCCGGGTAGTTCACATCGCGCGTCAGCTCGTCATATCTTGCCGCCAGCGCACTGTAAGCTCTCACCCGCGAATCCTCTCCAGCGCCAGCTTATAGCCGTCCGCCCCGTAGCTCAGAGAGCGGTTAACGCGGCTGATCGTCGCGGTCGACGACCCCGTCTCCTTTGCTATATCGGCGTATACCCTGCCCTCGCTGAGCATTTTCGCAACCTGAAAACGCTGCTCCATTGACTTCAGCTCCGCCACAGAGCACAGATCCTCAAAAAACATATAAAATTCCTCAAGCGTTTGGAGCTTCATTATTGCGCCAAACAGCTCGTCGAGGCGCTCGTCCTTGATTCTCGAATTCATAAGGGCCTCCTTTAAACAAGGGCCTGTCCAAGATTGTCGTGACGATTCTACCACATTGCACCGCAAAAGTAAAGCGCGTGGGCATGCCCTGTTTTTCCGCGCAAGATGTGCCGTTTTTTCTGGAATTTTGCTGGTAATGTAATGTTATTGTCATCATTTGTAACTTTACTGCGTTTATTGCCTGTGTTATTATTTTAATTGGAATAAAGGCCGCAAAAGGTAAAAAATTACGGAGGCCGCTGTATGAAACATCCTGCAAAAAGACTCGTGCCGCTGCTGGCGGCTCTGATTCTGCTTTCGGCTTGCGCGCCGAAAGACCTCCCCGACGACAGGGGCGACACTGTCCCCGCGTTTTCGCTGACCTCCCCTGATGTTACCCCCACACCGGTCCCCACACCGGATCCGACGCCGACGCCCACTCCGACGCCGCGCCCCACGCCTGATCCCTCGACGCTGGAAGAGTACACGGGGCCGTATTACCACGTGTTTTTTCACTTTCTCATCGCTTTTCCGGACATTGCGTACTCAAACCCGTATGGCAAGAGCCTCGATACAGACTGTGTAACTCCGTCGGAGTTTCGGCGCGCCCTGGAAGAACTTTATAAGAATAATTTCATACTTTACGATATAAACAAGCTTATTGAGATTAAAATGGATGAGGACGGCGGAGAGACGGTGAAGCTTCTTCCCGCGCTCGTCCCCAAGGGCAAAAAGCCGCTTGTCATGTCTTTTGACGATGTATGCTATTATCAAAAAAACCTTGGAAAAGGCACTTGCGACAGGCTGATTATCGACGCCAAGGGCGAATTCGCGATGCAAACTAAGATGGCGGACGGCTCCGTCAAAATTACATACGACAACGATCTCGTGCCGATGCTGGAAGCGTTTGTGAAGGAACACCCGGACTTTTCGCCGTTCGGCATGATGGGCACACTGGCCCTCACCGGTTATGACGGTGTGCTGGGTTACAGGGTAAACCGCGACGCACCGAACCGCGACGCTGAGATTGAGGCCGTGCGTCCGGTTATTGAGAAGCTGAAGCAGCATGGATGGAATTTTGCCTCTCATAGCTATGGACACAGGCATTTTGAGAAAGTTTCGCTGGAAAAAATCCGGGACGACACACAGAAATGGAATGATGAGATTGCGCCTGTTGTCGGCGCCACAAAAGTCTTTGTCTATCCCTATGGTGAGACCGTCAAGGACAGCGACCCGAAATTTGACGCGCTTTATCAAAAGGGGTTCCGCATTTTCTGCGGCGTGGGCATGAAGCCGTATATAAAAGGCTTCGATAGCTACATGTTTATGGATCGTCAGTCGATTGACGGATACACCCTCAGAAACTCGGAAAAATACCTTGAGCCACTGATGAACATTGAGGCTGTGTTTGACCCTGTTGAGAGGCACGAAAAAACCCCCTCCTGAATCCTCCGTCCCCTCGCTTTTGCACAAATCGAAAAGAAGCGGAATATTCCGCTTCTTTTCGATTTTACCCGGTTTTTTTTCGCCTGCCTCTCTCTCTTGAAATAAGCGCGCCGTCCAGAAGTGAAACTGCCCTGTCGCGTATGTACCGGCAGTGCCTCTCGCCGTAACCCACCTCTCGGGATATCATAAGCCAGGGGTGCCTTTCGACGTAATAAAGCCATATAATCCTGCGTTCAAGCGGGGGAAGCGAAGATACCATCTCCTCAATATCGCGCGCTTCACGCCTGAGCAACACAATCTCCTCCTCAAGACACGACAGCTCGCAAACCTGATCCGATATGCGATCCATAGGGAATTCGCCATTTTTCGACTTTACCGCGTGCAGCCGCACAGTCCCCGGAGCGTACAGAGATGCCCTCAGCTCAGAGGCCTTCTCGCTCTTGCATTCCACCTCTCTCCTGAGTATCTTGTAGCCGGAGAGCAGCTCCGCTGCCGATTTTATTTTGTGACACTTCAATTGAACCCCTCCCAAACGTATGTTCTATTTCATCTATATAATACCATCGAGCACAGATCCTGTCAATCCATTTTATTTTACATAAAGCACTATTATTTGATAAATAACGACAATTTTAGTCTATATTAGAGCTATTTTGACAAGATTTACGGTGCAAGTTTTCAAATCGCATTCGACAAATACCTCCTTATGCGTTTTATGCCGCGACTTTTTCCTGCCTTTTAGTATTTTTCGACACAGGCATATCAAATTGCGGCAGCGCATAGCGCGCGGATCATTATAATTACCTCTCCGACCTCGTCCGGCATACTTGCGGCGATATAAAAGAACCTTAGCTTTTCTCTGCATTTTTTTCAGAATAAGTTCGTTTTCTTTTGAAGTTTAGTATAAAAAAATATTGAATTGACTGCAGCCCCTTTCCCTGATACATTTATAGCGTCAGAAATAATTACGTGGATCTATGTGCCCGGACACAATTTGGTTAACATACCGAAACCAAGCGTGGTGTATGTGGTAAAAAGGTGAGGTGATCATGCCCGGTTGTATCGAGGACGCGATATCTCAGAGAACTAAAGCGGATCCAAATTTTTTACGGGAGGACAAATCAAATGAAAATAATGCAAAGAATATCGGCGTTTTCACTTTGCCTGGTAATGATTATTTCCGCGCTGATCATTGCCCCGCCGCTTAAAGCTGAGGCCGTGAACCCTTATCTTCCATTGTGGGAGCATCTGCCGGACGGAGAGCCGAGACTTTTTGAAGATCCGGACAACCCCGGAAAGTACCGCGCATATATCTACGGCTCGCACGACACAAGATTCGGCAGCTACTGCGGTCCGGATATAAGGGTCTGGTCGGCGCCAGTGGAAGATCTGACGAACTGGCGTGACGACGGCCCCTGCTTTACTTATTACATAAGCGATCAGTGGGACGTTATGTATGCGCCAGACATCGCGGAAATCGTCCAGAAGGACGGCTCTAAGGTGTACTATCTTTATCCGCACAGCCGCGGAAACGGCAGGGTGTCGCTGGTGGCCAAGGGCTATCGCCCCGACGGTCCCTTTACGGCAATAAACGCTAACGAAGCGGGAACCGGAGTGCTGCCGGGCAGTATCCTGGGCTTTGACCCGAGCGTTTATATCGAATACGTGACAGACCCGACGGATCCCGATTATGACATCGGGTACAGAGCATACGGATACTGGGGATACGCCGGAAGCAGCGAAAAATCGTGGGCCTGCGAGCTGGATCAGAATACGATGTATTCGGTCAGACCGGGCACGCAGGCGCATCAGTATTTTATGCCGTGCAGCTCAAGCTACGGCAACCTGAACGACCCGGCGGGCACGGAATACAAATTTCTGTATCCTGACCAGGATCCCAAGGCTTTCAACTTCTTTGAGGCCTCTTCGCTTCGCAAGGTCGGGAACAAGTATGTCATGCTCTTCAGCGGATATTCCGGCCCCGACTATGGGCTTGGCAGCACCAACTCCGCGCTGAGATACTGCTTCGGCGACAGCCCGATGGGCCCGTGGAGGAGCGGCGGCGTGCTTGTCGACTCCCGCGCGCCGGTTCTCAACGAAGAGGGAACAGCCCTGGCTACCTCCTACTCCGGGCACAACACGCACGGCAGTCTCCTTGAGATCAACAACCAGTGGTACGTCTATTATCACAGGGCGCCCAGAGGCTTTGGATACGCGCGTCAGCCGATGGTGGCCCCGATGAAAATCACATGGGATGAAAAGTCGGTTGCGGAAGGCGGAAAGGTCGTCATCAAGGCGTATGACCCGTACTCAGAGGACAACACGTGGACCGCAAAGGCCGGCGACAATGAATACACCGGCGCCGAGGTCACATCTGAGGGCTTTGAGATCTTCGGCCTTGATCCGTATAAATACTACTCCGCGGGAATCGCCTGCTACCTCTCCAGCACCGGCACCCAGCAGGATTCATGGGACATCTGGGATAACAACATGCCCATTACCGGCGTCTCCAACGGGCACAGGATTGGGTACAAGTATTTCGGCTTTGGCGGCCTCGCAAGCGACCAGAAGGGCCTCAAGGCCTTTGAGGGGACAAAGCCCGGAAATGAAACAAAGCTTAATCTGTTCCTCACGCCCAGGACCGTGGGTGAATTTACGGTCAGCGTCTGGCTGGACGGGCCGTGGGCCAACGACGCCTGGAAGGGCACAAAGATAGGCGAGATTACTGTCCCGGCAAATTCCGAGCAGGCACTGACGAAATTCACGGTGGACGTTTCGCAATTTGTAGACAATCTTGACAAGAAGCACGCGATCTTCCTCGTGGCCTCCGGCGGCTCCGGCTTGCTCTTTGACCTGACCGGCCTCGGCTTCAGCTCCAAGGATACTGAGCTCGCAATGCCGGAGGCGCCGACGGTCAGCGTCCTGGCGGACGGCGTTCCACTGACCCTGCCCGCCGCGCCGACAAGGTCGACCAACGCCAACGGGATCTTGAACTATGAAAACTATGATGTGACATACAAGCTCCCGTTTGGCACAACAATTATGCCGGTTATTACGGCGTCCTCAAGCGACAGCAGTATTAAAATAAGCGTAGCGCAGTCGTCCTCGGTCAATGAGCCGGCCGTAGTACGCTTTAACAGGAACGGCGTTCTCAAGACCTATACGGTCATCTTCTCGGAAGGCGTGAGCCTCGCGGCGCAGACGATCACCCCGGCCAAAAACGGCACCGCTTACCCGGGCGGCGCCTCCGGCGACGTTATAGACCTTCCCCTCGAGCTGCCCGCGGGCGACTGGACGCTCACCGCCACAGTTACAGCCTCTCCGAGGCTGATCGGCAACAACGGCTTTGCGGATCAAAACAGCCGCGTCGGGATAGCAATCTGCGACAAAACAAACCCGGCCGTGAACAATATGAGAGTAAGCATAATGCGCAACACGGCCAACGGCACCAGCGAGCTGGCGAACACAACAAGCTTTAAAGACGGGGAGCAGGCCATAAACACCAACTCCACAAGCTCTACGCTCGCCGCCCATACGCTTCGCATCACCAAGACCGGCACCGCGGTGCGCGGCTCGTTTATCCGCACCGGAACGGCCTACACTAATGTCGGCAATGCGGTCACATTTGACGAGGCATTCTTCAAAAATGCAAAGCTCCAGCTTTTTGCCACAAACTCGACGGAGAGCGTCGATCTCTCCGCAAGCTACACCGTGACCCTGGACGCTCCCGCCACCGTCTCACCTCCCGCCAGTGTCGGCGACGATCAGCTCGCGGTTGAGAAGGCCGGAGAGCTTATTGGAAACATCATCACGGTCGATGTGGATGCGTCCGCCTCGCCGGAGGAGAAAGCGGCCAAGGCCGAGCAGGCGCTCTCCAATAATGCCCGACTCGCCGAGCTCGGGGTCTCTCCCAAGGTTTCAGTTCAGGGCAGCGCATTTGCGCTTACGCTGACAAAAGGCCTCGCGGGCATGACAGTCAGCCCGTTTGAAGTTGCCGCTGCCGCCTTCTCAGTATCCGCGGTAAAAACCCTGGTTGAAAACTGCGCGGCAAACGTCGCCGTAAAGGTTACCGGCCCAGATACGGCAGGGCTCAAGGCGGCGCTGTTCGGCAAAACCGCCGAACTTCAAAACGGCTCGGCCACACTCAAATTCAAGGCCGCGGAGATTAAGCCCGCAGGCGACTACATTATAGAGATTCTGAGGGGCAGCGCTGTAATAGCAACAGCTCCGATCAGCGTTGTTGCCCTCCCCGCCGGCATCTGGGCGCCGGCCGCCGCCGTTACGGACGGCAAGACGGTCGTCAGGTTCGGAGCCGACATCAGCTTCCTCGCCGCCAAGAAGAGCGTAACAGTCGACAGCGCCATCATCGCCGACGAAAAGCTCACCGTTTCCGGCAAAGACCTGATCATCGACGCCGATGCGTCCGGCAAAAAGGTCGTCATCTCGGGGGTCAAGTACGCGGCTCTGTTCCCGAGCTACAACTTTACATTCACAATAACGGTTGAGGACGCTCCCGTGCCGCAGACCTTCTTTCCGATAACCTTTGAAGACGGCTCGATGGGAGGGTTTACCTCAAGGGGCGGCGCGGCGTTGTCAATTGCCGATGTAACCGGCCACGACAATAAACCCGGCAAAGCCCTGTTTGTAGGCTCGGAAAGGCAGACTTGGGGCGGCACGCAGATAAACGCCACAAGGTATCTTACGCCGGGCGCGGAGTATGAATTCGTGGCCTATGTCCGTTCAACAGGCGCGACGAGCTCACAGTTTATTTTGACGGCGCAGATAAGCGCCCCCGGCCAGGACACTCAATATGTCTGGCTTAACGACAGAGAGATTTCAGAAGGCGACGGCTGGGTCAGATTTTCCGGAAGCCACCTTTTTGAAGAGGGCCAGACTATGACTATCTATGTGGAAAACAGCGGCCTGAATGCATATTATCTCGATGACTTCAGTATATTACTGGACGGCAAGCCCGTTGCGTAACTGAAAAGGCAAGCCGCGGGCATTTGGCAGCCTCCGCAATTTTGACTTTGTTTTAAAAGCATAATCTCACGCAGCTTGGCCGGATGGATTTCATCCGGCCAAGCCTTTTTTTGCATGCGATCATTGCCACGGACCCGGCCGCACGGCAGCTCGCGTTATTCTCGGGCGTATCTTAGTACGAAGTTTTTGCTTCTGCTTTTTTCGCCCGGTTTTTTTCAGCAGTGATGGTATAATCTGCACGCTACTGGCAAGAATTAACATGAGGTGATGCAGATGACGGCAGCAACAAAAATTCTGAGATCGGCGCTTTTCCTCTTTATTGCCATAGTATTGGCCTCCGTCTCGTCAAGCGCCGGGGCGCTTGAGGTTTCGGCCAAAAGCGCCGTGCTTTACGACGCGTTTACCGGCAAGACTCTGTATGAAAAAAACGCCGACGCCAGGTTGCCGATGGCCAGCACAACAAAGATTATGACTGCTCTTGTCGCACTTGAGAACTCATCTCCGGACGACATTGTAATTGTGCGAAAAAAAGATACTCTCGTCGAGGGTTCATCGATGTATCTTAAAGAGGGTGAGCGACTCAAGGTCATCGACATGCTTTACGGGCTGATGCTGCTCTCGGGAAATGACGCGGCGCTCGCACTCGCCGACTTCTGCGGCGGCGACGTGGACAGCTTTGTGCGGCAGATGGAGCTCAAGGCCGGGGAGCTCGGCATGGACGGCACTTCATATGAAAATCCAAACGGCCTTGACGGCGCGGAGCATTACACCACCGCGCGCGATATGGCCGTGCTGACGGCATACGCAATGGAGAACCAGTCCTTTCGCGAGATTGTGTCCACAAAAAGCTGCACCCGGGCAGACAGGTTCATGTCGAACCACAACAAGATGCTATGGCGCTATGACGGCGCCGAGGGCGTTAAAACCGGCTATACAAGCAAGGCGGGCAGATGCCTTGTCACGAGCGCCACGCGCGGCGGGCGGCGGCTCATAGCCGTCACGCTCAGCGCGCCGAACGACTGGAGCGACCACGCCCGCATGCTTGACTTCGGCTTTTCTCTCTTTGAGGAAGCTGTGCTCGCGAAGAAGGGTGAAATAATTGCGCAGATGCCTGTCATATCAGGGGACCGCAGGAGCGTCCCGGTGCGCGTAAACGCGGATATCAAGGCCAATCTGTCGGAAGCCGAGCTTCAAAGGCTCGAGAAAAAGGTGGAGCTGCCGCGCTTCGTTTACGCGCCAGTTATCAGGGGGGAGCTCGCGGGCAGCGTTGTATACCTTCTTGACGGCAAGCCTGTCGGAGAAACCACGCTGAGCATCGACGCCGACGCAGACGAATACATCCCGCCGCGAAAACCCTCGCTCTGGCAGAGGATCATGGACATGTTCGCGGCTGTCGGGACGAACGTGGCGAGAATTTTGGGCTGAATAATTCAGGGCGACATCGCACAGAGAATATTTACGCAGGCCGGTGAACCGAACGGTTCACCGGCCTGCGTCTATCTTTTCCTTTCAAACGCCTTCCCGGATCAATCCGGATTATGGCAAAACGCGCCGGAATGTGGTATTATGAATAAAGATGCCCTGATAGCGCGGCGAGATTAAAAATGTCAACGATATAGAGAGGGAGTTTGCTGTGGATAAAGAGCGCTCGATTAAGAAATGGCAGGAGGTATTTTATTACTTTCTGCTCACCGCTTTCGTTGGATACATATACGAATACCTGCTGATAACCTTTTATTACCGCATGAAGTTTGTCAACGCAGGGCCGTTCCATCTGCCCTTACTGCTCATATATGGCGTGGGCGGTACATTCATCATCATGCTGCTGAAAAATTTTCGCGCAAAAAAGATCCGGCTGCTTAAAATAAACGTCACCCCGCTGCTTGTTACGGTCGTTATCCTGCTGTTGGTGTGCGCCGTCGAATATTTCGGACACTATGCCGTTGAGACAATCAGCGGAGTAAAGCCCTGGGATTATTCAGAAAAATTTATGAACCTCAACGGGCGCATTTGCCTTGAGGATTCTATGCGCTTCGTGTTTCTGGGCCTCTTTGGGATCTATGTCCTGGTTCCCGCCGCCGAAAATCTGTTTGGCAAGATGACAAAGCGGCAAAACGCAATCTTATGCGGCGTCCTTGCCGCTGCGGTATGCATTGACGTTATTATTTGGATTGTTCAGCGATATTCTTAGGGCAGCAGACCATAAAACATAGCCGGGAGCAAATGCTCCCGGCCATGTTTTATTACTTTCGGGTTTTGCCTTTTGTCGACCTCGCGGCCTTCTTCGCCTCCCTGGCGACAAGTGTCTTGCGAAACTCCTCAATGCTCGCCGGTGCGACCGAGGCCGCGCCGGGGTACACCCTGAGCAGCGCGCTGGTCAGCGTGTCGCGCTTGCGGCGCGAAAAGAGGCGGATAATATACCGCCGCCCGTCCGTTGTGAGCAGCACAATAAACTGGTTCTTGCGCCTCTTGAACATTGGAAGCGTATGCGCCGGGTCGTCCCAGTCCGCGTTTATGCACAAAAGCCGGCCCGCGCGGACGAGCACGGTGTTAAACATTGTGTCGTACAGCAGCCAGTCGGACGCGGCGTAAAGATACATGCCCCTGCAAAAGAGCGGTGTCTCCATCTGGCTGTCAAACTCGGCGATATCCACCTCCGACTCAAATACGTCGGATGCCGCGCGGGAGAGCCGCGTAAACGCCCGAAAGACAACCCATGCGGCCGCGAGCAGAAATACAATACCCAAGGCCTCAAGCAAAAACACCGGAAAAGCGCCCGCCCCGCCCTCAAAAATCGCCCGCGGGACAAAAAACAGCCCCACGGACAGCGCCACAAGCACCAAAACCGGGGGCAGGGACCTCAAAACCGCGCGCAACAGCGCTCTTTGCAGAAAAGCCGACTTTCGCAAGGCCTCATCTCCCAGACAAAAGTTTTGCTATGATACACAGTACCTCAAAATATTATACCACTAAAGTGTTCCTTATGCAATATATGGCTAAACCCGCATATGTCTCAGGGTATCCGGGATAATAAGCCGCGCCTCCGTGGCGGCGGCGACCTGTTCCAAAGAATAGTCGGGGTTTATCTCTTCAAGCAAGAGCCCCTCGGGCGTAACCTTCAGGACGCACATCTCGGTGATAACCGTATCCACCGCGCACGCGGCCGTCAGCGGCAGGGTGCACCTCTTGAGTATCTTGGGGGCGCCCTTGTTCGTGTGCTCCATCGTTACGATCACGCGCCTCGCGCCGGACACAAGATCCATCGCGCCACCCATGCCCATAACCTTCCTGCCCGGGATCATCCAGTTCGCCAGGTTGCCTTCCTCATCTACCTGCAGCGCACCCAGAACCGTGAGGCTGACGTGCCCGCCGCGCGCTATGCCGAAAGAGGTCGCGCTGTCGATAAACGCGGCTCCCGGAAGAACTGATACATGCCCTCCGCCGGCGTCCACCACATAGTCGCTCTCCTCGCCCGCTGCGGGGCGCGGCCCGGTGCCTACAATGCCGTTTTCCGAGTGCAGCACGATATGTATGCCGCCCGGAACATAACCGACGACCAGAGCGGGGATGCCAATCCCGAGGTTTACCACGTCGCCGTCGCGCATCTCAAGGGCCGCCCGCCTCGCGATAAGCTCCTTAGCGTCCATTTTTGGCCCCCCTCACAATATAGTCCACAAAAATGCCGGATGTAATTACACGCTCCGGCTCAATCTCCCCGGCCTCGACAATATTGTCCGCCTCAACCGCGACGATGTCCGCCGCCATGGCCATCAGCGGGCTGAAATTGCGCGTCGTGCCCTTGTACACAATGTTCCCAAACGTGTCTACAATATGCCCCGTGAGCAGCGCCAGTTCCGCCCTGAGCGGGAGCTCGAGCAGATATTCTTTTCCACCTACCTCAATCACTCGCTTGCCTTTTGCCACGTCGGTCCCGACGCCGGTCGGCGTCAGAACGCCGCCGAGGCCGTGCCCCCCGCAGCGTATGCGCTCGGCAAACGTGCCCTGCGGCACCAGCGTGACCTCCATCTTTCCCTCTACCATAAGCTGCCCCGCTTCGGGGTTCTTGCCGATATGCGTCGCGATAAGATGCGCTATCCTGCCTTCGGAGATAAGCCGCGCTATGCCGTACCCCGGCCTGGCCGCGTCGTCGCAAATGACGGTGAGAAAGCGCGCGCCGCCTTCAAGTATCGCGCCAATTATGCCGTGCGGGTTGCCGCAGCCCATAAACCCGCCCAGCATGACGGTCATGCCGTCTTTTACAAGCGCGGCCGACTGCTCAAGTGAAATAATCTTTGGCATTGTTCCTCCTGAATGTTTAAGATATCGCGGAATATGCAGAAAAACTCATATATCCTGCTCGTCAAGCGACAGCTCAAAGCTCTGCATAAAATGCTCCATAAAATAGCCCGCTTCCGGGAGCTCGAGTGCGTCAATCGACGATAGAATCCCGTCCGCGGCGCTGAGAAACTCCGTGTTCCCCGCTTTTTTTTCCTCAACGCATTTGATATACGCCGAGAGCCTGTCCGCCGCCTTTACGAGCCTCCAATCGCCGGAGCTCTCATCCGGACTGAGAAGCTCAGAGTACGACCCTCTAAGCTCGGCGGGCAGCATCGCGAGGAGCCTTGCGCGCGCTCCCTCCTCAACGGCCTTGTAGGCAGTTGTGATGTCCCTGTTCATGTACTTGATCGGCGTCGGCAGATCCCCCGTGAAGATCTCGGTCGCGTCGTGGTACATCGCGAGCGAGGCGCAGCGGTCGGGGCTTGCCTCCCCGCCGAACACATCGCGGCGGATAACCGCGAGCGCGTGCGCGATCTGCGCGACCATCAGGGAGTGCTCCTGCACGTTTTCAAGCTGCGTGTTCCGCATTAGGCCCCAGCGGTAGATATGCCGCATACGCGAGACAAGCGCGAAAAAGTGGCTTTTCATGCCTGCGCTCTCCTTTCCGGCCAATGACGGGTCACTGCATGTATCCCGTAACGCCGTTTTTATCCATCCAGTCTTTCTTGCTCTCGAGCAGCCTCTGGAGGCCGGGGTCCCGCGGCCTGCCCATCTGCTCGTAAAGCTGCTGAGCCTTGAGCAGGTCGTTATAGGTCAGATACGGATAATCCGAAAGGCCCATGCCGCCGTCCGCCATATAGGCGTACTCAAGGTTCCCCGAGGGCATGATCCATCTGTCAAGCGTGTCGTTTATGCCGCGCAGCATCCTGTCGGCCACGTCGCGGTACTGCTCATTGCCGGTTGCTCCGTAGGTCAGATACAGAACACGCATCTCCTGAAGCTGGTGATTCAGCGACGAGTGCGTCGGCCTTGAAATTTTCCCTGGCCACGAGTAATCCTCAACGAGGATGCTCCCCCGCTCGCTGAACGAAAAGCTGTTTCGCAGCGCGTGCGCCGAGAGGAAGTCGGCGTAGTTTCGCGCCGATTTGAGAAACCTCTCGTCGCCGTACCGAACATAGCCCTTCAGCATCAGCTCGGCGGCCTCACTGCTGAATCTCGTGTCAAAAAAACCGGCGCCAATGCCGTAGTCGCCCCTCAGCCACGAGCTTTCCGGCCCGGTTTTCCACCATCCGCCCTCCGTCTGATTATCTACCGCCGTCCCCAGCATGGACAGAAGCATCCCGTCGCACCCGCGCGACTCACCCGCAAACAGAGAGAGCCCCGAGAGCGTGTAGGCGGCGGGGCATCGCCAGAACATGTCCTTTGAAAATGGGCTGTATGATGACGGCGAGGGCACATAAAACCCGTCGTAAAGCCATCGCTTCTGCGACGGATCAAAATGCAGCGCCAGCGCCTTTTCGAGCTGCGGGGTCCATTCAATTAGCCTCGCGGCCGACTGTATCGCCCACACATGCCCCTGCGCGCCGGCAACAAAGCCAAGTCTCATCTCAACGCCGATGCTATTTTCCTCTTTTTTCAGCGTAACCGAGTTCTGCCCGGAGGCAATGGCCTCAAGCGATTCATTTCCGCACGGGCGGTACAGCGCGGGGCAGCTGATAATCATCGAGGCGGATGCCGTTTCGATGTAATAAATCGGCGCCTGAGGGAGAGTCCCATCAGCGGGTGCGGATTCCCACTTTGCCTTTGCGTAGTCATAGTAGCGCACGGTGCCCTCCGTGCCGGGAAGCGACACCTTGGTAAAATGCGGGCCCGGCAGCGCGCGCTCAAAGCATATACGCCGCGACCAGAAAAAATCTCCGTTCGGGAGAACCTGATTCTGCTGCTCGAGCCTGAATCCCTCGCCGCTTGATTCGGAGTATGTCACCTTTGGGGCCATCCCCCAAAGCTCCGACCGCGCGATCAAAGCGCCGGTAAAATCTACTGGGGCGTGAGCGGCCTCCGCCGGCATAATAACCTTTGAAAGCGCCGGAACAAGAAATAAATCCCATACATTCAGGGCGCTGGCGCTTCCGCAGCCGAGAGAAAGGGCACACGCGAGCGCCAGCACCGCGGCCCCCGAGCGGAAATACCTTGCCTTCTTTGCAGCAATCCTTTTAAATAAGACCATAAACACCTCACCTGCGAATTCTCGCCCGGATCCGGACGCGTCCGCAAATTCACAAATGCGGGCAAAGAAAAGCATCCGATTTCTCCGGTATAATTTTATCATATCTGGGTTTCTTGTCAAGCAGCGCCACGCATCCGTCGCGGCTTATTATTTGCTCAAGTTTTGTACTTTACACTGAAAGCTTTTGCTGTTATAATCTTGAATGTAATGCGCGCCCGTGGCGCAGTTGGATAGCGCGTCAGACTCCGACTCTGAAGGCCGCTGGTTCGAATCCAGTCGGGCGTACCAAATATTTTGTCGAAACCTGTCGAAAAAGCCGAAATTGCTTTTGAGGCAGGTTTTTGATATAATAAGGTAAAGTGAGAAAATTTATATTAGATATAGGAGGTAATGTCATAAAAAAGGTTAAATATATAATTTTAAGTGCTTGGCTATTTTTATTAAGCATTATTTCTCCACACTGGATAGGACTAATGTATATGAATATTACTGGGCATGGAAAAGGATATGCATATAATATGGGTTCAGAAGCCGATATAGCTGTCATATTTGGTATTATTTTATTAGCAGTTTGGCTAGAAGCCTTTTTACCTTCTATTATTATGCTATGTAAAAGGTGCTATCTAGCAAGAAAAATGATTGTCATTGTTCCCATTGTTTTATTTGTCCTTTTATTTTCTATAAGCGTTATTATAATGGGTTGGGACAATTTTATTGGATATTTTGGAACAGGTTCTAATATCGTTAAATAATGGTATGCAATAAACGTTAGGCGAATTAAGGGACACCTTACGAGAGTTCAAAGTCTGACGCCAATAACCCCAAATATATCTTTTTTATAGCCCTTAGACAAAAACGCTAGAGCTTGAATGGCTCTAGCGTTTTCTGTTTGCGTCAGGGCTTACTTCGGTTGTCAAAATGCTTACGCACAATAACGTAAGTTCCCGGGATAACCTTCACCGCGCCGAATTTTTCAAGATTTACATAAAAGCTCTCACCGATAAAAGGCTTAAACCCGCTCTCAATAAGCTCATTTAAAGTGGCCGCGCCGTATAAAAACTCAGAGAGGTCTTTGAGCGAAATTACAATGGCTATTGAGGGGCATGAAATATACGAAGGCGTTAATGCGCCCGGCCGGCACAGCAACTTCCTTTATTATTCGGTACGCGAGCCATTCCCAGGCAATACGACCGGTACGAACCTTGTGTTCGGAAAAATAACCGATTCCCTGCAAATTACCGCTCTCATGCCTGAGAGCGGCGTGATCTTCAGCGACGGCGTCGAGCAGGATTTTATGCAGTTTCCCCGGCGTTTTGTACCATATACATTGACAATGCCTGTTCTAATTTGTATAATATATGATATGAAGTAATGTGTGTACAGCAGGGAGTAGCTGCAGATGACTATGTAATCAATTATATATAAATATTAAAAAAGGAAGTGTTGTTCATGAAAAAATCCCTAAAAAGAGGTCTGGCTTGGATTATGGCGGTTGTTATGGCGCTTGCGGTAAGCATTACGCCTGTCACCGCAACACCCGCAACGGACAGTCCCGGTGACGCCGATATCAATTACCTTCGGCTTTATAATCATTCCGGTCCGAGTGGCGTGCCGCTGGGCGGTGCTGGCGTCGGGTATTATGAAATCTCTCCGGAAGGCAAATTCACAAGAAACTGCATTAACAACATACATAAATCATTTATCGATTCCCCGTCCGGCATGTTTCTGGCCACATGGCAGGGCGGCAAGGCCGCGCGCCTCCAGCGCGATTCTTCCACGCTGTTCGGCATGCAGGGATACAGCGATTCTTATTACACAGGCCTGTTCCCGCGGATCGAGCTCGGCTTTGAAAACGCGAAGCAAAGCGGCGTCGCAGGCGCCTCATTCAAGGCATATTCCGGCGTTGTCGCTCAAAATGTGAAGGATTCTTCGCTGCCTGTCACGTGGTATGAGGTGACGCTGTCGAATGATTCCGACACACCGCAGGAGATGAGCGCGATGCTGTCCTGGGCGGATTTGATCGGCCGCGGCATCAAGGACACAACGCAGTTTGACAACGCGAATTTCAATCCTGACGGCGAATCGTCATATTGGTTTAATATGAGCTCGCCTAGCACTACAGCGGAAAACATCACGATCGGCTCTTGGAAGGGCATCAAACAATCGGCGCCCGCAAAGATTATGCCAAATAAAATGACGTTCCAAAACTACAACACGGATTTTGTGATTCTCGCGGAGGAGACGGCCGATACGCATGTCTCTGCGCTTAAAAGCTACAGCCTGTCGGACAGCGCCGCGCTTTCCCAGTTTGTTCAGAATGGAAAGTTTGCGCAGGACGACGGCAAGGTCGCGCTCAGTGCGGCGCAGAACAATGCCTCAAACGTGACGAGCGCCAGTGCGGTCGCGGTCAGCGCAACGGTCGCGGCCAAATCGACGAAAACTGTCAAATTTCTTGTTTCCTGGTTTATGCCTGAATATACCGAGGCCGATATGGCGCTGATCCCGAGCAAGGCGCCATATCCGGATTACAATAAGTATTACCACAATTATTTCCAGAGCGTGGAGCAGATCGTGGCCTACGCGCAGGACAGCGCAAGCAGGATCTATAGCGGCGTTTTGGAATGGCAGCAGCCGATTCTTGACAGTAATCTACCTGATTTTCTGAAATTTAAGGAGATCAACAGCGCATATACGCTGTTTTCTAACGGCGTTTTGAACAAGCGCATGAATTTTACAACGCTTGAGGGCGAGATGGGCGGCTATGGCGGCACGATGGACCAAAAAATGTCGTCGCACCCAATGTATGAAAAGCTGTTCCCGGAGCTCAACCTGAACGAGAACCGC
Organism: Oscillospiraceae bacterium; assembly: GCA_031551205.1. GTDB lineage: Bacteria > Bacillota > Clostridia > Oscillospirales > JAVBNY01 > JAVBNY01. Next base: position 16,215 of record JAVBNY010000009.1, on the reverse strand, counting down.
CAGTTTGCCAATGTTCTCGGCGCAAATGGCGAGATACAGCATTTTGACGTACATTATTATGTTGGCATGTCGGACTCTGACCCCGCCAACCGCTACAACCCCGTGCCTAACGGAAGCATGATTGATAATTCCGGCGCGTGGATGGTTCAAATGCTCAATTATTACAAGCAAACCGGCGACGACACATATATCAGGCAGTATTATTCCGTGATGAAAAACTCCATGGCCTTCTTGAAGACAAAATTCGCCCCCGGCACGAACATCCCAAATTACAACACGACATATGACGACTATTCACATCCGGAAATCCTGATATTCTCCGGTATAGTATATCTCAACATGCTGGATATCGCCGCGCAGATTGCCACTATAAATAACGAGCCGGCAGCCGCGGCAGACTTCCGCGCGCAATACGCCCTGACCTACACAGACGTTCAAAAACTGTATGTCGATAAGGGTGACGCGGGCTTCTATCCGTTCGGCAGCAGCGCCTTGTATATCTCCTCCAACAAGGCAAGCGGCGAGATCAAGGACGGCGTTATGTTTTCCGGCGCGATGGCCGGTCAGTTTATCAGCAGATATTCCGGCGACGGTGATATCGTGCCTTTCGATTCATTTGTCAAGCATATGAAGGAGTTTATCACTACATCTGTTCAGCAGACCGGCGATTATTTCGCGCCAAAGGTGTTTGACATTCGCGAGGGCATTGGCCTGGACAACCCCGGCTCCCGCTGCTGGCCGTTCTATCTGGACAGCTACGGCGCCATGGCCGCGATACAGGCCGGATATGTTGAAGACGGCTTTGAAATCATGGAGCATACGCAGCTTGTGCATTTCCGCAGCGGCTATACCTGGACGCAGAACCTCTGGAACCCCGGCTATTCGACATATATGACGGCGCCGGTTGTCTGGTTTGTCAACGATGTGCTTGCCGGTTCCTCGATAAACGTGCCGCAAAAGACATTGACGCTCGGCCCGACAACCGTTCCCGGCACGAACAAGCTTGTCACGCCGCTGTATTATCCGAAATATTGGGCTACGCTGACATACGACAAAGACAGCGGCGCCGCCAGCTACAAAATCATAAAAACATTCTATAAGAGCGGCGAACAGCCGATAGTGTTCAACACGCTGAATATTGCGCCGAACGGCAAGGCGGCCGCGTCCAAAACCTCCCACACTCTCTCATTCACAGTGACGGAAGGCGCAACCCTTGATCTTTCGGCGTATATGGGTGAACTGGGCGGCAATATATCGCTGCCGAAAAGCCTGACGCCAATGCCGAAATACAACCCGAGTGCCGTTCAGAACGTGCGCTCGGCCAGCGGAACAGGCCTCACGATGAAAACATTTAACGGACTTTCAACCTCCACGGCTGATCTGGTTTCTAAGAGCCTTTCAACAGAGGTTAACTACACATGGGCCGCTGGCCAGAAACCGTCCGGCGTTACGGCTGACGCATACACTGTGCAGTTTGTGGGCTCGATTTTGCCCAAGTTTGGCCAGACATACGAGCTGCGGTTTGTCGCCAAGGGAGACATCTCGCTAAAATTTAACGGCAGGCAGGTTGACGCCGGCGAATTTAAGCACGAGACGCAGAACGGCAGCATTGTTCTTCCGGAGGGGTGCACGCTGTATGTCTTTACGGCAAACCTGAACGGCAACCAGATGTATCCGATAGAACTGACCTATAAGAACCCGAACGCGGCGGCCGGCGGCGTTATCGGCTTCATGTGGTGGAGCACGACGCAGACGCCTGAATACCTGATTTCGACGCGCATGTACCCGGAGTTGTCCGCCTATGAAACGATACGCGCGATAGATTATACGGCGCTCAGCGGCAATCTGCGTCAAACAAACGACTATGTCGATTACATCGAAAACAACAACTGGATCACGTATAACGGAGTCGATTTCGGCGAAGAGGGCTTTAAACGGGGTACGATACAGCTTATGATCGGCGGCCCCGCGAACGATGTCTGCAACGGGGGCACGGTTGAACTGCGAAAGGATTCCGCAAGCGGCCAGCTTTTGGGAACGGCCGTTATCGGCACAACCTCCGGATGGGGCGACTATAAGGCCTGGAGCGGCAATATCGACCTGACATCGCCTCTGACCGGCAAGCAGAATATCTGCCTCGTATTCAAATGTCCGAAAACGTTCCTCGGCAACATGAAATCATTCACATTTAAAACCGGACTTGTGCAATCGGCTTTTGAAACAATAACCGCGACAAAATATTCAAACAAAAGCGGGCGCATAATGCCAAGCAGCGACGGCGGCAATATGGAGTACATCGAAAACAACAACTGGCTGCAGTTTGGTCTCGATTTCGGCGACAATTTCGTCAAAGGCAATGTTTCCGCTTGGATGTCCGTTTCAGAAAGCGACAACTGCAACGGGGGCTCTATTGAAGTGCGCGAGGGCAGCCCGACAGGCACCCTGCTCGGCACGATCGTCGTGACGCCGACCTCCGGCTGGGGCGATTATCGCCAGTTTACGGGCGATGTTTCGCTCAGCGCTCCTCTTTCCGGCGTGCACAATGTTTATTTCGTCTACAAATCCAATCTGACGTTTATCGGCAACTCAAAATCCTTTATATTCACCAGCGGAGTGGTCTCGGCATATAATCCGATTCCCGCCACCGGCTATATAGCGAAGGACGGCAGAATCACACCCAGCGGCGACGGCAGCAATATGGAATATATCGAAAATAACAACTGGCTGAAATTCTCTCTTGATTTCGGCACGGGCATCAAAACCGGCATTGTCGGCGCGGAAGCCGCCGTTTTGGAGAGCGGGAACTGCAACGGCGGCACGGTTGATGTGCGCCTCGGCAGCCCAACCGGCGACCTGATCGCGTCGGTTACGATCACTCCGACCTCCGGGTGGGGCGATTATCGGATCTTTAACCAGCAGTTTGCGCTGGATACCACACTTTCAGGGGTTCAGGATATATACTTTGTCTGCCGTACGAACCGCACGTTCCTTGGCAATATCAAGACGTTTAGGTTCAGCGGCACCATCCAGGCATATTCGCCTTTCCTCGCTACCTCATATACGGATAAATCCGGCCGCATCACGCCCAAGGCAGACGGCACTTGCATGGAATATATCGCGGCCGACAACTGGATGGCCTTCGACAATGTCGATTTCGGCGCGGGCATGCTCCACGGAAAAGTAAAAATCGAGGCCGCTGTTGCGAGGGATTCAGCCAACGACGGCGGTACGATTGAGGTTCGGCTCGGCAGCGAAACGGGCGAACTGATAGGCAGCGTTGTTATCACCAACACAGGGAGCTGGAGCAATTATCAGTGGTTTGAAGCTGACCTTAACCTGACACAGCCCCTTTCCGGCCTGCAGAAAATCTATTTTGTCGCCAGGCCCAAGATCACCTTTGCCGGGAACATCCGCTCAATTGTTTTTGCGAGCGATGCGGGAACCATCCGCGTGACCGTTACACCCGGTGCTGCTTCTCTGGCCGCGGCCGCGGGAACTGACTTAGTATCCGGCGTGACCGTACAGAACAATACCGACGCAGCCGTCGCCTACAGCGTGATCGCGGCGCTGTATGACCGGAGAGGCGCTCTGGTATCCATAAACCCGCAAACACTGAATGTCGCGGGCAACTCCGACGCAAGCGCTTCGCTGTCTGTGGCGATCCCCCAAACGCCTGCGGGCTACACGCTTAAGCTGTTTGTTTGGGACGCGAAAACATTTGAGCCCGTGACAAACGCGACAACCATAAACTAACCTGGATTCAGCCAACTAGAAAACAAAGTAAAAAACGGCGCGGACCAAAATTCCCGGTCCGCGCCGTTTTTTAAGCGTTCCTGCCGGATCATCGATCTCTTCTTGAAAAAGCTTGTCCGGCCCGAAAGAGAAAGACGCTATGGAACGAAAGATATAATGCGGTATTGCATTATATCTATTGACTTCTACAAAAATATTGAGTACAATAAAATAGGTAATACCAATAAACCACAATACCAAGTTATATAAAGAGGTGTTCGCATATGTTTACGGAAGTTAAAACCCTTCGGACATATGAAAAAATTATTGAACAGATAAAGGAAAAAATCAAGGAAAAAACGCTCAGAAAGGGTGATAAACTGCCGCCCGAACGGGTCATGGCCGAGCAAATGGGCGTGAGCCGTCTGGCGGTTCGCGAGGCACTGAACTACCTGATTGCGATTGGCTTTGTCGAGGCTAAACCCGGGAGCGGGAACTACATCAGTTCCGATTTAAGCGATTTGCTTTACGAACCGATTTATATGTATATGCTGTTGGAGGATGTGGATTTTGATGAGATTCTCACGCTGAGAAACGTGCTGCAAGACCAGTGCGCTGGTGTTTGCGCCGAAAGGATAACCCCGGAGCAGCTGACTGAATTGGAGGAAGTGTGCGATAAGTTTGAAGCCACTCGGAATGTGAGTGAGCTCATTGAGCTGGATATAAAATTTCATCAGTTGATCACAGAGGGCTCAAACCGAAAGCTGCTGACAATTATATACAGTTCGGTATCAAATCTCATCGAAGACTATATTAGAAAGGCCTGGTCGGTGAATGATCCCGACGATAGGGATGACACGGAGCGGCTGCACAGAGACATTTTAAACGCCATAAAGTCGAGAGACAAGGACAAAGCTATAAAAGCGATGCAAGCGCATTTTGTGTATGTTGAGCAAAATATTGAACCCATAATTAATTGACCAGCGGGGCTATCCGGCGCCTTATCGGCTGTCGGGTAGCCCCGTTTTTTTCAAAATCTTAACTCTATACCGTACAAGTGGAAAAATTTTCTTTCGCTATTGACATATGCGCCGGATAGTGCTATTATTAATTCAGGCAAAGAGGTAATACCAATATACCTCATTACCGCAACACCGCAGGCTGACCTTTCCGTTGCATTATAATCAGAATTGATGCTTTTCGTATGTCCCTCGTCATTACCGCAGCCAATGGCAGTCTGCGCGGAAGAGATGATTTATAGAGAGTTTAGGAGGTATTAGAAATGAAAAGGTTATTTTCAGTATTAACGGCAATTACGCTGCTGGTATCTGTAAGCGCCGGTACAACGGCATTAGCGGCGGACACAAATATAAGCGCGCTTTACAAGCTGGAGGATCAGACGCTGCACAGTACCATGAACACCGTTACGGGTACATTGCCCAAAATAACAAATATAAGCGACAAAGATTTCGACACACAGATAACCGGGATTATCGACGGGTTTTTCAATAAGGTCATGCAGTCAGCAAACCCCGGAGAGGCCCCCTACCCACCGGTTAATTTTTCTTACGAGACGTTCAGCAACGAAAAATACTTCTCCATAGTACTGTTTGGAAGCGTAAATCATCTTAACACCGGCTCTACGGTCGTTCAAACGATCGTGCTCGACCAGAAGTCCTATAAGCTGTACGCCCTTACGGACATTTTAGGTCCAAGCGCCAATGGCGTATCGGAAAAATTTATATCAGCCGACATGAAGAACAATCCGGATAAGTATTTGAAAGACACTGTGCCGCCCGAGGTAACTCCGGCCACACCTTTTTACATGGACAACGATTCTAACCTGGTCTTCATCTTTGACAAATACGCAATCACTCCGGGATTTGAGGGAACGCCGAGGCTTGTCTTCCCTATGAAAGATTATATGCATATCGGGCTGCCGCTCGAGAATACATACCTCAACGGGAAAATCAGAATGGTTCCTCTGCGGAAAGTACTTGAAATGTTCCATGTCCCCGTCTATTGGAATAGCACGACATCGACCGCCGTTGTCCGGGCAGGCGGAGAGAGCTGCTCTCTGAAGGTCGGATTAAACGATTATAACGGCAAAGAGCTTCCAATCGCTCCCGAAATAAAATACGGGAGGACATATGTCCCGATTGAGTTCATAGAGGAATATTGCGGAATATCATTCTCAGTAAGCGGAAACAATCTGGTGCTCTCAAAGCTCTTGAACCAGGATACGAAGCTGATAGCCGGAACCATCAAGGACGCGACCATGAACACGGTTACAATCGCAACCGACAGCGGTGCAACGCTCAGCTTCTCGACCGTGAACGCGGATAAAACCGAGTGTACCGGCTTGCTGATCGGATCAAAGGTTGACATTTACTATACCGGCGCGATCAATGACACGGACACCGCCAAAGCGGATGTCATCTGCATGAAACAGCCCGTAACGGACACAGAGCAGAAAATCGACCCGAATACGCCGGTACGAGTGACGGGAACAATATTGGACGCGGCAATGAATACAATTAAAATTAAGGCCGAGGACGGCCGGGAGCTGAGTTTTGTAACCGACAACGCCGACAAATTTAACTGCGACGGTTTACTCATCGGATCAAAAGTGGATATCTTCTATATTGGGGCTATCGACGGAACAGATACAAGCAAAGTAATCGTCACTTACATGGAGCAATAGCAAAAATAGGCAGACAAAAACATCAAGGGCGGGGATTACCCCGCCCTTGATGTTTTTGTCTGCCTGTTTTTCTTCAGCGTCCGCCGAATAAAACGACTTGCCTTTTACGGTGTTACGCAGCGCGGATAATCGTAAATGTGAAGCTATAGCTCGGGAACAGTTCGGAGAATTTGACGCCGGATATTATGACTATTCCTTTGTAGTCTTCATAATTTGCGGCGGTTATCACCGTCAGCCTGTCCGCGGACAACGACCCGAAATCGAGCGGCAGCAGCGCGCTGCCATCAGGGCTGTGAGCCGCTTTGATCGAAAGCTTCGACATGTTCAGCGTGACGGGCGCGTTAAACCTGATCGCAAGTTTGTCGCCCGACGCGACAACCGATGCGCTCCAGATGTCCGGGTTGTATGGCACGCACTTCAGCGCGGCGGAGTCCGCCCCTGCTGCGGTGGTGGCCTTTATGACATAGTCCCCTGCCAGCGCCACCTTGGGAACGCTGATAATAAACCTGCCCGCGCCCTTGACAGGAGCGCTTCCGATAACGTCGCCCGTCTCGGCGTTTTGCACTGTAATATTGACATCGCCGAGCTCCGTTCCCATGACGATGACGGGAATATTGGCGTTGTAGCCCTGAACTATTGAGGTAAGTTCCGTCATGACAACGGGCACGCCCGCGTCCGCCGTCTTCGGAATCAGCTCAAAGTAATCAAGGTTAAATCCGCCCGCGTTGCAGTAAACCTTAACAAACTGCTCTCCCGCAAACAGCTTTGCCGTCGTACTGACGGTGACATAGCTCGTCCAGCTCCCGGTGGCGCTAACGGAAACGGTTCCAAGCGTTTTATCAGACGCGTCGCGCAGTGAGAGACAGTTCGGGCTGTCGGCGGTATTGCCGTTGCATACGCGGAAGTTAAGATCATAGAGCCCTGTCTCAGGGATATCCACATAGTATGTGAGCCATTTTCCCGCCTCGGTCCAGCCTATGTTCTGCCCGTTGCTGGCAACCGAGGTGTTTTCGATAAAGTTTGTTCCAACGGTCCAGCCAGACATATCGTTGTACAGCTCGGCCTCAACGCGCTTCCCGGCTGGAACGCCCTTCAGCTTAACCGCCAGATTAACGGTTTTTTCGTCCCTGGCAATACCGTCGGATACGATGAACTTGAGCGTATAGGCTCCCGCCGTGTTCATCGCAAGCGTGACAAGACCGGTCTTTGCGTCCACCGTCACGCCGGCGGGGAGATTCAGCCCGTAGTACACGATCGGATCCCCGTCCGGGTCGGATCCTGTGAGCTGCACCGTCTTTGTGGTATACTGATCCATCGCGATGTCGGAAACAGCCTGCAGTACGGGCGCTTTATTGCCTTCTCCCGTGGGGAGCGGCGGCGTCCAGCGCAGGGTGGAGGTCGAGCTGCCGGGCAGCGTCTGCACGAACGACTTGCCCATAAGCGACACCTTGACCGTCCTTGTCTGGCTGCTGCTGTTGTTGAGTACAACCACAACCTCTCCGTTAGGATTCATAAAGGCTACATTTGTCACATTGCTCTGCGTACCTGTCGTGGAGAACACCCTGACGGCGCCGTTCACACCGGGGCGGTCGCTTCCAGAGGCGAGGTAGCGGCTGAACTGCCCCCACGCGTAAAAGTTGTTTGTAAAGGTTACATAATCGGGAGAAGCGTCGTGCCTGGTGGTTCCGATACGGTTTGTCCAGCCTCCGGCGGGCGGAATGACATAGTCGTTTGTCTTGGTTCCCGTCCAGTAGTGTATGCCGCCGTTGCGGTCGGTAAACGGAACCCAAGCGCTGTAGGTGCTGGCGCCGTAATTAAACCAGTTTATAAGCGTGGCCCCGCCGAACTGATTGGTCTCAGTCTGGTGAATCTTTTTGCCGCCTATGTAGGGAGCGACCTGGGTGGGAAGCCTCTCCGGGCCGCCGTCATATGGGTGCACGGCCACCGCGTCGTTTACCTCGAGCATCTCCGCTGCCGTTGCAACCGCCGTGTCGGTGAACACCTTGTAGTGGTTATCCTCCGTAGGGTCATTTATCGTCTTGCCAGAGTCGCTTTTCTGACTGTACCAGTCGTTGATGTTCCAGTCGTGCGCCCAGAGCTGCGTCTCAATGCCATTATCCTTAAACTTTTTCTTTATCGCCTTGCTCAGAAGCTGATGCTGCTCTGTCGTCATGTTCATCGCGGGGTATATGACGTCTGCGCCCGGCTCGTTGAGGATCGTGATGGCGTAGATATCAACGCCGAGATCCTTGTAGGCCTTGACATAACGCAGATAATACTCGGCCAGGGCGTCGATGCAGTCGTCGCGGAGGTAGTTCATCTGCTCCTGACGCGTGTTTGCGGCGCCGGAGGGAAGCGTGTATGTATTCCACTCAACCCAGCCCGCGTATCTGCGCATCGGCGTGCCGTCCTCATTTTTCATGACCTTGTAAGTGCCGTCCTCGTTTTTGACAAAGCCGTTGTTGCCGTCCATATAACGGATTTCCTTCATCCAGGCCGGCGCACTCCATGCGGACGCGAAGAATTTTGTGTTTGGATTAAGCGCCTGGATATATTTAACGGTTTCCACAATATGCTGCTCGTGATCTGGCAAAATAGAGAAGTATTCAAAGGCGAAGTCGTCCTTGTTCCCGGGAGTGTCGTCAAGGCTCCAGAACGGGTGGCGCTCGTTACAGTCGCAGCAGCCGATGACGAGGCGGAAAAGATCGATTTTCCAGTCGAGAACCAACTTGTTCAGTGTATCCTCGCGCGTTTCTTTTCTAAGCTTCCACAGGTTTGAGACACTGGTCTCCTCCAGCGACATGCCAAGTCCGTCATACTCCTGAAATCTGAGCGACGGGTCGACCATAATATTGACGGCCGCCGTGGCCCCTGTATCGTCGCCAAAGTTGACCGTAGTAAGATCCTGCCAGTGGGTGTTGCCCGCTGAGTAAGTTCCGTAAACGGGGATGCCCGGATTCTCTTCGTCGGCAAATGCTGCCATAGGAAATAGAGTTACCACCAAAGCCAGGCACAATAGGGACGCTAATAACCTCTTTTTCAAAACAGTTCCTCCTTAGCGCTTAAGTTTGAGATTCCTCTTTTTTACAGTGCATCTGGTGACGGCGGCCTGCTGTCACACCTCCATACAATATAATGGCCTTTATTGGTTCACATATCCTATTTGTCATAATTATCCTGTTCGCGCCTAAATCACCAGTTACATCTGTATATTACTATCATAAATCCAATTTGTAAAGAGCATATATATAATATCTTCCAAATGACTATTCAATTATAACAAAACTATAATGATGCGCATATTTTTTTGCCAATGCAGCTTTTCTTGAGCGCTCAATTTTATTTGCTGAATATATAGGTCGACACCGCGCATCTCTGCGCGGTGTCGAAAGTTGTGCAGGGCTTTTCACTGTTCTGCCTTAAGACCTGATCGGAAGCCTGACTATAAATCTGCTGCCTTTTCCCAGGGTGCTCTCCACACATATTGTTCCGCGATGTTTCTTAACAATCCATCTGGCGATTGCCAGACCCAGACCTGAATTACCCTTATTGGAGGTCTGAGATTTGTCGACCCTGTAAAAGCGGGTGAAGATAGCCTTCCTGTCCTTTTGCGGGATACCGACGCCGCTGTCCTCAACTGATATCTCAAATTTCTTCCCGGCTTTTTTAAGAGAGAGCGAAACCGTGCCGCCCTCGGGAGTATACTCAACCGCGTTGCTCAGCAGTATCTTCATAAGCTGCCTCAGGAGCTTGTCGTCAACAAACGCGACAACCTCTTCGCCTCTGAAATCTTGAAAGGTGATCGATTTTGAAGCTCCGAGCGCCTCCGCCGATATATACGACTCCAGCAAAAGCAGATAGATGTCGCATTCCTCCTTAGTCACCTTGATCTGCTTTGCGTCGGTGCGCGAGAGAAACATAAGGTCGCCGACCATATTGTTGAGAAGTTCCATCTCTTTCTTTATGATGTCATTGTTCTTCACCATGTCGGAAATGCTTTTTTCCTCCAGTTCCAGGACCGCGTTTATGACCGAGAGCGGCGTTCGAAGTTCGTGCGACATGTTCGCGATATATTGTTTCTGGTTATACCACGCCTTCCTGGTGGGGCGCACCTCCAAAAAGGCAAAAATCAGGCTAATCGCGCTTGCCCCCATCATGGCCATATTGTTCGCTTTTCTCGACTGCTGAAAGTTATAGCCGAAAGTGAACTCGTCAATATTGTAGATGACATGGAACACGCTTTGATGAAGCTTTTCATCATAAACCCTCTTCGAGGTGAAATAATACTCGTTTACAGGGTAATGATGGTAATTCGGGTCGTCGGGAACGACATTGAACGGCTGCATCTTCAGCCCGTGATAGTATACGTCTATCGTTTTATTCAGGAACCGCATCTTTTCCTTCATCAGTGTGGAGGTATCGCTGATATACTTTATTTCTCCTTCGTCTCCGACAATAGCGTAAAAATAGAAATATTCCTTTATCGGCGTTTTGAGGATCGACATGTCTCCGGTCTCAATAATGTACGTCAATATTTTTTCCTTGTCGATATTTGGAACGCGGTAAACCAGCGAAAGCATATAAAAGGTAAGCATTGGGGTAATCAGCACGAAGATTAGCACATTCCGCAAAAACGAAAGGATGTACATTCTGATAAACATCTATCTTGTCCTCACTATTCTGTATCCCTGCGACTGCTTTGTCTCAATAATAAACCCGGAAGACTCGGGCGGGAATTTTTTTCGGAGGTAGTGTATATACACCTCGACATTATTGCTGGATATGTCCTTGTTTTTGCCGCTCAATATCATGAGGATGCTCTCTTTAGTCACAAAATTCCCGCCGCCCAGAAAGAGCCTTTCAAGCAGCTTTGATTCCCTGACTGAGGTTTTGACCGGCCTTCCGCTCATGCTCACCTCCAGCGTCTTCCGATCTATGCTCGTGTTACCTACGCTGATGCGCTCTTCAAGTAAAATCGGGGCCCGCCGCGCCAGCGCACGTACCCGCGCGAGCAACTCTTCAAACTCAAACGGCTTAACCAAATAATCGTCTGCGCCGCAGTCCAGTGCGCCAACCTTGTCCTCGACGGTTTCACGCGCCGTGAGCATGATAACAGGGACGGGCATCGAGTGGCTTCGCAGGCTTTTAAGTATCTCCACCCCGGAAATAGACGGCAGCATAATGTCCAGAATGATAACCGAATAATCCCCTGACAAGGCAAGTTCGGCCCCCTCCTCCCCGTCAAGACTGAAATCAAGATCGATGTTGTTCCGGTAAAACAGTTTTTTCAGCGCCTCGCACAGCTCCTTTTTATCCTCAACCAGAAGCAGCCGCATACTATCACCCCACTTAGCTTATACATTCATTATTGCATAATCCGAATTATAAAGCAATCATATGCCACTATTTTAAAAATATTTTTTATGCATAACGAGCAATATTAAGGACTTATTAAGAACTTTTATGTACAATAGAGTTACATATACGCTAGCTGATGGATGGATTGCTGCTTGACCCTCCTTATTATATGTCCCTGTGTGCCCGAGCACGAATGTAGATGCTTTTAAGCGTACAGGGGCGCGTCTATATTGGGCTGATACCGGTGTCGGCCCTTTATATAGAGCCTCAAAACTAAGTGAAAGGATGATAACTTTGAAAAGCACTCACAGACTCCTGTCGCTTCTCCTCGCCCTTTTGCTCACGCTGAGCATCATCCCCTTCAGCGCATACGCGGAGGACGCGCCATCCTCGCCGACGTTTCGCGCCTGCGCGCACAGCTCCTCCTACAAGCTCCAAGAAGACAGCCGAGAGGCAACCGACACCACCGGCGGATACAGGCACTATAAGTGCGCCGAGTGCGGAGCGGAATATTCCTATAACACCGATCCGCTTGTTTACCCGGTAAACCCCAAGACCGGCGAGGCCATCACGTTTGACTACGCTATTAACCCATATCTGCCCAACTTTGAATTTATGCCCGACAACGAGCTGCACGTCTTCTGGTCCAGAGCGGACAGCGAGTGGCGCGTCTACGCCGTCGGCTCACACGACACCAAGCTGTCCGGCTGGTGCGGCCCGGATATCACCTGCTGGTCCGCCCCCGTATACGATCTGGCCAATTGGCGTTACGAGGCCGTTCTGAGGGACACCGGCACCTTCTTTGCCTGTGACTTCAACTACGACCTGCAGACGGACCAGGCCGTCCTCTACGCCTTCCCGTTCTTCGGCAATTCTGAGATGAATGGAACCCACCTCTGGGTCAACGGCCACAGTGTTCCCGACGCCTATTTCACTACCCCCCTCACTGCGGGCAGCGGCGTTGTGGGCCTCGACGGGAAGAATCTGTTCGACCCGGCGCTATACATCGCCGACGACGGCACCATGCTGGCGACCTATGATGATTCCACCGGCGGAACAAAGCACGCCCAGCTGGCCAAGGTCAACGCGAGCGACCGCACGAAGATCGAGTGGACCGTCGACGTCAAGATGGCCGAGGGCGAACCGAACACCAACGGCTTTAACCCCAAGCATTATGAAGGCAGCACCATAGATCTCGTCAAAGCCGGCGGTAAAAGCTACTGGGTCATCCAGTACAGCTACAAGAGCAACTGGAACGACACCACCGACTATGAGAAGGATGTCGACGGTGAAAAGAGATGGTGGCCGCTGGTATACATTTACTCCGATGCGGATCTCACCATCGACGAACTGAAGGACTTTAAAGCCTGGCACTGGGGCGGCGTCATCGGCGACAACGGCGGCTTCTTCCGCCAGGATCCGGCGACCGGCGAGGTCGTGGATCATGCCGACCCTGTTTTCCGCTGGGGCAACAACCACGGCGGCCTGGCATATATAAACGGCGAGTGGTATGTCTCAAACCACCGTCACACCTCCACCGGCGCCGGCCGTCAGGGCTACATCAGGAAAGTTGACGTATCCGTTGCGGACGGCAAGCTTCTCATCACGAACCCTGAGTACACCTCCTCTATCGGCGACAGCATCGAAGCCTTCCACACCTGGCCCGCGTATATCGCCTGCCACCTGTGGCCCTCGATCTTCTCCGAGAAGGGCGCCCAGCCCCTCTACATAGAGAGCCCGCTTCGCAACGCCCCCTCCGATTACTGGAAGACAATCTATGACAATCCCGGGTATGCAAAGCATCTCAGCCCCGTTGTCGGTATTACTGACGGCGCCGAGATCGGAATAAAGTATCTGAACTTCGGAACGGAAGCGAAAAATCTCAAGCTCAGCCTCCTTCTCAGCAAAGAAGCGGGCTATGCCGACGGCAGCGTAAACGTCTTTATCGACGCCCCCGGCACGGCCAAGGGCGGCACACTGGTGGGCAGCCTGGGCGTCACCGCTTCGGCCGTGTCCGGCGCGTTCAGCAAGGAAACCGACGTGAACGGAACAGTCTGGAGCTGGGTTTCCGGCAGCATGGACAAGGCCGTCACCGGCGTGCACGCCGTGTTCTTCGTCTTCAGCGCAGAGTCCGACGCAGTTATCTGCAAAATGGATGAGTTTGCTTTCGAGGACGCCGCCGCCCTGAAGATATCTTCCGGCGTTGAGCAGCTTGTGGCCACCTATGCGGCCAACGTCCCCGTAATCGTCGAGGGCGCCGATCTCGGGCAGGTTAACGTAAAAATAGTCTCAAAGGATGACGGCGCCGTATACGGCGAGACCGCGATAAACGGAGCCGGCAAGGCCATTATAAACATCCCGGCCTCCAAGAGCATTCCCGCGGGGAGCTATGACATAATCGCGGCCTCCGGCACGGCCTCCGCAACAACCGGGCTTTCGGTAGTTCCGAAAAACAACAACATCTGGACCGTTCAGCTCGACAAATCAGTTGAAGGTAAGACGAGGTTCCTGTTCGCGGCCGACATCTCCACTAAGAACGGCTTCGAAGTTAAACTGGGAAGCCAGTCCTTTACTCCGGTACAGGATGGAAACGCCCTTGTCATCGACTACGCCGCGAAGGAAGGCGACACATTCGTTATCAGCGGCGTGAAGTACGCAAGCCTTTTCCCGAGCTACAGCTTCACATTTACAGCGAAGTAAGCAGGAAATATAAAAACCGTGCCGCGGCGCACTCCGCGGCATGGATCAATTGGAGGCAAAAACAATAACTTTACCGACTTGCGCTTTGTTGACCTTCAATCTATTCAGCATGACAACTTTCTTTCTTGACAGTCTGAGGGCGCCGGGTATAACCCGGCGCCCTCAGCAAATACGCGTGATAAAAAGATTTAGTTTGTAAGGGTGAAGCCGAATGAATAGCTGGGATAGAGCTCGGCATATTTTACGCCGCTGATTACTATTACCTGGCCATTAGCCGTGCCCGCGGCTATTGTTATGACATTCCCGCTTACCGAAACAAGGTTGCCCGCAACAGGCGCTCCGGCTATCGTGACGCTCTTCTTAGCGTCATTGAAGCTGACATTGGCAGCAAATGTAACCTTTGTCTCTGAGGCGGAGAGAACCGTGACAACAGGCGCCCAGAGATTTGTCGGAGCGGGTACGCATGTGAGCGCGGCGGATGCAAGAACAGTCGCTCCGTTTCCAGCCTTTAGCGTATATGTTCCCACAATGGCCTGGGCGGCGGTAATGGAAAGGATGTATTTGCCGTCGGCATTTACGTCTATTGCCTTCAGGAACGACCCGTCGGGCGCAAAAAGCCCGATTGACACATCCTTCGGAGCTCCTGTAAAGGTCAGAACCGCGGGGATGTTCGCGGCATAGCCCGCGACAATTTTTTCAACCGGTATTGACAACGCGGCCTCGGGCACGGCCTTTTTCTGGGCAAACAGCCAGTTCATAATCTTGCCGCGGCCTGCTTCGGCCGGGTCTGTGAAGTTGGACAGGACGTAGATCCAGGACCAGTGGCCGTTGTATGTGCCGCCTGTTCCCACGACGTTCGGGAACTCGGTGTAGTATGTATCCGCTCCGGCGGCCGTGAGGTTTGCCGTGCCCGTGCGGGACGAGCTGACATTGACCGTCGGGTCGTTCGCGGCGTGGACATACCAGCTCTTTACTCCGCCGTTGGCCCACAGCGCCGCATTCTCGGCCGTGAGCGTCGTGACCGGGCATATCGGTATTGCTGCCGCAAAGAATTCAGGGAAGTCGGTGACGGTGTTGACCGTGCCGCCGCCGCCCATCGAGCAGCCGGAGATGTATACGCGGGAAGCGTCGACCTTGCCCTCGTCGATCATCTTCTTGACGATATTGACAACCGCGGCGCGCTCTGTCGCGTTCCAGCCGGATCTGTACTGCGGCGCGAGCACATAGCCCCAGTCGATCTCGCCCTTCTGCATCGCCTCGACCCAGCCTGTTCCGCCCATGTTCGCGCGGATCTGAGCCTCGTTGTTCGTGTGAACCTGCGCCGCGTTATTTGTTCCGGCCTCGCCCGCGCCGTGCAGCCAAACGATGATCGGGAGCTTGCCTGTGGCGTTTTCAGGCGTGAACAGCCTGTAATCCACGACGTCGGTGCCATACGCAAAGTCGTCCACGATCAGGTTGTCGAAGCCTGCCTGCGTGAAGGTCATACCGTCAACGGCTACCGTCGCGCCCGCTTCTGTGGTAAACGCGGCCTTCTGCGTTACGGTGAACACCATGTTCAGAAGCAGGTTCCTGCCGCCCGTGTAAAGCTGCGTGGAAGAACCGGGTACGCCCGAGTACGCGTGCCTCAGCTCTAGGACTATGTAGCGGCCGGCCGCCTTGCCCGTCTCCGCAAGCTTCGGCGCGTCGTTTACATACGCCTTCGTAATTGTTCTTGTGTTATT